>NZ_BAAKIZ010000003.1:0-675751 GCF_059703725.1 Pseudazoarcus sp. NS34
CGCCAGCGTTCAATCTGAGCCAGGATCAAACTCTTAAGTTCAATCCACAGCACTCAAAGTCAAAACTGACATATGAGCACTCAATCTTTGTGATTCTCGGAGCCCGAAGGCTCCGTGGATCCACAATCAACCAAGCACCCACACTTATCGATTGTCCAAATTTTTAAAGAACCGCTGCCACCCGGCAGCGAAGAAGCGAGATTATGTACAAACTACCCCACCTCGTCAAGCCCCTCAGCACAATTTCTACAACCCGCTGAAGAACCCCTCAAACCCCTCAACTCCGCTAAACACAACACTTTCAGCGGCGAAGAGGGGCGCAGTATATAGACCAAACCGAAGGTGTCAAGCGGCCAAGCTCAAACAATTTCGACGGCAGCAAAACGACGCTTCCCAACCTGCAGAACAACCTTGCTGCCAACCGCCACCATCAGGCCGCGATCATCGACCTTGTCTCCATCCAGCCGCACCCCCCCCTGCTCGATCATCCGAATGGCTTCGGAGGTACTGGCCGTCAACCCGGACTGCTTCAGCACCTGAACGATGGCAAGACCACCGCCCTCCCCCTGCAACACGAGCTCCGGCATATCGTCGGGCAACGCTCCGCGGCGGAAACGGGCATCAAACTCTTCAAGCGCCTCCTCCGCAGCCCTGCGATCATGGAAACGCTCGACGATCTCCTGCGCAAGTAGCACCTTGACGTCGCGGGGATTACGACCGCCGGAAACCTCTTCACGCAAACGAGCAATCTCCGCCGAGGAGCGGAACGACAAAAGCTCGTAGTAACGCCACATCAGATCGTCCGAGATGGACATCAATTTCCCGAAGATCTCCCGCGCAGGCTCAGCGATTCCGATGTAGTTGCCGAGGGACTTCGACATCTTGTTCACGCCATCGAGACCTTCCAGCAGCGGCATCGTCAGAACGCACTGCGGCACGACCCCGTAGTGGCGCTGCAGCTCCCGACCGACCAGGAGGTTGAACTTCTGGTCGGTGCCGCCCAACTCGACGTCGGCCTTCATCGCGACGGAGTCATATCCCTGACACAGCGGGTACAGGAACTCGTGAATCGCGATTGATTGACCGCCGGCGTAGCGCTTCGAGAAATCATCCCGCTCCAGCATCCGGGCAACTGAGTAGTGAGAGGCCAGACGGATCATCCCGGCGGAGCCAAGCTGCTCCATCCATGTGGAATTGAAGCAGACCTCAGTGCGATCCGGATCGAGAATCTTGAAGACCTGATCGCAGTAAGTGCGGGCGTTAGCCTCAATCTGCTCCCGCGACAGCGGCGGGCGCGTCGCGTTCTTGCCCGACGGGTCACCGATCATGCCGGTGAAGTCGCCGATCAGGAACATGACGTGATGGCCAAGCTCCTGAAAGTGCCGGAGCTTGTTGATCAGCACCGTATGACCGAGATGCAGATCCGGCGCAGTGGGGTCGAAACCGGCCTTCACCCGGAGCGGGCGGCCGCTCTTCAGCTTGTCAATCAGTTCGCTCTCGACGAGCAATTCTTCGGCCCCACGCTTGATGAAATCGAGCGAAGCTTCGACATCGATCATGAAAATCTCCGATTTACCTTCCGAAACGTCGCGAACGACTTGATTGCTTTGTACTTTTTCCTACGCGTTTGCTAGAATTCACAAAATTTTTTTGCTTCAAAGGATTCTCATGCGGCTCAGAGAAAACGGGATTCTAACGGAATCAACTCAACTGCCCAGCAGACCCAAGCGGATTCCGCTTTCAATCGCGTTTTTCATAGCCTCTGCGCTTGCTGTCGTGGCCGCAACCGCCGACCCTCCGGGCAACAGCGCGCCGCCGTTTGAGCAGGAGACCGTTGTCGAGCGACTCGGCACGCCCGGCATTGAAGCCATTGAACTCGCCTCGACCCTCCCCTACGTCTTCAATGAGCGAATTCAGCCCGGCGACACCCTGCAGTCCATCTTCCGCCGCCTAGGGGTCGAAGACAGTGAAGCCTGGGCCTTCCTGAACAACAACAGTGAAATGCGCGACGTGCTGCGGCAGCTGCGTGCCGGTCGATCGCTGGTGGCCATGGTTGCCCCGGGCGGCAAGCTCGTCTCGCTGAACATGCCCATCTCGCGCGGCAGCGAGCGCTTCATCGTCAAACGTGACGGCGAGGCCTTTGCAGTTTCGGGCGGCGATGCGCTTGCAATCGAAACGCTGGTCGAAATGCGCTCCGCCACGATTACGCATTCGCTTTTCGGCGCCACCGACTCGGCTGGTGTACCGGACAGCGTCGCAAGCCGCTTTGCCGAAATCTTCGGCACGCAGATCGACTTCTCCCGCGACATCCGCAGTGGCGACCAGTTCAGCGTGGTCTACGAGACAGTTTACGACAACGGGATTCCGATCCGCACAGGGCGCATTCTTGCCGCCGAATTCAAGAACCAAGGCAAGGCGCACCGGGTAATCCTGCATCGCGAGGCCGATGGCAACGAGGCATATTACACTCCGGACGGACGGGGCTTGAACCAGGCGTTTCTGCGTTATCCGCTTGAATTCACGCGTATCTCTTCGAATTTTGGGCGCCGCATGCACCCCATTCACAAGCGCTGGCGCAGCCACAACGGGACCGACTTTGCGGCACCGTCGGGCACACCGATCATGGCGTCATCGGATGGTCGGGTTCGCTTTGTCGGCAACCAGAATGGTTACGGCAAAACGATCATTGTCGAACATCGCGACGGCTACTCCACCCTTTATGCGCACCTCAACGGTTTTGCGCGCGGCCTGAAAAGCGGACAGCGCGTTCGGCAAGGCGACATGATCGGCTATGTTGGCATGACCGGTTGGGCCACCGGCCCGCACCTGCATTACGAGATCCGCGTCAACAACGTGCCGCGCGATCCTCTGAAGGTTGCCCTTCCCCCGGTCAAGCCGCTCGAGAAGAAGGAGTTGGCCAACTTCAAACGCGGAGCCGAAGCAATGATGGCGCGACTTGATCTGCTCAACCACGAGCCGACGCGCGTTGCAGAGAACACCGCACGCTGACCGCCAAAGAGAGCACGCAAAAAAAGAGGGCCTAAGCCCTCTTTTTTTTGCGCTGCGTCCTGCCAATCAAACCGAGAACGAAGAGCCACAGCCGCAGGTACTCGTCGCATTCGGGTTGCGAATCACGAACTGGGCACCTTCCAGGCCTTCCGAGTAATCGATTTCGGCGCCAGACAGGTACTGATAGCTCATCGAGTCGATTAGCAATGTCACCCCGTTCTTCTCCAGCGCAGTGTCATCCTCCGCAACTTCTTCGTCGAAGGTGAAGCCGTACTGGAATCCGGAGCAGCCACCACCGGAGACAAAAACTCTCAGCTTGAGATCCGGGTTGCCTTCCTCGTCAATCAACTCTCGAACCTTGTTGGCTGCGCTGTCGGTAAATACCAGCAGGTCCTGCATGTCGGTTGTCGTACTCATATTCTCTCCTGGGGAACCACGGCGCCGCGAAACTTCGCAAACGCTCTGTTTGTGCATTTGATGCGGACCACGACGGCAAGTTCCGACGCCATCTCAGCAATGCGTCAAGCTTACGCTCGTCAGGGGCTGACGGGAACCACCTCCAGGCCGCTTCGCTCATCAAAGCCGAACATGATGTTCATGTTCTGAACGGCTTGCCCCGCGGCGCCTTTGACAAGATTATCGATCACCGAGAGAACCACGACCGTATCGCCGCCTTGCGGTCTATGCACCGCAATCCTGCAGATATTGCTCGCCCGCACCGAACGAGTCTCCGGATGCCGCCCTGCCGGCATGACATCGACAAACGGCTCGTCCTTGAAGCGCGCTTCGAAAAGCGCTTGCACGTCGATGTCGCGCGTCAGACGACCGTAAAGCGTGGCATGAATACCGCGGATCATTGGCACGAGGTGCGGCACAAACGTCAGGCCGACCGGAGAGCCAGCAACACTGCCCAGGCCCTGACGGATTTCAGGCAGGTGCCGATGTCCCGACACGCCATACGCCTGAAAGTTGTCGGCAGCCTCAGCAAACAAGGTGCGTACTTCAGCTTTCCGCCCTGCACCGGAAACCCCTGATTTTGAATCAGCAATCAGATTTCCGAGCTCGACTGCGCCTGCCTCTACCAGAGGGAGGAAACCCAATTGAACGGCAGTTGGATAGCACCCGGGATTCGCCAGAACGCGCGCTGTACGGATGGCTTGACGGTTGACTTCGGGCAGACCATAAACGGCCTCGGCCACCAGCTCGGGCGACACATGCTCCATGCCATACCACTTCTGCCACTCAGCCACATCACGAATACGGAAGTCAGCAGCAAGGTCAATGACTCGGACACCCGCAGCAACCAACTCTGCAGCCTGCTGCATTGCAATGCCGTTGGGAGTGGCGAAGAACACGACATCGCACTGGTCAAGCCCGGCTTCCTGCGGCGTCACGAATGACAGGCCCACGCGCCCACGCAAGCTCGGAAACATGTCGGCAACCGGCATCCCCGCCTCGCCTCGTGACGTAATCGCCGAGAGCTCAACGCCTTGATGCATGCTCAGCAATCTGAGCAACTCCACACCGGTGTAGCCCGTACCTCCGACAACTCCAACCTTGATCATTGCTCCTCCTGTCTTCGCCTGAGCGAGTAATGCGCGAACCTGAAAAGACAAAGGCCGCCCATGGGCGGCCTTTGACAAGCATCCAGACGCGATCAGCGCTTGGAGAACTGCTTGCGGCGACGCGCCTTGCGGAAGCCGACTTTCTTACGCTCAACTTCGCGGGCATCACGCGTTACGAAACCGGCTTTACGCAGAACCTGCTTCAAATCCACGTCGAAATCGATCAGCGCGCGGGTAATGCCATGACGGACTGCGCCAGCCTGCCCCGACTCACCACCACCGGTGACGTTCACCATGATGTCGAAACGAGTGGCGTTGTCGGTCAGCACCAGAGGCTGACGAACGACCATACGACCCGTTTCGCGCGAAAAGAACTCGTCAACCGGCTTGCCGTTGACAACGATGCTGCCGGAACCCGGCTTCATGAAAACACGTGCTACCGCCGTCTTGCGACGACCGGTGCCGTAATTGTAGCTCACAGCCATTGATGGGCTCCTGTCAGATCTCGAGAACTTTGGGCTGCTGCGCAGCATGCGGGTGCTCGGCACCGGCATAGCACTTCAGCTTCTTCAGCATGGCGTAGCCCAGCGGGCCCTTCGGCAGCATGCCCTTGACAGCTTTCTCAAGCGCACGGCCGGGAAAACGCTGCTGCATCTTTGCAAAAGTGGTTTCGTAAATACCGCCCGGGAAGCCACTGTGACGGTAGTACTTCTTATCCTGGGCTTTGTTGCCGGTCACGCGCAGCTTGTCGACGTTGACGACGACAATGAAGTCACCGGTATCAACGTGAGGCGTGTAAATCGCCTTGTGTTTGCCGCGCAGGCGACGAGCAACTTCAGCCGCAAGACGACCAAGCACCTTGTCTGACGCATCGACAACAAACCAGTCGCGCTTGACCTCATGCGGCTTGGCAGAAAACGTTTTCATTTGAATCCTCGATTCTTGTCCGGCCACGCGAGGGCCATCAAACGGAAAGCACGGGATGATATAGGACTCTGGAGCGTGATGTCAAACCACTCCTTCGTCAGACCGTAGGTAAAAAAAACGCAGCCCGGAGTTTACCGGACTGCGTAAATCCACACCAAAGGAGGAGGGTGGAGGAGACATCGGTCGAGATTGGGCAAGCCCGATCTCACTGAGGAGAATTATCTCCGCTGAGCCGATACGTAGCAAGAAAAATTTGTGCAATGCACAACAAATGTTCTGATGCGAATATAAAAGACTCTTATCGCGGATTTGATGCCCTTTGCCCTGCTACAACAGGCCGCCGCGCCCCCTGCTTCCGCTAGAATCGTGCTCTTATAAAGCCCACCTGCAGGGCGAACAACCCGAGAGGATTCAAGAATGGAGTGCACGATCAAATGGCTTGATGGCGCGAGCTTCGTCGCAGAGACCGGCTCCGGCCACCTCGTGACGATGGACGGGGCGCCAGATGCAGGCGGCCGCAATATGGCGCCGCGACCGATGGAAATGATGCTGGTCGGTGCAGGCGGCTGCAGTGCATTCGACGTAGTTATGATTCTGCGCCGCGGGCGCCACGACATTCGCGGCTGCACTGCAAAGCTGGTTGCAGAACGCGCCGACAGCGACCCCAAGGTGTTCACCCGGATCGGCTTCCACTTCACCGTCACCGGCAAGAACCTCAAGCCAGAGGCAGTAGAACGCGCCGTACACTTGTCTGCCGAGAAGTACTGCTCAGCATCCGTGATGCTCGGAAAGACCGCGAGCATCGAGCACACTTGGGAAATCGTCGAAGCAGACTGACGAACTAAATGCGATGGGCCAGCGTGGTCATCAGCCGGCCCATCCAGCGCATCCCGGTCTTTACCGGAGTCGGCAACTCGGCCGCCCCCAGACGCGTAGCGGTTTGGGCGTGCTTGACTTCATCTTCGGACATCTGCTCAAGGATTGCCCGGGTCCGCCGGTCATCCTGACGGACCCGACCGAGATGCCCATTGAGGTGCGCCTCAACCTGGCGCTCGGTTTCGGCCAAAAAACCCAGATTCCATCGGTCCCCTGCCCGGCCGGCAAGCATTCCCATGGCGAGCGAACCTGCATACCACAGCGGATTGAGCGCACTCTTGCGCCCTCCCAGCTCGGAGATACGATGCTCGGTCCAGGCGAGGTGCTCGGTCTCTTCTACGGCCGCGCGCTCCAACTCTGCACAGATGGCCGGATCGCGTGCCGTAATGGCCTGCCCTTGGTACAAGGCCTGAGCGCAGACCTCTCCGCAATGATTCACACGCATCAGCGCAGCGGTCAGCGAACGCTCCTGAGCCGACATCTCGATGTCTGGAAGCTCTGCCCCCGGTAGCGGACGAACCGTCCTGGCCGGCGCGCCAAGCGTGCGCAAGACCTTGTCGAAATGGATGATGAAGTTATCCACGCTCATCACGTCAGCTTCGCCACCGATCGACGCCATTTCTCAGGCCACGCAAGGCGGCGTCGCGCGAAGCTGGCGGGGCAACGCCGTCACACAGGTAGTTTATGGCGAGCGCAGCCTGAGGAAGATACGCGCGCGCTGAGCGCAAGGGCTTCCACTCGGAGCGCCGTGGCGGCACCCACTCGCCATCGGGGCGCCCGTGAGCGTACAGCTTGTATTCGGCGGTGGTGCAGCGAATGCCTTCGTAGGTCACCATTTCCGCCCCGCCGCTGCCCCGGATGAGCATCACGAAACGCACGACATAGTCAGGACCAACGTCCAGCGAAGATTCATCGACAAAGAAACGGTTGGAAGAAGCCGCGCTGACCTCGAACTCCCGCAAGTGATCGGTTTGCACTGGGGGCGGCATCGGCACCTCGGCCTCCTGCCAGTTCTCATCCGGATCCACCAGAAATCCCTGCGCCAACGCCGAAAACGGCGCCAGCAAGCCGGCTGCAAACAACACACCGGCAAAGCCACACTTTGCTCTGCTCAACATCCACTAATCCTCTGTTCGCCCTCTCGACGGCAGACCGGGTCCGCACGCCCTTCTGCCGCCCCTACCCGATCCGGCGCCTGATGGATTCAGGTTTCGCGTTCGACCGCAAAATCCCTGTACTCCGGTGGCAGTTCCGGCAAGACCGGCCGGAACAGGATGGCCGACAGCTCGGACAAGGCCTGTTGGTACACCTGACGTTTGAACTCGATGACGGTATTCAGCGGCACCCAGTACTCATGCCAGCGCCAAGCATCGAACTCCGGATGTTTGCTGGCGCGCAGCGAAACATCACTGTCGCGCCCAGTCAGCCGCAGCAGGAACCAGATCTGCTTCTGCCCACGATAGGAACTACGCCACTCACGGCGTATCCAGTTTTTCGGGACGTCGTACCTCAACCAGCCACGCGTGCGCCCGAGGATCTTCACATGTTCGGGTTTGAGCCCGACTTCCTCAAACAACTCCCGGTACATGGCCTGCTGCGGGCTTTCGCCGTGCTTGATGCCACCTTGCGGGAACTGCCAGGAATGCTCGCGAATCCGCTTGCCCCAGAAAACCTCGTTGCGCCCGTTGACCAGGATGATGCCGACGTTTGGGCGATAGCCCTCACGATCGAGCATGCCGGAACCCTTGATTCGTTCAGTTGGGTTGATTTTTCCACACTTGCGGGGGCTTGGAAAGCACGGCACCCGCTGTGTTAAGGCGCTTGCCGGCGGCCCGCTGATAGAATGCCCACGATTTACACAACCACTTTTCCCGGAAGCCCACGATGTTCGCCAGCAGGTTCTTCATCTCCACCCTCAAGGAAGCCCCTTCGGACGCCGAAGTCGCCAGCCACAAACTGATGCTGCGCGCCGGCCTGATCCGCAAGGTCGCAGCAGGCATCTACACCTGGATGCCGATGGGGCTGCGTTGCCTGCGCAAGGTCGAGAACATCGTGCGCGACGAGATGAATGGCGCGGGCGCCATCGAAGTGTTGATGCCCGCCGTGCAGCCGGCCGAGTTGTGGCAGGAGTCCGGCCGCTGGGCGCATTACGGCCCTGAACTGCTACGTTTCAAGGATCGCCATGACCGCGACTTTGTCGTCGGCCCGACGCATGAGGAAGTGATTACCGACATGGCACGCCGCGAGCTCAAGAGTTACCGCCAGCTGCCGCGCCACTTCTATCAGATCCAGACCAAGTTCCGTGACGAGATTCGTCCGCGCTTCGGCGTCATGCGCGGGCGCGAGTTCCTGATGAAGGACGGCTATTCCTTCCACGCCAGTTACGACGACCTGGTGCGCGAGTACGGCAACATGTACGACACCTATCACCGCATCTTCTCGCGCATCGGTCTGCAGTTCCGCGCGGTAGCGGCCGACACCGGCTCGATCGGCGGCACCGGCTCGCACGAATTTCACGTCATCGCAGAAACCGGCGAAGACGACATCGCCTACAACCCCGATTCCGACTACGCCGCCAACGTCGAGCTGGCCGAAGCACTGGCACCGACCAGCGCGCGCCCGGCTCCGGGCACGGGCCTGAAGAAGGTGCATACTCCCGGCATCAAGACCATCGCCGACCTGGCTGGCTTCCTCAATATCCCCGCCGAAAATACCGTCAAGGCAATCGTCGTCGAAAGTGACGACGACGCCGGTCGCGCCCCGGCGCTGTTGCTGGTGCGTGGTGACCATGAGCTCAACGAGATCAAGGCGCAGAAACTGGACGGCATTGCTGACCCGCTGGTGTTCGCCAGCGCCGAGGCTATCCAGGCCGCCTTTGGTGCAGCCCCTGGCTCACTCGGCCCGGTCGGCTTCAAGGGGCGCGTGGTAATGGATCGCAGCGTCGCGGCGATGGCCGACTTCGTCGTCGGTGCCAACCAGGACGACTGGCACTACACCGGCGCCAATATCGGCCGCGATTTTGCCGAACCGGAAGTCGCCGACCTGCGCAATGTGGTGGCCGGCGACCCATCACCCGATGGCAAAGGACAGCTCGCGATCTGCCGTGGCATTGAAGTCGGCCATATCTTCCAGCTGCGCAGCAAGTACGCAGCCGCGCTTGACTGCAAATTCGTCGATGAAGGCGGTCGCGAGCAGGTCATGGAGATGGGCTGCTACGGCATCGGTGTTTCGCGCATTCTTGGCGCCGCAATCGAACAGAACCATGACGAGCGCGGCATCATCTGGCCTGCGGCCATCGCCCCGTTCGAAGTGGTGATCTGCCCGGTTGGCTTCGACAAATCCGATGCCGTGCGCGAAACCGCAACGCGGCTCTACGAAGAGCTGCTTGCTGCCGGCGTGGATGTCATTCTCGACGACCGCGGCGAGCGCCCCGGCGCGATGTTTGCCGACTGGGAACTGATCGGTGTGCCGCAGCGCGTCGTGGTCGGTGATCGCGGGCTGAAGGAAGGCGTAGTTGAAGTCCAGGGCCGTCGTGAAGCCGAAGCCCGACGTGTCGCACCGGCCGAAGTGCTGGCCTGCCTGCGCGAGGCCAACTGACCATGCGCCGCCTCGCCCGCCGAACCGTCCTGACCCTCAGCGCTGCAGCGCTGCTGGGGTCTGGTCAGTCCTCGCTGGCAGGGCCACAGATGTACGAGCCGATGTCCGAGAGCGTGCGGGCTGCGCTGCACGCCTCGATCAGCGACCAGCCGCCTTTACTCGTGCGCGAGGACCAGCAGTACCAAGCCTGGCGTGCCGAGATGGCTCAGCGCCTGAAGCGCTGGTTACCGGACGAAGCGGATCGCCTCGACCTGCTCGACACCGTGCATTACGAGGCCACCCGCGCAGGGCTCGACCCTCAGCTCGTGCTCGGCCTGATCCAGATCGAGAGCGGCTTTCGCAAATACGCCGTTTCCTCTGCCGGGGCGAAGGGCTACATGCAGATCATGCCGTTCTGGATCGACGTCATCGGTCGCCCGGCCGACAACCTGTTCCACCGTCGCACGAACCTGCGTTACGGCTGCACCATCCTCAGGCACTACCTCGACATCGAAAAGGGCGACCTGTTTCGCGCACTGGGACGCTACAACGGCAGCCTCGGCAAGGCCGTCTATCCCAACAAGGTGCGCAACGCCTGGGAAGGCGCATGGTCGTTCGCGAGCGCGCCCGTACAACAACCGGCACGCGTTGCGGCCAATCCCTGATCAGACCGCCAGCGCTTCGCTTTCCTGCGCATCCTCACGCGCAGCGCCGCGCTCGGCACCTCGCGCAGCATCCTTCTCAGCCTCGGCGGCCATGATGTCGCCGCAGATCTGGCCACCTTCTTCGATGAAGATCGAGCCGTAACGGATCTTGCCGCTGACGCGCCCGCTGGCGTGGATCACAAGCTGTTCGCGCACGGTCAACTCGCCGTCGAAGCGACCGTGAATTTCCGCCAGGTCCACGCCGACCTTGCCTTCAAAGGCGCCGCCCTCTGAGATGCGCAGCACACGGCTGTCCATGGTGGCGTCGACTCGCCCTTCCACCACCAGCGTGTCGCAGTCGAGGATCTGTGCGCCCTTGAGTTTGACGTCCGGGCCGACGATCAAGCGACTATCGCGCTTGCCCCCGTCATCACGTACACGCCCGGAAGCCTCCCCTGCCGCGGCGGCTGCCGGCGGTGCGCTCGGCGCAGCACTTGCAACGCCTGCAGCCGGGCGACGCTGCGTCGAAGCCTCTTGTGCCGACGGCGTCGCCGGGCTGCGCTGTCCAGCGCTGCGGCTGGCTGCGTTCTCTGCGGCCTTGGGAAACAGATTGGGCTTGTTGAACATGGCGAACTCCTGGCTGCGGTTACAAAGAACGCAGTCTAGAGGCCGCCCTAGGCCGCGGACGCCATGACTTGTTTCAAGGTGGTAAGTACCTGGGCTCGTGCTGAGCCAGTCGCGGAGTGGGCCTGCACGGTCTGACACGCCGTAACCACGCCGGATTCCACCGGAGGGAAGAGATCCGACGGGGCCGCGATCAGGACATTGGCCTGACGCTTACAAACATCGCCTTACATCGCCTGTCGAGTGACCCGGAGTCGGTGCGTCAAGCCGTACCGCCCACCGTCAGGCCGTCGATGCGCAGCGTCGGCTGACCAACCCCCACAGGTACGCTCTGCCCATCCTTGCCGCATGTGCCGACGCCGGGATCGAGCGCCATATCGTTGCCGATCATCGATACGCGCGTCAGCGCGTCCGGGCCATTGCCGATCAGCGTCGCGCCTTTCACAGGACGTGTCACCTTGCCGTCTTCGATCAGATAGGCCTCGGACGCCGAGAACACGAACTTCCCGGAGGTGATATCGACCTGACCGCCACCGAAGTTCGCCGCGTACAGACCCTTCTTGACCGAACGCAGGATTTCCTCAGGATGCTTGTCGCCGCCCAGCATGTAGGTATTCGTCATGCGCGGCATCGGCAGATGCGCATAGGACTCGCGCCGGCCGTTGCCGGTTGGCGCCACGCCCATCAGGCGCGCATTCAGCATGTCCTGCATGTAGCCGGTGAGGATGCCATCCTCGATCAGCACCGTGCGATTAGTCGGATTGCCCTCGTCATCCACGGTGAGCGAACCGCGGCGATCGGCCAGGGTTCCGTCGTCCACCACGGTGACGCCACGTGAAGCCACTTGCTGCCCCATGCGACCCGAGAAGGCCGAACTACCCTTGCGGTTGAAGTCGCCCTCCAGCCCGTGGCCAATGGCTTCGTGCAACAGGATTCCGGGCCAGCCGGAGCCCAGCACGACCGTCATGGTGCCGGCCGGGGCGGCCACGGCATCCAGGTTGGTGCGCGCCTGATGCACCGCCGCGCGGGCGTATTCGCACAAGCGCTCGTCGCTGAAATAGGCGTAGTCAAAGCGCCCACCGCCACCGGCACTGCCTTGTTCGCGGCGCGTGCCGTCTTCCATGATGACCGACAGCGAAACACGCACCAGCGGGCGCACGTCGGCCGCCATGTGGCCGTCGCTGCGCGCCACCATGACCACTTCCCACGAGCCCGCAACATGGGCCATGACCTGGGTCACGCGCGCATCCTCGGCCCGCGCGAAACCCTCCAGCCGCTCCAACAGGCGCACCTTGTCGGTATCGCCCAGCGAAGCCAGAGGGTCGTCACCGCGATACAGCGGCGGGCGTGCCGCTGCGCGACCGACCGCAATACGTCGCTCCTCGCCAGCGTCGGCAATCGCCCGCGTGGCATTGGCTGCCGCATCCAGCGCGGGCATCGAGATATCGTCGGAATAGGCGAAGGCGGTTTTCTCGCCGCTGATCGCGCGCACCCCCACGCCCTGCTCGATGTCGAAACTGCCCGATTTGACGATGCCCTCTTCCAGGCTCCAGCTCTCGGCACGGTGATATTGGAAATACAGGTCGGCGTAGTCCAGCCGATGCCCCATCAGCTTGCCCAGCACCCGCTCGATGTCGCCATCGACGAGACCATAGGGTGCGAGAAGGTACTGTTCGGCGACCGCAAGGGCAGGAGTGGCGATATTCATGTCTGTTCCGTGTAGTGAATGCTTCGGCAGTGGACCGCTGCGTGGCGCGATCGATCCCGTCGTATCAGTTTCCCGCACCGATCCGGCGATGCGCCAGCGCGGGTAGCTGCTGACGCACGGTAGCCAGACGTTGCGGGTGGAGGTCGGCGACGACCACCCCGGCGCCGTCTTCGGCCCGGCAGGCCAGGACTTCGCCCCATGGATCGATGATCATCGTGTGCCCCCAGGTTCGCCGACCGCCCGGATGTTCGCCGCCCTGGGCCGGCGCGATGACGTAACACTGGTTCTCGATTGCCCGCGCGCGCAGCAAGATTTCCCAGTGTGCTCGCCCCGTCGTTGCCGTGAAGGCCGACGGCACGAAGATCATGTCGGGCAGCCCCAGCGCACGATACAGCTCCGGAAAGCGCAGGTCGTAACACACCGAAAGGCCCATGCGACCATGCGGCGATTCCAGCGCCACCGGGTGCGCGCCTGGCTCGATGGTACGCGACTCGTCGTAGCGCTCACCACCGTTGTCGAAACCGAACAGGTGGATCTTGTCGTAGCGCGCAGCCTGCCGGCCCTGCGCATCGAACACCAGCACGCTGTTGCGCACCTTGCCCGGCACGCTGGCTGTCAGCGGCATGGTGCCACCGACAATCCACACTCCGTGACGCAAGGCGGCAGAAGCGAGAAAGCGCTGGATCGGGCCATCGCCCGGGCGCTCGCAGGCCCGTACTTTCGCCAGTTCATCAGACGACAGCAGCGCGAAATACTCGGGCAGCGCAAGCACCTGCGCGCCCTGCCCCACGGCCTGCTCAATGAGCGCCGCGACCTGCTCCAGATTCGAATCGACGTCCGGACCGGAAACGGTTTGCAAGGCAGCAACGCGAAGTGGCGCAGGCAGACTCATTGGGCAGATTTCCCTTCCGGTTCTCTCCGGCCCTTGCCCACCGGTAGCTCGACAATCTGGGGATCATCCCATTTGCCGGTGATCGCATAACCGTAGGCAAACATCCGTTCGATGGGGTCGTTCATGATCTTCTGGGCGAGATACGCCACCAGCCCGGCCACCGGGTTGACCATTCCTGCGGCAGCCCCGATGGCCACGGAATCGGTCAGGGTCGGCTGGACGACGACTTTCAGATCCTGCGTTTCGCTCATCACGTCAGCGGTGCCGGCAATCCAAACCCGGGCGGCCGGACCGGCGATCTCGAAATCTTCCGAATTGAGGATGCCGGAGCGCAGGCTCACGTTGCCGCCGATCCGGTCAAATGCAAAGCCTTCGCTGAAGACGTCACGGAAATCAAGCACCAGACGACGCGGCAAGGCCTGCAGGCTGAGCACCCCGAGCAGGCGGCCAACGCCGGGTTCCAGCTGGGCAAACCGGCCCTTCCGCGCATCTACACGGAAGGCGCCGTTGAGGCTGGGGTAGTCGATGCGGGTCGGCACGCCCTGCCACTCCAGATCACCGCTGAGCAGCGCCGTGCCCCCGCGCACCATGTCGGGATACCCCATGCGTCCCAGAAACGCACCGAGATCGGGGCTTTCGAGCCGTAGCGCAAGCTGCGTGGTCGGCGTTTCACCCGGCAACCAGCGGCCGCGGGCCACGAGATGAGCATCACCACTTTCGATCGAGGCCGAGTCGATCAGCCACTCGCCGCCCTCATTGCGCGCTTGCAGATCAAGCCGCCCGAGAGACCGCTCGCCGAGGTAAAAGCGTTCGGCAATCACGTCCATGTTAGGCAGCGAGGTCTGCGCGGCCTCTTCGCGCAACAGCTTGACCAGGTCGGTCTCGACGGCGTCCCGGCGTCCCAACCGCAAGTGATCCAGACGCAGGGCAAGCGTCCCCTTGCCCTCGTCATGCCAGGCGAAGCCGCCACCGATCACGTCACTGGCTACACGCCCGCCCCACGCGCCTTCGCTGGCACTTGCAGACAACTCAAATTCCGTGAATTCATAGCCGAAGGCCCGCAGACGGGCCACCTCCACGTCGACGTTTGCCCACGGCAGCGCTTCGCTGACCGCTGTGCCTTCCTGCAACGTACGCCAAGCGTCGAGATCGAGTTCATCGAGCGTCATCGCCAGCGACAAGCCGCGCTGTGGAACGTCCAACGGCGCCCGCGCCGCGATCCCGCCACGCGAGATACGAAACCGCTCGTCCGCCCCCTGGCCCGAAATCGAAAACGCCAGCCGGTCGCCGACACTTCCGACGAAATCGCGCGTTTCCCCGGCGAAACCCACCTCGACCTTGACGGGCCATGCCTCGCTCGCGCGCTTGTTGAACGGGTGCGGCAGGCTCGACGAAATCCCGGCGAGATCCGAGCGCACGTCCACCCGGGTCTTGCCGTCGCCCACCGCCACCTCCGCCTGCCAACCAGTGGTGCCGGACAAATGCGACAACGCCGGCCAGCCGTACAGCGCGCCCAGGGCGCGGGACGACACACCGCCGTCGACCTTGAAGCGCACCTGTCCCGGCGCAACCGTGCGCGCCGCGATCTGGACGGGCCGACCGAAGGCCTGACCGCGGGCCTCCTCGATGCCGAAGCTGCTCTCGGTAAACTGCACACGGCCGCTGGCGTTCTCGACCGGTGGCAGCCAGTCGGCCACGCCGATGCGGTTTCCGGAAAAGCGAAAACTGCCCTCCACCGCCGTTGCATCAACGTCGTGCAAGGGCATGGTCAGGGTCAGTTCCAACTCGCCATCGCCATCAGCCGTCATGTCGTCGGTGAAGCCATTGACGCTTTCACGCACCGGGCTGGCCGAAACAAAGCGCAGGAAATCGGCGGTGGCACCGCGCGCGACGCCGCGTATGGTCATTGGCTGGCGGCGCCGCATGTCGAGATCGGGCAGGTCCGCGACCACGTCGTGCAACTGCACCCCCAGAATGCTGCCGGCGGTGGCCGAGATGCGTGCTCCAGCCCCTTCGAAACGCAGCGTTGCAGCAATGCCTTCGATCGCCGGCCAGCCGGGGGCGTATTCGAGCAAACCGTCGCGCAGGTTGACGGTCACTACAAACTCGCCCGAGCCATCCTCGAAGGGGAAGTCCGCCAGGCCGCCGCGCAAACTCAAGCGCGCGTCATCCACATGCGCTTCGCGGATCGAGCTTTGCAGCCAGCGGCGCGTGTACTCGCCAACGTAGTCCGGCACGTAGCGCCACACGCTCGGCCCCTCGGCGCGTGTCAAACGCGCGGCGATGTCGACCTCACCATGCTCACCAACGCCCGGCCGATAAACACCGCTCACCTGCCCGGTGACATCCGCATTCTCGAAGGCACCGCGCTCCAGGCGCACTTCAAGTCCCTGCGCACCCTGGCTCCAGCCGCCTTCGGCATCAAGGCGATCAAACTCCAGTCGAGATTCCGAAAAAACCTGAGGAATATCCAGCACCGCTGCGCGGCTTGCCAGCACGAAACGGCCCTGCTTCCCGTCGCCGCGCACCTCGCCGCTGAGGCCTTCGCCGCCGGGCAGCGCATCGGTCGGTTGCAACGCCAGATCACTGAAACGCGCTTCCAGACGCGTCAGGGCAGCTTGGCCGGAATCAGTGACCCAATCGAGGCGCAGGTCTTCGACCCGTCCGCGCGGATCGTGCGCGGCGATGTCCTGACGCATGTCCTGCGACATCGGCAGATGCGCGGACAACTGCACGACAACGCCCAGATCGGCACTGCTCGCCTGCAGCGATCCACCCCCCGACGAAGCCAGATGCAACTCCATGTCGGTCGGGCCGATGCGCAGTCCGTCGCCGGTCTCCAGCTCGAAACCACGCAAACTCAGCGTCTGCCCCTCTGCATTGCGGGTGCCGGTGAGTCGGCCGCGGGCGCTGTGCGCCGTGATCTGCGGCAGTTCGTCGCTGAGCTGCATGGCGAAATCGACCAGGGAAAAGTCGACGTTCGCCGAGCCCAAGGCGCCGCCCGCAATCGACATCCAGGCCTCGACATCGCCGGCGCCCGACAAGGGCAGCGGATAATCGACCCACGGCTTCAGGCCCTCGAGCTGCGCGCCGATGAGCCGCACATAGACCTGCCCCTCCCAACGGCTGACATCCGCCGGCTGGTCGGACACCAGGTCGCCACGCACATCGATGCGACTGGCCAATGCGGCGTCAGGGCGCGCCTGCAGGCCGAAACGGTAGCGGCCCGCGGTGCGCTCAATGCGCAAATCAAAGTCTTCCAGGCTCAGCAGGGGCGCGCCACGTTGGCGATCGTCCCAGAACAGGCGGGCATTCAGGACGGCGATCTCGCCCTGGGCGAACAGCCAGGCGGCCAGCCCGCCGCCGCCCGCGCCGTCGCCGAGCTCGAATCCGGCGACGTGGATGTTGCCGTCGGGCTCACGCAGCACCGTGAGTTCCGGGCCGATCAGGGCCAGACGGCGGAAGTACGGCCTGCCCGTAAGCAAGGACGACCAGCCCAGATCAGCCTCCACCTGCTCCAGCCGCAGTGCTGACTCGCCTGAACCGATCTCGATTGCACTGGCGTGCAGACGCAAAGCCGGCCCGGGCAGATCGGCGCGGAGTTGGCCGATACGAACCTCCACCCCGACGGCCTCGGACAGCCGCTGGGCGATCCATTCGCGATGCTCGTCAATATGCGGCAAGACCAGCTCGCGCACGGCCAGCAAGGCAAAGCCCACGGCAAAGAACGCAAGCACCACCAAGCGCAGCAACCAACGCATCGCGACACTACGCCCACCGCGGCCAGGGGCCGGGACAGCGACATCGGTGGAGGCAGGGTCAGGAGGGCGATCGGTCATGGTCGAATGAACTGGCACGGTCCGGCCAACGCAAAAATTTAAACAGCATTGGCTGCGCCGCTGCGCAGCACCGGAAGCGGCCCTGCTCAGGCGTGCGCCATTCTAGCAGCGTGACTTGCCGCAAGTGCGCGAAAGCCTGTCGGGACGCGCTTGTCGGCGCGACCGCCTGCCTTCATCATGACCGCTGCCCAGGCTCCACAACGCAGGATTCACCCATGCACGATGCCCACATCGCCCACGCCGCCGGACTGTCGCGTTACCTCGCCCGCATGCTCGACAGCCGAGCGTGGCTGCGCGACAGCCTGAACACCTCGGCCGGCGCCGCCCTGGATGCCGACGCGATGCGCGCATTTCTTGGTGACGAGGCGCGCAGCGAAGACGCCCTGCCAAGCGCCTTGCGGCGACTGCGCACGTGGGTGCTCGGCCATCTCGCCGTGCGCGACCTGAACGGGCTGGCGGATCTGGCTGAAGTCACCGAAACCATGACCACGCTGGCGGAAATCGCCATCCAGATCAGCCACGAAGTACACCTTGAAGCCCTGATTGCCCGTCACGGCCGCCCACTGTCGTCGGTGGGGTGGGAGCAGGAACTCATCATCATCGGCATGGGCAAGCTCGGCGGGCGCGAGCTCAACGTCTCGTCCGACATCGACCTGATCTTTGTCTATCCGGAAGACGGCGACACCGGCGGCACCAAAGTCATCAGCAACTTCGAGTTCTTCGAGCGGCTGGGCAAACGCATCATCAAGACCCTTGCCGATGTCACCGAACACGGACAGGTGTTCCGCGTCGACATGCGGCTGCGCCCGAACGGCGATTCCGGCGCGCTGGTGTGCTCCTTCGACGCGCTGGAAAACTATTTCATCACCCAGGGCCGCGAATGGGAGCGTTATGCGTGGATCAAGGCGCGCGCGCTCAATGGCGAGCGTTTCCTCGAACTCGACGGCGTCGCCCGCCCCTTCGTGTTCCGCAAGTACCTCGATTACGGCTCATTCAACGCCATGCGCAACCTGCATGCGCAGATCCGCCGCGAAGTCACGCGGCGCGACCGTGCCAACAACGTCAAGATCGGGCCGGGCGGCATCCGCGAGATCGAGTTCATCGCACAGGTGTTCCAGCTCATCCGCGGCGGACGCGACCGCGCCCTGCAGATCCGCCCGACGCTGCGGGTGCTCGAGCGTCTGGCCGAGCGCAACATTCTTGCCCAGGCCACCGTCGACGAGCTGTCGCAGGCCTACGATTTCCTGCGCCGGCTCGAGCACCGCTTGCAGTATCTCGATGACGCACAGACGCACGATCTGCCGGAGTCCGCCGCAGATATGGAGATCATCGCGCGCGCGATGAATTTCGAATCGGTCGCCGCGCTGATGGCGCAACTGGACGCACACCGGCGCGTCGTCAGCCGTCACTTCGACGAGGTGTTCAGCGACCCCACCGACCGTCAAGAGAAAGACGAACTCGGCGAGGTCTGGGCCTCGGGACGCGAAGACGCCTTCGATCCGGTGATCGCCCAGCTCGGTTATGCCGACCCGCAAGCCGTCGCTCACAAGCTTGCCGAGATCCACGACAGCCCGCGCTATCAGCAGTTGCCGAGCGATATCCGCTGCCGTCTCGACGCCCTGGTGCCGCGCATCGTCGAAATGGCCGCCGGCACTGCGCTACCCGATCAGACGCTGACGCGCTGCCTCAAGCTGCTCGAAACCATCAGCCGTCGCGGCGCCTATCTGGCGCTGCTGCAGCAATACCCTCACGCCCTCAAGCGCGTTGCCGACCTGATGAGCGCGTCAAGCTGGGCCAGCGACTACCTCACGCGCCACCCCATCCTGCTCGACGAACTGCTCGATGACCGCCACCTCGACGAGGAGCCCGACTGGCCGGATTTCACGGCCGAACTGGGCACCGCGCTCGACGCCATCGAACCGGACATGGAACATCAGATGGACATGATGCGCGAACACCATCACGCCCAGGTGTTCCGGCTGCTCACCCGCGACATCGCCGGCAAGCTCACCGTCGAGCGCCTGGCGGATCACCTCTCGGCGCTGGCCGACCTGATCCTGGAGCTCAGCCTGCCACTGGTGTGGCGCAAGATCCGCACGCGCCACCGTGACGACCCAGCCTTTGCTGTCATCGCCTACGGCAAGCTCGGCGGCAAGGAACTGGGCTATGCCTCGGACCTCGACATCGTGTTCCTGTTCGACGACGACGCGCCCGAGGCCATGGAGGTGTATTCGCGTTTCGCCCAGCGCGTGAACACCTGGCTATCGACGCGCACTGCCGCCGGCATCCTGTTCGAAACCGATCTGCGCCTGCGCCCCAACGGCGACGCCGGCCTGCTGGTGACCTCGATCGAGGCCTTCCGCAAATACCAGCTCGAATCGGCCTGGCCGTGGGAACATCAAGCGCTCACCCGAGCGCGTTTTTCCGCCGGCGACAAACGCGTCGGCGAAGCCTTCGAACAGATCCGCTGCGAGGTGTTGCGCCAGCCACGCGAGCTCACCAAACTGCGCGACGAAGTCCTGACGATGCGCCGCAAGATGCGCGACGCGCATTCCGGCAAGGGCGAGGATTTCGAGCTCAAGCACGACGCCGGCGGCCTCGTCGACGTGGAATTCATGATCCAGTATCTGGTGCTGGGCCATGCCCACCAGCACCCCGAGCTCGCCCGCAACCTAGGCAACATCGCGCTGCTGCGCATGTGCGGCGAACTCGGTCTGATCCCGTCGGAACTGGCCGAGCAGTGCAGCGACAGCTACCGTCTGCTGCGCCGCCTGCAACACCGCCAACGCCTCAATGACCAGCACTCGCGCGCCAAGATGGCTGACGTCGCTGACGCGCGCGCACCGGTACTGGCCCTGTGGAAAATCATCTTCGGCGACGAATCGTCGCGGAGCGAACCCCATGCCGAATGAGATCGAACTCAAACTGGCGATACCGCAGCGTGCCCTGCCGCAACTGCGCCGTCACCCGCTGATCGCCGCCTGCCCGCAACTCGGGCGCGCGATGACCCTCGACAACGTTTATTTCGATACGCCTGACCTGGGCCTGAAAAAACAACGCATTGCGCTGCGCACCCGCAAGGCCGGCCGGCGCTGGCTGCAAACGGTAAAGGCCGCCGCGGTATCCACTGGCGGGCTATCCAGCCGCCCCGAGTGGGAGCAGCCGTACGACGGCTCCTTTGACTTCTCGGCCATCGACAACGCGCTGATCCGCAAGCAGCTTGCACGCCATGCCGGCGACCTGCAACCGGTGTTCAGCACGCACTTTCGGCGCGAAACGCGCGTCTGGGAACCCAACCCCGACACGCGCATCCTGCTCATGATCGACTCCGGCAAGGTCATGGTCGGAGAACACAGCCTGCCCATCTGCGAACTCGAGCTGGAACTGGCACGCGGCACGCCGCGCGACCTGCTGCTGTTCGCGCGGCAACTCGCCAGCGACTTGCCGCTCCTGCCTGACGACATCAGCAAGGCGGAACGCGGCTTCCGGCTGCATCTCGGGCTGCAGCCAAAGGCGGCGCGTGCGCAACCGTCCGACATCACGCCAGAGATGAGCCCCGTCGAGGCTTTCCGCACGCTGGCCTTTGCCTGCATACGCCAATGGCAGACGAACGCCAGCGGCGCGGCGCAAGGGGGTGGTGCCGACTTCGTGCACCAGCTGCGCGTTTCGCAACGCCGCCTGCGCTCGCTTCTCGGCCTGTTCGAGTCGGCGCTGCCCGGCAACTTCGTAGCGCGCTGGTCGCGCGAGCTCAAACACAACGCCAATCGTTTTGGCGATACCCGCGATCTCGACGTCCTGAGCGACGAACTGCTGCCCCCCGTACGCGGCACCAACGAGGCAGAGAGCTCGATGCTGCGCCTGCTGCGTCAGCGCCTGACCAGCGAGTATGCGACTGCAAGCAAGCACGTTCAGGCGGCGCTCGACCCGGCTGAACAGGGCCGCTTGCTGATCGACCTGATGTGCGACCTGCTCGATCTGCCCAGCAATGACCTGATCGGCGCGGTTGATCTGCGCACCTTCGCCGCCCTGCAGCTCGAACGGCTGCGCAAGCGCGCGGCGAGGCGGCTGGCCAGGGCGCGCGATCTGGTGCCCGAGCACCTGCACGCGCTGCGCATTGCCTTCAAGCAGCTGCGCTATGGCGTGGAGTTCTTTGCCCCGCTGCTGCCAAAGAAGTCCTGCGCCAGCTACCTTGCGGAGCTCGTCCGCACGCAGGACGCGCTGGGCTTCGTCAACGATGTCGACGTCGCGCGCGCGCGCTTTGCCATGTGGAGCACCGATGAGCCCGCCCTGCGCGAAGCCGCGGCCTTCGTCTGCGGCTGGCACGGACCTCGCCACACCAAGCTGTCCCGTCGTGCCGTGCGAAACGCCACACCGCTGCTGCGCCGCGCCGCCGCACCGTGGGCGGACGCCGTGCCGCAACGGCGCGCCACGTAACATCCCTGCAACGACATGTACGGAGAATCCGCGCTTTGACGACAACGGATACCGACCGGATGGACCTGCTTCTGTGGCGACACGCCGAGGCGATTGACGGCACGCCAGACCACAGCCGCGAACTGAGCCAGCGCGGACATGACCAGGCACGCGCCGTCGCCGCCTGGCTTAAGGAACACCGCCCGCGCAAGCTGCGCGTGCTCTGCAGCCCGACCACACGCACGCTGCAGACGGTGCGTGCCTTCACAGATGATTTCGAGAAAGTGGCTGCGCTGGCCCCCGACGGCAACGTGGCCGGCGCACTGGCCGCAGCCGGTTGGCCCGATTCCGGCGGTGCCGTGCTGATCGTGGGCCATCAACCCGCGCTCGGCCGGCTGGCAGCCCTGCTGCTGTCCGGCCAGGAAGCTGACTGGACGGTCAAGAAAGGCGCATTGTGGTGGTTCACCAACCGCGTCCGTGACGGCGAAACGCAGACCGTGCTGCGCACCGTCCTGCCCGCCGACTTCGCCTGAAAGACGCGGCTCCCACGGGCACTGGAGGAGCACGCCGGGGAGGCTGGCCCGCTGGGGATTACGCGGTAGAATGCCCCACTCCTTGGCCTGCCCGATGATCAAACGCTACCTTCCGACCCGCGAGAGTCTCAAGCAGAACCGGCTACTGCGCTGGCTCGGACCGCGCATTCACGACCCCCTGCTGTGGCACGTGAACCGCAACTCGGTAGCGCGCGGTGTGGCGATCGGTGTGTTCTTCGGCTTTCTCGTACCGGTCATGCAGATTCCGGCCGCCGCAGTCGTAGCTCTTACGGTACGCGCCAACCTGTGGGTGGCGGCACTCGCCACACTGGTCAGCAACCCCTTCACCTACGGCCCGATCTACATCCTCGCCTACCGCATCGGGGCGAGCATCCTGCCTCCCGTCACCACCGACAACCCTGCCTCCGACGACCACGCGACCACCGCGCTGCAATGGATTGTCGAAGCCATCAACTGGCTGACCGGCATCGGCCGTCCGCTTGTGCTCGGCATGCTGTTGATGGCGGTCGTTGGCGCGATCATCGGCTACTTCGGCGTACTGCTGGGGTGGCGCCTGAACGTCATCCTCAAGCGCAGCCGGCAACGCCGGCAGCGCGCCTCGGCACGCCGCGGTCCCCCGTGACGGCGCGCCGGCCAGTGCGCTACCCTTGCCGTCTCATCCCTTGCGCCCCCGGAGCATGCTCGACTCGATGAACGCAGCGCTTGAAAACGGCACGACGCGTGTGATCGACGGCGTTCGCCGCGTCTTCTATGACGGTTACTGGATCAAGGCCTACGATCCGCCGGCCGATTCGCTAAGGGAAAAACGGCACCTCATCGAGGCGCTGACGCGCAGGCTGTTCAACCATGTCGAGCATGGCATCAACGTGCCCGGCTCAAGACTTGCCGAGGCCCGCGCGGCCTTCGATGCGGAAACGGTGCCCGAGCGCAAGCGCGTCAAGGGCGCGATGCTCGCCGGCGCACTGTTCAACCGCGCAGCGGACAACTTCACCAAGCTGGTGGACCGCCAGGCCACAGGCCGGGATGTCGCGCAGGACAGCGCGCTGATGCGCGAATGCGGCCAGTGCCTGCAGGAAGCGCTGTCACTCGGCCGCATGGTGTTGCATCGCAGCGGCGAGGAAGGCATCGACGAACTGTGGGGCGAGCCGTTCCGCGCCTTCTCGATCCCGATCGAGGCCTTCTACGAAAGCCGCTAC
The DNA here is from genome assembly GCF_059703725.1 of Pseudazoarcus sp. NS34. Classification (NCBI taxonomy): domain Bacteria; kingdom Pseudomonadati; phylum Pseudomonadota; class Betaproteobacteria; order Rhodocyclales; family Zoogloeaceae; genus Pseudazoarcus; species Pseudazoarcus sp. NS34. Next base: position 23,824 of record NZ_BAAKIZ010000003.1, read on the forward strand.
ATCAAGATCGCCGAGGCCCTGCGGGGCATCGACCGAATTGCCACGGCGATGACTGCGACCTTCGGCAACACGCTGCTGTTTCAGGGTATCGAACATCCGATCGCACAACTCTGCGAGGCGGCCAAGCTCAAATGCGAAACCCTGCGCACCGACGACGACGTCTTCGATATCTGGACGGATTTCGTGGTCGCTGGCGAGCATCTCGCAGCATTCTCGCCACGCATGATCAATGCCCCGACGCTGGAAACCATCCAGTTCGCCGGCGAGGGATGCCAGCTCATCGTGCGCGGCCGGGATCTGATCGGCGACATCACGCGTGCGCGTGTGGCCATGCCTAAGAGCACCCGGGATTTCGTCGAACGCTGTGAGCGCTACCGCGAACTGGCCCGCGCGCACCTGAATCCGGCAGTGCTCGGCGCCTGAAGGCCCGGAGGGAGGGTGCAGCAAACCGTTCGAAGATCTGGCGCGGCACCGTCATGAACCGGTGACGGCAACCTCCCCGGCGCATCCTCAGACGATGATGCCGCCGCCCAGACACACCTTCGATTCGTACACCACCACGCTCTGCCCCGGCGTGAGCGCCCATTGCGGCTGGGCAAAGACGATCTCGCTGCTGTCGGCATCCACGCGATCGATCTCGCATGGCTCGTCCGCGGCGCGGTAACGCGGCTTGGCCGAATACACCCAGTGCGTATGCGGGTCGCGCCCGGCGATCCAGTTGAGGTCAATCGCGGTCAGCCGCTCGCGCAGCAGCGCCGGATGGTCGTGCCCCTGCACCGCATACAGCACGTTGGCAGCGACATCCTTAGAGGCCACGTACCAGGCTTCGTGCTCGCCGGTGGCATCCTGCCGGCCCTTCACGCCACCAATGCGCAAGCCCTTGCGCTGGCCGATGGTGTGGTACATCAGCCCGTCGTGCTCGCCGAGCACGCGGCCGTCGTCGAGCGAGCGAATTTCGCCTGGTTGCACCGGCAGATAGCGCATCAGGAACTCGCGGAAGGGTCGCTCGCCGATGAAGCAGATGCCGGTCGAATCCTTCTTGGTCGCAACGTGCAGACCGGCTTCAACGGCCAGGCGACGAACGTCGCGCTTGTACAGGCCACCGAGCGGAAACAGCGTCTTCGACAGCTGCGCCTGGTTCAGGCGATACAGGAAGTAGCTCTGATCCTTGGTGCCGTCCTCGGCCTTGAGCAACTGATAGTCGACGCGGCCGTCGTTCTCCCAACGCCGCACCTGGGCGTAGTGCCCGGTGGCGATACGCTCGGCACCCAACTCCATCGCGTGATCGAGAAAGCAGCGGAACTTGATCTCGGAATTGCACAGGATGTCGGGGTTGGGCGTGCGGCCGGCCTCGTATTCGCGCAGAAAATCGGCGAACACGCGCTCCTTGTATTCCTTGGAGAAATTGACCACTTCGAGGTCGATGCCGATCACGTCGCACACCGACGCCACATCCACCAGATCCTGGCGCGACGAGCAGTACTGATCGTCGTCGTCGTCTTCCCAGTTCTTCATGAACAGGCCGGTAACGCGATAGCCCTGCTGCTTGAGCAGCCAGGCCGTGACCGACGAATCGACACCGCCGGACATGCCAACCACGACGTGCATGCCTGCGGGATCTCGATCAATGGACATCAGGCCCCTCCCCGCGCAACCAATTCTCCAGCGGCAGGACAACGGCCGCCTTGCCGGTGTCGACAAACCAGCTGTCGACCGCATAGCGCGCCCCGCCCTTCTCCTGAATCACCGCGCTCTTGTGCACGAAATACATCACGGACGGACGTTCAGCCGGCGCTCGAACCACATGGAAACGCAGCCATCCGCGCTGAGCCAGCATCTCCAGAAGCGCTGTCGTACTGGTCGCGTGATCGGTGCTGTCCATCCGACCGTAAACGCCCTCATCGAGCAGGTTTCCTCGACGATCAGCGCCCACCGGCGTCTGCCGGCCTGCCTCCGCATACAGCGCCCCGATCACCGACGCGATCTGGGCTCGCTCATCAGCAGCATCGCGCGCACGCGCCAGTCGAGCGCTCAACGGCGCAAGCACGGCATCGGAAAATCGCACGGCCGAACGGCTCGCGCAGGCATGGTTAAAGCACACCTCGACGCGGGTCTGCGCCAACGCCGGCGCAGCAAGCAGCGCGCCCAGCAGCAACACGGTGAGGCGCCTCATGACTGGTACCACATCAGATCAAGCGCATGGCGTCGCCCCGCGCGCCAGTCGTCAAGCGAGCGCAGCACGAGCGGGCTGCGATGCCGTTCAGCGCTCTCGCGCAACTCGGCCTCGCTCATCCACAGCGCACGTACGATGCCCTCGTCCAGCCGGACATCGGGCAAGGCTTCGCCCACTTGGCCGGTATAGGTAAAGCGCAGATAGCTCACGTCGGTGTCCGGCAAACGCCATTGATAGATTCCCACCAGTGCTTCGGGCTGGAACACATGCCCGGTCTCCTCGCGTGTCTCACGCACCACCGCCTCCAGCAGCGATTCACCCTGGTCGAGATGCCCCGCCGGCTGGTTGAGCCGGAGGCCATTTTGCGTTTCTTCCTCTACCATCAGGAAGCGTCCCGCGCGCTCGATCACCGCAGCCACGGTGACGTTCGGTTTCCACCTGCCGTCCATACCCACACGCTCACGAAAAAGAGCGTGATTCTACCGCCGCCGAGGGGGTCCATGCGAGCCCGCTTATGCTGCACTGCAAGGGCTTTGACGCAAATTGACCAAGGTCAAGGATAGGCAAACCTTCTACGACAAAAGTGGCATCAACATTTGATGTAATCGGCCCTAGCCAGTAACATTGATACGTTTTGTTCAGCCGACCAAAAACGCTTCCAGACGCTGCCGCCAGGCAGCAGGGAGGCTGGAGGCGTAGCAGTATCACTCGGGGTTCCGGTCGGCACCCGACAACCAGGATCAGACCTCTATGCTTATAAAGATCAAGAAAGGCCTGGATCTGCCCATCAGCGGAAAACCTGAGCAGCGCGTGGAAGACGCTCGCGCGGTCAGGCACGTGGCGGTCATCGGCGTCGATTACGTCGATCTCAAGCCCACCATGCACGTGGCGGAAGGTGACAAGGTCAAACTGGGGCAAACCCTGTTCGAGCACAAAAAGCTGCCGGGCGTGGTGTTTACGGCACCCGGTGCAGGCGAAATCGTCGCGATCAATCGTGGCGCCCGCCGCATGTTGCAGTCCGTGGTCATTCGCCTCGACGACAACGAGGAAGCGGTGGACTTCACCGCCTGTGCCGCTGACCAGCTGGCTTCGCTGACGCACGAGCAAGTGCGCGAGAAGCTGCTCGCCTCAGGTCTTTGGACCGCGCTCAAGACCCGCCCTTTTGGCAAGATCCCGAACCCCGAGTCGCGTCCGGCGTCGATCTTCGTTACTGCGATCGACACCAACCCGCTCGCGGCCGACCCGCAAGCCGTCATCAACGCCGATGCTGAAGCCTTCAACAACGGCCTGACGGTGCTGGGCCACCTCACCGAAGGTCCGCTGTGGGTGTGCAAGGCCGATGCGGCCCGAATCGACGGCGTTGCAGACAGCGCCAAGGTCCGCGTCGTCAGCTTCGACGGCCCGCACCCCGCCGGTCTTCCGAGCACCCACATTCACCACCTTGATCCGGTCAATGCAAGCAAGACGGTCTGGCACCTGAACTATCAGGACGTCATCGCCTTCGGCAAGCTGTTCACCACCGGCAAGCTGCCGACCGGCCGCGTCATCTCGATCGCCGGCCCGCGCGCCAAGAACCCGCGCCTCGTGAGCACCCGCCTGGGTGCCAGCCTCGACGAACTGCTCGAAGGCGAGACCTCCGACGGCAGCAACGTTCGCGTTGTTTCGGGCTCGGTATGGTCCGGTCGTCGCGTCAATGGCTGGTCTGCCTACCTCGGCCGCCATCACCTGCAGGTCAGCGTGCTGCAGGAAGGTACGCCGCGTGAATTCATGGGCTGGCTGAACCCGGCCGGCAGCACCAAGTTCTCGCTGCTCAACGTGATGCTGTCGAGCTTCTCCCGCAACAGCGGCCGCGAGTACGACTTCACTTCCTCGCAGAACGGTAGCCCGCGCGCGCTGGTCCCGATCACGACCTTCGACAACATCGTGCCGCTGGACATTCTCGTGACTCCGCTGTTGCGCTACCTCCTCGTCAGTGACACCGACATGGCCCAGAAACTTGGCTGTCTCGAGCTGGACGAAGAGGACATGGCACTGTGTTCCTTTGTGTGTGTCGGCAAGCACGATTACGCGCCGGTGCTTCGTCAAAACCTTAGCTTGATTGAGAGGGAAGGCTGATGTCAGGCATTCGACGCTTCCTCGACCGGATCGAGCCGCAGTTCCATAAAGGCGGCCGATTCGAGAAGTACTACGCGATCTACGAGATGGTGGATACCTTCCTGTATTCGCCTCCCGACACCACGCGTACCGCGCCGCACGTACGCGACGGCATCGACCTCAAGCGCATGATGAGCTATGTGGTCGTCGCCCTCCTGCCGTGCATCATCTGGAGCTGGTACAACAGCGGCTACCAGGCCAACTTCGCACTGACCGAACTCGACGTCGTGCGCGAAGACTGGCGTGGCGCCCTGCTCTCGGCTCTCGGCATCGGCTTCAACCCCGGCAGCATCTTCGCCAACCTGGCGCATGGCTTCCTGCTCTTCCTGCCGATCTACCTGACGACGCTGATCGCCGGCGGTCTGTGGGAAGTGCTGTTCGCCACCGTGCGCAATCACGAAGTGAACGAGGGCTTCCTCGTCACCTCGATGCTGTTCACGCTGACGCTGCCGCCCGAAATGCCGTTGTGGATGGTCGCCCTGGGCATCAGCTTCGGTGTCGTCATCGGCAAGGAAGCCTTCGGCGGTACGGGCAAGAACTTCCTCAACCCCGCACTTACCGGCCGTGCCTTCCTGTACTTCGCCTACCCGGCTGAAATCTCGGGTGACCAGGTGTGGGTTGCCGTTGATGGCTTCTCCTACGCCACCCCGCTGGGTCTGGGTGAGACCGGCGGCATGGCGGCGATCACGGAGAGCGTGAGCTGGATGCAGGCCTTCCTGGGCATGATGCCCGGCTCGCTGGGCGAGACCTCGACCCTGGCGATCCTGATCGGCGCGCTGTTCCTGCTCTACACCCGCATTGCCTCGTGGCGCATCATGGCCGGCGTGGTCGCAGGCGTGGTCGTGACCTCGTTGCTGTTCAATGCGCTGGCCGGCGATGCGCGCCCGATGATGGCCATGCCGTTCTACTGGCACTTCGTGGTTGGCGGTCTGGCGTTCGGCACGGTGTTCATGGCTACCGACCCAGTTTCGGCGTCGATGACCAACACCGGTCGCTGGGCCTTCGGCATCCTGATCGGCTTCATGACGGTCGTGATCCGTTGCATCAACCCCGCCTTCCCGGAAGGCATCATGCTGGCGATCCTGTTCGCCAACCTCTTCGCACCACTGATCGACTACGTGGTGATCCAGATGAACATCCGACGGAGGGAGCGCCGCCATGTCAGCGCCTGAGCAAAAATCCGCCGGCGGCCCGCTGGCATCCATCCTCGCCCTGCCCAACGATAGCGGCAAGAAGACGATTTTCATGGCAGTTGCCGTGTGTCTCGTCTGCTCGGTCGTCGTCGCTTCGGCGGCGGTTGGCCTGCGCCCGATCCAAGCCGCCAACCAGGAAGCAGACCGCATCCGCAACATCGTTGATGTTGCGGGCGTGGCCAAGCCCGGTCAGACCGCAGCCGAAGCGTTCCGCCAGAACGTTGAGGCCCGCCTGATTCGACTCGAAGACGGCACGGTTAGCGAAGAATTCGACATCGCAAGCTTTGACATCGAAAAGGCATCGAAGGATTCGGCCACATCGCGCGCGCTGCCCAAGTCGGAAGACAAGGCCAACATCAAGCGCCAACCGACCCACATGCCGGTGTACATCGTCAAGAACGAAGCCGGTGACATCCAACGCCTGATCCTGCCGGTGCACGGCGCCGGCCTGTGGTCGACGCTCTATGGCTTCCTCGCACTTGAGGGTGACCTCAACACCGTGGGCGGTCTGAAGTTCTATCAGCATGCTGAAACCCCGGGTCTGGGCGGCGAAGTCGACAACCCGAACTGGCGTGCGATCTGGGACGGCAAGATGGCATTCGACGAGCAAGGCGAACCGAGCATTCAGCTTGTCAAAGGCTCGGTGGATTCCTCCACGCCCAACGCCGAACACAAGATCGACGGTCTTGCCGGTGCCACGCTGACGTCGCGCGGCGTCGAGAACCTGATCAACTTCTGGCTCGGTGACGCCGGCTACGGCCCGCTCATCGAACGCCTGCGTAACGAAAGGGGTTAAGCCATGGCCAACGATACGAAGAAAATCCTGACGGGTCCGGTCGTCGACAACAACCCGATCATCCTGCAAGTGCTGGGCATCTGTTCGGCGCTTGCGGTGACGACGAAAATGTCGACCGCCATCACGATGTGCATTGCACTGACCCTCGTCACGGCCTTCTCGAACCTGCTGATCTCGATGATCCGGAACCACATTCCGGGCAGCATCCGCATCATCATCGAGATGACCATCATCGCTTCGCTGGTGATCCTGGTCGACCAGCTGCTGAAGGCTTTCGCCTTCGGCCTGTCGAAAGAGATGTCGGTGTTCGTGGGTCTGATCATCACGAACTGCATCGTGCTTGGTCGCGCCGAGGCCTTCGCGCTGAAGAACCCGCCGCTGCCCAGCTTCATGGACGGCATCGGCAACGGTCTGGGCTATAGCGCCATCCTGCTGATCGTCGGCTTCGTGCGCGAACTGTTCGGTTCGGGCTCGCTGTTCGGCGTGCAGATCCTGTCGCTCGCCAAGGACGGTGGCTGGTATGTCCCCAACGGCATGCTGCTGCTGCCGCCCAGCGCCTTCTTCCTGATCGGTCTGATCATCTGGGCCGTGCGTGCGTGGAAGCCCGCCCAGGTCGAGAAGCCCGATTTCCAGATTCAGCATCGTGCCGAGGTGTCGTAATGGAAGCCTTGTTCAATCTCTTCATCAGTGCGGTTTTCGTTGAAAACCTGGCACTCGCGTTCTTCCTCGGGATGTGCACCTTCCTCGCCATCTCGAAACAGATCGGCGCGGCCTTCGGCCTCGGCATTGCAGTGGTTGCAGTTCAGGTGCTCACGGTTCCCGCGAACCACCTGATCTACTACTGGCTGTTGCGCGACGGCGCGCTCGCCTGGGCCGGCCTGCCGGACGTCAACCTGAACTTCCTCGGCCTGATCGTGTACATCGGCGTCATCGCCGCCATCGTGCAGATCCTCGAGATGTTCCTCGACAAGTACGTGCCGGCGCTCTACAACGCGCTCGGCGTGTACATGCCGCTGATCACGGTGAACTGCGCCATTCTGGGCGGCACCCTGTTCATGGTCGAACGTGACTACAACTTCTCCGAGAGTGTGACCTACGGCGTAGGCTCCGGCGTGGGCTGGGCTCTGGCGATCACCGCCCTGGCGGGTATCCGCGAGAAGCTCAAGTACTCCGACATTCCGGCCGGCCTGCAGGGTCTCGGCATCACGTTCATCGCAACCGGTTTGATGTCGCTGGGCTTCATGGCCTTCTCCGGCATCCAGCTCTGACGCGTCGAGGGATCAACACATGACTGAAATCATTCTGGGTGTCTTCTTCTTCGTCGCGATCGTCATCGTACTGGTGTACGTGATTCTCGCGGCCCGCTCGAAGCTGGTTGCTTCGGGCAACGTGAAGATCACCATCAACAACGAAAAGACCATCGAAGTCCCGGTCGGCGGCAAGCTGCTCGGCGCACTCGCCAACGCCAAGCTGTTCGTGGGCTCTGCCTGCGGTGGCGGCGGTACCTGCGCCCAGTGCAAGGTCAAGGTCTTCGAGGGCGGCGGCGCCATCCTCCCGACCGAAACCGGCCACATCAACAAGCGTCAGGCCCGCGAAGGCGAGCGTCTGTCCTGCCAGGTTGCAGTCAAGCAGGACATGAAGATCGAAGTGCCTGAAGAGGTCTTCGGCGTCAAGAAGTGGGCGTGCACGGTGCGCTCCAATGACAACGTCGCGACCTTCATTAAGGAACTGGTGCTGGAACTGCCCCCTGGTGAGAACGTCGACTTCCGTGCCGGTGGCTACATCCAGATCGAAGCGCCGCCGCACGAAGTGGACTTCAAGAATTTCGAGATCGCCGAGCGTTTCCGTGACGACTGGGACCGCTTCAACGTGTGGCAGTACAAGTCCAAGGTCGACGAAGAGACCATCCGTGCCTACTCGATGGCCAACTATCCGGAAGAGCGCGGCATCATCATGCTCAACGTCCGGATCGCCACCCCGCCGCCGCGCGCCGAAGGCGTTCCGCCGGGCAAGATGTCGTCCTTCATCTTCAATCTGAAGGCTGGCGACAAGGTCACGATTTCGGGCCCGTTCGGCGAGTTCTTCGCCCGCGATACCGAAGCCGAAATGGTCTTCATCGGCGGCGGTGCCGGTATGGCTCCGATGCGTTCGCACATCTTCGACCAACTGGGCCGCATCAAGTCCAAGCGCAAGATCAGCTTCTGGTACGGCGCCCGCTCCAAGCGCGAGATGTTCTACGTCAATGACTTCGACACGCTCGCCGCCGAAAACGAGAACTTCGTCTGGCACTGCGCGCTGTCCGATCCGCTGCCGGAAGACAACTGGACGGGCTACACGGGCTTCATCCACAATGTTCTCTACGAAAACTACCTGAAGGATCATCCGGCACCCGAGGACTGCGAGTTCTACATGTGCGGACCTCCGATGATGAACGCTGCCGTGATCCAGATGCTGCTTGATCTGGGCGTGGAACGCGAAAACATCATGCTGGACGACTTCGGCGGTTGATTCTTACCGTTGGCCCGGCCTTCACCGGCCGGGCCTCGCAACCCTACAGGAGAGCGCATGTCGATCTACCTCGTAACCTTCCTGATCATGGGAATCGCCATTCTTGGTATGGCGGTGGGTGTTCTTGCCGGTCGCAAGCCGATCGCCGGAAGTTGCGGCGGCCTGAACAAGTTCAACATCGAATGCGTAGCCGGCTGCGACAAGCCCTGCCCCAAGCGCGAAGCACGTGCCCAAGAGCAGGCTGAACAACAACACTAGAAGAATTCGAAAAGGGAGAACCATGCTCAAGTCGCTCCTCGTCAAAGACTATATGTCCGGTGATCCGCTGTCCTTCAAGCCGGACATGGACGTACTCGATGCCATTCACCTGTTGCTCAAGCACGAGATGACTGGCGCCCCGGTGACCGACCAGACCGGTCGTGTAATCGGCTTCCTGTCCGAGAAGGACTGTATCAAGGTGGCGGTAAGCGCCTCGTATCATGAAGAGCGTGGTGGTCGTGTCAGCGAGTTCATGTCGCCCAACGTCATCACTCTGGAGCCGAATTCGTCCCTGATGGAAGCGGCCGAGATGTTCGTTGGCAGCCCGATCCGCTGCTATCCGGTCGTTCAGGAAGGCAAACTGGTGGGCCAGCTTTCCCGCCGCAACATCCTGAAGGCACTCGAGAAGCTTTGGTAAGCAGCCCTCTGCGGCATTACTGAACACAAGCCGGCCATGCGCCGGCTTTTTTCATGTCTTTGGCGAGCAACGCGGGGGTGCGATTGCGCTAGAATTCACGCTTTTCCGCCCCGATTCCCGCAGGAGAGTTCGAACATGTCCATGGCCGACCGTGACGGTTTCATCTGGTACGACGGAAAGCTCGTGCCCTGGCGCGATGCAACCACTCACGTACTGACCCATTCCCTGCACTACGGTGTTGCGGTGTTCGAGGGCGTACGCGCGTACAAGACCGAGCGCGGCACGGCGATCTTCCGTCTGGCCGAGCACACGCAGCGCCTGCTCAACTCCGGCAAGATCTACATGATGAACATCCCCTACAGCCGGGAAGAGCTGATGGAGGCGCAATGCGAGGTGGTCCGTTCGAACCAGCTCAAATCCTGCTACCTGCGCCCGATCGCGTTTTACGGCTCGGAAAAGATGGGCATTTCCACGCGTGGCGCAACGGTGCACGTCTCCGTCGCGGCTTGGCCGTGGGGCGCGTACCTGGGTGAAGACGGAATCGAGAACGGCATCCGCGTGAAGACTTCCTCGTTCGCCCGCCATCACGTCAACGTGACCATGCCGCGCGCCAAGGTTGCCAGCACCTACGCCAACTCTATCCTCGCCAACCTGGAAGTCACCGCCCAGGGCTACGACGAGGCACTGCTGCTAGACACCCAGGGCTTCGTCGCCGAGGGCGCGGGCGAGAACCTGTTCGTGATCAAGGACGGCAAGATCTATGAGCCCGAAATCGCTTCGGCGCTGACGGGTATCACGCGGGATTCGGTCATCAACATCGCACGCGAGTTCGGCTTGGAGGTGCACTCCCGCCGCCTGACCCGCGACGACATCTACATCGCTGACGAAGCCTTCTTCACGGGCACCGCCGCCGAAGTCACGCCCATCCGCGAACTCGACGATCGCATCATCGGCAACGGCTCCCGCGGTCCGATCACGCAGAAGATCCAGGCGCGTTACTTCGACATCGTCAACGGCCGTGCGCCCGAGTACGACCACTGGCTGACCTACATCTGAGGGCTCACTGCGCGCCGTGCCGAACCGCCTGAACACTCCGTTATGGCTGCTCGGCGCGCATCTCCAGACGGTCTATCCGCTGCTGCGCAAGCCGGTAGCGCTGCCACTGCAGCGCGAACGGCTTGAAACGCCCGACGGCGACTTCATTGATTGCGACTGGCTGAGCGGCGCGCCCGCGGAGGCGCCGCTGGTCATTCTCTTCCACGGCCTCGAAGGCTCCAGCAAGTCACACTACGCACGCAGCCTGCTGCAGGCTTTGCAACAGCGCGGCTGGCGCGGCGTCATACCCCATTTCCGTGGCTGCTCAGGCGAAGCCAACCGGCTGGCGCGCGCCTACCACTCCGGCGACAGCGCCGAAATCGGCTGGATCATCGAACAGATCTGCACGCACGCCAACGGCGCACCGGTGTTCGTTGCCGGCGTATCGCTGGGCGGTAATGCCCTGCTCAAATGGCTCGGCGAACAGGAACATGCCGCCAGTCGGCACATCGCCGCCGCCATGGCGATCTGTCCGCCGCTCGATCTGAGCGTCTCCGGCCATGCGCTCGCGCGCGGTTTCAACCGCGTCTACACGCGGCACTTCCTCGAAACACTCAAGCCCAAGACACTCGCCAAGCTTGAACGCTTCCCGACGCTGTTCGACCGGCAGCGCATGGTGGCGGCACGCACGCTGTATGACTTCGACGAGGTGTACACCGGTCCTGTGCACGGCTTCCAGGGCGCCGAGGACTACTGGCGCCGCGCCTCTTCCCGCCCCTGGCTGCGTGGCATCGCCGTGCCGACCTTGCTGCTGACGGCAGCCAACGACCCCTTCGTGCCGCCTGCGGCGTTACCAACCGTGACGGAATACTCTTTGCACTTGCAGCATCATCACACCAATTCCGGCGGACACGTAGGCTTCGTAACTGGCGCCTTCCCCGGAAGCCTTGCCTGGCTTGGGTTACGCGCACTCGACTTTTTCGGTCGCACTTCCTAAGTCCGGGCCATCTGCGATTATCATTTCCACTTCCGCAAAGGCGCCCCATGACCTACCCATTGCCAGCCCCTGAAATCTTCAAGGCCTACGATATCCGGGGGATTGTCGATCACAGTCTCACCGCTGCCTCCGTCAAGGCCATCGGCCATGCACTCGGCTCGGAAGCCGTCGCACGAGGCCAGAAGGCCATTGCCATCGGCCGCGACGGCCGCCTGTCCGGGCCCGAACTGGCTGGCGCACTGGCAGACGGTATCCGCGCCGCCGGCGTTGACGTCATTGATGTCGGCGCCGTTTCCACGCCGCTCACCTACTTCGCCGCGCATCACCTCGGCGTGCATTCCTGCGTCAGCGTCACCGGCAGCCACAATCCGCCCGACTACAACGGCTTGAAGATGGTGCTGGGCGGCAAGACGCTGCACGGTGAACTGATCCAGGACCTGCGCCGCCGCATCGCCGAGGATGACCTGACCCACGGCAACGGCGCCTTTTCCCGTGCCGAGGTGGGCGCTGCCTACATCGAACGCGTGCTGTCGGACGTCAAGCTCGCGCGCCCGATGAAGATCGTCGTCGACTGCGGCAATGGCATTGCCGGCGCGACCGCGCCGCAGCTGCTGCGTGGCCTGGGCTGCGAACTGATCGAGCTGTTCTGCGACGTGGACGGCACCTTCCCGAACCATCACCCGGATCCGTCCAAGCCCGAGAACCTTCAAGACGTCATCGAGGCCCTGCGCAACTCGGATGCTGAGCTCGGGCTGGCCTTCGACGGCGACGGTGACCGCCTCGGCGTGGTCACCCGCGATGGTCACATCATCTACCCTGACCGCCAGCTCATGCTGTTCGCCGCTGACGTGCTGTCGCGCGTGCCGGGCGGCGAGGTCATTTACGACGTCAAATGCACGCGCCTGCTCGATAGCTGGATCCGCGAGCACGGCGGCAAGCCGACGATGTGGAACACCGGCCACGCGCTGATCAAGGGCAAGCTCGCCGAAACCGGCGCGCCGCTGGCCGGGGAGATGAGCGGCCACGTGTTCTTCAAGGAGCGCTGGTACGGCTTCGACGACGGCATTTACGCCGCCGCACGCCTGCTCGAAATCCTCTCGCGCTACGACGACCCGAGTGCGGTGCTGAGCGCCCTGCCCGACGCCCTGAGCACGCCCGAACTGAACATCCGCATGCAGGAAGGCGAGCCTTTCGAGCTGGTGCGCCGACTGCGCGAAAATGCCCGCTTTGATGGCTCGGATCGAGTCATCACGCTTGATGGCGTGCGCGTTGAGTACCCCGACGGCTTCGGACTGGCCCGCGCCTCCAATACCACCCCCGTCGTCGTCCTGCGTTTCGAGGCCGATGACGAAGCCGCGCTGCAGCGCATCCAGGCCGGATTCCGCTCAGCACTACAAACCGCCTGGCCCGGTGTGAGCCTGCCCTTTTGACCGGAACGACGCGAGTGGATGACCTCAACGACGAAATCTTTCTTGGCCGCCAGCCGATTCTGGACCTGCGTCAGCACCTGTTCGCCTACGAACTGCTGTTCCGCAACGGACGGCTGGATTACGCCGAGATAGAAGATAACGTTCAGGCCACCGCCACCGTCATCGTCAACACGTTCAACGGCCTGGGTGTGGACGCTGCGCTGGGTGACCGGCGCGGCTTCATCAACGTCGACGAAGCCTTCCTGTTCAGCGACACCCTCGAGTTGCTGCCACCTCAGGCCGTGGTACTCGAAATCCTCGAAACCGTTGCGGCTTCACCCGAGGTCATCGAACGCTGCAGGGAACTGCAGGCCGCCGGTTACACCCTGGCCCTCGACGACGTGACCCAGGTGCGCCCGGACTATCAGGCGCTCGTCGAACTGGTGGACATCATCAAGGTCGATGTCTCCCCGCTCGATCGCGACGAACTGGCAAGCCTGGCAGCTCGGCTGGTGCCGCTCGGCAAACAGTTGCTGGCCGAGAAGGTCGAATCCCAGGAAGACGTCGATTTCTGCAGCGAGCTGGGGTTTACGCTGTTTCAGGGCTATTTCTTCGCGCGCCCGTCGGTTCTCGCCGGCAAGCGCGTCGACTACGCGCGGCTGACGCTGGTACGGCTGCTCGGCATGGCCATCAGTGAAGCCGAAACCGCCGAGCTCGAGAACGAACTCAAGCATGAACCGGCGCTGGTCGTGAAGCTGTTGCGCATGATCAACTCGGCCGGCTCGGGCAACACGGCGCGCATCACCTCGTTGCGACACGCCATCACCCTGCTGGGCAGACGCCAGTTGCAACGCTGGCTGCAATTGCTGATCTTCGCGTCGGGCGGCAGCGCGGGTCAGGGCAACCCGCTGCTGATGATGGCCGCAGCCCGTGGCCACATGATGGAACTGCTGGCTGCGCACGCAGACCCGGCCGACTCCGCGCTGAGTGACCACGCATTCATGGTCGGCGTCATTTCGCTGATGCCGGCGGTGTTCGGGGTACTCATCGACGAGATCATCGCCCCGCTGAATCTCCCCGACCCGGTACAAGAAGCTCTGTGTGGGCGCAAAGGCCGGCTGGGCAAGCTGCTCGACCTCAGTGAGAGCAGCGAAGGCGAAGAGCTTGCGGGCATCGGCGCAATCATGGACGAACTGAACATCAGCGCCGCTGCCTTGAATCAGGCCCAGACTCGCGCCATGGCCTGGGCCGCACGCGTCGACGACGAAAACGGGGCGGCCTGAGCCGCCCCGCCTGTTTCATCCGCAACGCGCCGCATCAGCCGATGCGCTGAGCCACCCAATCAGCCACCGAGGCCAGCGCTGCCGCCAGATTCTCCGGTTGCGTACCACCGGCCTGCGCCATGTCCGGACGGCCGCCGCCCTTGCCGCCGACCTGCTGGGCCACCATGTTGACCAGTTCTCCGGCCTTGACCTTGCCGGTCAGGTCGGCCGTCACACCCGCGATCAGGCTGACCTTGCCCTCGCTGGCAGAGCCCAGCACGACGGCGGCCGAGCCGAGCTTGTCCTTGAGCTTGTCCATGGTCTCGCGCAGGGTCGCCACGTCGGCACCTTCCAGCGTCGCGGCCAGCACCTTGATACCCTTGACCTCCACTACCTGTGAGGCAAGGTCGTCGCCCTGGCTGGACGCGAGCTTGGACTTCAGACGTGCGATTTCCTTCTCCAGCGCCCGCACGTTGTCCATGATGCCGGCCACCCGCGCCACGACCTCATCGGGCTGAACCTTCATCGTTGCCGACAGCCCCTGCACACGGCGCTCCTGCTCCTGCAGGTAACGCAGCGCGTTCTCGCCGGTGATGGCCTCCACGCGGCGGATACCAGCCGCCACACCGCCTTCGGACACGATCTTGAACAGACCGATGTCGCCGGTGCGGACAACGTGGGTGCCGCCGCACAGCTCCTTGGACGACCCGATGGAGAGCACGCGCACCTCGTCGGCGTATTTTTCGCCGAACAGCATCACGGCACCGGACTGCTGCGCGGCATCGAGCGCCATCTTCTCGGCATTGGTCGCGGTGTTGGCGAGCACTTCGCGATTGACGATTTCCTCGACCTCGCGGATTTCCTCGGCCGTCATCGGTGCGTTGTGCGTGAAGTCGAAGCGCGTCTTGTCAGGGTCGACCAGCGAACCCTTCTGCTGCACATGCGCGCCCAGCACTTCGCGCAGCGCCTTGTGCATGATGTGGGTGACCGAGTGATTGCGCGCCGTGGCCGCACGCGCCGCGACATCCACGCGCGCCGCAACGCTCTGCCCTTTTACGATACGCCCGGTGGTGACAGTGCCATGGTGACCGAACACGGCCGCCTGGATCTTCAGCGTGTCTTCGACCACGAAGATGCCTCCGCCACCACGCAGCTCACCACAGTCGCCGATCTGACCGCCCGATTCGGCGTAGAACGGCGTTTCGTCGAGCACCACCACGCCCAGCTCACCCTCGTTCAGGGCGTCGACCTCGGCCCCGTCGCGGTACAAGGCCAGCACTTTGCCCTGCTCTTCCAGGCTTTCGTAGCCATGGAACTGCGTCTCCGGGCCGGCGTATTCCAGCGCCGTAGCCATGCGGAACTTGCCGGCGGCGCGGGCCTGCGCCTTCTGGCGCGCCATCGCGGCGTCGAAGGCCGCGGCATCCACCGCCACTTCGCGTTCGCGGCAGATGTCGGCGGTCAGATCGAGCGGGAAGCCATAGGTGTCGTGCAGCTTGAAGGCGGTTTCGCCATTGAAGGTCTTGCCGCCGGCCTTGGCGATGGCATCGAGCTCGCCTTCGACAATGGCCATGCCGTTCTCGATGGTGGCGAAGAAGCGCTCTTCCTCCTGACGCAGCACGGCCGTGATGCGCTGCTGTTCGGCCACCAGTTCCGGATAGGCCTGACCCATCTCGGCCACCAGATCAGCCACCATGCGGTGGAAGAACGGGCCGCGGGCGCCCAACTTCCAGCCGTGGCGGATGGCGCGGCGGATGATGCGGCGCAGCACATAGCCGCGGCCTTCGTTGCCCGGAATCACGCCGTCGGCGATCAGAAAGGAACAGGCGCGGATGTGGTCGGCCAGCACCTTCAGCGACGGCGAATCCATGTCGGCAGCGGAGGTCTCGCGTGCAGCCGCGGCGATCAGCGTCTGGAACAGGTCGATCTCGTAGTTGGCATGCACGCCCTGCAGCACGGCCGAAACGCGCTCCAGGCCCATGCCGGTGTCCACCGACGGCTTGGGCAGCGGATGCATCACGCCCTTGTCGTCGCGGTTGTACTGCATGAAAACGTTGTTCCAGATCTCGATGTAGCGGTCGCCGTCTTCCTCGGGCGAACCCGGCGGGCCACCCCAGATGTGCTCGCCGTGATCAAAGAAGATCTCGGTGCACGGGCCACAGGGGCCGGTGTCGCCCATCATCCAGAAGTTGTCGGATGCGTAGCGCGCGCCCTTGTTGTCGCCGATGCGGATCACCCGCTCGGCCGGCACGCCGACTTCCTTGGTCCAGATGTCGTAGGCCTCGTCGTCCTCGGCATACACGGTGACCCACAGCTTGTCTTTCGGCAGCTTGAAGACTTCAGTCAGCAGCTCCCAGGCGTAGGTGATGGCATCGCGCTTGAAGTAATCGCCGAAGCTGAAGTTGCCCAGCATCTCGAAGAAGGTGTGGTGGCGCGCGGTGTAGCCGACGTTTTCGAGGTCGTTGTGCTTGCCGCCGGCACGCACGCATTTCTGCGAGGTCGTGGCGCGCGTGTAGCTGCGCTTGTCGAAGCCCAGGAACACGTCCTTGAACTGGTTCATGCCTGCGTTGGTAAACAACAGGGTCGGATCCTCGTGCGGCACGAGCGAGCTCGATGCGACGATCTGGTGCCCTTTGGAGGCAAAGAAGTCGAGGAATTTCTGGCGGATTTCGGCGCTTTTCATGGCGGATTCTGGCCCGGTGGACGAGGCATTCCGGAGTATGCTGGAAAGCGCAGAAGTCTAGCATGAGCAGGCCTTCCGGAGCCTTCGTGCAAACCGCAAGCGGCCCGATTGACACCTTCTTGAGGTGCGCTGCGCTAGGCTTGCATCAACGCATTCTTCATCCGAGTTCATGACCACGCGCGTTCTCATCGTCGAAGACCAGTCCGCACTTGCCGCCAACCTCGAAGAATTCTTCGACGAGCATCGCTACGTCCTGGACTTCGCTGCCGACGGCCTGACCGCTCTGCATCTGCTCGCCACGCACGAATACGACGTGATCGTGCTCGACGTGATGCTGCCGGGCGTGAACGGCTTCGAGATCTGCCGCCGCATCCGCGCAGATCTGGGCAGCAGCGTGCCGGTGATCTTCATGACGGCGCGTGGCGACCTCTCCGACAAGGAAGAAGGCTTTTCCCTGGGCGGTGACGACTACCTGGTCAAACCCTTTGCCCTGCGCGAGCTGCAACTGCGCATCGACGCCCTGACCCGGCGCGAGGGCGCCAGCCGCGACGGCGCCGTGCGTGCCGGTGCGGTGAGCTACGACCCCGGCACGCAGATGGCCCGCCTCGACGGCCACGGTGAGGTCATGCTGGGTGGCACGGCGGCACGCATCTTCGAGCAGCTGGTGCGCAGTCACCCGCGCATCGTCACGCACGAAATGCTCAACCGCAGCATTTGGGGCACGGACGAGGGCGACCCGCACACCCTGCGCACGCACATCTACGTGCTGCGCCGCACCCTCGATACCGCGCTGGGCAGCTCGCTGGTCGACACCGTGCACGCCCGCGGCTACCGCCTGAAGCTGCCCGAAGCATGAGCAGCCGCTCACTCGCCCGGCGGATATTCCGCATCATCTTCGCCATCGGGGCGATCAACGTGGCGGTGACCATGATCGCCACCGAAGTCATCTACGAGGACGTCGAAGACACCATCCTCAGCCTTGAACTGGCCCAGGAGCGCGCCTTCATCGAAGAGCGCATCGAAGGCGGGAGCCCCTACGTCTGGAAGACCGCCTTGCTGACCGGACTGTACGTTCCGGACGGCCAAACGCCGGAGAACATGCCCGAGTTGTTCGTCGGGCGTCCGATTCCGTTCTCGGCCGAAGTCATTGAGGGCGACAAGAGCTATCTGATCTCCATCGAGCGCGCTGGCCACCACCCCGGCGTGCTGTATCTCGCCCAGGACATCTCCATCCTCGAAGACCGTGAGGACTTCGTGCAGATCGCCACAGCGCTGCTGTGCGCCGGCATGTTGCTGCTCGGCCTGCTGCTCGCCCGCCAGGGCACGCGCCGCGTCGTACGCCCCCTGCACACGCTGACGCAGGACATCCGACGCATCGAGCCGGGCTCACACATCAACCGCATCGAATCCGCCTACAGCGATCTCGAATTGGCCGAGATCGCCAGCACGCTGAATGACTTGCTCGGCGCACTCGATGCCTACATCCGGCGCGAGAAATCGCTCATCAGCCTGGCCAGCCACGAACTGCGCACCCCGATCGCGGTGATCACCGGCGCGCTCGACGTGCTGGAGCAGCGCGACTTGCTCGGCGACGCCGACCGCCGCACGCTGACGCGCATCCGGCGTGCCACCAACGAAATGCGCAGCGACGTCGACGCCCTGCTCAAGCTGGCCCGCCGCAACACCGATCAGGACGAGAGCAGCGCCGTCGACCTGGCCGCCTGTGTCGGCGAAGTGGTGGCCGACATCAAGACCTTCGCGCCCGACACCAGCGAGCGCGTCGCGTGCCATGCGCCGGCCAAGCCGGTCCTCGTCATGGCCGACCCGGCGCTGGTGCGCATGCTGTTGCGCAACCTGGTCCAGAACGCCGTGCGCCACACGCGCGCGACCGTGGAAGTACATATTCGGGCTGACCGGCTGCTGATCTGCGATCACGGCGAAGGCCTGCCGGAACAGGCGCGAGCGCGCCTCGGAGAACCATCTTCCGTTCAACCGGTCCCTGAAGACGGGCTCGGGCTGTTCATCGTGCGTCTCATCTGCGAACGCCTGGGCTGGCGTATCGCGGCAGACAGCAGCGGGCCCTCGGGTACCAACATCGAACTGCGGTTCGATGCGCTGGCGCCAACCACCCCCTTATAATTTCGCTCCCCGAACGGAGAAGCCTCATGGGCAATCGCCTCAGCAAGATCTACACCCGCACCGGCGATGCCGGCACCACCGGCCTCGGCAACGGCGAACGCGTCTCGAAGAACAATCAGCGCGTGCATGCCATGGGCGACGTTGACGAGCTCAACGCCCTGGTCGGCGTGCTGCTGTGCGAAACGCTGCCTGAAGACATACGCGAATTGCTGACCGGCGTGCAGCACGACCTGTTCGATCTGGGTGGCGAGCTGTGCATTCCCGACATGAGCCTGATCACCACGCACCACGTCGAACGCCTCGAACAGACGCTCGACCGCCTCAACGAACCACTCGCACCGCTCAAGGATTTCATCCTGCCCGGTGGCACCCGCGCTGCGGCGCTGACGCATCAGGCACGCACCGTCTGCCGGCGCGCCGAGCGCATGGTGGTGGCGCTGGCCGAAGGCGTAGATGAGCCAGTCAATGACGCGCCGCGTCACTATCTGAATCGACTGTCCGACCTGCTGTTCGTGCTTGCCCGCGTGCTCAACCGCGCCGACGGACATCCAGACGTACTGTGGCAGAAGGGCCGTAACGCCTGAAAGCCAGGCTTGCAGTCCGAACAATCCACAATATCCGGGCTGCAGCCCGCGCCCTATTCTCCCGGCATCTGACGCGCATCCGCATGCGCGTCAAAATCGAATCCTGGAGAATTCATGGCGGACGACGACAAGTCGCTCGACGCGCTCGACGAAGAGCAGCGCAAGCAGATCAAGGAACTGGCCGAGAAGGAAGCCAAGGCCGAGCGGCAACCGCCCGGCATCTGGCAGTGGGTCGTCTCCCTGCTCGGCGCCGCGCTGGTACTGATCTACTTCTACGGCGCTGGCTTTCAGGCGCTGCCGACCGAGTACCACCTCGGCGTGTATGTGCTGATCACTTTCATGCTGGTGTTCCTGCTCTACCCGGCCGGCAGTCGCACCGCCCTGTGTGTGATGTCAGTCTTTGCCGGCTTGCTGCTGTCGGTGCTGGCGTCGAGCTATCTGGTATTCGACTCGCCCTTTGCGCTGTGGGATCAACTCACACTTTTCCGCGAGACCTGGGACTACGACGGCCTCGGCCAGGCGCTGACACAGGATGTCGGCCTGCTGTGGGTGCCGCTGGTGCTGGCCCTGCCCTTCATTGCGGTGCTGGTGCCGCTCGACCAGAAACTGGCCAGCCGCTTTTCCCAGGCCCCGACCGCCAGCGACCTGATCCTCGTCGCGGCCACCGTCGTATCGATCATCTACTGGCTCAGCCAGTTTGAGGCGCTCAACTACCGCGCCGGTGCCGAGAACCAGCTCGACAAGCTGATCGGCGTTGTCGGTGTGCTGCTGTCGCTGGAGGTGTGCCGCCGCGTGCTGGGCTGGTCGATCACGCTGGTCGGCATTGGCGCCATCGCCTTCGCACTGTTCGGCCCTTATCTGCCGGAGCTGTTCGCGCACCGCGGCTTCTCGTTCGACCGCCTCGCCATCTCGCTGTTCATCACCACCAACGGCGTGTTCGGCGTGATGGCCGGGGTGCTGGCGACCTACGTCATCCTGTTCATCTTCTTCGGCGCCTTTCTGCAGAAATCCGGCGCCGGCAAGTTCTTCATCGATCTGCCGCTGGCCATCGCCGGCCGCTCCACCGGTGGTCCGGCCAAGGTCGCGGTGATGTCCTCCGCGCTGTTCGGCTCGGTTTCCGGCAGCGCCATCGCCAACACCGTGGCTTCCGGTGCCTTCACCATCCCGATGATGAAGCGCGCCGGCTTCAAGCCGCACGTGGCCGGCGCCATCGAGCCGGCGGCCTCCATCGGTGGTGCCTTCCTGCCCCCGATCATGGGGGCCGGCGGCTTCTTGATGGCCGAGCTGACCGGCCTGCCCTACACCCAGATCATGCTGTATGCGCTGGGCCCGGCGGTCCTCTACTTCCTGGCCGTGTTCTGCATGGTGCACTTCGATGCCGCCAAGAACGGCCTGCATGGCCTCGATGACGTACCGGACTGGCGCGGCGTACTGCGGCACGGCTGGTTCTACGCCCTGCCGCTGGTGGTCATCACGGCCCTCATGATGATGGGCCGCTCACCGGGCAACGCCGCCTTCTGGGCCACGCTGTCGTGCATTGCCGTGAGTTGGGTGCACAAGGACACGCGCATGGGGCCCAAGGAGATCTGGGAAGCCATCCTGGTCGGCGCGCGCAACACACTGGTGATCGGCTCCACCGTGGGCGTGATCGGCATCATCGTCGGCGTCATCTCGCTGACCGGCATGGGCCTGAAGTTTTCCGACCTCATCATCCAGATGGCGGGCAACAGCCTGTTGCTGGCCATCGCGCTAATCGCCATCGCCTCGCTGGTGCTGGGCATGGGCGTGCCGGTTACCGCCTCCTATCTAATCATCGCGGTGCTGGCCGTGCCGGCGCTGGGCGAATACGGTGTGTCGATCATCGCCGCCCACATGATCGTGTACTGGCTGTCACAGGATTCGAACATCACCCCGCCGGTGTGCGTGGCAGCCTACGCTGGCGCCGCGATTGCCAAGGCCGATCCATGGAAAACCGGCTGGACATCGTTCAAGTTCGCGAAGATGCTCTACGTCACGCCGCTGCTGTTTGCCTACGTTCCAGGCATCCTGCTGGAAGGTTCGGGCTTCGACATCTTCTCGGCCTTCTTCTCGGCTACGCTCGGCACCATCGCCTTCGGTGCCTTGGCCATGGGCTTCCTGCGCCGCAGAACACGCATGCATGAGTGGATCGTACTGGCGCTGGCCACCCTGCTGCTCTACTGGCCCACATTCATTACAGATATTGCGGGCGTTGCAATGGTCGCACTGGTGTGGTGGCTGCAGCGTGACGCTTTGCCCGTTAAACGCGCTACGGCCTGACCGGCCTGCACCCTTTTTACCCCTAGCACTACAAACCCAGAGGAGACCATCAACATGATGAGCAAATTCTTCAAACTTCCGGCCACGCTCGGCAGCTTCGCCGTTGCGGCCGTCGCAGCAGCCACCCTGACCGTCTCGCCGACGGCTGACGCTCAGACCACCCGCCTCGGCTTCTCCGGCGGCCCGGACGGCGGCACCTTCCAGTACTTCTCGAACGGCGTGGCCACGCACCTGTCGCGCGCCCTGCCGAACACCCAGGTGTCGAACATGGTGTCGGCCGGCTCGGTCGAGAACCTGCGCCGCGTGAACTCCAAGGACGCCGACTTCGGCATCGTTTACTCGGGCGACCTGTTCCTCGGCATGAACGGCCGTCTGACCAACGACACCAACAAGTACCGCAACGTGCACGTGGTCGCCCACCTGTACGGCGCTCCGGGTCACCTGATCGTGCGCGAAGACTCCGGCATCACCGAAGTTTCGCAACTCGAAGGCAAGCAAGTTGCCGTAGGCCCCGCTGGCTCCGGCGCAGCCGCCTCGGCCCAGCGTTTCTTCGAGAGCGTTGGTCTGTGGGACAAGATGAAGCCCTCGTTCATCGGCTACTCGCAGGGCGCTTCCGCCCTTGGCGACAAGCAGATCGACGCGCTGTGGGTCTTCGCCGGCTTCCCGAACGCTTCGGTGATCCAGGCTGCCACCAGCAACAAGATCCGCCTGCTGCAAGTGTGGGACGCCGCTCAGAAAGGCTCCCTGCCGACCGACCACCCGTACTACGCCAAGACGACCATCCCGGCCGGCACTTACCCGGGCGTCGACTATGACGTGCACTCCATTTCCGACTCCGCTCTGTGGGTGGCTGGCCGTCACATTTCGGCTGACGACATGTACAAGTACACGTCCGAGGTCTATTCGGACGCTGGCCTGAAGTTCATGCACTCGGTGTCCAAGGCAGCCAAATCCATGGTCGCCGACAACGCCCTGCTCGGCGTCGTCACCCCGGTGCACGCCGGTGCGGCCAAGTTCTGGGAAGAAAAAGGCCTCAAGCTGGACGACAAGCAGAAGCCTTAAGCCTGCGCGGGGCATCGCCCCGCCAGCAGCCAAAAAAAAGCCCGACCTCACGGTCGGGCTTTTTTTACGTGGGGTTGTTCGCCCCTCACTCCAGTTCGGAGGCCTTGCGCACGCGACGCTTGCGCACGCCTTCGGCCAGCGTATCGAGCACCGGCACGGTGTCCTCCCAGCTGATGCAGGCATCGGTGATGCTCTTGCCGTACTCCAGCGTCTGATCCGGCACCAAATCCTGACGACCTTCCTTGAGATGCGACTCGATCATCAGACCGATGATGCGATCCTCGCCTGCGGACATCTGGCCGGCCACGTCTTCCGCGACCTCGATCTGCAGCGCGTGCTGCTTGCGGCTGTTGGCGTGCGAACAGTCGATCATCAACTTGGCCGGCACGCCCGAGGCAGCCAGCGCCTTGCAGGCGATGTCGACGCTGCCCGCGTCGAAGTTCGGGCCGCCGCTGCCACCGCGCAGGATCACATGGCAATCCTCGTTGCCCTTGGTCGACACGATGGCCGAATGCCCGGCCTTGGTCACCGACAGGAAATGGTGCGGCGACTGCGCAGCCTTGATCGCATCCACGGCGATACGCACGTTGCCGTCCGTACCGTTCTTGAAGCCGACCGGGCACGACAGACCCGAAGCCAGCTCGCGGTGCACCTGGCTCTCGGTGGTACGCGCGCCGATGGCACCCCACGAGATCAGATCGGCCACGTACTGCGGCGTGATCATGTCGAGGAACTCGGTGCCGGCCGGCAGGCCCATCTCGTTGATTTCCCACAGCAGCTTGCGCGCGATGCGCAGGCCTTCATTGATGCGGAAGCTGTTGTCGAGGAAGGGATCGTTGATCAGCCCCTTCCAGCCCACCGTGGTGCGCGGCTTCTCGAAATACACGCGCATCACGATCAGCAGATCATCGGACAGGCGATCGGCCTCGGCCTTGAGGCGGCGGGCGTACTCCATGGCCGCTTCGGTATCGTGAATCGAGCACGGCCCGATCACCACCAGCAGGCGATCATCCGCGCCATACAGGATGCGATGGATGGCCTGACGCGCTTCGTACGCGGTCTGCGCAGCGGCGTCGGTCGCCGGAAACTCGCGCAGCACGTGCGTCGGGGGCACCAGCTCCTTGATTTCCTGGATGCGGGTATCGTCGATCGGGGTCTTGGACGTTGCAGACATCATGTGCACCAACACAATTTCGGGGAAGACGGATTCTACTCCGTCGGCACAACCCGGCGCGAACCGGGTTTTCCGCAATGCATCAACCGGCCTTGGGGCGCAGCGCGTGCTTGGGTCGGAACACCTTGATGACCTTCTCGTCGGCCTCGACATACGGCCCGCCGATCAGGTCAATGCAATACGGGATCGCGGCGAACACGCCGGTGTGCACCACCTTGCCGTCGGCATCGCGCAGACCTTCCAGCGTTTCGCGAATGGCGCGCGGCTGGCCGGGCAGGTTCACGATCAGGCACGAACCACGCACCACCGCCACCTGACGCGACAGGATCGCGGTCGGCACGAAGTTCAGGCTGATGCGGCGCATCTCTTCGCCGAAACCCGGCATTTCCTTGTCACCAACCGCCAGCGTGGCTTCCGGCGTGACATCGCGCAGCGCCGGGCCGGTGCCGCCGGTGGTCAGGATCAGCGAGCAATTGTGGGTGTCGGCCAGTTCCTTCAGCGTCGCCTCGATGATCGGGCGTTCGTCCGGGATCAGGCGCGTCTCGGCGCTCCACGGCGAGGTCAGCGCACCGCCGAGCCAGTCACGCAGGGCCGGAATGCCCTGATCTTCGTAGGTCCCTTCGGACGCGCGGTCGCTGATCGAAACCAGCCCGATAGTGATGTGATCGGTCATTCAGTCTCCGTTTCGTCGGGTTCTTCGTCGTCGCGCTTCGGCGCGCCATCGAGGTCCCGCAGGATGCGGAAGATCTCGCGGTAGGCACGCGGCGGCTTGTTCTGTTCGCGCTCTTTCAGCGCATTGCGGCGCTGCGTCCGCAGATGCTGCAGGTCGACTTGCGGCCATAGTTCAACAATGCGGCCGGCCACCTTCTCGTCGGCCAGGAATTCGTCGCGCAGGCGTTCGAGCCGGTGATGGCGCGCGATCTCTTCCTTGGACACGTTCTTGAAGGCATCGAGCGCCGCCCGGATGGGCTCGGCCTCGACGCTGCGCATCAGCTTGCCGATGTATTGCATCTGGCGTCGCCGCGCCTCGTGCTTGGTGATGCGACGCGCGTCCATCACCGCTGCACGCAGGTCTTCGGGCAGCTCCAGACGCTTGAGCCGGTCTGCCGGAAGCTCGACCAGTTCCACGCCGATTTCCTGCAGCGCATGCATCTCGCGCTTGCGCTCACTCTTGCTGGGGGGGCCGTCGAATTCATCTTCGGCCGCGTCGTCATGGTCTCGCCAGGCGTTGCTCATCGGGGGGTCTGGGGCTGGATCGGGTTAAGATTATAGCCTTTCACCGTCAGCAGACCGCCCATGTCCGACTCAGGTTTCTCCTTCTCCCACGATCGTCTGCGCGAGATCGCCGCCCGCGTGGTCGAACTCGCCCGCGCCCGCGGCGCCGACGCCTGCGAGGTCGAGGTCTCCGAAGGCTGCGGCCAGACCGCCAGCGTGCGCAAGAGCGAAGTCGATACCATCGAATACAACCGCGACAAGGGTGTCGGCATCACGGTGTACCTGGGGCAGAGCCGCGGCCACGCCAGCACGTCGGATTTCGGCGACGCGGCGCTGGCCTCGACCGTCGAGGCGGCGCTGTCCATCGCGCGCTTCACCGCCCCCGACCCCGCCGCCGGCCTGCCCGAGGCCGCCTTGCTGGCCAAAGACTGGCCCGATCTCGACCTGCACCACCCGTGGCCGCTGAGCATCGAAGAGGCCATCGAACTGGCACGTCGTTGCGAGCAGGCCGCCTATGCGGCTGGCTCGCAGATCACCAATTCCGAAGGCGCCAGCGTATCAACGCAGCAGGCGCATTTCGTGCTGGCCAACAGTCTCGGTTTCCTGGGTGGTTACGCCTCGTCGCGCCACAGCGCTTCGTGCTCGGTCATCGCCGGCAAGGGTGACGGCATGCAGCGCGAGTTCTGGTATGACTCGCGCCGCGACGCGACCGAGCTGGACAGTATCGAATCCATCGGCCGCAAGGCCGGCGAGCGCGCCATTGCCCGTCTGGGCGCGCGCAAGCTGTCCACCTGCGAGGTGCCGGTGCTGTTCGAGGCGCCGGTGGCGCTGACCCTGCTCGGCAACTTCACACACGCCGTGAGCGGCGGCGCGCTGTACCGCAAGTCCAGCTTCCTGCTCGATTCGCTCGGCGAACAGATCTTCTCGCCGCTGGTGTCGATCTCCGAGCGTCCGCATGACCGCAAGGTCTTCGGCTCTTCCCCGTTCGACAGCGAGGGCGTGGCGACTCATGCGCGCGACGTGGTGGCCAATGGCGTACTGCAGGGCTACTTCCTGTCGAGCTACTCAGCCCGCAAGCTCGGCATGCAGACCACCGGCAACGCCGGCGGCTCGCATCATCTGGTGATGGCCGGCGGCGATGAAGGTTTCGACGCGCTGGTGCGCCGCATGGGCCGCGGCCTGGTCGTCACCGAACTGCTTGGCCAGGGCGTCAACTACGTCACCGGCGACTACTCGCGCGGTGCCGCAGGCTACTGGGTCGAGAACGGCGAAATCCAGCATGCGGTCGAGGAAGTGACCATCGCCGGCAACCTTCGCGACATCTTCAAAAACATCGTGGCGGTCGGCAATGATGCCCTGCCGCG
This sequence comes from Pseudazoarcus sp. NS34, assembly GCF_059703725.1. NCBI lineage: Bacteria > Pseudomonadati > Pseudomonadota > Betaproteobacteria > Rhodocyclales > Zoogloeaceae > Pseudazoarcus > Pseudazoarcus sp. NS34. Next base: position 50,543 of record NZ_BAAKIZ010000003.1, read on the forward strand.
CAGCGCCAAACGCTGCGGCTCGGTGCTGATCGAGCGCATGACGGTGGCTGGAAGCTGAGGCTTTCTCCGGTTCACTTTCGTGAGCAGGATTCAATATCGCCCTGCAAGCTGCGCAATACGGGTTATCCGAGGTTCCTGCGTCTGATGTGGTCCCTATAATCCGGCGCACCATTCAACCCGATACGGGAAGGAGTCGAAGTGGAACGTCGCAAATTTCTGAAGCAGGCCGGCATCGCCGGCATCGTCGCCAGCGCCAGCGCGCCGGCCATCGTCAGTGCCCAGCAGAACATTCGCTGGCGCCTCGCCTCCAGCTTTCCGAAGTCGCTCGCCACGCTGTACGGCGGTGCTGAAGCCTTCGCCAAGAACGTCTCGGAAGCCACCGGCGGCAAGTTCGAGGTTTCCGTTCACGCCGCTGGCGAGCTGGTGCCCGCCTTTGGTGTGCTCGACGCCACCCAGTCCGGCACCGTCGAGTGCGCGCACACCGCGCCGTACTACTTCTTCGGCAAGGACGAGACCTTCGCGCTCGACTGCTCCATCCCCTTCGGCATGAACTCGCGCCAGCAGACCGCGTGGATGTACGAGGGCAACGGCCTCAAGCTGTTCCGTGAGTTCTACGCCGAATACAACATCATGAACTTCCCGATGGGTAACTCGGGCGCTCAGATGGGCGGCTGGTACCGCAAGGAAATCAAGTCGGTTGCCGACTTCAACGGCCTGAAAATGCGTATCGGCGGCTTCGGCGGCCGCGTGCTGGCCAAGCTCGGCGCCCTGCCGCAGAACATCCCGGCCGGCGAGATCTACCAGACCCTGGAAAAAGGCACGATCGACGCTGCCGAGTGGATTGGTCCCTACGACGATCTGCGTCTGGGCCTGCACAAGGTCGCGCCGTACTACTACTTCCCGGCCTGGTGGGAAGGCAGCACGCAGTTCACGCTGTTCGTGAACGACAAGGCCTTCAACGCACTGTCGCCGGAATACAAGGCCATCGTCCGTCAGGCTGCCAGCGACGCCCACGTTCGCGTGCAGGCCCGCTACGACGCGCTCAACCCGACCTCGCTCAAGCAGCTGATCGCCGAAGGCGCCAAGCTCAACCGCCTGCCCAAGGACGTCATGGACGCCGCCTTCAAGGCTCGCAACGAGGTGTACGCCGAGCTCAACGAGAAGAACCCGAAGTGGCGCAAGATCTACGCTGACTATCAGGCCTTCATGCGCGACGCGTACCAGTAGGAAGGCATCGCTGAAGGCAGCTACAACCAGTACATGGCCGCCCAGAAGCTGTAAGCGTCACCCGGCCGCCCGCGCTCACCAGCGCGGGCGGCTTTTTTTTGCCGCCGGGCCATCCAGCCCTCATCAGGGAGTCCCGATGGGATTTCTGCTCAAGATTTCCGCGCTGATTGATTCGCTCAACCGTCTGGTCGGCAAGACCATGATCTGGTTGATCCTTGCTGCTGCCGTGATCAGTGCCGGCAACGCCATCGCGCGCAAGGCCTTCAGCCTGGGCTCCAACGCCTGGCTGGAGATCCAGTGGTATCTGTTCGCAGCCGCCTTCATGCTCGGCGCGGCAGCCACCTTTCTGAACAATGGCCACGTACGCATCGACGTGCTGGCCGGCAAGCTCTCGGGCCGCAAGCGTGCCCTCATCGACATCGGCGGCATCCTGATCTTCCTACTGCCACTGTGCTGGTTCATGGTCGATTTCTCGATGCCGCTCGTGATGCGCGCCTATGAAACGGGGGAAATGTCCTCCAACGCTGGCGGCCTCATCCGCTGGCCGGTGTACGCCATGCTGCCGGCCGGCTTCGCGCTGCTCGGGCTGCAGGCCATCTCCGAACTGATCAAGCGCCTCGGCTTTCTGACCGGGCAGTCGCCTGACCCGCTTGCGCTGGATGAAGCCCACGGCGCACCCGCTGTTCCCGACGTCGCCGCAGACGACACTGACGGGGGGAGCCGCTGATGGAATTCCTCGCCGCCAACCTCGCGCCGATCATGTTCGGCGCCGTCGTGCTGTTCCTGCTGTCGGGCTTCCCGGTGGCCTTCGCGCTGGCCGCTTGCGGCCTGTTCTTCGGTTTCATCGGCATGGAACTCGGCCTGCTGCCCGGCTCCATGTTCCAGGCCCTGCCGCTGCGCGTGTTCGGCATCATGCAGAACGAGACGCTGCTGGCGATTCCGTTCTTCACGCTGATGGGCTTGATTCTCGAACGCTCCGGCATGGCCGAAGACCTGCTCGACACCATCGGCCAGGTGTTCGGCCCGGTGCGCGGTGGTCTGGCGCTGGCCGTGATCTTCGTCGGTGCCCTGCTCGCAGCCACCACCGGCGTGGTTGCCGCCTCGGTGATCTCGATGGGCCTCATCTCGCTGCCGATCATGCTGCGCTACGGCTATTCGCGTTCGCTCGCGGCAGGCGTCATCACGGCTTCCGGCACGCTGGCGCAGGCCTTGCCGCCGTCCATCGTGTTGATCGTGCTGGCCGACCAGCTCGGCCGCAGCGTCGGCGACATGTACAAGGGCGCCTTCCTGCCGGCCTTCATCCTGGTCGGCATGTATGTGCTGTACGTCGTTGCGCTGTCGATCTTCTCGCCCAAGTCGGCACCTGCACTGCCGCCCGAAGCGCTCAAGTACAAGGAGCCCGACGGCAGCGCCGGCATGCGTTCGCTCGGCATTCTGATGGCTTTGCTGGCCGTCACCGGTGTCGGCTTCGGTCACTTCTACGCCGACATCGCCAGCTGGATGCAGGGCACGGCAGTCACCCCGGCAACCGACGAAACCGTGGTGGTCGCGCTGACGGTATCCACCGCGCTGGGCCTGGTGTTGGCGCTGCTCAACAAGGCGCTCAAGCTCGGCCTGCTGTCGCTCATCGCCGAACGCGTGGTGTTCGTGCTGATCCCGCCGCTGGCGCTGATCTTCCTGGTGCTCGGCACCATCTTCATCGGCGTTGCCACGCCGACCGAAGGCGGCGCCATGGGCGCGGTTGGCGCCCTGCTGATGGCCTGGGCCCGCCGCCGCATGAGCTGGCAGCGCCTGCGCGACGCACTCGAATCGACCACCCGGCTGTCGGTGTTCGTGATGTTCATCCTGATCGGCGCGACGGTGTTCAGCTTCACCTTCACCGCGGCCGACGGCAAGGAGTGGGTCGAGCACCTGTTCGATCAGTTGCCGGGGGGGCAGCTCGGCTTCCTGATCTTCGTGAACGTGGTGATCTTCTTCCTCGGCTTCTTCCTCGACTTCTTCGAGATCGCCTTCATCCTGATCCCGCTGCTCGCGCCGATTGCCGACAAGCTCGGCATCGACCTGATCTGGTTCGGCATCATGATCGCGATCAACCTGCAGACTTCGTTCCTGACGCCGCCCTTCGGCTTCGCGCTGTTCTATCTGCGCAGCGTGTCGCCGGTCACGTCCTACCTCGACCGCATCACCAAGAAGCGCATCGAAGGCATGCGTACCTCCGACATCTACCGCGGCTCGATCGCCTTCGTGGTCATCCAGCTCACCTTGCTGGGCCTGCTGATGGCCTTCCCGCAACTGGTCACCGGCAACCTCGACGCCAAGGTCGAGGTCGATCTCGACACCATCCAGATCGCCCCCGAGGGCGGTGGCGGCTGGGGCGACAGCGGCGGCGGTTCAGGCGGATGGGGCGATAGCGGCAGCGGCTGGGGCGCCTCCCCCGAGGCTCCTGCCACACCGGGCGAGGAAGCTCCGGCTGCACCGGCCGACGACAACTGGGGTCGCAGCGCCTGGTGATCTTTACGTGTGCTCATTTACCATTGCGTAGATGAGCACACTACCGACCACCTTCTGCCTGATTCGTCACGGTGAAACCGCCTGGAACGCCGAGCGCCGCATCCAGGGCCAGATCGACATTCCACTCAACGCCATTGGCGAAGCCCAGGCGCTGGCCACGGCGGCAGCGCTGCAGACACAGCACTTTGATGCCGCCTTCAGCAGCGACCTCAGCCGCGCCCACGCCACTGCTCAAGCCACCGCCAGCCAGCTCGGCATTACGTTGAATGCCGAGCCGGAGTTGCGCGAGCGCCACTACGGCATCTTCCAGGGGCTGACCTACGCCGAGGCCGAGCAGCAGCACCCGCAGGACTTTGCCCGCCATCGGGCGCGCGATCCCGATTACGCCTTCCCCGCCGGCGGCGAGAGCCTTGCGCTGTTCTCGGCGCGCATTCATGCCGTCATAGGGCGCATTGCCGCCGCCCACGCCGGCGGCCGCGTGCTGATCGTCACGCACGGCGGCGTGCTCGACATCCTCCATCGCCTGGCCACCGGCAAAGCGCTGTCGCAGCCGCGCGACTTCACCATCCCGAATGCCGCGCTGAACTGGATCGAGCATGAGCCGAACGGCTGGCGGCTGCTGGTGTGGGGCGACCGGGACCACCTCACCCACACTCGCGACGAATTACCGCGCAGCTAGGGCGTCGCGCTTCGCGCCCTTCCGCGTTTCCGGTAGGCTTGCGGCCCATCGCGCACGCCGCGCACCCGGAATGCATTGGAGGAAACCTCGTATGACCCACCGCCGCCAGTTCCTGAAAGGCTCCGGCCTCGCCGGCATCCTTGCCGCCGGCGCCGCGCCCGCCATCGTCATGGCACAACAGAACATCCGCTGGCGGCTGGCCTCGAGTTTTCCGAAGTCGCTCGACAACCTGTTCGGGCCGTCCGAGCTGTTCGCGCGCAATGTGGCCGCAGCCACCGGCGGGCGTTTCCAGGTGTCGCTGTATGCCGCTGGTGAGCTGGTGCCGGCCTTCAGCGTGGTCGACGCGGTGCAGAACCACACCGTCGATTGCGCCCACACCGCGCCCTACTACTTCTTCGGCAAGGACGAGACCTTCGCCTTCGACACGGCCATCCCCTTCGGCATGAACTCGCGCCAGATGACGTCGTGGATGTACGACGGCAACGGCATGAAGCTGATGCGCGAGTTCTACGCGCAGTACAACATCGTGAACTTCCCGATGGGCAACACCGGCGCGCAGATGGGCGGCTGGTACCGCAAGGAGATCAAATCGGCCGCCGACCTGAACGGCCTGCGCATGCGCATCGGCGGCTTCGGCGGGCGCGTGCTGTCCAAGCTCGGACTGCTGCCGCAAAACATCCCGGCCGGCGAGGTCTATGCCGCGCTGGAGAAAGGCACCATCGACGCCACCGAATTCGTCGGCCCCTACGACGATCTTCGCCTGGGCCTGTTCCGCGTCGCGCCCTACTACTACTTCCCGGCCTGGTGGGAAGGCGGCGCGCAAGTCTGCCTGTACATCAACGACAAGGCCTGGGCCGCGCTATCGCCCGAGTACAAAGCCATCGTGCGACTGGCCGCGAGTGAATCCCACATCTCGATGCAGGCGCGCTACGACGCGCGCAACCCGGCCGCACTCAAGCAGCTCATCGCCGAAGGCGCCAAGCTCTCGCGCATGCCGCGCGACGTCATGGACGCAGCCTTCAAGGCCTCGCGCGAGGTGTATGCCGAGCTCAACGACACCAACCCCAACTGGCGCAAGATCTACGGCGACTACGCGCGTTTCCACTCCACCCAGATCCAGTGGGAGCCCGTCGCCGAAGGCAGCTACAACCAGTACATGGGCTCGCTCAAGCTCTGAGGCCGGCATGAACACGCGTCGCACACTGCTCAAGAGCACCGGCCTGGCCGGCATTCTCGCCAGCGGCACGGCACCGGCCATTGCCATGGCCCGGCGCAACATCCGCTGGCGACTGGCCTCGAGTTTTCCGCGCTCGATGGACGCGCTGTTCGGCGCCGGTGAGCGTTTCGCGCGCAATCTCTTTGATGCCACCGACGGCCGCTTCACCGTCACCACCTACGCCGCCGGCGAATTGGTGCCGGCCTTCAGCGTGGTCGACGCGGTGCACGACCACACTGTCGATTGCGCGCACACCGCGCCGTACTACTTCACCGGCAAGGACGAAGCCTTTGCCTTCGACTGCGCCATTCCCTTCGGCATGAACTCGCGCCAGATCACGGCCTGGATGTTCGAAGGCAACGGCATGAAGCTGATGCGCGAGTTCTACGCGCAGTACGACATCGTCAATTTCGTGATGGGCAACTCGGGCGCACAAATGGGCGGCTGGTACCGCAAGGAGATCCAGTCGGTCGCCGACCTGCGCGGCATGCGTTTTCGCATCGGCGGTTTCGGCAGCCAGATTTTTGCGCGGCTCGGCGCCGTACCGCAGACCATTCCGCTGGCCGACGTGCATTCGGCGATGGAGCGCGGCGCGCTCGACGCAGTGGAATTCGTCTCGCCCTACGACGACCTGCGTCTGGGCCTGCACAAAGTCGCGCCTTATTACTACTACCCGGCCTGGTGGGAAGGCGGCGGACAGCTCGCGCTCTACATCAACGCCCGCGCCTGGGCCGCCCTGCCGGACGACTACAAGCACCTTGTGCAGCTCGCCGCGTCCGATGCCCATGTGTGGGTGCAGGCCGCCTACGACGCACGTAATCCGCCAGCCATGAAGCAGCTCATCGCCGAAGGCGCGAAACTCGTGCGCACGCCGCGCGACATCATCGACGCCGCCTGGCGCGAGACCGAGGCGCTGTACGCCGAACTCGATCAGCGCAATCCGAACTGGCGCCGCATCTTCAGCGACTACCGCCGCTTTCACCGCGATCAGGTGCAGTGGCACGGCGTCGCCGAAGACAGCTACAACCAGTACATGGCCGGCCGCGTGCTGTAGTCCGGCGCCCGGCCCGTAAGGGCCCGTACAGAGTGCGCATGCTAAACTTGCGGCCTGTTTTCATCACGCAAGCGAGCGCCCCCGAATGTTCTCTGCGAAAGACACCCTGGCCCTGACCGACCCCGAACTGTGGAAGGCCGTTGCCGCCGAAAACCACCGTCAGGAAGAACACATCGAACTCATCGCGTCGGAGAACTACGTCTCCCACGCTGTGATGGAGGCACAGGGTTCGCAGCTCACCAACAAGTACGCCGAGGGCTACCCCGGCAAGCGCTACTACGGCGGTTGCGAATTCGTCGACGTGGCCGAGCAGCTCGCCATCGATCGCATCAAGCAGGTCTTCGGCGCCGAAGCCGCCAACGTGCAGCCCAACTCCGGCTCGCAGGCCAACCAGGCCGTGCTGATGGCCTTCGCCAAACCAGGCGACACCATCCTCGGCATGAGCCTGGCTGAAGGCGGCCACCTCACCCACGGCATGAAACTCAACATGTCGGGCAAGTGGTTCAACGCCATTTCCTACGGCCTGAACGACAAGGAAGAGATCGACTACGACGCGATGGAGCGCCTGGCCCACGAGCACAAGCCGCGCATCATCGTCGCCGGCGCCTCGGCCTATTCGCTGCGCATCGATTTCGAGCGTTTCGCCAAGGTCGCCAAAGACGTCGGCGCGATCTTCTGGGTCGACATGGCGCACTACGCCGGCCTGATCGCCGCCGGGGTGTACCCCAATCCGGTACCGCACGCCGACGTCGTCACCTCGACCACCCACAAGACGCTGCGCGGCCCGCGCGGCGGCATCATCCTGATGAAGGCCGAACACGAGAAGGCGCTGAACTCCGCGATCTTCCCCGGCCTGCAAGGTGGCCCGCTGATGCACGTCATCGCTGCCAAGGCTGTTGCCTTCAAGGAAGCGCTGGAGCCGGGCTTCAAGGCTTACCAGCAGCAGGTCATCACCAACGCCCAGGCCATGGCGCGCACGCTCACCGAGCGCGGTCTGCGCATCGTCTCGAACCGCACCGAGAGCCACGTCTTCCTGCTCGATCTGCGCGCCAAGAAGATCACCGGGAAGGACGCTGAAGCTGCGCTGGGCCTGGCCCACATCACGGTGAACAAGAACGCCATCCCGAACGATCCGGAACGCCCGATGGTCACCTCAGGCGTGCGTATCGGCTCGCCGGCCATGACCACGCGCGGTTTCGGTGAGGCCGAATCGGTCGAGGTGGCCAATCTCATCGCCGACGTGCTCGAAGCCCCCGCCGACGAGGCCGTGCTGGCCCGCGTGCGTGCGGCAGCGGCGGTGCTGTGCAAGCGCTTCCCGGTGTATGGTGCGTAAGCTCAACCTCCCGGAACTGCGCGCATGAAGTGCCCGTTCTGCGACGACCCGAACACGCAGGTCACCGACACTCGCGAAAATGACGAGGGCGACGTTGTACGTCGCCGTCGTCGTTGCGTGGCCTGCGACAAGCGCTTCACGACCTACGAACGCATCGACCTGAAGATGCCGCAGATCGTCAAACGCAACGGCGTGCGCACCGAATTCGACCACGACAAGCTCGCCGCCAGCCTCAAGCTCGCACTGCGCAAGCGCCCGGTCGCGCTGGAGGCCATCGAGGCTTCCATCGACCGCATCGAGAGCCGTCTGCTGTCGATGGGCGAACGCGAAATCGCCAGCGCCAAGCTCGGCGAACTGGTCATGGACGAACTGCGCACGCTCGACCAGGTGGCCTACGTGCGCTTCGCCTCGGTGTATCGCAACTTCACCGACGTCGACGCCTTCGCCGACCTCATCCGCGAGGTCAAGACGCGTCCGCGCCGCGGCCGTCCGCCCGGCAAGGCCGGCGCCGAGACTCCGGCCGAAGATGACCTTTTCCGCGACTGATCACGCCATGATGGCGCGTGCGCTGCAGCTCGCGGCGCGCGGCCTGGAGACCACCACGCCCAATCCGCGCGTGGGCTGCGTCATCGTGCGCGACGGCCAGCTCATCGCCGAAGGCTGGCACGAACGCGCCGGCCAGCCTCACGCCGAAGCCGCTGCGCTCGCCATCGCCGGTGAGGCCGCACGCGGCGCCACCATCTACATCACGCTCGAACCCTGCGCCCACCACGGCCGCACCCCGCCCTGCGCCGAAGCGCTGGTGCGCGCCGGTGTCGGCCGCGTCGTGGCCGCCATGTCCGACCCCAACCCCAAGGTTTCCGGCCGCGGCTTCGCGCTGCTCGAAGATGCCGGCATCCCGTGGCAGGTGGGCCTGCTGGAGGCCGAAGCGCGCGAACTCAACATCGGCTTCATCTCACGCATGACGCGCGGCCGTCCCTGGCTACGCCTGAAAGCCGCCAGCACACTTGACGGCAAGACCGCGCTGGAAAACGGCGTAAGCCAGTGGATCACCGGCCCCGCAGCCCGGCGCGATGGCCACCAATGGCGCGCCCGCGCCTGCGCCGTGCTGACCGGCTTCGGCACCGTCAAGGCCGACGACCCACAGCTCACCGTGCGCGACGTACCCTGCAGCCGCCAGCCGCTGCGCGTGGTCGTCGACGCCCGCCTCGAAACCCCACCGACCGCGCGCGTGCTGCAGGGCGGCAACGTGCTCATCGCCTGCGCCGCCCGCGACGAAGCGCGCGCCGCCGTGCTCGAACAACTCGGCGTCGAGATCGTGGTGTTGCCCAACGAGGCCGGCAAGGTCGATTTGCCCGGCTTGCTGGTGGAGCTGGCCGCGCGCGGCATCAACGAAGTCCACGCCGAAGCCGGCTTCAAGCTCAACGGCTCGCTGCTGCGTGAAGGTTGCGTGGACGAACTGCTGCTCTACATGGCCCCGATGCTGGTCGGCGACGCCGCCATGGGGCTGTTCAATCTCGCCCCCTTCACCAGCCTTGATCAGGCCCTGCGCCCCCGCCTGCACGACGTGCGCCGCATCGGCGACGACATCCGCATCATCGGGCGGCTTTCGCCGCTGCCGTGACCCTACGCCTCAAAGCGCGTTGAGCGGAATCTTCAGGTAAGACACGCCGTTCCCTTCCGCCGGCGGCAGTTCGCCGGCACGAATGTTCACCTGCACCGAGGGCAGGATCAGCACCGGCATATCCAGCGTGGCGTCGCGCTTGGTGCGCATGGCGACGAACTCGTCTTCGCTGATGCCGTCGTGCACATGGATGTTCTCTGCGCGCTGCTCGGCCACCGTGCTCTCCCACTTCACCGCGCGCTCATCCGGCGGGTAGTCGTGGCACATGAACAGCCGCGTCTCCGGCGGCAGGCTCAGGATGCAGCGGGTGGAGGCGTACAGCGCGCGGGCGTCACCGCCGGGGAAATCGCAACGTGCCGTGCCTACGTCCGGCATGAACAGCGTGTCGCCGACAAACACCGCGTCCCCCACGTGATAGGCCACGCAGGCCGGCGTGTGGCCGGGCACGTAAAGGATCTCCGCCTCCAGCTCACCGATACGGAAGCGCTCTCCCTCGACAAACAGGTGGTCGAACTGCGAACCATCCATGCGAAACCCGGGCTCGAGATTGAAGACGTCGCGGAACACCCGCTGCACCCGCGTGATGTTGCTGCCGATGCCGATCTCACCGCCGAGATGCTTGCGCAGATAGGGTGCGGCGGAAAGGTGGTCAGCATGCGCGTGGGTTTCGAGAATCCACTGCACGCACAAGTCATTTTCGCGCACGTAGGCGATCACCTTATCGGCCGAGCCGAAACCGGTGCGCCCGGATTTCGGGTCGTAGTCGAGCACCGAGTCGATAATGGCGCACTGGCTGCCGCGGCCAGCATGCACGACGTAGGTCACGGTCCAGGTACCCGGATCGAACAGACCATGGACTTGTGGGCGGGGGCTGTCGGCGTTCATCTGCGGCTCCTCTGTATCAGTACTTGCGAATATATTGACGCACAATCTACAAGTCAATATATTGTTCCCGACCCGTTCCACAGGCACCCGCCATGCACGAAGCCCTGACCCTCGAAAGCATGCACAGCTCCGCCGAGCGTGCCTGCGCGCTGATGAAGGCGCTCTCCAACCCCGACCGCCTGATGGTGTTGTGTCGGCTGTCGCAGGGCGAACTCAGTGTCGGCGAGATCGAAGCCGTGCTCGGCATCCGCCAGCCCACGCTGTCGCAACAGCTCACCGTGCTGCGCGAACAGGGGCTGGTTGCCACCCGCCGCGAAGGCAAGAACATCTATTACAGCGTCGCCAGCGACGAGGCGATGGCCGTCATCCGCGTGTTGTACGAACAGTTCTGCAGCAAGGAGGCGTAATCATGACTATCGACTGGGCCAGTTTCACCCCGTGGTCTTCCCTTGCCGGCGGTGTGCTGATCGGCGTGGCCGCGGCGCTGTTCGTACTGCTCAACGGCCGCATCCTGGGCATCAGCGGCATCCTCGGAGGGCTGTTTCAGCCACGAACGGGTGACGCCAGCTGGCGCGTCGCCTTCCTGCTCGGCCTGTTTGCCGCGCCCTTCGCCTACGCCCTGCTCGCGCCGGCCGACTTTATCCATGCTCCCACCATCGACGCCGGCTGGGGCCTGCTCGTGCTCGCCGGCTTGCTGGTCGGCATCGGCACGCGCTACGGCTCGGGCTGCACCAGCGGCCACGGTGTGTGCGGGCTGTCGCGGCTGTCGCCGCGCTCGGTGGTCGCCACGCTGGGCTTCATGGGCGCGGGCTTCGCGGTCGTGTTCGTCGTTCGCCACATCTTCGCCTGAGGGGCCGACCATGCACAGATTCACCGAATTCCTCGTCGGCCTGATCTTCGGCCTCGGCCTGATCCTGTCGGGCATGACCGACCCCGCCAAGGTGCTGGGCTTCCTCGACCTGTTCGGCACGTGGGACCCGTCGCTGGCCCTGGTCATGGGCGGTGCCATTGCGGTCGGGCTGTTCGCCTTCGCGATCGCCAAGAAGCGCACGAAGAGCTTCCTCGGCAACGCCATGCAATTGCCCAAGGCCACGCAGATCGACAAGCGTCTGGTCGTCGGCGCGCTGATCTTCGGGGCGGGCTGGGGTCTGGCCGGCTTCTGCCCCGGCCCGGCGCTGGTCACCATGGCTTCAGGCGAAGTGAAGGCGCTGGCCTTCGTCGCCGCCATGCTCGCCGGCATGGGCATTTACACCCTGCTCGAAAAGCGCGCCTGACATGCGCTGGCTGCCGCGCCTCACCATACTCGACTGGGGGCGCGGCTACAGCCGCCAGACCCTACTCGGCGACGGCATGGCGGCCGTCATCGTCACCATCATGCTGATCCCGCAGAGCCTGGCCTACGCCATGCTCGCGGGCCTGCCGCCCGAAGTCGGCCTGTATGCCAGCGTCGCACCGCTGGTGGCCTATGCGCTGTTCGGCACCAGCCGCGTACTGGCCGTCGGCCCGGTGGCCGTGGTGTCGCTGATGACGGCCACCACCATCGGCAGCTTCGCCGCCGCCGGCTCGGAAGCCTACTGGGCGGCCGCCATCACGCTGGCCTTTCTTTCCGGCCTGATGCTGCTCGCCATGGGCCTGCTGCGGCTGGGCTTTCTCGCCAGCTTTCTGAGCCATCCGGTAATCGCCGGCTTCATTTCGGCCTCCGGCCTGCTGATCGCTGCCGGCCAGCTCAAGGTCGTGCTCGGCATCCCGGCAAACGGCCACACCTTCATCGAGCTTGTGCCCGCCCTGCTCGTGCAGCTCGGCCACACCCACTGGCTGACCGCCGCAGTCGGCCTCACCACGCTGGCCTTTCTGTTCTGGGCGCGCAGCCGGCTCAAGCCGCTTTTACTGCGCATCAAGCTGCCGCCGCGGCTGGCCGACCTCGTCGCCCGCGCCGCACCCGTGTTCGCCATTGCCGCTACCACCCTGCTCACCTGGCAACTCGGCTGGAATGAAGCCGGCGTGAGAATTGTCGGCAACGTGCCGCAAGGTCTGCCGCCGCTCACGCTGCCGCTATGGGACTTCGCGCTGTGGCAGCAGCTTGCCGTGCCGGCGCTGTTGATCAGCGTGGTCGGCTTCGTCGAGTCCGTATCGGTCGGGCAAACATTGGCCGCCAAACGCCGCCAGCGCATCGAGCCCGATCAGGAACTGGTCGCGCTCGGCGCCGGCAACCTGTCGGCGGCGCTCACCGGCGGCTATCCCGTCACCGGTGGCTTCGCACGCTCGGTAGTCAATTTCGACGCCGGCGCGCAAACGCCCGCCGCCGGCATGTTCACCGCTGTCGGCATCCTGCTCGCCGCGCTGCTGCTCACCCCCGCGCTGTACTACCTGCCGCAGGCCACGCTGGCCGCCACCATCATCGTTGCCGTGCTGGCGCTGGTGGATTTCGGAGTGCTGCGACGCACCTGGGCCTACTCCAAGCCAGACTTCATCGCCGCGCTCGCCACCTTGCTCACCACGCTGACGCTGGGCGTAGAGACCGGCCTCATCGTCGGCGTGGCCGTGTCTCTCGCGCTGTTCCTGTTCCGCACCAGCCGCCCGCACATCGCCGAAGTCGGCCTCGTCCCCGGCACCGAACACTTCCGCAACATCCACCGCCACAAGGTGCTAACCACGCCCGAAGTGCTCAGCCTGCGCGTGGATGAAAGCCTCTACTTCGCCAACGCCCGGGCCCTGGAAGACCGCATCAACGCCGCCGTCGCCGCCAACCCCAGGCTGCACCATGTCGTGCTGCAGTGCTCGGCCATCAACGACATCGACGCCAGCGCCCTGGAAAGCCTCGAAGCCATCAACCGCCGCCTGCGCGACGCCGGCATCCGCCTGCACCTCTCCGAGATCAAGGGCCCGGTCATGGACCACCTGCAGCGCAGCGACTTCCTCGAACAGCTCTCGGGCAAGGTCTTCCTCACGCACTACCAGGCAATCCAGGAACTGGCGCCGGAGTTAAGTGCTACGCCAGCGGAGGTCCATTAAGCCCAATTTTCCCTTTTTACCCATTTAGGACTAAAATCCGCTCTATCACCCCACGACCGGAGACCCGCATGTCCAACGCTGCTCTGCTCGACCCGCTCACCGCCCTGCCCCACGCTGCCGCATCCGACGTCAAGAAGCTCGGCTGGCGCGGCGTCATGAAAACCGTGCGCAGCAGCGGCAGCGTGGTCGTCACCAACCACAGCGAGCCCGAGGCCGTCATCCTCTCGACCGAGGAATACACCCGCCTCGTGCAACTCGCCGAGCAAGCCGCCCCGCGCGCCGAAGACGCGCTGACGGCCCTGCGTGCCGACTTCGACCGTCGCCTCGCCACACTCAACGCCCCTGACGCCGCCGACCACCTGCGCAAGGTCATGCGCCGCGGCGCCAAGCTTGAAGGCAAGGTCAAGGCCGGCACCGGCCACTGATGCGCGTACACCTGTCATTGCGAGCGCAGCGAATCAATCCCGCTGCTGGATTGCCGCGTCGCTGCACTCCTCGCAATGACATCCCCCGCCTGACACTTCACCACTCATGCCCCGCCCCATCCTCTACGTGCTGGCCGGCGTGAACGGCGCCGGCAAAAGCTCCATCGGCGGCCACCTGCTGCGCGAAGCCGGCCTCAGCTGGTTCAACCCCGACACCTTCGCCCGCGAACTCATCGCCACCACCGGCTGCGGCCAGACCACCGCCAACAGCCAGGCCTGGCACGAAGGCATGCGCCGCCTCGACGCCGCTCTCTCCAACGGTCAGAACTACGCTTTCGAAACCACGCTTGGCGGCGACACCGTCGCGCAGAAAATTCTCGACGCCGCCCGCAGCCACGACGTGCTGATGTGGTTCTGCGGCCTCGACTCCCCCGAACACCACATCGCCCGCGTACGCGCCCGCGTCACCTCCGGCGGCCACGACATCCCCGAAGCCAAAGTCCGCGAACGCTACCCCCGCGCCCAACTCAACCTCATCGCCCTGATGCCGCACCTGGCACACCTGCAGGTGTGGGATAACAGCGCCGATGCCCCGCAGGGGAAGGCGGTGGCTGATCCGGTGTTGGTGCTGGAAATGGCAAAGGGCCGGCTCTTATGGCCGGCCCCGCATGATTCGAGACAACTATCGAGCACCCCGGTTTGGGCCAGAGCGCTTACTGAAGCAGCAATTGCCCTCAACAGTTCGCTTAAAGCGTCAGGCACGTCAACTTAGCAAGGGCTCAATCGCGCTCCAGTTACGGTCCTTGAGCATGACGAAACGGCAACGCCCGCCCGAAAGCTCCGCCCACAAACCACCGATCAGACGATCGTCCTCAGCCGCAGTCCAGCGGTCCGCGCCCTTGTATTCGACGGCGAGCGCCGCGCCGGGCCGGCCGTCGCGCTCAGGCAGCTGGCACAGGAAGTCAGGGTAAAAGCGCCCGTCGGCCTTCTGCAGAAAGAAGGAGCAGCCTTCGCGGCGGACGAGGTTGCGCACCCAGAAGCGAATGCGGCCCTTCTGGGCAAGCATGTCGAGCTGGCAAGCGCATTCAAACTCTTCCTTGCTGTCGAAGTCGCCGATACGGCCATAGAAGTGACTGCGGAAGTCGAAATGGCCGAAACGCCCGTCGTAGTCGCGCGCGGGCGCATAGGCTTGAGAGTGAAACTCGAATGGCCATGCATCCGTCACCGTGACGCGCTCGGTCGCCCCATCACCAAACAAGGTTTGCTGCCAAGCCTTACTCACGGCCGCTTTGCGCAATTCGCGGATGCGACGCTCCACAACACCACGCAGCATGAACTTCTGCTGATTCAAGCGTGCCAGCGAAAAACCGTCTGTGCCGAGCAATTTGCGCAGCCATTCCGCCACGAAGGCTTGCTTGGCCGCATGCGTCAGCGACGGTTCCGGCAGATTGCGGCACAGCCAGGCTGCCAGCCGAATGTCATCCCAATGTTCGGGGCGATAGGCCAACCCCAGGTCACGCTGCAGTTCCGGCAGGAAGCGAGTAACTACCCGCCCCGCGTCGTCGATGTCGATTTCCCCGCCTTCGGAGACCTTCATTCCCTCGTTCAGCGCGGCAAGCTGCTCCAACGTTGGCACCGCATCGTAGGGCGACAAATCCCACGGGTATTCAAGCACCTCGGGGTCGTCGAACAACTGCAATTCGCCCTGCATGCGCAAGGCCAGCTGGGGCACGCAAAAACGCTCCCCAAGCTCAGCTGGGGTCTGGAAGAACTCGACTGCGCGGGTGCGACTCACCTCGGCCGCTTCCTCGATGGCGGCTACCGCCGACGCCTCGCTCACGGACGCCTTCAGCGCCTCGGTTTCGTCCTCGGTCAGCGGCGCGCGGATGGTCAGCGTATTCAGCTTGCTGTCCCACTCCACTTTGTCGCGCACCGGCTTGGGTACGCCCTTGAGCATCGGCTTTTCACTCAGCGTAATCGCCACCGGATGCACCACAACACGGCCCGCATATCCTTCCAGATCAAAGCGCGCTTGCTGCGGCAGGGCTGCCTTCACAAATTCGGAGACCTCGCGGCGCTCAAAGCCGGCGCCTGCGACCAAGCGGTCGCGCAACGCGGCGGCCGTCTGCGCAAAATCGCGCGACACCACAAAGGCATAAGACTGGTTCAACTCCCGCGCAACACGCTGACTGGCGCCGGGCTGACGCAGTACCCGCCCCAGCAACTGTTCCACCGCCGTAGCCGACTGCAGTGACGCCATGCTCACGAGAATGTAGGCAAACGGGCAGTCCCAGCCCTCGGCCAGCGCACGCTGGGTGATGACGAATTTCACCGGGCAGGCCGGATCGGCAATCCCAAGGCGGTAGTCGGCCTCGATCTGCTCCAGGCCGCGCTCGTCGCCGGTGGCAATCACCACCTCGTCGGGCTGCACACCGTGATTGGCCAGCAGTTCCGCACGCACCCGCTCGAAATCCAGCGTCTCCACCCCGGCCCTGCGCGGCTCGGACTGGATCAGCACAACCGGCCTCAGATACGGCGCACCAGCGCGCTCCTCGGTCGCAGCAAGCTGCTGCAATTCGTTGCGTCGCGCAATGGCGTCGGCCAGACATTGCTGCCAATTCGGCTCGGTTTCCAGCACCACCGGCAGCTTGATCATTTCCTCCGCCTTCAATTCGGAGGCGGACACGCTGTGCAGCACGTTGCTGGGCGTACGCTCCAGATCCGGCGTGGCGGTCAGTTCCATGATGCCGCTGGGACGGAAACGCTCCAGCATGCCAAACGCCAGTTCGGTGCGACTGTTGTGTGCCTCGTCCACAATCACGAAGGGCCGGCGCAGCCGCAGCACGTTGACCAGCGAATACGGCGTCGTGCGCTCGGCACCCTCACCCTCGCTCAGCAAGGTGTCACGCTGCTCCGGCGTCAGATTGTCGAAGTGATGCTGCAGCGCACCGCTGGACTGATACACCTTGCGGCACTCCTCCTCTTCCACCTGAAATGCCTGGCGGGTGGCCACAATCACCGTGGTCGAGGTATCCAGCGTAGCGCGCGTCAGGCTCTTGGCCTCATCCAGGTCCAGCACCGTCACCGGCCCGGCCTCGCGCAAGGCCGTGTGGTAGGGATGGCGCAAATCGCGCAGGGCACGCAGCGTTTGTTCACGGATCGACTTGCTCGGCACCAGCCACAGAATCACCGAATGCTCGACCCGCAACAGGTGCGTATTCACCGACTGCACGCTCTTGGCCGCCAGCCAGGTCTTCCCGCCACCGGTGGGTACACGCAGGCAGAAATACGGCATTTCGGACGGGAATCCCGTCAGCGGGGTGTACGCCAACAGCCGCCCCCACAGACTCTCGGTCGTCACAGCAAATGCCACCGAAGCACTCGGATGTTCGTGGCAGGCCTTGAAATAGGCCTCGACGCTTTCGAGTACCTGTTGCTGGTAATTCTTGGGAGTGAATGCGCTCATTTGCTCTTGCGTTCGATCCAGTATTCCGGCGCCCGGTGCTGATGGGCTACGGCAATCACGTAGATGCATTCGGCTTCCACCGAATACAGCAGCTTGTAAGGGAAGCGACTCAACACCATGCGGCGGATTGCACCGCGCTCCACAGGTGGCGCCAGCGGCCAGGTCTGCATGCGCTGCAGGGCCGCTCTCACCTCGTCGCGAAAGCGCGCACCCAGCCCCGGCACTTGCCGCTCGTAGTAACTCCGGGCATCGACAAACTCATCGCGTGCCTCGGGCGAGAAAACGACGCGCATCAATCCTTGCCGAGCACGTCTTCTGCGGGAATGCCTCGCACCTCGCCGCGACGGAAGGCGGCCAAGCGGCGCTCGGCCTCCTCGATCCACTGCGCATCAATGGTCGGGTCGGGCTTGTCCAGGCTGTGCAGGATTTCATCCGCCAGCGCAAAGCGCTGCGTGGGGTCCAGCTTCAGCACCGACTTCAGCAAATCGTGCGTACTCATAGTTACCTCCAGTCAAACCTCACTGTTGCGAGGCCGAGTGTAGCGCTGCAACGGGTCACCGCCGAATGGCGAACCGAGTCCGATGCGTATCAAACATCCAGCGCATACGGCGTCTGCTTGAACGTCACACCCTCGCGCGCTGCACGCCCGCCCATGCGGTTGGCCGCGGCATAAATCACCTTTGGGCCAGCAAACTTCGGCAGCACGTCGAACACCGGCCCGGTCAGCACGTTGCCGCCGCCGATGGAGCGGTCTTTCAGGATGCCGTTGTACAGCAGATAGATCGCCCGCCCTTCATGCACGCCCAGAAGCGGCCCGTCCATCGCGCCCGTATAGCCGGTGCCGGTCTCCGCAAACCATACGAATTCGGCCAACTGCGCATAGCCCACGTCCGGGCGAATCTGCCCGTCGGGTGAAAACAGCGGCTCGGCGGACAGGCGGCAGAACTGAAAGCCGCCGCCGAGACCCGGCACGGCGTCGCCCTTGGCGTTGGTGTAGCCCCCGGCCACGCGGCGCACGCGTTCGGCAGTAACCTTGCGGGCAATCCCGTCGTCCATCTCGACCAGGATGAAACGGCGGTTGCCGCCGTCTTCGGCGTTTTGCTTTAACACGGCGTGGGCGGTGGTGCCGGAGCCAGAGAAACTATCAAGAATCAATTCGCCCGGCTTCGTTGCGATCTGGATGACCCGCTGAATCAGCCGCGTCGGCTTCGGAGTATCAAAGGCTGTTTGGGTACCGAACAGCCCTTGCACCTCTTTGCGCGCTTCATCCGTATGTCCAACCTCCTCGTGAGGCCACCAAGTCCATGGGATAAAACCCTCGACTTCAGACAAATACCGAATAATTCGAGGAACCCCACTGCCGTCCTTGCCGAAATAAATCCGCCCATCGTTCTTGAGCTTTAAATACTCACTTTCAATCGTCGACCAGCAACGCCCTTCAGGCGGACGATGCACCTTCCCATTTGGGGCTACAACCTCATACATCTGATTGGGCCGATATCCTTGAGCAGTCATCGAGATCGACTGCCATCGACCTTTAGGATCATTATTCGGATTCTTATAAACGGCAGCTTGCTTCTCATCGATCGGGATACGGTTTCGCACTTCCTGGAAACGCTCTGGACTACGGGCGTACACCATTAGATATTCATGTACGTCCCCAATAGCGCCACGGTTCTCGCGTGAATAGCGCTTCTGCCAAACGTTGCACGCAACAAAGCTGCTTGCCCCAAATACCTCATCCATTAGCAACCGCAATGTCGCCACTTCGTTGT
Source organism: Pseudazoarcus sp. NS34 (assembly GCF_059703725.1). Classification (NCBI taxonomy): domain Bacteria; kingdom Pseudomonadati; phylum Pseudomonadota; class Betaproteobacteria; order Rhodocyclales; family Zoogloeaceae; genus Pseudazoarcus; species Pseudazoarcus sp. NS34. The sequence continues at coordinate 69,750 of NZ_BAAKIZ010000003.1, forward strand.
CATCAATCGATACGAAGATCGCTCCGTCCTCGCGCAAGAACTGCTTCAGCAGCACCAGTCGCGGATACATCATGCACAACCAGCGGTCGTGCCGGTCCAGCGTCTCGCCTTCCTTGCCGACTGTCTCGCCCAGCCATTTGCGGATTTCGGGGCTGTTGACGTTGTCGTTGTAGGCCCAGCCTTCGTTGCCGGTGTTGTACGGGGGATCAATGTAGATGCATTTGACCTGCCCGGCGTAGCGCGGCAGCAAGGCCTTGAGGGCGTGCAGGTTGTCGCCCTGCACGATCAGATTGGCGCTGTCGGCCGCGTCGCATGACAACTCTGGCACGGGCTCAAGGAGGCGAAACGGGACTTGCTTGTGATGACGGACGACGGCTTCCTTGCCGATCCAGTTGAGCGTGGGCATGCCTTATTCCGTATGAGTGCTGCGTTGTTGCGAACCGCGCAATCGTATAGCGCCGTGAGGCCTCGGACCAGTGTCTAGCGGCGCATGATTCGCCACGTGCGGCTCAGCAGATGAACCATGGACAAACGGAGGCAACACCGCTTCCAGTTGACTCAGTCCAGCCAATTCTCGGCCTTCAAACCGGGATACCGGGCAAAGTCCCGCAGATTGTTGGTGACCAGCGTCACACCCAGCGCAACGGCGTGAGCCGCAATCAGCTTGTCGAGGTGATCCTTCTTGCTCTCACGGGTAGCAAAGCGGATGGGGCCATAGGCTTGGGCGGCCGAGGCGTCGAACGGCATAGCCGGGATATCCTCGACGAGCGCGGCGAGGTTCTTGCCCTCACGTTCGGGATTGGCAGCAGCCATCACGCCGTAGCTCAGTTCAGCGTGGGTGATGGCCGACATGACCACATCGCCCACATAGCACTGGGCAAACCTGCGCGCGACCGACTCGGGCTGGTTCTTCATCAGGTAGATGCACATGTTGGTGTCGAGCATGTAGCGCGCCATCAAAGGGCCTCCCGCTCTTCCTGCTCATGGTCGTCACGCCCCTCGCTCATGAACTCCGGCGAAAAACGCGCGAATTTGCGCAGCACCCCCCCCAGCGAGCGGCGTGCCGGGCGGATGCGAATCTCGTCGCCAACGCGCTCGATCTCCAGCTCAAGATCAGTGCGCTCAAAGGCCAGATCAGCCGGGATACGAACGGCCTGCGAGTTGCCGTTCTTGAATACGCGAGTAGTTTGCACGGGGACCTCCGATACGGGTGCCTGATGGATGCACCATACCGGCCCGCAACGGAGAAGTAAATACATGGATGTACATTCGATTCACGCATACGCCGCATGCTAATGTGCAGCCTGATTTATGACGGATACTTGATCACATGACGGACGCCAGCAACAGCAAGACTCCGACCGCAGCCCAAGCCACAACTTCAACGGACGTGACGAGGCAGTTGTGGGATTGGGCGAAGTACCTTGCCGCCCTGACCACTGTCGGCGGAGTGCTCCTCTATCTGCTGGGAATCTCGGCTCACCGGATGTATCTGCGTAGCTGGGGCGTTGATCACGGGCTCTTCGACAAGTCTTCGGACTGGCTGCTGTACACCGGTTATCACGTGCTGATTGACCGAATGGCCAGTCTGTTCAATGTGATCACCACCGAGGTCTGGATCATCGTCGCCCTGATATTGCCGCTCGGAGCGTTATTGGGCATCTTGAAGCGCATGTATGTATGGCAACCGTCCAACCATGTACTGCGGGACAAAATTCCGGGGTGGTCGCGGGAGCTGATTGAATGGGTTCTGCTGACGCTAATAGGATTCTTGACCCTCTTTCTCGCCCTGTCTCTCGCCATCGTGCTAGGCGCTTTTCCCAGCTTACTTGGCCAGGAGTACGGGAAGAACCTCGCGGAGAAGCAATACAGCGCCGCGCATCACGGTTGCCCAGCAGGGCAAGCCACCACCCTACCCTGCGTATCGTTATTGCGTGACGACCAGATCATCGCCCACGGCTTTTTGATCGAGAGTTCGAACACGCATGTCGCCATCTATGACGTCGATCAGCAGCGAGCCCGCGCGTTGGAGCGACAAGGCACCGAACTCAGAAGCGTGCCTCGGTTGGCGTCCAGGCCGCCAGCCGAGGCCGACTAAAGCGACACAAAGCAAAAAGCCCGACCTCTTCAGGCCGGGCTTTTTATTTGGAATCTGCGGTGGACCGAATGAGGATCGAACTCACGCCCTCCGCGTTGCGAACGCGGGGCTCTCCCTTCTGCGCCCCACAGTGGCGCAACATCTGGCGGTGACGCTGCGCCAATCCGCCATACGCCACCGTGCAACCGCCCGCACATTCAATCTTGCGGCGGGTGAACGTAAAAAAGCCCGGTTACCCGGGCTTTTTCTGCAACCTGCTACGAGCTAGGCTCAGGCGGGCTGGATGTTTGCTGCTTGCTTGCCTTTCGGGCCATTCACGATGTCGAAAGACACAGCTTGATTTTCTGCAAGGCTCTTGAAGCCGCCGCCCTGGATCGCGGAGAAGTGAGCGAAAAGGTCGTCACCGCCGTCAGACGGGGTAATGAAGCCGAAACCTTTTGCGTCGTTAAACCACTTTACGGTACCTGTTGCCATGATTGCTTCCTTGCAATGATTGGTGATGGGCGAAATGCCCGCTGACGAGGATCAAGGCGAGAAGCTGACTAACAAGTTACCGTTTTAAGGGCTGCTGTGCTGCTGCTACTGACGTTCTTCATACACCCGCTGGACGCAGTATCCGGGGATGAGCGGGCAATAGCAAGAAGCATCTGAAATTAAATGAAAAACGCTGACTGAATCTAGCCGCTTGAATGGCACCGAAAGCTTGCTCTGAGCAAACGTACGCTTTACGACTTCCAAAGCGTGTTTACGCAAAAAGCCCGACCTCTTCAGGTCGGGCTTTTTGCTTATTTTTGGTGGACCGAATGAGGATCGAACTCACGACCTCCGCATTGCGAACGCGGCGCTCTCCCAGCTGAGCTATCGGCCCACGAAGCGCGGATTATAGACACGGCTTGGGCCTTTGGGAAGGCTGGGCCGGGGGTTTGACGCAGTCAGCACGACGGCAACGCGGGCAAGGCGGGAACGTGGATTGCTCTGCCTAACTAGAACGTAACGGCGCGTTAGATGTAGCCAAAGGCTCATGCGCTTGCCGTATTTTGGATTGTGTCTGGGCCTCCAGGAGCATGGCTGTCGATGCCACGCACGCTGCCATCGCCCTCCAGGCACCTCACTCGTGAATTGATCGCACAAGGAGACGAGCATGGACAAGGACCGCATCAAGGGCGCTACCAAGGAAACCACAGGCGCCATCAAGCAAGCCGTCGGCAAGCTCACGGGCGACCGCGACGCCGAGCTGAAGGGCGCGCTGGAAAAAGCGGTGGGCAGGGCCCAGCGCAATGTCGGCAAGACCAAGGACAGCATGCGCGACGCGCTGCACAAGGTCAGCTAAGGCGTTCGGCCAGATCTGCGCACTTCTGGCGCGCCCCAACCATTCACTGAAGCGCACTTTCCACGCAGGCCCTCGCGGCCTTCGTTTACGGCAACAACGGCTCTGCGGCATGTGCCGTAGGCCCAAACACCGAAGAGGAAACGTCATGCAATACATCCTGCTCTGGCTGCTGGGGATTCCCATTCCGATCCTCATCCTGCTTGCCATCCTGCTCTGAAGCCGGCCTTCGGGCTGAAAAGTGGCTCACCACAAACACGAGGAACCCGACATGCAGACTACCCAATCCGCTCCCGTTCACGCGGGCCCAATGACGGGCACGCCCAGCGAACGCTCTGTTGTTTCATGGGGTGCCGTTCTCGCCGGCGCCGTAATTGCAGCCGCACTGTCGGCGATGCTCATTGCCGGGGCCGCCGGGCTCGGCTTCATGTCCATATCGCCGTGGCAGAACGAAGGCGTCTCCGCCACCACGCTGACGGTCGGCACCATTGTCTGGCTGTTGCTGACGCACGTCATTGCCTATGGCATTGCCGGTTACGTTACTGGCCGGCTGCGCACGCGCTGGACCGACAGCGCGGTGGACGAGATCTACTTCCGCGACACGGCTCACGGCTTTCTCGTGTGGGCGGTGAGCGTGGTCATCACGCTTGCCGTAATGGGCTCGGCCCTTACCGCGCTCGTCTCGGGCACCGCCAAGACCGGCGCGGCCCTCGCGGGCGGCGCGGTGAGTGCCGTCGCCTCGGGAGGGGCGCCGGAAGATCTGTCGATGGACTATTTCACCGACACGCTGCTGCGCGCGGAACAGCCGTCCGGCACGGAACGCAATGCCGATACGCGCCAGGAAGTCAGCACGATTCTGCTACGCAGCCTGATGCAGGGCGAGATGGCGCCGGCCGACGAGACGTATCTGATCCGGCTGGTGGCCGACCAGGCAGACGTGGATGAGGCCACCGCCCGTCAGCGTCTGGAGCAACTGTGGACGCGCGCCCAGGAGGCCGAGCGTGAAGCCCGGGCAGCAGCAGACGAGGCCCGCAAGGCCGCTGCGGCGTTCTCGCTGTGGGGCTTCATCGCGCTGCTGCTGGGGGCGTTCATCGCGAGCTTTTCCGCAACCATTGGCGGCCGCGCTCGCGACCGCTGAACGCAGCAAAAGGAGGCGTGGGCACCTTCGCCCGACCAAGGGCGGAGGGCGCGGCCCTCACGATGCTGAAGCCACAAGCAAACAGGCCGGCCACCTTGAGGTGACCGGCCTGTTTTGCGTTGTGTGGTGTTGCTACTCTCAGCCTTCGCCCGAACCCGTTTGGGCACGCCCGAGACGATCGGCCACGGCTTGCCATTCCGGCGTGGCCGGCAGCGCCTCGACCAGCATCAGATCCATCCCGAGTGCGTCGAGCTGGCGCAGGCTGGCGTAGAGATCATGAGCGTAAGCCGCCGGATCAGCCGGCGCTGCTTGCCAGTGCGCGCTTGATCCGCACTTCGGTTGCCTTGCCAGCACCGCTACGCGCTGGCCGGCGTGCGCCTGCAGCGTGGCGGCCAGCTGATCGCCGGGCACCAGCAACAAGGGCGTGCGCGGCGCGTAATGCGCGGCCAGCGCGCCGGAAACTCGCGGGGTGTCGCCCTGCTCTTCCTCGCGCATACGCGGGCGGCGGCCGATGACGGCGGCGATGGCATCTGCCGAGATAGCGCCAGGGCGCAGCAGCACGGGCGCGTCGCGCGAGAGATCCAGGATGGTGGATTCGATGCCGACTTCGCAGGCGCCACCGTCGAGCACAACCGGCACCTTGTCGCCCAGCTCTTCGACCACGTGCTGCGCAGTCGTGGGGCTGATGCGGCCGAAGCGGTTGGCGCTGGGGGCAGCGATGCCGGAATCGAAAGCCTTGAGCAGTGCCAGCGCAACCGGGTGGCCGGGCACGCGCAGGCCGACGGTGTCTTGCCCGCCGGTGACTTCATCGGGCACGTCGGCGGCGCGACGCAGGATCAGCGTGAGCGGGCCGGGCCAGAAGGCGGCGGCCAAGGCGATGGCGTCTTTCGGGATGGCGCTGGCCCACTGCGGCAAGTGCTCGGCCGAGGGCAGATGCACGATCAGCGGGTGATCGGCCGGACGGCCCTTGGCGACGAAGATGCCGCGCACGGCGTCCGGATTGAGCGCGTCGGCGGCCAGGCCGTAGACGGTTTCGGTGGGCATGCCGACGAGGCCGCCGGCGCGCAGCACATTGGCTGCGCGGGCGATGTTCTCGGGCGTAGCCGCGAAAACGGTCATTCGTCGGAGATGCCGATGGCGGCGCGGGCGCGCATGGCGCGTTCGAGCACCTCGGCGAGGTCGGTGCCGACCACGGTGAAGTGGCCCATCTTGCGGCCTTGACGCGCCTGGTGCTTGCCGTACAGATGCACGCTCAGGCCCGGCTCACGGTGCAATACGGCCCAATCGGGCTCACGGTAATGCTCGCCGTCAAACCACAGGTCACCAAGCAGATTGACCATGACCGCCGCGGAGTGCTGACGCGGCTCGCCCAGCGGCAGGCCGGTGAGAGCCCTCACCTGCTGCTGATACTGGCTGGTGACGCAGACGTCGATGGTGTGGTGGCCGCTGTTGTGCGGGCGCGGCGCCATTTCATTCACTACCAGCTTGCCGCCGGTGACGAAGAACTCGACGCCCAGCGTGCCGATGTAGCCGAGCTTTTCGGCAATGGTCGCGGCGGCCTGCTGCGCCTGCGCGGTAAGCGCGGCATCGACGCGCGCGGGGGCGATGGTGACGTCGAGGATGCCGTTGCGGTGGCGGTTCTCGGAGGTCGGGAAGCAGGCGACGTTGCCGGCCTCGTCGCGCGCGAGCACGACGGACACTTCGCAGTCGAGCGGCAACATCTTCTCGAGCACGCAGTCGTCACCGAACTGCTGGTAGGCGTGCAGCGCCTCGGCGTGGCTGGTGACGCGGGCCTGGCCCTTGCCGTCGTAGCCGAAGCGGGCAATCTTGAGGATGGCCGGGAACAGCTCGGCGGGCGCGTTGCGCACGTCGTCGTCGCTGCGGATCACCGCGAAGGGGCCGTGCGCAATGCCGTTGTCGGCGAGGAAGGTCTTTTCGCGGATGCGGTTCTGGCACACCGCCACGGCGGAGGCCTTGGGGTGCACCGGCACGCTGCGCGCGAGGTACTCCAGCGTGGTGGCCGGCACGTTCTCGAATTCGGTGGTGACGGCGGCGCATTCGCCGGCGAGGCGGTCGAGCGCGGCGAAATCTTCATACGCGGCGACCAGATGCTGATCGGCGATGCGGCCGGCCGGGCTGTGCGGATCGGGGTCGAGCACCCACACTTTGAAACCCATTTCGTGCGCGGCGGTAACGAAGAAGCGGCCGAGCTGGCCGCCTCCGAGCATGCCGAGGGTGGCGGGCGGCAGGATCATTGCGGCTCCAGCTTCATGGCCAGCACGCTCTGCGTCTGGCGCTCGCGAAAATCGGCGAGCTTTTGCGCCAGCGTGGCGTCTTCATTGGCCAGCAGCGACACCGCAAACAGCCCGGCATTGGCCGCGCCGGCTTCACCGATGGCAAAGGTCGCGACCGGAATGCCCTTGGGCATCTGCACGATGGACAGCAGCGAATCCTGACCCGACAGCGCCTTGCTCTGCACCGGCACGCCCAGCACCGGCAGCGTGGTCTTGGCGGCCACCATGCCCGGCAGGTGGGCCGCACCGCCGGCGCCGGCGATGATGGCCTTGAGGCCACGCTCGCGGGCGGACTCGGCGTATTCGAACATCAGATCGGGGGTGCGGTGGGCCGAGACCACGCGGGCCTCATACGGCACGCCGAAGTCATCGAGCATCTTCGCGGCGGCCTGCATGGTGGGCCAGTCGGAATTCGAGCCCATGATGATGCCGATGACGGGCTTGCTTTCGCTCATGTTCATCCTTTTGCGCGCACCGCGCGCTCGGCTGACTCGAGGGTGTTCTCGAGCAGCATGGTGATGGTCATCGGGCCGACGCCGCCGGGCACCGGCGTGACCAGCGCGGCCACTTCGGAAACCGATGCGAAATCGACGTCGCCGCACAGCTTGCCGGCCTCGGGGCCGGATTCGATACGGTTGATGCCCACGTCGATGACGACCGCGCCCGGCTTGAGCATGTCGCCGGTGACAAAACGCGGCTTGCCGATGGCGGCCACGACGATGTCGGCGCGGCGCGTGTGGAAGGCCAGATCACGCGTCTTCGAGTGGCACACCGTGACGGTGGCGCCGGCATTGGTGAGCAGCATGGCCATGGGCTTGCCGACGATGTTGGAGCGGCCGATGACCACGGCTTCGGCGCCCTGCAGGTTCACGCCTTCAGCCTCGAACATCTTCATGACGCCATGCGGCGTGCACGGGATGAAGGCTTCGCGGCCCTGCGAGAGCAGGCCGACGTTCTCGGCGTGGAAGCCGTCGACGTCCTTCTCCAGCGCAATGGCTTCGAGCACCGCCTGGTCGTCGAAGTGCGGCGGCAGCGGCAGCTGCACGAGGATGCCGTGCACCGACGGGTCGGCGTTGAGTTCGGCAATGCGCGCGAAAACCTCAGCCGGCGCCACATCGGCGGCGTAGTCGAACTTGAGCGAACGGATGCCGGCCGAGGCGCAGGCTGCGACCTTGTTGCGCACGTACACGGCCGACGCGGGGTTGCCGCCGACCAGGATTACCGCCAGACAAGGTTCAACGCCGTGTGCCTTGAGTGCCGTGGCACGGGCGGCGATTTCGCCACGTACACGGTCGGCCAGCGCCTTGCCGTCGAGAGTGCGAGCCGTCATGGTCTCGGGGCTCCGAAAAAGGGCGTGATTTTACAGGAGCATCAGCGGCTTGTGCGAACGCGTCGGCAGGCCGCCGCCGGCCTCACAGACGCGGGCACTTGAGGCCGACCTGATCGACGTCGCCACGCTCATCGGTGTGGCGCACGGTCAGCTCGAAGGCGCCGATGCGCACGCGGTCGCCTTCGACCGGATGACGGCCCAGTCGGCGGGTGATCAGCAGACGCAGCGAAATGCCCTCCTCGCCCGACGCCAGCTGCAAGCCATAGGCCATGGCCAGATCGCCGGCCAGGCAATCGGCGGCGACCGTGAACTCGCCGAAGAAGGCGGCGTTGACGGCGAGTTCGTCGTCGCGACCGGCCTTGAAGGCCTTGGCCAGACGCTCGGCCATGGCCTCGGGCGCGATCAGCCAGACCGAATCTCCTTCGCTCAGGCGCGTGTCAGCGTCGAGCGCTATCAGCTTGCCGTCGCGCAGCACGGCGGCGCAGCGCACCTCCTCGCCGGCTTCGGCGCGCACCAGATCATCGGGCTGCATGCCAAAGGCGCGCGATTTGCGGCCAACCTCGTACTCGGTCAGCTCCAAAGCGGCACGCTCACCGACCCACACCTCGATGCGGTCAACCGGCTCGTCGCGCGGCGGCACCACCACGCCCAGCACCTTCGCCGCGCCGGGCACGGTTGCGCCCTGCACCAGCAGCGACACCAGCACAACGGCAAAGGCCACGTCAAAGAGGAGGCCGGAATGCGGCACTTCCATGATCAGCGGGTAGATGGCCAGCACGATGGGCACGGCGCCACGCAAACCCACCCACGAGATGTACGTCAGCTCGCGCGAGGAAAAGCGGAACGGAAACAGACACGTGAACACCGCCAGCGGCCGCGCGACGAACATCAGGAAAGCGGCCATCGCCATCGCCAGCGGCGCATGCTCGACCAGATGCGATGGCGTCACCAGCAAACCCAGTGTCAGGAACATGCCGGCTTGTGCCAGCCAGGCCAGGCCGTCCATCACGCGCAGCACGTGTTCGGTGGCGTGCGAGCGCCGGTTGCCGACGATCAGCCCGGCCAGATAGATGGCCAGGAAGCCGCTGCCGCCAATGCTGTTGGTCGCGCCGAACACCATCAGGCCGCCCGACAGGATGAGCAGTGCATACAGGCCCTCTGCAAGCCGCAGCTTTGCCAGCAGACGCGACAGGAACCAGCCGCCGATGCCGCCCGCCACCAGCCCCAGCACGAACTGCTGCAGCAGCATGGTGATGATGGTTACCGGGCCGGTGTCGCCGGGCATCATCACGGCCTGCACCAGCACCGCGACAAGCAGGATGGCCATCGGATCGTTGGCGCCGGATTCGATTTCCAGCGTGGCCTTGACGCGGTCGTTCAACCGCACGCCGCTGTTGCGCAGCAAAGAGAACACCGCGGCGGCGTCGGTGGAGCCGACGATGGCCGCCAACAGCAGGCCGACCCGCCAATCCACCTCGAACAGCCAGATGGCGAACGCACCCAGCAACAACACCGTGGCCACCACACCCCAGGTGGCCAACACCGCAGCCGGCGCGAAAGCCACGCGGAACGAGGCCAGACGCGTGCGCAGGCCACCGTCGAGCAGGATGATGGCCAGCGCGAGCTGACCGATGAGCATGGCCGTGCCGAAGTCGTTGAACTGGATGCCGCCAACGCCCTCCTCGCCCGCCAGCATGCCGACGACGAGGAACAGCAGCAGCAGTGGCAGACCAAGCCGCGCCGAGAGTGTGCTGGCCAGCACGCTGACAAACAGCAGCAGCGCGAGCAGCAGCAGGATGGTGTTGATGTATTCCATTCGGGCGGGGAGAAGAGGCGTGGCTACCCGCCGAAGATAGCAGAAAAGCCCTCCAGAGGCGGCGCCTGGCGGCGCGGCTCAGACGCGCCCGACAGCAGGATCGACCGTGAGCACGTGCTGGACGAGTTCGGCCAGCGAGCGCACGCCCATCTTCTCCATGACGCGGGCGCGGTGCACCTCGACGGTCTTGATGCTGATGCCGAGCACATCGGCGATCTGCTTGTTGAGCTTGCCGGCGAGGATCTGCTGCAGCACTTCGTACTCGCGCTGTGTGAGGTCGGCCAGACGGCGCGACACATCGGCCTTGAGCACGCGTTGCTGACGTTCGTCGCGCTCGCGCGCCAGCGCCGACTCGATGACTGCCAGCACTTCACGGTCGCCGAAGGGCTTTTCGATGAAGTCGTAGGCGCCGCGCTTGAGGGCTTCGACGGCCATCGGCACGTCACCGTGGCCGGTGATGAAGATCACCGGCAGGCCGGTGTCGCGCGCCCGCAGCAAGCCGAACAGTTCCAGCCCGCTGATGCCGGGCATGCGCACGTCGAGCAGCACGCAGCCGGCCATGTCGTCACTGAGCATGGCCAGAAAATCTTCGCCCGAGGCAAAGCTGCGCGTGTGATAGCCGTTTGATTCGAGCAGCCACGCAAGGGAATCGCGCAGGGCCTCATCGTCATCGACGATGTGGATGACCTGTTCGGGCGACTCAGGCGACTTGTTCACGCGCAGCTCCGGTGGGCAGTACGAAGCTGAATACGGTACCACCTCCCGGATTGTCGGCAACCTCGAGATGGCCGTCGTGGAATTCGACGATGGAGCGGCAGATGTTCAGCCCCATGCCCATGCCCTCGGGCTTGGTGGTGTGGAACGGCATGAAGAGCTGCTCGCGCTCGGCCACGGCGATGCCCGGGCCGCGATCGGAAACGGAAATCTCGACGGCTTCGCTGCTCACTGACCGCGCACGCACGACCACCACGCGCCGGCCGGCCGGCATGCCGGCGGCCGCTTCGAGCGCATTGCGCACGAGGTTGATGACGACCTGCTCGATCATGATGCTGTCGGCAAACACCGGGCGCAGATCCGGCTCGATCTGCAGCACGATGCGCCCGCCGCTGCGCCGTGCGTCGATCTCGGCAAAGCCGATGGCGTCTTCGAGCGTGTCGGCGACGCTGATGGCGGCGCGCCGCGGCTCGCTCTTGCGCACGAAATCGCGCACGCGGCCGATGATCTTGGCCGCACGCTCGGCCTGCATGCTGGCCTTGGTCATGGCCGCCAGCAATTCCTCGCGGCGGTAGTTGTCGGCTTCGAGCCGCGTCACGCAGCCCATGCAGTAGTTGGCGATGGCGGCCAGCGGCTGGTTGAGTTCGTGCGCCAGCGTCGAGGCCATCTCGCCCATGGTGATCAGGCGGGCGGTGTGCTGCAGGCGCTCTTCCTGCGTACGCGCCATGTCCTCGGCGGCGCGACGATCGGTGATGTCGGTGGCGATGCCCATGCGCACGACGCGCCCGTCCACCCAGCGCGAAGCGTGCTCGCGTAGGTGATACCAACGCCCGGACAAGCGGTGCTGCACCTCGCCGTCGAACAGCTCGCGCGGCAAGGTCGCCGGGTCGAGCCGGCTGGCGTCGGCCTTGTAGGCCTCACTGTCGGGCTGCGGCGCCGAAACGCCAGCGATCGTCCGGCCGACCACGTCGTAACCGTGCATGGTCTTGAACACACGGTTGGCATACAGAATGGTGTCGTCGCGGGCGTCGGCCACAAACACGGCGGCGTCGAGACCGTCGAGCACCGCCTCGAAGCGCTTCTGCGAGGCTTCGAGCGCAGCGCGCACGCGCTTGGGCTCGGTGATGTCGGCCACCGAGGCCATCCAGCCGGTCTGGTGGCCGTGTACGTCAATCAGCGGCGACAGATAGAAGCGCACATCCAGCCGCTCACCGCTGCGCCGCTGGATCGACATCTCGAAACCGCTGGTCGTGGCGCGCCCGGCCGAAGACATTTCCAGCTCGCGCCGGCAGTCGTCGTGGGCATCATCCGGCCAGTACGGGAACGGCGGCATCGCGCCGAGCAGGATTTCCTCGTCGAAACCGACCAGGCGGCAAAACGCAGGGTTCACGTAAATGATGCGGCCCGACAGATCGATGGCGCGCAGGCCGGTGATCACCGACTCTTCCATGGCCTTGCGGAAGGCCGATTCCTCACGCAAAGCGTCTTCGGTGGCACGACGGCGCGCCATGTGCTCGCGCAGCAGCCAGAAACTCCAAAGGATGATCAGCGACAGGCCGGCGATGACGATCAGGAAGATCGCGTAAGGCGCAGCGTCGGCCACCTTGAAGGCCACCGCGCGCAGCACCAGGCCGGCGCCCGGCAGGTCGAGCGGCACCTCGAAGGCAATGCGCTCATCAAGCGGCAAGGAGCCGCTGTTGACCGCCACCGACTGCCCGCGCGCATCGACCAGACTGATCTGGTAGCGCTCGGCGAACCAGTCCGGCACCAGCTCAGCCACCATGCGTTCGGCCGAAAACACGCCGACGATGGTGCCGACAAAGACCTCGCCCGCGCGCGCCGGCACGTGCACCTGAACGATGGTGCTGCCCGAGCTGGTGGTGCGCGGCACGCCGTAGCTGATCACGCCCAGATCCTCGGCGCGCCGGAACGGCGTCATCTGATCGGACTCAAGCAGTTCGGACAAGCGCAGACTGGCCGTCGATACCGGCGCGGCCCAACGCACCCGGCCGTCCTCACCGACCCAGGCGACTTCGACAAGCTGGCCGTGCACCGCGATATGCCGGGTCACACGCTGATCGAAAGCCTCGCCGTCGAGCTCGCCAGTTGCCAGATCATTGGCCAACTGCAGCAGAAAGGTCTCGGCGCTTTGCTTGTGCAGCCGGATGGTCTTCTCGGCCCACTGCACATCGCGCACGACCATGCCACGCAGCGCATCGGCTTCGCGCTGCTGCAGCGACCAGACGATGGCGCTGGCCGTCACCACCAGCAGGGCGATGGCGACGTAGGGCGCAGTCCAGTACCAGCGCTGGGAGGAACTGGAGCCGAGGTTCGGCAAGTTGGGCATCAATCGGCCAGAAGCATTGTCGGAGCCTCAGTGTGGCAGTTGCGCGGCTTGGACGGAATCGGGTTTTTCCCCTACGCTTGCAAGGCCTCGCGCGCAATGCTGCGGCGCACGATTGCGCCTTACGAAACATCGTTTTATATTACGAAATACAAGAAGGGCCGACCTACCCGACCGGCCCTTCGCAGAACAACGCTTGGCCCGATCAGGGCCGAGTCCGCAAAACAGAACGGCATGAGGAGACAATCCATGACCGCCAACAAGAACGTTTTCCTGCAAAACGACCCCGATACGCAGGAAACCGCCGAATGGCTCGATGCGCTCGACGGCGTCATCGCCAATGAAGGCCCGCAGCGCGCCCACTACCTGATCGAACGCCTGATCGACAACGCGCAGCAGCAAGGCGCCGACATCCCCTACTCGGCCAACACCCAGTACATCAACACCATTCCGGTCGATCTCCAGCCGCCGTATCCGGGTGATGCGGACATGGAACTGAAGATCCACTCCTACATCCGCTGGAACTCCATGGCGATGGTGGTGCGCGCGAACAAGCACACCAACGTCGGTGGCCATATCGCCAGCTTCGCCTCTGCCGCCGCGCTGTACGACGTCGGCTTTTCGCACTTCTGGCACGCGCCGAACGGCAAGCACGACGGCGACCTGATCTTCTTCCAGGGCCACGCCGTACCGGGTGTGTATGCCCGCGCCTACATGCTGGGCCGCTTCAACGAAGAGCAGATGGACAACTTCCGCCAGGAGACCGACGGTACGGGCATCTCGTCCTACCCGCACCCCTGGCTGATGCCCGATTTCTGGCAGTTCCCGACCGTGTCGATGGGCCTCGGCCCGATCCAGGCGATCTACCAGGCACGCTTCATGAAGTACATGGCCAGCCGCGGCCTGATCGACGCCGACAAGGCTGCGCAGCGCAAGGTCTGGGCCTTCCTCGGCGACGGCGAGACCGACGAGGTCGAATCGCTGGGCGCCATCGGCATGGCCGCGCGCGAGAAGCTCGACAACCTGATTTTCGTCATCAACTGCAACCTGCAGCGCCTCGACGGCCCGGTACGCGGCAACGGCAAGATCATCCAGGAACTCGAAGGCGAATTCCGTGGTGCCGGCTGGAACGTTATCAAGGTCATCTGGGGCACGCAGTGGGACACGCTGTTTGCTCAGGACAAATCCGGCGCGCTCAAGCGTCGCATGCTGGAAGTGGTCGACGGCGAGTACCAGACCTACAAGTCCAAGGATGGCGCCTACGTTCGCGAACACTTCTTCAACACGCCCGAACTCAAGGCGCTGGTGGATGACTGGACCGACGAGGAAATCTGGCGCCTGAACCGCGGCGGCCACGACCTGTTCAAGATCTTTGCCGGCTACAACGCCGCCGTGAACAACGTCGGCCAGCCGACCGTGATCCTGGCCAAGACCATCAAGGGTTTCGGCATGGGCTCTGCCGGCGAGGCGATGAACATCTCGCACCAGCAGAAGAAGATGGACGTCGACGCCATCCGCCGCTTCCGCGACCGCTTCGACCTGCCGGTGCCGGACGACCAGCTCGAGAAAATTCCGTACCTGAAGTTCGCCGAAGACTCGCCCGAGTACAAGTACATGCTCGAGCGCCGGCAAAACCTCGGCGGCTTCCTGCCGCAGCGCCGTCGCAGCGCCGACGCACTGCCGGTGCCCGAACTCTCCGCCTTCGACGCGCTGCTGAAGGCCTCGGGCGACGGCCGTGAGCTGTCCACCACGATGGCCATCGTGCGCATCATGAACACGCTGCTGCGCGACAAGAAGATCGGCAAGCACATCGTGCCGATCGTGCCGGACGAATCGCGCACCTTCGGCATGGAAGGCATGTTCCGCCAGTACGGCATCTGGAGCCAGGAAGGTCAGAAGTATCTGCCGGAAGACCACGACCAGCTGATGTTCTACAAGGAGAGCGTCGACGGCCAGGTGCTGCAGGAAGGCATCAACGAAGCCGGCGCCATGTCCGACTGGATCGCCGCCGGCACCGCTTACAGCGTGCACGGCGTGCAGATGGTGCCGTTCTACATCTTCTATTCGATGTTCGGCCTGCAGCGCACCATGGACCTGTGCTGGGCCGCCGGTGACCAGCGCACCCGCGGCTTCCTGATTGGCGGCACGGCCGGGCGCACCACGCTCAATGGCGAAGGCCTGCAGCACGAAGACGGCCACAGCCAGATTCTGGCCGGCGCCATCCCCAACTGCGTCACCTACGACCCGACTTTCCAGTACGAGCTGGCAGTCATCGTGCAGGACGGCATGCGCCGCATGTTCGCCGAGCAGGAAGACGTCTTCTACTACCTCACGGTGATGAACGAGAACTACGAACATCCCGAGATGCCGAAAGGCGCCGAGCAGGACATCCTCAAGGGCATGTACGCCTTCCGCAAGGGTGGCAAGGGCAAGGGGCCGCGCGTGCAGCTGCTGGGCTCCGGCACGATCTTCAACGAGGTCATCGCCGCCGCCGAACTGCTCAAGAAGGACTGGGGTGTCGAATCCGACATCTGGGGCTGCCCGAGCTTCAATGAGCTGGCGCGGGACGGCCAGGCCACGGCTCGCTGGAACCTGCTGCATCCGACCGACAAGCAGAAAAAGGCACACGTCGAGAGCTGCCTTGATGGGGTCAAGGGCCCGGTCATTGCCGCCACCGACTACATCAAGCTGTTCGCCGAGCAGATCCGCCCCTGGGTTCCGGGCCGCTACACGGTGCTGGGCACCGACGGCTTCGGTCGCTCGGACACGCGCGAGAAGCTGCGTCATTTCTTCGAGGTCAACCGCTACTGGGTGACTGTGGCTGCGCTGAAAGCACTGGCCGACGACGGCACCATCGAAGCCGCCAAGGTTGCCGAAGCCATCAAGAAATACGAGCTCGACCCGAACAAACCCAACCCGATGACGGTTTGAGGAGAACGCCGCGATGAGCCAGTTGATTGAAGTAAAGGTTCCGGACATCGGCGACTTCGACGAAGTCCCGGTCATCGAGCTGTTCGTGAAAGTCGGTGACACCATCGAGAAAGAAGACTCGATCTGCACCCTGGAATCGGACAAAGCCACGATGGACGTACCCTCGTCCGCCGCCGGCGTGGTCAAGGAAGTCTTGATCAAGGTCGGCTCGAAAGTGGCCGAAGGTGCTGTGCTGATCAAGCTCGAAGCCTCGGACGCCGCCGCGAGCAAACCGGAGCCGGCCAAGGCCGAAGCACCGGCGGCCGCCCCGCCCGCCCCCGCTGCTGCCCCGGCGCCCGCTCAGAAGGCCGCCGCGCCGTCGGCTGGCGACGTGGTTGAAGTCAAGGTGCCCGACATCGGCGACTTTGATGAGGTCCCGGTCATCGAGCTGTTCGTGAAAGTCGGCGACACCATCAAGGAAGAAGACGCAATCTGCACGCTCGAATCCGACAAGGCGACGATGGACGTGCCCTCCTCGGCTTCCGGCGTCATCAAGGAAGTGCTGGTCAAGGTCGGCAGCAAGGTCGCCGAAGGCTCGGTGCTGATCAAGGTCGAAGCGGTTGCGTCCACCAGCGTGCCGGACACAGCGGCCGCCTCCCCCGCACCGGTTCCTGAGAAGGCGCCGGAGCCCGCACCCGCTCAAGCATCAGCCGCTCCGCAAGCTGCTTCTGCTGATGCCGCCCCGCCACCGGCTGCCGCCAACACCCCGACGCCGGTCAAGATCGGCGGCGCGGTGCATGCCAGCCCGTCGGTGCGCTCCTATGCGCGCGATCTGGGTGTGGACCTTTCGCAGGTCAAGGCCAGCGGCCCGAAGGACCGCATCCTGCGTGAAGACGTCACCGCCTACATCAAGGGTGCGATGACTTCCGGTGTCGTACCAGGCAAGACTCCGGCCGCAGCGGCTGCAGGTGGCGGTGGTGGCGGGCTTGATCTGCTGCCGTGGCCGAAGGTCGACTTTGCCAAGTTCGGCGAAGTCGATGTTCAGCCGAT
The DNA here is from genome assembly GCF_059703725.1 of Pseudazoarcus sp. NS34. NCBI lineage: Bacteria > Pseudomonadati > Pseudomonadota > Betaproteobacteria > Rhodocyclales > Zoogloeaceae > Pseudazoarcus > Pseudazoarcus sp. NS34. The sequence goes on from NZ_BAAKIZ010000003.1 coordinate 86,771, forward strand.
GAAGCGCATCAAGAAGATCTCGGGCGCCAACCTGCACCGCAACTGGGTCATGATTCCGCACGTCACGCAGTACGACGAGACGGACGTCACCGACCTCGAGACGCTGCGCAAGGAGCTCAACGAAACCCGCGAAGCCAAGGCTTCGGGCGTGCGCTACACGATGCTCGCCTTCGTCATCAAGGCGGTGGTTGCCGGGCTCAAGAAATACCCGCAGTTCAACACCTCGCTCGACGGCGACAACCTGGTGTTCAAGAAGTATTTCAACGTGGGCTTTGCGGCCGACACCGAAAACGGCCTGGTCGTGCCGGTCATCAAGAACGCCGACCAGAAGAGCGTCACCGACATCGCGCTGGAAATGGCCGAACTGTCCAAGAAGGCCCGCGACGGCAAGCTCGGCTCGGCCGACATGCAGGGCGGCACCTTCTCGATCTCCAGCCTCGGCGGTATCGGCGGCACCTACTTCACGCCGCTGATCAACGCGCCGGAAGTTGCCATCCTGGGGCTGTCGAAACTCAGCATCAAGCCACTGTGGGACGGCGAGAAGTTCGTGCCGCGTCAGGTACTGCCGCTGTCGCTGTCGTATGACCATCGCGTCATCGACGGCGCCGAGGGCACCCGCTTCATCGACTACATCAGCAAGGCGCTGGCCGACATGCGCCGCACGCTGATCTGACCGGGAGACCCTCATGGCAACGATTGAAGTGAAGGTCCCGGACATCGGCGACTTCGACTCCGTACCGGTCATCGAACTGTTCGTGAAAGCCGGCGACACGCTCAAGAAAGAAGACGCCATCTGCACGCTGGAATCCGACAAGGCCACGATGGACGTGCCCTCGCCGGAAGCCGGAACGGTCAAGAAGGTGCTGATCAAGGTCGGCGACAAGGTTGCCGAAGGCAGCGTGCTGCTGGAACTCGAAGCGGCCGGCGAAGCTTCCCCTCCCCTTCAAGGGGAGGGCCAGGGTGGGGATGGGGTTAAGGCTGCCGCTGAATCCGGCAAAACCCATCCCCCTCCCAACCTCCCCCTTGAAGGGGGAGGAGAAAACGCTCCCGCTCCCGCCGCTGCCAGCCACTCCGGCGCCGCCGACATCGAATGCGACGTGCTGGTGCTCGGCGCTGGCCCCGGCGGCTATTCGGCGGCTTTCCGTGCCGCCGACCTTGGCTTGAAGACCGTCATCATCGAGCGCTACCCGACGCTGGGCGGCGTGTGCCTGAACGTCGGCTGCATTCCGTCCAAGGCCCTGCTGCATGTGGCTGGCGTGATGGATGAAGTCAGCCACTTTGCCGACCTGGGCGTCACCTACGCCAAGCCCAAGCTCGACATCGACAAGCTGCGCGGACACAAAGAGAAAGTCGTCGGCAAGCTCACCACCGGCCTGGCCGGCATGGCCAAAGGCCGCAAGGTGGAAGTCGTGCGCGGATACGGCGCCTTCCTCGACCCGAATCACGTCGAAGTCGAGCTGACCAGCGGCGACGCGCAAGACAAGACCGGCGACAAGAAGGTCATCAAGTTCAAACACGCCATCATCGCGGCGGGTAGCCAGGCGGTGCGCCTGCCCTTCATGCCGGAAGACCCGCGCGTGGTGGACTCCACCGGTGCGCTGGAACTCAAATCTGTGCCGAAGCGCATGTTGGTCATCGGCGGCGGCATCATCGGTCTGGAAATGGCCACGGTGTATTCCACGCTGGGTGCGCGCATCGACGTGGTCGAAATGCTCGACGGCCTGATGCAGGGCGCCGACCGTGACCTCGTGAAGGTGTGGGAGAAGGTCAATGCCCCGCGCTTCGACAACGTCATGCTCAAGACCAAGACGGTTTCGGCCGAGGCCAAGAAGGACGGCATCTGGGTCAAGTTCGAGGGCGAGAAAGCCCCCGCCGACGCGCAGTGCTACGATCTCGTGCTGGTCGCAGTGGGACGCAGCCCGAACGGCAAAAAGATTGCCGCCGACAAGGCCGGCGTGGCGGTGACCGACCGCGGCTTCATCGAAGTCTGCAACCAGATGCGCACCAATGTGCCGCACATCTTCGCCATCGGCGATATCGTCGGCCAGCCGATGTTGGCGCACAAGGCCGTGCATGAAGGCCACGTTGCGGCCGAAGTCGCCGCCGGCCAGAAGTCCAGCTTCGACGTGCTGCAGATCCCGTCGGTGGCCTACACCGACCCGGAAGTGGCGTGGGCCGGCCTGACCGAACTCGAAGCCAAGGCCAAGGGCATCGAGTACGAGAAGGCGGTGTTCCCGTGGGCGGCCTCCGGCCGTGCCATTGCCAACGGCCGCGACGAGGGCTTCACCAAGCTGCTGTTCGACAAGAACACGCACCGCATCATCGGTGGCGCGGTTGTCGGCACACATGCCGGCGACCTGATCGGCGAAGTCTGCCTGGCGGTTGAAATGGGCGCCGACGCGGTGGATATCGGCAAGACCATTCACCCGCACCCGACCCTGGGTGAATCCATCGGCCTGGCGGCCGAAGTCGCTCACGGCAGCTGCACCGACCTGCCAGCGCCGCGCAAGCGCTGACACCGGGCATGTGAACGACAAACGGGGCGCTACGGCGCCCCGTTTGTTTTATGGCAGCACTTCAACGCATGCCTGAAGCCCAGCCTTTCAGTGATGCTTGTGGCCGTGATCACCAGATGACGCGGCGCCGTGATGCCGTGTCAGCGAACGCACGGGCGCTTCGATCTGGATGCTCTCGCGCTTGCCATCCGAGGTTTCGACCGTCAGCGTGAGCGGCACGCGATCGCCCTCCTTCACCTGCGCTTCGAGGTCGATCAGCATCACGTGGTAGCCACCCGACTTGAGCTCGACGGCTTGGCCGGCCGGCAGATCGACCCCGTCTACCGCACGCATGCGCATCACGTTGTCAGCGCCGAGCGTCATCTCGTGCACCTCCGCAAGCTTGGCCGCCGGCGAAGCAACCGATACCAGCCGCGCGCCGTCCTTGGCCGTCAGCGTCATGAACGCCCCGGTTGCACGCTGATGCGGAACGGTGGCGCGAACCCACGGGTCGCTGACCTGCACGGCCGCATGTGCATGGTCATGCGCCTGAACGCCAAGCGGTTGAAGGAAGGAAATTGCAGCCAGAACGAGCAGTTTCTTCATGGTGACCTCACGACAAATGAAACGAATGAAATCGCCGCCGCAAGCGCATCGCACGCGCGGCAATGATTCACGAGTCAGGGGAAAACGCGGCCCGAATACGCCGGGCCCGACAGCTTCAGCGCGGCGCTGGAGGTGCGCGCGGATGCGCATCCGGCCAGGTCGGAACGGAAGCGGCTGAGGAAACCGCAGGAAGCGGCACGGCATCGGCGCCACGATGCGAAACAAAGAGCGCCGCTGATGCCGCAGGCAATACGTCGTCGAAGGACGACACCAGGCAATACGGGCAGTGCTGGACCAACAAGGCCGGTGCAGAGGGATCAGAGCCGCCGTCTGCGATCTGGCGGGCCTCCACGCCATTGACGGTGCATACGTCCATCCAGCCAGGACCCAACGAACTGCGCGACGCAAATGCCTGCGCCAACGCCGGAACGAGGGCCGCAGCCAGCATCACGACGATGAGCAGCCGAGAGAGCGAAGCTTTCAAATGGACGAAACGACGCATGGACATGAACGGGTCACTGGACGGGGCATTCTAGCCGAACGCAGGTGTCCGCCAGCAAGCACAAAAAAGCCCGCATCCGGACAAGCCGGAGGCGGGCTGCTTCAATGGATCAGAATCAAGGCGCGCCTTGACCAGTGAGCAAGGACACCACGAACAGGACCAGGAAGATGAAGAACAACACCTTGGCGATCCCTGCGGCGGTTCCCGAAATGCCGGTAAAACCAAGCAGACCAGCAACGAGCGCAACTCCCAGGAAGATCAGAGTCCATCCCAGCATTGTGGAGCCCTCCGCTTAGTTTTTGCCCGTTGCCTCTTCAGCAGCGTCGTCGATCTCTTCGCCGGCATCCTCGACGGGACCGTCGTTGTCCAGCGATTCCTGGACGCTTTCGGCGGCATTGTCGATCTTCTCGCCAGCACTTTCGGCGGGCCCTTGGGGATCGAGCTTGTCACGAACGTCCTCGACCGCCTTGTCGATGGCCTCACCGGTCTTCTCCGCCGGGCCGGGCTCCGAGCAGCCAACCAAAACGAAAAACGGGATGGCCAGCAGCATCGGCAGAACGCGGGTTTGGTTTCGCATTACTCGCTCCTTGTTGTTTGCGAGCACGCAGTCTAGCAACCCCCAAACCCTTTATAGGCAAGGCTTACAAAGCGATCGTCTTGCTTACATTTTGCATAAGTCACCCCAGCCATACGCGGGCGTTGCGGAACATGCGAGCCCACGGCGAATCCTCGCCAAGCGAGTCCGGCGCCCAGCTCATCTGCACCGTGCGGAAGCTGCGTTCGGGGTGCGGCATCATGATCGTGAAGCGCCCATCCGGCGTCGTGCAGCCCGCCAGACCGTCCGGCGAACCGTTGGGGTTGGCCGGGTAGCGCAATGCCACTGCGCCGCGATTGTCGACGTAGCGCACGGCTGCCAGCACCGCCGCCTGATCGGCGTCCGACGCGAAAACCGCCCGGCCCTCACCGTGGCTGACAACAATCGGCATGCGGCTGCCGGCCATGTCGGCAAACAGGATTGACGGGTTAGGCAGAATTTCGGTCATCACGAAACGCGCTTCGAACTGCTCGCTGCGGTTGCGCTGGAAAGTCGGCCACTGCGCGGCACCCGGAATGATCTCGGCGAGGTTCGCCATCATCTGGCAGCCGTTGCACACCCCCAGCGCAAAAGTGTTGTCGCGCTCAAAGAAGGCCTCGAACGCCGCCCGCAGCGCCGGGTTGAACAGGATGGACTTGGCCCATCCCTGGCCGGCACCGAGCACGTCACCGTACGAGAAGCCGCCGCAGGCGGCCAGACCGTGGAAATCATCGAGCTTGTAACGCCCTGACTGCAGATCGGACATGTGCACGTCAAACGGTGCGAAACCGGCACGCTCGAAGGCCGCCGCCATCTCGATCTGGGAGTTCACGCCCTGCTCACGCAGCACGGCAATCTTGGGCCTGCTGCCGGTGGCAATCATCGGCGCGGCGACGTCCTGCGCGGGGTCGTAGGTCAAGGCCACCGACAGACCGGGATCGGCCGCATCGGCAAGTGCCTCGAACTCTTCGCCTACGCACTCGGCGTCATCGCGCAGGGATGCAATGCGATAGCTGGTTTCGGACCAAGCCTGCAGCAGCTCGACGCGCGAAGCCTCGAACACCAGCCTGGCGTTGCGACGAAGGCGGATGGCATCCAGATCATTGGGTTCGCCAATGAAATGGCAGGCCAGTCCGGCATCGCGCAGAACACTGGCGACGCGCGAACGGTCGGCGTGGCGGATCTGCACGACCGCGCCGAGCTCTTCGGCAAACAGGCTGGCGAAAACGCGATCGTTGAAGCGGCCCTTGAGCGTGTCGGGGTGCTTGTCGAGGCCGTCGACGTCGTTTGCGCCGGCGTCGTAGCAGATGGTGTCGAGCACGATCGACAGGCCGCACTTCGACGCAAACGCCATTTCGCACAGCGTGGCAAACAGGCCCCCGTCGCTGCGGTCGTGATAGGCCAGCAGCAGATCGTCCTGGCGCAGCGACTGAATGGCATCAAAGAACGCCTTGAGGCGATCTGCGCTGACGTCGGGCGCATGTTCACCAACCGAGCCGTACACCTGCGCAAGCGCGGAACCGCCCAGGCGGTTGGCGCCGTCGCCAAGATCGATCAACAGCAGTTCGGTGTCGACGCCGTCTTCGAGCTTGAGTTGCGGCGTCAGCGTACGGCGCACATCCTCGACCGCCGCAAACGACGTGACGATCAGCGACAGCGGCGAAACGACCTGCTTGTCCGCCCCCTTGTCGTTCCACGCCGTGCGCATCGACAGCGAATCCTTGCCAACCGGAATCGACAAGCCGGCGTCCTGGCAGAAACGCGACACGGTGGCAACGGTGTCAAACAGACGTGCGTCCTCGCCCTTGTGGCCGGCAGCAGCCATCCAGTTGGCGGACAGCTTGACCTTGCCCAGATTGGCGATGTCGGCCGCCGCGATATTGGTGATGGCCTCGCCCACCGCCATGCGACCGGAAGCCGGCGCATCCAGGCAGGCCAGCGGCGTGCGTTCCCCCATGGCGAAGGCCTCGCCCTTGTAGCCGTGGAAATCGAGCGCGGTAACGGCCACATCCGCCACCGGAATCTGCCACGGGCCGACCATCTGGTCGCGCGCCGTGAGACCGCCGACCGAGCGATCGCCGATGGTGATCAGGAAGTTCTTGCTCGCCACCGACGGCAAACGCAGGACGCGGAATGCGGCCTCACGCAGCTCAATGTCGGTCAGGTCGAACGGCGGCAGATGCGCGGCGCGGCGCGAGACCTCACGCGTCATTTTCGGCGGCTTGCCGAGCAGCACCTGCATTTCCATGTCGACCGGCTTGTTGCCGAAATGGCGGTCAGAGACAGTCAGTTGACCATCATCGGTGGCCGCGCCGAGAACCGCGAAGGGGCAGCGTTCGCGCTCGCAAATGGCACGAAAATCGGCCAGACGCTCGGGCGCGATGGCCAGCACGTAGCGCTCTTGCGACTCGTTGCTCCAGATCTCGCGCGGGCTCATGCCCGGCTCTTCGATGTGCACTTCGCGCAGCTCGAAATGCGCGCCGAGCTTGGCCGAATCGGCAAGCTCCGGCATGGCGTTCGACAGACCACCTGCACCGACGTCATGAATCGCGAGAATGGGGTTGTCCTCGCCCTGCTGCCAGCACGCGTCGATGACTTCCTGACAGCGGCGCTCGATTTCCGGGTTGCCACGCTGCACCGAGGCGAAGTCTAGATCCGCGGTATTGGTGCCGGTAGCCATGCTGGAAGCCGCACCGCCGCCCAGACCGATCAGCATGCCGGGGCCGCCGAGCTGGATCAGCAGGGTGCCGGGCGCGAACTCGATCTTGAAGGATTGCTCGGCCTGGATGTTGCCCAGACCGCCGGCGATCATGATCGGCTTGTGGTAGCCGCGCACCTCGCCTTCCACCTGCTGCTCGAAAGTGCGGAAATAGCCGGCGAGGTTCGGACGGCCGAATTCGTTGTTGAACGCAGCGCCGCCGAGCGGCCCCTCGATCATGATGTCCAGCGCCGAGGCTATGCGTTCCGGCTTGCCGTAGGCCGCTTCCCACGGTTGGGCAAAGTCGGGAATGTTCAGGTTCGACACCGAGAAGCCGGTGAGACCTGCCTTGGGACGCGAACCACGACCGGTCGCGCCCTCGTCGCGGATCTCGCCGCCGGCGCCGGTGGACGCACCCGGAAACGGCGAGATCGCCGTCGGGTGGTTGTGCGTCTCGACCTTGGTCAGGATGTGCGTCAGTTCGCGATGGTAGGTCCAGCGACCATCGGCGTCCGGATACAGACGATCGCCTTCGGCGCCCTCGATGATCGACGCGTTGTCCGAGTACGCCACCACCGTGCCCTGCGGATGCGCCTTGTGCGTCTCGCGAATCATGCCGAACAGCGTCTTGCCCATCTCCTGACCGTCGATCACCCAGTCGGCGTTGAAGATCTTGTGACGGCAGTGCTCGGAGTTGGCCTGCGCAAACATCATCAGCTCGACGTCGGTCGGGTCGCGCTGGATACGCGTGAAGTTGTCGACGAGGTAATCGATCTCGTCATCCGACAGTGCCAGACCCAGTTCCGTGTTGGCCGCGACCAACGCGTCACGCCCGCCGGCCAGCACACCAACGGTGGTCAGCGGCTGCGGTGCATAGTGATGGAACAGCGCGTCGGCTTCACCGAAAGCCGTCAGCACCGATTCGGTCATGCGATCGTGCAGCAGCGGCGCAAGCGCATCGCGCTCCGGATTCGACAGCGACTTCACGCCTGCAAACAACCAGGCCGTACCACGCTCGATGCGCACGATCTTGTCGAAGCCGCACTGGCGCGCGATATCCGTGGCCTTGGAAGACCAGGGCGAGATGGTGCCCAGACGTGGCACGACCAGCAGCATCGGATCAGACACGCTGTCGGCTACGCCGTCGGCTCCGAGCAGGTCGATCAGACGCGCGCGCTCGGCGTCCGACAGCGGCGCGGTCAGTTCGACGAAATACCAGTGGAGGGGTGCGACCGAGCGGGCCGACGGGAACCGCGCGGAGAGTTCCGGCAGAAGTCTGGCAAGGCGGGCGGGAGACAGCGCCGCGCCACCGCGCAGCTTGAGGATTTCGGCCATGGACACGCTATCGGAAAGGGGTTGGAGCAGGCATACGCACCTGCTCGGGAAAGGGTCGCATTATAACCGACCCCACCCCCTTCCATCCGCCGCCCGACCGGAGCCGAGAGCAGATCGCGTCAGCGCGACGCGGTGAACTTGTCCTTGTCGAGCGTGACCGAAGCGGCCGTCGCGTCCGGACGCGGAGCGACCGGGGCCGGCCGCGGCGCGAGCGGAACTCGCGTTTCGGCGCCCGCTGCTGCGGGGTTGACCGGTTCACTGCGCATCGGCGCTGCCGCTGCCGGGCGTGCCGGCGGAGCTACCTCGACCCGCGCAGTGGCGCGTTCCGCTGCGTCTTCGTGAATGCGCACCAGTTTGCCTTCAACGGTGGACCCGCAGTCCATCTGCAACTGCCGGTAACGCACGTTGCCGACCACATTGGCGCTGATCTGCAATTCGGCGAAATGCTCGACCTCGAGATCACCGGTGATGTTTCCGTTGATCACCGCGTCGTAGGTATGAACCTTGCCGGTGATGACACCCTTCTCGCTGAGCACCAGCAACCCTTTGGTGCCGGGTTTGCCGAACACATTGCCCTCGACATGACCATCAATGCGCAGTCCACCCGAGAAATGCACGTCACCAACGATATGCAGGTTGTCAGCAATCAAACTGGACAGCTTGCTGACCTCGATACCGCCCTTCTTCTTCTTGCCGAACATGCCTTACCCCCGTTGCCGCGAAATCAGCGCCCCTGCCCCTGGCCGGTCGCTGATCGTACAAATTCGAGTTCTTCGCGCATCTGCTTGTGCTGTTCGTTGAGCACCGCGAGCTGACGCTCCAGCTCGCTACGCGTCACTATGGAAATCTCAAGGTCCATGCGCGCAGACTGCAACTCTGCACGCGTACGCGCCAGCTCTTCCTCAACCTCGGAGATGCGCGAGTCGAACTGCAGTATGGACGTGTTCTGAGCAACGTAATACAGGGAGGCTGCGCCGATCAGCGCAGAGAACACGAAAATCTTGAGGAAACGGAAGAAACCAAGCTTGCCTTCACCTGGCGACGCCAGAACGACCTTGCCGGTAGTGAGGTGGCGGTTGGCGGTATTGGAGCGGGAATGCATTACCAATCAGACGGCGCTGAACTGCGCGAGGTAGGCCTTGGGGTCAACAAAGCGGCCGCCGCGGAGAATCTCGAAATGCAGATGCGGGCCAGTTGAGCGACCGGTGGTACCGACGCGCGCGATCTGCTCTTCCGGCATGACGACCTGACCGACCTTCACCAGAACGGCCGAAGCATGCGCATAACGCGTCACCAGACCACCGCCATGATCGATCTCGACGGTGCGGCCGTACTGGGCACGATAGCCTGCGAAAATCACCCGGCCGCCAGCGCTGGCGTAAATCGGCGTACCGGTGGGAGCGGGATAGTCGATGCCACTGTGAAAGGCGCGCTTGCGCGTGAATGGATCGAGGCGGTTACCGAACGAGGAAACAACCGCGCGACCACGCACCGGCTCGCGCCCCGGACGGGCCATGTGCGCGAGGTTCAGCGTCACGACGGCTTGATCAAGCTCTTGCATCAGAACCGAGAGACGCTCGATACCACCCTCGACGTTACTCAGATGGCTGCCCGCCGCTCCGGGACCGATGGCCGATGCGCCGTCATCACCGCGCACTTCGGGATCCAGCAACGGACCACCGGAGGGCTTGCCGGGCTGCGTTTTGGCAAGGCGTCCTTCACGGGCGACGTCTGCGGTGCTGGTGCGCTCTTCCATTTCCTTCAGGATGCCGACACGGAAGGCCAGATCGCGTGCTTCCGTCTCGAGCTGCGCCATGCGGCCGGTCAACTCGCCGATGCGATCAATCAGGATGCGGCTTTCGGAAGGGGACTCGTGCGCCAGATCGGACACCGGAATCGGCTGATCCAGCGAGTACTGGGCAGCCGCAGGCGCCAAGCGGCTGACGCCATAGCCAATCGCAATTCCCGCGGCCAGCAACATCAAGGTGCCAAGCGACAGGATCGCAACAGCGGATCGCATGCTCATCGATCGCGCACGCGAAGTGGCCAGCGAACCTTCAGAGTGGATTACAAAGGCCACCCACGCCCTCCATCGATAACTGCAGAGCTCTTCAGCTCAATCTGTTCGGTCAGCGCGACGATACGGTAGATTCGCAGGAATCAATATTCGTCACAACTTTTAACGAATGGCAGTCTAACACCAGCACTCGGAGGGTCCGCAAGAGGAATTATTGCTGAAGGTATCAAATGACATTTGCAACCGGCGTGCCTGAAACGAAACAAGGCGCTACAGCGCCTTGTTTCCGGGCGATTCACCCACTCAGTGCTTGCGGTGCGAAGCCAGTGCGAGCCACGTATCGACGACGGTATCCGGATTCAGCGAAAGACTGCGAATCCCCTCATCCATCAGCCATTCGGCGAAGTCGGGATGATCGGATGGCCCCTGCCCGCAAATACCCACATATTTATCGGCCTTGTTGCAGGCCCGAATGGCCATCGACAGCATCATTTTGACCGCAGGGTCGCGCTCGTCGAAGGCATGAGCAACCAGACCCGAATCGCGGTCCAGACCCAACGTGAGCTGGGTAAGATCGTTCGAGCCGATCGAGAAACCATCGAAACGCTCGAGGAAGGCATCGGCCTGCAAGGCGTTGGACGGGATCTCGCACATCATCACCAGCCTGAGTCCGTCCTTGCCGCGCTCGATACCGTGCTCGGCGAGCAGTTCGATGACGGCGTCGGCCTCACCCAGAGTGCGGACGAACGGAATCATGATCTCGACGTTGGCAAGCCCCATCTCGTTGCGCACCTTTTTCAGCGCGGCGCATTCCATCTCGAAGCAGTCGCGGAAGCTCTGCGCGATGTAGCGCGACGCGCCACGGAAGCCGAGCATGGCGTTCTCTTCTTCCGGCTCGTAGATGTCACCGCCGAGCAGCTTGCGATACTCGTTCGACTTGAAGTCCGAGGTGCGCACGATCACGGCCTTGGGCCAGAACGCGGCGGCGATGGTAGCGATGCCTTCGGTCAGCTTGTCGATGTAAAACTGACGCGGGCTGGCGTAACCACGCGAACGGCGCTGGATCTCCTCGCGCAGGCTGGCCGGCACGCGATCGATGTCGAGAATGGCCTTGGGGTGGATGCCGATCATGTTGTTGATGACGAACTCCAGCCGCGCCAGGCCAACACCGTGGTTCGGAATCTGCGCGAACTCGAAGGCCAGCTCCGGGTTGCCGACGTTCATCGTGATCTTGAGCGGGATGTCCGGCAGATTGCCGGTGTCGGTGGTGATGACCTCGTAGTCGAGCTTGCCGCGGTAAACGTAGCCGGTATCGCCCTCGGCGCAGGAAATCGTGACCTCCGCGCCCTCCTCCAGCACTTCGGTGGCGTTGCCGCAACCGACGATGGCCGGGATGCCGAGCTCACGCGCAATGATCGCGGCGTGGCAGGTTCGCCCGCCACGGTTGGTGACGATGGCCGCGGCGCGCTTCATCACCGGCTCCCAGTTCGGGTCAGTCATGTCGGTGACCAGCACGTCACCCGCCTGCACGCGGCTCATTTCGGAAGCGTTGGCCACCACACGCACGGTGCCCGCGCCGATCTTCTGGCCGATCGCACGACCGTGCGTCAGCGCCTTGCCGTACTGCTTGAGGCGGTATTTCTCCATGACGTGAGCCGAAGCCTGCGACTTCACCGTCTCGGGGCGCGCCTGCAGGATGTACAGCTTGCCGTCCTGGCCGTCCTTGCCCCACTCGATGTCCATCGGACGGCCATAGTGCTGCTCGATGATCACGGCGTAGCGCGCCAGTTCGAGAACGTCTTCGTCGGACAGCGAGAAGCGGTTGCGGTCGGCGTCCGGCACGTCGACGGTGCGCACCGATTTGCCGGCCTGACGCGCGTCGGTGAACTCCATCTTGATCAGCTTGGAACCCAGGCTGCGGCGCACAACGGCCGGCTTGCCCGCGGCCAACATGGGCTTGTGCACATAGAACTCGTCGGGGTTCACGGCGCCCTGCACCACCGTCTCGCCCAGTCCATAGGAGGCGGTGACGAACACCACGTCCTTGAAGCCGGACTCGGTGTCGATGGTGAACATCACGCCGGAAGCGCCGGTATCCGAGCGCACCATGCGCTGCACGCCGGCCGACAGCGCGACGATGTCGTGCGCAAAATCCTTGTGCACGCGGTAGGCAATGGCGCGGTCGTTGTACAACGACGCGAACACTTCCTTCATGGCGTGCAGGATCGCTTCAAAGCCGTGGATATTGAGGAAGGTCTCCTGCTGACCGGCGAACGACGCATCCGGCAGATCTTCAGCCGTAGCCGACGAACGCACCGCGAAGCTGCCCTCGCCATCGGCGGTAAGCGCATCGTAGGCGGCGTGGATTTCCTGCTCCAGGCGTTCCGGGAACGGCGTATCGACGATCCAGCCGCGAATCTCGGCACCGACCTTCGCCAGTTCCACGACATCATCTACATCCAGCGTTGCCAGCCTGGCGCTGATACGCTCGGCCAGCCCCTGATGGGCAAGAAAGTCGCGATAGGCCTGCGCCGTGGTCGCAAAACCACCCGGGACGCGTACACTGTCGGGCAGCTGACTGATCATTTCCCCGAGGGACGCGTTCTTGCCGCCGACCTGTTCGACGTCGGTCATGCGCAGCTCGTTGAAGGGGATGACGTAGCGGGTCATGTAGACTTCCTCGCATGCGGTTGGACAAAGTGCCAGTTGGCGCGGATTCTATTCAGATTTGCTGCGGTGCAGTACGGTAGTCTCCCTTATTGACCTAGGTCAATTTTTTTGAGCCGATCAATGGCAAACCCCATCGCGCGTACCGCCTTCTTCATCTCGGGCAGCACCGGCATCACGGCCGAGACGCTGGGCCACAGTCTCCTCACGCAGTTTCCGGATGCCAAGGTGCACAGCGTGCGTATTCCGTTCGTGACCGACCGAGATCGCGCCGAAGCCTGCGTCGCGCACATTCGCGCTGCAGCCGAACGCGACGGCGTGCGGCCGATCGTGTTCAGCACGCTGGTCGATCCGAAAATAGTCGACGCGCTGCGTGTTGCGGATGCCCTCTACATCGACCTCTTCGACCGTTTCATCGGCCCGCTCGAAACCGAACTCAACATGCGCGCCTCGCATATTGCCGGGCTTTCCCATGCCATCACCGCCAGCGGCAACTACCAGGCACGCATCGAAGCCATCAACTACGCAATGGCTCACGACGACGGTGTCTCGTCCGACGGCGAACTCGACGCTGCCGATGTCATTCTGGTCGGCGTATCGCGCTCAGGCAAGACGCCGACGAGTCTCTACCTCGCGATGCAGTTCGGCGTCAAAGCCGCCAACTATCCGCTGATCCCCGAGGACTTCGAGCGCAACCGCCTGCCGCGCGCAATCGAGGCTCAGCGCGGCAAGCTGTTCGGCCTGGATATCGCCCCCGAACGCCTGTCGCTGATCCGCGAAGAACGCCGTCCGGGCAGCAACTATGCTTCCCTCAACAACTGTATTCACGAAATTGCTGCAGCGCAGAAACTGATGCGTCGCGAGAACATCCCATGGATCGACTCGACCACGAAATCCATTGAGGAAATCTCCGCTACCATCCTGCAAGCCATCGGACTGGAACGCCACGCCTGGTAGTTCCGCACTCCGGCAGTAGCGCATTGCGCCCGCGCAGCGGGCAACACGAAGGACACCATGACACGAACCCGACCCAAACGCCGTGGCGGCCTCAGCCGCGACACCGAACACCTGATCTGGCTCGCCACCGGTCTCGCAGAGTCCGGCAGCCTCGCCGAAGACCGCTACTGGGAAAGCCAACTCGTCGAGAATGTCGACCGGCTGCTCGCCGACCACGATGAAGATGCGCTCAACGCCGCCCTCGACCAGCTCTATGCCAAGGATGCGCGCGGCTACGAAGAGCTCGCCGACTTCATCGAGTCGCGCACGGAAACCTCTTCGGCCCTCGACGACGCCCACGACGTGCTGCTGATCGGCGCTCCGATTCTTGCCTGGTCGCGCTTCCGCATCCCGTCGAGCACCATTCCTCCGGCCGCACTCGCCAATCTGCGCGTACATCTGCAAGCCCACATCCTGAGCTCGCACGCAAAGCTCGCGCTTGCCGACTACCTGTTCAGCCCCGACCAGCTGCCGCGTGGTTATTGCGCGACCAGTGAGTTCGCGGACGCCATCGGCAAGGCCGCGCTTGCCGAGCAGAACCTGCACATCGAAACCGAAGGCATGCCGGAGACGGCGCATTTCCTGTCCGACACACGCTACCTGCTGGCCGCCATTTCGGTGCCGAAGGGCAAGCCCATTTTCAGCTGGCAGGAACCCGGCACCAGCCGCGACGACGCGCTCGACCGCTGGCGCAGCCAGGGCGGCGCCAGCCTGGCCCCGCTGCTGCCCGGTTGCGCCACCGAAGTCGTGCTGCCGGAGGCCTACTTCGCCGCCAGCCGCGAGGCCGACCGCGAAAGCCGGCCCTATGCGATTCGCGCCTCGGTGGCCTTTCTCGGTGCCGAACTGGAAACGCCAGCCACCAACCTGCGCGCCGTCATCGCGCCCTTCCACGACCGCGACCTCGAGGAATACCGCATCGGCTTCGCGCGCCGTGACGACGACACCGTCGTGCACGGCGTGGTGTGGCCGCTGCTCGGCGCGGAGGATGACCAGTCCGAAATCCCGTCACAGATCGAAGCCGTGTTGCGTGATTGCGGCGTCGGCGATGTCATTTTCCTCGACCACCGTTTCCCGCTGGAATTCTGCGACGACTGCGGCGCGCCGATGTACCCGTCGGCCGAAGGCGAAGTCGTGCATGCCGAGATGCCCGACGGGCACGGTGAGCAGACCCCTCGCCACCTGCACTGAACGGAGCGATTCATGAGCCGCAAGATCGAAAAGAGCGATGCCGAATGGGCAGAGCAACTGGACCCCGAGCAGTTCCGTGTCACGCGCCACAAGGGCACGGAATTCTCGTTCTCGGGCAAATACTGGAACCACTGGGAAAAGGGTGAATACCGCTGCGTGTGCTGCGACGCGCCGCTGTTCCACTCCGAACACAAGTTCGACGCCGGCTGCGGCTGGCCGAGCTTCTGGATTCCGTCGGCGCCGCAGAACGTAGAGGAAGACCGCGACATCTCGCACGGCATGATCCGTACCGAAGTGCTGTGCGAGCAGTGCGGCGCGCATCTGGGCCACGTCTTCGAGGACGGCCCGCGCCCGACCGGTCTGCGCTACTGCATCAACTCGGCGTCGATCGACTTCAAGCCCATCGGCAGCAAAGACTGATCATCTGCCGTGCCAGTAGCGTGGCGCCTGCTCGCGCCACGCCTCCACCTGCAGCCCCTCTTCATCGAACGACGCAATGACGGCGCCCTGCCCGTCGGTGCGCCAGTTGCGCGTGCCGGCGCGCTCCCAGCGCGACCACACGTCCGGGTGAGGATGCCGGTGAGTATTCAGGTTGCCGACCGGGTAGATGACGTGCGCGGCGCCGACGGCCTCCACCAGTCTGGGCGTGGATGAGCCGCGACTGCCGTGGTGCGGCGCGACGATCACATCCGCCCGCAAGTCTGCGAGCCCGCGCGCAAGCAGAGCGTGTTCGCTCGGCGCCCCGATATCGCCGGGCAGGAGCAGGCTGCCATAAGGTGAGCTCACGCGCAGCACGCAGGATTGCTCATTGCGCTTGCGGCTCACAACGTCACCGTCCGCCGGATGAATGAAGTCGAAACGCACCCCGTCAAACGCCCACGAGCTTCCAGCCAGGCAAGCTGCAGGCTCGACCGGCAAGGGGTCGAGTTTTGCGTTGTCGCCCCCCAACCCTGACCAGAGTTGCGTCACCGGCATCGCCGCCAGCACCGTTTGAGCTCCACCGATGTGGTCGCCATCACCATGCGACAACACCACCGCGTCCAGCCGCTCCACGCCGTGGGCACGCAGATACGGCGCAACGACGCGCCCGCCGGCATCGGCCTCTGGCCCGTATCCCGGCCCAGCGTCGTACAACACGTCATGCGTGGCCGTCTGCACATGCACCGCCAGCCCCTGCCCCACATCCAGCACGGTCGCGCGGAAGGCCTGCGGAGCCGGGCGCGGTGGAGCCCACAGCAACAGCGGAACGATGGCCAGCACGCCAGCCGCCCGCGCCGGTGTGCCACGCGGCATCAACACCCACGCAGCGCCAATCAACGCACACAGGATCAGCAGCAGCGGCACCTGCGGGCCGTGCCACAGTGCCCACGGCTGTTCCGCCAACCAAATCAGCGCAGTCATCATCACGCTGGTCACCGCATGCGCCGCTTCCAGCAGCCAGGGCCACGGCAGCACGATGGCCAGCAGCACGAGCGGCGCAATCACAAAACTCACCAACGGAATGGCGAAAGCGTTGGCCAGCGGCCCGGCCAGCGAGAACGCGCCGAACAACATGAACAGCACCGGCGCCAGCACCAGCGTGATGGCGAGCTGGATGCGTACGGCGCCGCGCACCACGCCATCCGTCGCGAGACGCCCGCAAGCGACCAGCACGATCACCGCCACGGCACCAAAAGACAGCCAAAAACCCGCCGACAGCACCGCCCACGGATCAATCAGCACCACGCACAGCAGCGCCAGCGCGAGCACCCGCGTCGCTTCTGACTGACGTCCCGACGCGATCGCCAAGGCCGCTACCGCGAGCATGATCAGCGCACGTTGCGTCGGCAGCCCGAGACCGGCGAGCAAGGCATAGGCCGCCGCGGCGGCCAGCCCGCACAGCACGGCAACACGCCGCGCCGGCACGCGCACGACCAGGCGTGGCACCCGACGCCAGATCCACCCGACTAGACCACCGACGGCCAGCGCCACAAGCGAAACATGCAGGCCCGAGATCGCCACGAGGTGCCCGACCGCCGTGCGCCGGAACACCTCCCACTGCGCCTGCGTGATGGCTCGCTGATCGCCAATCGCCAGCGCCGTCAGGATGCCGGCGTAGGGGCGCTCGCCGAGCGCCGCGCCAAAGCGCTGGCGCAGGCCGTCGCGGGCTCGGTGCACGGTGTTCATGAAGCCGGGAACAAAGTCGTCGACGCGACGGTTGCGGGGATCCTCGCGCACATAGCCGGTCGCGCGGATGCCGCGTTCGAGCAGCCAGGCCTCGTAGTCGAAACCGCCCGGGTTGCTGAAACCGTGAGGCCGCTTCAGACGCACGACCAGCTCGTGACGCTCGCCTGGCCGCAGGGACTCAGGCACATCGCCCTGACCGCGAAAGGCATACCAGCCAAGCTGGATGCGAGCCGGCACCGGTCCATCGGCAGACTCCACCGCCAACACGAAACGCCAGGCCCCGCCTTCGAGGCGTTGTGGCAGGCCGTCGATGACGCCAGTCACGCGCAGATCGCGCGCTTCGGCCGTCATCGGTAAATTGTCGGCGAGCCGCCACTCGGCCCGCCACCCGGCCCACGAGAATCCGGCAGCGAAGGCCGCGCACAACGCCAGCGCCATCTGCCAGCGCCGCAACAGGAACACACAACCAGTCGCGGCTGCAGCGCATAGAATCGAGGTCGCGAACAGCACGCCGCGCGCCGGCAGGGTCGGCGACCACTGCAGGGCGAGCACTCCAAACAGGAACAGGATGATGGCCACACGCATGATGCCATCATCATTCAGACACCCGACGGGGACAAGTGCCGGCAGCACCCGGCCGGACGAGACACCATGCGAAAGATTTTCCGCCGCCTGCTACCCAACCACGAGACGGTGAATGGCAACCGCTTGCTGCGGCCGTTCTCCAATTCGTTGCTGCACCCGCGGCTGTGGCACCTGAACCGCCATTCAGTGGCCGGCGCCGTTGCGGTCGGCCTGTTCTGCGGGCTGATCCCCGGCCCTCTGCAGATGTTCTGCGCCGCGCTGGCATGCATGGTGCTGCGCGCGAATCTGCCGCTGGCGCTGGTCACCACGCTGTACACCAACCCGCTGACCATCGTGCCGATCTACTTCGCGGCCTACTTCATCGGGGTGTTTGCAACCGGCGGCAGCATGGACGGCTTCATCGAGCCTCCTGCCATGGGCGATCTGGGCTTCATGGAATGGGCCTCGGCCTTTCTGAGCTGGACGGTCGGACTGGGCAAGCCGCTGGCCATAGGTCTGGTCGTGCTCGCCAGCGGACTCGCGGTGACAGGCTATTTCGTCACGCGCGGTATCTACCGCTGGTGGCTGATCCGGGCCTGGCGCCGACGCAGCAAAAAACGCCGCAATCAGGCCTGAAACTGCCCATCCACCAGACGCATGGTGCGCTCGGCCCGGCTGGCCAGTGCTTCATCGTGGGTGACGATGACAAAGCTGGTGCCGAGACGTTCGTTCAGCCCCAGCATCAGGTCGAACACCGACTCGGCCGTCTTGCGGTCGAGGTTGCCGGTGGGCTCGTCCGCCAGCACGCAGGCCGGGGAAGTCACCAGCGCACGCGCAATCGCGGCACGCTGACGCTCCCCCCCGGACAGCTCACCCGGCGCGTGGTCCAGCCGCGCACCCAGCCCCACTTCCTTGAGCATTGCCGCCGCCTGTGCGTTGGCCTCGTCACGCGCCATGCGGCGGATGTAGAGCGGCATGGCCACGTTCTCGAGCGCCGAGAACTCCGGCAGCAGATGGTGGAACTGGTACACGAAGCCCAGCACCTTGTTGCGCTGCTGGCCGCGCTCGGCATCACTCATGCTCGAAAAATCACGCCCGTTGATGGTGACGCGACCGGAGGTCGGCACGTCCAGCCCGCCGAGCAGATGCAGCAATGTGCTCTTGCCCGAACCGGAGGCGCCGACGATGGCCACGCGCTCACCACGCGCCACCGACATATTGACGTCGCGCAGCACCGCCAGCGCGCCCGGGCCTTCGCGGAAAACCTTGTTCAGCCCTTCGCAGGACAGCACGGCGTTGTTCATGGCTTCACTCATAGCGCAGCGCCTCCGCCGGATTGACGCGCGAAGCGCGCCAGCTCGGATACAGCGTGGCGACCAGAATCAGCACGAAGGACACCGACACGATGGTGATCACGTCGCTCGCCAGCACCTTCGAGGGGAGATCCTGGATGTAATAGATTTCCTTGTTCCACAGCGTCGCACCGGTCACGGTTTCGAGCCACGGGATGACCACGTCGAGGTTGTTGGCCAGCAGCAGGCCGCCGATCACGCCACCGATCAGGCCGACAAATCCGATCACCGCGCCCTGCAGCACGAAGATCGCCATGATCGAGCCGGGGCTTGCGCCCAGCGTGCGCAGGATGGCGATATCGGCGTTTTTCTCCTGCACCGCCATGACCAGCATCGACACGATGTTGAAGGCCGCTACCGCCACGATCAGGAACAGGATGATGGTCATCATCGTCTTCTCGAGCTGCACCGCTCGGAAGAAATTGGCGTGGCTGCGCGTCCAGTCCGACACCAGTGCCGGCACGGTGATCTGCGCTGCCAGTTCGCGCACCACGCGCGGCGACGCGAACAGATCGTCGAGTTTCAGACGCACGCCGGTCACGGCGTCACCCATGCGGTACAGCACCTGCGCATCGCGCATGTGGATCAGGGCCAGCGTGGAGTCGTATTCATGCATGCCGGCCTCGAAGATGCCGACCACCTCGAACTGGCGCACGCGCGGCATCACCGCCGCCGGCGTAACCATGCCCTGCGGCGCGATCAGCGTGACCTTGTCGCCCATGCGCACGCTCAGAGCGAAGGCCAGGTCGCGCCCCAGCACGATGCCGTACTGGCCCGGTTGCAGGTCGTCGAGCTTGCCCTGCCGCATGTATTCCGAAAAATCGGCAACACCCTCTTCGTCGGCCGGCAGCACGCCGCGCACCTGGACGCCGCGCACCGTCTGGTTGTGCGACAGCATGCCCTGCTCCTGCACATACGGCGCCGAAGCCAGCACCGAAGAATGGCGCATGGATTCGTCCGCCACCTGCTGCCAGGCCTCAAGGCCGTCACCGTGGCTGGAGATCTGCACATGCGAGGCCACGCCGAGGATGCGTGTGCGCAGCTCCTCCTGAAAGCCGTTCATGACCGACAGCACGACGATCAGGGCCATCACGCCCAGCCCCGTGCACAACATCGACACCAGCGAAATGAAGGAGATGAAGCGGTTGCCGCCCTGCGCGCGCTTGCGGGAGCGCGTGTAGCGCAGACCGACCAGAGTTTCGTAGCGCATCGGTACTCGCATTCGTGGAAAGCCGCCATTGTGCCGCAAGCCTGCGGCCTGCGCCCGGCAAGGATCTGCAAGCGCCTCTGCGGGCCCGGAGCGGGTCGGGCCACATGCTAGACTCCGGCGATTCCCGCAACACCCATTCTTCAGCCCCAGCCGAGCACTCATGCCCGTCATCCAGCCCCGTCAGGCGCACTTCCCCATCGTCCAGGCCCTCGTGGATTCCGGCGTGCATCCGCTGCTCGCACGCATCTACGCGGCCCGCGGTGTGAAGCGTCGCGACGAGCTCGATTACAAGCTCTCCGACCTGCTGCCGCCGGCGGCGCTGACCGGCACGCACGAAGCCGCACAGCTGCTGGCCGACGCCATCGAAGCCGGCGCGCGCATGGTCATCATCGCCGACTACGACTGCGACGGCGCCACCGCCTGTGCCGTCGGCATGCGCGGCCTGCGCGCCATGGGCGCCGATGTGCATTACCTGGTGCCCAACCGCTTCGAATACGGCTACGGCCTCACGCCGGCCATCGTCGAACTGGCTGCGCGCATGGAGCCGGAGCTGATCATCACCGTCGACAACGGCATTGCCAGCGTCGATGGGGTGGCTGCAGCGCGCGCGCTGGGCATCGCCACCCTGATCACCGATCACCACCTGCCGGGCGACACGTTGCCCGAGGCCGACGTGATCGTGAACCCCAACCAGCCCGGCTGCGACTTCCCGAGCAAGTGCATCGCCGGTGTCGGCGTGATGTTCTATGTGCTGCTCGCGCTGCGCGCCGAAATGCGTGAGCGCGGCGCCTTTGGCGAGCGCCCCGAGCCCAACCTCGGCGACCTGCTCGACCTCGTGGCGCTGGGCACCGTAGCCGACGTGGTCAAGCTCGACCGCAACAACCGCATCCTCGTCTCGCAGGGCCTCGCCCGCATGCGCGCCGGGCGCATGCAGCCGGGCGTGCGTGCGCTGTTTGCTGCCGCGTCGCGAGACCCGGCGCGCGCGTCGAGCTTCGACATGGGCTTTGGCCTGGGGCCGCGCCTGAATGCGGCCGGACGCCTGTCCGACATGAGTCTGGGCATCGAATGCCTGATCACCGATGACACCGCCCGCGCGCTCAACATCGCGCAGGAGCTCGACAAGCTCAACCGCGAGCGGCGCAGCATTGAGCAAGGCATGCAGGAAGACGCGCTGCTGCGGTTGATGGATTTCGACCCCGGCAACACGCTGTCGGTGTGCCTGTATGAGCCCGACTGGCACCAGGGTGTGATCGGCATCGTCGCCGGGCGCATCAAGGAAAAGCTCAATCGCCCGACCTTCGCCTTTGCACGCGGCAACGACGGCGAGCTGAAGGGCTCGGGCCGCTCGATTGCCAACCTGCACCTGCGCGACGCGCTTGATCTCGTCAGCAAGCGCCGCCCCGAACTGTTGTTGCGCTTCGGCGGCCACGCCGCAGCGGCCGGCGTGACCATCCGCGACACCGACCACGCCGAATTCACCTCGGTGTTCGAAGACGTCGTGCAGGAGCTGCTCGGCGATACCGACATCACCCGGCGCATCGATACCGACGGCGGGCTGGAATCAGCCTGGATGAGCCTCGACGCGGCACGCATGCTCGATCAGGACGTATGGGGCCACGGCTTCCCGGCGCCGGTATTCAGCGACGTCTTCCGTGTCGAGAACCAGCGCCTGCTCAAGGACAAGCACCTGAAGCTGCAGGTCTCGAAGAACGGCCAGCGTTTCGACGCCATCCAGTTCAACTTCGCCGACAGCGCTCCGGGCGAGATTCACGCCGCCTACCGGCTGGCCACCAACGAGTACAACGGCGTGACCAGCCTGCAGTTGATGTTCGAGCACTTCGAGCCCGTCTGATTCCGCGCTTCCCTTTGATCTGGATCAGTACCCACAGCGGTACGCTCCACTAACGTGGCGCCCATGATCAACACAAAGTGGAAAGCCACCATGAAGAAGGCCCTGTTTGTCGCCGCGGCACTCGCCGCCGCCACCCCCGCCCTGGCTCACGAAGCCGGTAGTTTCATCGTTCGTGCCGGTGCCGCGCTCGTCGCACCGAACGACAGCAGCTCGCGCATCTCGACCACCGTCACCGGCCCGATCGCCGGCACCAAAGCAACCGTCGATAGCGACACCCAGCTCGGCCTGACCTTCGCCTACAAGCTCACCGACCACATCGGCATCGAGTTGCTCGCCGCCACCCCGTTCAGCCACCAGGTCAACGTCAAGGGCGTTGGCGGCGGCATCGACGGCAAGCTGGCCGACGTCAAGCACCTGCCCCCGACCTTGACGCTGCAGTACTACCCGATGGCCAAGGAATCGCGCTGGCAGCCGTATGTCGGCGCCGGCATCAACTACACGACCTTCTTCCAGGAAAAGCTCACCAGCACGCAGAAGGCCAATGGTTTCTCCAGCCTGAGCCTGAAGGACTCCTGGGGTCTGGCCGGCCAGGTCGGCATGGACTACATGCTTACCGAGCGTCTGATGCTCAACGTCGCCGCTTGGTACATCGACATCGACACCAAGGCCACGCTGCGCCACAACGCGCTGGACAAGACCAAAGTTGATGTCGACATCGACCCGTGGGTGTTCATGGTCGGGCTCGGCTACAAGTTCTGAGCGCCACGCAGCACGCAGGAAACGGCCGGCGCTCCCGGCCGTTTTTCATTTCAGCGCCGGTTCGCTGCGAGCACTCGCTCCCGGTATACTTCACGGTCTGAAAAAACCAGCGAAAAGAGATCATGGAAGCCGAACGCATCAACGCCCTCGCCGAGAAACTCACCGACCTCGCGGCTCGCGGGGCGGAACTGCGGAGGTATCTTTGACTACGACGAGAAAGCAACCGACCTGCGCGAACTGAACCTCGCGCTCGAAGACCCGGACGTCTGGAACAACGCCGAGCGCGCCCAGGAGCTCGGCAAGCAGAAGCGTCAGCTCGAAAACGTCGTGGTGATGCTCGACGACATCGCGCAGATGTCGCGTGACCTGAAGGATCTGTTCGAGCTGGCCGAGGCCGAAAGCGACGAGGAAACCGTCGAGGCGGTCGAAGCCGACATCGTGGTGCTGGAATCCAAGGTGCATGGCCTGGAATTCCGCCGCATGTTCTCGAACCCGATGGACCCGAGTTCGTGCTTCATCGAAATCCAGTCGGGCGCCGGCGGCACCGAAGCGCAGGACTGGGCCGGCATGCTCGAGCGCATGTACCTGCGCTATTGCGAGCGCAAGGGCTTCGACGTCGAGATCATGGAAGAGTCCGAGGGTGAAGTCGCCGGCATCAAGGGCGCCACCATCAAGGTCAGCGGCGAATACGCCTACGGCTTCCTGCGCACTGAAACCGGCATCCACCGCCTCGTGCGCAAGAGCCCGTTCGACTCAAACGCGCGCCGCCACACCAGCTTCTGCTCGATATTCGTGTACCCGGAAGTGGATGACTCGATCGAGATCAAAATCAACCCGGCCGACGTTCGCGTCGACACCTACCGTGCCTCCGGTGCGGGCGGTCAGCACATCAACAAGACCGATTCCGCGGTGCGTCTGACGCACGAGCCGACCGGCATCGTCGTGCAGTGCCAGAGCGATCGCTCGCAGCACAAGAACCGCGCCGAAGCCAACTCGATGCTCAAGGCACGCCTGTACGAGCTGGAACTGCGCAAGCGCCAGAGCGAGCAGCAGGCGCTGGAAGACTCCAAGAGCGATATCGGCTGGGGCCACCAGATCCGCAGCTACGTGCTCGACCAGTCGCGCATCAAGGATCTGCGCACCAACTTTGAGGTGGGCAACACCCAGGCCGTGCTCGACGGCGACCTGGACGACTTCATCGCCGCCAGCCTCAAGCAGGCCGTGTAAGCCTGTTCACTGGCAGCAGCAAAAAGGGCGCCCTCGTGAGGCGCCCTTTTTGCGTCTTGCCTGTCCGCGCTTACTTGGCGAGGTAGGCGTCGATCACCGCCGGGTCATTCGACTTCACGGTCATCTTGTTCGGGCCAGCCGCGATACGCGTCACGACGACCTTCGGTTCCTTGTTCTGCGACACCTGCGCGATGTCCTTGTCGCCCTCTTTCAGCACCCACAGACGGTTGTCGTGCACGTGCGTGTAGAAACCCTTCTTGGCGTAGGCATCCTTGCCGCCCGACGTCGCACAGGCACCCAGCGCCAAGCTGGCAGCCAGCACGGCAATCGCGAGTTTCATTTTGTTCATGGCAGTCCTCCGGTTGAAAGCCGGAGGCGAGTTTGCGCAGTCCGCATGACGCTGCCATGACACGCCGGTTACCGGACCGTGACGTCACTGTTTTCGGTCCAACCGATCGCACGCAGATTCGCGCACCACACAAAAAAACAGGGCGCCCCGTGGGACGCCCTGCTTCATTCATGCGGCGCGAACAACTCAGCCGCGCGGACCGAAGTTGCTGCGCGGGCGACGGGCACCGTCGCTGCGACCAGCGTTGCCGCCATTGCCGCCGCCATTCCCATTGCCACGGGACTGGCCGTTGCCGTTACCGGCAGCACGACCTGCGCCCTGACCATTGCGCGGCTGACCCTGGCCCGGACGGCCGTGGGTGCGCGGGCCGGGACGCGGCGGACGGGCGTCCGACACTTCCACGTGCGTACCCGGTGCAGCCGGCACAAAGCCGGTTGCCTCGGCGCGCTCGATGCGGCGCTTGATCAGACGCTCGATGCCGGCCAGCAGCTTGGTTTCCTCGCCGTCGACCAGCGAGATCGCAGCGCCCGAGGCACCGGCACGGCCGGTACGGCCGATGCGGTGCACGTAGTCTTCGGCGACGTTCGGCAGTTCGAAGTTCACGACCTGCGGCAGCTGGTCGATGTCCAGGCCACGTGCAGCGATGTCGGTCGCAACCAGCACCGGCAGCTTGCCTTCCTTGAAGTCACCCAGCGCACGCGTGCGCGCCGTCTGGCTCTTGTTGCCGTGGATCGCGGCGGACGGGATGCCGTTCTTTTCCAGGTACTCCGACAGCTTGTTGGCGCCGTGCTTGGTGCGCGTAAACACCAGCACCTGTGCCCAGCTGTTCTGGCGGATCAGCCACGCCAGCAGTTCGCGCTTCTGCTTCTGGCCGACCATGTAGACCGACTGGTCCACCAGCTCGGAAGCCGTGTTGCGGCGTGCAACCTCGACGCAACCCGGGTTGGTCAGCAGGCCGTTGGCGAGCGAACGGATTTCGTCGGAGAAGGTGGCCGAGAACAGCAGGTTCTGACGCTGCTTGGGCAACAGCGCGAGCACCTTGCGGATATCGCGGATGAAGCCCATGTCGAGCATGCGGTCGGCTTCGTCCAGCACCAGAATCTCGACGCCGGACAGATCCAGCGTCTTCTGGCCGATGTGGTCGAGCAGACGGCCCGGCGTGGCAACCAGGATGTCGACGCGCTTGCGCAGGGCATTGATCTGCGGGTTGATGCCAACGCCGCCGAACATCACCATCGAAGTCAGATCAACGTGCTTGCCGTAGGTCTGCACGGATTCCTCAACCTGCGCGGCGAGTTCGCGCGTCGGGGTCAGGATCAGGCAGCGCGGACGGCCCGGCTTGCTGTTGGCAGCCGGGTTTTCGAGCAGACGGTGCAGCACCGGCAGCGTGAAGCCGGCGGTCTTGCCGGTGCCGGTCTGAGCGGCGGCAAGCAAATCGCCCCCTGCCAGCACCAGCGGAATGGCTTGTGCCTGAATCGGCGTAGGCGTGGTGTAACCCGCCTCGGAAATCGCACGCAAAAGGGGAGCGGCCAGTCCGAGACTGGTGAAATCGTTTTGAATCGTCATGTAGCGGAATACTCGTGCCGGGCCTGTCGCGCGTCTGCGACGACACCAATCTGAGGCTGGCGGGAAGTCGGGGATCCGTTGCGGATCGTCCGGATAGGAAAGTTGCGTCCGCGCCGATTGGAGACACGAACGGGGCGAATGATAACGTACTTCGGCACCCCTCCCCGACATTCTTTCCCGGAGCCCCGCCTGGACGGGGTTTCGGGAAGCGTCGTTTCGCGCCGTGTGAGCGGGCTGGAGTGAGGATGGCAGAGCTCCCTCCCCTTCAAGGGGGCGAGCAATTCTCCCTCCCCTTCAAGGGGAGGGTCGGGGTGGGGATGGGTCACTGGGCTGCGACCCATCCCCCTCCTAACCGGTAGTCTCGGCTGCGCCTCGCCGCTCCGCAGGCAGCGAGCATGCTCGCTGAAACCCCTGCTCCGCCCCCCTTGAAGGGGGAGGGACAGGCCCGCCTACCGTCAGCGCGCCCCTCCTAACCGGTAGTCTCGGTTCCGCCTCGCCGCTTCACCGTCCAGCCTCTCTAGCGCAGGTCATTGAGCACCAGTTCGAAATCCGGCTTCGGCCTTATCAGCGCGCGCTGACGTGGCGTCGCTCGCATCTGCAGCCGCATGTACTCGCGACCGCCGACGGTCTCGTGCAAGCGCATGCAGTACTCGACGATCTCCATGCGCGCGGCCAGCGGCACTTCGTTCATGCGGTCGAGGTATAGGAGGTACGACACCTCGCCCACGCCAATGAAGTTAAGCATGGGCTGCACGCTGAACCACGGGTCTTCGCCGTCGTGGCTCAGCGGCATGCCGTGGCGCATCAGGATCTCGCGCACCTCGTAGGCGATTTGCATCGACAGTTCGGGGAATTGCCGCGCCTTGTCGCGCTCGCCGGCGGCAGCCGGCAACCAGACGGCCAGCAGCGCGCAGCACAGCCACACACGCCCCCGCCGCAGAATGGACTGATTCATGGCCTTCTCCTCCTCGTTCGGGGCGGCGACGGCTTCTATGAGCATCGTCCGCACCCGTGAGGTCAGCATGAACCGGCTCGGAGGATGAAGTCCAGCGACGGCACGCCTGCGCGTGCGCAAAAGGCCCTGCAGTGGATCAGGAAGGCAACGCGCGGGAATCAGGCTGCGGGCGCAGCCTCGGCGTCGGGCACCACCGGCGGCGGCAGGGCTTCGAGCCACTCCACGGCCTCGGCCTCGACGCGCGTGCGGCGCATCGGCGGCAGGCTGCGCCACACCATCTTGCCGTAGGGCTTGCCGATCATGCGCGGGTCGCACACGCACAGCAGGCCGCGGTCGGTCTCGCTGCGAATCAGCCGCCCGGCGCCCTGCTTCATGCTGATCACCGCGCGCGGCAACTGGTAGCTCATGAACGGGTTGTAGCCGGCCTTCTGCATGTGTTCGATGCGCGCGGACAGCACCGGATCGTCCGGCGGCGCGAACGGCAAACGGTCGATGATGACGAGGCTCAGCGCGTCGCCCGGCACATCCACGCCTTCCCAGAAGCTCTGGCTGGCAACCAGTACCGCGTTGCCGAGCATGCGGAAACGCGCCAGCAACTCGGTGCGCGAACCCTCGCCCTGCAGCAGCAGCGGGAGGTTGTCTCCTGCTCCTGCGAGACCTTCGGCAATCAGCCCATGCACGCGGCGCATGGCGCGCAGCGAGGTGCACAGCACGAAGGCGCGGCCACGCGCGGCGCGGATCAGCGGCAACGCGGTGCGTGCCACGGCGTCGGCGTAGTCAGGGTTGTTCGGGTCGGGCATGTCGCTCGGCGCGTACAGCACGGCCTGCTCGGCGTACTCGAAGGGGCTGCCCCACACGGCGGTGACCGGCGGCTTTTCCAGCCACGACAGGCCCATTTCGTTGCAGTAGTGCGAAAAGTCGTTGCCCACCGCCAGTGTGGCGGAAGTGAATATCCATGCCCGCAACTGGCCTTCGAGCTGGCGTTTGAACACGCTCGCCACGTGCAGCGGCGTGGCGTTGAGCGCCACCGACTGGCTGAACACCTCGACCCAGCGCACCATCTCTGAGTCTTCCGGGCCGCGCCAACGCACCAGGCGCTCGCGCATCTCCTGCGTGCGGCGCAGGCAGTTGGCCAGCCCTTCGGAACGTTCGCCCTGCGTTTCCAGCACCGTCTCGAAGGCGATCAGTGCGTTCTCCGCAGCATCCACCGCCTCCTCGAAGCCCTCGCGCGCAGCCGCCGCGCTGTAGGCCATGCGCGCGGATTCCGCACCAAAAGCCAGCCGCAGGTCGCGCGCGCCCTTTTCCAGCAGGCGCGTGGCGTCGATCAGGTCACGGCAATCCGGCGCCGAGGCGATGGTTTCCGAACGCGTGTCGCGCGCCAGCTCCAGAATCTGCGCCGTCGACACGCTCTCGCCAAAGAACAGGCTGGCCGTCTCCGGCAACTGATGCGCCTCGTCGAAGATCACCGCGTTGCAGGCCGGCAGCAGTTCGCCCATGCCCACGTCGCGCAGCATTACATCGGCAAAGAACAGGTGATGATTCACCACCACCACGTCGGCATCCATGGCCTCGCGGCGCGCCGCCATCACGAAGCAGTCCTTCACGTTGGGGCAGTCCTGCCCCAGGCAGTTGTCGCGCGTCGAGGTCGCCGCCATCCACGCCGGCGAGTCCTCGCGCACATCGGTGCATTCGGCCCTGTCGCCGGTTTGGGTGATCTGCGCGAAGCGCACGATCTTGCGCAGGTCCGCCGCATCCTGCGGGCTCTGAAAGCGCCCTTCCCTGGCGTTGCGCTCCAGGTGATATGGGCACACGTAGTTGGCCCGCCCTTTCAGCAAAGCCATGCGCACCGGCACTTTCAGCGCATCGCGCACCGTTGGCAGATCGCGCTTGAAGAGCTGGTCCTGCAGCGTCTTGGTGCCGGTCGACACGATCACCTTGCCGCCCGCCAGCAGCGCCGGCACGAGATACGCGAAGGTCTTGCCGGTGCCGGTGCCGGCCTCGGCCACGAGCACGCCGTAGTTCTTCAGTGCCTCTTCAATGCGCCCCGCCATCTCGATCTGCTGCGGCCGCGCCCGGAAGCCCGGAATCGCGCTGGCGAGCGGCCCTTCGGGCGAGAAAGCGTGGGTGAGGTCGGTCATGAGGGTGATGTGTCGCGGGAAAGGCGCAATGGTAGCAAGCGACAGTAGCGTGGGGCGCAATAAGCTTCAGGCATTGCGCCGAATGGGGCGGACATTCGGCGCAATCCGCTGGGCTCAGCACCCTTGCGTAGCCGCCCTATTCTTCCCTGCAGCCGGCCAGCGCCAGCGCGAAGCCATCCTCGGTGTTCACCCAGCAATCCTGCTCGACAAAGCCCGCCTCGCCGAGCAGCGCGAAGATGCCTTCGCGGGTGTACTTGTGTGCGCTCTCGATCCAGATCGGCTCGCCTTCGGCCAGCGTCAGCTCAAGCTCGGCCGCGGGGATGCGTGCGGTCTGCGCCTTGCAGCTGACCAGCCAGGCTTCGACGCGCGAGGCCTCGGCGTTCCAGTGCACGCGGTAGTCGAAAGCGGAGAGGTCAAAGTCACCACCGAGTTCTCGGTTGATGCGCAGCAACAGATTGCGGTCGAAGGCCGCCGTGACGCCGAGCGGGTCGTCATAGGCAAGCAACATCTCGCGCTCGGGCTTGACCAAGTCGGCGCCCAGCAGCACCCGGTCGCCCGGTCGCATCGCGGCACGCACGGTGCGCAGCATGGCCAGCGCGCCGGGGCGGTCGAAGTTGCCGATGTTTGAGCCGAGCATCAGCACCAGCTTGGGCCCGGTTCCTGCGTCCAGCTGCGCCAGGCCGGCTTCGTAGCTTGCTTCGTGTCGGAACACCGCGAGACCGGGCAGCGCTGCGAGCCGGATATCGGCCGCCTCCAGCGCCGAGGCCGAGACGTCAATCAGATGCACATCAAGCTGGCCAGCCTTCGCACCTCGCGCGCTGAGCAAACAGGCCAGCTTGGCGCCGTTGCCCGGCCCCAGCTCCACCACCGAACGCAAGGGCGTGCAGGCCGCCAGAATGTCCGCACCGTGCCGCTCCAGCAGCGTGCTTTCGGCACGCGTAAGCCGGTACCACGGCAGCGCACAGATGGCCTCGAAGAGCGCGGAACCCAGCGTGTCGTAAAGGTAGCGCGAGGACAGACGCCGTGGCGATCCGCTCAGGCTCTTGCGCACATCGCGCGCGAAGGCGGCAACTTCGGAATCGGGCGGAGTACGCGCATTCATCGGCCGGCTCCTTCGACGCAGCGGAAGCTCGCGAACACATACGGATAGCGCGGGCGGAACCAGTTGCGGAACGAAGGCCGAATCAGCTCACGCACGGTCGCCGGCGAAGCGCCCTTCATCACGTAATGCTGGCCGTCGAAGAAGTCTGCCGAATATTCCGGGTACTCGGCCATCGGCGCGAACCCGGGGAAAGGCTCGAACGGCGTCGAGGTCCATTCCCAGCCGTTGCCGACCAGATCTTCAACACCCCACGCGCTCGCGCCGTCCGGGTGACTGCCGGCCGGCTCCGGGTCGTAGCCGTCGAAGCCGAAAGCCCCGTGGCGTGCCTGCGGCGCCTCATCTCCCCAGGGGAAACGCCGCTGCGGCCCGGCGGGGTCGCCCAGCGCCGCGCGCTGGTACTGCGCCTCGGTGGGCAAGGCCATGCCGCGCCAGCGCGCATAAGCACAGGCCTCCGCATGCGTCACCCACACCGGCCAGGCCGGCGGCAAAGGCACATCACAAAACATGCCGCGCCACACCCACGACTCGCCGTCGCGCTGCCAGAAGTGCGGGTGAGCCATCGCGTGTTCGCGCAGCCACGCCCAGTCTTCGGGGCGCCACCACTGGTCGTCCTGGTAGCCACCGGCCTCGACAAAGGCCATGTACTCCGCATTGGTCACCTTGTGACGCTGAATGCGAAAGGCCGGCACGTCCGCGCTGTGCGCCGGCACCTCGTTATCCCACGCAAAAGGCAGGTCGCCCGGCGCCACCCCGAGCACCGCTCGCCCCGCCGCCACCTCAACCATCTCCTGCTCGGGCGCCGCGCCGCCGACGTTCGGCGTATAGCCGTCCGGCGCGCGCTTGTCCGCATGCGGCAGCGCGTGCCACAGGTACATCAGCGTCTCGTGGTGCATGGTTTCGTGTTCGAGGATGCGATGCACGACGTCAATCGGCCCATCGGGGTCGCTCAGCACGCTTTCAATCGCCGCACGCACACGGCGGTCCGCCTCGTCACGGAAGGCGACAACCGCCGCCCGCTCCGGCCATTCGTCGGCCTGGTTGCCGCGCGCCTTCACATCGCTCGTGGCCTCATGCGGATCAATGCCTCGCTCGAACAGGCGTTCCAGCGTTTCATCAATGGCCGGCCCACCCAGCGCCTTGCGCACCAGATGCGCATGACTGAAGGCAGGCACATGCCCTTCGTAGAAGACCAGCGGATTGCGCAACGGAATCGGCCGCCCGAAATAGGCGTCGTCGGACAAGGTGGCATAAAGCGCATGCATCCGACGGCGATTGCGGTCGAACTGCTCGAGCAAGTCGGATCCGATGTGGAACTTGATGGGCGCGTTCATGTGGCAAATCCTCCTGGCCGTGCCGTTCTGTGTCGACTGGCGGGTTGCGATGACTGCAACGCTACGCGTTCAATGTTGCACGGTGTGGCGCCGGCCCGCCAGTTTGCGACGCCGGCGGTCAACACTGAACGCAGCCTTGCTGAGTCCCGCACCCCGTCGGGGTTTTTATCTTAAGTGCACATTCGCCGGCGATTTCCGCAACGAAAAAATGCGATACACAAAGTGCCGGAGAACGTGCGCTCGGCCGCGTGAGAGTCCTTCTTCATTGAAGAGTCGCAGCGGATGCGCCTTTCTCAACGCCGCTCGTCTTCGCGCTTCATCCGCTCGCGTATGCCGCCCTCCACGGTGGTCCCCTCCACCATCGGCTGATAGATCGCCCCGGTGGTATCGGGCACGCGATCGCCCTTTGCCGACTCCGACGCCGCGACGTTGGCGGAAAGCCGCTCGGTCAGGTCGGGGAAGATGTTGTGCGAGACGTGCGCCGAAGTGGCTCTCACACCCACCGCCTGCTCCAGCTCCGGATTGGTGCAGGCCGCAACGATGGCGTCCACAACAATCTCGGGATCATCCATGCCGGCCATGCGCGGCGTGTGCCCGCTGTAGTTCGCCGCATGCGTCCACCACGGCGTATCCACTGCCCAGGGCATGATGGTGCCGACCTTGATTTGGTCGTGGCCCGCCAGGCGAAGCTCCTCACCCAGCGAGCGCCCCAGGCTGAGCACCGCCGCCTTCGTCGCCGCATAAGAGCACTGAAACGCGAGCGGCACCTCGCTGTCGATCGAGCCGATATTCAGCAACACGCCGTCGCCCTGCGCGCGGAATTGCCGAATAGCGGCATGGGCCCCATAAACCACGCCTTTGAAATTCACATCAATAATGCGCGCGTGGTCCTCAATGGGAATGTCCCAAAACATCCCCAGCACCCCCACGCCGACATTGTTGATCCACACATCAATCCTGCCACTCGGCTCCAGCGCCTTCGCCGCCAAGGCAGCAATGTCGCCCGGCTCACTCACGTCCGCCTCGACCACGGTGGCACTGCCCCCGGCCGCACGAATCGTCATGGCCAGGTCTTCAAGCACGCCAATCCGCCGCGCAGCCAGCACCACGTGCGCACCCTGCTCCGCGAGCTTGATCGCCCCGCCCCGGCCAAAGCCGCTCGACGCGCCGGTGATCACTACCGTATAGCCCGAAACTCCGTCGTTCTCGCTCATGTTCTCTCCCCCATCGTTGCAGCGATGAAAAAGTCTTCAAAAAGAAAAAGCGGGGACAAGCCCCGCAATCGAACAAGCCAGAAACGTGCCTTGCTGAAATCTAAGGCAGGGCCCCAAGGGGCCAGTCAAATCGGTAATTTGTGGGACTGCGCGTAACGAAATTCTCGCAATTATTGCAATCGGGGTCAGGCAGTTCTCTGAGCGACAACCACCAAATGCTTTTGCGGATACTGATCAAACTCAAGGTGCCGACAAACGCACCCGCCCGCTTCCAATGCGTTCAGAAGCCCAGGTATCCCAAGCGTCGAGTAGTACACCTCGGGGCCCATCGCCGAGTCGACGTGCTCACCCGGCGCATCCAGGCCGCCCGCAGTGAAAAGGAGCACGCCTCCCACTTCCAGCGCGGCCATCATCTTCAGCATCAATGGGCGCTGCTGGTGCAGGTCCACGTGCCAGATGCTGTCCCAAGCCGTGATGAACTGATACTTCCGAGGCGGCTGCCATTCGCAAACGTCCGCGTGGTGCACCACCACGGAAGGATCGGCAGCTCTCGCCAAGTCCACCATCTTTTCCGATAGATCTACCGCTTCAATGGATAGGCCACGCTCGCGAAACAAAAAATTGAATCTTGTATTGCAGCCACACCCAATATTCAAGGCCCATCCATCGCCCTGGGCGCCGAGAAACGCCAGTGCCGCTTTGTGTTGTCGAACGCCGTCGCTAGTGCTGAAAGCGTCGTCGAGCCAGCGTTCCGCGATATGGTCGTAGGCTTTTGAAATGAGGGAGGTATGCACTTGATCTGCTTAATGATGAATATAACCGGCGCTACATCAGAGGGTTTGTATAGCGGCCGGGCGGCCATAAATATTCGAGGTCTAAAGCCGACTCAGAACATGCGACGCAATACCCTGCGGCTATTGCGCCCTACGCGAACTCCGATTTACTCTCCAGAGCCGGGGACATTTATATCGGTATAAATATAGGGTGGGCCCCGATTAATGGCCCCTATGTCTCTCCACTCTTAAACCCAGCCAGCCATATCTCATAATTATCCCGAGACGGCATGAGCCCCGATTTTCGAGACTCTGAGAAATCAACTGCATTAGCCTTTCCCGCGTCCTTTGCAATGGCAACCAACCTGTCGTAGACTCGGCCCGCGTGCGCTTGAAGCTCATCAGCCAGTTCTGCCGCAAAAAACGCCACATCATCAGTGTATTGCTCAATTGCCACCATGGCATCGTGGTACATGGCGTCAGTGTGCCCATCGCGACGTTCCAGACCAAAGTATCTTTGCATAAACATCTCTGGTTCCATTTCACTCCCATGCAATAGCTCAATTTGCTCTGAACGCAACCGCAGCGCATGAGACAGTTCGTTCAGCGACTGCTCAACCATCGCCACGAGCGCAAGCGACTTCCCTGGAATTCGCTGCGATGAGTAAGCTAGATTTTTAAGCGCGTCGATCGGCACCGTGAGCGGCGAGATGTGAAGCATGTCCGCTCGGAAATGAACAACCTCCTTAAGATCACCCCCATCTAGCAGAACTCTATTTTTAGTCTCAGCGATCTTCCTTTCTTCGAAAAATGTCTTTGAAAGTTGCAAGATGAACTGCTTCTTCAGAG
The DNA here is from genome assembly GCF_059703725.1 of Pseudazoarcus sp. NS34. Classification (NCBI taxonomy): domain Bacteria; kingdom Pseudomonadati; phylum Pseudomonadota; class Betaproteobacteria; order Rhodocyclales; family Zoogloeaceae; genus Pseudazoarcus; species Pseudazoarcus sp. NS34. The sequence continues at coordinate 121,256 of NZ_BAAKIZ010000003.1, forward strand.
TGAGTGCTTGATTAGCGATGGTCGCCGCAAGGACGATGAGAGCATTCGCTTGCCTCAGCGCATCGCGCAATTCGTTGCGCTTAGCTGATCTCTCAGTGACCTGCTGAGCACCCCAAACACCAAAACCGGCCCCCGCCAATGCCGAAAGAAATGCGCTAACAAAGGCTGAGTTTAGAAGTCCTCTGGCACACTCCCACATCTCAATTAGTGCTGATCCTAGATCGATGCCGGGCATAGAAAGCCTTACATTAAGTTGAAGTAAATGGGGAGAACCTCGAAACATAAAATCTAGTTATTGGCGACATTCTATTCAGAGCTGACAGGCTGACTCAACACCAAAATTCAACTGCCGTACCCGCTGGTTAGGAATCACCGTACCCAATGAACGTCATATTTTTTGACAAGTTCGTTTAACACTCTATCGAGAAGATGCTGACACTCATCCTCATGAAGAAGCGTATCGCCGCCTCTCGTAGTACCTTCAACTTCCCAGTTTCGCTCGGGGTGATCAACCTGTCTTAACACAAAGACTTCGCAATGACAGTCCTTATGCGGCCAATCACGGCGCAGCGCCAGATTAATTGCATCGATAAGCTGCTGCTCAGTAGTCAAGACCTTACTCATGGTTGCTGCTCCTGTCATGTGATGCCCAACACCTACGTTAAGCCGCGTCGAAAAGCGACCGCGAACGGAGGCTTAGGTCTGTGAGAGCGCACTGGGGCCCACTCTCGATGGTCAGGTCTATATTTTAGACCGCTCAATTAGACCGCTCAAAACATAGACTTGACCCCGATTGCCGACGGAGTACGCATCTCTTCCTATGCACGCAAATACTGCTGCAGATACCACACCAGGGTCGCCAAAGCGGCAAGACCGACGATCTCCACAAACAACGCCCGTCCCCACGGCGAGCTATGGAGCTGACCAATACCCTCTGTGGGAAAGCGAGCAAGCGTCAGTAGTCGACAAATGCACCAACCGATAGACCATCCAATGGTCTGAACTAATAGATCCCATCCGACAAATAACAATACGCGCGCCACGGCCAATGCAACTGTTGCGAAAGGACGAAGGAGAAAGTCCAGCGCGTCGATCATATCGATACCATCTAACTTTGATGTAGGCGGCAGAATTGCTGAATAATCTGGATGTCCACCGCGACAATTTTCCGTGACAAGCCCGCCTGACAGGGTCGCTACGCGAAGAATTCAACACTTGGACGCTCTACGTTGCGTTAAGACCGACTCATCAAAACGGTAACTAGAGCTGGAATTTCCGTTCGCATTGTGCCCGGCAAAATGCCGTTGAGGTTAGTCGAATCGCCTAACGCGGTGACATAAGTCCCCTCTGGCTCGCCAAGTGCAGGTCGGTTTCGCCGGAGAAGTCCGGTCCTGCTGTTCGAGCGAAGCGAGTTCAGGACCGGCCGGTGAAAGCGGCTGGAGCGAGGGAAGCCCGAAGGGCCGAGACGGCGGGGCACGTTTCTTTGCTTCCTTTCTTGTCGTGCAACAAGAAAGGAAGTCGCCCGCCGGGGCGAGTCCCGGCCGGTCGAGGCTTGTTAAACGGACCTCGGTGAATAGAAGCACAGTGGCGGATGCGCTGCGCTTATCCGCCCTACGACGGCTAAGGCGCAGATGTTCGCGGCTGACGCCGCTCCTACAAAGTGGAGGCTACGCCCGGTGCGCCTCCGCCAGATACTCCCTCCCCCTCATCTCAATGAGGCGACTCACTGTCCGCACAAATTCATGCGCGTTCTGCCCCTCGACATACACCTCATGCGCCTCGACCTCGGCGCTGACCACCAGATTCACCCGGCAGTCGTACAGCACGTCGATCAGCCAAGTGAAGCGCCGCGCGGCCGAAGCCTCGGCCGGCGTCATGAGCGGGACGTTGGAGAGCAGCAGCGTGTGATGCTCGCGGGCGATTTCGAGGTAGTCGTTCTGTGAGCGCGGGCCGTCGCACAGGGTGGCGAAGTCGAACCAGATGACGCCGCAGGCGCGGCCGCGGAGAGGGAAGATGCGCTCCAGCACTTCGATTTCGCCGGGCTCTGGCGGCTGTTGCGCGAGGCGCTCGAAGTCGGCTGCCAGACGCGCTTCGGCGGCAGCGTCGGCGGGAACGACCCAGGTCTGTATGTCGACGAGCGCGCGCAGGCGGTAGTCGGTGCCGGCGTCGACTTCGAGCACGTCGAAGGCGCGCTTCATCAGCTCGATGGTGGGGATGAACCGCTGACGCTGCAGGCCGCTGGGGTACAGGCCGTCGGGCGGGTAGTTGGAGGTCATGACGAAGACCACGCCGGCGGCGAGCAGGGATTCGAGGAGCCGCCCGAGGATCATCGCGTCGGCGATGTCGGAGACGTGGAATTCGTCGAAGCAGAAGAGGCGCGTCTCGGCGGCGATGCGCTCGACCACTTTCGCCAAGGGATCTGGCGCGTGGTTGAGGCGGCGCAGGTCGTTCTGCACTTCCTGCATGAAGGCGTGGAAATGCACGCGGCGCTTTTTGGGCTCCGGCACGGCTTCGAAAAAGCGATCCATGACGAAGCTTTTACCGCGCCCTACTCCGCCCCACAGATAGACGCTGCGCGGTGCGACGGGCTTGCTGAACAGACGGCTCAAGAAGCCTGCGGCGGGCGCGGCGAGTTCGTCCGCCAAACGCTGCAGGCGCGTGATGGCGACCTGCTGCGACGGGTCGGCAGTGAAGCCGCGCTCGGCGAGCGCGTCTTCATACGCGGCGAGGATGACGCCGGAGGTGGATTCGGTCATGGGGAAATGATAAGGCCCGCCCCTCGTGGCGGGCCTTCCAAAGGGTGGTGAAAGACGTAGCGAGGATGGCCAGATGCAAGGCGCGCGGCGCACAGCAACCGCGACATACCTGAAGGTAGGCGAGGAAGCGAGCACCGCGCAACGCCGCAGATGGCCACCGCAGTAGTCTTACGCCACCCTGTTGTCAGAAGTGGAGCGGCCGCTTATCTACTGCCAGCGCGGCTTCATGCACCGCTTCCGACATCGTCGGGTGGGCGTGGCAGATGCGGGCGAGGTCTTCGGCGGCGCCGGCGAACTCCATCGTGACGACGGCTTCGGCGATGAGCTCCGAGGCGCCGGCACCGACGATGTGTACGCCGAGGATGCGGTCGGTCTCGGCGTCCGCCAGGATCTTGGCGAAGCCTTCGGGGGCGGCCATGCCCATGGCGCGGCCGTTGAAGGCGAACGGGATCTTGCCGGCGCGGTACTGGACACCATCGGCCTTGAGCTGTTGCTCGGTTTTGCCGACCCAGGCGATCTCGGGGGCGGTGTAGATCACCCACGGCACGGTGTTGAAGTCGCAGTGGCCGGCCTGGCCGTTGATGACCTCGGCGACCATCACGCCCTCTTCCATGGCCTTGTGCGCGAGCATGGGGCCGCGCACGACGTCGCCCACGGCCCACACGCCGGGCAGGCCAGTGGCGCAGTGGTCATCGACCTTGATGAAACCGCGATCATCCAGCTCCAGGCCGACGCGGTCGGCGTCCAGGCCGTCGGTGTTGGGCACACGGCCCACCGAAACGATGAGGCGGTCGGCGGCGAGCTTCTGCGCCTTGCCGTCTTTGTCGGTGTAGTCGATGGACACGCCACTGCGGGTCTTCTTGACCTCGCCGATCTTGCAGCCGAGCTGGATGTTCAGGCCCTGCTTGGTGAAGATCTTCAACGCTTCCTTGGCCACGTCCACATCGGCTGCGCCGAGAAAGTCCGGCAGCGCTTCGAGCACGGTGACTTCGGCACCGAGGCGACGCCACACCGAGCCCATTTCCAGGCCGATGACGCCGGCGCCGATGACGGCGAGCTTCTTGGGCACGGTTTCGAGGTCGAGCGCGCCGACGTTGTCGCAGACGACCTTGTTATCCACTTCCACGTCTTTCAGGTGGCGCGGGCGCGAGCCGGTGGCGACGATGACGTGGGTGGCCAGCACTTCCTCGTCACCCACGGCGACGCGCCAGCGCTCGCCTTCGCGCGCGACGAAGCGGCCGTGGCCTGCGACGAAGGTGACCTTGTTCTTCTTGAACAGGCCCTTGATGCCGCCGGTGAGCTGGTCGACGATGCCGTTCTTGCGCTTGAGCATCTGCGCGACGTCGATCTTGGGCTTGCCGACAACGATGCCCTGATCGGCAAAGGTATGACCAGCCTCTTCGAACAGATGCGAGGTGTGCAGCAGCGCCTTGGACGGAATGCAGCCGACGTTGAGGCAGGTGCCGCCCAGACGGGGTTCGCCCTTGGGGTCGGCATAGGGGTTGGATTCGCAGCAGGCGGTCTTGTAGCCAAGCTGGCCGGCGCGGATGGCCGCGACGTAGCCGCCCGGCCCACCGCCGATCACGAGTACGTCGAATTCACGGGTGGACATCGGTGTTGTCTCCGGATCGGGTGAGGCAATGCGCGCACCGGCCGAATGGCGGCCGGTGCGGCGAGAGGTGGATCAGATATCGATGATCAGGCGTGCCGGATCTTCCAGCGCTTCCTTGATGGTGACCAGGCCCAGCACGGCTTCACGGCCGTCGATGATGCGGTGGTCGTAGGACAGCGCGAGGTAGTTGATCGGGCGGATGACGATCTGGCCGTTTTCGACCACCGGGCGGTCCTTGGTGGCATGAATGCCGAGGATGGCCGACTGCGGCGGGTTGATGATCGGCGTCGACAGCATCGATCCGAACACGCCACCGTTGGAGATCGAGAAGGTGCCGCCGGTGAGCTCTTCCATGCTGAGCTTGCCTTCCTGCGCCTTCTTGCCGTATTCGGCGATCTTCTTCTCGATGTCGGCGATGCTCATCTGATCGACGTCACGGATGATCGGCACGACCAGACCGCGCGGGCTGCCGACGGCGATGCCGATGTCGATGTAGCCGTGATAGATGATGTCGCCGCCATCGACCGAGGCGTTGATGATCGGGAATTTCTTCAGCGCGGCGACCACGGCCTTGACGAAGAAGCCCATGAAGCCCAGACGCACGCCGTGGGTCTTCTCGAAGCGCTCGCCGTATTTCTTGCGCAGCTCCATGACGGGCGCCATGTTGACCTCGTTGAAGGTCGTGAGGATGGCGTTTTCGTTCTTGGACTGGATCAGGCGCTCGGCGATGCGGGCGCGCAGGCGCGTCATCGGCACGCGCTCTTCGGGGCGGTCGGCGGCGTCGCGCTCGATCGAGCGGGCGGACGGCGCGGGCGCCGGGCTGCTGCCTGCGGCGACGGCGTCTTCCTTGGTGACGCGGCCACCACGGCCGGAGCCGGACACGTCATCAGCGGACACGCCCTTCTCGTTCAGGATCTTGCGCGCGGCGGGGCTGGCGGCGGCCGACGAGGACGAGGATGAGGCCGACGAAGCCGCCGGAGCGGACTTGGCTTCGGCCTTGGCCTCGGACTTGGCCGGAGCGGCTTTGGCGGCGCCCTTGGCTTCGGTGTCGATCTGCGCGATCAGCTCGCCGGAGGCGACGGTGTCACCATCGCCCTTGACGATCTTGACGATGACGCCGTCGGCCGGAGCCGGCGTTTCGAGCACGACCTTGTCGGTCTCGATGTCGATCAGGTTCTCGTCGCGCGACACGGCGTCGCCTTCTTTCTTGTGCCACTTCACCAGCGTCGCTTCGGACACCGATTCAGACAGTTGCGGCACTTTCACTTCGATCAGCATGGAGTCTTCTCCCTGTTGCCTGTTCTGTTGTGCGATGGGGCTGGATCAGTCCTGGATGGGACCAAATGCGTTTTCGATGATGGTCTTCTGCTGCAGGTTGTGTTTGGCGTAGTAGCCCACCGCGGGCGATGCCGAACCCGGCCGGCTGACCAGCAGCAGCTTGCGGTCGGCACCCAGCACGTTGGCCAGATGCTGACGCGAAGCCAGCCAGTACCAGGCGCCCTGGTTGCGCGGCTCTTCCTGACACCACACGAATTCCTTGGCTTTCGGGAACTGCGCGAGCACCTCGCCCAGCGCCTCGGCCGGGAACGGGTAGAGCTGCTCGATGCGCACCAGCGCGGTGTCGGTGATGCCCTGTTCGCGACGATAGGCGAGCAGTTCGTAATAGACCTTGCCCTGGCACAGGACCACGCGCTTGACCTTCTTGGCGTCGAGCGTATCGACCTCGCCGATGACGGTCTGGAACCCGCCCTTCGCCAGGTCCTCGAGCGATGAAACCGCTTCCTTGTGACGCAGCAAGGATTTGGGCGTGATGATGATCAGCGGCTTGCGCACCTTGCGCAGCATCTGGCGGCGCAGCAGGTGGAAGACCTGCGCCGGCGTGGTCGGCACGCACACCTGCCAGTTGGTTTCGGCCGCCATGTTCATGAAGCGCTCGATACGCGCCGAGGAGTGCTCGGGGCCCTGCCCTTCGTAGCCGTGCGGCAGCATCAGCGTAAGGCCGCAGACCCGACCCCACTTGGCTTCGCCGGAGCTGATGAACTGGTCGAGCACGACCTGCGCACCATTCACGAAGTCGCCAAACTGCGCTTCCCACACCACGAGCTGATTGGGCTCGGCCGTGGCGTAGCCGTATTCGAAGGCCAGCACAGCCTCTTCGGACAGCACCGAGTCGAAGATCTGCACCGGGCCCTGGCCCTCGCGGATGTCCTCCAGCGGAATCCAGGCGCCGTCGTTCCAGCGCTCACGGCGCTGGTCGTGCAGCACGGCGTGGCGATGGAAGAAGGTGCCGCGACCGACGTCTTCACCCGAGATGCGGATGCCGTAGCCCTGCGCAACCAAGCTGGCGTAGGCCAGGTTCTCGCCCATGCCCCAGTCCAGCGGGAGTTCGCCGCGGCCCATGGCGGCGCGGTCGTTGATGATCTTTTCGACCCGCGAATGCAGGATGAAGCCTTCGGGCACGGCTGCCAGACGCTCGGCAAGACGCTGTGCTTCGGAGAGCGGAATGGCCGTGTCGGCTTCGTCGGTGTAGGGGTGACCCAGGAACGGCGTCCAATCGACGGCGTATTTGCTGCTGTGGCCGGACAGCACCGGGTTGGACAGCAGTTCGCCGCGGTCGAGATGCTCGCGGTAGTCGCGGATCACGGTTTCGGGCTCGTCCGACGGGATGGAGCCTTCGGCCACCAGCCGGTCGGCGTAGATCTGACGCGTGCCGGGGTGCGACGCGATGCGGCGATACATCAGCGGCTGCGTGACCATCGGCTCGTCCTGCTCGTTGTGGCCGAGTTTGCGGAAACACACGATGTCGATGACGACATCCTTCTTGAATTCGTTGCGGAATTCAGCCGCCAGGCGGGTGACCAGCGCCACCGCTTCCGGATCATCGCCGTTCACGTGGAAGATCGGCGCCTCGACCATCTTGAAGATGTCGGTGCAATACAGCGACGAGCGCGTGTCGCGCGGGTCGGACGTGGTGAAGCCGATCTGGTTGTTGATGACGATGTGCACCGTGCCGCCGGTGCCGTAACCACGCGTCTGGGAGAAGTTGAGCATCTCCTGGTTGACGCCTTGCCCGGCCACGGCCGCATCGCCGTGGATGAGCACACCGACGACCTGCTTCTTGTCGGCATCTTCACGCCGGAACTGACGCGCGAACACCGAACCGGCCACCACCGGGTTGATGATTTCGAGGTGCGAGGGGTTGAAGGCCAACGACAGGTGCACCGGGCCACCCGGGCTCATCACGTCGCTGGAAAAGCCCATGTGGTACTTCACGTCGCCCGAGGCAAGCTCCGCCGCGGCCTTGCCTTCGAACTCCGAGAACAGCATGGACGGCGACTTGCCGAGCACGTTCACCAGCAGGTTCAGACGGCCGCGGTGGGCCATGCCGATGACGATTTCCTGCGCGCCATGCGTTCCGGCCACGCGCACGATCTCGTCCATCGCGACGATCATGGATTCGCCGCCTTCGAGCGAGAAGCGCTTCTGGCCAACGTATTTGGTGTGGAGATAGCGTTCCAGCGTCTCGGCCGCGGTGACGCGGTTGAGAATGCGACGCTTGGTGTCGACATCGAAGCGCGGCGTGCCACGCAGGCTTTCGAGCCGGGCCTGTATCCAGCGCTTCTGCTGGATGTCGGAGATGTACATGTACTCGATGCCGATCGAGCCGCAGTAGGTCTGGCGGATGGCTTCGAGAATTTCGCGCAGCGTGGCGTGCTCGCTGTCGAATCCGTGGAAGGAACCGACGTTGAAGCTGCGATTCAGATCGGCTTCGGTGAAGCCGTAGTACGACGGTTCAAGCTCCGGCACATCGGGCCGCTCGGTGCGCTTGAGCGGATCGAGATTGGCCCAGCGGTTGCCGAGAAAGCGATAGGCATTGATCAACTGCAGCGCCTTGACCTGCAGCTTGTCGTCGTCGCCGGCCGACACCGTGCGCATGCGCGGCTGCTTGGCCAGTTGCGCAAAGGCCTCGACGACCGGGCCGTGGGCCACATCGCGCACGGCTGCGCCGGCCTGGGCCTGCAGTTTGTCGAAATACTCGCGCCAGCTCTCCGAGACCGAGGCCGGATCGGCCAGGTAGGACTCGTACAGCTCCTCGACGAACGGAGCATTGCTCCCGAATAGGTAGGACGTCGATTTGCGCTCTTGCATCATGTTGATCACCTGCTCGCTGTGTACTTCACGAATTGCAGACCTGCGCCTGGCCCCGAATTAAAAACGGGACAGCCGGACAACCCGGCCATCCCGTGTGTGATTCAGGAACGGCAGGCGGCATCCTGCTCCTGCAACATGGCGTTCATCGCGTTGCCATGTCGGGGACGTCGCGACGCGCTGCACCGGTGTACAGCTGACGCGGACGGCCGATCTTGTATTCCGGGTCGGTGATCATCTCTTCCCACTGCGTGACCCAGCCCACGGTACGCGCCAGCGCGAACACGCAGGTGAACATCGAGGTGGGGATGCCGATCGCCTTCTGGACGATGCCGGAATAGAAATCCACGTTCGGGTAAAGCTTGCGCTCGACGAAGAACTCGTCTTCCAGCGCGATGCGCTCGAGTTCCATCGCAAGTTTGAAGAGACGGTCGTTCTCCAGACCGAGTTCGCCGAGCACGTCGTAACAAACCTTGCGCATGAGCTTGGCGCGCGGGTCGTAGTTCTTGTAGACGCGGTGACCGAAGCCCATCAGGCGGAACGGATCGTCCTTGTCCTTGGCGCGCTTGATGTACTCGCCGACGCGCGACACGTCGCCGATTTCTTCGAGCATGTTGAGGCAGGCCTCGTTGGCGCCACCGTGTGCCGGGCCCCACAGGCAGGCGATACCGGCCGAGATGCAGGCAAACGGGTTGGCACCCGACGAACCGGCCAGACGCACGGTCGAGGTCGAGGCGTTCTGCTCGTGGTCGGCGTGCAGCGTGAAGATCACGTCGAGCGCACGCGCCACCACCGGGTTCGGCTTGTATTCCTCGCACGGCGTCGCGAACATCATGTGCATGAAGTTCTCGGAGTAGCCCAGATCGTTGCGCGGGAACATGAACTGCTGACCGGTGTTGTACTTGTAGGCCATCGCGACGATGGTCGGCAGCTTGGCGATCAGGCGGTAGAAGGACATCGTGCGATGCTCTTCGTCCGAGAAGTCCATGGCCTCGTGATAGAAGGCCGACAGAGCGCCGACGATGCCGACCATGATGGCCATCGGGTGCGCGTCACGGCGGAAGCCGTTGTAGAAGCGCATGAGCTGGTCGTGCAGCATCGAGTGGTTCTTGATCGAACGCTCGAATTCGCCCTTCTGCGTTTCGTTCGGCAGCTCGCCGTTACGCAGCAGATACGCCACTTCGAGGAAGCTGCACTTGCCGGCCAGCTGTTCAATGGGATAGCCGCGATAGAGCAACTCACCCTTGTCACCATCAATGAAGGTGATCGACGACTTGCAGCTACCCGTCGAGAGGAAACCCGAGTCGTAGGTAAACAGCCCGGTTTGACCACCCAGGCTGCGGATGTCGATGACATCGTTGCCGTGAGTGCCGCTCAGGATCGGGAAATCGTAGGTTTTCCCGTCCAGGGTCAGCGTTGCAGTGCGTTCATTGCTCATTGTCTTTCCCTTATGCTTGCCAGATATTTCTTGTTGTCAGCACCAGCTCCAGACGGTCTCAGGACCGCTGCAGCAGCGCGATAATCTCTTGCCAGCGCTCGTTCGGACATTCGGCGCTGCCGTTGACCATGGCCCACAGGTCATGGTCTTCGCAGCGCAACAAATCCTCCAGATCCGCCAGTTGTGCCTCTTCAAGACCGTCGAAGTGTCGCTCAAGAAAGCGTTCCAGAACAAGGTCGAGTTCCAGCAGCGCACGTCGGCATGCCCATCGGATACGGCCTTTCTGGCCCGTCATACAGCGCGCTGCACCATCAAATCCTTGATCTTGCCTATCGCTCTCGTCGGATTCAGGTTCTTGGGACAGACGTCCACGCAGTTCATGATCGAGTGGCAACGGAACAGCCGGTAAGGGTCTTCGAGGTTGTCCAGACGCTCGCTGGTGGCCTGATCGCGCGTGTCGGCGATGAAACGGTAGGCCGCCAGCAGGCCGGCCGGGCCGACGAACTTGTCCGGGTTCCACCAGAACGACGGGCAGGCCGTCGAACAGCAGGCGCACAGGATGCATTCGTACAGGCCGTTGAGCTCATCGCGGTCTTCGGGCGACTGCAGGCGCTCACGCTCGGGCGCCGGCTCCTCGTTGATCAGATACGGCTTGATCGAGTGGTACTGCTTGAAGAACTGGGTCATGTCCACGATCAGGTCGCGGATCACCGGCAGGCCCGGCAGCGGACGCAGCACCACCGGCTGCTTGAGCTCGGCGATGTCGGTCATGCAGGCCAGGCCGTTCTTTCCGTTGATGTTCATGGCGTCGGAACCGCACACGCCTTCGCGACAGGAGCGGCGGAAGGACAGCGAATCGTCCTTGGCGCGCAGACGCACCAAGGCGTCGAGCAGCTTCTTGTCGGAGGGCTCGAGTTCGACCGAGATGTCCTGCATCCACGGCTTTTCGTCGCGGTCGGGATCGTAGCGGTAGATCTTGAAGTGGAGTTCGCGAGTACTCATGTCCATCTCCGGGCGCTCAGTAGATGCGCTTGGCGAGCGCAATCGCCTTGGTTTCGTCGTTCAGCGGCTTGAGATTGACCGGCTTGTATTCAAGACGGTCACCCTCGCTGAACCACAGCGTGTGCTTGAGCCATTCGTGGTCGTTGCGGCCGTTCGGGAATTCCGGCGTGTCCGGCGCATCGTCACGCACGTGGGCGCCGCGGGATTCGGTTCGTGCACTGGCCGAGACGATGGTTGAACGCGCCACTTCGATCAGGTTGTCGAGTTCCAGCGCTTCCATGCGCGCGGTGTTCCAGACCTTGGATTTGTCCTTGATCTCGGTGTGGCGGGCGCGCTCGGCGATCTCGCCGATGCGGGTCACGCCTTCGGACAGCAGATCCGCAAAGCGGAACACGCCGGCGTGCTTCTGCATCGCCCGCCGCATGTCGGCGCCGACCTCGAACACGCTCTCGCCATCCTTCTGGTTCTCGAGCCGCGCGAGACGCGACATGGAACGCTCGGAGGCGTCGACCGGCAGCGGCCGCAGCGGCAGGTTGCCGGCCTCGATGTCTTCGACCACCGTCTCGCCAGCCGACTTGCCGAACACCAGCAGATCGAGCAGCGAGTTGGTGCCGAGACGGTTGGCACCATGCACCGAGGCACACGAGCATTCGCCAGCCGCGTAGAAACCGACGACCGGGGCGGATGGATTGTCGTTCTTGGGCACGACCACCTGACCCTTGTAGTTGGTCGGAATGCCGCCCATCTGATAGTGACAGGTCGGCACGACCGGAATCGGCTCGCGGATCGGATCGACGCCTGCAAAGCGGATCGCGATCTCGCGGATGCCGGGCAGGCGCTTCATGATGGTTTCGGGCGCCAGGTGGGTGATGTCGAGCAGCACGAAATCCTTGTCCGGCCCGCAACCGCGGCCTTCGTTGATTTCGGTGGTCATGGCACGCGAAACGATGTCACGCGAGGCCAGATCCTTGAGGTTGGGCGCGTAGCGCTCCATGAAGCGCTCGCCGCTGCTGTTGCGCAGAATGCCGCCCTCGCCGCGCACGCCTTCGGTGATCAGCACGCCCGCGCCAGCCACGCCGGTCGGGTGGAACTGCCAGAACTCCATGTCTTCGAGCGGAATGCCGGCACGCGCCGCCATGCCGCAACCGTCACCGGTGTTGATGAAGGCATTGGTGGAGCTGTGATAGATGCGCCCGGCACCGCCGGTGGCGAAGATCGTCGCGCGGCTGTGGAAGATGGCGACTTCGCCGGTTTCCATTTCCAGCGCGGTCACGCCCAGCACGTTGCCGAACGGGTCGCGGATCAGGTCCAGCGCCATCCATTCGACGAAGAAATGCGTGTTGGCACGCACGTTGCGCTGATACAGCGCGTGCAACATGGCGTGGCCGGTGCGGTCGGCCGCCGCACAGGAACGCGAGACCGGCGTCTGGCCGTAGTTCTGCGAGTGGCCGCCGAACGGGCGCTGATAGATCTTGCCGTTGTCGAGGCGGTCAAACGGCATTCCGTAGTGTTCGAGCTCGACCACGACCTCGTTGGCGCGCTTGCACATGAACTCGATGGCGTCCTGATCGCCCAGCCAGTCCGACCCCTTGACGGTGTCGTACATGTGCCAGTGCCAGTTGTCTTCGGTGGAGTTGCCGAGCGAGGCAGCCACCCCGCCCTGCGCCGCGACGGTGTGCGAACGCGTCGGGAAGACCTTGGTCAGCACCGCTGTTTTCAGGCCGGACTCCGCCAGTTGCAAGGCCGCACGCAGACCTGCGCCGCCGGCGCCAACAATGACCGCGTCGAAAGTGTACTTCGCGATATTCACGCCGACAGCCTCCAGAGAATCTGAGCCGCCCAGCCGGCGTAGCCGACGAGCAGGAATGCCACGATGAGGTGCAGCGTCAGCCGCAGCCCGGTGGACTTGATGTAGTCCATGAAGATGTCCCGCACACCGACCCACGCGTGATAGAACAGCGCGAGGAAGAACAGGAAGGTGGTGAAGGCCATGAAACCGCCCGAAAACAGCGCCTGCCACGAGGCATGGCTGAAGTCCGGCAGCATCAGCACACGTACGCCGAACAGTACGGTGTACAGCGCCATATAAACGGCCGTTGCGCGTTGGGCGATCCAGTCTTTCAGGCCGTAATGCGCCCCGACGACGATACGTTTCACCATAGCGCCACCCCGATCACCAGGGTCAGCGCGATGCTGACAACCAGAACAGCCACGGAGCTGCGACGTGCGGGGCCGAGGTCGCCCCCGATGTGCAGATCGAGCAGCAGGAAGCGGATGCCGGCACAGAAGTGATGCAGATAGGCCCACAGCAGACCGAACAGCACCAGCTTGATCAACGGATTGGACACGACGTCGCGGTAGTCGTCATACGCCACCGGCGAGCCCAGACTGCGATCGAACAGCCATAACAGCAAAGGCAGCATCAGGAACAGCCCCGCACCACTGACACGGTGCAGGATCGACACGATGCCCGGCAGGGGCAGGCGTATCTGGTGCAGGGCCAGGTGCTTGGGGCGCTTGCGCACGGGTGCATCCGACATGTAATCCAACCTCCAGATGTGCGACCTGTCGGCCGCGCTATGCATGGACCGCCTGCAGCGGCCCGATGTTTCAACTCAATTCGTTCAGATAGAAATGGTCATCGGTCAGATACAGCCCCCGCCGCCACTCCACCGGCTTGTCGCCATAGGTATAGGTCACACGCTCAACCGACAACAGCGGCTTGCCTTCGGGCACTTTCAGCGCCTCGGCGGCGGAGCGGTCAGCTGCCACGGCCCGAATGCTCTCCTGCGCGCGGATCATGCGCACACCGAAGCGGTTCTCGAACAGGCTGTACAGTGAGCTCTTCCAGGATTGCAGCAATTCGAGGGTCAGGCCCTGAAACTGTTCGCCAGGCAGATAGATTTCATCGATCACCACCGGCTTGCCGCCGAAACGCAGCAGGCGCCGCACGATGATGATCGGATCGCCCTGCTTGAGTTCGAGCATGCGCGAGGCCTCGTTGCCGGCCTTGGCGCGCCAGCACTCCAGCGGCAGGCTCTCCGGCGTGGCCAACGGCCCATCCAGCGGCACCAGCCGCAGAAAACGGAACAGCGCGCGCGGGTCCTGGTGAGTGGCTACGAAGGTTCCCTTGCCTTGCCGACGGGTCAGCAGATTCTCGGCGGCCAGCTCGTCGACTGCCTTGCGAACCGTGCCCTGGGAGACGCCAAAACGGCCGGCAAGCTCCTGCTCACTCGGGATAAGCTGTCCGGGCTGCCATTCGCCGACTACAAGTGCCTGAATCATCAGGTCCTTGATCTGGCGGTACAGCGGGCTGAATGTGGGCGATTCCTGAACCATCGGCGCATTCAATCACAAAACTTTTGTGACGTCTATTCATCATCTCTTGTCTTATACAAGACATAAGATATGATTAATAGGCTTTTGACTTCCACCGCATCCGCCTCTACCATTCCCGCGCCCGTCAAAGTATCGCCAAGCGCGTCGCAACATGCGCGGCCGCGGAGCCTTACCGGATTATATAAACCTGAGTATTGAGGGAGCATTCCAATGAGCAAATCCCCCGTTCGCGTCGCCGTTACCGGCGCAGCCGGCCAGATCGGCTACAGCCTGCTTTTCCGCATCGCCAGCGGCGAAATGCTCGGCAAGGATCAACCCGTCATCCTGCAACTGCTCGATCTGCCGCAAGCCCAGAAGGCGCTGGCCGGCGTGATGATGGAGCTTGAGGACTGCGCCTTCCCGCTGCTCGCCGGCATGACCGCGTCCGACGACCCCAATGTGGCCTTCAAAGACGCCCAGGTGGCCCTGCTGGTTGGCGCCCGCCCGCGCGGCCCCGGCATGGAGCGCAAGGACCTGCTGGCCGAGAACGCCAAGATCTTCACGGTGCAGGGCGCGGCCATCGGCCAGCACGCCAACCCGGACTGCAAGGTGCTGGTGGTCGGCAACCCGTGCAACACCAACGCCTACATCGCCATGAAAACGGCGGAGAAGTTCGGCCGCGTACCGGCGAAGAACTTCACTGCCATGCTGCGCCTGGACCACAACCGCGCGCTCTCGCAACTGGCCGGCAAGAGCGGCCGCGACGTCTCAAGCCTGAAGAAGCTCGTCGTGTGGGGCAACCACTCGCCGACGATGTATGCCGACTACCGTCTGGTCACCTCGGGCAACGACAAGGTCAAGGACCTGATCAATGACGAGGCCTGGAACCGCGACACCTTCCTGCCGACGGTGGGCAAGCGCGGCGCAGCCATCATCGAGGCACGCGGCCTGTCGTCTGCCGCCTCGGCAGCCAATGCCGCCATCGACCACATCCGCGACTGGTGGCTGGGATCGAACGGTGAGTGGGTCACGATGGGCGTGCCTTCCGACGGCAGCTACGGCATTCCGGAAGGCATCATCTTCGGCGTACCGTGCATCACCAAGGGTGGCGAGTACGAAGTGGTCAAGGGCCTGGAATTTGACGAGTTCTCGCAGGAGCGCGTCAAGCGCACACTGGACGAGCTGCTCGAAGAACGCGAAGGCGTGAAAGACCTGCTGGGCTGAACGCAGCCCACGCAATCAAAACGCACGGTACGCCGTGCGTTTTTTTTTGCCATCGAATTAACCGACCCCCGAAAGCGGCGCACTGCCAAACGTACTTGCGCCGCGATTCAGGCGAAAATGCACGTCTTGTTCGACTGGGACTCCGCCATGACCAAGCCTCACCACCCTGCCGACGTGCTGTTCGACGCCGAGAAGCCCTTCCCTATCCTGCCCGCCGTCGATCATTACGCAGGCTCCGAAAAGCTCATGCGCAAGGCGCTTGCGCTGCAGGCAGACCTCGGCCCGGTCTTTGACGTGACTTTCGATTGCGAGGACGGCGCGCATGCAGGCGCCGAAGCCGAACACGCGACCATGGCCGCCCAACTGGCCGCCAGCAGCGACAACCGCTTCGGCCGCGTTGGCGCGCGCATCCACGACATCACGCATCCGCTATGGCAGCAGGACCTGGACATCTTGGTGCGCGACGCGGGACGCAAGCTGGCCTTCCTGACGCTGCCCAAGGCACGCTCGGCTTCGGACGTGCGCATCCAGATCGAAACCCTGCGCCGCACCGAAGGGGAATACGGCATCGAGCGGCCGATTCCGGTACACGTGCTGATCGAAACCCACGGCGCGCTGCGTGAGATCTGGCAGATCGTGGCCATGGACGGCGTCGAGTCGGTGGACTTCGGCATCATGGACTTCGTATCGGCCCACCACGGGGCCCTGCCCGGCTCGGCCATGGTCAGCCCCGGGCAGTTCACCCATCCGGTGGTGGTACGCGCCAAATGCGAGATCGTTGCCGCGTCACTGGCGCATGGCGTAGTGCCGGCGCACAACGTGACGACGGAGCTGCGCGACGCCGAGATCATCCGCAACGATGCGCTGCGCGCCCGCAACGAGTTCGGCTTCCTGCGCATGTGGAGCATCCACCCCAACCAGATCCTGCCGATCGTGGACGCCATGCGCCCGGACTTTTCCGAGACCCAGGCCGCCACGGAAATTCTGGTGGCCGCGCAGGACGCGGCCTGGGGGCCGATCCAGCACGCCGGCAAGCTGCACGACCGCGCGTCATACCGTTACTACTGGGAACTGCTGGCCCGCGCACATGCTACCGGCATGCATGTCGACCAGGAGGCGAAGCAGCGCTTTTTTGCGCAATGATCGGGAATAGCGCACACCCCTGCTGTCATTCTCCTTGCATTACAATGCGCCCATGAGCCGCCAGACGAGCCACTCCGCCGAGAACACCGTAATGTTCCTCGACGTGGTGAACAGCACACGCCTGTACGAGCAGAGTGGAGACCGCAAGGCCTTCTCGCTGGTCACGACCTGCCTCGGCCACGCCAGCGAAGTTGTGCTCGATCGGGGTGGTCGCGTCGTCAAATACACTGGCGACGGACTGATGGCGGTTTTCAGCAGCCCTGACGCCGCAGCAGATTCAGCACTGGGCATTCACATTGCGCTGCGCGACTGCCCTTCTGTCGCCGACCAATCAATCGGGGTGCGTATCGGCTTTCACACCGGCCCCCTGCTCAAGAGCGGCACCGATGTCTTCGGCGAGACCGTGAATCTGGCCTCGCGCATTGCCTCGCTGGCTTCTGCCGGGCGCGTCCTGACCACTGCCGCAAGCGTCAACACGATGGCCTCGGCCTTGCGCGAGCGGCTCGCCGCCATCCCCACACGTGTGATTCGCGGCACCAACCAGCCAGTCGAACTGTTCGAACTGCGCTGCGAGCCCGGCGGGGAAACCACCAGCCTGCTGAACATTGACACCGCACTGCAGGAAGACGCCGAACTGCGCCTGCGTTACAACCAGCGCTGGGTGGTGATCAACCACTGGAAACCCGCGCTGAGCATGGGACGCGGCCCGACCGAGGACATGCGCGTGGACGATCAACGCGCCTCGCGCCACCACGCAGCAGTCGAGCTGCGCGGCGACAAGTTCGTCCTCGCCGACCAGAGCAGCAACGGCACCTACGTGACCATCGGCAATGCGCCCGAGTTCGTGCTGACCCGTGAAGACGCGGTGCTTCACGGCACTGGATGGATCTCGCTGGGGCGCAGCCGCGTCGGCAATCCGCTGGCCATCGAATTTTTCAGCACCTGAATGCAATCGGGACGCCGAAGCGCCCCGATTCGCCATGCCCGGCTACGGTCAGACTTCGACCGTATCCGCCACTTCGCGGAATTCCGCAATCTGATCGAAGTTCATGTAGCGATAGATATCGGCGGCCCGTGCATCCAGGCTGCTGACCTGCTGCAGATACTCATCCGCAGTCGGGATCCGCCCCATCAGCGCACACACCGCTGCCAGCTCGGCCGATCCCAAATACACGCGTGTGTCGATGCCGAGGCGGTTCGGGAAATTGCGCGTCGAGGTCGACATCGCGGTGCTGCCCTTGCGGATCTGCGCCTGGTTGCCCATGCACAGCGAGCAGCCCGGCATCTCCATGCGCGCGCCTGACTTGCCGAGGATGGAGTAATAGCCCTCCTCGTTTAGGATCATCGCGTCCATCTTGGTCGGCGGCGCGATCCACAGGCGGGTCGGGATGTCGCTCTTGCCGTCCAGCACCTTGCCGGCAGCGCGGAAGTGACCGATGTTGGTCATGCACGAGCCGATGAAGACCTCGTCGATCTTGTCGCCAGCCACGGCCGACAGCGTCTTGACGTCGTCCGGATCGTTCGGGCAGGCGACCAGCGGCTCCTTGATGTCCGCGAGATCGATCTCGATTACCGCGGCGTACTCGGCATCTGCGTCACCGGCCAGCAACTGCGGATTGGCGATCCACGCCTCCATGGCCTTGATGCGACGCGTGAGCGTGCGACGATCCTCGTAGCCACTGGCGATCATCCACTTCATCAGCGTGATGTTCGAGCGCATGTATTCGATGATCGGCGCCTTGTCCAGATGCACTGTGCAGCCGGCTGACGAGCGCTCAGCGGAGGCGTCGGACAGCTCGAAGGCCTGCTCGACCTTCAGATCCGGCAAGCCTTCGATCTCAAGGATGCGGCCCGAGAAAATGTTCTTCTTGCCCTTCTTCTCGACCGTCAGGAGGCCCTGCTGAATCGCGTAATACGGGATCGCATTGACGAGATCGCGCAAGGTCACCCCCGGCTCCATCTTGCCCTTGAAGCGCACCAGCACCGATTCGGGCATGTCCAGCGGCATCACGCCGGTAGCAGCTGCGAAAGCCACAAGCCCGGAACCAGCCGGGAAAGAAATGCCGATCGGGAAGCGCGTGTGCGAATCACCGCCGGTACCCACCGTGTCAGGCATCAGCAGACGGTTGAGCCAAGAGTGGATGACGCCGTCACCCGGCTTGAGCGACACGCCGCCACGGTTGGTGATGAAGCCCGGCAGTTCGCGGTGCATGCGCACGTCGACCAGCTTCGGGTAGGCGGCGGTGTGACAGAACGACTGCATGACCAGATCAGCCGAGAAGCCCAGGCAGGCCAGATCCTTGAGTTCGTCGCGCGTCATGGGGCCGGTCGTGTCCTGCGAGCCGACCGTGGTCATGCGCGGTTCGCAGTAAGTGCCCGGCCGGACGCCTTGGCCTTCCGGCAGACCGCAGGCACGGCCGACCATCTTCTGCGCCAGCGTGAAGCCTTTGCCCGAATCAACCGGCGCCTGCGGCAGACGGAACAGAGTGGACGGCGGCAGGCCCAGCGCCTCGCGCGCACGGGTCGTGAGGCCACGCCCGATGATCAGCGGAATGCGGCCACCAGCACGCACTTCGTCGAGGATCACGGGCGTCTTGAGCTCGCTCTGTGCGATCTGCTCACCGCCCTTGAACGCGGCAACCTGAGCCTTGGCGTGGTCGATGCGCAGTTCGATCTCGTCGCCCATTTCCATCGAATCAACATCGATCTCGATCGGCAGAGCACCGGCGTCTTCCATGGTATTGAAGAAAATCGGCGCGATCTTGCTGCCCAGACACACGCCACCGAAACGCTTGTTCGGAACGTGGGGAATGTCTTCGCCGGTGAACCACAGCACGGAGTTGGTGGCCGACTTGCGCGACGAACCGGTGCCGACCACGTCGCCCACATAAGCGACGACGTTGCCGCGGGCGCGCAGGTCCTGCAGGAACTTGATCGGCCCGCGCACGCCCGCCTCTTCCGGCTCAATGCCCGCACGCGGGTTC
Source organism: Pseudazoarcus sp. NS34 (assembly GCF_059703725.1). Lineage (NCBI taxonomy): Bacteria > Pseudomonadati > Pseudomonadota > Betaproteobacteria > Rhodocyclales > Zoogloeaceae > Pseudazoarcus > Pseudazoarcus sp. NS34. Next base: position 140,882 of record NZ_BAAKIZ010000003.1, read on the forward strand.
TTCAGCATGGCCAGCGCATGCAACGGAATGTCAGGACGCGACCAGGCGTCCGGCGCCGGCGACAGATCGTCGGTGTTGGTTTCGCCGGTCACCTTGAACACCGTGATCTTCATCGACGTCGGCACTTCAGGGCGGCTGGTGAACCATTCGGCGTCGGCCCACGACTGCAGCACGGCGCGAGCGTTGGCATTACCCTTGTCCGCCAGCTCCTTGACGTCGTGAAAGTAGTCGAACATCAACAGGGTCTTCTTCAGCCCCTCGGCCGCGATGGCGCCGACTTCGGCGTCAGCGAGCAGATCGATCAGCGGCTTGATGTTGAAACCGCCCAGCATCGTTCCGAGCAGTTCGGCGGCTTTGGCGCGGGAAATCAACGCACATGAGGTCTCGCCTTCCGCGACGCGCGCCAGAAACGCAGCCTTGACCTTGGCTGCATCGTCCACCCCCGCCGGCACGCGCTGAGTCAGCAGGTCGAGCAGAAACGCCTCTTCGCCCGCAGGCGGATTGACGAGCAGCTCGAGCAGTTCAACGGTTTGCTGACGGGACAGCGGAAGCGGCGGTATGCCGAGCGCAGCGCGTTCGGCAACGTGGTCACGGTAAGCTTGCAGCATCTGGAATCCTTGGTAATGATGAAACGGCCCTCGCGAGCAGCGGGGCGAATTATATGTCTTTTATAAGACTTGCGCACCGACCGGGCATGCTCCGGGATGCGCAAGACTGTCGAGAACCGACGCAGAAGGCTACAGTCACACGTGACAACCCCTTGCCGCCCTCTAGGAGCCGAACGATGAAGCCTCATAACCTCTTCGACACGCTCAAACCTTTGCCCCAGGCTGGTGGCGAAGCTCTGTTCTACTCGCTGCCCGCCCTCGAAGCCGCCGGACTCGGCCGCATTTCACGCCTGCCAGTTTCGCTGCGTATCGTACTTGAAGCGGTGCTGCGCAACTGCGACGGCAAGCGAATCACCGAGAAGCATGTGCGTGAGCTGGCCTCTTGGAAGCCGGATGACGGCCGCATGAGCGAAATCCCCTTTGTCGTGGCCCGCGTCGTACTGCAGGACTTCACCGGCGTGCCGCTGTTGGTCGACCTCGCAGCCATGCGTGACGTCACCGCGGCCAACGGCGGGGACCCCAAGCAGATCGAACCACTGGTGCCGGTGGACCTGGTGGTCGACCACTCCGTGCAGGTAGATGAGTACGGCTCGCCGATCGCGCTGCGCCGGAACATGGAACTGGAGTTCGAACGCAACCGCGAGCGCTACCAGTTCATGAAGTGGGGCATGCAGGCCTTCGATACCTTCCGCGTCATTCCGCCCGGCATCGGCATCGTGCACCAGGTCAACCTGGAGTACCTGTTCCGCGGCGTTCGCCGGCAGCAAAGCGAAGGGGCGGATCTGGTGTATCCCGATACGCTGGTCGGCACGGACTCGCATACCACCATGATCAACGGCGTGGGCGTCGTGGGCTGGGGCGTCGGCGGCATTGAGGCAGAGGCGGCCATGCTCGGCCAGCCGGTGTACATGCTTACCCCCGACGTGGTTGGCGTAGAAATGTCAGGCGCTCTGCCCGAAGGGGTCACAGCGACTGACCTGGTGCTGACGGTGACCGAGATGCTGCGTCGCGAGAAAGTCGTCGGCACCTTTGTCGAGTTTTTCGGCGAAGGCACCAGCACGCTGAGCGTCACGGATCGCGCCACGATTGCGAACATGGCTCCGGAGTATGGCGCGACGATGGGCTTCTTCCCGGTGGACGAAAAGACCGTCGAATACATGCGCTCAACGGGCCGCAGTGACGACGAATGCGCGGCCTTCGAGGCCTATTTTCGCGCCCAGAACATGTTCGGCATCCCGCGCGCTGGCGACATCGCCTATTCGCGCGAGCTCAAGCTCGACCTGTCTTCCATCGTCCCCTCGCTGGCCGGGCCGAAACGCCCGCAGGACCGCATCTGTCTGCAGGACCTCGAAAATCGCTTCACCCACCTGCTCAGCATGCCGCCCGACGATGATGGCTTCGGCGCACCGGAAGCCTCGCTCGGCACACGTTTTCCGACTGATCTGCCCGACGTCACGCTGGGACACGGCGACATCCTGATCGCCGCCATCACCTCGTGTACCAACACCAGCAACCCCGCCGTGCTCATCGCAGCCGGCCTGCTGGCAAGAAAGGCCGCCGAGAAGGGGCTCACGGTCTCCCCCCACGTCAAGACCTCGCTCGCCCCCGGCTCGCGCGTCGTCACCGACTACCTGGAGCGTGCGGGCTTGATGGAGCCCTTGGCCAAGCTCGGATTCGCACTGGCCGGCTACGGCTGCACGACCTGCATCGGCAACTCCGGCGACCTTGCGCCGGAGCTGAACGAAGCCATCCAGGAACATGGCGTGATTGCCGCCGCAGTACTTTCCGGCAACCGCAACTTCGAGGCCCGCATCCACCCCAACATCCGCGCGAACTTCCTCGCCTCACCGCCGCTGGTCGTTGCCTTTGCGATCGCCGGAACCGTCAACATCGATCTGACCTCGGATCCGCTTGGCACCGGAACAGACGGCCATCACGTCTATCTGAAGGACATCTGGCCGAGCTCCGACGAGATCAACGCCGTCATGCCCTACGCGCTGGATCCCGTCACCTTCCGTCGGCTGTACGCCGACTTCACCACCGGGCATGACCTGTGGAACGAGATTTCCGCCCCGGCCGGACAGGTGTATGACTGGCCGCCATCGACCTATATCGCCCTTCCGCCCTTCTTCAAGGACTTCAGCCGCACTCCGGCGCCGATCAGCAACATCCACGGCGCCCGCCCGCTGCTGATGCTGGGCGACTCGGTAACCACCGACCACATCTCGCCAGCCGGGTCGTTCAAGGACACTTCGCCCGCCGGCGCCTGGCTGATGGAACAGGGCGTGGAACGGCGCGACTTCAACTCCTATGGTTCGCGCCGGGGCAATCACGAGGTGATGATGCGCGGCACCTTCGCCAACGTGCGGCTGAAGAACCTCATGCTGCCGCCGCGTGAGAACGGCACTCGGGTCGAAGGCGGCTTCACGCTGTTCGATGGCCGCGAAGTGCCAGTATTCGATGCCGCCAACGCCCTGCTCGCCAGCAATACACCGGGGATCGTTTTCGCCGGCGAGGAGTACGGCACCGGCTCGAGCCGCGACTGGGCCGCGAAGGGCACGAGCCTGCTCGGCATACGGGCCGTCGTCGCCCGCAGCTTTGAGCGCATTCACCGCTCGAACCTTGTCGGCATGGGCGTCTTGCCACTGCAATTCACCGGCGACCAGTCGTGGCAGAAGCTGGGCCTTGACGGCACCGAGCACTTCGACGTCCTTGGCATCGATAAAGGATTGTCTCCGCAGCAGGATCTGACGCTCGTGATTCACCATGCGAACGGGCGCACGCAAGAGGTCGAAGTCCTGTGCCGCATCGACACGCCGATCGAAGTCGAGTATTACGAGCACGGTGGCATTCTTCCTTACGTGCTGCGCGATATCCTGTTCGGCAGAAAAGGATAGTGTTGAATACCTTGCATGCGTCAGGGTCGCTCCTGTATGATTGCGCGTTTCGAGAATTCCGACCCTGGAGCATCAAATGGCTCGCGTCTGCCAAGTGACCGGTAAAGCACCGATGGTGGGTAACAATGTTTCCCACGCCAACAACAAGACCAAGCGTCGCTTCCTGCCCAACCTGCAGAACCGCAAGTTCTGGAGTGAAGCCGAGAACCGCTGGATCCGCCTGCGCGTGACCAACGCCGCCCTGCGCACGATCGACAAGAACGGCATCGACGCCGTTGTCGCCGATCTTCGTGCCCGCGGCGACAAGATCTGACGCGCAAAAACGAGACTGAACGGAGAACAGAATGGCCAAAGGCGCCCGCGAAAAAATCAAACTTGAGTCGACCGCCGGTACGGGTCACTTCTACACCTGCTCCAAGAACAAGCGCACGAAGCCGGAGAAGCTCGAGTTCATGAAGTACGACCCGGTCGTACGTAAGCACGTGATGTACAAGGAAACGAAGCTCAAGTAATTCTGAGCTCTGGACAAAAAAAAGCCGCTGATTCAGCGGCTTTTTCGTTTCTCGGTGCCCCTTCGGACACCCGGCTTGAAGCGCGGTTCAGGCTCGCTGGATGTTGGAGGCCTGCTTGCCCTTCGGACCCTGCGTCACTTCAAAAGACACTTTCTCGCCTTCCTTCAATGACTTGAAGCCCGCCATGTTGATGGCGGAGAAGTGCGCGAAAAGATCTTCGCTGCCGTCGTCCGGGGTGATGAAACCGAAACCCTTGGAGTCGTTGAACCACTTAACGGTGCCAGTTGCCATATTGCCTAGATCCTTCAAATGAACAAAGGTGCGCGAGCCGAGCCCACGGGTGCCGGGATGCCGAGTGAGTTTCCCGCCACCAGCTACAGCCCGGAGAATCAAGACTGACGCGGCTTTGGTTGCACTTTGCTCCTAACACGATTTCTGCTTTTACGCACTTGCAATCTGAGCGTCAACAATTTATTGCCGGTTTCGCCCGCATGGCATTTGCGCGTCGCCACGATGCCACACTGATTCACGCTCGCCGGCATCGCTCGCCCTTTCATTTCATGAACTTATACGGACCGCCACCGATGCTGCGACGCAGCAATTCAGCTGTTGCAAATGCGCCAGAAGCCGTGATTTTCCAACCCTGCGACACATGTTGCACTCTCCGCGGACTGGATTAGAATGAGCCGCATGGCCACCGATAAACAGAGCGACTCCGTAGTAGAAGCGGAACGGACAAGCACCAAGCCTCCTCCGCTGTACAAGGTACTGCTGCTGAACGACGACTTCACCCCGATGGAATTCGTCGTGATCGTCCTGCAACAATTTTTTGGCATGGATCGCGAACGGGCAATGCGAGTCATGCTCCAAGTACATACCGAAGGATCAGGCGTGTGCGGCGTCTTTCCCAAGGATGTCGCTGCAACCAAAGTCGAGCAGGTCGGATCTTTTGCCCGGCAGCACCAGCACCCGTTGGCGTGCGTCATGGAGGAGAATTGAAATGATCGCGCAAGAGCTTGAAGTTAGTCTTCACATGGCGTTTGTCGAGGCACGGCAGAAGCGGCATGAGTTCATTACCGTCGAGCATCTGCTGCTGGCGCTGCTCGACAATCCCTCGGCCGCTGAGGTGTTGAAGGCCTGCGCGGCCAACATTGAGGAGTTGCGTCGCGAGCTGACCAACTTCATCAACGAGCACACGCCCAAGGTCGACAACGTCGAGGAAGTCGACACCCAGCCCACGCTGGGCTTTCAGCGCGTAATCCAGCGCGCCATCCTGCACGTGCAGTCCTCCGGCAAGAAGGAAGTCACCGGCGCGAACGTGCTGGTTGCGATCTTTGGCGAGAAGGATTCGCACGCTGTTTATTTCCTCCAGCGCCAGAAAATCTCGCGCCTGGACGTGGTGAATTTCATCTCCCACGGTATCGCCAAGACGCCGCAGCAAGGCCCCGCGCCTCAGTCGCGCAGCGAAACCGACCAGGAACAGGAACAGGAACCGGCCCAATCCGGCGGTGCGCTCGAGAACTTCACGCAGAACCTCAACCAGCAGGCCCTGATCGGCAAGATCGACCCGCTGATCGGGCGCGAGAAGGAAGTCGAACGCGTCATCCAGACGCTGTGCCGTCGCCGCAAGAACAATCCGCTACTGGTCGGCGAAGCCGGCGTGGGCAAGACTGCCATTGCCGAAGGGCTGGCGCGACGTATTGTCGAAGATCGCGTGCCGGACATCCTCAAGGGCGCTCAGGTCTACGCCCTAGACATGGGTTCGCTGCTGGCCGGCACCAAGTACCGCGGCGACTTTGAGCAGCGCCTGAAGGCTGTGCTGAAGCAATTGCGCGAAGCCGACAACGCGATCCTGTTCATTGACGAGATCCACACGCTGATCGGCGCGGGCGCTGCTTCGGGCGGCACGCTGGATGCGTCCAACCTGCTCAAGCCGGCGCTGTCCTCGGGCCAGCTCAAGTGCATTGGCGCAACCACCTATACCGAATTCCGTCAGATCTTCGAGAAGGACCATGCGCTGTCACGTCGTTTCCAGAAGATCGACGTGATTGAGCCGAGCGTTGCCGAAACCGTCGAAATCCTCAAGGGCCTCAAGAGCCGTTTCGAGGAGCACCACAACGTCAAATACTCGTCGGCTGCCCTTTCCTCTGCTGCCGAGCTGTCCGCGCGCTACATCAATGACCGTCACCTGCCCGACAAGGCCATTGACGTCATCGACGAAGCCGGTGCGGCCCAGCGCATCCTGCCCAAGTCGCGTCAGCGCAAGCTGATCGGTCGGGGCGAGATCGAAGAGATCGTGGCCAAGATCGCCCGCATCCCGCCGCGCTCGGTATCGAACGACGATCGCCAGTCGCTGCGTACGCTGGAGCGCGATCTGAAGAACGTGGTGTTCGGTCAGGACGCCGCCATCGACGCGCTGGCCAAAGCCATCAAGATGTCGCGTTCCGGCCTGGGCAATCCGCAGAAACCGATCGGCAGCTTCCTGTTCAGCGGCCCGACCGGCGTCGGCAAAACCGAGGTTGCGCGCCAGTTGGCCTACACGCTGGGCATCGAACTGGTGCGCTTCGATATGTCGGAGTACATGGAGCGCCACGCGGTATCACGTCTGATCGGCGCCCCTCCGGGCTACGTCGGGTTCGACAACGGCGGCTTGCTGACCGAGGCAGTTACCAAGAAGCCGCATTGCGTGCTGCTGCTCGACGAGATCGAGAAGGCTCACCCGGACATCTACAACATCCTGCTGCAGGTCATGGACCATGGCGCACTGACGGACAACAACGGCCGTCAGGCGGACTTCCGCAACGTGATCATGATCATGACCACCAACGCCGGCGCCGAAGCCATGCAGAAGAGCGTGATGGGCTTTTCGGCAAGGCGTGAGACGGGTGACGAGATGGCCGAGATCAAGCGCATGTTCTCGCCGGAGTTCCGCAACCGTCTGGACGCAACGATCTCCTTCGGGGCGCTGACCAACGAGATCATCCTGAAAGTGGTCGACAAGTTCCTGATGCAGCTCGAAGCGCAGCTGCACGAGAAGAAGGTCGAGGCGCATTTCTCGGACGAACTCAAGGCCTGGCTGGCTTCCGAAGGTTTCGACCCGCTGATGGGCGCCCGCCCGATGGCGCGTCTGATCCAGGACACCATCCGTTCGGCCCTGGCCGACGAGTTGCTGTTCGGACGCCTCGCCAATGGCGGAGATGTCACGATCGATCTGGACGACGAAGGCAAGGTTCAGCTGGTGTTCGACGAAGTCGAAACTGCGCATTCCAACTGAGCGATGCCCGGCATCAACAAAAAAAGCGGCCCGAGGGCCGCTTTTTTTATGCGCTCACGATCAGCCGTGGCCGCCGTGCTTATGAGGACCACGCTCCTGCGCGGAGCGGCGGGCAAACTGGCGCTGCTCGTCGAAGACCTTGCGCTGCTCTTCATCGAGCACTGCATACAGGCCGTCAGTCAGCTCGCGCATCCGTCGCACATGCTCCAGACGGGCCTCAGCGGCCTGCTCCATTTTTTGCATGCGCTCCGGGGCAGATACCGCCGCACTGCGCTCCTGCTGCGGCCCGATGCTCGGGCGCTCACTCAGGCCAGCACGAAACGCCTGCCAGACCGGCTGCTGCTCGTCGCGTAACGCAAGGCGCCCAGCAAGAGCATCAAAGTGCTCAGACACGCGTGCGGCGTGGCGCTCCTTCATCATGCTCATCTTCTCGGCACGATCACCGCTCGAGGCGTGCTCGCAGTCACCACGCGCCATGGCGGTCCCGGCCACCGCCACACCTGCCGCGACCAGTGCGGCGACCAACCAAGGGCTTTTCATGCGGATGTTCATTTGTGCTTCTCCTGAACAGAGGTCAGTGAAATACCGACCTTCGACAGGAGACATTTGAGCAAGCCGATGTAAGCCCGGTTTGTCGGCGGGGAGCCGTTTTGAATTGCCGTGTATCGCCAGGGCCCGTCGATACGCTGCGATACAAAGCACTGCAGATCCGGCTCAGCGACCCGTGAGTAGATCCCGGATCTGTTGCAGCGTGGACGGGTCCTCAATGGTCGTCAGATCGCCTGGATCTCGACCTTCGGCCAGCGCCTGGATGGCTCGTCGCAGCATCTTGCCGGAGCGTGTCTTGGGCAGTCCCGTAACAAAGAACACGCGTACGGGTCGAGCGATTGCGCCAAGGTGCTCATCGACCTTGCGCATCACCTCCTTCTCCAGCCGTTCGGCCACTGCCGGGTCAGCTGCGGCCGCCGAATCCTTGAGCACGGCGAAGGCCATCGGCATCTGACCCTTTATCTCGTCCGCAACGCCGACAACGGCCACTTCGGCCACGGCAGAGTGGGTCTGCACCGCCTCCTCGATCTCGCGCGTACCAAGACGATGGCCGGCGACGTTGATGACGTCGTCCATGCGGCCCAGGATGGTGTAGTAGCCGTTCTGATCGCGAATACCCCAGTCCGAAGACGAATACACCAGCGGTTTGCGGAACAGACTGAAGTAGGTGGACACGAAGCGCTCGTCCTGCCCCCAAACGGTCGTCAAACAACCTGGCGGCAACGGTGGCACGATGCCGACAACGCCCTTCTCGTCCGGCCCGCATTCCGAGCCGTCCTCGCGGAACAGTCGCAAGTCGTAGCCATACACCGGGAAGCTCGGCGAGCCGTACTTTATCGGCGTCCTCTCGACGCCCGGCAGCGCCGACAGAATGGGCCAGCCCGTCTCGGTCTGCCAGTAGTTGTCGATGACCGGAACCCCGAGTTCTTCAGCGATCCAGCGGTGGGTGGTCTCGTCCAAGGGCTCGCCGGCGAGGAACAGGTGCTTGAGCGACGACAGGTCAGACTTCTTGAGCCAGGCCGGATCCTGTTTCTTGAGTACGCGCACCGCGGTGGGCGCCGAGAACATGACGTTGACCCGGTACTTCTCGACCAGCCGCCACCACACCCCCGGATCGGGGCGCAGCGGCGTGCCTTCGTACATCAGCGTGGCCATGCCGGCGATCAGTGGCGCGTAGATGATGTAGCTGTGTCCCACCACCCAGCCGATGTCGGAGGTCACGAACATGGTCTCGCCGACGCCACCGGTGAAGATGTGCTTCATCGACGCAGCCAGCGCCACGCAATAGCCACCCGTGTCGCGCTGCACGCCCTTGGGCTTGCCCGTGGTCCCGGAGGTGTACAGGATGTAGCTCGGCTCGCTCGACTCCAGCCAGGTGACCGGCACCGTCGCGTCGACATGCTTGCGCCGCATCTCGGCGTAATCCACGTCGCGTCCGGATGTAAGCGGAAAGCCCTTGTCGATGCCGCGATCGACGATCAACACATGCGCTGGGGGGTGTTCAGCGAGCCTGCAGGCCTCGTCGAGCAGGTGCTTGTACGGCACGGCCTTGCCGTTGCGCATGCCGGCGTCGGCGCTGACCAGCAGCATCGGCTTTGCGTCGTCGATGCGCGTGGCCAGCGACGCCGGGGCGAAACCGCCGAACACCACCGAATGGACCGCCCCAATGCGCGCGCAGGCCAGCATCGCAAAGCAGGCCTCGGGGATCATCGGCATGTAGAGCAGCACGCGATCGCCCTTCTTCACACCCAGATCAAGGTAGATAGCCGCCATGCGCTCGACCTCGCGCAGCAACTCGGCGTAGCTGTAGGTGCGTTCGAAACCGGTTTCAGTCGAAACAAAGATCAGCGCGGCATCTCGCGGCCGCCCCAAGGCATGGCGATCAACCGCGTTGTGACAGAGGTTGGTGTGGCCACCCACAAACCACCTCACGAACGGCGGTCGTGAATACTCGCAGACCGACTGCGCGGGCGTCTGCCAGTCGATCAGTTCCGACTGCTCGCGCCAGAATGCATCCCGATCCTCGATGGATCGCCGATGGAATGTCTTGTATGCCGACATGTCTCCTCCCCCGCATACAGTTCGACGCGAACGCCCGTCCCTCTGCGGGGACTGGGCGCTCTCCGGATTCACTCCCTGCTGTTGTTCTTGCCTTCCTGGCCGTGCATCAAGGCCTCGAGCGGCCCGATCGGAATGCCCACCCCTGTCTGAGCCTCGATGCGCGCCAGCAGCGGCATGAGGGTGGCGATGATCTCCGGCACGCGCTCGGCCAGACCTTCTTCGTCGCCCAGGCGCAGCCGACCGAGTACCTGATCGATGCTGACCACGTTACGCAACAGGCCCTCGACGACCTCGCGAGTAACCTCCCCGTTCCGGCCGACGACACGACGCCCACCGGCCGTCTGGGCCTGTGCGACACGCTCGATGGCAAGCTCGATGATCTCTTCGAGCGACATCAGGCCATCGACGTATGAGCTGGCCACACCGACCGACACGCCGATGCGGATCTTCTCGTCGCGATAGGTCATCACGAGCTTGTCGATCGCCGTCTGCAAGCGCAGCGCGAAGGCGCAACTGGCCACCATGTCGGACAAGGGCGCAAGCACAGCAAAACGGCCCGCCGCGAGTTCGCTGACGGTGTCCTCGTGACGCACCTTGTTCGCCAGGATGCCGCGCAGACGGCGTGCGATGAGGTTCGCCATCTCGGCGCCGCGCGACACCTCCAGGGCGGCAAACTCGTCGATCTCGACCACCATCACGCTGATGCCGCCATGGTTGCGCCGTGCCAGCGCCAGATCCTGACTCCCGCGCCAGTTCAGATAGGAACGCGTCGCGAGGCCCGAAGTCGGGTCAACCGGGCTTTGATTGGCCAGCGCTTCTCGGCTCGCCTCAAGCTCCCGGCTGGTCTGCCCGAGCTTGCTCAGCGATTCCAGTCGAGCCACCAGCTCCGCCGTGCCGATGCCCTTGGTGATGAAGTCGTTGGCGCCCAGCTGACGAGCACGTTCGCGCGGCTGGTCGTCCTCATCGCCGGAAATGACGATGACCGGGAGCTTCTGAAGACGCGGAATGCGGGACGAACGCAAGCGTTCGATCAGTCCGAAGCCGTCGAGCCGCGGCATGCCGATGTCGGTGATCACGACCTCGATGCCCGAATCGATCAGCAAAGTTTCCCAGGCTGATTCGCCGTCGGATTCCTCGCGGCATTCGAAGCGGCCACGGATCTGTTTGATGATGCTCGCGCGCACCATGCGCGAATCATCAACGATCAACAGTCGGGGCAGGTTTTCCAGTGTTTCGCTCATCCGCCCCCCGTCAGGCACCGATGCGCACGACGGTGCGCCCCTTGACCTTGCCGGCAATGAAATCGTCAAACGCTTCAGGCAACTCGTCGAGGCCGATCTCACGCGTCACGCGGCGCAGATGCCGCGGCTTCAGATCCGCCGCGAGCCGATCCCAAACCTGCTGACGCAGTGGGAAGCCGGCGTTGGCCGAATCGATCCCGAGCAGACTTACGCCCCGCAGAATGAAGGGAAATACCGTCGTGTTGATGCGAAAGTCCGCCGCATTGCCGATGCTGGCAACCGGGCCGCCAAGCTTCATGGTGGCCAGCACCCAGTGCAGGACCTGGCCGCCTACGTTATCGACTGCCCCGGCCCATTCACCCGCTTCGAGCGGGCGCGTCTTGTCGAAGTCGATCTCGTCGCGCAGGCGGATGGTGCTTGCGCCGAGGCCATTCAGATATTCCGCCTCGTCGGCCTTGCCGGTGAGCGCAGCCACCTCGTATCCGCGACCAGCGAGCATGTCGATGGCCAGCCCGCCAACGCCTCCGGTCGCGCCGGTAACCAGGACCGGGCCATTGGCGGGCGCGAGACCAGAGGCCTCCATGCGCACTACGGCCAATGCCGCTGTAAAGCCGGCGGTGCCCAGCGCCATCGATTCGAACAGATCCAGTCCGACCGGCAGCTTGACCACCCAGTCGGCCGGCACGCGGGCCAGCTCTGCGAAACCGCCATGATGTGCCACGCCGATATCGAAACTCGTCGCGATGACTTGGTCGCCCGCCTTGAAACGATCATCGCTGCTGTGCTCGACGATGCCAGCCATGTCGATGCCGCCCACACAGGGGAAGCGACGGATGATCTTTCCGGTACCGGTCGCGGCCAGGGCATCCTTGTAATTGATTCCGGAATAGCTAACGCGGATGGTCACCTCACCCGGGTCGAGCGCTTCCGGCCCAAGTGAAGTCAGCTTTCCCGAAACTTTGCGATCTTCATCCTGGGAAATCACATAAGCCCTGAATGTTGCGCTCATCCGCAAGTTCTCCTTCTTCCCGCCCAAAGCGACGGCTGGAAACGATTATAGCCACAAGCCCCGGAGCATCCGCCGCTTCAGTTTTGTCGCCGGACTGTCCATAATCGTCCGCATACCAGCGAGGCGGCATGTCCGAATGAGCATACTCGAAAAACCCCTGAGCTCCGCCCAGGCCTACGTGGACTTCCTCGCCGTACAGGAGCTTCCCGTACTGCGGCAGACTGCCCGTCAGTTAGACGCCATGCGCGAGAATCAGGACGCCGTGAACGCACGCCATCTCGCCGGGGTGGTGCTCGGCGACCCGCTGTTCGCCATCCGTCTCATCATCTGGCTGGAACGCCATCGCGGCCGCCTGCGCAACCACGACATCACGACGCTCGATCGCGCCATCATGATGATGGGAATCGGGCCGTTCTTTGAGGCCTTCGGCGAGCTGCCGACCGTTGAGGAACGGCTCGCCGAGCGCCCCGCAGCCCTGATCGAAGCGCTACACGTATTCGGCTGGGTGCGCCGGGCCGCGCATCTGGCCCGCGACTGGGCGATCCTGCGTCACGACATCGACGTAGACGAAGTCGCACTGGCCACCTTGCTCCGGCCGGCCTGCGAAGTATTGCTTTGGGTATTTGCGCCAGTGCTGGCCGAACAGATCCGCGACTATCACAAGCAACATCCCGGCACGCGCACCATCGTTGCCGAGCACGCGGTATTAGGGTGCACCGAGCGCGACATCCAGATCGGGCTGGCACACGCCTGGCATCTGCCCGCGCTGCTCGTCACGCTGATGGATGAAGCCAACGGCAGCAACCCGCGGGTGCGCAATGTCGCGCTGGCCATCGATTTCGCCCGACACTTCGCGCAGGAAGGCTGGCAGAGCCCGGTGCTGCACGAGATCTTCAACGACCTGCTGCATCTGCTGCCGGTCGGGCGCAATCAATTGCTCGAAAGGCTGGAAGTGCCGATCGAAGTGATCGAACAGTGGAACGCGGCCGACGAGAGCTGAAACGGGTCAGCCGCCCGCGCGCGACTCGAGATCCACCCAGCGGCTCATCGCCTCCTCCAGCTCGACTTCCAGTACATCCAGGCGAGCTTTCACACTTGTCACCTCTTCCGGCGCGCCCTGGTACAAGGCAGGGTCGGCCAGCCGGGCATGCAGCGCGGCCTGCTCGGACTCCAGAGCGGAAATGCGCTGCGGCAATGTCTCAAGCTCACGCTTGTCGTTGAACGACAATTTGACTGCACGCTTGGGCTCTTGCGGCTTGGCCGCTTCGACGGCCGGCTCACCGCGCCCCGTTTTGGCCGGAGCGGCATCAGCTCTACCTGCCGACTTCACCCGCATCCAGTCTGCATAGCCGCCTGCATACTCGCCCCAGCGTCCATCGCCCTCGTAGGCAATGACCTGGGTAACCACGTTGTCGAGAAAGGCCCGGTCGTGGCTGACCAGGAACAGCGTTCCGTCATAGTTGGCCAGCAGATCTTCCAGCAGATCCAGGGTTTCGATGTCGAGGTCGTTGGTCGGCTCGTCAAGCACCAGCACGTTGGCCGGCCGCGCAAACAAGCGCGCCAACAGCAGGCGATTGCGCTCGCCACCGGACAGCGACTTGACCGGTGAGCGCGCCCGCTGCGGCGCGAACAGGAAGTCGCCCAGATAGCCGATGACGTGCTTCTTCTCGTTGCCGATCTCGATGAAGTCCGAGCCCGGGCTGATCACCTCGGTCAGCGGCAGATCGGGGTCTAGCTGCTCACGCATCTGGTCAAAGTAAGCCACGGTCTGCCGCGTGCCACGGCGCACTTCGCCGGCATCCGGCTCCAGGCCTCCGAGAATCAGCTTGAGCAGAGTCGTCTTGCCCGCGCCGTTCGGGCCGATCAGGCCGATGCGGTCGCCGCGCAGGATACGCGTCGAGAAATCGCGCACCACCACCTTGTCGCCGAAGGCCTTGGTCACGTCGTGCAGTTCGGCCACCATCTGGCCGCTGCGCTCGCCCTGATCGACCGCCAGCTTGACGTTGCCGAGCCGGTCCCGCCGCGCCGAACGCTCACCGCGCAGCGCTTCGAGGCGGCGCACACGCCCCTCGTTGCGGGTACGCCGCGCCTCGACGCCCTTGCGAATCCAGACCTCTTCCTGCGCCAGCATCTTGTCGAAACGGGCGTTGGCCTTGGCTTCGGTTTCGAGCTCTTCTTCCTTGCGCAGCAGGTACTCGGCGAAGCGGCCGGGGTAACTCGTCAGCCGTCCGCGGTCGAGTTCGACGATGCGCGTCGCGACGCTGTCCAGGAAGACCCGATCGTGGGTAATCACGACGACTGCCCCGCGAAAATCGCGGATCAGATTTTCGAGCCAGAGAATGCCGTCCAGATCCAGGTGGTTGGTCGGCTCATCCAGCAACAGCAGTTCTGGCTCGGACACCAGCGCACGCGCCAGCGCCACGCGCTTGATGCCGCCACCGGAGAGCGCATCTGCCCGGGCCGCGCCATCGAGACCGACACGCAGCAGCACCTCTTCAACACGCTGATTGAGCCGCCAGCCGTTCGCGGCCTCGATCTCATGCTGCAGGACCTCAAGACGCTCCATGGCCGCATCGTCTGGCGCATTGCCCAGGTTCTGCATCAGATCGTGATAGGCCACCAGCGTGCGGGCGATCTCGCCCAGGCCCTCAGCCACGGCGGCGAAGACGTCCTGATCGAGGCTGAATTCGGGCTCCTGCGGAACATAGGCCACCCGTAAGCCAGGCTCACGCCACAGCAAGCCGTCGTCCAGCGTGGCCTGCCCGGCAACCGCCCGTAGCAAACTCGACTTTCCGGTGCCGTTGCGGCCAATCAGCGCCACGCGTTCGCCCATGTCGAGCTGGAACGTAGCGCGGTCAAGCAGATCGACGTGACCGAAGGCAAGGCAGGCGTTTTCGAGAGTCAGCAGCGGCATGAATGGGGGACTTCTAAAGAGATGGGGTGCATGAGCACCGAGGTGGTCTCCCCGCCGGGAATCGAACCCAGATCTAGCGCTTAGGAGGCGCTCGTTCTATCCATTGAACCACGGGGAGAGGCGGGCATTCTAGCGGTCGGGCGACGTAATACCAAACCGGGCAGCAGGCCGGTAAACGAAAAAAGGAGCCGATCGGCTCCTTGAAACGGTTGGCGGAGTGGACGGGACTCGAACCCGCGACCCCCGGCGTGACAGGCCGGTATTCTAACCAACTGAACTACCACTCCGCGCTTTCGAACTAGTTGCCGGCAAGCGCTTTGCCGACTTGTGCGACCCGCCAATGCGCATCGCTGTGTTGGCGTCCCCACGGGGATTCGAACCCCGGTACCTACCGTGAAAGGGTAGTGTCCTAGGCCTCTAGACGATGGGGACAGCATTTCGGTTGGTGGAGGTAAGCGGGATCGAACCGCTGACCTCTTGCATGCCATGCAAGCGCTCTCCCAGCTGAGCTATACCCCCGAACCGAAGCCCGCGATTATAGCGAGAGAGGCTACCTCCCGCAAGCACCGCGCGCTAAAGGCAATCACGCGATACAGGCAAAACGTTGGCGGAGTGGACGGGACTCGAACCCGCGACCCCCGGCGTGACAGGCCGGTATTCTAACCAACTGAACTACCACTCCGCGCTTTTGAACTGCTCACCGGCAAGCGCTTTGCCGGCTTGTGCGACCCGCGCATTGCGTGTCGCCTTGTCTGGCGTCCCCACGGGGATTCGAACCCCGGTACCTACCGTGAAAGGGTAGTGTCCTAGGCCTCTAGACGATGGGGACCTAGTCTTTCTATGGTGGAGGTAAGCGGGATCGAACCGCTGACCTCTTGCATGCCATGCAAGCGCTCTCCCAGCTGAGCTATACCCCCGACGGCGAAAGAGCGCGCATTATAGGGGCCGACCTGCAGGGTGTAAAGCTTGTTTCTGACGAATTGCGATCACACCACCTTGCCTGGATTCATCAGCCCCTGAGGGTCGAAAGTGCGCTTGATGGCGCGCATCATTTCCAGCTCGACTTCACTGCGATACAGCGTGATCTCATCGCGCTTGAGCTGCCCCAGGCCGTGCTCGGCCGAAATCGACCCGCCCAGCGCATCGACTAGGTCATGAACAACGCGGTTGATTTCAGGCGTACGCGCAATGAAATCGGGGTTCTCCAGCACATCCGCCTTGGACAGGTTGTAGTGCAGATTACCGTCGCCGATATGGCCGAAAGCAACAATGCGTGCATCCGGCCAACGTGCGATCAGTGACTGCCCCGCCCGCTCCAGAAACT
Source organism: Pseudazoarcus sp. NS34 (assembly GCF_059703725.1). Classification (NCBI taxonomy): domain Bacteria; kingdom Pseudomonadati; phylum Pseudomonadota; class Betaproteobacteria; order Rhodocyclales; family Zoogloeaceae; genus Pseudazoarcus; species Pseudazoarcus sp. NS34. Next base: position 157,271 of record NZ_BAAKIZ010000003.1, read on the forward strand.
CCGCAACGCGGCTTACCGGCACGGCGATGTCGTGCTTGATGCTGACGCCCTCGATGCGCTGCGCCTCGGAAATGTTCTCGCGCAAAGCCCATAGCGCCTGAGCTTGAGGGCTGCTATGCGCGATCACGGCGTCGCGCACCAGGCCAGCCTCAAAGGCCTCGGCCAATGCGCCTTCGAGCAACTCGTTCAAGCCGTCGGACGAGATCATGTCCGACAGTTCGATCAGCACGGCCCACTCGCCCACTTCGGGAAAGGGCGAACGCACGTCGGGAATGTGCTTGAGAACGAGCTGCAGCGCCTCACGGCCGACGATCTCGAAGGCGGTCACGCGGTCACCGCAACGCGACTGCACCGCCCGCAGCAAGGCGACCGCCGCCGCGGGGTCGGGCACATCGACCCAGGCCGTGGCGCGCGCACGCGGTCGCGGGAACAGCTTCAGCGCCACCGCCGTGACAATCCCCAAGGTACCTTCAGCGCCGATGAACAGCTGCTTCAGGTCATAGCCGGTGTTGTCCTTGCGCAGTGCGCGCAAACCGTCCCACACACGCCCGTCCGGCAGCACCACCTCGACGCCAAGCACGAGTTCGCGCGTGTTGCCGTAGCGCAGCACCTGCACACCGCCGGCATTGGTCGACAGATTGCCACCAATTTCGCAGCTGCCCTCAGAGGCGAGCGACAGCGGAAACAGACGGTCATGCTGCTCGGCGATCGACTGCACGCTGGCAAGCGTGCAGCCGGCCTCGACAATCAGAGCATTGTTGGCAGCGTCCACTGCTCTCACCCGCTTCATGCGCGACAGATTGACGACCACCGAGTGTCCGTTGCGCAGCGGCGTAGCCCCACCGCACAAGCCGGTGTTGCCCCCCTGCGGAACGATGGCCACCCCGGCCTCAACACAGGCGCGCACAACCTCAGCGACCTCACTCGTAGCTTGCGGAAACGCGACCGCCAACGCTTCACCGGTGTAACGCCCGCGCCAGTCGCTGAGCCAGGGCTGCTTGGCCAAAGTTTCAGTCAGCACATGCTCGACGCCGACGATGTCGGCAAGGCGCAGGATCAGTTTGTCGTGACTCACGCGATCAGCTCCTTCCCAGTGCATGCATCAGCGGCTCGCGCACGCGCACGACAGCTTCACGCCCTTCGGCAATGGCTTCGCTTGCACGGTGAAATTCCATCATGTCGAGTTGGGCCACGCGCGGGGAAATCAGCACATCGGCCGGCTCGCCTGCCAGGCGACTGCGTGCAATGCGCATCTGCATGATGTTGATGCTCGAAGCCACGACGTCGGCAAGAGACGGCATGCCCTCAAGCACATCGTCCACGTTGGCGGTGCCGCGACGCAGTCTACCCAGCAGCTTGCCGGCGAGACTTTCCTCTGCAGGCGCAATGACCTTGGCCAGCGCCTTGCCATGGGCTCGCCCGACCAGGCCGGAGCCGAGCTCGACCGCAATCACGATTTCCGCGCCCAGCGCACGACACAGCGATACGGGCACTGGATTGACCAGCCCGCCATCGACCAACACGCGATGGTTGCGTTCGACGGGTGAGAACAGCCCCGGCAGGGCGATGGAGGCGCGTACCGCGTCGGCCAATTTGCCGTCGCGCAGCCACACCTCACGCCCCGAGGCAAGCTCGGTGGCGACACATGCAAAAGGACGATCGACGGCAGCGAAGTCGTCCACGAAGAAGTGCTGTGCGCAATGCTGCAGCACCTTCTCGCCGCGAATCAGGCCGCCGCGGAAGCTCAGATCGAGCATGCCGACCACGTCGTGCCAGTTGAGCGCGGACACCCATTCGCCAAGCTCCGACAGCTTGCCGGAAACATAGGCGGCGCCTACCAGCGCGCCGATTGAGCAGCCACACACCACGTCCGGGCGGATGCCTTCTTTCTCCAGCTCAGCAAGCACACCGATGTGTGCCCACCCCCGCGCCGCGCCGCTGCCGAGCGCCAGCCCGATGATCGGGCGTCCATCCTGGCGGGCGGTCAGCGAGGACTCATACATGGGCGGCAGAAGACTCCGTCAGACAGGCTTGGCGTAGAGGTCGTGCACATCGCAGTCGGTGATGCGCACGCGGGCAAATTCGCCGATTTCGAGGTGCTCGCCGTCAGGAATGATGACGGTGCCGTCAATCTCCGGCGCATCCGCACAGGAGCGTGCGATGGCGCCCTCCTCGTCGATGTCGTCCACCAGCACATCGATTTCACGGTCGATCCAGCGCTCCAGACGCTGCGTCGAGATGTCTTCCTGGAAGGCCATCAGACGCATGCGGCGCTCGTCGCGCAGCTCTTCCGGCACCGGGTCGGCCAGCTCGTTGGCCGTAGCACCTTCGACCGGCGAATACGAGAAGGCGCCAACGCGATCCAGTTCGGCTTCGGCGAGAAACTGCAGCAGCTCCTGGAAATCCGCTTCGGTCTCGCCGGGGAAGCCGGTGATGAAGGTCGAACGGATCGTCAGATCCGGACAGATCTCGCGCCACTTGCGGATGCGGTTGAGCACGTTTTCGGAACTGGCTGGGCGACGCATGGCCTTGAGGATGCGCGGGCTGGCGTGCTGGAACGGGATATCCAGATACGGCAGGATCTTGCCCTCGGCCATCAGCGGAATCAGGTCGTCGACGCTGGGATACGGATACACGTAGTGCATGCGTATCCACACGCCCAGATCGCCCAACGCGTTGGCCAGTTCCAGCAGCCGCGTCTTGAGCGGGCGGCCGTTCCAGAAACCGGTGCGGTAGCGCACGTCCACGCCATAGGCGCTGGTGTCTTGGGACACCACGAGGATTTCCTTCACGCCGGCATCGACCAGCGCCTCGGCTTCCTTCATGACATCGTGGATCGGACGGCTGACCAGATCACCGCGCATCGACGGAATGATGCAGAAGCTGCAACGATGGTTACAGCCTTCGGAAATCTTCAGATAGGCGTAATGGTTCGGCGTCAGACGCACGCCTTGCGGCGGCACCAGATCAATGAACGGATCGTGCGGCTTGGGCAGATGCGTGTGGATAGCCTGCATCACCTCTTCCGTGGCGTGCGGGCCGGTGACTGCAAGCACCTGCGGATGCGCCGTCTGCACCACGCCTTCCTTGGCACCGAGACAACCGGTGACGATGACCTTGCCGTTCTCGGCAAGCGCCTCGCCGATCGCGTCGAGCGATTCCTCGACCGCGGCATCGATGAAACCGCAGGTATTCACCACGACGACATCGGCGTCTTCGTAGCTAGCCGAAAGCTCATAGCCCTCGGCGCGCAGCCGCGTCAGGATGTTTTCGGAATCGACGGTCGCTTTCGGACAGCCGAGGGAGACGAAACCGACACGCGGCACGTCCCGTTGAATGATTCGGGTCATTTGATCGCTACTCTTATCGGCTGCTCGATGCAGCCGGCATCATTTCTTGTCGCCAGACTTGTCGTCGTCACCGGACGCAGGCTGGGTGTAGTTGGGGAACGGGAAGCCAGTAAACATGTTGCGGGTCTGGCTCTCGATCTGCTGTTGCATCTGCTCGAACATCTTCTTGCTCTGATCGAGGTAGGCGCCCATCACGCTGTTGAGCGCCGGCCCCTGAAAGTTCATGAACTGCGCCCACATGTCCTGGCTGATCGCGCTGTTGTCGCCGTACATCGAGCGCGCCTGATCCTGCAACTTGGCCTGCATGTCGGTGAAGGCCTTGATGTTGTTCTCGAGGTACTTGCCCATCACGCCCTGGGTGGCATTGCCATAGAAGCGGATCATCTGCGACAGCAGATCGCTGGTGAACATCGGCGAACCACCGGCCTCTTCTTCGAGAATGATCTGCAGCAGGATCGCGCGCGTCAGATCTTCGGCCGACTTGGCATCGACCACCTGGAACTCCTCGCGCTCCAGCACCAGCTGCTTTACGTCGGCCAATGTGATGTAGGAACTCGTGCGAGTGTCATACAGACGGCGGTTGGGGTACTTCTTGATGAGTCGCATCTTGTCGGCCATGCTCGCTGCTCTCCTCGGCGTTGGCGGAATTTCTGACGATTGCCGGCGATTATAGCGCGCCGAACGAAAAACCCCGCGTTGCCGCGGGGTTTGGTGTGCGTGCCAACGCCTGAACGGGCGCTCAGGACATGTGCAAACCACCGTTTATATTCAGCGTGGCGCCTGTCATGTATCCGGCCAGATCGGACGCCAGATAGGCACACAGGGCACCGATCTCCTCGGGCTTGCCGAGACGCTTCATCGGCACGGAATCGGTGATGGCCTGACGGATGTCGTCGCGGATCGCCATCACCATTTCGGTGGCGACGTAGCCCGGCGCAATCGCATTTACGGTGACACCCTTGGTGGCCAGCTCCGAGGCCAGCGCCTTGGTGAAGCCCAGCACGCCGGCCTTGGCAGTCGAATAGTTGGTCTGCCCGGCCTGCCCCTTGACGCCGTTCACCGACGAGATGTTGATGATGCGCCCCCAGCCACGCTCGGCCATTTTGGCCGAAATGTGATGGGTGACATTGAAGAGGCTGTTCAGGTTGGTATTGATCACCGCGTCCCACATCGGCTTTTCCATCTTCGGGAAAAACTTGTCGCGGGTGATGCCGGCGTTATTCACGAGCACGTCGATGGCCCCGACTTCGGATTCGATGTTGGCAACCATCGCAGCGCACGAGTCGTAGTCCGAAACGTCGCCCTCGGCCGCGGCGAACTTGAAGCCCAGCGCAGCCTGCTCGGCCAACCAGGCGTCCTTCTGCTCATAACCGGGCAGGCAGTTGGCAACCACCGTAAAGCCGTCATGCGCCAGCGCCTGACAGATTGCCGTACCGAGACCACCCATGGCGCCGGTAACCAGCGCAATTCTCGTTGCCATGACGAACCCCCTGCGTAGTGATAAACACGTTCGAAAGATGACCGTCAGCCAAAAATGCGGCGTCGCATCATCCACAACATGCAGAGGATTATAACCACAGAAAGTTTCTGCGCTGCACTGCAAAAACTTTTGGCGGGCCTACGAACGCAGCCGCAGCGCCCGCCATCACGGCTCAGAACATGTGCTGACCGCCGTTGATCGAAATGTTGGCCCCGGTCACGAACGCAGCCTCTTCCGACGCCAGATAGGCCACCAGACCGGCGATTTCCTCGGGCTTGCCGAGACGGCCCAGCGGAATCTGCGGGAGGATTTTCGAATCGAGGATTTCCTGCGGGATGGAGGTCACCATCTTGGTGCCGATGTAGCCCGGAGAAATGGTATTCACGGTCACGCTCGAGCGCGCCACTTCCAGCGCCAGCGCCTTGGTGAAGCCATGCACGCCGGCCTTCGCGGCTGAATAGTTGGTCTGGCCGAAGGCGCCCTTCTGACCATTGACCGAGGAGACGTTGATGATGCGGCCCCAGCGTCGCTCGACCATGCCCTCGATGACATGCTTGGTCATGTTGAACACGCTGTCGAGGTTGGTGCGGATCACCGCATCCCAATCCGCCCGCCCCATCTTGCGGAAGGTCATGTCGCGGGTGATGCCGGCATTGTTGATCAGCACGTCTACCGGACCGACGCCCTTGGTGACTTCTTCCACGCAGGTCTGACACGAATCGTAGTCGGACACGTCGCACTCGAAGCCGCGAAAGCCGTAGCCCATGTTCTGCATGCTTTTGAGCCATTCCTCAGCCTTGGTGTTGGCCGGCGAATACGTCGTCACCACGCGATAGCCAAGCGCCGCGAGCTTGATGCAGATCGCCTCGCCCAGACCACCCATACCGCCGGTTACAAGAGCTACTCGTGTCATTTTGCTCCTCCTTTAGAGCCGGACGTCGGACACGGCCGGCACTTGCGCGAACCGCTCTTCAGGCCCGCTCTTTCACATAACGTCCCGGCGCCGCCTCAACGGGCCGGAATCGGGCGTTTCCGGGCTTTTTCCGCGCCGTCACAGACGGCCCGCCGAAATCACGCAACCACTCGATCCAGTGTAGCCACCAACTGCCGGGCTGCTCGACGCTGGCGTCCAGCCAGGCCTGCGCGTCATCGCCGACGTGGGCGCCAACGCGATAACTGCGCCGGTTGCGCGCGGCCGGATTGATGGCGCCGGCAATATGGCCGCTGGCGCCCAGCACGAAAGTCGTGTCGCCACCGAGCACGCTGCGCGAAGCGTAAGCCCCGCGCCACGGCACGATGTGATCCTCGGCGGTTGCCAGCAAGTAAGCCGGCGACTTGATCAGACCCAGGTCCACACTTGTACTGAGGATACGCAGGCGTCCCGGCTCGCGCAGTGCGTTGTCGAGGTACATGTTGCGCAGATACCACGTCGCGAACGGACCCGGCAGGTTGGTGCTGTCGGCGTTCCAGTACAGCAGATCGAAGGCCGGCGGCGTTGCGCCCTTGAGGTAATTACCGACCACATAGGACCAGATCAGGTCGTTGGCGCGCAGCGACGCGAACACGCCCGCCAGTTCGCCACCGCGCATCACCCCGCCTGCCCCGATGGCCTGTTCGCGCTGAGTGAGCGAGGCTTCGTCAACCAGGCAGCCCAGCTCACCGGCTTCGGCGAAATCAAGCAGCGTCGTCATCAGCGTGACTGAAGCTACCGCACCGCGCCCGTGCTGCGCAGCGACTGCAAGCGCGCTCGCCAGCAGGGTGCCACCGATGCAAAAGCCCAGCACGTTGGGGTCCTCCACGCGGGCAACGTCGCGCACGACATCCAGCGCTTCAAGCACCCCGGACTCCACGTAGTCGTCCCAGCCCAACTGGGCCTGCTCCGGGCCGGCGCTCTTCCACGAGATCATGAACACGGTGAAGCCCTGCTCCACGACAAAACGCACGAACGAGCTCTCGGGCGACAGGTCGAGGATGTAGTACTTGTTGATGCACGGCGGCACGATCAGCAAGGGGCGCGAGGCCACTTTGGCGGTGGCCGGCACGTACTGGATCAGCTGCATCAGGCCGTTCTCGTGGATCACCGTGCCTGGCGTGACGGCCAGATTGCGCCCGACCGCGAAGGCACTCTCGTCGGTCATCGAGATGCGGCCTTTGTGCAGGTCGCCCAGCAGGTTGGCGATGCCGCGTGTGATGCTCTCGCCGTTGGTGTCGAGCGCGGTCTGAATGAACTCGGGATTGGTCGCCGCGAAGTTCGACGGCGCCATCGCCTCCACCACCTGCCGCGTCATGTAGAGCAAGCGCCCCTTGCTGCGGGCATCGGCCATCGGCAGCGCATCGGCCGCACGCATGGCGTACTCGGCGTTGAGCAGGTAGGCCTGTCGAAGATAGTCGTGGAACGGGCTCTCCGACCACTGCGCCGCCGCGAACCGGCGGTCGCCCGCCGGCGGGCGAATCACGGGCTCGCTCGTGTCACCCGGTTTGCGCCCGAGCATGCTTTGCCACAAGGCGGCGTGACGGCCGGCATGCTCGCTCTGCAGCGCTGTCATCTCCGCGGCGGCGGACGCAGCGCCCTCCGGCGAATCGCGCAGGCCCTGCATCATCGCCAGCGCAGCCCGGCTCATTTCACCGAACAGGGCTGCCAGCTGCGTGTTGTCGCGATCACTCATTTCGCTCTCCGTCCGATCCGCAAGGCTGCGGCTTCGGGACTACAATGTCGCCCCATGTACCTCATCGCCATCGGCTGGATGTACGTCGTCCTGATGGTCTCGGTCGTCCACCCGAATCCGGTCGGCGGCGTGCTGACCTTCATCTTCGGCGGCCTCGGCCCCCTTGCCCTGTTTCTGTGGATCTTCGGCACGCCGGCGCGACGCCGCGCCAAGGCGCGCCATGAAGCCGAAGAAGCCACCCACTCGCGCGACGGCGTCGAAACCGACAGCGATCAATAACGCCCGGTCGCCGGATCAAGCCACACCATCGACGCAAAACGGCCGGTGACGCCGTCGCGCCGATAGGAATAGAAGCGCGCGCGATCGGACACCGTGCACAGCTCCCCGCCGAACACCTGCCCGACTCCGGCAGCCGCCAGCCGCAGGCGCGCCAGCGCATAGATATCCGCCATCCACTTACCCGCACCCTGCCCCGGCACGAATGCCGCGGTCGCGGCCGCATCGTGTTCCACGAAAGCATCACGCACTTCACTGCCGACCTCAAAGGCAGACGGTCCGATGGCCGGCCCGAGCCAGGCCATCAGCCGATCGGGCGGCATATCCATTGCAGTCACCGTACGTTCGAGCACTCCGCCCAGCAAGCCGCGCCAGCCGGCATGCGCAGCCGCGACAACCTGAGCTTCGCGGTCGCAAAACAACACCGGCAGGCAATCGGCCGTCAGCACCGCGCACACCACACCGGGCCGGCGCGTAAAGGCCGCATCGGCCGTTGCGCCGGGCTCCGCTGCGTCGGCACGCACGACATCCGTGCCATGCACCTGCTCGAGCCACACCGGATTACCTGGCAAATGCGCGGCAAGCAGGCGTCGATTGCACTCCACCGACGCGCTTGCGTCATCAACATGAGTAGCCAGATTGAGGCCGGCGTAGGGAGCACTGCTGACGCCGCCGCAGCGTGTGGTGACGAGCGCCTGCACGCCCCGAGGAGCCGGCCAATCAGGAACGATCCATTCGGCCGGCATGCTCATGCGAGCGACTCCTGCATCGACAACTGCTCCAGCAGCTGAGCGAAATCCTGCGGCAGCGGCGCTTCCCACTGCATCGGCTCGTGACTGTGCGGGTGCAGCAAGCCAAGACGATAGGCGTGCAAGGCCTGCCGCGAAAATGCGTCGAGCAGCGCCTGACCGCACTTGCGGCGGCCATAGACGGGATCACCCACCAAGGTGTGGCCGATGCTCGCCATATGGACACGGATCTGATGCGTACGCCCGGTCTCGAGTCGGCACTCGACGAGCGTCGCGGCGGAAAAGCGCTGACGGATGGTGTAGTGCGTACGCGCCTCGCGCCCGCCGTCGACCACTGCCATCTTGGTGCGTTGCTGCGGATGCCGGCCGATCGGCGCGTCGATGCTGCCCGCGCGCAACACCGTCCCGTGCACCAATGCGAGATAGTGCCGACTGACACTGCGGGCCTGCAGCTGACGCACAAGATCGGTCTGCGCGGTGAGCGTTTTCGCCACCACCATCAGACCGCTGGTTTCCTTGTCGAGCCGATGCACGATGCCGGCGCGCGGCACGTTCTCGAGCGAGGGCGCGTGATGCAGCAGCGCGTTGAGCAAAGTGCCGCTCCAGTTGCCGCTGCCCGGATGCACAACCAGTCCGGCCGACTTGTTCAGCACGATGAGTTGATCGTCTTCGAACACCACGTCCAGCGCGATGTCCTCGGGCTGCTCGGCCAGCACAGCCTGCGGCTCGGGCTCGGCAATGGACAGGCGTTCACCACCCCAGACCTTGTGCTTGGCATCACGCGCGCCACCATCAAGCAGCACGTGCCCGTCCCTCAGCCAGGCTTGCAGGCGGGTGCGGGAATGCTCGGGGTAGAGTTGCGCAAGTGCGCGGTCCAGCCGCAATCCTGCACAGGAGGCAGGAATCTCCAGTTCGCGGCACGAATCCGCCGCAACCTCTGAGCTATAATCGACGGACCTTTTCACGCGGGTGCAATCAACAATGGCGGGACTTATGAAGGTGTTGCGCAGTTTAGCCGTTATCTCGGTAGTGCTGGCAGCCGGCTGCGGCATGCTGCCCGAACAGGTTGACGAGACGGTTGGCTGGAGTGCTCAGCGCATTCACGCCGAGGCGCGCTCCGCGATGACCGAAGGTGGCTACGATCGCGCCATCGAGCTGCTCGAGAAGCTCGAGGCCCGCTATCCCTTCGGGCGCTTTGCGCAACAGGCCCAGATCGAGGTCGCCTACGCCTACTACAAGACCAACGAACGCGAGATGGCGCTGGCCGCAGCCGACCGCTTCATTCGCCTGCACCCGAACCACCCGAACGTTGATTACGCCTTCTACCTGAAGGGTTTGGTGAACTTCAACGAAAACCTGGGGCTGCTCGGCTTCATCTCGAACCAGGATCTGTCCGAGCGCGACCCCAAGGGCGCCCAGGAAGCCTTCGATACTTTCAACGAGCTGATCACACGCTTCCCCGAAAGCCGCTACACGCCGGACGCCATTCAGCGCATGCGCTATCTGGTCAACGCACTGGCGCAGCACGAGGTGCACGTCGCCCGCTATTACCAGCGTCGAGGCGCCTATGTCGCCGCTGTGAACCGCGCTCAGGCCGCAGTCAGGGGCTATCCCGACGCACCGGCCATCGAAGAAGCCCTGTTCATCATGATGCAGAGCTACGACTCGATGGGCTTGACCGACCTGCGCGACGACACGGCGCGCGTCATCAAGGCAAGCTTCCCCGACAGCACGTATTTCCACGGCGGGCCTGAAGAGAATCGCCCGTGGTGGCAGCTCTGGTGAGCCGGCGCGGCTGATCGACAGGGCAGCCACAACGCCCGCCGAACGGAGGCCCGCTTGTGTTTCAGTATCTCCAGACCTGGTTCAACCGCCACTTCTCGGACCCGCAGGTTGTCGTCCTCGCGCTGGTGTTGCTCATTGGCGTGGGCATTGCGCTGTTCGCCGGGCACCTGCTGGCACCGCTCATTGCCAGTGTCATCCTCGCTTACCTGCTTGAAGGCGTAGTGCGCGTGCTGGTGCGTCACGGCGCACGACGCTCGATCGCCGTCGTGCTGGTTTTCTGCCTGTTTTTGAGCCTGTTCGTCGCCACCATGCTGCTGCTGATTCCGCTGCTGGCTGGCCAGGTCGGCCAGTTGGCACGCGAGCTCCCGGCCATTGCTTCGCAGCTGCAGGATGTCGCGCTGCACCTGCCCGAGCGTTATCCGCAGATTTTCTCCGACCAGCAGGTATTCGATCTGCTGGCCTCGATCCGCAACAACATCACCGCCTTCGGCCAGCGCATCGTCGTGCTGTCACTGACCTCTGCGGTGCACTTCATCACGTTCCTGGTCTATCTCGTCCTGGTGCCGCTGCTGGTGTTCTTCATGCTCAAGGACAAGGAGCGCATCGTCGCGTGGTTCCTGCTGTTCCTGCCGAGCGAGCGCAGTCTGGTCAACCACGTGTGGGCCGACGTCGAGACCGGCATCGGCAGCTATGTGCGCGGCAAGTTCATCGAGATCCTGATCGTGTGGGGCGTCACCTACGTGGTCTTCGCCCTGCTCGACCTGCCCTACGCCATGCTGCTCTCCCTGCTGGTGGGCCTGTCCGTGATCGTGCCCTACGTCGGTGCGGCCGTCGTCACGGCCCCGGTAGCCGTCGTGGCTTACTTTGAATTCGGGCTGGCGCCGCATTTCTGGTACGTGCTCGGTGCATACGGCGTCATCCAGTTCCTCGACGGCAACGTGCTGGTGCCGCTGCTGTTCTCGGAGGTGGTCAATCTGCATCCGGTGGCGATCATCGCTGCGGTACTTGTCTTCGGCGGCATCTGGGGGCTATGGGGCGTATTTTTCGCAATACCGCTGGCCACCCTGATCGCGGCAGTATTGAGGGCATGGCCGACACCGCCGGAGCCGGGGCAAGCAACGCCCGGCACATGACGCGGACAGCCGGTCATCCCCGCAACCCTGACGCAAGGACTGAGGATGGAAACGCTCGACCACTACATTAACGGCAAGCCCTTCAGCGCCCCAGACCGGCAAGCGGCCGTGCACAATCCGGCCTCTGGCCAGGTCGCCCGTAACGTCGAGCTGGCCTCGCGCGGCACCGTGGAACGCGCTATTGCCGCGGCGCACGACGCCTTCCCTGCCTGGCGTGCCACGCAGCCACTCAAGCGCGCGCGCATCCTGTTCAAGTACAAGGAACTGCTCGAGAAGAACGCCGACCGCGTGGTTGCGGCCATCGTCAATGAGCACGGCAAGGTATGGGAGGATGCCCACGGCGAGCTGTCGCGCGGCATCGAGGTGGTGGAATACGCCTGCGGCGCGCCGGAATTCCTCAAGGGCGAACATTCGCGCGACGTCGGTCCGGATATCGACTCGTGGTCCGAGTTCCCGCCGTTGGGCGTGGTGGCTGGCATCACGCCGTTCAACTTCCCGGCCATGGTGCCGATGTGGATGTTCCCGATGGCGCTGGCCTGCGGCAACACCTTCATCCTCAAGCCGTCCGAGAAGGTGCCCAGCACTGCGCGCATCCTCGCCGAACTGCTGACCGAGGCAGGGCTGCCGCCGGGCGTGTTCAACGTCGTCAATGGCGACAAGGAAGCGGTCGACATCCTGCTCACCGATGTGCGCGTGAAGGCCGTGAGCTTTGTCGGCTCCACGCCGGTCGCCGAATACATCTACAGCACCGGCACCGCCCACGGAAAGCGCGTGCAGGCGCTCGGCGGCGCCAAGAACCACGCCGTCGTGATGCCCGACGCCGATCTGGACAACGCCGTGAACGCCATCATGGGCGCAGCCTACGGCTCCTGCGGCGAGCGTTGCATGGCCATCTCGGTGGTCGTCGCGGTGGGCGACGCGGTGGGCGACGAACTGGTCAAGCGCCTCAAGCCCAAGGTCGAAGGACTGCGCATCGGAAACGGGGTCGAACGCGGGCTGGATATGGGCCCGTTGGTCACCGGCGCGCACCGCGACAAGGTGCGCGCCTACATCGACCTCGGCGCGGAGGAAGGTGTCAGCATGGTCGTCGACGGGCGCAAGCTGAAGGTGGCTGGCCATGCAGACGGCTTCTTCCTCGGCGGCACGCTGTTCGATCAGGTCAAGCCGCACATGCGCGTCTATCAGGAGGAGATCTTCGGCCCGGTGCTGGCCATCGTGCGCGTGCAGAACCTGGCCGAAGCCATTGCGCTGATCGACGCGCACGAATTCGGCAACGGCACCTGCGTGTTCACGCGCGACGGCGCCGTCGCGCGCCATTTCACCGATGCCGTGCAGGTCGGCATGGTCGGCGTCAACGTGCCGCTACCGGTGCCGGTGGCGTGCCAGAGCTTTGGCGGCTGGAAGCGCTCGCTGTTCGGCGACCTGTACGCTTACGGCCCCGACTCGGTACGCTTCTACACCCGCCGCAAGACCATGACCCAGCGCTGGGCGGTGCGAGGCGTCGAGAAGGCGCAGTTCGCCTTCCCCAGCAACGGCTGACGCGGTAAGGTTTCAGACGGTGGGCGGCGTCCGCGCCGCCCGTTTCGCTTTCAGGAGAACAAACAATGATCAAATCCCGTGCCGCAGTCGCCTGGGGCCCCGGCCAACCGCTGGAAATTACCGAAATCGACGTCGCCCCGCCGCAAGCCGGCGAGGTATTGGTGCGCATCGTCGCCAGTGGCGTGTGCCACACCGACGCTTTCACGCTGTCGGGCGATGACCCCGAGGGCATCTTCCCAGCCGTGCTGGGCCATGAAGGCGGCGGCATTGTCGAGGCCGTCGGCGCCGGCGTGACTTCGGTGGAGGTCGGCGACCACGTCATTCCGCTGTACACGCCGGAATGCCGCAGCTGCAAGTTCTGCACCTCGGGCAAGACCAACCTGTGTCAGGCCATCCGCTCGACGCAGGGCAAGGGCCTGATGCCGGACGGCACGACGCGCTTCTCGAAGGACGGCAAGCCCATCTACCACTACATGGGCACCTCGACCTTCTCGGAATACACCGTGCTGCCCGAGATCGCGCTGGCCAAGATCAATAAGGAAGCGCCGCTGGAGAAGGTGTGCCTGCTCGGCTGCGGCGTCACCACCGGCATCGGCGCGGTGCTCAACACCGCCAAGGTCGAAGCCGGGGCCACCGTAGCGGTGTTCGGACTGGGCGGTATCGGGCTGGCCGCAATCATCGGCGCGGCCATGGCCAAAGCCTCGCGCATCATCGCCATCGACATCAACCCCGAAAAATTCGAGATTGCCCGCCAGCTCGGCGCGACCGACTGCGTGAACCCCAAGGACTACGACAAGCCGATCCAGCAGGTCATCGTCGACCTCACCGACGGCGGCGTGGACTACTCCTTCGAGTGCGTCGGCAACGTGCAACTCATGCGCGCTGCGCTGGAATGCGCGCACAAGGGCTGGGGCGAATCGGTAATCATCGGCGTGGCCGGCGCCGGGCAGGAAATCTCCACCCGCCCCTTCCAGCTGGTCACCGGGCGCGTGTGGCGCGGCTCGGCCTTTGGCGGCGTGCGCGGACGCACCGAACTGCCGCGCTACGTCGAACAGGCCCAGAAGGGCGAAATCCCGCTCGACACCTTCATCACGCACACCATGGGGCTGGATGACATCAACCACGCCTTTGAGCTGATGCACGAGGGCAAGAGCATCCGCACGGTGATCCACTTCTGATAACGACAATGAGCGCACAACTCGAAACCGTCGGCACCAACAAGAGCTTTGGTGGCTGGCATAAGCGCATCCGCCACCATTCCACGACACTGGGTTGCGACATGGTGTTCGCGATCTATCTGCCGCCACAGGCCGAAGCCGGGCCGGTGCCGGTGATGTATTGGCTGTCCGGCCTGACCTGCACCGACGAGAACTTCATGCAGAAGGCCGGCGCACAGCGCGTCGCCTCAGAACTGGGCATTGCCATTGTCTGCCCCGACACCAGCCCGCGCGGCGATGGCGTGCCGGACGACCCGGCCGGTGGCTGGGATTTCGGTCTTGGCGCGGGCTTCTACGTCAACGCCACGCAAGCCCCGTTCGATCGCCACTACCGCATGTACGACTATGTGGTGAGCGAACTGCCGGCGCTGGTTGAGGCCAGCTTCCCGGTGAACGACCGCCGCTCGATTGCCGGGCATTCGATGGGCGGCCACGGGGCGCTGGTGTGCGCGCTGAAAAATCCGGGGCGTTACCTCGCGGTGTCGGCCTTCGCGCCCATCGTTCATCCCGCTGGGGTGCCATGGGGCGAGAAGGCCCTCAACGGTTACCTTGGCCCGGACCGCGAGGCCTGGAAAGCCTGGGATACCTGCGAACTCATCGCTGATGCCACCGAGCGTCTGCCCTTGCTCGTGGATCAGGGCGCGGCCGACCCGTTCCTGCATGACCAGCTCAAGCCGGAATTGCTGCAACAGGCCTGCGAACGTGCCGGCCACCCGCTGACCCTGCGCCTGCAGGACGGCTACGACCACAGCTATTACTTCATCGCCAGCTTCATCGGCGAACATCTGCTGCATCACGCAGCGGCCCTGCGTAGCTGACTGAAAAGCCGCCGCCAGAAGCGCGGCGGCGGCTTGATTCAGCCCTCCCTTGACCCCGGTCAACAAAGGGTTTTCCCTTCCCCTCTAGCTTTGGGCTTTGCGTCTAAACTCAGACTGTGTCAGCAATCTGTAAGGCCTTAGCTCCTGGATGTCGATCCGCCACCTGCTCCTGTCCCTGATCGCCTTGCTCACCACGTTGGCCGTTGCCATTGCGGCCCGCGAGGTCGTGGACATGCGCGTCCGCAGCGAGGCCATCGACTGGTTGCAGAACAGCAACCGGATTTCCGGACTGGCCCAGCAAGCCAGCGGTGCGCTGGCCCGCGAACGCGGCTTGACGGCCATGATGCTGTCGGCCAACCAGGCCGACCCGGAACTGCTGCAAGAACTTGCGCGCATCCGTCAGGCCGCCGACGCCCAGCTCGGCTCGCTGTCGGCCCAGGCTGCACCCACCGCTGCGCTGGCACCCGATCACGCGTTGGTGAGTGGCCTCCTCGAAGTTCGCGCGCTGCACTCCGAACTGCAGAGCTATCGCGGCGCCGTCGATGCCACCTTGCACGGCGTGCCAATGGATCTGGAGATCGACCCACAGCGCTGGGTGGATCTGGTGACGCGGCACATCGAATTCCTGCATCACCTGGTCAGCACCAGCATCGCCCCGGTCGGCGACAACAGCCCGCGCACCACCGCGCAACCGCTGATCAAGGACGCGCTGTTCACCCTGAGCGAACTGCTCGGCCAGGAGCGCTCCATCATCGCCTCGGCGCTGGCTCGCAACGAGCCCATCGGGCCGATCCGCAAGCGCGAGCTCGAGCACTTCCGCTCGAACATCCTCCATACCTGGAAGCGCGCTGACAGCCTGCTTGAACACTTCGCCGATCGCGCGCCCATCGAACAGGCGGTTGACCGGTTCTGGACCGACCTCTTTGTGCACTACGAAGACATGCGCAGCGCCGTCATCAGCGCCGACGCCGACGGCCTTCCCTACCCCGTGAGCGCCCGCGAGTGGTTCGACAACGCCACACGCGGCATCGACGCCGTGCTGGCCTTGTCAGAAGTACTGGGCGCGGAGATCGACCAGCGCGCTTCGCGCCTGCGCTCCGAGGCCAATGCCGAGTTCATGCTGACGGTCGTCAGCCTGCTGCTCGCCCTGGCGGCCTTCGCAATTGCCGGGCTGGTCGTGCAGCGACGCGTACTCAAGCCCTTGCTGGCGCTGGAACAATCCGCCAACGCCATCTCTTCGGGCAATCTGATGCATGTCACGCCGGTGAGCGCTGCGGACGAGCTGGGGCGGCTGGCCGGCGCTTTCGAACACATGCGCCTGTCTCTGCTTGCCGCCGAGCAGGAACGTGAAGTGACCATGCAGGAGATGCACAAGCTCAATACCGCCATCGAGCACAGCGTCAGTTCCGTCATCATCACTGACGAGCGCGGCGTGATCGAGTACGTCAATCCCCAGTTCACGCTCACCAGCCGCTATGCCCCGGAAGACGTGGTCGGGCGGCATGTGAGCATTCTGAAATCAGGCTATACGCCGCCCACGCACTATCAAGGCATGTGGGAAACGCTGCAGGACGGCAAGGCCTGGAAAGGCGACCTGCTGAACCGCCGCAAGGATGGCGAGCTGTACTGGGAATCGGTATCGATCAGCCCGATCTGCAACGACAGCGGAGACGTCATCCACTTCATCAGCATCCAGCACGACATCTCGGACCGCAAACGCATCGAAGCGCGGCTCGACTTCATGTCGTCCTACGACCCGCTTACCCGTCTGCCCAACCGCGCTCTGCTCAACCTGCGCTTCTCCGATGCACGCGCCAATGCTCGTCGCGACGGCACGCGGGTGGCTCTGCTCACCGTCGGCATTCAGCACTTCAAGCGCATCAACGACAGCCTCGGGCACGACATCGGCGATCACTTCCTGTGCGAGATCGCCACGCGTCTGACGCATGCCACGCGCGAGGAAGACACCGTTTCTCGCCTGTCCGGCAGCGAATTCGCGATCCTGCTTACGGGCATTGCCGACTCCGACGACGTCATCGTGCTCACGCGCACACTACTCGAAGCCTTGCGCAAGCCCCTCTACATCGAAGACCACGTGCTGCAACCCAACCTGCACGCCGGCATTGCCACGCTGCCCGACGACGGCGAAACCCTCGACCAATTGCTCACCAGTTCCAGCATGGCGTTGCACCAGGCCGAACGCGACGGCAGCGAGCCCTTCATGTTCTACACCGAGGCGCTCAACGCCGAAGCACAGGCGCGCCTGTCGCTCGAATCCGCACTGCGGCTGGCGCTTGCCAGCAACAAGCTCGAACTGCACTACCAGCCCAAGCTCGACCTGATCAGCGGCGAGATCATCGGCGCCGAAGCCTTGGCCCGCTGGCGTCATCCGGACACCATGGAGTACGTGCCGCCAGATCGCTTCATTCCGATCTCCGAAGAAAGCGGTCTGATCCACGCGCTCGGCGAATGGGCTCTGCAGGAAGCCTGTCGGCAGAACCGCCAATGGCAGGACAACGGGCTTCCGAAAATCCCTGTGGCGGTCAACATCTCCGCGCTGCAACTGCAGCAACGCAACCTGCCCGAGCAGATCGCGGCGGCGCTGAAACGCACCGGCCTTGAAGCCGATTACCTGGAAGTCGAGTTGACCGAGAGCGCGGTCATGGACAACCCGGAAGAAGCCGCCATCGCGCTGCATCTGCTCAAAGCCATCGGCTTGCGCATCGCCATCGACGACTTCGGCACCGGCTACTCGAGTCTGGCTTACCTGAACCGTTTCCCGGTGGATCTGCTCAAGATTGATCGCAGCTTCATCAGCCGCCTGGAATCCGACCCGAGTGCCGCCACCATCGCCAGCTCGGTGATCGCGCTGGCCCACCGCATGGGTCTGCGGGTTGTCGCTGAGGGTGTCGAGAACGCGGCTCAGCTGGAATTCCTGCGCCGCGAATCATGCGACGAAATCCAGGGCTATCACTTCAGTCCGGCGCTGCCGGCAGCTGCGTTTGCAGATCTGCTGCGCTCCTCGCGAACGCAAGCTCAGTCCTGACACTGCCTCCCGGCAAACCAGATTGACTGAAGACGCTGTGCCTACACCACAGACACAGCCGCAATCGCAAACGGCGCCGGCCGAGCACGCTCGAGCGTTTCAGACGTCGCACCGGCCAGCACGCTGAACTGCCCGAGCGATTCAATCGAAATGCAGCTTGTCAGGCTTTCACTCAGCGGCACGCGACATCGAAAAGCCTGCACCTTCTCGGTCGCCCCTCGCCGCACCCGCAAGGAAATCCGACCCACGATCTGACCATCAAGGGCGACATCCAGGCGCCGACGCGAAGCGCCCTCCACCGGACACATCAGCTCGACAATCAGCGCCTTGCCCGCGCACTGCGGCAACGCGACTTCATGCCGTACGCCGAACTCGCTGCACTCCTGCGACAGGTCGATTCGCCGCACACCGTGCCCGCCGAGCAGCAGCGGGCGGATACGCGGGACGACGTCACGTTCACGCCCTGCCCGGATGGCCGGGTAAAAGAAGCCGACAACGCTCTGCAACGGCTTGGCCCGGGCCACCGGCAACGCTTCCAGCCAGAAGCGAAACCAGTCGCCACGCACGGCTCGTTCGGCTGCGAGTGCGCGGACGCCCTCCGCGGCATGCGGGTTGTCGCCCATACGATCCAGCGAACGCAAGGCCGCAAGCGTGGCGGGCAGAACGTTGAGTGAGCGTGCTGCACTCACCAGCGCCTGCGCATCAAAGCGGGCGTCCCGCAGCAAGGTATCCAGATCGAACAGCCAGGAAAAACCATAGTCACTTTCGGACCGGGCCCGCACGCCATGTGCCGCGGCAATTGCCACCAGGTCGGTCAACGCAGGCACCCGCACCGGAGAACCGTGAAACACCGCAGCATCCGAACGGTTCCAAAGCTCATCCAGCACCACATCCGGCAACGCCGGACCGTGAATCGGCTGATGGTGCACATCGATATCGCCGAACGGCAGCTTGCGCAGATTCGTGCCCGAGGCAAAGCGCCAGCGCACGCACGAGTACTCCATCGAGTCCTTCGAGCGCCAGCCCGCGGCATGCAGCGCGCGCACGGCAGCCGCAAAGTCGCGTCTGCGCATCATGACGTCCAGGTCGCCGCTGAGACGCGCGCCACTCCCTTTGGCCAGCACAGCCTGCAGCGCGCCGCCCTTCAGCAACATCACCTCGATACCGCTATCGGCAAGCACCTGCACGGCCGAAGCGGAGCCGCGCAACACCATCTGCGAGCGCGTCCAGTCCGCCCGCGCGAGCCCTTCGACGCGCGGCCGGTAGGCACACTGCGGAGCAATCGTTGTCAGTCGTCGGGCAACGTAGGCAAGGATCTTGTGCTCGTCCCAGGTCACATCGTCGAGATCTCGCCGCTGCGTCCATTCGCGCCAGCACGCGGCCGCCGCAAGGTCGTCCCGCAGCGCGGCGCCTATTAGCAACGCCGCCTCGGCGCGGGGAATCAAGCGGTCGCAGAGCCGCGCCTGCAGATCATTCATTGCCGGCCTCACCGGCCTCACCGGCCTCACCGGCCTCACCGGCAGCCAGTGCACGTCGCCGCTCAAGCGCGCGCCTCACTACGTCGATATAACCCCGATCCTTGGCTGCATCGCGCCCGTAGGAGAGGCTGCCAGGCCGGATGCGACGCAGGGCCAACACCTCCGGCATCATTTCGAAGCGCAGGCCCAGCTCGCGTGCACGCGCCAGCCAGTCCACCGTGTCACCCCGCCCTCCGACCGGGTCCACCATCGGGCCAACGCTGCGAGCAGCCGCGGTGCGCACCATCATCGTGGTCCGTCCCCACATGTCCGCTTCCGAGCCGTATTCGGGCTGAGCAAGAGGCCCACGGAAAGTCCGGACCCGCCCGAACACTCCGGCAAGATCAGCGCAATCGGCCAGACGCGCGAGTTGCGCCGCTGCCTTGCCGGGCAACCAGACGTCGTCCGAATCCAGAAAGGCGGTCAGCGGCGCTGTTACGCTTGCCAGACCAGCATTCGTCGCGGTTCCGCAGCCCTGATTGGGCTGCTGCAGGAGGCGCACAGGAGCACCGTAGCCACGCACGACCCCCGCCGTACCATCACTCGATCCGTCGTCTACGACGATGATCTCGGCGGGGGCAACGGTCTGCGCCAGCAAGGAGTCGAGCGCCTCACCGATCGTGTCCTGCGCATTCCACGCTGGGATTACAACCGCGTACTCATTCATTCGAGAACAACCTCTCCGCTTCCGATCGCGCTTTGAACAGATTCCCCAGCTCCACCGCAACGCCACTTGATCTGCGCCGGGCCAACGAACGTCGAATGGCGTCGATGAACCCGGATCTCGTCCGTGCCACGTCATTGGTGGCGTTGGCCCCATGCCGGCGATAGAACACCGCCACTTCGTCTTCTGCAAGGTATGGCGTACCTGCCTCCAGCATGCGTAGGTAAAAATCAGTGTCCTCGCCGTAACGCATGTCTTCGGCAAGACACCCCAGTTTCGTCAGCAGCGTGCGCCTGAACACCCCGGCACTCAGGGATACCCCCCTTACCGTTACCGTCCGGCTCCCTGCGCGGGGAAGCAGCTGTTCGGCATCCTCATCCTCGAAGATCTGCAACAGCCCCACGACACAATCGATCTCCGCGCGCGCATTCAACAGCCCCACCTGACGTTGGAGTCGTCCAGCGGGATTCAGGTCATCACAATCAAGGTAGCTCACCAGAGAGACACTCTCTCTCAGTGCATCCAGGCCGGCATTGCGCGCCCTGGATACGCCACCGTGGTCCACCTCCAGCAGCCGAACGCAGGGGTGCTCACGCGCAATAGCACGCACGATCTCGCGCGACGCATCGGCCGAGCCATCGTCCACAACGACGATCTCCAGCCCCACCTCGCTCTCGCGCAACAGCGAACGCAGACCATTCGCCACATAGCGCTCTCCGTTGAACACCGGCATGATCACGCCGAGCTGCGCATCACTCGTCACAAGCCGACTCCATCAAAAAACGATTCAGCGCCGCAGCGATCTCCGCGGCATCCCTCGACAAGGCCATTTCCACGCAAGGCAAGCTGCGACACAGCGACGCTGCAAAGGCGATGCCTTCACGCTCGCCATCCGGCAACTGAAACGACGACGAAGGCGCCAGAGCCCTCATGGCCTGCCCTGCCGAGACGGGCTGAAAGCTGCTTTGAGCGGCCCCCGCGATGCGCGGGATGACGATGGCACTGATGCGCAGCACATCAACAAACGGACTGCGCTCCAGCATGTCCGCGTGAATCTCATATTTGCCCTGCCAGTTCAACGGCCCGAACGCATCCAAAGCGGCTTCCCCCATTGCACGGCGCACCCCGCCCGGGTCCTGTTTGAGAATGCGGAACAACGGATATGCGCGGGCCTCGGCCCCGGACCGCGCCACAACGCAATAGTCATCCCCTACGGTATCCAGGCCGGCCGCGATTCCGGCCAGGGTCGTGCCCGACTTGCCCGACCCGCCGGCGCCGACCAGCAGCACGCCACGACCGCCTCGGCCAACGGTACCCGCGTGGCAAAGCTGCATGCCGCGAGCCGCATGCGCCCAATGCAAGAAGGCGCGCAACGGCCCGCCGCTCTCCCAGTCAGCCATAGCACCGGGTCGCCGGATCAACTGCACACCAAGACCGGCACTGGCGTCAAAGAACTGCCAGACACGCGGATCATGCAAGTAGGCGCCGCGCAAGCCAATAGCGGAAAGCGCGCGGATCATCGCCTGACGATCAAACACGGATGTTGGCCATGGCTGCGGCTGAGGCCACCCAAGGCTCTCTGCGTCGAGCAGGAATATCGTTACGTCGGCTGGGCCGTCACTCGCTGGCGATCTGAGCGCAAGGTTGCGGGCGCAGAGTTCCGCATAGCCCGGATCACTGAACCAGGCGTCCACGCGTATGCGCATGCATTCAAAGCGACGAACAAACAGACGCCCGCGATCGAGTTGGCGCGCAGCCTGCAGCAGCGCGTGTCCGTAATCCGCAGCCGAGAGACCTGCGGTGGGCAAGCCCGAAGGCTCAGCTCGCGTCACGGCGAACCGGCCAGCCAATGTCCTCTTCAACGTCGTGAATCGGGTCAGACAGGATCAGCTCGGCCATGTCATCGAACGCCTCGATTACCGGCGCCCGCTTTTCGCGTGAAAGTTCAATTGCGGAAGCAGCTTCGGCAGCCGATAACGACTCGCGAACATCGCACGGACGAATCAGTCGCGCTTCCAGCAGGGACGCAAAAAACGTTGCCACGGCGTCTGACAAGGTTCCGTCGACTCGGGCAACCGCCTCCGTCAACGCTGCCGGCCCGTGGCCTGTGCGCATATCCCGCCAAAGCGTTGCAGCCACTCCGCGCAGGCTGAAATATCGGCCATCTGCGAGGTTGAGCACCACGATCTCGGTACCGAAATCTTCATCCACCACTTCTGGTGCGGCAACCTCAAAACAATCCGGCTCTGACACTGCTGACCTCGCTCGAATGAAGCAACAAATCGACGACACGGAGGACAACCTCCGGCCCCCATCACATTCACGCCGCGTGTTGGCGGATCACAATTCTGGCCACTAACCCGCCAGCGTGAGCGAGAGGCGGACGACAGATGCAAACAATAGCCCATCCGCCAGAACTATATTCGCCGAGGCGGCGCCAAGGCCTACTGCGCCGGGCGGTCTCGCCGCCCGCCACACAAGCCTCGATCATTCTCTCGCCACCTCGGCCAACTACCTGTGCTGAAAAACAAATGAAAAAGCCCGTGCAGATGCACGGGCTTTTTGCATTCTTGGCGGAGACGAAGGGATTCGAACCCTTGAGACAGGTTTTGCCCGTCTGCTCCCTTAGCAGGGGAGTGCCTTCGACCTCTCGGCCACGTCTCCTCAAACAAGAGGCGCGATCATAGCGACTCCGCGCCACCCGGTCAAACCGGGATTGCGCTTCAGGCTTGATCGAGACCAAAAGCCTTGTGCAAGACGCGGGCTGCCAGCTCGAGATACTTCTCTTCGATCACGACCGTGATCTTGATCTCGGACGTTGAGATCATCTGAATGTTGATGCGCTCATTGGCCAGCGTCTCGAAAACCTTCGACGCAACGCCCGGGTGCGAGCGCATACCGACACCCACCACCGAGATCTTGGCCATGGTGTCGTCGATCTCGACTTCCTTCGCATTGAACTGCGACATGTTGGCGTCGAGCGTCTTCCTGGCCTTATCCAGATCACCTCGCGCAACAGTGAACGAGAAGTCGGTAGCGCCAGCGTGACCGACGTTTTGCACGATCATGTCGACGTCGATATTGGCGTCGGCAATCGGCCCCAGAATCTTGTACGCAATGCCCGGCACATCGGGAGCGCCGACCAGGGTGATCTTGGCTTCGTCGCGGCTGAACGCGATACCGGTGATGACGGGTTGTTCCATTTTGCTGTCTTCCTCAACGGTGATGAGCGTGCCCTCGCCCTCTTCCTCGAAGCTCGAGAGGACACGCAGCTTGACCTTGTACTTGCCGGCGAACTCGACCGAACGAATCTGCAGCACCTTCGAACCCTGACTGGCCAGCTCAAGCATTTCCTCGAAGGTGATGGTGTCGAGCTTGCGGGCTTTCGGCACGACTCGCGGATCGGTGGTGTAAACCCCGTCCACGTCCGTGTAGATCTGGCATTCGTCCGCCTTGAGCGCGGCTGCCAACGCGACACCGGTAGTGTCCGACCCACCGCGGCCCAAAGTGGTGATGTTGCCCGACTCGTCCACACCCTGGAAACCGGCCACGACCACGACCTTGCCGTCATCCAGATCCTTGCGGATCGGTGCGTCGCTGATCTCGAGAATGCGCGCCTTGGTATGTGCCGAGTCGGTCAGGATGCGGACCTGTCCGCCGGTGTAGCTTTTCGCCGGCACGCCTTCTTCGCCGAGCGCCATGCACAGCAAGCCGATGGTGACCTGCTCACCGGTAGACACCACCACGTCGAGCTCACGCGGAAGCGGATTGGAAGAAACTTCCTTGGTCAGAGCGATGAGGCGATTGGTCTCGCCGCTCATTGCCGAGACCACCACCACGACCTGATCACCACGGGCGCGAAACTTCGCCACGCGCTTGGCCACATTGCGGATCCGCTCGGGCGTTCCAACGGAAGTGCCGCCGTATTTCTGAACTATCAGTGCCATTCGGAATCAACCTGCGGGGTTGCAAAAGTTCGTAATTCTAGCGGCTTTTCGGAACAATTTCGAGCCGCCGGGACTCTCAGAACCCGGAAGTCGGGAAGCGCGATATTGATTCCGGGCACCCATATCAGTTAGTGCTTGTATGTGAAACGAATGCGCCCTATACTGCCATGTCACTACGACCTTAGTAATACGTCAACGTAAGGTCCGCGTAAGCGGATGAGCGCAACCACAGAGACCTTCAAAGGATATTCAAATGAAAGCCACCGACAAGATCGACGTGCGGGAAATCCGTCGCAAGCTCGGCATGAACCAGTCGCAGTTCTGGTCGAAGATCGGCGTAACGCAAAGCGGCGGTTCGCGCTACGAGAGCGGTCGCAACATTCCGCGCCCGGTTCAGGCCCTGCTGCGCCTCGTGCACATCGAACAGATCGACATCAGCAAGATCCGCAAGGAAGACGTCGAAGTCGCCGAGTACCTCAAGTCCAACGATCCGGAAGGCTACAAGTCGCTGAAGAAAGAAGCGCGCGCCGCCCGCAAGGACAAGAGCGCCCGCTGACCCGCGGCAGCCCCGACGGCCAGTTCCGACCCCGGTCGGAACTGGCCGTTTGTCGTTGACCACCGCCTCAAACGCTCCGCCGGCCGAATGCTATACTCGGCTCCCCTTGCCCGGACTCGCGCCGCATGCGCATCACCCGCAAACTCGAATTCGACGCTGGCCATCGCATTCCCGACCACGCCAGCCTGTGCAGACATCTGCACGGTCATCGCTACGTGCTCGAAATCACGCTGTGCGGTGAGATCATCCGCGCCAAGGGCGAAGCGGTAAACGGCATGGTGATGGACTTTGCCGACGTCAAACGCGTTGCCATGCGCCACGTTGTCGAGGTCTGGGACCACGCCTTCCTGGCCTGGCGGGGCGACACCATCGTCACGGACTTTCTTGCCTCGATGCCGGACCACAAGACGGTGCTGCTCGACGTGGTGCCCACCGCGGAAAACCTCGCAGAGGAAGCCTTCCGCATACTCGACCCGCAGTATCGCGACGTGTACGGAAATCATTTGCGCCTGGAGCGCGTCCGGCTCTACGAAACACCGAACTGCTGGGCGGATGCCTTGCGCGACGAAATCGCGCCCTAGAGGCCGGAGCAGCACATATAAAAAAGCCCGCAAACGCGGGCTTTTTTATTGAAGCAGCGCGACTAAAGCGCGTAGCGACGCAAGCGCATGGAGAAGTCCTGCAACTGCTGGATTCCGCTCTGTTCAGCACGCGAGATCCAGTCTTGAAGCTGATGGAGCAACTGCTCGCTGGACGCTGTAGATCGCCCCCAGATGGCCGCCAGTTCCTCGCGCATCGATTTGATCGTGGCCAGCGCATGACTGTCACGCAGCACGTCTTCAAGTTGCGCACGCTCCGTGTCGCAGACCTTGCGGGCGCTGTCGGACAGGATCAGGCGACGCAGCGTCTTGGGGTTGAAGCTCCGACCACCAGCCGCAGCGATTCGCTCCAGCTCTTCGGCGCAGGTATGGCGCAGGGAACGCACGTAGCGCGTCATCACGTCGTAGCGGTGAGTGATCACGGCCTGCAGGGTTTCCAGATCGGCCTCGCTCTTGGCTTCGGTGAAACGCGGCGTCGGAATCACCCTGCGCGCCTTGGCCAGCCCAACGATCTCAAGCAGGCGGATATACATCCAGCCGATGTCGAACTCGTACCACTTGGCCGAAAGCTTGGCCGAGGTGGCAAAGCTGTGGTGGTTGTTGTGCAACTCTTCCCCGCCGACGATGATGCCCCACGGCACAAGGTTGGTCGCTGCGTCCGCGCAATCGAAATTGCGGTAGCCCCAGAAGTGCCCAAGACCGTTGATGACACCGGCAGCCCAGAACGGAATCCAGATCATCTGCACGGCCCAGATCGTAAGACCTATGGCGCCGAACAGCAGCACGTCGATGATCAACATGAGGCTGACACCGAGCACCGAGTGCTTGTAGATATTGCGCTCCAGCCAGTCGTCCGGCGTGCCGTGACCATAGCGTTCCAGCGTCTCGGCATTCTTCGACTCTTCGCGGTACAGCTCCGCACCTTCCCACAGCACCTTGCGGATGCCCTTGACCTGCGGACTGTGCGGGTCTTCGGCGGTCTCGCACTTGGCGTGGTGCTTGCGGTGGATGGCCGCCCACTCCTTGGTCACCATGCCGGTGGTCAGCCACAACCAGAAGCGGAAGAAATGGCTCGGGATGGCGTGCAGTTCAAGCGCGCGATGGGCTTGGTGACGGTGCAGAAACACCGTTACCGCGACGATGGTGACATGGGTCAGCGCGAGTGCAACAAGCACGTAGCCCCACCAGGGAAGATCGATCAAACCATTGAACATGCGATGAAAATTTCCTGCGGTTGCGATAAGGGAATTCTACGCCATCACCCGGAAATTGCCGGGAAATGTAGGGCGGCCATGACAACAATGGGGACGCTTACGGGAATTCAAAGGGCAGTTGGCGAACGGGCGTGGCTGCTGCGCGATGCCGTTCCCAATTGCTTCGGTAGACCCGCGCGACCGCGCAGTTGTTCCTCAGCACGATCAGGTTCTCGGCATTGCGGTTCGCCGCAGACCAAGTGAAGTTGTACGAGCCGGTAAGGACAGCGCAACCGGGCCCGTCAGCGTCCGCCACGATCACCTTGTTGTGTGCGGCCGCATAGGCAGTCTCGAAGGCCACCGGCACACCGGCTGCGAGCAAGAGCGGAATCGCATTGCCGGTCGGGCGCGCATTCATCTTCGCGTCGGCCAGCACCTCCACCCGCACCCCTCGACGATGTGCCGCGACCAGCGCACCGGCAATCGTCTTGCTGGTGAAGACATACGCCTGCACGTGCAGGCTCGAGCGGGCGCCGTCGATCACGCCGATGAGCAGCTTCTCGCCGTCGTCGGCCGGCGGGAAGGCCACCTCGACCGAGCCTTGCGCCTCAAACACCTCACTGGCCACCACCGGAGTGACGACCAGCGCCAGTACGAGCAGCCAGGCTTCAGCCCTGCGCACCATCCGCACGCTCGAACACGGCAGCAAAGAAGCCATCGGTGTCGTGGACATGCGGCAGCAACTGCAGCCGCTCGGCCATGTCGATATTGATGCCCTGCTTGCGCAGCAGTTCGCCGACATCGAGCGCGCGAAACTGAGGATTAGCTGCAACAAAGGCATCGACCACGGCATCGTTCTCCTCGGCCAGAAGACTGCAGGTGGCATACACAAGCCGCCCGCCGGGCCGCACCAGTGCGGCCGCCGAGGTCAGGATATTGGCCTGCAGCGTGCGCATCTCTTCGATGGATTCGGGGCTCTGACGCCACTTCAGGTCGGGGTTGCGACGCAGCGTACCGAGCCCGCTGCACGGCACGTCGACCAGCACGCGGTCGGCCTTGCCAGCAAGGCGCTTCACGCGCGCATCACGCTCATGCGCGATCAGCGCAGGATGTACGTTGGACAAACCGGCTCGCGCCGCGCGCGGCCTGAGGTTGGCGAGCCTGCGCTCGGATACATCGAACGCGTACAGCCGCCCGGTCGAGCGCATCATCGCCCCCAGGTGAAGGGTCTTGCCGCCGGCGCCGGCGCAGAAATCCACAACCAGTTCGCCACGCCGCGGCTGGACCAGAAAGCCAAGTAGCTGGCTGCCTTCGTCCTGAACCTCGAAGCTGCCATCGAGGAAACGCCGATGCGACTGCAAGGCCGGCTTGCCCTCAAGCCGGATACCGTGCGGCGAGAACGGGCAGGCCGTCGCAGGAATTCCGTCCGAACGCAGGTCGGCAAGCACCTCGTCGCGCGAGATGCGGGCGATGTTCACGCGCAAATCCAGCGGCGCGGGCCGGTTCAGCCCCGCAGCCAGCGCCAGCACACCGTCCTCGCCATGCGCCGCCACCAGGCGTTCCGCCAGCCAGTCGGGCAGATCGGTCCGCTCGGCGAGAGACCCCGGACCGGGCTCACTCGCCTTGATCGACGCAATCCAGTCTGCCTCGTGGGGCGAAACCACTCCTTCGAACTGTCGGGCCGACCACCCCTCACCACGCGCCAGCCATGCCAGCAGCAACTGGCGCGGCGTCGCACCCTCCCCGCACAGTCCACGCAGCCAGCGCAGACGACGCAGGATGCCGTACACGCTCTCGGCCACAACACCGCGATCACGATGTCCGAGCTGCCGGTTCTCGCGGAAATAGCGCGACAGCACGGCATCCGCCGGATGGGCGAATGTCAGCACCTCGCCCAGCACTACAGCAGCATGCGTGAGCGGCCCACGCACGTTGGAGGCCGCGGGCTTGCCGCTGGAAGAGTGTCGTGATGGCTTCTTGCTACGGGATGAATTCTGCATGTACTCAGGGCGCGGCAATGCGCCGAATATTCAACGTTGGTCGGCAGCCGGTGTCAGTTTGACGCTGACCGCCTGATGATCGAGCACCTTGCCCTTACGGTCCTGCAGGCGCACACGTACCGGCGCCCAGGCGTGCTTCTCCGACAGCCACAGTCCGATCTCGAGCTTGCCCGAATGCGCCTTGATGAGCACGTGCATGGTTCGCAACTTGCCGACCGGCAGATCGATGTCCTGCATACCCACCACCTGCACCGAAGCAGGGTCGGCGCCACGATTGCTCACCAGCGTGATCTCGTTCGGGAGGTCGCGTCCGCCGCGCACAGCCACCATGTGCCACACGCTCAGCACATCCTGATCGCCGCGGGCCAGCGTCTCGGTGTCCCGGCGCCCCTTGCTTCGCTCGACCAGCACGCTGCTGGTGCGCCAATCAAAGGTCGCCGTCTCGGTTTCACGCCCTTTCTGTTCGACGACAAAGCGGCGTGGCACCAAGCCCTGCGAGGTGACATCCCCCTCACTGCGCTGCGCGTACTCGAAATCCTTGAGCAAAGCCGCCAAGCCGACGGTCTCCAGGAAGGTGCTCATGCGGTAGCCGCGGCCGTCGTGATCCCAGCGGTGTATGCCCTTGCCGATTACCATGCCGCCCTCCCCCTGGGTGACGTCGAACACCACTTCGCCGCCTGCGGGCCATTTCACTCCGGCGGCCGACAGCGGCATGGAGACCACCGCGCAGCACATCGCCAGTACGCTCAAGAACTGCTTCACCACTTGCTTTCCTCCAGTGCAGGCGACACCAGTGCCGCCGCGGAAACGTGTGCTTCGGACACAATCACACGCTCCCCGTTGATCTTCAATCTTCCCTCAATGAACCAGCGTATGGCTTGCGGGTAGATGCGGTGCTCCTCGCGCAGCACCCGCTCGGCCAGGCTGTGCTCGTCGTCATCGTCCAGCACCGGCACGGCCGCCTGGATGACGATGGGGCCGACATCCAACTCTGGCGTGACGAAATGTACCGTCGCACCATGCACCCGCGCACCGGCCTCAATCACCCGCCGATGCGTATGCAGACCCGGCAAGGCCGGCAACAGCGACGGATGGACATTGAGCATTCGCCCCGCGTAGCGGCTCACGAAATCTGCCGCCAGCAAACGCATGAAACCGGCCAGCACCACCAGATCAGGCTCGAAGTCATCCACCGCAGCAGCCAACGCCGCGTCAAACGCGGCCCGCGACGAAAAACCCGCCGCATCCACCACTACGGTCGGGATGCCATGGACACGAGCGATCTCCAGGCCAGCCACGTCGGGCCGGCTGGACACCACGGCGCAAACATCCGCTCCCCGAATACCCGCGTGCAGAATGGCCTCGAGATTGCTCCCGCGACCGGAAATCAGTACCACGATGGACGTCATCCACGCACCTCAGGGAATTGGCAGGAAGACCGCCGTCGCAATGCCCTGGACAACGCGGATGACCATGCGTTCGGTCTTGATCTCCAGCAGGTCGGTCAGGGTTTCGAGAATGCCGATCATGCGCCCCATCTCGCGTTCGAAGCTCAGATTGGCAACCTCGCCCATCTCGTTCGACAGCAGCAACAAAGCGCCAGCCTCGTCCCGCGCGGTGCCAAGCTTCCAGGCTGCGATCTCGACGTTGCGGGCCGCATTATAGAAACCCTGCGGAGACAGATCATTGAGCACGTAGAAGCCGACCATGTCGCCAAACGCCGCCTGGATCATGCTGGCCATGCCGACCATCAGCGCCTGCACCCGATCTCCGCGGAAATCCGGGTCGAAGGCCAGCTGCAGAACGTCGATGTTGCGGCGCCCGTTGAGCGCCTCGATCTGCCATGAGTGGTTGACGTCGAAAATCTGCGTCAGCGCATCTTCCAGGCTATCCGCACTCTTGCGCCATTCCCGAGGATTGCGGCGATACAGCTTCTCGGCCAGCCGCCGCAGGCTCACGAAGATGCGGCTCTGACAGGCCTCGATGTAATGATCGACGTCAGTCTTGAACAGCTGCTCGTGGAAGTAAGGCTTGCGCGACGGCGCACCCGGCGAGGTGCCCGGAATGCTGCAGCCGGCTCCGGCAGTCGCAAGACCCGCGAGCATCGCGAGAAAGGCGCGCCGCGACAGGGCCGGCGAGGAGGTCGTTTTCATGCGCACTCGGGCTCGTTCGAACGCCACGCATGATACCGGAATGAGCCCCCTGCGGGGCCTGCGGCGGCGCACGTATAATCGGCGTTTTGGCTGGAGCCGCAATGCCGACGATTCGCCCACTGCCGGACATCCTGATCAACCAGATCGCCGCCGGCGAGGTCGTCGAACGCCCCGCCTCGGTCGTCAAGGAAGTGCTGGAGAACGCGCTCGACGCCGGCTCGCGCGCCATCGAGATCCAGCTCGAACAGGGCGGCGTGCGTCGCATCCGCATCACGGATGACGGCTGCGGCATTGCCAAGGAAGAGCTCGCACTGGCGCTCGATCGTCACGCCACCAGCAAGATCGCCAGCCTCGACGACCTCGAACGCGTCGCCACCATGGGCTTCCGTGGCGAAGCCCTGGCCGCCATTTCGTCGGTATCGCGCACCACCATCACCAGCCGAGCCACCGGCGCACCGCATGCCTGGCGCGTGGATGGTGTCGATCGCAGCGTGGTGCCGGCGGCGCTCAATGCCGGCACCGTAGTCGAAGTGGCAGACCTCTACTACAACACGCCAGCGCGCCGGAAATTCCTCAAGACCGAAGCCACCGAATTCGCCCACTGCGACGAGATGTTCCGTCGCGCCGCGCTAGCCCGGCCAGACGTGGCCTTCCAGTTCGCGCACAACGGCCGCGTCTCGCACCGCCTGCAACCGACCGACCCGGCCCGCCGCATCGCGGCCCTCATGGGCGACGATTTTCTTGAGCACGCCCGCGCGGTCGAGGCCGACGCCGGCGCGCTGCGTCTGACCGGTTTTGCCTGCGTGCCGGCCTACTCGCGCGCCAACCGCGACGCACAGTACTTCTTCGTGAACGGCCGTTTCGTGCGCGACAAGATCCTCTCGCACGCCGCCCGTCAGGCCTACGCCGACGTGTTGCACGGCCAACGTCATCCGGCCTACGTGCTGTTTCTAGAGCTTGATCCGGCCGGAGTGGACGTGAACGTACACCCCGCCAAGATCGAGGTGCGCTTCCGAGAATCGCGCGCCGTGCACCAGTTCGTCTTCCACGCCATCAGCCGCGCCCTGGCCGAGTCCGGCGCGGCGCTGGCGGCCGGGCGCGAAGCACCGACAGTCGAATCCACGCCCTATACACAGCAAGCGCGCTGGGCGCCGCCGGTGCAGAGCCAGCTTGCGATGGAATCGGCCTCGCGCAGCTACCTCGACTTCGCTGCAGCAGCCCGACCAGAGGCTGCGCCGTGGTCCACCAGCGAGGCGTCGACCCGCGAAGCCTTCTCCGCCCCTCCTCCGGGTGCGCAGCAAACGCCCGGTGACGAAGCCCCGCTGGGCTACGCCATCGCCCAATTGCACGGCATCTATGTGCTGGCGCAGAACGCCAAGGGCATGGTCATCGTCGACATGCACGCCGCGCACGAACGCATCCTGTACGAAAAACTCAAGACGGTGCTCGACGGCCGCCCGGCCATCCAGCGCCTGCTCATGCCGGCCGTGATCTCGCTCGGCGTACGCGACATGGCGGCCGCCGAAGAGCATGTCGAGGTGCTCGCTGGAATGGGATTTGAAGTGGCGCCGGCGGGGCCGGAAGAACTCGCCATCCGCAGCGTGCCGGCGCTGCTGGCGCAGGCCAACGTCGGCGAGTTGGTGCGCAATCTGCTCGCGGAATTGCGCGAATACCCGGCCACCGAAGTCGTCACCGCGCGACGCAACGAACTGCTCGGCACCATGGCCTGCCACGGCGCGGTGCGCGCCAACCGACAACTGTCGATTCCGGAAATGAACGCGCTGCTGCGCGATATGGAAGCCACCGAGCGCGCCGACCAGTGCAACCACGGCCGACCGACCTGGACTCAGTTCTCGCTGGCCGAAATGGACCGCTTCTTCATGCGCGGACAGTGAGTGTCGGGGCGCTTAGCCCGCCCGGCCATTCATGACGATGATCGCCACCACCACGACACCGACCATCAGCCAGCCCAGCCATTCGACGTAGCGGTGCAGCGCCGCCTCCATGCGCACGCCGCCCAGCTTCATCAGCCCGGCCACCAGGAAGAAGCGCGCGCCGCGCCCGATCAGGGACGCCGCCATGAACGGCAGCAAAGCCATCGAGGCCACACCTGCGGCAATCGTGAACACCTTGTAGGGAATTGGCGAGAAACCCGCCACAAAGACCGCCCAGAAACCCCAGCGCTCGAACCACGCTTCCGCCTCCAGATACTTGGCCCAGTACTTGGTCGTGGCCAGCCACGGCTCGATCAGATCGAAGGCGAACACACCGATGAAGTAACCCAGCACACCGCCAGCCACCGATGCCAGCGTCGTGATCAGCGCGAACATCCACGCCTTCGACGGGTTTGCCAGGCTCATCGGCGCCAGCATCACATCCGGCGGAATCGGGAAGAACGAAGACTCGGCAAAACTCAGCCCGCCCAGATACCAGGGCGCACGCGGATGGCGCGACCACTGCATGGTGCGGATATAGAGCGGGGCAAACAGTTTCAAGGCGGTCTCGGCACGATGGGCGACGCGGCATCATACCAACCGCGGAGGCGAGCGGCGGGGTCGCTATAATCTGCTCACATTCTCCTGCGCAGTCGGTTTCAGCCCGTGACTTCGCGGGATTCCCGGCTGAAGCCGCTTCTGGAAAAACCAGCCTGATGTCCGACGCACCTCCCGCAATCCTCCTTCTCGGCCCTACGGCCAGCGGCAAGACCGCGTGTGCGCTCGCGCTGGCGCAGCAGCTGCCTGTGGAGATCATCAGCGTCGACTCCGCGCTGGTCTATCGCGACATGGACATCGGCACGGCCAAGCCCACCAGCGCCGAGCGCGCCGTCTGCCCGCACCACCTGATCGACATCGTCACACCCGAAGAACGCTATTCGGCGGCCCAGTTTCGCAGCGACGCGCTGCGGCTGATGGACGAGATCAGCGCACGCGGCAACATCCCGCTGCTGGCCGGTGGCACCTCGCTGTATTTCAAGGCACTGCGCGACGGCATCTCGGACCTGCCACAGGCCGACCCTGAACTGCGCGCCGCAATCGACCGCGACGCCGAACGCCTCGGCTGGCCGGCGCTGCACGCCCGTCTCGCAACACTCGACCCGCAGGCCGCCGCGACGCTGGAGCCGAACGACGCGCAACGTATCCAGCGCGCGCTGGAAATCGTCGAGCTCACCGGCCGACCGCTGGCCGAAAGCTACGCACGACGCGAAGAAGGCACCATCCGCCACCGCACGCTGACGCTCGCGCTGACGCCATCCGATCGCTCGGTATTACACCGTCGCATCGAACAGCGCTTCGACGCCATGCTGGCAGCCGGCCTGCTCGACGAAGTGCGCGCCCTGCGCACGAAATACCGCCTCGACCCCGCTCTGCCCTCCATGCGCTGCGTCGGCTACCGCCAGGCCTGGACGCACCTGGATGGCGACGACAACCTGGCCACGATGCGCTTCAAGGGCATTGCCGCCACGCGTCAGCTCGCCAAACGGCAACTCACGTGGCAGCGCCAGTTCCGCGAGAACTGGGCGGATCTGGAGGAGCTGGATTGTCTGGATGCGGAACTGGTGGAGAAAGTCGTGGAACGAGCGCGGCGCTGCGTCGGCGCCTGAGCTCACTCCTGCCGTTCGCTAGCCGTCGAACGCAACAGCACCCAATCCATCCAGCGCGTCGGCAGGATGCGCTTGAGAAAACCAAACAGATGCGTCGGAAAGGTCACGTAATAGCGGGCGCGCGGACGTGGTGACTCGATGGCGTGAATGAGCTTGTCGACCACCGCATCGGACGGCAACGTAAAGGGCGTCTTGCCGGCTTCACCGCGCAGGCGGCGTTCGAGCGCGCGATAGGTTGCCGCGTGAGCGCTGTTGTGGCGATCGATGCGACGCTCGTAAGCGGCGTAAGCGTTGTCGCGAAAGCGCGTGGCGATCGGGCCGGGTTCGATCAGGCTGATGTGAATGCCGCTGCCGGAGAGTTCCAGCCGCAGCGTGTCGGCAAGCCCTTCGAGCGCGAACTTCGAGCAGTTGTAGGCGCCGCGATACGGCAAGGCGGCAAAGCCGAGGATGGAGCTGTTAAGCACGATGCGGCCATGGCCCTGCTCGCGCATGGCCGGCAAGACCAGACAGGTCAGTTCGTGCGTGCCCAGCAGATTGGTTTCGAGCTGTTCGCGCAACACTTCGCGCGTGAGGTCTTCGACCGCACCCGGCTGGCCATAAGCGCCATTATTGAACAGCGCGTCGAGCGTGCCGCCGGTGCGCTCGAACACCGTATCGACCGCGCTCCGGATTGAAGCGCTGTCGGCCAGATCAAGCTGCAG
The DNA here is from genome assembly GCF_059703725.1 of Pseudazoarcus sp. NS34. Lineage (NCBI taxonomy): Bacteria > Pseudomonadati > Pseudomonadota > Betaproteobacteria > Rhodocyclales > Zoogloeaceae > Pseudazoarcus > Pseudazoarcus sp. NS34. Next base: position 192,261 of record NZ_BAAKIZ010000003.1, read on the forward strand.
CGCCTCGAAGCCTTCGGCGGCCAGGCGCGCCACGTCGTCTTGCTTGCGCGCGGTGGCAAACATCCGCCAACCGCGATCTTTCAGGCGCCGGGCGGCGGCCTCGCCGATACCGCTGGAACAGCCGGTAATCAGAATGCTGCGCGAGGCGCCGGCGGACACGCGCTTACTCGACGATGGTCTTCGGCTGGTTGCCCTCAAGCCCCTCGACGCGACCGATGCGATACACCGTCTCGCCCTGTTCGCGCAGGAAGGCCTCGGCCGTATCGGCATTTTCGGCCGACACCAGCACGACCATGCCAATGCCGCAATTGAACACGCGGTACATCTCGGCGGCGGCGATGTTGCCGGCCTGCTTGAGCCACTGGAACAGCGGCGGCAGGGTCCAGCTCGTTGAGTCGATGCGTGCGGTGAGCCCGTCGGGGATGACGCGCGGCACATTCTCGAGAATGCCGCCGCCGGTGATATGCGCCATGCCGTGCACGATGCCGGCATGTGCCTGCATCAGCGCCAGCAGCGGCTTGACGTAGATGCGCGTCGGCGCCAGCACGGCGTCGGCCAGCGGCTGACCGTGGAAATCGGCCGACAGATCGGCCTTGCTCACTTCGATCACCTTGCGGATCAACGAGTAGCCGTTGGAGTGCGCGCCGCTGGAAGCCAGCCCGAGCAACACGTCGCCAGCGACAATTTTTGAGCCGTCGATGATGTCGGCCTTCTCGACGGCACCGACCGCAAAACCGGCCAGATCGTACTCGCCTTCCGGGTACATGCCGGGCATCTCGGCGGTCTCTCCGCCGATCAGCGCGCAGCCGGCCAGTTCGCAGCCTTTCGCGACGCCCGCCACGACTTCGGCGGCGGTATCCACATGCAGCTTGCCGCAGGCGAAATAGTCCAGGAAAAACAGCGGCTCGGCGCCCTGCACGAGAATGTCATTGACGCTCATCGCCACAAGATCCTGGCCCACGGTGTCATGACGGTTCAGGTCGAAAGCAAGGCGCAGCTTGGTTCCGACGCCGTCGGTACCCGACACCAGCACCGGTTCGCGATACTTCTTGGAGAGTTCGAACAGCGCGCCGAAACCACCAAGCCCACCCATCACCTCGGGCCTCATGGTGGCCTTGGCCAGGGGCTTGATTCGGTCGACAAGGGCGTCGCCGGCATCAATGTCTACGCCGGCATCACGATAGGTCAGGGAGGTCACGATCGTTCCTCTTGCTTCGGAAAATGCTCCCGGACTGCGTCGCGCTTGAGAGCGCAACGACCAGGGGCTACATTACGGGGCCCGGCGGCCTGGACAGGCCGCCGCTTCAACCCGAGATTTTACTCGAAATGCCCATTCCCCGCCCCCAACTCTTGCACACCGCCCTGTGGGCCACGGCCGGCATCGCGCTGCTGGTGCTGCTGTGGCTGCTCGGCCCGATCCTGACGCCATTCGTCGTTGGCGCGGTGTTCGCCTACCTGTGCGACCCGGCGGTCAACTGGCTGGTGGCACGGCGCTGGCCGCGCCCGCTCGCGGTACTGCTGGTGATCCTCGCAGCCGGCTCGACCATCACACTGCTGTTCCTGATCCTCGTGCCGCTGTTCTGGCGCGAAGCGGCAGCGCTCATCGCGCGACTGCCGGAGTTTTTCGACATCATCGATGCGCGTCTGCTGCCGATCCTGAATGACAAGCTCGGCACCAATCTCAGTCTGGACCTCGAATCCCTGCGCAGGGTGTTCAGCGAGAACAAGGAACAGGCCGGCGAATTGATGCCCTCGCTGCTCGGCCACGTCAAGCAAGGCGGCATGGCTCTGGTCGGCCTGGCAACCAACCTGATCCTGATCCCGGTCGTGATGTTCTATCTGCTGCAGGAATGGCCGCGCATCATTCCGTCCCTGCGCAACGCCATTCCGCGCCCAGCAGTGGATCGCACGACGCGCATTGCGCGCGACATCGACAAGGTGTTGTCGGAATTCCTGCGCGGACAACTGTCGGTGATGCTGATCCTCGCCACGTTCTACAGCATCGGCCTGTGGATTGCGGGGCTGAGCTTTGCGCTGCCGGTCGGCATCATTACCGGGCTGCTGTCCTTCATTCCGTTCGTCGGCTTCGGCGGCGGGCTGATCCTCGCCATCCTGACTGCACTGCTGCAGGGCGACGGGGTATCCCTGTTGATCGGGGTCGGCGTGGTGTACGGCCTCGGGCAACTGATCGAAAGCTATGCACTTACGCCGTATCTGGTCGGCGAGCGCATCGGCCTGCACCCGCTGGCCGTCATCTTCGCGCTGATGGCTTTCGGCCAGCTCTTCGGCTTCGTCGGCATGCTGGTCGCGCTGCCGGTCAGCGCCGCCATTCTGGTCGGCCTGCGCGAAGTGCGGGGCGCGTGGCTGGAAAGCCCGCTCTACCTCGGCGCCGAAGGCGCGGCAGCACCTCCGCTGTACGTGAGCGACAAGGACGAGGCGGATCGTACTGAATGAAACAGCTGTTGCTGGACTTGCGCGCCGACGCCCCGCCGACGCTGGACAACTTCATTGCGGGCGAAAACGACGAACTGCTGCGTGCGCTGCATGAAACCGTGCTCGGCGCCGGCCATCTGTATCTGTGGGGCCCGGCCGGAAGCGGGCGCAGTCACCTGCTCGCCGCCACCGTTGAAGCCGCCACCCAAGTCGGTCGTCCGGCGCTGCATCTGGCCGCCAAAACGGTCGGCCCGCATCTGCCTGACACGCCCGGCCTGCTGCTCGCTATCGACGACGTCACACAGCTCGACGACGACGCCCAGATCGCACTGTTCAACGCCTTCAACCGTTCGGCAACGTACAATCAGACCCTGTTGCTGGCCGGCCCGCAGCCGCCGCGCAATCTGTCAGTACGTGAAGACCTGCGCACGCGCATCGGCCAGACACTGGTGTACGAACTGCGCCCGCTCGACGACGCAACCCGCGCGGCCATTCTCGCCACGCTGGCCGAGCGCCGCGGCATGAAGCTGCCCGACGAAATCGTGGCCTTTCTGCTGCGCCATGGTCGACGCGACCTGCCCAGCCTGGTCAGCACCGTCGAAGCCCTGGATGCGGCCTCGCTCGAACGCAAACGTCCGGTCACCCTCGCCCTGCTGCGCGAGGTGATGCAGCCGGACCTGAACAACTGAAACGAACAAAGGACATTTCGTGGATCTGGTGCTTTTCGACCTCGACAACACCCTGCTTGCCGGCGACTCGGACTTCGAGTGGGCGCAGTTCCTGATCAGCAAGGGCGTGCTCGACCCCGAGGTGCATGAAGCACGCAACAAGGTCTTCTACGAGCAGTACAAGGCCGGCATGCTCGACATCTTCGAGTTCCTCGACTTCCAGCTCGCCCCGCTCGCCCGTCACGACCGCAAGCAACTCGACGCCTGGCACGCCGAATACATGCGCGAGCGCATCCTGCCGATGATCACTCCGCAGGCCCGTGCACTGGCGAAAAAGCACCTGACTCCGAACACGGTCGTCGCCATCGTCACCGCCACCAACAGCTTCGTCACCGGCCCGATTGCGCGCGAGTTCGGCATTGCGCACCTGATCGGCACCATCGCCGCGCAGGAACAGGGCCAGTTCACCGGCAAGCCGCGCGGCATGCCCTCGTTCAAGGCCGGCAAGATCACCCGCGTCGAAGAATGGCTGGAAAGCATCGGCATGCACTGGGGAAGCTTCGACAAGACGTGGTTCTACAGCGACTCCCTCAACGACCTGCCGCTGCTCAAGATCGTGACCAATCCGGTCGCCGTAGACCCCGACGACACGCTGCGCGCGCACGCCGAAAAGGCCGGCTGGCCGGTGCTGGCCCTGAACTGTGCAGCATGAGCAGCCGATGCGCGGCAGCCTGCTTCGGTTATGATTCACCGCTTATGACACGAACCACATTCAGACTCCGATGATCCGCAAGCTGCTGCGCAAGGTATTTCGTGGCGCCGGATCCGGCCAGCCCGCCCTCAACGAACCCGCCCTGATCGCGCCCGAAAAGCACGGCATGCGCCGCAGCGACATCTCGCCCGCGGCGGCCAAGGTGTGCTCCGTGCTGCAGGAGAATGGCCACAAGGCCTTCGTCGTCGGCGGCGCCGTGCGTGACGCACTGGCCGGCCTGCCGCCCAAAGACTTCGACGTTGCCACCAGCGCCACGCCCGAGCAGGTTCGTGCGCTGTTCCGTCGCTCGCGCATCATCGGCCGGCGCTTTCGCATCGTGCACGTGATGAACGGTCGCGAGACCACCGAGGTGTCCACCTTCCGCGCATTGCACGAAGAAGGCGCCACCCCCACCGACGAACATGGCCGCGTGCTGGCCGACAACGTGTTCGGCAACCAGGCCGAAGACGCCACACGGCGCGACTTCACCGTCAATGCGCTGTACTACGACCCGGTTTCCGGCGTCATCGTCGATTACCACCACGGCGTGGCCGACCTGCAGCAGAAAACCCTGCGCATGATCGGCGAACCGCGTGCGCGCTACCGCGAAGACCCGGTGCGCATGCTGCGTGCGGTACGTCTGGGCGCCAAGCTCGGGCTGATCATCGACCCGGCCGCGCGCACGCCGATTCGCGAGATGGCGTCCTTGCTCGAGAACGTGCCGGCCGCCCGCCTGTTCGACGAAATCCTCAAGCTCTTGCTGTCGGGTTACGCCGTCAAGTGCGTGCGCCAGTTGCGCGAAGAGGGCCTGCACCACGGCGTGCTGCCGCTGCTCGACGTGATCCTCGAACAGCCCATGGGCGAGCGCTTCGTGTGGCTCGCGCTGGAGAGCACCGACGAGCGCGTGCGCGACGGCAAATCCGTCTCCCCCGGTTTCCTGTTCGCCACCCTGCTGTGGCACGAGGTGCTGGCCGCCTGGGAAAAGCGCAAGGCCGACGGTGCGCCGGCCCAGCCCGCGCTGTTCGACGCCATGGACTACGTGCTCGACGTGCAGGCCCGCAAGCTCGCCATCACGCGCAAGATCGCCGGCGACATCAAGGACATCTGGTCCATCCAGCCGCGCTTCGAGAAGCGCGCCGGCCATGCTCCCTACCGCCTCATCGAACAACCGCGCTACCGCGCCGGCTGGGATTTCCTGCGCCTGCGCGCGCAGGCCGGCGAGATCGACATGGAACTGGTCGACTGGTGGGACGACTTCGCCGGTGGCAGCCATGAAAAGCGCGAAACGCTGATCCGCGAGGCCCCCGCCTCCAGCGAAGCCGCCCCGCGCAAGCGCCGCCGCCGTCGCAAGCCCAACGCCAAGCCGTCCGAGGCGGCCGACGCAACATGAGCGTAGTGCCCGCCCCAGCGCGAGCCTTCATCGCGTTCGGGGCCAACCTCGGCGACCCGGCCGCGAGTTTCGAACATGCCTGCGCAGCGCTCGACGCCCTGCCCGACACAAGCGTCGAGCGCCGCTCGTCGCTGTACCGCAGCGCACCCGTCGGCGTCGAAGGCCAGCCCGACTACATCAACGGCGTCATCGAGTTGCGCACGCACATCGATGCGCCGACGCTGCTCGCACAATTGCTCGACATCGAACACGAAGCCGGCCGCACGCGCGAGGGCCACTGCGCACCGCGCACGCTCGACCTCGACCTGCTGCTTTATGATGAGCACGTGATCCACGCACCGGGCCTCGAAGTGCCGCACCCGCGCATGCACCAACGCGCCTTCGTGCTGCTGCCGCTGGCCGAGATCGCGCCCGACACGCACATACCCGGCCACGGCCCGGTTGCCGCGCTGCTACCCGGCGTGGCCGACCAGGAAATCGCCCGAATCCAGGAGTAAGCCATGCTCGACAAGGCCCGCTACATCGTCGTCGAAGGCCCCATCGGGGCCGGTAAAACCTCGCTGGCGCGCCGCCTGTCAGAGCGGCTGTCGGCGCAGACACTGCTTGAGCAGCCCGAGCTCAACCCCTTCCTCGGCCGCTTCTACCAGAACATGGAACGCTGGGCGCTGCAGACCCAGCTGTCGTTCCTGCTGCAACGCGTAGAACAACTCAACGAGCTGGAGAGCGCCTGCGCCACCAGCGAGCGCATCGTCTCGGACTTCCTCTTCGACAAGGATCCGCTGTTCGCCGAGCTGACGCTGCCGGATGACCAGTACGCGCTGTACCAGCGCATCCACGACTCAATGGCGCCGGTGTCGCGGCTCAAGCCCGATCTCGTGATCTACCTGCAGGCCAAACCGGAAACCCTGATCGGCCGCGTTTTTCAGCGTGGTGTCGATGCCGAGCGCCGCATCACCGAGAGCTACCTCGAACGCGTCGCCGAGCGCTATGCGCGCTTCTTCTACCAGTACGATGCCGCCCCGGTATTCATCGTCGACGCCGAAGTGCTCAACCCGGTCGATCACGACGACGACTTCGACCTGCTCATCGAACGCCTGCGCGGCATGCGCAGCTTCCGCGAATTCTTCAATTACGCTGCCTGAGCCGCAACGCCATTTCCCTTGTCTGCTGAGGCGAATTGCGAAACACTCGCGCCCTCGGAGGAATAGCACGCCATGACCTATCTGCAGAACGACAAGCCGATCACGCTGCATGAGCTCGGCAAGATGCGCGCCGAAGGCCGCAAGATCACCATGCTCACCGCCTACGACGCGAGCTTCGCCGCGATGATGGATCGCACCGGCGTCGACACCGTGCTCATCGGCGATTCGCTCGGCAACGTCATCCAGGGCCACAAGTCGACGCTGCCCGTCACGCTCGAGCAGATGGCCTACCACACCGAATGCGTCGCACGCGGCTCCAAGCGCGCCTTCATCATTGCAGACATGCCCTTCGGCAGCTTTCAGGAAGGCCCGGTGCAGGCCATGCGCAACGCCGCCAAGCTGATGGAAGCCGGCGCGCAGATGGTCAAGCTCGAAGGCGGCGAATACATGGCCGAGACCGTGCACTTCCTGGTCGAGCGCGGCATCCCGGTGTGCGCCCACGTTGGCCTCACGCCGCAGTCGGTCAACCAGCTTGGCGGCTACCGCGTGCAGGGCCGGGACGAAACCGGCGCGGCGAAGATGAAGGCCGACGCGCTGGCGCTCGAACAAGCCGGCGCGGCCATGATCGTGCTGGAGTTGGTGCCCTCCACGCTCGCCGCAGAGATCACCGCCAGCCTCAGCACCATGGCCACCATCGGCATCGGCGCCGGCCCGGATTGCGACGGTCAGGTGCTGGTGCTGTACGACATGCTCGGCATCTTCCCCGGTAAGCCGGCGCGCTTCGTCAAGAACTACATGACGGGCGCAGCCAGCATCGAGGAAGCCATCGCCAACTACGTGCGCGAAGTGCGCGAAGGCGCTTTCCCCACCGCGGCGCACGGCTACTGACATGCAGATTCTGGAGAGCATCGAAGCCTGCCGCGCCGCGCGCCGCAAGACAGAACGCATCGCCTTCGTACCGACCATGGGCAACCTGCACGAAGGCCACATCGCGCTGATGCGCGAAGCACGCCAGCACGCCGACACGGTGGTCGCCAGCATCTTCGTGAACCGCCTGCAGTTTGGTCAGGGCGAGGACTTCGGCCGCTACCCGCGCACTTTCGCCGCCGACTGCGAAAAGCTCGAAGCCGCCGGCGTCGACCTGCTCTTCGCGCCGGATGAATCGGTGATGTACCCCGAGCCGCAGCACTACTTCGTCGCGCCCGCGCCGGCGCAGGTCAGCATCCTCGAAGGGGAATTCCGCGCAGGTCACTTCGGCGGCGTCGCCACCGTTGTGCTCAAGCTCTTCTCCATCGTCCAGCCCGACGTCGCGCTGTTCGGCAAGAAGGATTTCCAGCAGCTCATGGTCATCTCGAACATGGTGCGCGAGTTCGCCCTGCCCATCGAGATCGTGCGCGGCGACACCGTACGTGCCGCCGACGGCCTCGCGCTGTCGTCGCGCAATGGCTATCTCTCTGACGCCGAACGCGCCGAAGCACCCACGCTGTATCGCGAGCTCACCGCCATCCGCGACGCCGTGCGCGCCGGCAATCACGACTTCCTGCACCTCGAAACCGTGGCCATGGATTGCCTGCGCGAACGCGGCTGGCAGCCCGACTACATCGCCGTACGCCGCCAGGCCGACCTGCAGCCGCCGGTCAGCGAGGCCGACCCGCTGGTGGTGCTGGCCGCGGCCAAGCTGGGCTCGACGCGACTGATCGACAATCTCGAGATCTAACGCAGCTTTCCTAAACGCTCAGCGAGCGGGGGCAGTTCGCGACACGGACTTCAGTCGCGACCTGTCCCCGATTCGCATCTCGCCCTCAATAAACGCCGCTGCGTGCCGTAGTAAGACATGTCAGCCAGCCTCAAACCCCTTCCCCGCGGGAACATGCATGTTCAGTCTTTTCAATCGCAGTGCTTCGGCGGATGTCGTCGCTGCCATCGAGCAAACCCAAGGCGTCATCGAATTCGAGCTCGACGGAACCATCCTCCGGGCAAACGACAATTTCCTCGCCCTGATGGGCTACTCGCTGGACGAAGTCCGCGGCCAGCACCACCGCATGTTCGTGCCGGACAGCGAAGCCAACAGCGCCGAATACCGGAACTTCTGGAATGATCTGCGCGAGGGCAAATCGCAGACCGCGGAATTCCGGCGGCTGAACCGCAACCGCGAACCGGTATGGATCCAGGCCACCTACACGCCGATCCGCAAGGGCCGAAAAGTCACGCGCATCATCAAGTTCGCCACCGACATCACGGCGCAGGTCGTCGCGCGTGCCAACATCGAATCGCAGATTGCCGCCATCAACCGGGCGCAGGCTGTCATCGAGTTCTCGCCGGACGCCACCATCCTGCGCGCCAACGACAACTTCCTCGGCCTGATGGGCTACACGCTGGCGGAAGTGCAGGGCCGCAAGCACAGCCTGTTCGTGTCGGAACAGGAAGCGCGCTCGCCCGGCTACAGCCAGTTCTGGGAACGCCTGCGTGCCGGCGAGTACCAGACCGCCGAATACCGCCGGCTCGCCAAGGGCGGCCGCCCGGTATGGATTCACGCGACCTACAACCCCATCCTCGATCCCGAAGGCCGGGTCATGAAGGTCGTCAAGTTCGCCAGCGACATCACGGCACAGGTCGAGAGCAAGAAGGAATTCGAAGTGCTCTCGCTGGTCGCCAACGAGACCGACAACGCTATCATCATCACCGATGCCGACGGCCTTATCGACTACGTGAACAACGGCTTCATCAAGCTCACCGGCTACACCCTCGACGAAGTTCGCGGCAAGAAACCCGGCCCGATCCTGCAGGGTCCGGCGACCGATCCGGATACGGTCGCGCGTATCAGCAAGTGCATCCGGTCCGGCCAGCCGTTCTATGACGAAATTCTCAACTACGACAAGGACGGCACGCCGTACTGGATCTCCATGGCGATCAATCCGGTGTTCGGCAAGAGCGGCAAGCTTGAGCGCTTCATTTCGATCCAGGCCAACATCACCAGCACCAAGGAAATGTCGCTCGAAGCCGAGCGACGCTTTGCCGCCATCAGCGTCAGCAACGGCATCGCCGAATTCGAAACGACCGGTCAGCTCGTCAAGGCCAACAGCTACATGCTCGAACGTCTTGGCATGGCGAACGAACAGCAGCTGCTCAAGCAGACCAGCCAACTCACCACCATCGTCGGCGACAAGAAGCTCCAGACACTGCTGTCCGGCAATCAGCTCATTTCTGAGTTCTGCATGAACAACGCACAAGGCCAGCCCCATCAGTTCAAGGGCACGTTCTGCCCCATCGCCGATTCCGAAGGCCAGATCCGGCTCATCGTGGTGTATTGCACCGACGAACAGGCCAAGCACGAAGCCGCGCAGGTAACCGACAGTGAGATGAGCCGCGTGCAGGAATCGAGCCGCAAAGTGGCCGACATCATCGGCAGCATCAACGAGATCACCGAGAAGACCAACCTGCTCGCACTGAACGCCGCCATCGAAGCCGCCCGCGCCGGCGAGAGCGGCCGCGGCTTCGCCGTGGTGGCCGACGAGGTGCGCAAGCTCGCGCAGCAATCTTCCGTGTCGGCGCAGCAGATTACCCAGCTCATCAGCGAAAGTTCGGGCCGCATCGACCGCCTGAGCGCATCCCTCAAGCACCTGCGAGGCATGTAGTCCGCTCAATCACACGCTGTTCAAGCTTCAAGAGCCAGTCTCAGACCTACGCGCCCAGCGACCCATCGTGCGTCGCAATTGCCAAAAAAAAGCCCGGCCAGAGCCGGGCTTTTCTTTTCAGGCAGTCGGAGAGGCGCCGCGCACTCAAAATAATTTTGCGTCCGGCCGCTTCGCCGCCCGACGCATCCTGCCTGCGATCTGCTCCTCATCGAGCGCCTCGCCCTCGTGCAGATGCACCGAGCGCGTGTCGGGATCTTTTGATTTGACGGGAGGCGGCGGGCTGCAGTGATCCGCTGGTCATCGTCGCCGCGGCCAACTTGGACACCGCGCGGCTCATCGACGACCTCGAGATCTGAGCGGACATCCGCTCCTGGTTGAAGGCCCGGCTCATGCCGCCCTCCAGGACCCATCCCCCTCCCGGCCTCCCCCCTTGAAGGGGGAGGAGTCCACATCACGCCTGCCCCTGCTGGGAGCACCTGGAGCTGACCTGAACGCCGACCGTGGCCAAGTGCCACGCCCCTGCTCCCTCCCCTTCAAGGGGAGGGCTGGGGTGGGGATGGGTCCCATGGCAGCCTCCACCCAAGCTGCCCCCTTGCCACGCTCAGCCCGGATTGCGTTCCGGCTCAGCTGCAATAACGCGGCTGACAAGCCCGGCCCACCAGTCTTCTGTCCGTTCTCCCGCCTCAGGCCGCGCGGTAATACTTCTCCAGCCAGTGCGCGTACGGTGCCGGCAACACCCAGGTGGGTTTGTCGATCTTGAGCTCACGCGCGGCCTGCATCGGCCAGTGCGGGTTGGCAAGCAGGGCGCGGCCGATCATGACGAGGTCCATCTGATCGTTGGCGACAACGCGCTCGGCATCTGCAACCACGTCGATACCCCACGACGAAGCCACCGGAAGACCGGCTTCGCGGCGCACGCGTTCGGCGATCGGCGCGAGGAAGGCCGGCCCCCAGGGGATCGCTGCAGTCGGCGTCGAAAAGCCCACGCTGACGTTGAGCAGGTCCAGCCCGCCCGCCTTCATCTGCTGCACGAGCTCGATGGACTCGGCCAGCGTCTGCTCGTCGCGGCCGTCGTACTCGATGACGCCGAAGCGCGCGGTCAGCGGCAGGTTTGCGGGCCACACCTCGCGAACGGCAGCCAGCGTTTCGAGCAGGAAGCGGCTGCGGCCGGCGAGGTCGCCGCCGTACTGGTCGGTGCGCTGGTTGGAATCCACGTTGAAGAAGCTCTGCGCGAGGTAGCCATGCGCGAAGTGCAGTTCCAGCCACTCGAAGCCGGCGTCGCGGGCACGACGGGCGGCGGCAACGAAGTCGGCCTTGACCCGCTCGATGTCGTCCAGCGTCATCGCCGCCGGCACCTTGGGCAGGTCGGCACCGAATGCCACCGCCGACGGCGCAACGGTCTGGCAGCCGCGCGGATCGCCATCAGGAATGTGGTCATCGCCCTCCCACGGCCGGTTGGCACTGGCCTTGCGGCCGGCGTGCGCGATCTGTATGCCCGGCACCGCGCCGCGCGTCTTGATGGCCGCCGCAATGCGCGCCATGCCCTCGGCCTGCGCGTCATTCCACAGCCCGGTGCAGCCCGGCGTGATGCGGCCTTCCGGCGACACCGCCGTGGCCTCGACGATGACCAGTCCCGCACCACCGCGCGCCAGCCCCGCGTAATGGGCCAGATGCCAGTCGTTGGTGAAGCCGTCGACGGCGCTGTACTGGCACATCGGCGGCACCACGATACGGTTCTTCAGGGTGACGTCTTTCAGACGGAACGGGGAAAACAGGGCAGACATATGCAACTCCTCAGGTCTCACGCCGTGACAGCGAACACCGCGGAGTCTAGGGAGTCGTGCATATAATGAAAACCGACCCTACCTTATGACTTGAATAAGAGATCGTTATGCTAAACCCGCAGTGGCTGCAGAGCTTCACCACCCTCGTCGAGGCCGGCAGCTTCACCCGCGCCGCCGAACGCCTGGACCTCACGCAGGCCGCCGTCAGCCAGCATGTGCGCCACCTCGAACAGCAGCTCGGCCCGCTGCTCATCCGCCGCCCGCGCCAGATCGAGCTGACCCCCGCCGGCAGCGCGCTGCTCGAATACTGCGCCGAACTCGAACAGGCCACCCGCCGCCTCGACACACGCCTCACCTCGGCGGAAGCCGACACCGGCGAGATCAGCATCATCACCCCCGGCAGCATCGGCCTGTCGCTCTACCCCGCCCTGCTCGACCTGCAACAGGCCGTACCCGGCCTGTCCGTCCGCTACCGCTTCGCCCCCGACCGCGAAGTGCTCGACGCCGTGCTCGACAACCGCTTCGAACTCGGCATCGTCACCCTCAAGCCCGACGACCCCCGCCTCACCGCCAGCCACTTTGCGGAAGAACCACTGGAACTCGTCGTGCCCGCCGGTGAGGAAGTGCGCGGCTGGGACGATCTGGAACGCATCGGCTTCATCGACCACGCCGACGGCCGCGCCATGCTCGCCCGCCTGCTCGCCCGCTGGTACCCCGGCAACCCCGGCGTCAGTCGCATCCCGTCGCGCGGCTTCAGCAACCAGATCAGCCTCATGCTCGAACCCGTCGCCCGCGGCCTCGGCTTCACCGTCCTCCCCCGCCACGCCTGCGAAGCCTTCCCGCGACAAGACGCCATCCACATCGTGCCGTGTGGCACGCCGGTGATCGATACCTTGTGGTTGATACATCGAGCGGAATGGCCGCTGACGGCACGGGCGCAAAGGGCGGTGGAGTGTTTGAGGGGAGTTTGTCCGATGAAGGGGCGTGGTGGGTGACGGGGTGTCGCGGCCGATTTCAAGCCGGCATGCGGCGTAATGCCTTTCAGCCATTGCACCCTACGCGGGCCATTTCTCGCACTGCACGATCGAATAAAGGTCAAAGCATGAACTGTTAAATGACTGCGCAGAGATTTTTCCGCGGGCTGCCATAATCGAAAGACCCATTGCTTGAGCCCCCCTAACACCTGCCTCGTCCAGTTCTGCATCACCCGTGCACCCATAACTTTCGAGGTAGCTCAATGCCGTATCTACGTTCCAATATCGAACAGCGTATGCAATTGGAACGGTTGACCACCATTGCTCAGATAGCGAGGAGTCACGTATAGTCCCTCCAAGCTTGTCAATCGCACCCATTACAAAATACAAGTACAGCAGCTTCTCCCGTTCGGTTTCAAAATTAAGTTTATCCCCATTAACTTTCAATGGTGCCTCCTGCGCAAGCAGGAACAATTCAAGGTGCCTGCGCTTATCGCGCAACCTCGAATCTTCCACATCAAGCGCTCTCTCACACATAGCATCAGAACGTTCGTTCTCATACGCATGGGGCTTTTCATCGACTTCATAGGCAACCGGCGTCTTGAACGCAGCATCCAGCAGCCTCTCTTTGGCACGCTCTCTTGCTCGAGAATTAGCCTTCTCTTTGAATTCTATGGCGACTGCCGCCACCTCGACTGCCCCGGTATGCATCGACGCAAGCATCTTTCGGCGCCCTAGCCAAATAATCTGCAAGTTCTTGAATACTGCAAATACCACCCCTCCAAAAAGAAGAACAGCAACAGCACGGTTAGGGCTTCGCATACTCAATGCGTCACACACGGCGATAGTGACAACCAACAATGCAACCATCACTGCATTGAACTTCAAGATGGAGAACAGGGTTTCTCTCATTGAAAAGCCTTCTATAGAAATTTTGGCTAAGCGCAAAGCCCCATACCACCTAGTTAGTAAAGAACTCTGTATGCCCCACGCGGTTCTGCAGCTTATGGCATGGTGCCTATCTTAGCCACCCAAGTCCCCTCTGTCTCGCCGAGTGGAGGCCGGTTTCGCCGGGGAAGTCCGGTCCTGCTGTCCGAGCGAAGCGAGTTCAGGACCGGCCGGTGAAAGCGACTGGAGCGAGGGAAGCCCGAAGGGCCGAGGCGGCGGGGTGCACTTCTTTGCCTACTTTCTTGTTGCACTACAAGAAAGTAGGTCGCCCGCCGGGGCGAACTCCCGGCCGGTCGAGGCCAGCAAAATCGACTACCGGCGGAACAACTAATAAACCAAATACGGAATGGAAAGAGGGAGCGTTTGCTCCCTCTTTCACGTCAACGGCAGATTGGCAGGTGCGCTGCGCTTAGCTGCCCTACCAAACCGTCACGAAATACCAAGCCGTCACGAAACCTTGAGGCGGTGAGCCTCAGGGCTTCTTCGGCTCGACCACCTCTACCGTGCGCCAACGAAAGTTGTCGTTGTCCGCCGGAATCCACTGCTGGCACCAGAGGTTGATGCATTCCTGCCCCTCGGTTCCCGGCGCGATCGCCAGGAAGCTTTCCTCGTCGTAGTGCTGCACCTCGGACCGCTGCCAGGTCTGGCAGAACTTGCAGCGGATTTCTCCAAAGCCCTTCTTCATCGCATCGTCCAGCTCATGTAGGGCGCAATAACCGAAGGGCATTGCGCCGGATATAGGTCCAAAGTTTATGCCACAGAGCCGACCGTAGCCACCCAAGTCCCCTCTGTCTCGCCGAGTGGAGGCCGGTTTCGCCGGGGCAGTCCGGCCCTGCTGTTTGAGCGCAAACAGAAAGGGGGAGCAGCCGCTCCCCCCTTTCACATCAACGGCAGATCGGCAGGTGCGCTGCGCTTACCTGCCCTACGACGGCGTGTGGCCGTCAGCCGGCCAGCGCCTTGCCGACGATTTCCGCCACATCGGGCGACAAGCCCTTCGCACCCCGCACGCGCTCCAGCTGCGCACGAATGGACGCCTGCAGCGCCGGCGTATACCGCCGCCAGTTCTCCAGCGAGCGCGCCATGCGCGAGGCCACCTGCGGATTGCGCCGATCCAGCGCAATGACCTGATCCGCCCAGAAGGCGTGCCCCTCCGGCGTGTGAAATTCCGCCGGGTTGCCGCGGAAGAAAGTGCCGAGCAGCGAATACACCTTGTTCGGATTAGTGATGGTGAAGGCCGGGTCGTCCATCAAGCCGCGCACGCGTTCCAACACCGGCGTGCCAGCGGCGTCCCAACGCCACGCGCCGGCCTGCAGCGCGAACCACTTGTCCATCACCAGCGCGTCGCCATCGAAGCGGGTGCGGAAATTCTGCAGCGCGTCCTGCGCGGCGGGGCTGGCACTGTGCACCAGGGCGACCAGCGCGCCGAACTGCTCGGTCATGTTCTCGGCGTGATCGAACTGGGTCTCGGCGCGGGAGGCGCCTTCCTCGTTGCCGGCGGCGGCGAGGTAACGCAGGGACAGATTGCGCAGCGCGCGGCAGCCCGCGTCACCCGGGTGATAGCGATAGGCGCCGTTCACTTCCAGGCGCTTGTAGAGCGCCAGCCAGTCGTCGGCGAACCGCTCGCCAATGCTGCGCATGACGCGCATCAGCGCGGCGCGCAGCAGGGCCGGATCGGCCTCGCCCATGCGTTCGAGCAACCAGCCGTCGCCCGGCAAGGTGGCCGTGACAGCGAGGAAGGCCGGATCAAGCCGCTCGTCGGTGATGAGCTTGCCCCAGGCGTCGAGGAAAACCTCGGGCACCGGCGCGGACGGATCGGCCGCGAGCGCGAGTACGACGCGCTCACCGAAGCGCTGCGCGGCGTCCCAGCGGTTGCAGGGGTCGGCGTCGTGCGCCATGCGGAAGGCCAGACGTTCGTCGTCCTCGTCGACTTCGAGCATCACCGGCGCGGAGAAACCGCGCAGCAGCGACGGCACGGGTTCGACGGCGACGTCCTCAAAGACGAAGCTCTGTTCGGCTTCGGTAAGTTCGAGCACGCGGGTGGTGGCACCAGCGGCAGATTCGCCTGCCAGACGCAGCGGCAAGTCGGCGCCTTCGGGGCCGATGAGGCCGACCGCCACCGGAATCACCAACGGCAGCTTGTCGGGCTCGCCGGGCGTGGGCGGCGTGCGCTGGGCCAGCGTCAGCGTGTAGCGGCTGTTCGCCGCGTCCCACTGCCCGGAGGCGCTGAGCAGCGGCGTGCCGGCCTGCGAATACCAGCGCATGAACTGCGTCATGTCGCGGCCGTTGGCGTCCGCCATGGCGGCGACGAAATCGTCGCAGGTCACGGCCTGGCCGTCATGCCGCTTGAAGTACAGATCCATGCCCTTGCGGAAGCCCTCGGCGCCGAGCAGCGTGTGCTGCATGCGGATGACCTCGGAGCCCTTCTCGTACACCGTAGCAGTGTAGAAGTTGTTGATTTCCTGATAGCTGTCCGGGCGAATGGGGTGGGCCATCGGGCCGGAATCTTCGGTGAACTGGGCGGCGCGCAGCACGCGCACGTCGTCGATACGTTTTACCGCGCGGGCCGAGGCCTCGCTCTCGGGGCCGGCGGCGCGGCCGAGCATGTCGGCGGAGAATTGCTGGTCGCGGAAGACGGTGAGGCCTTCCTTGAGCGTGAGCTGGAACCAGTCGCGGCAGGTGACGCGGTTGCCGGTCCAGTTGTGGAAGTACTCGTGCGCGACGACGCTCTCGATGCCTTCGTAGTCGGCGTCGGTGGCCGTATCGGGGCGCGCCAGCACGTACTTGGCGTTGAAGATGTTGAGCCCCTTGTTCTCCATCGCGCCCATGTTGAAGTCGCCCACGGCAACGATCATGAAGCGGTCGAGATCCAGCTCCAGGCCGAAGGTCTCTTCGTCCCAGCGCATGGAATGCACGAGCGAATCCATGGCGTGACCGGCGCGGTCGACGTTGCCGTGTTCGACCCACACCTGCAGCAGCACCTCGCGGCCGCTGGCGGTTTTCTCGGTGCGCTCACACACTTCGAGGTCGGCGGCGACCAGCGCGAACAGGTAGGACGGCTTGGGAAACGGATCGACCCACTCCGCGTAATGGCGATCGCCCGGCAGTTCGCCGGAGGCGACGAGGTTGCCGTTGGACAGCAGCACCGGAAAGCGCTGGCGATCGGCCTCCAGGCGCACGGAGAAGCGCGACATCACATCGGGACGGTCGGGGAAATAGGTGATGCGGCGAAAGCCTTCGGCTTCGCACTGCGTGAACAGGCCGCTCTTCGACGCATACAGGCCGGACAGCGTGGTGTTGGCGGTGGGGTTCACACGCGTGACCACTTCGACCATGGCCACGCTGCCGGGGATGTCGAGTTCGATGCCGGCGTCGGTGCGCGACATGAAGTCGCCGGCGTCCTGCCCATCGATGCGCAGCGAGACCAGCTCGAGATCCTCACCGTTGAGCACCAGCGGGCCGTCTTCGCCGCGCTTGCGCACGCAGGCGAGCCGGCTTCTGACCAGCGTGGCCTCGGCATCGAGATCGAAATGCAGCTCCACCGAATCGATACGCCAGGGCAGCGGACGGTAGTCTGCGCGTTGGATGGTGACGGGGGTGCTCATCGAGTTATCCATGGTTTTCCGTTTCAGTTTCGGGTTTCACGACGCCGCAGCAGTGCCTTTCCGCCCCGCCTACGACGCGCAGCCGAACGACAAGGGGGCAACTGGCTGCGCGTGATGGGCACTTGACGACGCGTGCTCGGGCCGCTCGAAGCCAGTATTCAGCCCGATCTGGCGTGCTGCGCCGGGGTGAAAGCGCCCGAAGCGGACAAGGCAATCCTTGAGCCCGATCATACCGCAGCGCCTCAACGCCCCCGCGGCAGCCCTGCTCAGACCTTCGGGGAGAGAGGCATCAGAACGATGCAGGTGCCGGCTAGACGGTCGTGCAGGAACTGACGATCGCGGTCGAAAATGATCCACAGAATGCCGACGCCGAACAGCCACAACGACGGCCAGGCCACCGCATAGCGCAGTGCAGCACGCCCGAGGGTGAGCGGACGTCCGTCGCGGGCATCGACGACTTTCAGTCGCCAGGTCTGCATTGCCAGCGTTGCGCCGTGGTGCTGCCAGTACCAGACGAAATACCCGCCGCATACCAGAAACACCCACGCCAACTGGAGCAAGGGGCCTGGAATGACGTTGAGGGCCATGCCCATCAGGACGTTGGGCAGCATGTAGAGCAAGCCCAGTACGCCGAGCAGCAACAACACTTCGTAGAGCATGCTGGCTAAGCGGCGACGCAGACCAGCCAATTCGGCAATGGGACGGCCGGTCGCCGGAAGCGCCTCGGCAACGGGCTTCTTGTTCATTCTGACCTTGCTGGGGGAAGGGCTATAAGCCCTTGAGATTCAGGGAAAACCGGATTCGTGAAACACACTGACGCGCCGCAACAAGCCTTGACCGAAATGCGCTCTGAAGCTACTCTTCGCCGTTTCTGGTTTGTGCGAAGCGAGTCGTGTAAATGGAACTCACCGGTGCGGAAATTGTAATCAGGTGCCTGCAGGAAGAAAAGGTCGAGTATGTCTTCGGCTATCCGGGCGGCGCTGTTCTCTATATCTACGATGCTCTTTTCCGCCAGGAGCAGGTTCGTCACGTATTGACCCGGCATGAACAGGCCGCGGTACACGCTGCCGACGGCTATGCCCGTTGCACCGAATCCGTTGGCGTTGCGCTGGTAACCTCCGGCCCGGGCGCAACCAATGCCGTGACCGGCATTGCCACCGCTTTCTGCGATTCAATCCCGATGGTCATCGTCACCGGCCAGGTGCCGACCGCCGCGATTGGCCAGGACGCCTTCCAGGAAGTCGACACCGTGGGCATCACCCGCCCCTGTGTGAAGCACAACTTCCTGGTCAAGGACGTGAAAGACATCGCCACCACCATGAAGAAGGCTTTCATGCTGGCGCGCACCGGCCGCCCCGGCCCGGTGCTGGTCGACATCCCCAAGGATGTGTCGACCCACAAGTGCGAATACGAATACCCGGCCGAAGTCACCATGCGTTCGTACAACCCCGTGGTGAAAGGCCATCAGGGCCAGATCCGCAAGGCTGTGCAGCTGCTGCTCGAAGCCAAGCGCCCGATGATCTACTCGGGCGGCGGCGTGATCCTGTCGAATGCCTCGGAACAGCTCATCAAGCTGACCCGCCTGCTCGGCGCGCCGATCACCAACACCCTGATGGGTCTTGGCGCCTACCCGGCCAGCGACAAGCAGTATCTGGGCATGCCGGGCATGCACGGTACCTACGAAGCCAACATGTCCATGCATTTCTCGGACGTGCTGCTGGCCGTGGGCTCGCGCTTTGACGACCGCGTTATCGGCAACCCGGCGCACTTCGCCGAAGAGCCACGCAAGATCATTCACATCGACGTCGATCCGTCTTCGATCTCCAAGCGCGTGAAGGTCGACGTGCCCATCGTCGGCGACGTGCGCGACGTGCTCGACGAGATGATTCGCCAGATCGAATCCGGCGAGGCCCACCCCGACAAGGAAGCGCTGGCTGCGTGGTGGAAGCAGGTTGCCGAATGGCAGAGCCGCAACTGCATGCAGTACAAGAACTCGGACGAGATCATCAAGCCGCAGTTCGTCGTGCAGAAGCTGTGGGAAGTCACCAACGGCGAAGCCTTCGTGACCTCCGACGTCGGCCAGCATCAGATGTGGGCGGCGCAGTACTACCGCTTCGACAAGCCGCGTCGCTGGCTCAACTCCGGCGGCCTCGGCACCATGGGTGTCGGCCTGCCCTACGCCATGGGCGCGCAGCTCGCGCACCCCGAGGCGCAAGTGGCCTGCGTCACCGGTGAAGCCTCGATCCAGATGTGCATTCAGGAACTGTCGACCTGCAAGCAGTTCCGCCTGCCGCTGAAGATCGTGAACCTGAACAACGGTTACCTCGGCATGGTGCGTCAGTGGCAGCAGCTGTTCCACGGCGGCCGCTACTCCGAGTCGTACATGGATTCGCTGCCCGACTTCGCCAAGCTGGCCGAGTCCTACGGCCACGTCGGCATCCAGGTGAAGAACCCGGCCGATGTCGAGGGCGCGCTGCGCAAGGCTTTCACTGAGCACAAGGATGAACTGGTCTTCCTCGACTTCCTCGTGGATCCGACCGAAAACGTCTATCCGATGGTTCAGGGCGGCAAGGGTCTCACCGAGATGATCCTGTCGGCCGAAGACCTCTAAGCGCCAACACGCCGGCGAACCGCGGCTCACCCCTGCCGCGGTTTCCGGCGAAGCCCCACCAGGCTTCGCCGGCGCGGATCACCCTCAGCGGTGTTCCGATGCGACGGGCGGCAAGGCTCCAACCGACCCTCCCCGGGAATTGAACATGAGACACGTCATCTCCCTGCTGATCGAGAACGAAGCCGGCGCCCTGTCGCGCGTCTCGGGCCTGTTCTCGGCCCGCGGCTACAACATCGAATCGCTTACCGTGGCACCGACCGAAGACCCGTCGATGTCGCGCATGACCATCGTCACGACCGGCTCGGACGACATCATCGAGCAGATCACGAAGCAGCTGAACAAGCTGGTCGAGGTCATCAAGGTCGTCGACATTTCCGAGTCGGCCCACGTCGAGCGCGAACTGATGCTCGTCAAGGTGCGCGCCACCGGCAAGGACCGCGAAGAGATGAAGCGCCTTGCCGACATCTTCCGTGCGCGCGTCATCGACGTAACCGAAGCGTCCTACGTCATCGAGCTGACCGGCGACCAGGGCAAGCTCGACGCCTTCGTAGCCGCCATTGATACCGACCTGATCCTGGAAACCGTGCGATCGGGCGTGTGCGGCGTCGGCCGCGGCGACCGCATCCTGAAGATCTGATTTGAACCGCAGTCCGCCCGCCTTGCGCGTGGCGGAACGCACCCTTTCTGCTGAAGCACCGAACCATTGCGAGGAAACGATGAAAGTTTATTACGACAAGGACGCTGACCTCTCCCTCATCAAGAAGATGAAGGTCACCATCGTCGGCTACGGCTCCCAGGGCCACGCGCATGCCCAGAACCTGTCCGAGTCCGGCGTCAAGGTCACTGTGGCCCTGCGCAAGGACGGCGCTTCGTGGGAAAAGGCCAAAGCGGCCGGCCTGAAGGTCGAAGAAATCGGCAAGGCCGTTAAAGGCGCCGACCTGGTCATGATGCTGCTGCCCGACGAGAACATCCCGCAGGTCTACAAGAACGAAGTCGAGCCGAACATCAAGAACGGCGGCGTGCTGGCTTTCGCCCACGGCTTCAACGTGCATTACAACCAGGTCGTGCCGCGCGCTGACCTCGACGTCATCATGATCGCGCCGAAGGGCCCGGGCCACACCGTGCGCTCCGAGTACCTGAAGGGCGGCGGCGTACCGACGCTGATCGCGATCCACCAGGACAAGTCGGGCAAGGCCCACGACATCGCCCTGTCCTACGCTGCTGCCAACGGCGGCACCAAGGGCGGCGTGATCGAGACCAACTTCCGCGAAGAGACCGAAACCGACCTGTTCGGCGAACAGGCCGTGCTGTGCGGCGGTGCTGTCGAGCTGGTGAAAGCTGGTTTCGAGACCCTGGTCGAAGCTGGCTATGCGCCGGAAATGGCCTACTTCGAGTGCCTGCACGAACTCAAGCTGATCGTCGACCTGATGTACGAGGGCGGCATCGCCAACATGAACTACTCGATCTCGAACAACGCCGAGTACGGCGAGTACGTGACCGGCCCGGAAGTCATCAACGACGAGTCCCGTGCAGCCATGCGCAAGGCTCTCAAGCGCATCCAGACCGGCGAGTACGCCAAGCAGTTCATCGCCGAAGGCGGCAGCAACTACCCGTCGATGACGGCCTATCGTCGCCTCAACGCTGCCCACCCGATCGAGATCGTCGGCGGCCAACTGCGCGCGATGATGCCGTGGATCAGCAAGAACAAGCTGGTCGACCAGTCCAAGAACTGATCGGCACCAGCTGACTGTCGGGGCGGGCGTGACGCGGTTTTCCGCGCACCCCGCCCCGCTTCCGTTTACGCGCCGGCACGTGCTCGGCGAATCGCCTGCGCTACAATTGCCGTCATGAATGAAGACCTCGACAACGTGCAGGACCACTACAGCCCGCCCCCGCCGCCGCCCAGCCGCCGCCGGGGCATCTACATTCTGCCCAACCTGTTCACGACAGCGGCGCTGTTTGCCGGCTTCTACGCCATCGTGCAGGCCATGCAGGGACGCTTCGACCATGCAGCCATCGCCGTGTTCATCGCGATGGTGCTGGACGGACTGGATGGTCGCGTTGCGCGACTGACCAATACTCAGAGTGCGTTTGGCGCCGAGTACGACTCACTCGCCGACATGGTGTCCTTCGGTGCGGCACCGGCGCTCATCGTCTACGTGTGGGCACTGCAGGATATCGGCAATTTTGGCTGGATCGCCGCCTTCATCTATTGCGCCGGCGCCGCTCTGCGGCTGGCCCGCTTCAACACCACCATCGACTCCGTCGACAAACGCTTCTTTCAGGGCCTGCCGAGTCCGGCCGCAGCTGCCCTGGTTGCCGGCCTGGTCTGGGTGGTCAACGACAACGGCATTGCAGGCTCGGACGTGGTGTGGCTCGCCGCCCTGCTGACCGTCTTTGCCGGCCTGTCGATGGTCAGCAACGTGCTGTTCTGGAGCGGCAAGGACATCAACCTGCGCAAAAGCGTGCCGTTCATCGTCGTGATCGCGGTGGTGCTGGGCTTTGCGCTGATATCGACCTATCCGGCCGGCGTGCTGTTCGCACTGTTCCTGGCCTATGCCGTATCGGGCTACGCGATCCTTGGCTGGCGTTGGCTGCGCCGGCGCCGCCAGGCGGCCGCGCAAGAAGCCTCGCCGCCCGACGCGGACTGATCAGTCCCGCGGACGCGACGGCGCAGTATTGCGCGCAAACAGCACCACGCTGGTGAACAGGGCGGCCGACAGTACCGCTTCAATGATCGCCAGCGTGCCGCCGATTCCGGCATCCCAGGCCCGCATCACGCCTTCGGTGAAATACAGCAGGATCAACATCGACAGCCACTGATACGTGTATCGGCGGCCTTTCAGCACGCCGAACACTGCTGCCAGCAGCGGCAGAACCTTCAGCATCATCCACGAACCGCCCGGCCGCAACGGCGCCAGCCATGCCTCCCAGACAATGCACAGCACGATCAGCGCAATCAGCAGTGCGCTGGAAATAAGGTTGAGGCTTCGAATGGTCATAACTCTGTCGACAGTTTGATGGCAAGTTCGGCAACGCGACGCCCGAGCGCCACAGCCAGGCGGCGCTCCTCGTCGGTCAGGCGCGGGCTACCGTCGGCCCCCGCGACGTGGCTGGCCCCGTAGGGCGTGCCACCGCTTCTGGTGGTATTGAGATCGGCCTCGAGAAACGGAATGCCGACGATCAGCGCGCCGTGGTGCAGCAACGGCAACATCATCGTCAACAAGGTAGATTCCTGCCCGCCGTGCAGACTCCCGGACGAAGTGAACACTCCGGCCGGCTTGCCAGCCAGCGTGCCGTTGATCCAGGCACCGGCCAGGCCATCGATGAAATATTTCATCGGCGCAGCCATGTTGCCGAAGCGCGTCGGACTGCCCAGCACCAGCCCGACACACTCTTCCAGATCGCACAGTTCGACATAGGGCGGCCCATCAGCCGGCACCTCATCTTCGACCGCTTCGCAGACCGTCGAGACCCTGGGCACCGTGCGCACGCGCGCCGCAGCGCCGGGCACCGAGTGCACGCCGCGCGCGACTTCCTCCGCCAGAGCGCGCACCGAACCGCGGTGACTGTAGTACAGGACCAGAATTTCTTTCATGCTTCCACCGTGCGTCGTGAGGCGCCGATTATACGCGAGGCACCTCGGCCAATCAGCGCCGCGTCCTTGCTTGTGCGGCGGGTTTCAGCTATATTCACGCGTTTTCCGAATTCACCTGCAGGAACTACCCATGGTCGTCATTCGTCTTGCCCGTGGTGGCGCCAAGAAGCGCCCCTTTTTCAACATCGTCGCAGCCGACAAGCGCGACCGTCGTGACGGTCGCTTCATCGAGCGCGTCGGTTACTTCAACCCGGTTGCTTCCGACAAGGAAAAGGCCATCGTGATCAACGCCGAGCGCCTTGAGCACTGGGTGAAGAACGGCGCCAAGGTCTCCGACACGGTCGCCCGCCTGGTCAAGCAGTCCGCGAAGGCTGCCTGAAGCAGCACGCCCGCATGATTGTCCTGGGGCGCATCGTCGCCCCTTTCGGCATCAAGGGCTCGGTGCGCGTCGCACCCTTCGGTGACGACCCCGAAAGCTGGGGTCAAATGCCGCAGTGGTGGATCAGTCGCGATGACAAGGCGCCGGATCACGCCTGGCAGACGGTCGAAGTGACCGACTGCCGCGTGCACGGCACAGGCCTCGTCGTAACACTGAAGGAAGTTGCCGACCGCAACGCCGCAGAAGCGGCGAAGGGCTGGTTTGTCGGCGCACCACGTGAAGCCCTGCCGGAGCCCGGCGACGAAGAATATTACTGGGCCGATCTGGTCGGCCTGGCCGTCGAGAACAAGGACGGCGAACTGCTCGGCGAAGTTGCCGGGTTGATGAGTACCGGTGCGCACGATGTACTGCGCGTCATTGAAGGCGATACCGAGCGCCTGATTCCCTTCGTCGCGGCGTACGCGCTGAAGGTGGATCTGGAAGCCCGCCGCATCACGGTCGATTGGCAGAAGGACTGGTAACAGCGTGGCAGAAGGCACCCTGCCCCGACGTTTTGACGTCGTAACGCTGTTTCCGGAGATGTTCGCCGCACTCACCGCCAGCGGCATCACGCGACGTGCGCTGGATCGTGGTTTGTACGCGGTCGGCTTTCACAGCCCGCGTGACTTCGGGCAAGGCGCGCATCGCACGGTCGACGACCGGCCCTTCGGGGGCGGTCCTGGCATGGTGATGATGGCCGAACCGCTGGAACAGGCCATTGCGGCAGCACAGGCAGCACAGGCTGAAAGCAACGGCACGGCCGGACGGGTGATCTATCTGTCACCTCAGGGCCGCAGACTGGACCACGCGAAGGTCTTGGAGCTGTCCGGGCTGAGCGGCCTGATCTTGCTGTGCGGCCGCTATGAAGGCATCGACCAGCGCGTCATCGACGACTGTGTCGACGAAGAGATTTCGCTCGGAGACTTCGTGCTCTCGGGTGGCGAGTTACCGGCAATGGTGTTGCTCGACGCGATTATCCGACAGTTGCCGGGCGCGTTGAACGACGGCGACTCGGCGCAACAGGATTCATTCGTAGACGGGCTGCTGGATTGCCCCCACTACACCCGGCCGGAGGTGCATCGCGGCCGGCCCACGCCGGACGTATTGCTGTCCGGCAACCATGCGGCGATTCGCCGCTGGCGACTGAAGCAGTCGCTGGGCAGGACCTGGCTTGTGCGCCCCGATCTGCTGGAGTCGCGCAAGCTGAGCAAGGAAGAATCGAAACTGCTTGAGGAATTCAGGCAGGAACTGGGGAGCGAGGGCCACTAGCCCGGACACCCGCCGAGAAGGGCCTGAAACGGCCCGGTACAAAGCGCCTGCATCAGGGAGCATGCTGCTCTGCAGGTAAGAGCCCGATGGGCCATACAACAAACGGAGTTGAACAAATGGATCTGATCCAGAAACTCGAGCAGGAAGAAATCGCGCGTCTTTCCGAAGGCAAGACCATCCCCGCTTTCGGTCCTGGTGACACCTTGATCGTGCAGGTCAAGGTCGTCGAAGGCACGCGTGAGCGTCTGCAGGCTTACGAAGGCGTCGTCATTTCCAAGCGCAACCGTGGTCTGAACTCGAACTTCATCGTGCGCAAGATCTCGTCCGGCGAAGGCGTTGAGCGTACTTTCCAGCTGTACTCGCCGCTGGTCGCCAGCATCGAGGTCAAGCGTCGTGGCGACGTGCGTCGCGCCAAGCTGTACTACCTGCGTCAGCGTTCGGGCAAGTCGGCACGCATCAAGGAAAAGCTGAACTACAAGGGCGCCTGATCGCCCCTGCGAACTGCCTCACGGCAGTCGCAGTTCAGAAAAAAAGGGCTTCCCTGCGGGGAAGCCCTTTTTACATGGTGCCGCATCAGCGACAGCCTTAACGCCGCTCGACGCGATACAGCATGGCGGTGGCTGCAAGCAGGAACAGCGCTGAAGGGGTAATTGCTGCGAGCGCCGGCGGCCAGGCGTTGATCACGCCGAGATTGCCGAACAGTCCGTTGAGCATGTGGAAGCCGACACCCAACATCACGCCGAGGAAGACCTTCACGCTGACCGCGCCCATGCGGTCATGCCCCAGCGCAAACGGCAAGGCCAACGCCATCATCACCAGCACTGCCAGCGGATAGGTCAGCTTCTTCCACAGGGCGATCTCGAAGCGCTGCGTATCCTGTCGGTTGTCACGCAGGTGGGCAATGTACGTAAATAGCGTGGTCACCGACATGCGATCAGGCGAAACCATCAGCACACTGAGCACCTCCGGCGTCAGCTGCGAAGCCCAGTCATAAGCCTCACGCTTAATAAGCCTCACCGACCCTTCCAGCAAACGCGTTTCGGTCACGTCGGACAAGCGCCAGACGCCGGCGGATTCGTCATAGCTGCCGCTGCGGGCCGCGCTCACCGATTCCAGCACGCGCCGGTCATTGAAGTCGTAGATGCGCACGCCGAAGATCGACCCGTCGGGGAACACTGTGGCGACGTTTACGAAATCATCGCCGTCCTTGACCCACAGCCCCGACTCGAGCTGATTCGACATGGCTGCGCCCGTCGCCGCCAGGCGCCATTGCTGCGCAGCCCGCTCAGCCGGAGGGGCCACGACCTCCCCCACCAGAAAGGTCGCTACGACAAACACCGAGCCGATACCTGCGAGGGTCTGCAGCATGCGCCGGGTGGACATGCCGGAAGCCCGCATGACGGTGATTTCGGAATGCCGTGCCAGCGTCGTCAAGGCGTACAGCGAGCCGATCAGCACCACCACCGGAAGCAGTTCGTAGATTCGCCCCGGCAGCAACAAGGCGACGTACACGACCGCGTCGACGACGCCGTAACCGCCGCGCCCGATGTCCTCAAGCTCGTTGACGAAATCGAAGAAGGCAAACAAGCCCAGGAATGCCACCAACAGGATGCCGGTGCCGGCGAGGATCTCGCGCGCCAGGTGCCGCGTAACGATACTCAGCTTCATGAACGTGCTCGCCAGAACGGTGACAATGCGAGCCGGCGATAGAACAGCCCGGCCAGCAAACCAAGCACGATCAGGTGCGGCAGGATCGTCGCCAGCCAGAAGTCGATCTTGCGCTGCGCAACCCAGGCATCACCGATATTGATCGCGTTGCTATAAACCAAATAGGCCAGCACCGCCACGATCAGGTTGGTACCGCGGCCTGCGCGCGGGTTGACGAAGGACAGCGGTATCGCCAGAAACGCCAGCAGCACGGCGGCCAGCGGCATGTTTATACGTGAGGACAGTTCGCCAAGCCCGCGCGGCGTGCGCTCACGGAGGAGATCGGGCGTGGACGTTGTGCGCGTGCGCACAGAAGGACTCGCGGTACGTCGCTGGTCGATGAGCACGCGGTAAGCGTCAAACTCCATCACCCGATAGTCGGCTGATCCGGGCTCTCCGTCGTAGCGGCGCCCATTGGTCAGCACAAGAAACCGGTCGCCCCGATCATCCGACTCGATTGTGCCTTCCTCGGAAGCAATCACGCTGACGCTGCCGCCCTGCATCGAGCTGACAAAGACATTGCGCAACTTGCCGTCCTCATCCGAACCGCTCTCGACGAAGAACACACGCTGCCCACCTGGCGACTCGCGAAATACGCCGGGCGTGACGCGCGTGGTGTCGTCCCGGTTGTCGAGCTCGGCGCGAAACACCTCGCTCTGATTGTTGGCCCACGGCGTGATGAAGAGTGTCAGGGCGCCGATGACAATCGCAATCGGGACCGCAAAGCGCATGACCGGGGAAATGAATGCCGTGAGCGGCAAACCGGAGGAGAACCACACCACCATCTCGCTGTCGCGGTAATAGCGGCTCAGCGTCACGAGTACGGCCACGAACAGGGTCAGCGACAGCACGACAGGCAACTGGGCGAGCGCGCCGAAGCCGATCAGCGCCATGACGGCGTCCGCGGGCACGCGGCCGCCAGCAGCCTGCCCGAGCATACGGATCAGCACGACGCTGATGAGGATCGCGAAGAGAGCCACGAACAGCGCCAATGCGGTGTTGCGAAACTCTTTCAGAAGGGCGTTGCGGAAGATCATCTTGCCCGGACGCTCGCTGAAGTAGTGCCGCGGGTGCAGAAAGTTGCGACGGAGCGTGAGGGCATCACCAACCTTCGGAGATCTGCGCGGAAAAACCGGTTTTGACGGCCTCGCGACGCACGGTGATAATCGACCGCATCATCAACGAGGAATGCTCTGGGAGAACAGCGGTGGAATTTACCATAAAGACCGGCAACCCGGCCAAGCTCGCCACACCGGCGATCGTGGTTGGACGGTATGCCGACCGGAAATCGTCTGATTCGGCTTATGTGGCTCTGGACGAGGCTTCCGGCGGAAAGCTCGAAGCGATTGCCGCCCGCGGCGACCTCGAGGACCGCGCCGGCTCACTGCTCGTCATCCCCGGGCTGGACGGATGCGCCGCCGAGCGCATCGTGGTGGTCAGCCTCGGCAAACACGAGGACTTTGGCGACAAGCCCTGGCGGGACGCTGTTTCCGCCGCAGCGAAATGGCTGGCCAACGGCCCTGCCCGCGCGGCAATGGTGTGTCTTGCCGACCAACCGCCGGCAGGCCGCGATGCAAGCTGGACCTTCCTCAACGCCGCGCGGCTGCTCGCTGACGCCACCTACCGCTATGACACCACGCGCAGCAAGAGCGGCACGGACAAGCCTCGTGGCGCCAGCAGCGTCACGCTGCTCACCGCAGGCAAGGTCAGCGCGGCACTCAAGAGCGCTGCTGCACGTGGTGCGGCTATCGCCGAAGGCATGGCGCTGAGCAAGGAACTGGGCAACCTGCCCGCCAACATCTGCACGCCGACGCACCTGGCCGAAACGGCCCAAGCGCTGGGCCGCGACTTCAAGTTCAAGGTCGATGTGCTCGAGCGCAAGGACATGGAAAAGCTCGGCATGAACTCGCTGCTGTCGGTTGCGCGCGGCTCCCACCAGCCGCCCAAGTTCATCGTCATGCACTACAAGGGCGGCAAGCCCAAGGACAAGCCGGTGGTGCTGGTCGGCAAGGGCATCACCTTCGACACCGGCGGCATCTCGCTCAAGCCGGCGGCCGAAATGGACGAGATGAAGTACGACATGTGCGGCGCCGCCAGCGTGCTTGGCACCTTCAAGGCACTCGCTCGCATGGCTTTGCCGATCAACGTCGTCGGCATCATCCCGACCACCGAGAACATGCCGGGCGGCGGCGCCACCAAGCCGGGTGACGTGGTCACCTCGATGAGCGGCCAGACCATCGAAATCCTCAACACCGACGCCGAAGGCCGTCTGGTGCTGTGCGACGCGCTGACCTATGCCGAGCGCTTCAAGCCGGCCGCCGTGATCGACATCGCCACGCTGACCGGTGCCGTCATCATCGCGCTGGGCAAGATTCCGAGCGGCCTGATGGCCAACGACGACGATCTCGCAGACGAACTGCTTGCCTGCGGACAACGCTCCGGCGACCGCGCCTGGCGCCTGCCGATCTGGGACGACTACCAGGATCTGTTGAAGAGCAATTTCGCCGACATGGGCAACATCGGCGGCCGCGGCGCAGGCTCCATTACGGCTGCTTGCTTCCTGGCGCGGTACACCAAGAGCTACAAGTGGGCTCACCTGGACATCGCCGGCACCGCCTGGGTGTCGGGTGAAGCCAAGGGCTCGACGGGGCGGCCGGTGCCGTTGCTGTCCGAGTTCCTGATTTCCCGCAGTCAAGGCTGAACCAGCGTGCGGGTCCAGTTCTATCACAACACCGAAGACCCGCTCGCGCTGGCCTGCGAACTGATCTCACGCGCACACGCAGGCGGCCGCAAGGTCGCTCTGCGCCTGCCCGACGGCGCGGCGCTACGTCGCGCCGACCAACTACTGTGGACCACCGACCCGCACTCGTTCGTGCCGCATGTGCGGGCTGACCATGCGCTGGCCGCCGAAACGCCGATCGTTCTGGCCGAGGCCGGGAGCGCTGCGCCCTGGCCTCATACCGACGTGCTGTTCAACCTGGCGCCTGACGTACCGCCGGATCTTGCCGGATTCCGTATGCTGGTCGAGATCATTGGTCGTGACGAAGCCGAGCGCGCACCGGCACGCAGTCGCTGGATGAACTACAAACAGCTGGGCCACGAATTACAGGCCTTCGATTCCGAACAGCGCAAGGCGATGTGATGCGCAAGGACAATTTCGACGAAGACAGCGACCTGCGTGAAGCCGACGAGCTGCTGCGCAAGGCCGATGCCTTGCTTTCACGCGGCAGACCCGCCAGCGCGATGGGCGCTGAAGACGACGATTTACCACTGGTCACCGAAATCATTCCGCTGGTTGGGCTGCCGCCCGAGGCAGAAGCCGAACCCGACACGCAGGTCATGGAACAGCTCATTGATCTCGACACCGCGATCAAGCGCGAAATCGAGACCTGGCTGACGCGCGAAATGCCGGAGATCGTCGAGCGCGAACTGGAGCTGCTGCACGGTCGCATCCGTGCAGAAGTCATGGCCAACATGCGGGTTACGTTGCTGCCGCGCCTTTCGGACGAAATCGCCTCGCGCCTGCCCAACGCGGACCGTACGGTCAAACGGCGCTGAGACTGCGCGAATGGGCCCTCAGCAAGGCGGCCCACTGCGCCTCGTCGAACGTCCACTGGTGACGCTGCAATTGCTCCATATCCCGGCGGGCGGCCATACTCGCAGTGGGTCGCGGACGCATTTTCTCCAGGTCGATCAATGCGACCTCGAAACCCTCACTCACGGCCTTGGCCATTACATGCTTGCTGTAGAGGCTGGTGTGCTGCAGCCGTTGGCGATGCAGTCGCCCAAGCAGGTCTCCCACGGCCTGCGCGAGCTGGCCCTTGCGCTCGGCATCCAACGCGACCAGTGCGTCCAGATCGGCGAAACCGTCCAGCTCCTCGGTCACCAGCACGGCCCGGACGCCTTCGGCCGTCTTGTGCACGCCGTGAAACAACCCCACGGGGACACCGATACCTAACTGCTTCAGCTGATTCAGGTATTGCCACTCGCGACTCGCCGTCGGCCAGCCGAAGGGATGAGCGAAGGTGTAGCAGCGGTGATTGAGCTGGCGCTTGACGTAGTACGTGCGCCCGTCGATGACGACCCGCATCATGCCGCTCCAGCCACTGCGCCGGTGATTGGGTTCTTCCACCCACTCGCCGGGCACGTTCCACCAGTAGTCGAAATCCTGTTCAGGCATCGCGTCCCCTTCGAAACAGGCCGTGATGCTAGCAGTTCCAAGCGCAATGCTGGCGCCATGTGGCCGGAAAGCGGTAATCGTTCCGCTATAATTGGCGTCTTTGCCCGCGTACACAAAAGCCGCCATGGAACTCGCCAAAAGCTTCGAACCCGCCGCCATTGAATCCCGCTGGTATCCCGAGTGGGAGTCGCGCGGCTACTTCGACGCCGGGCTCGACACATCGAAGTCCGAGGCCTTCTGCATCCTGCTGCCGCCGCCCAACGTCACCGGCACGCTGCACATGGGCCACGGCTTCAACCAGACGCTGATGGACAGCCTCACGCGCTACCACCGCATGCGCGGCGACAACACGCTGTGGCAACCGGGCACCGACCACGCCGGCATCGCCACGCAGATCGTGGTCGAGCGCCAGCTCGACGCCCAGGGCATCTCGCGTCACGACCTGGGCCGCGAGAAGTTTCTCGAAAAGGTGTGGGAGTGGAAGGAATACTCGGGTGACACCATCACGCGTCAGATGCGCCGCATGGGCACCAGCCCGGACTGGACGCGCGAGCGCTTCACGATGGACGAAGGCCTGTCGAAGACCGTCACCGAAACCTTCGTGCGTCTGTACAACGAAGGCCTGATCTATCGCGGCAAGCGCCTCGTCAACTGGGACCCGGTGCTGGGCACCGCCGTCTCCGACCTCGAAGTGGTCTCCGAGGAAGAGGACGGCAAGCTGTACCACATTCTCTACCCCTTCACGGATGGCCCCATCGACGGCCTCGCGGGCCTGACGGTGGCCACCACGCGTCCCGAAACCATGCTGGGTGACGTCGCCGTGATGGTGCACCCGGAGGACGAGCGCTACGCCCACCTCATCGGCAAGACCGTCCGTCTGCCGATCGCCGATCGCGACATCCCGATCATCGGCGACGACTACGTCGATCGTGAATTCGGCACCGGCTGCGTCAAAGTCACCCCGGCGCATGACTTCAACGACTACGCAGTGGGCCAGCGTCACAAGCTCGACATGATCGTGATCCTCAACCTCGGCGCCGCGATTCCCGCGCAGGCCGATGTGTTCGATACCCAGGGCCAGCGCAAGGGCACGCTCGCCATGCCCGAAGGCATTGCCGGGCTGGATCGCGTGCCTGCGCGCGTCAAGGTCGTCGCTGATCTGGAAGCAGCCGGCGTGCTGGTCGAAGTCAAGCCCCACAAGCTGATGGTGCCGCGCGGTGACCGCACCAACGTGGTCATCGAGCCGATGCTGACCGACCAGTGGTTCGTCGCCATGACCAAACCGGCAGCGGACGGCAAGAGCATCACGCAAAAGGCGCTCGACGTCGTTGCCTCGGGCGAGATCAAGTTCTACCCCGAGAACTGGGTCAACACCTACAACCAGTGGCTCAACAACATCCAGGACTGGTGCATTTCGCGTCAGCTGTGGTGGGGCCACCAGATTCCGGCCTGGTATGCGCTGGAAGGCGACACGCGCCGCGTGTGGGTCGCGCACGATCTGGATGAAGCCGCCGCACTGGCCGCCAAAGACGGCTACCAAGGCGAGCTGGCGCGCGACGAAGACGTACTCGACACCTGGTATTCGTCCGCGCTGTGGCCGTTCTCCACGCTGGACTGGACGCCCGAATGGCCGGCCAAGTCCAACGACGCGCTGGATCTCTATCTGCCCTCCACGGTGCTGGTCACCGGCTTCGACATCATCTTCTTCTGGGTTGCACGCATGGTCATGATGACCACGCACATCACCGGCAAGATTCCGTTCAAGCACGTCTATGTGCACGGCCTGATCCGCGACGGCGAAGGCCAGAAGATGTCGAAATCCAAGGGCAATGTGCTCGACCCGATCGACCTCATCGACGGCATCTCGGTCGATGAGCTGGTCGCCAAACGCACCACCGGCCTGATGAACCCCAAGCAGGCCGCGAGCATCGAGAAGAAGACGCGCAAGGAATTCCCGGAAGGCATTCCTGCCTTCGGCACCGACGCGCTGCGCTTCACCTACGCCAGCCTCGCCAGCCCGGGACGCGACATCAAGTTCGACCTGTCGCGCTGCGAGGGCTACCGCAACTTCTGCAACAAGCTATGGAACGCCACACGCTTCGTGCTGATGAACTGCGAGGGGCAGGACTGCGGCTTTGATCCGCACACCGCCGAGCAGTGCGTGCCGGGCGGGTATCTCGACTTCTCCTTCGTCGACCGCTGGATCGTGTCGCGACTGCAGCGCACCGAGGCCGAAGTCGAAAAGCATTTCGGCGAGTACCGCTTCGACCTCGCCGCCAAGGCCATCTACGAGTTCGTGTGGGACGAATACTGCGACTGGTATGTGGAGCTGGCCAAGGCGCAGATCCAGCAAGGCGATGCCGCCCAGCAGCGCGCCACGCGCCGCACCCTGCTGCGCGTGCTCGAAACCGTGCTGCGCCTGGCTCACCCGCTGATTCCGTTCATCACCGAAGAGCTGTGGCAGACCGTCGCACCGATGACCGGTCGCAAGAACACCGACAGCATCATGCAGGCGGCCTACCCGGTCGCCGACCCGGCGCGCATTGACGAACAGGCCGAGGCCCGCATGACGGCGCTCAAGGCCATGATCAACGCCTGCCGCAACCTGCGCGGCGAGATGAACGTCTCACCCGCCCTGCGCCTGCCGCTGCTGGTTGCCGGCAAGGCCGACTTGGTCGAGCCCTTCGTGCCCTACCTGTCGGCGCTCGCCCGCCTGGCTGAAGTCGAACTCGTGACCGACATCCCGGCCGACGCGCTGGCGCCTGTGGCCGTGGTCGGCGAACACCGCCTGATGCTCAAGGTCGAGATCGACATTGCCGCGGAACGCGAGCGCCTTGCCAAGGAAATTGCCCGTATCGAAGGCGAGGTCACCAAGGCTCATGGCAAGCTCGGCAACGCCAGCTTCGTCGAACGCGCTCCGGCCGCAGTGGTGGCGCAGGAACGCGAGCGCCTTGCCGGCTTCGAGGCAACGCTGGAGCAGCTGCGCCCCCAGCTCGAGCGACTCGCCGCACGCTGAATCCAGGCCAAAGAAGCGGCCCGGCTGCACCGCTACGGTGCGTCCGGGCCGTTTTCTTGCGTTCTTCATCGGCTTTCATATCGCCTTAGACAAAAAAGCCTGTCTTTTACTGAAGTTGCACGGAATTGATCCGTCAACACCATGAAGGCCGGGCATCACGGCCGGATGCAACCCCAACGTGGAGAAATGTCATGTCCCTGTCCGTGCGAACGCGACTCGTCGCGCTGGCCGTGGTCGCCTGTATCGGCCTGATCGTGGTCGGCCTGTTGGGCGTCATGCAATTGCGCAACTTCAACAACACCATGGAAAGCGGACTGGGCCAGGTACGCAGCGGCGTCGCGGCACTGGTCGCGGTCGGCCGTGCCGATTCGGCCTTCAAGACCCAGGTGCAGGAATGGAAGAACATCCTCATCCGCGGCAATGATGCAGCCCTGTTCGAGCGCTACGTGAAGGGTTTCGAGAAGCAGGAAGGCGTGGTCCGCAACAACCTCCAGCAGGTCGAGCCCTATCTGCGCGCCAACGACCCGGCATCGGCCACCGTCGCCAAGCTGCTCGACGACCACGCGCTGCTGGGCGAGCGTTACCGCAACGCGCTGCGCGATTTCGACGTCGCCGACCCGGAAGCCGGCAAGAAGGTCGACACCGCAGTGCGCGGCATGGACCGCGATTTCAGCAAGGGCCTGGACGAACTGGTTGCCGCCATTCAGCAAGCCGAAGCGACCCGCATGGAAGCTCAAGTCGTCTCGTCGGCAAGCGCCTACCTGTCGTCGCGCAACGGCATTCTGGCGACGTTGCTGGCCGGTGCGCTGATCGTCGGCCTGTTGGCGTGGGTGATCATCCGACGTATCGATCATGCGCTGAGCAACTTCGCCGGCACCATGGCCGCCGTGTGCCGCGACTGGGATCTGCGCTTGCGTGCCGACGCGCGCGGTGGCGATGAAATCGCCGCCATCGCGCAAGGCCTCAACGCCATGCTCGAACAGTTCCAGAGCCTGGTGCGCGAAATCAACAATCACGCCACGCAAGTGCAGCAGACCAGTGCCGAAGTTGCCTCGGCAGTCGCGCATATCAACGAGCATGTCGGCACGCTGAACGACTCCACCGCCACTTCGGCGGCATCGGTCGAGGAACTGACGGTGAGCATCAACCAGGTGCGGGACAACGCCGATCAAACGCTGCGCATTTCGGAAGATTCGTCGCGCGCTGCCACTGAAGGCGGCGAGGTGGTACGGCGCACCGCCGACGGCATGCTGGAAACAGCCGACTCGGTACGCGCGGCGGCCGAAGCCGTGCGTCGCCTGGGCCAGCAATCGACCTCCATCGGCAGCATTGTGAAGGTCATCCAGGAAGTCGCCGAGCAGACCAATCTGCTCGCACTCAATGCCGCCATCGAGGCGGCGCGGGCCGGCGAGCAGGGCCGCGGCTTCGCGGTCGTGGCCGACGAGGTGCGCAAGCTTGCCGAGCGTTCCGCCCAATCGGCGCGCGAGATCACCGACAACATCGGCGCCATGCAGCACTCAGCCGTCGAGGCGGTGGATGACATGGATCGCGTGGTCACCAAGGTCGGCGGCGACTCCGAACTGGCGCGTGCGGCAGGCGAAGCCATCGAACGCATCCAGGGCGGCTCGCGTCAGGTCGTGGGTGTGGCGCAGGAAATCGCCAACGCGCTGCGCGAACAGGCTCAGGCGAGCGACACGCTGGCCAGCCAGATCGAGGCCATCGCGCGCTCCAGCGACGAAAACGCGGCTGCCCTGACCGAAACATCATCGGCGGTTGTTACGCTGGAGAACATGGCGCGCAGCATGCAGCACACTGTCGCCCGCTTTGCCGTGTAAGTGCGGCAGAGCACACAAAATGCCCCCCACGCTCGTCGGCTTCGCCGGCTCGCTGCCCCCCGAGGGGGCCGGTTTTGTCTTGGGGCGGCCCGGCGACAAAAAAGGCCATCCCGCGGGATGGCCTTTTTGTTTGTCGCGTCGCGTCTTACTTGCGCCGCAGGTAGAACTCGAACACACGCTCGGCAGTTTCGTTCTGCCCCAGCAGATCGTTGCCGGTCTGGCGCGCAAACGCCTGAAAATCCTTGACCGAACCCGGATCCGTGGCGAGTACCTTGACGGTCTGACCGCTTGTCACTTCGGCAAGCGCCTTCTTCGCGCGCAGAATCGGCAGCGGGCAGTTCAAGCCGCGCGCATCGACCTCCTTGTCAAACTCCATTCGCTAGTACTCCTGTGTGCGGGACGGCGCAGTATAAACGCAGGCCCTTGCTACGAAAACCCGCTGCAACATCAGCGCTGCTCTGCCTTACGGGCATCGTACTCCTGCTTGATCTCGCGCATGCGCGCGTCGATCGCCGACAACTCGTAGAAATCCTTGCTACCCCCGCGCTGTGCCAGTTCGAGTTGTTCGATCGCCGCGGGTAGCGCACCGCGCAGCGCATAGACCTCGGCCAGCGCACGGTGATAGGCGGTGAGCCGGCCCCGCCGTTCCTCGGCGCGCGCCAGCCGCTCCCACAGCCGCGGATCGTTGCGGTCACGCTGTATCGCCGCTTCGGCCAGTTCGGCCGCGCGCTGCGGGTTTCCGGCCGCGTATTCGACATCGATTCGGGCATAGCGCAGCGCCCGACTGTCGGGATGTCGGCGCTGTGCGCGCTCGACGACGTCCTGCGCGCCCTTGGCATTCCTTGCGGCAAGCAACAACTCGACTTCAAGCAATGCGCCGAAGGCCGAACTGCGTGCTTCCTCACTCAATGTGGCCAGTGTGGCGCGCGCATCATCCAGACGGTTGGCACGCATCTGCGCGCGCGCCAGACCATAGCGGGAAACATCATCACGCTGCTCGGCAACGCGCGCCTCGAAGTCGCGCACGGCCTCGACCGGCGACTGCGCAATCACGCGCAACTTGGCGCGCACAAAGGCAAAGTCGGACGAATCGAGCACCTGCCGATAGCGCATCTGCTCGACGCGGTTCTGCATGTCGGCAAAGCGCTCCTGCGTCATCGGGTGGGTGCGCAGATAGCCCGGAAGGTCGCTCTCGTAAATGCGCGTTTCGCGCTGCAGGCGGGCGAAGAAGCCCGGCATGCCGCGCGGATCAAAACCTGCGCGCTCAAGAAGTTGCAGGCCAATGCGATCAGCCTCGCGCTCGAACGCGCGGGAGTAGCCCAACTGCTGCTGGATGGCTCCGGCCTGACCGGCCACAATCGCCGCCTCTGCCAGCTGCGGATTGCTGTTGGCCGCCAGCGCGCCGACCAGCAGCGAGCCCAGCAGCATCGCCATCGACTGACCCTGTTTGCCGAACAACTGGGCAATGTGGCGTTGCGTGACGTGGGCGATTTCGTGGCCCATGACCGACGCGAACTCCGACTCGGTCTCGGCCGTCAGCAGCAGCCCGCTGTGAATGCCGATATAGCCGCCCGGCAACGCGAAGGCGTTGATCTGCGGGTTGTTGATGACGAAAAACTCGAACTCGCGGTCGGGCTGCGGACCGACTGCGACCATGCGCCGACCGATGGAGCTGACGTAGTCCTCGACCTCGACATCGTCCAGATAGGCCGGGTCCTGCCAGCGAATGTCGCGCATGATGGATTCACCGATGCGCTGCTCTTCGAGCGAGGACAGATCGGAGGTGCCCACATCGCCCAGATCGGGCAGATTGAAGGCGTGCAGCGGCGTTGCGGCCAGCGTCGTGGCCAGCGCCAGGGCGGAAAGTCGTTTCATCACGGATGCTATGATAGCGCCCCCTATTGATCGTTCCGGCAAGTCACGCGCATGAGCCAGCAACTTACCCATTTTGATGCCGACGGCCAGGCCCACATGGTCGATGTCGGCGCCAAGGACGAGACGCGCCGCGTCGCGGTCGCCACCGGCGCCATCTCGATGCTACCCGCAACCTTTGCGATGGTGCGCGACGGCACGGCCAAAAAGGGCGATGTGCTCGGCATTGCGCGCATTGCCGCCATCCAGGCCTCCAAACGCACCAGCGAACTGATCCCGCTGTGCCATCCGATTCCGCTGACGCGCGTCGCCGTCGACTTCAGTCTCGAAGATGCCGACAGCCGCATCGTCGTCAGTGTCACCGCCGAAACCGTCGGCCGCACCGGCGTCGAAATGGAAGCCCTGACCGCCGCCAGCGTCGCGCTGCTGACCATCTACGACATGTGCAAGGCCGTCGATCGCGGCATGACCATGAGCGGCATCCGCCTGCTCGAAAAGCTCGGCGGAAAGTCCGGTCACTGGACGGCCAGCGGCTCTGCTGCATAGTTTGCGGGCGTGACATCCCCTCCCTTGGCGTCTAGGCTGTCCAGGCTTGCTGGACCAATGACGACAGAGGGAGAGGTAGCATGGACCCGAACGACGACAACGGAAGCAGCGACGCGGCCCCACGGCCCCGCATCCTGATCAATCCGCCGGTTTTCATCATTTCCGGCGTCCTCACCCTGCTGTTCGTCGGTTTCGCAGTCGCGATGCCCGAGACGGCTGACGTGCTGTTCGGCACGATCCGCGACTGGACCATGCACTCGGCCGGCTGGTTCTATGTGCTGGCGGTTGCCGGCTTTCTGGTCTTCGTCGTCGCGTTGGCGGCGTCATCCTTCGGCACCATCAAACTCGGCCGCGACCACACCTCGCCGGACTACAGCTACACCTCGTGGTTCGCGATGCTGTTCTCCGCCGGCATGGGCATCGGCCTGATGTTCTTCGGTGTGGCCGAGCCGATCATGCACTACGTCAGCCCGCCGGTCGGCGACGCGGAGACGGTTGCAGCCGCCCGCCAGGCGCTGCGCATCACCTTTTTCCACTGGGGCGTGCATGCCTGGGCGATCTACGCCGTGGTGGCGCTGTCGCTGGCCTATTTCGCCTTCCGCCACGACCTGCCGCTGACCATCCGCTCATCGCTGTATCCGCTCATCGGTGAGCGCATATATGGGCCGATCGGCCACGCGGTCGACATCTTCGCCGTGCTCGGCACCATCTTCGGCGTGGCCACCTCTCTCGGCTTCGGGGTCATGCAGGTCAACGCCGGCCTCGATTACCTGTTCGGCGTACCGGTCAACACCACGATCCAGATCGTGCTGATCGCGGTCATCACGGCCATCGCCACGCTGTCGGTGGCGCTGGGCCTGGACGGCGGCATCCGTCGCGTCTCTGAGCTGAACATGGTGCTGGCCGCGGTGCTGGTGCTGTTCGTCCTGATCGCCGGGCCGACGGTGTTCCTGCTGCAAACCTTCGTGCAGAACACCGGCATGTATCTGTCGAACCTGTTCTCCATGACTTTCAACCTCTACGCCTACGAGCCCACCGGCTGGATCGGCGGTTGGACGCTGTTCTATTGGGCGTGGTGGATTGCCTGGTCGCCCTTTGTCGGCATGTTCATCGCACGCGTGTCACGCGGGCGCACGATCCGCGAGTTCGTCGTCGGCGTGCTGTTCGTGCCGGTCGGCTTCACCTTCATGTGGATGACGGTGTTCGGCGACACCGCCATCCATATGGTGATGATCCAGGGCCTCCAGTCACTCGCCGACGCCGTCGCAGCCGACACGTCGGTGGCGCTGTTCCAGTTCTTCGAGCACCTGCCGTTTTCGTCGATCATGTCGCTGCTCGCCACGTTGCTGGTGATCACCTTTTTCGTGACCTCGTCGGACTCTGGCTCGCTCGTCGTCGACATGCTGACCAACGGCGGCCACGACGACTCTCCGGTGTGGCAGCGTGTGTTCTGGGCCGTCGTCGAGGGCATCGTCGCCGCCGCGCTGCTGGTGGCCGGCGGGCTGGGCGCACTGCAGACGGCAACCATCGCCGCGGCCCTGCCCTTCGCCATCATCATGGTGCTGATGTGCGTCGGGCTGTTGCGCGCATTGCGCATCGACAACGTCAAACGCCTAAGTCTGCGCGATGCGCGCGTGCGCGCGGTCGGCGGTGAAGCTGCGCTTGACTGGAAACGCCGGCTGCAAACCCTGGTGCACCAGCCGCGCCGCAACGAGGTGCGCCGCTTCATGCTCGAAGTGGTGCGCCCGGCGCTGGCCGAAGTCGCCGAGGAACTGCGCGAACACGGCATCGACGCACACCTCGCCGAGGAAGAGTCTCCCATCACGCGCACCTGGGTCGAAGTGCGTCACGGTGAGGAGATCGACTTCTTCTACTCGGTACACGTCATGGCCTACGAGCCGCCGAGCTTCGTCATGCGCGACACCCGCCGCGAGCGGCAGGACCGCCTGCGCTACTTCCGCGCCGAGGTGCACCTGCGCGAGGGCGGTCAGGACTACGACATCATGGGCTGGAGCCGCGAGGACATCATCGGCGACGTGCTCGACCAGTACGAACGCCACATGCACTTCCTCAACGCCGTGCGCTGAATCGGGAGGAGACACCATGACCAAGCTCACCCAAACCGCGCTCGCCGCCGCCTGCGTCACCGCCCTGCCCGCCCTGCCCGCTCTGGCCGAGGAGCCGGGCTGGTCCTGGGATTTTTACGCCTCGCTGCGCACCCAGGCCGAGTACGTTGCGCCCGACAACCGCGACGTAATCGACCGCTACACCGGCCTGCGCGACGCCTATTCGCGCTTCGATGCAAACCTGGCGTACCGCTTTGACGGTGGCGCACGGGTCTTCGCACAGCTTGAAGCGCCATTCGACTCGGCCAACTTCCGCGTGCGCGACCCCTACGATCAGGGCGGCTTCGGCCGCGACGAGGCCGAGCCGCTGCGCATCGCGCGCATTGGCGTCGAGGGCGGTTTCGGTACGCTATCGCTGGGCCAGCAATGGATGCCCTACTACAACGCGATTGCCGCGCCGGTGGACTGGTTCAGCAGCTACTACAGCGGCTTTGCCACCTACACCACGCCACGCGTGCGCAACACCGTGGCGTGGGCCAGCCCGCGCGTCGCCGGCTTTGGCGTGGCCGCCTCATGGTCGGCTGCACACGGCAACAAGCAATCCACTGCCCGCATCGAGGACCGTCGCATCCAGGCCACGGCAAGCTGGGCCGGCGGCCCCTGGGTGCTGGCGCTGGGCATGGACGACCGCGGCAACCCCGATGGCTACCGCGACCGCCTGTACGGTGCCACCGCCACCTGGACGCAAGGCGCGTGGTACGCCGCCTTCAAGTACGAGCGCACCGACACCAACGCCCCTGGCGCTTTCTACGGAGACGATCAGCAGGCCTTCAACCTGCTCGGCGCGTACACGGCCGGACGCAACACCTGGAAGCTGATGCTCGCGCGCGTCGAGGGCTACGGCGAGCAAACGGTACACGCCGGGGTAGACCATCACTACAACGATCAGCTGACGCTGTTTGCCGAGTTTTATAGTGAGGGCGCGACCTCGGGCATTACCGCGCGTCGCGCGGGGCTGAGCCGTTTCGACGCGGCCACCAGCGGCGGTCGGGCGATTGCGGTGGGCCTGCGCTACGACTTCTGACAAGGCGCTGACGGCGCCTCTTGAAACGAGGTGTAACGGCCGACAACGAACGCCGCGGAACCCGACCGGCAGTTCTACACTCCACGTATCCATATTGATTTCATTGTCGAGCCGCTGATGCGCAGCCGAGCCATGAGAATGACGGTCCGCCCCTCCCGCGCCACAAGCATGTTCGGCCATGCCCTGCTGGCGGCGGGCAGTTACGCGCTCTTCATCCCGTCGGGATATGCCGAAAACGGGCTCGGCGCGACTTCCCAAAGTCCGGTGTATAGCGTTGCCGCCGCGCCACGCAGCGGCCTGCAGTCGGGCCTGCGGATTCCCGGGCACAGCGACATGGACCTGGGCGGGGGCAGACGCAACGGCGTTGCCGCCTTCGTGCAGATTGAGCAAGCTGGTCGGCACTGGGTCGCCGCAAACAACGCACATGAGCTGCGACTCGCACGCATCGGCTTGCGCGGCAGTTTCGGCACCTTGGCAGTCGAACAGCAGTGGTTGTCCCGCCCCGACGCGGCCACGCCAGCGCCG
The DNA here is from genome assembly GCF_059703725.1 of Pseudazoarcus sp. NS34. Classification (NCBI taxonomy): domain Bacteria; kingdom Pseudomonadati; phylum Pseudomonadota; class Betaproteobacteria; order Rhodocyclales; family Zoogloeaceae; genus Pseudazoarcus; species Pseudazoarcus sp. NS34. The sequence goes on from NZ_BAAKIZ010000003.1 coordinate 234,315, forward strand.
CTCCACGCCCCGCTGAACAATCGCTTCCATCAGGCACGGCCGGCCCACACCCTGTCATGGACCAGTCCGAGCCATGCCGGCTGGAGCGTCGCTGCGGCATACGCCTACGGCGACCGCCCGTGGCTGTACGACACGCCAAGAGAAGGCCGGATGTACGGAGCCGTGAGTTATCGCCGCGGCGGCCTGACCTTGTCCGGGGCCAGCAACGGTGCACGCGACTGGAACCTGCTCGGCAGCTACACCGAAGGTCGCAACACCTGGCGCTTGACGCTGAGCCGCTTCGAGGGCGAAGACGAACCGATGCTGCAGTTCGGTCTGGATCACCGTTACAGCCGTGCCCTGACCTTCTTCGCTGCCTTCCACCATGAAGACAGTGGCGTGGCACTGACGGACCTCAGCCGGCGCACGGTCACCGAATCCGGACTCCGCAGCGGTCGCGGCATCATGACCGGGCTGCGCTACGACTTCTGAGCCAGCGCTCGGCCGTCAGGCCTTAGGCAACTCCCCCGCCAGATTGCCCGGCTCCCCCGCGGTGTCGATCATGTCGTCGTGCTCGTTCATTTTCCACGGCAGCACGCCTGGCGAAATGTGCAGGAAGTGCAGGTAGTTGCCGAACTGCCCCAGGATGTCGTCAATGATCTCCTGCGTCGAACTGCCGTACATGTCATAGGCCAGGCCGCCATTGCGCAGGAACACCTCGGCGCGGTAGTACAGCTCGTCGCCGTCCTCGTCGCGCGCCATCTGCGGGTAGGCAAAGCTCGGGCGGGAATAGCCGCGCAGACGGATCTCGTAGATGAAGTCGATGTCGCCGTCACGCACGATTTCGATGTAACTGCGCTGATTGGCAACATCGAAGCACACCTCGGCCGGCCAGCCCTTCTCGCGCAGCGCAGCACCCACCGTTTGCATCGCATCGAAGGCGCGGGTGTTGATGAAGCGCTCGACGTCGACGCGCGACGGGAAGTCGATCATTTCGGACAGGCGCTTCTTCCAGCCGCCTGGCTCGGCGTGGCGAATGCCCTGCATGTGAGCCTGCAGGCTGAACTCGCGATGACTCTCGATGGACAGCGCACGCCACATGCCCAGCGCGGCGATCAACAGGATCACCGCAAAGGGCAAGGCACTGGCGATGCTCATGGTCTGCAACGCGGACAGGCCACCGGCCACCAACAACGCCGACGCCACGGCACCCTGCAGCGTGGCCCAGAACACGCGCTGCCAAACCGGCGTGCGCGCGGCGCCACCAGAGGCCAGCGAATCGATCACCAACGAGCCCGAGTCCGCCGAAGTCACGAAGAAGGTGACGATCAGCAGCACCGTCACGAATGACACAAGCTCCGTCCACGGCAGCAACTCGAACAGCTTGAACAGCGCAATGGCGGTGTCCGCCTGCACATCGTCGATCAGCGTGGTGTAGCCCTCGACCATGATCAGGTGCAGCGCGGTATCACCGAAGATCGAGAACCACAGGAAGGTAAACAGCGTCGGCACCAGCATCACGCCCACGACAAATTCGCGGATCGTGCGGCCGCGGCTGATCTTGGCGATGAACAACCCCACGAAGGGCGCCCAGGCAATCGTCCAGCCGAAGATGAACAGCGTCCAGTTGCCGATCCAGTCGCTACGCGAATAGGCCTGCAGGTTGAAGGTGCGCTCGACGATGTTGGACAGGTAGCTGCCGGTGTTCTGCAGAAAGGTCTCGAGGATGAAGATGCTGGGCCCGACCAGAAACACGAACAGCATCAACAGCCCGGCCAGCGCCATGTTGAGGATGGACAGGCGCTTGACGCCCTTGTCCAGCCCGGCCGCCACCGACAGTACGGTCAGGCCGGTAATGACCGCGATGGTGATCACCTGCACGCTCGTGTCGACCGGTATGGACGGCCACAGATAATTCATGCCGGCGTTGATCTGTGCCACCGACAAGCCCAGCGTGGTGGCGATGCCGAACAGCGTGCCGAGTATTGCGAAGACGTCCACCGTGTGGCCGATGGGACCGTGAATGCGCTCGCCGATCAGCGGATACAGCGCTGAGCGCATCGACAGCGGCAGGCCGTGACGGAAGGCAAAGTAGGCCAGCACCAGACCAGTCAAGCCGTAGATGGCCCAGATGTGGAAGCCCCAGTGGAAGAAGGCAATCTGCATCGCCTGCTTTGCCGCATCCACGGTCTGTGCGGCGCCCACCGGCGGCGAGGCGTAGTGGAGCACGGGCTCGGCGACGCCGAAGAACAGCAACGCAATGCCGTAGCCGGCCGAAAACAGCATCGCAAACCAGGCCGGGAAACTGTATTGCGGTTCGCCGTGGTCCGGTCCCAGACGGGTACTGCCCCATTTCGAGATGGCCACACCGACGATGAAGATCAGGAACAGTGCAACCGCCAGCATGTAGAACCAGCCAAAGGTGCGCGTGATCCACGACAGCGTGGCGCTGAAGGCTTCTCCGGCCAGTTCCGGATTGCTCATGGTGCCGATCACCAACAGCGCTGCGACCACCACTGCCGGTACGAAAACCGGCGCCAGTAAAGTCGACTTCGCCAGCGCCGTGCGACCTGATTCCCGAGTGTCCATGCTCCTCTCCGGGGGCCTTCCCCCTTGGCAACCCGACCCATGGTAAGCGCTGGAGCCCGCATGGCCAAACGCGATGGCCTCGTGAACAACCCACACTTCATGAATTCTTGACCTTCGTACGACAGGCGTTTGACGCACCCCCGCCTAGGCTGGGCGCATTGAAAAATGTAGCGAGAGCCTGATGTCGGACAGCACTTCAAGCGTCAATCTGCCGTTCTCCGGCAAGTACAGCCGCGAGCATGCGCTCCAATACTTTCGCAAGCACCAGGCCGGCGCATTCCGCCGCTTGTCGAACTGGCGTGACATGCAGATCGCCCGCAAGGCGCTGCGCGTGGCCGGTGAGCCGCAACTTGTGCTCGACCTCCCCTGTGGCGCCGGCCGCTTCTGGCCGGTGCTGGCCGAGCACCCCGAGCGGGTCATCATCGGCGCCGACAATTCGCACGACATGCTCGCCGTCGCGCGCAGCGTGCAGGCGCCGGAAGTGGTCGAGCGGGTACAGACCATGCAGACCTCGGCCTTCGCCATCGACCTGCCCGACGCCTCGGTCGACAGCGTGTTCTGCATGCGCCTGATCCACCACGTCGGAGAAGCCGAACACCGCCAGCGGATGCTGCGGGAAATGCACCGCGTCTCGCGCGACACCCTGATCCTGTCGATGTGGGTAGACGGCAACCTCAAAGCGTGGCGCCGTCGGCTGCTCGAACAGCGGCGCCGCGCACGTAGCTATCAGAACCGCTTCATCATCCCGGCCGAAGTCGCCGAAGCCGAGTTCTCCGCCGCGGGCTTCGACATCGTCTCGCGCATCGACTTCCTGCCGCGCTATGCGATGTGGCGCAGCTACGTGCTGCGCAAGAAGGCGTCATGAGCCTCAGCGGCACCTTCCACGGAGCAGCCGGCAGCCCGGCCACCACCGGCCCGTGGCGGTTCTTTGCGTGGGCCGGGCCTTACGCGCCGCTGCTGGCGTTCTACGCAATCGGGCTGGTGTTGCTGTCCGCCTCGCGCATCGCGCTGATGTTGTGGCAGTCCGAGCGCGTTGCGGCGACCGGCATCTGGGAGACCATGCTGGTCCAGGGCGCGCGTGTAGACATCATCCAGCTGAGCCTGCTTGCCTTCCTGCCGGTCGTGGTGCTGCCGCTATTCTCGGTGCACCGCGTGTGGCCGCTCTGGCAGGCGTTCACCCGCGTGTGGGTCATCGCAGCCGTGGCCCTGCTGGTGTTCCTCGAAGTCGCCTCGCCGCCATTCATCCAGGAATACGGCGTGCGCCCCAACCGCTTCCTGCTTGAGTACCTCAAGTACCCGCGCGAGGTCATGTCTATGTTGTGGGGCGGCTACAAGCTGGAAGTGGCCGGCGGCTTGCTGGCCACCGTAGCGCTGACATGGCTCACCAGCCATCTGCTCCGCCCGTGGCGCCGGCAGGCCTCCAGCTGGCCGTCCTGGGCCGTACTGCTGAGCTGGCCGCTGGCGGTACTGCTGGTGGCCTTTGGCGTGCGTTCTACGCTCGACCACCGCCCGGCCAACCCGGCACTGTTCGCGCTTACGCCGGACACCATGGTCAACAGCCTGATCCTGAACTCCGCGTGGTCGGTGACCTACGAGGCCTATCGCATGCGGGACGAGGCGCGCTCAAGCGAAATCTACGGTTTGATGACGAGCGACGAGATCACGCGCAACGTGCGCGACATGGCCGGACGTTTTGGCGGTGCGCCACACCAGTGGCTGTCCGACGACATTCCCACACTCAACACCCTGACGCCGACGCGCCAGCGCGAAAAGCCGCTGAATCTGGTCATCGTGTTGCAGGAGAGCCTGGGAGCGACCTTCGTCGAATCGCTCGGCGGCGCGCCGGTCACGCCCGAGCTGGAGAAGCTCAAGCACGAGGGCTGGTGGTTCGAGCAGCTGTATGCCACCGGTACGCGTTCGGTGCGCGGCATCGAAGCCGTCACCAGCGGCTTTCTGCCCACCCCGGCGCAGGCCGCGGTGAAGTTGTCGCTGGCCCAGCAGAACTTCTATTCGCTGGCCGAAACGCTCCAGCGTCGCGGCTTCCATACCGAGTTCATCTACGGTGGCGAATCGCACTTCGACAACATGCGCAGCTTCTTTACCGGCAACGGCTTCCAGTCCGTGGTGGACGAGAAGGATTATGACAACCCCGTGTTCACGGGCAGTTGGGGCGTCTCGGACGAAGACCTGTTCAACAAGGCACACGAACGCTTCAGCCAGCACCAAGCATCCGGCAAGCCCTTCTTCGGGCTGGTGTTCACCTCGTCCAACCATTCGCCCTTCGAGTTCCCCGACGGACGCATCGATCTGCATGACGCCACCAAGGCCACGGACAACAACGCAGTCAAATACGCCGACTGGGCGATGGGGCGCTTCTTCGCACAGGCCAAGGCCAGCGCCTACTGGAAGGACACCCTGTTCCTGGTCGTCGCCGACCACGACATCCGCGTACGCGGCGACACACTGATCCCGGTCGAGCGCTTTCACATTCCGGGGCTGATTCTGGGTGCCGACATCCAGCCGCGCCGACTCAAGACGGTGGCCAGCCAGATCGATCTTGGCCCGACCGTGCTGTCGCTGATGGGGGTGGCGACCGACACGCCGATGATCGGCCGCGATCTGTCTGCCGAACCGGCCGGACACCCGGGCCGCGCGATGATGCAGTACGAGCAGAACTACGGCTTCATGGAAGGTCATGAACTGACCGTGCTGCGCGCCGAACAGTCGCCGGTGGCGGCGCGCTACGACCCCGTGACCAAACAGCTTGGCGCAGATCGCCCGCTCAGCGCAGACGACCCGCGCGCTTTGCGCGCTCTGGCACACGCGCTGCTGCCCTCGTGGCTGTATCGCGAACAGCGCTATCGTCTGCCGGACGAGAACTGACAGACGCGGCGACGGTCCATCGGCGAAGCTGATGAATCGCCGCCCATGCCCGTTCGCCGCAACATCCTCTCGCCGGCCCTGCTCTTCTGCCACCTCGCGCTGGCCGACGAGGCTCGCCTGCCCGAAGTCGTCGTCACCGGCACGCCCGAGGCGCAGGACAGTTTCGACACTCCGCTAGCCATCGACCGGATCGACGTGCCGCAGCAGCTACGCAGCCGAGCCGGCATCGACACCTCCGAACTGCTCTCGGGCGTGCCCGGCCTGAACGTCGCCAATCGCCACAACTACGCGCAGGACCTGCAATTGTCGATCCGCGGTTTCGGTGCGCGTTCGGCCTTTGGCGTGCGCGGCCTGCGGCTGCTCGCCGACGGGGTCCCGGCCGGCACACCTGACGGCCAGGGACAGCTGGCCACCTTTGACCTGGACAGCGCCGAGCGCATTGAAGTGTTGCGCGGCCCGTTCGCGACGCTGTACGGCAACCACTCGGGTGGCGTCGTGCAGTTGTTCTCCGCCCCGGGCGACGGGCCGCCCACTCTGGGCGGCGGCTTCACGGCCGGCAGTTGGGGCACGACCCGCACGCGCATTGGCGCCGACGGCGTGCGCGACGGCTTTGCCTGGCGCGCCAACGCCTCGCGCTTCGAGTCCGACGGCTTTCGTCGCCACAGCGCGGTGCAGCGCGATCAGGCTTTCGCCCGCCTCGATTTCACCGGCACGCCGGGGCGCCGCATTACCTTGCTCGCCAGCGGCTTGCGCCAGCCCTTCACCGAAGACCCTCAGGGCCTCAGCTGGCAAACCTTCCGGCGTGATCCGCGCGCGGTCGAGGCGCCGGCGCGCGACTTTCGCACCCGCAAATCCATCACCCACCGCCAGACCAGCCTGCGCCTGGAAGAACGCATCGGCGCCAATACCGTGAACCTGCAAGCCTGGGCCGGGCAGCGCTCGGTGGTGCAGTTTCTGTCGATTCCGGCGGCGGCCCAGACAGACCAACGCAGCGCCGGCGGCGTGATCGACTTCGATCGCAACTTCCACGGTGCGGGCCTGCGCTGGAGTCGCGTCGCCGCGCTGGCCGGCGGCGAACTGACCATATCGAGCGGGCTGGATCTAGAGCGCTCGGTGGACGACCGGCGCGGCTACGAGAACTTTGTCGGCGCCACGCTCGGCGTGCGTGGCGCGCTGCGCCGCGACGAGCGCAATACCGTGACTCGCAGCGACCCGTATGTGCAGGCCGTGTGGGAGCGCGGCAACTGGCAGTGGTCCGCCGGCCTGCGGCACAGCACGGTGAAGTTCCGGGTGGAGGACGACTACATCACGGGCAGCAATGGCGACGATTCTGGCGGCGTCACATTTCGCCGTGCCACGCCAGCGCTGGCCGTGCTGTGGAAGGCACATCCGGCACTGAATCTGTATGTCAGCGCCGGCACCGGCTTCGAGACCCCGACGCTCGGCGAGTTGTCGTACTCCGGCGCGGGCGGCGGCTTCAACTTCGATCTGCAGCCCGCCACCAGTCGTCAGCTGGAAGTCGGGGCGAAGGCCTTCCTTGGCACCGCAACACGCTTCAATGCGGCGCTTTTCGCGGTGCGTACCAAAAACGAGTTGGTCGTTGCTCAGTCGTCCGGCGGGCGCACGAGTTACGCCAACGCGGCGCGCACACGCCGTCACGGACTGGAACTGGCTTTGGAGTCCGACCTGACACCGACGCTAAACCTGCGCGGCACCCTGACCTGGATGGAAGCGGAATATGCGGCGAGCTTCAGCAGCGGCGGCACGACCGTGCCGGCGGGTAATCGCCTGCCCGGCGTGCCACGACTCAACGCCTCGCTGGAGCTGGCCTGGCAAGCCGCGCACGGCGTAACGCTCTCAGCCGAGGCGCTGCGTCGCGGCAACATGACGGTGAATGACCGCGACAGCGCTCACAAGGCACCCGCGTACACCCTGCTCAATCTGGCTGTGGTCGCGGAGCACCAGCGCGGACCGTGGGTGTTCGAACAGATGCTGCGGCTCGACAACGTATTCGACCGCGAGTACGTCTCGTCGGTGATCGTAGGTCAGGCGCAGGGCCGCTATTACGAGCCGGGCCCCACACGCAGCTGGTATGCAGGCGTGAGCCTGCGTTACGGCTTCTGAAGCTTCGGGGCAAGCTGCGGCAGATCGAAGCCGCGCCAATCCGGCACGCCGCCGTCGAACGCCACCGCCACTTCGCCTTCAATCAAGGGACGCAGGTACGCCAACGCGGCCGGCGTGATGTGCAAGCCGTCGTCGCGAATGAAGTGCGCGGGCACCAGACGCTCGCGGTTACCGACCTGGTCGGCAGAAACCGGCACGATGTCCCAGCGGTACGGCATATCAGCAAGTCGGCGGATGGCCGGCATCATGCCGTCGCGCCCCGCCAGCGCATACTCCACCGCCGCCGCGCCCAGCGCGCGCGCCTGCGCCGCATCGGTGGCGGACACCAGATGGCCGGCCGCGCGCTGCAGATAATCGGGAATCGCCCAGTGGTGCTTGTAGCCCAGCTCGGCATTGATCAGCCGGGCGATGGTCTGCCCTGCCCCGCCAAGCTGCACATAGCCCTTGGCGTCAATGCTCTGTTCCATCACGCGCATGCCGTCTGCCCACGAAACGCCTTCGGACACCGTGATGGCGCAATAGCCGATGCGCGCCACCGTCCGCTCGACTTCGGCCAGCAGCCGCGAGCGATCCACCGGCACCTCGGGCAGCAGAATGATGTGCGGCGGGTCGTCCTCGCTGCGCCGTGCCAGCCCGGTGGCAGCGGCCAGCCAGCCAGCGTTGCGGCCCATGACCTCCATCACGAACACGCGCCCCACCCGGCTCGCCATCGCACGCAAGTCCATTCCCGCTTCAAGCATCGAGGTGGCGGCGTACTTCGCAGCCGAGCCAAAGCCGGGGCAGCAGTCCGTGCCTTCGATGTCGTTGTCGACGGTTTTCGGCACACCCACGGTGACCAGCGGGAAGCCGCGCCGCTGCGCCTCACGCGCAATCTGCGCAACGGTATGCATCGAACCGTTGCCGCCGTTATAGAGCAGCCAGCCTATGTCGTGCGCGGTCAGCACCGCGAACAGCCGGTCGTACGAGGCCGGATCGTCCTGCGCCTCCGGCAGGTCCAGTCGGCTTGAGCCGAAGGCGCCGCCGGGTGTGCGACCAAGCCGCGCGACGTCATCGGCGCTCAGGCTCGTCGTGTCGTACAAGGCCTCGTCCAGCACGCCGACCAGGCCATGCCGCCCGGCCAGCACGCGGCCGATCTGCCCGCTGGCGCGGGCGGCCTCGATGACCCCGGCGGCACTGGCGTTGATGACGGCGGTGACGCCGCCGGACTGGGCGTACAGCAGATTCTTCATCGCATCGCATCAAGAAAACGGCAGGGCTGAAACGCCCTGCCGAATGGCACATACGCTGCCCACGGGTCTGACTACGCCCGCGGAACGCGCCTTTACTTCAGTGCATCGAAAGCACGCTTGGTGATCTCGTCGACGGCACCGACGCCAGCGATCTTGCGCACCTTCGGCGCCGCGGCGTCGCCCGACTCGGACCAGCGCGTGTAGTACTCGACCAGCGGTTTGGTCTGGGCGTGATAGACCTCAAGGCGCTTCTTGACCGTATCTTCGCGGTCGTCGTCGCGCTGGATCAGGTCCTCGCCGGTGACATCGTCCTTGCCGGCCACTTTCGGCGGGTTGTACTTGACGTGGTAGGTGCGGCCCGAGGCCGGGTGCACGCGGCGGCCGCTCATGCGCTCGACGATCTCGGAATCATCCACCTCGATGACCAGCACGACGTCGAGCGCAACCTTGGCGTCCTTCATCGCGTCAGCCTGCGGGATCGTGCGCGGGAAGCCGTCGAACATGTAGCCGTTGGCACAGTCGTCCTGCGTCAGACGGTCCTTGACCAGCCCGATGATGATGTCGTCGGACACCAGACCGCCGGAATCCATCACTTTCTTGGCTTCGAGGCCCAAGGGTGTGCCTTCGCGCACGGCGGCGCGCAGCATGTCACCGGTGGAAATCTGCGGAATGCCGAAGCGCTCCTTGATGAAACCGGCCTGCGTGCCTTTGCCGGCGCCCGGCGGTCCGAGAAGAATCAGTCGCATACAACCTCCCTGTTGCGCGGTCCGCCTCTTGCGGCCACGTTGTATTTCCGCCGGCCGCTCAAGGCGGCCACCGGTTCTTATTCCTGTGCGAAAACGGCGCGTACACGCGCCAGATCTTCCGGGGTATCCACCCCGGCGGCCGGGGCCTCGTCGACCACACGCACCGCAATGCGGTGACCGTGCCACATCGCCCGCAACTGCTCCAGCGCTTCCCATTGCTCCAGCGGCGACGGCGCGAGCCGGGTGTAGCGCTTCAGAAAGCCCGCGCGATAGGCATAGATGCCGACATGGCGCAGCACCGGCAAGCCGGCCGGCAACTCGGCCCGCGTCTGCGCCAGATCGTCGCGCGCCCAGGGAATGGGCGCGCGCGAGAAATACATCGCATGACCGCGCGCGTCGCATACCACCTTGACCACGTTCGGGTTGAAGAAGCTCTCGGCGTCGTGAATCGGGTGCGCAGCGGTCGAGATCGAGGCGTCTGCGTCGGCCGCCAGCGTCTCGGCAACCAGTTGGATCAACGCGACGTCGATCAAAGGCTCGTCGCCCTGCACGTTCACCACGATGTCGTCGTCACTCCAGCCGCGCGCTTCGACCACCTCGGCCAGCCGGTCGGTGCCGCTGACGTGATCGGCGCGCGTCATGACTGCCGCGCCCCCCGCCGCCTGCACGCTGGCCAGTACCTGCTCGTTGTCGGTTGCGACCAACACCTCGGCCGCGCCGGAGGCGATGCCACGCTCCATTACACGCACGATCATCGGCTTGCCGCAGATGTCAGCAAGCGGCTTGCCGGGCAGTCGCGTGGAAGCGAAACGCGCCGGGATGACAACGCGAAACACGGTCATGCGCCGCGTTTCCGCACCGCCTCGACTTCTTCGGCGGTCATGGCGCGAGCTTCGTCCTCGAGCATCACGGGGATGCCATCACGGATCGGAAAGGCCAGGCGGTCGGCCTTGCACACAAGTTCCTGCTCCTCGCGCAGGGTTTCGAGCGGCCCCTTGCACAGCGGGCAGACGAGGATATCAAGCAGGCGGGATTCCATGCGTCAGCTTCTCCACGATGCGTTGCGACGCGGTCGCGTCGATGCTTGCGACCACCGGCAAGACCCACGTGTCCGATGGCGCGAATGCGGCGCATTTTACCGCATCCTTGGCGGTCAGGACTTTCGGCGCCGCCTCGTCGAACACCAGGTCGTCCGCGGTATAGGCGTGGTGATCGGGAAACGCGTGCGGCACGACCTCCAGCCCGGCCGCCGCCAGCTGATCGAAGAAGCGCTGCGGGCGTCCGATGCCGGCCACAGCATGCACGCGCCGGCCGGAAAATGCGGTCAGCGGACGCTGCTCCGAACCGTCGATGCGCTGCAACGTTTCGCCGCTGAGCTGCATCTGGGCAACGGCCACCTTGCCGGCTGCCTGCTGCAGAGCAGAGGACAGTTCGCCGTGGGCAATTACCAGATCCGCCTGCGCCAGACGGCTCAGGCCTTCGCGCAGCGGCCCGGCCGGCAGGCGCCAGCCATTGCCCATGACCTGCTCGTCGACCACGATGATTTCGACATCGCGCGCCAACGCGTAATGCTGCAGACCGTCGTCCGAAACGAGTACATCGACCAGCGGATGGGCCGCCAGCAAGACGCGCCCGGCCGCCGGACGGTCACGGCCGACCGCCAGCGGGCAGCCGGTGAGCCGCGCCAGCAACACCGGTTCATCACCAAAACGCGCAGCGTCACCATCGGCCGGCACAACCGCGACCGATTCGACCGTGCCGCCGTAGCCGCGACTGATAATGCCCGGGTGAAAGCCGGCTGCCCGCAGCGCCTCGACCAGCCACGCCACGACCGGCGTCTTGCCACTGCCGCCGACGGCGATGTTGCCGACGACGATGACCGGCACCGGCAAACGCTCGACGCGCAGCACGCCGGCGCGATACAGGGCGCGACGCACGGCAGCAAGCAGCATGAAGATCAGGGAGAACGGCACAAGCAGCAGCGCAACGCCACCGCTACGACTCCAGTAACGCGGGCGTTGGGCGCTCATGCCAAATGCGGAGACACGCGCGGCCTCACTGCTCCGGCGTCTGGATCGCGAAGGTGATCTGCGGCAGACCGGCGCGCTGCGCAGCCTGCATGACGTCGATCACGCTCTGGTGCGTGGCGCGGGCGTCGGCGCTGATGACGACAATGGGGTTGGCGTCATCAGTCGGCACGGCCTGGCCCAGCGCCTTGGCAATCGATACCACGTCGCGGCCGCCAACGGCCCTGCCATTGACGAGGATGTCACCGTCGGGCGTGACCGCCACGGAGATTTCCTTGGGCTGAATCTCGGTGGGTTCGCCATCGCCGGTCGGCAGGTTGATCTGCAGGCCGGAAATGCGCGTGAAGGTGGTGGTCAGCATCAGGAAAATGATGATCACGAGCACCACGTCGATCAGCGGAATCAGGCTGACCTCGGGCTGCTCATGCTGAACGCCGCGCTGGAAATTCATCGCGCCCGCTCGCCGTGCACTACCTCCACGAGACGGATGGCCTGCTGCTCCATGTCGATCACGAAGGTATCGACCAGCGCGCGGAAGTGGCGCCAGAAAATGGTTGCGGGAATGGCGATGATGAGGCCGAAGCCGGTGGTATTGAGTGCGATCGAGATGCCCTGCGCGAGCTGCTGCGGGTTGGCGCCGCCAGCACCCTGCGAGGCGAAGATGTCGATCATGCCGATGATGGTGCCGAACAGGCCCAGCAGCGGACTGACCGCGGCGATGGTGCCCAGCGTGGTCATGTAGCGGCCCAGATCATGGGCCACGGCGCGACCCGTTTCCTCAATGGCTTCCTTCATGATCTCGCGCGAGCTGTTGACGTTGCGCAGGCCGGCGGCAAGCACGCGGCCGAGCGGCGAATGCGCCGCCACCCGGTCGGCCATGCCGGGGCTGGCGCCGTTGCGGGAAAGGTCGTCGAGCACCTTTTCGAGCAGGTCGGGCGGCACCACCTTGACGCGGCGCAAGGTGATGGAGCGCTCAATGATCAACGCCACAGCGATGATGGACGTGAACAACAGCGGCCAGATCGGCCAACCGGATGCCTCGATGATCGCGATCACGCGCGCATGCTCCCCAATCGGAAAGCGGCCACTCTAGCGCCCGCACCCCCGAACGGCAAGGGTGCCGGCGTCATGTCGCAACCGGATGGCGACGCGACTGCCACCAGTTGAAGCCCAGCACCAGCACCATGCCGACGAAACCGGCGACTTCAACGGTGAAGCTGGGCCAGAAGATGGCGATCACGGCCGGCACGATGAGCAGGCGCGAGACGACATCCATCGGCCCGAACAGATAGCCCTCCAGCGCTGCGGCAAAAGCAGCCAGCGCGGTAAAGGCGATGATCACGGTCCACAAGACGATCGGCCACGGCCCGCCCATGATGAGTTCGGGGTTGAACACCATGAAACACGGGATGAGGTACAGCCCCTTGGCAAACTTCCAGGCCTGCACGCTGGTGGCCATCGGTTTGCCGCCGGCGATTGCCGCCCCGGCAAAGGCCGCCAGCGCCACCGGCGGGGTGACGTTGGAATCCTGCGAATACCAGAACACCACGAGGTGGGCGATCAGCAGCGGAATGCCGAATTCGGTGGTCAGCGCGGGCCCGACGAGCACGATCAGCACGATGTAGGCCGCCGTCACCGGCAGCCCCATGCCCAGAATCAGACTGGCAATAATGACCATCAGCAGCGCCAGCACGATGTTGCCGCCCGAAAAGGCCATCATCATCGACGAGAACTTCAAACCCAGCCCGGTCAGCCCCACTACGCCGACGATGAGGCCGGCCACTGCGCACGCCATGCTCACCGCCACGGCGTTGCGCGCGCCCAGCGACAATGCGTGGATCAGGCCCTGCCCGGCCTTGACCATCAAGCCGCCAAGCATCGCGCCGCTGACCGGCTTGCCTTCTTTTGGCCCCTGCCAGAAGGCCCACGTCAGATGGCGTATGGCGGCCACCACCGCAACCGAGGTCACGGCGTAAAAGCCCACCCGCATCGGCGAGGTGTGCAAGGCCAACAGATAGATCAGCACGGCAAGCGGAATCAGGTAGTACCAGCCCGAACGCATCACCTCACGCACCGTCGGGAGCTCGGATGCCGGCAGGCCCTTCATGCCCTGCTTGACCGCAATCAGATGCACGAACAGATAGACCGTGGCGAAGTACATGATCGCCGGCAGGATGCTGACCTTGACGATGTCGATGTAGGGCACGCGCGTGTATTCGGCCATCAGGAAGGCGCCGGCACCCATCAGCGGCGGCATGATCTGGCCGCCGGTGCTGGCCGCGGCCTCCACCCCACCCGCCTGCTCACGGCTGTAGCCCAGCCGCTTCATCAGCGGAATGGTGAAGGCGCCGGTGGTGACGACGTTGGCGATCGAACTGCCCGAGATCGAGCCCATGCCGGCCGAGGCGATGACCGCCGCTTTGGCAGGCCCGCCGCGCTGGCGCCCGGTGGCGGCATAGGCCAGATCGATGAAGAAACGCCCGGCGCCGGTCACTTCCAGAAAGGCGCCGAATAGCACGAAGACGAAAATGAAGGTCGCCGCGACGCCCAGCGGCAAGCCGAACAGGCCTTCCTGCCCGAGGTAGAGCTGTCCGACCACGCGGTCGAAGGTGTAGCCACGATGCGCCAGGATGCCCGGCAACCACTCGCCCAGCCACGGCAGCTCGCCCCGCGGGCCGGCAAAGGCATACAGCACGGCAACAATGCCGATCACGGTCAGCCCCAGACCGACGGCACGGCGACTGGCCTCCAGCACCGTGACGATGGCGATACTGCCAACCACGATATCGGTGGTGTTCCAGAAACCGGCGCGGTTGATGATGTCGTCGAGGTTGATGCTCAGATAGGCGCCGGTCAGCACGGCACAGCCGAAGAACACCACGTCGATCAGCGCACCGGCCACGCCCTTGACCGACCATTCGCGCTGCCCGAACAGCGGAAACATCAGAAAGGCCAGCATCATGATCGCGGCGATATGGATGCTGCGCTGATAGAACAGCCCCAGCGTCTGGAAGCCGGCGGTATAGAGCTGGAACAAGGACAGCGCGACCGCCACCAGCGTGATCAGCCACAGGATCGGACGCGGCTGCGGCGGACCTGCGGCGAACTCCGTGACGGGCGACGCTCGCTCTTCATTCATTGGGCTGACTCCACAGCGGCGGCCGGCCTGGCCACCCTCAATTCAATTCGCTCACCGGCGTGCGCGGCACTCAGCGAATGCACGCGCCCGTCGATTTCAATACGGTGATTCACGGCCTGCGAGCCCACGCGCAAGGGCAAGCGGTTACCGACCAGCGGCTGGTCGATGCCGTCAATGACATAGCCTCCCGCCCCGTCACTGCGCTGTACCCCGCGTCCCTCGATATGGCCCAAGCCGGCAGCGAAATCGGGCTGGTGACTGTCGGTCAGCAGCAGCTGCGGCGGTCGCCAGACAAAACAGTCGCGCACGGTGAAGCCGGCCACCGAATGGTTCCACAACAGACACCAGCGCTGCTCCGCCTGCAAGGCAAAACGCTGCGACACGATACCCGATGAATCCGCCACTTCAAGCAAGACGGGCTCCGCCTGAGCGAAGCCCGTCCAACACAGCAGCCACAGGGCGCAGCACCGCTTGAGCATGAGCGGCGCCCCTTCAGGCTCAGGGCTTGAGGTTGTCCGGCACCTTGTGGCCGGCGCCCTCGTAGTAGCGGATGGCGCCCGGGTGCAGCGGAATCGGCGAAGAACCGAGACTGAATTCCACCGTGGTGTCATTGGCTGCCGGGTGGATGGCGACGAGATCCGCGGTCCTCTCGAAGATCAGCTTGGTGATGGCGTGCGCCACCTCGTCGGACATCTCGGCACTGACCACCAGCACGTTGGGAATGCCGATGGTAGCCACGTCGCCGACCTTGTCGTAGGTACCCTTGCGCAGCGTGTAGGCGGCAAACACCGGCTCGGCCTTGCGCGCATTGGCGACTTCTTCGGCCGTCAGCGACAGCAGTTTGATGTCGCGCGTGGCGGCAAGGTTGAGGATGGAGCTGGTCGGGGGACCAACGCTCCAGAACCCGGCATCGATCTGCCCGTCACGCAGTGCGTCGGCGGTCTCGTTGAAGTTCAGACGCTGCAC
Organism: Pseudazoarcus sp. NS34; assembly: GCF_059703725.1. Lineage (NCBI taxonomy): Bacteria > Pseudomonadati > Pseudomonadota > Betaproteobacteria > Rhodocyclales > Zoogloeaceae > Pseudazoarcus > Pseudazoarcus sp. NS34. Next base: position 249,997 of record NZ_BAAKIZ010000003.1, read on the forward strand.
CGTCATGTCTTCGTACTTGAGGCCGTTGGCTTCGAGCAGCGCCTTGGCGTTGACCTCGGTGCCACTACCCGGCGCGCCAACCGACACGCGCTTGCCTTTGAGGTCCTGCAGCGACTTGATGTCCGAGTCACCCAGCGTGACGATCTGCACGGCATTCGGATACACCGCCGCGATGGCACGCACCGGCAGCTTGCGCCCATCGAAACGACCCGTGCCGTTGTAGGCCTGATAGACCGTATCGGCCAGCGCAAAAGCAACGTCAGAGTCACGGCGCGCGATCAGCCCCATGTTCTCGACCGAGGCACCGGTAACTTCCGCCACAGCCTTGTAGCCCGGCATGTGCTTGTTGATCAGCTCAGCAATACCGCCGCCGAGCGGGTAATAAGTACCCCCCGTGCCGCCCGTGGCAATGGACAGCTGACTTTGCGCTACGGCGAGCGGCGCCATCAGCGCCAGCGCCGAAGCGCACAGAATGCGACCGATCTTCATTTTGGTTCTCCTGTCTGCGGCGGACGCGGAGGCGCCCGGTGCGTTTTTTTTATCCCCCCGTGCCCCGCCGGACCGCCTTGCGGGCTGGCGAGCACGCGGCAACCGTAACATACGGAGGCAGGCATCAAATCCGTGATATCCGCAGATCATTTCGGCCGACGCCAGGGATATCCACAAAAGCTGTGGACAAGTTTGTGGAAGATTCGGGCACAAGGACAAAAATCCCGGTTCGATCAAGCCCTTGCCCGACTCGCCTCATCTTTGCGCAAAACTGGAATTCACAGCAAAATCAATTGCTTGCAAAACCCCGTTGTTTACCAAGGACTTCCGGCGACAAATGCGGCGCTTGCAGCCCGTTAGAATGCGCGGATGCATGACATCCCCGATTCGCCCGTCGCCGACACCGCGCTCAGCGTCAGCGACCTGAACCAGCAGGCGCGCAAACTGCTCGAACGCGGCTTCCCGCTGCTGCGGGTCGTCGGTGAGGTATCCAACCTCGCTCGTCCGGCATCAGGCCATTTGTACTTCACGCTGAAAGACGAAAACGCCCAGGTCCGCTGCACCATGTGGCGCAACCGCGCGCAGGCGCTGCCCTTCCGGCTGGACAACGGAATGCGCGTCGAGGCGCGCGCCAGCGTCACACTGTACGAACCGCGCGGTGACTTCCAGCTGGCCATCGACGGCCTGCGCGCGGACGGCACCGGCAACCTGTTTGAAGCCTTCCTCAAGCTCAAGCTCAAGCTCGAAACGGAGGGCCTGTTCGACGCTGCGCACAAGCGCGCGCTGCCACGCTATCCGCGTCGCATCGGCGTCGTCACCTCGCCCGCCGCAGCCGCCTGGCAAGACGTGCTGGCGGCGCTTGCACGCCGCGCACCGGGCATCGAGATCGTGCTTTATCCGGCCCCGGTGCAAGGTGACAGCGCGCCCGCGCTGCTGGCACAGGCCGTCGACAGCGCATCGCGGCGTGTCGCCCGCGACGGCATCGAGACGCTGCTGGTCGTGCGCGGCGGCGGCAGTCTGGAAGACCTTTGGGCCTTCAACGACGAAGCTTTGGCGCGCGCCATCCGCCGCTGCAAAGTGCCGGTGATCAGCGGCGTCGGACACGAGACGGACTTCACCATTGCCGATTTCGCTGCCGACCTGCGCGCCCCGACGCCGACCGCGGCTGCCGAGCTGGCCAGCGCCGGCTACCACGCTGCCGCAGCCGAGCTGGACACGCTTCAGCGCAGCTTGCAGCGCAGCCTTGAACAACACCTCAACACCGCGACGCAGCGACTCGACCGCGCGGCGTTGCGCCTGGTGCATCCGCGCGAGCGGCTGGCACATGCAGCAGAGCGCACCGAACGGCTCGGGCAAGCGCTGACACAGGGCTTAAGCCGACTCATCGATCGCGAGCGCGGCCGCGCCGCCACGCTCGACCAGCGTCTGCGCGCTGCCCGCCCGCGCCTAGCAGACGCTGCGCTGCTGCACCGACGCCTCGCCGAGCGGCTGCAGCTGGCTGCAAGCCGCATTGCGCCGCCCCGCCAGGATCGGCTGGAGGCGCTGGCCGCGCGGCTCGAAGCCCTTTCCCCGGCCGCGACGCTGGCACGAGGCTTCAGCATCACTCGCGACGCCGGCGGCGCCATCGTGCGCAACGCGGGCGCAGTGTCGCCGGGCGCAGCGCTGTCGATCGAAGTCGCACACGGACGCATCGAGGCCGAGGTGCGCACCACCGGCAACGACGACACACCAGCCACGAATTTGTCTTGACGCGGTTTTCCCCACTAGAATGGTCGGGTTTTCGCGCTGACGAAATCCTTCACAAACCACCAAGGAGAGACTCATGGAACACACGCTTCCGCCCCTTCCGTACGCCAAGAACGCTCTGGCTCCGCACATCTCCGAAGAAACGCTGGAGTTTCACTACGGCAAGCACCATCAAGCCTATGTGACCAACCTGAACAAACTCATCGAGGGCACGGAATACGCCGACCTCGAGCTCGAAGCCATCATCAAGAAGGCTCCCGCCGGCGGCGTCTACAACAACTCCGCGCAGATCTGGAACCACACCTTCTTCTGGCACAGCATGAAGCCCAACGGCGGCGGCGAGCCGACCGGTGCGCTGGCTGACGTCATCAAGGCCAAGTGGGGCTCCTTCGAAGACTTCAAGAAGGCCTTCTCTGCCTCCGCCGTCGGCAACTTCGGCTCGGGCTGGACCTGGCTGGTGAAGAAGGCTGACGGTTCGGTCGACATCAGCAACATGGGCGCCGCCGGCACCCCGCTGACCACCGGCGACAAGGCCCTGCTCTGTATCGACGTGTGGGAACACGCCTACTACATCGACTACCGCAACCGTCGCCCGGACTTCGTCGCGACCTTCCTGAACCACCTCGCCAACTGGGACTTCGCTGCGCAGAACTTCGCCAGCTGATTTTCAAAGCGATCAGGACGAATGGCCCCGCAAGGGGCCATTTTTATTTGCCCATGCTCAAAGTTCTGTACCAGGACGATCTGCTCGTCGCCGTACATAAGCCCTCCGGCCTGCTCGTGCATCGCTCGATGCTCGACCGGCACGAGACACGCTTTGCGCTGCAGATGGTGCGCGACCAGACCGGGCGCCACGTGTATGCGGCGCACCGTCTCGACAAGGGCACCTCCGGGGTGCTGCTGTTCGCCTTCGAGCGCGAAATCGCGGCTACGCTGGCGGGCGCCTTCGAGCGGCGTGAAGTCGGCAAACGTTATCGCGCCATCGTGCGTGGCCATCCGCCCGAATCGGGCACCATCGACCACGCGCTCATCCGCCGCGACGAGGAAGCCGGCGCAGCACGTTCCGACGGGCCGCTGCAGGATGCCATCACGCATTACCGGAGGCTGGCGAGTTTCGAACTGCCGGTATGCGTGGACCGCTACCCGACGAGTCGCTACGCGCTGCTCGAACTCGAGCCCGAAACCGGCCGTCGCCACCAGATCCGGCGCCACCTCAAACACATCTCGCACCCCATCATCGGCGACACCACCTGGGGCAAGGGGCGCCACAACCGCATGCTGGCCGAACGCTACGGCGTGGCCCGCCAGCTGCTGGCGTGTACCGGCCTGCGCTTTGCGCACCCCGCGGACGGCCACGAGGTCGCCATCGACTGCCCGCCGTCGTCTGATTTCATGCAGGTTCTGAACGGTTTTCTTGCAGAAAACCCGCTTTCGGCTGTAACAGAATCACGGCACAATGAACTCCCGCTCCACTGCAGACCCGACGATTCATGAATCCGCTGCTCCAGATGAAGCAACACGGCCAGCAAGCCTGGCTCGACAACCTCTCGCGCACCCTGCTCAATGACGGCCACCTGGCCCGCCTGGTGAAAGAGGACGGCCTTTCCGGCATCACCACCAATCCGGCCATCTTCCACAAGGCCATTGCCGACGGGCGCTACTACGAAGACGACCTCGCGCGCTTGCGCGAGCAACCCCTGTCCGCCGAAGAGCGCTACGAACAGCTGGTGATTTCGGACGTACAGCACGCCTGCGACCTGCTGCTGCCGACCTGGCGTGAAAGCCACGCGGATGCCGGCTACGTCAGCCTGGAAGTATCGCCGACGCTGGCGCATGACGCCGAAGGCACTCAAGCCGCCGGTGAGCGCCTGCACGCTGCCGTGGCACGTCCCAACCTGCTGATCAAGGTTCCGGCCACCTCAGCCGGCCTCGAAGCCATCGAGAACCTCGTCGCGCTCGGCATCAGCGTCAACGTGACGCTGATGTTCTCGCTGGAGCATGTCGACGAAGTCGCGGCCGCCTACGAGCGCGGAATCCGTCGCTGGATTGCCATCGGCGGCGACCCGCGTCTGGTCACGTCGGTAGCCAGCCTGTTTCTGTCGCGCATTGACGCGCGGGTAGACAAACGGCTTGAGATTCTCGGTGGCGAAGCTTTGAAGCTACGCGGGCGCACCGCCGTCTCGCTCGCCAAGCTGGCCTACCAGCGCTATCGCGAACGTTTTTACGGAGCCGGCTTTGCAGACTGCACAGCGCACGGAGCGCGGCCGCAGTACATGCTGTGGGCCAGCACCAGCACCAAGAACCCGGAATACAGCGACCTGCTGTACGTCGAACCCTTGATCGGCCCCGAAACGGTCAACACCCTGCCCGATGCAACGCTGGCGGCAATGCGCGACCATGGTCACGCCGCCAACACGCTCGAACAAGGCGTGGATGAAGCCGAAGCCTGCCTGCGGGCGCAGTCCGCGCTGGGCATCGATCTGACCGAAGTCGGCCAGGAACTGCAGGAAGAAGGGCTGCGGCAGTTCGACGTGGCCTTTGCCGAGCTGCTCAAGCTGACTGCCTGAGCATTCCGGCTGCAATGAAAACGGGGCCCCGCGGGGCCCCGTTTTTTTACGCCTTGGCGCAGCTTCAGTTCGCTGTCGGCGACGGCAACTGCTTGGGCGCGGCCGGGGCCGACGGCGCCACCAGCAACTTGCGCGAGATGCCGCGCTGGTCGCCGGCGCTGCCGAGCAGCTCCTTCATGTCGAGAATCAGCACGATCTGGCCGTTGGCCAGGGTGGTGACACCGGCCACGCCCTTCGGGCGGAAGTCGTCGAGCGACTTGATCACCGCATCCTCGCGACCGGCAAAGGTATCCACGGCGAGGATGAAGGACAGCTCGGCGGTGTGCATCAGCACGCCGTACTGCGGGCGGTTCGACAGCGGCCAGCCGAGCAGGCCGGCCAGCGTCAGCACCGGCAGCACTTCGCCGCGGATGACCATGGTGGCGCGGCCACCGACTTCACGGATGTCGTCGCCGCTGATCGGCAGGATCTCGCGCACCATCGACAGCGGCACCGCGAAGGGCTGCTCGCCCAGACGCACCAGCAGCACCGGCAGGATGGCCAGGGTCAGCGGCAGGCTGATGATGAAGGTCGTGCCCTTGGCCGGCTGCGAGGTGATATCAATGCTGCCGTTGAGCTTCTGGATGTTGGTGCGCACGACGTCCATGCCGACACCGCGGCCGGACACGTCGGTCAGCGCCGAAGCGGTCGAGAAGCCGGGCAGGAACACCAGGTTGTAGCTCTGGCGCTCATCCATGGAGTTGGCTTCCTCATCGTTGATGAGACCCTTCTCCAGCGCTTTGGCACGCAGACGCTCGGCGCTCATGCCGCGGCCATCGTCGGCCACGACGATGACGATGTGATCGCCTTCCTGACGTGCTTCGAGGCGCACGACCGACTTGACCGGCTTGCCGTTGGCGCGGCGCTCGGCCGGGTCTTCGACACCGTGGTCAACCGCGTTGCGGATGAGGTGGATGATCGGGTCGCCAAGATCCTCGATCATGGTCTTGTCGATCTCGGTTTCCTCGCCGACCAGCTCCAGCTCGACATCCTTGCCGAGGTTGCGCGCCAGATCGCGGGCAATGCGCGGGTACTTCTGGAACAGACGACCGATCGGCTGCATGCGGGTTTTCATGACCGCGTTCTGCAGGTCGGACACCAGTAGGTCAAGCTGACTCACGGCCAGATCGAGCGCATGCAGGGTCTCGTTGTCGGTGCGTCCGGACAGGATGTCGCTGCGCAGTGCGTTCAGGCGGTTCTTGGTCAGGCCGATTTCGCCCGACAGGTTCAGCACTTGATCCAGCCGCGCGGTATCGACGCGAATGGAGGTGTCGCGCTGGCGCTCGGTTTCGCGTCGGCCGACGGGGCCGCCGCCACCGGGGCGGTCAGTGGCGCGACGACCCAGCGCCTGCTGGATGACATCTTCGGGCGGCCGCTGCTCCTCGGACACCGTAACGGCAAGCTCACCACCGGTGGCGGCAGAGTGCAGCAATTCCCAATCGGGATCGCTGCCCTCCCCCTCGGCCGGTTTGGCCTTGGCGGCTTTCTTGGGCGCAGCGGCAGGCGCAGCACCGGAGCTGAGCTTGCCGTCAATGGCCATGCCCAGGCGCTCCATCAGGCCGGGGTCTGCTGCCGACGGCTGCACGCCCTGCGAGAGCTGACCGAACATGTCGCGGATGGTACCGGTGGCCTCGAGAATCCCGTCCATGATCTCGGGATCGAGCGTGATTTCGCCGGTGCGCAGCTTGTCGAACAGGTTCTCGGTAAGGTGACACAGCGCCACCAGATGCGTGGCGTTGAGAAAGCCCGCCCCACCCTTGATGGTGTGGAAGCCCCGGAAGATGTCGTTCAGCAGCCCCTTGTCATCGGGCGTGCGCTCGAGATCGACCAGCTTGTTGTCGACACCCGACAGCAGGTCTCCCGCCTCGATCAGGAAGTCCTGCAGCAGATCTTCCATTCCCGCGAAATCACTCATGATCGTCTCGCTTCATCTGGGCGTCCGGCCCTTGCGGGTGCGGACGCGTCGCCTCGGTCCGGATCAGAATCCGAGGCTGTCGAGCAGGTCGTCGACCTGCTCCTGGGTATTGACGACGTCCGAGCGGCTGGAATCCATCACCGGCCCGTTCATCAGCCCGTCATTCTTGGTGGCCGGACGCTTCTCTTCCGGCATGGTCTCGATAAGCAGTTGCAGCAGTTCGGTTTCCAGAGCCTGGGCCAGATCCACCACCTTCTTGATGACCTGGCCGGTCAGATCCTGGAAATCCTGCGCCATCATGATTTCCATCAACTGCGCGTTGGTGGCCTCGCCGGTCGAGCGCACCTGACCCAGGAAATCACGCGTCTCACCTGCCAGCAGCTTGAAATCCTCGACCGACAGATCATTGTTGAACAGGCGGTTCCAGCGCGTCTCGAGCATCTCGGCATCGCTGAGCATCTTGTCTTGCAGCGGCTGCACCAGATCGGTGGCGTTGAGCACGCGCGAGGCGGCCTGCTCGGTCATGTGGGCGATATAGCTCAGGCGCTGGCGCGCGTCCGGAATGCCTTGCACGGCATCGGTCAGGGATTCGCTGTCCAGCCCCAGGGCACGCAAGGTGTCGTGGACCTGACGGGTCATCTGCCCGATGCGGTTGAAGACTTCACCGCCTTCTTCGGTGGCTTCGTCCCCGGCGGCTGCGGCGGGCGTAGCAGTTTCGGCTACAGCGACGGTTTCGAAGGTCGCCGAAACTTCGTCGAACAACGCTTGCAGACTGTCGTCGTCACTTCCGGCGGATGCCGCCGGCGCAACAGGCGCGGCCTTGGCTTCGGGCTCGGGCTCCGAGACGTCCGAGGCGATGCTGTCAAACAGCGCCTGCAGGTCGTCGTTGTCACCGATCTCGTCTGTTTTCTGTTTTCTGGTCATTCTGAGGCTCCCCTACCTTGCTCACCACCCGTCGCGGGGCGCGCTTACTGGCCCATCTTCTCGAAGATCTTCTGCAGTTTTTCGGCCATCGTGGCGGCCGTGAAGGGCTTGACGATGTAGCCGCTCGCACCCGCCTGGGCGGCCGCGATGATGTTTTCCTTCTTGGCTTCGGCCGTGATCATCAACACCGGCAGATGCTTCAAGGTATTGGTCTTGCGGATGTTCTGCAGCAGGGTGAGGCCGTCCATGTTCGGCATGTTCCAGTCGGTCACGACAAAGTCGAAACCGCCGGATTCAAGCTTCTGCAGGGCCACCAGACCGTCTTCGGCCTCGTCCACGTTGGTGTAGCCGAGTTCCTTCAACAGATTGCGCACGATGCGGCGCATGGTCGAAAAATCGTCGACGACGAGGAATTTCATCTTGGGGTCAGACATTCAGTTCTCCGTTATCTCGTGCCGGCCACAAGTGCTCAATGGCCCCTGACCAACAAGGGGCGCAAGGTATCGGCCAGCGCGTCAGCGTCGAATTTTGCCACGTAGCTGTCCACCCCGACCTGCTTGCCCATCGCGCGGTTGGCCTGCGACGACAGCGAGGAGTGCATGACTACGGGAATTCCTTCAAATCGGTGGTCGGTCTTGACGCGCCGGGTAAGCACATAGCCGTCCATTTCGGGCATCTCCGCATCAACCAGGATCACGTCGACTTCGTCGCCGACATGACGCCCGACCTGTTGCGCGTGCGCCGCCATGTTGTCGAGGCGGTTCCAGGCTTCGAGGCCATTGACCGCATGCTTGTGCTTGACGCCGAGCTTGTCGAGCACCTCGGTGATCTTGCGGCGCGCCACGGCAGAGTCGTCGACAAAGAAGACGTTGCGATCGTGACCGCCATGAATCGGTGCAATGGCGCCGACAACGGCTTCGCCAAACGTGTTGGCCAACACCGTCTCGACGTCCACGATGGACACCAGCGTGCCGTCTTGCAGTTCCGTGATGGCCGTGATGTAGCTGTTGCCCGAACCGCCCATGTTGTCCGGCGCCCGCACACGATCCCATTCGACGCGCACGATGCGATCCACCTCGCTGACCAGAAAGCCCAGGGTGCGCTTGCTGTATTCGGTCACCATCATCGAGCTGCCAAGGTCGCTGTCGGGCCCGGCGAGCCCCATGATCTTGGCCAGAGACAACACCGGAATGACGTTGCCGCGCAGCGAGATCAGCCCTTCGACACCGGTTGGCATGTTGGGCGAGCGCGTGATGAAGGGCGTCGCCGACACCTCGCGCACCTTGAACACGTTGATGCCGAAGGTCTCGCCCGTGCCGAGCGTGAACAGCAGGATCTCCATCCGGTTGGAACCGGCGAGACTGGCGCGTGCATCGACGGCATCAAACAGCGCGCTGGGCGTGGATTTGGTTTCAGACATGATCACTCCTCATTTCCGATCCGGACGGCTTTCGGCAATCATGCGTCGCAGGGTCGCGGCAAGCCGCTGAGGTTCAAATTTGGACACGTATTCGTCCACCCCGACCGATTTCCCCAGCGTCTGGTTTGACATGCCTGACAAGGATGAATGCATGACGATCGGGATGCCGGCAAAGCGGGAATCGGACTTGATCGTCTTGGTCAGGATGTAGCCGTCCATCTCGGGCATCTCGACGTCGGTCAGGATCACGCTGACCAGCTCACGCACAGTGCGGCCAGTGGCCACCGCATGCGCAGCAATCTTCTGCAGCTCCTCGACCGCACGACGACCATTGATGGCGCTGACGTACTTGATCTCGAGCACGTTGAGGGTCTTCTCGATCTGTCCGCGTGCAACCGCTGAGTCATCGGCGAAGACCACCATGCGCTCGTCCTCCACCGGCTCGATGCCGCTGAACAACATGGCCTCGTCGTACTTGGCCGTTTCCGCCAGCACCTTTTCGACGTCGAGCATCATCACCAGACGGTTATCCGGGAGCTCGGTGATCGCGGTGACCAGCCCGCCCATCTTGGCCGTCAGCATTTCCGGCGGCACACGCATCTGGGCCCAGTCCAGTCGCAGGATGGTATCGACCGCCTCGACCAGAAAGCCCTGGGTGTGGCCGTTGTACTCGGTGACGATCATGATGCCGCGCGGGGTGTCGGCGTTGATCCCGACGTACTTGGCCAGATCAACCACCGGCACCAGCGTGCCACGCAGGCTGACCATGCCTTCGACGCAGTCGGGCATCTCGGGCGCAGACGTGATCTCCGGGGTACGCATCACTTCGCGCACCTTGAACACGTTGATGCCAAAGGTTTCCTTGCGCCCCGTGCGCGAGTCATGTCCGAGCGTGAACAACAGGATTTCCAGTTTGTTCGTGCCGGCCAGACGCGTACGCGCCTCGATGTTGCTGAACAGGTTTGACATTTCACTCTCCGCACTGAGCGGTCTGTTTCAAGGGGTCGGATGCCTCACAGGCCGCGCTGCGACATGCTTCGACCACCGTGTCTGACTACTTATCGGTCGATCGATCCGATTTCTTTAGTCGATTGTGCACCCCACATGAATCCGGTGTGCCGCAAGACGTGCGAAGCAATCTGGTCGAGCGGCAAGACCTCGTGCGCGGCCCCCAGCGCCACGGCCTCTCGAGGCATACCGTAGACCACGCTTGATCCCTCGTCCTGGGCAATCGTCCAGGCGCCCGCGCGGTGCATCTGCAGCAAGCCGTCGGCGCCATCCTTGCCCATGCCGGTAAGCAGCACGCCGACTGCCGCATCACCCAACTCGCGCGCGGCCGAACGGAACAGGACATCCACCGAAGGACGGTGCCGGTTGACCGGGTCGCTGCGCTCAAGCCTGCACACCAGATTACCGCCCGTTTTGCGCACCGACAGGTGCGAGTGGCCCGGCGCGATATAGGCGGTGCCGCGCTGCACACGCTCGCCGTCTTCCGCTTCCTTGACGCGAATGGCGCAGACCGTGTCCAGGCGCTTGGCGAAGGTACCGGTGAACATCTCGGGCATGTGCTGCACGATCAGCACCGGCGGCATGTCGGCAGAAAAGCCCTGCAGCACCACCTTGACGGCCTCCGTTCCACCGGTCGACGCGCCGATGCAGACGTGGGTACGAACTTTGGCACGCGAGGTACTCATCTCACGCCACCGGGGTATATACGGTGCGCCCCACCAGACGGAACAGGTCGGCTGCGTGCTGGAAACTTTCGGAGTGCCCGGCGTACAGCGAACCATCGCGACCGAGCAGCGGCGCAAAACGCTTCAGGATGGCGTACTGGGTCGGCTTGTCAAAATAGATCATGACGTTGCGGCAGAAGATCGCGTCCAGCGGGCCGCGCACCCCCCAGTTGGACTCCAGCAGGTTGATTGGACGAAAGGTGATCAAGCGCTGCAACTCCGGTTTGACCTTGACGCAGCCGTCGGCCTCGCGCGTGAAGTACTGCTGCAGTCGTGTCGGCGACATGCGCGCCACGCGATCCTGCTCGTAGATGCCACGTCGCGCCGTCACGAGCACTTCGGTATTGACGTCGCTGGCCAGAATGGTGACCGGCGGATTGAGCGTCTTGAAGGCCTCACAGGCCGCGATCGCCAGCGAATACGGCTCTTCTCCGGTGGACGCGGCACAGCACCAGATCGTGCTGCGCCGACCCGAACCGATGGTTCGTAGCTGTTCGATGAGGATGTCGAAGTGATGCGCCTCGCGAAAGAACGAGGTGAGGTTGGTCGTGAGCGAGTTCACGAAGGCTTCCCACTCCGGACGATCCCGCTCCAACCGCGCCAGATAGCCCGCAAAGGTGGTCTCGCCGCATTGGCGCAAGCGCCGTGTCAGCCGGCTGTAGACCATGTCCTGCTTGGCCGGCGACAACGCGATGCCGACGTGATCGTGGATCAGTTTTCGAATGCGCTCGAAATCCTCCGAAGAGAACGCGAACTCGCGCCCCCCCGCGGCATGCGCCGAACCTGTCGCGGGCGATGGCGGCCGCGTACCGGCCTGTGGCGCTCCGGTCCTGCGATCCTGAATGCTCATGCGCTTGCTTCCTTGATGTTCTGGCGGGGGCTACTGGGCCCGTTCAATCGAGTCGAGCAGACTCTCCGGGTCGGGTTCCTGCACTGCCGCAGCGGGCTCGGCCGTGGCCTCGGGCGTAATACCGAGCACGGCATCCTCGGTGCGCTTGTTCATGACGATGATGGTGATACGTCGATTGGATGGGTCGAGAGGGTCCTCGACGTTGAACGGGATCGTTTCGGCGAGCCCGACCACGCGCAGGACCTTGGCCGGATCCAGCCCGCCGGCGATCAACTCGCGGCGCGAGGCGTTGGCCCGGTTGGCCGACAATTCCCAGTTGGAAAAGCCGCGATCGCCCCCCGCAAACGGCTTGGCGTCGGTGTGCCCGGAAAGGCTCAGGCGGTTGGGCAGATCGTTGAGCGCCCTGCCGACGGCCCGCAGCAACTCGCGCGTATGGGGACGCAGCTCGGCGCTCGACAGGTCGAACATCGGCCGGTTCTGCTCGTCGACGATCTGTACCCGCAGTCCCTCAGGCGTGATGTCGATCAGGATCTGGTCGCGGAAGGCACGCAGATTGGGGTTGGCCTCAATCAAAGCCTCGATGCGCCCCTTCATGCTCACCAGACGGGCGCGCTCGCGCGAATCCTGTCCCTCGACATCCACCGGCACGGCTTCGCGCGCACGCGCTGCCTCCAGGTTGATCATGCGACGTTGCGGCTCGACGTCTCCGCGCTTGACCTGACCGACCGACCGCGAAAGATCCTCGCCGCCACCGGGAATGATGCTGGAGCTGTCGCCCGCGCCGCTGCCACCACTCTGGCTTACCTTCAAGGGGCTCTGAAAGAAGTCGGCGATCCCCTTGAGGTCGCCGTCGGCCGTCGAACCGAGCAGCCACAGCAGCAGGAAGAAGGCCATCATCGCGGTCACGAAGTCGGCATAGGCGATCTTCCACGCCCCGCCGTGGTGGCCCCCATGCCCGCCCTTGTTCACACGGCGGACAACGATTGGCTGCTGGGTATCGTCGCTCATCGCTCAGGCCGACGTCGCACTGGAAATCCGGCGCTCGTCGCTCATGCTCACTTCTTGCGGCTCTTGATGTCTTCCTCAAGCTCGAGGAAGGTCGGGCGGTCGGAGGCAAACAGCACCTTGCGGCCAAACTCCACGGCCACCTGCGGCGCATAGCCATTCATGCTGGCCAGCAGCACGACCTTGATGCATTGATAGATCTTGCCCTCGGCTTCGACGCGTTGCGCAAGCTGACTCGAAATCGGCTGCACGAATCCGTAGGACAGCAAAATGCCGAGGAAGGTACCCACCAGCGCGCCACCGAGCATCTTGCCCAGCACTGCCGGCGGCTCACCCACCGAGCCCATGACGTTGACCACCCCCATCACCGCCACGACGATACCGAACGCCGGCAGGGCATCACCGACCTTGGCCATGACATCCGACGGCCCTTGTGCCTCGTGGTGGTGGGTCTCGATCTCGACATCCATCAAGGCCTCGATCTCGAAGGCGTTGAGGTTGCCGCCAACCATCATGCGCAGGTAATCGGTCAGGAACTCGACAGCGTGGTGGTCGGCCACGACGTCGGGATACTTGGAGAAGAGCGTGCTGGCTTCGGGGTTCTCGATGTCGGCCTCAATTGCCATGAGGCCTTCCTTGCGCACCTTTGCCAGCACTTCGTACATCAGCGCCAGCAGGTTCATGTACAGCGCCTTGTTGTAGCGCTGCCCCTTGAGCACGCTGGGCAATGCACCCAATGTCGCCTTCATGATGCGCGGGGAGTTCCCGGCAATGAATCCGCCGACCATGAGGCCGAAGATCGCGATGTACTCCAGCGGCACCCACAGCGCCATCAGGCTGCCGTGCACGGCGTAGGTGCCGATCGAGGCTAGCAGAACGATTACATATCCGACGAGTAGAAGCACCCAGACACCTCGACCGCTACATGCACAAACAAACCCCGGAGCGCACGCCTAGCCGGGAACGGTATCTTAAAGTAACGGTTCGACCCAGGGAAACTTGACCGAAAAAAAGCCGCCCGCAGGCGGCCTTTTTTAACGGACCGATGGACCGGTCACTCCACTACGGCGGCCCGGCCGCGCACTGCGCGGGCATTGATACTGACCTTGCCCTGCTTTTTGCCCTTGCCGGCACGCGACGGCATGTTGCACAGACCGCAGGTGTAATCGTGCACCGGATCGTAAGCATGCGCGACGTACTTGCCGCCGCAGCTGGTGCATGGCGCGAGCTGCATCATGTCGGCGTCGAAGAAACGCACCAGCGTCCAGGCCCGCGTGATGCTCAACACCGGCTCCAGAGCAGCCGCATCAATATGATCGAGATACAGGTGATAGGCCTTGATCACGGCATCGAGCGAACTCAGGCTGGAACGCTGGCGGAAATAAGCGTGAAAAGCCATGAACAGCGAACCGTGCACATTCGGCTGCCACGCCATGAACCAGTCAGTGGAGAACGGCAGCATGCCCTTGGGCGGCGACATGCCGCGCACTTCCTTGTAGATCTTGAGCAGCCGCTCGCGGCTGAGACCGGTTTCGGCCTCGAGCATCTGCATGCGGGCTCCCAGGCTCACCATCTCGACGGCACGACGGACGTCTTCGGCATCCGCGATCACGCTCTTGTTCTTCATTTCCAATTCCTCACGACGATTCATCCGTCGGTTTGCTGGCCGCCACGATGGCAGCATGGATGCTCGAACTGGCGGCATCCCGTCCTTCCCCTGCGAGCAGCCCCGCAAGCAATGCATCATCAAAGCGGAATGCCGGCAACACCATCTGGCTGCTGGCCATGCGCACCAGGCGTGCCGCCGACATCGTGATGAGCAGATCGGCTACTGCATCACCGATGCCAAGCCGGAACATTGCGGTTTCCCGATCCTCACGCAGCATCTTTTGCGCAAGCATCAGATACGCAAGATTGAGTTCCCGGATATCGTCTTGGTAATCGCTTCGCTTCAACTATGTCGGCGCTTTGAAATGCGTACGCCTCGAACTTAAAGTGATTTCTCACCGAACACAACCAGACACATCTTCTGATGGCAAAAAAACCACAGGCACTGCAGGGTTGAGCGCCGCCGATCAGACTCGCTGAACCGCATGGATGGCATTGCGCCCGCCCTGCTTCGATACGTAGGCCCCCTGGTCTGCGAGCTTGATCAAGGCGGCTGCGTTCTCCACCTCCGGACGCAGCTCGGCGGCACCGATACTCACGCTCAAAGGCGCCACGACCCCGGCAAAATCGAGTGGCGCCTCGCGTACCGCACGCCGCGCGCGCTCCGCGCCGGCCAGCACCGCATCGAGGTCAGCCCCCGGACAGATGACCAGAAACTCATCCCCGCCGATGCGACAGATCACGTCATGTACGCGCAACGCCTTGCGCAGCGTGTTCGCCACGTGACTCAACGCAGCGTCTCCGGCGTCATGGCCAAAGCGGTCGTTGATTTCCTTAAGATAATCGACGTCGATCGCCAGACATGACAGCGGCCGACCGCTGCGCTCGGCCACCGCCCACTCCTGCTCAAGTCGGTCCATCGCGTAGCGACGGTTGCGAAATCCGGTCAGCGGATCGGTCAGCGCCATATCCTGCAAACGCCGGTTGGTGATGGCCAGTTGCGCGGCAAAACCATGCAACTCCTGCCGATCGTGCTCCAACTCACGCTGCAGACGCACCTCACGAAGCCCTGCGCGCAGGCGTGCCTGCAGCAACCGGGGCACGGCATCCATCGGCACGGCATCGTCGCCCCCGGCCTCCAGCAACATGACCAGTGCGTCATCACTGCGCTCGACAACCCTCAGCAGCAGGTGCATCACCCGCCCGGCGCTGGTGCGGCGCAATGCCGCGACAAGGTCGTTGACCTCGGCGCTTGCGTCGGCGCACCCCAGCACCATCATGTGCGGCTGCAACTCGAGTGCGAATTCCAGTGCGTCACTTACGTCGCCGCTCTCGACCACCGAACAATCCTCTGCCCTCAAGAGCTCGACAACCTGGCGACGTCGCCCGCTCTCGCGATCGACGACCAGCACCAGCGGCTTGTCCGGTGCCACCGGAACCGCCAGACGTTCGCGGCCTCGATCGGATTGCGACAGCGCGTGCACTTGCGATCCGGATGCGGAAGCAGGGTCCGGCACGGAAATCTCGGGGAAGCTGCGCGAAACACGCGGATCAAGCTGCAGCAGATCCATCCATTCGACCCACAGGCCGAACATGCGCGAAACGTCCGCGAGCATCTCGTCTTGCAGGATGCCGAGCGCCTCACCCCGAACCTGCATGGTTTCGAGCAGCTGGAGACGGCGAACGTCCTCGGCAAGACAGAAATCAGAAAAGATGCGTGCCAGCGCAACGGACTCAAGCAGGCGACCGCGCCGACTGCCGGGCTCGAAACCCGCCTGTTCCGGGCAATCGGCATGACGCACAACCTGGCTAAAGATTGAGGGCACGCCCCAGTGCTCGACCATTTCGGCGCCGAGTTCGCCGTGATGAATGGCGAAAGCGTCCTTCTCCGCTGCGAGCAGCACCTCACGGTCCGCGTAAGGCTGATCGAGCAAGCCCGCGTACTCGTCCGGATAAACGGTCGCCAGAGCCAGCTCGCCGACCCGCATCAACAAGCCGAGACTGAATGCCTCGTCACTGGCGGCAGCACGCGTATGCCCGACAACCGCCTGCATGCCCAGCGCCAACGCAATCGAAGAACCCCAGTAGCGCTCGTAATCGAACGCCGGGCAACGCCCCTTGCGATGATCCGACAACAGCGCAAACCCCGTCGCCAGCGCGCGCACAGCCGGCACGCCAAGCACCATCAGGGCCTCCGCCACCGACAAGACCGGCCGACGTGTGCCGTTCAGCAAGCCATTGGCCGCCTTGAGCACACGCCCGACGAATGCGGGGTCTCCACCAATGGCGCGCGCCAGTTCAGGAATGGACACCTCGTCCTGGCGCGTCAGCTGGATCACCCGCGTCGCTGCGCCGCGTGGTGACGGCAGGCGTCCGGAGGCATGCAGCAGCTCGAACGCAGATTTTCCGCGTCCGGTTTCGATGAGTTTATCTACTGGCTCCATACCTTCCATTTCCGGAGTATTGCGCGGGACACTCTGGCAGTGACTCTAGCCGATTATCCTGAGCTTGCACCCACTACGCTCAAATCGGCGCAGTCAGGGGCTAAAATCGGGAACGCCCGTATCCTATAGATTCAAAATGAATTTCTGCTCACATTGCGGCGCCGGCGTGAGCCTGCGCATTCCGACCGGTGACAGTCTGCCGCGCCATATCTGCGGTGACTGCGGCAGCATCCATTACTCGAACCCCAAGCTGGTCGTTGGCACCGTCACAGAATACGACGAACGCATCCTGCTGTGTCGCCGGGCGATCGAACCTCGCCACGGTTTCTGGACGCTGCCCGCCGGCTTCATGGAAAACGGTGAAAGCACCGCCGAGGGCGCTGCCCGCGAAACCCTGGAGGAAGCCTGTGCGAAGGTCGAAGTGGGCGATCTGCTCACCCTCATCAGCATTCCGCACATCGACCAGGTGCACCTCATGTATCGCGCCAGCCTACCCGTACCGGAGTTCGCGGCGGGCGAAGAGTCACTTGAGGTCGGCCTGTTCGCCGAACACGAGATCCCTTGGGATTCACTGGCCTTTCGCACCATCGAAGTCACCCTGCGTCATTACTTTGCAAACCGGCGCGCGGGACGCTTCGAGCTGCATTGTTGCGACCTTCGGCCGGCCGGCGGCTGACCGACTCAAGGCGTGACGAAGCTGTCGCGCCACAGACGCTCGAAATCGCCCACCGGCAGCGCCGGCGCAAAAAGAAAGCCCTGCATGTGCCGACAACCCGCGCGTTGCAGGAAATCGAGTTGCTCTTCGTTCTCGACCCCTTCTGCGATGACCTGCAAGCGCAGGTTGCGCGCCAACCCGATGATGGCATCGACGATGGCCGCGTCGTCAGGGTCGGTAACCACATCACGCACAAAAGTCTGGTCGATCTTCAAGGCGTCGATCGGCAACCGCTTGAGGTAGGACAGCGACGAATAGCCCGTACCGAAGTCGTCGATCGACACCCGCACGCCCATGCGCCGAACCTCGTCGAGCACTGCAATGTTGCGCTCGGCCGCCTCCAGCATCACGCGTTCGGTCAGTTCAAGCTCCAGGCATTCGGCCGACACGCCGCTGCTGGCGATGGCTTGCCGCAGAGACTCGACAAAGCGCGGCTGACGAAATTGCTGGGCGGAAATATTTACGGCCACGGTCAGTGCCGGCAGGCCGGCATCGCTCCACTCACGCAACTGGCGACACACCTGTTCAAGCACCCACTGGCCGATCGGCAGAATCAAGCCCGCCTCTTCTGCGACCGGAATGAAACGTGCCGGCGGCACCAGCGTGCCGTCCTGATCACGCCAGCGCAGCAGCGCTTCGGCGCCGATCATGCGCCGCGTCACGCCGTCGAACTGCGGCTGGTAATACAACTCGAAGGCGTCGGCATCGAGCGCATTGCGCAAGGCGCTTTCGAGCAGCATGCGTTCGAACACCCGCTCGTTCATCTCGACGTGGAAGTAGTGATAGGTGTTCCGGCCCGAATCCTTGCTGTGGTACATCGCCGAATCTGCGTTACGCATCAGCGTTGCAATGTCGTCGCCATCCTCGGGGTACAGACTGATGCCGATACTGGCTGTCACCAGCAGCTGTCGCCCCGAGATGTGGCAGGGCTCGGCCAAGGAGCTGATGAGCTTATCGGCGACGCGCGCAGCGTCTTCAGGATCACCGATCTCCGACAGCAGCAGCGTGAACTCGTCCCCGCCGGGGCGGCTGACCGTATCGCTTTCACGCACGCAGGCGACGATGCGCCCCGCCACCACCCGCAACAACTGATCGCCAATGTGATGCCCTAGGGTGTCATTGATGTTCTTGAAACGATCCAGATCGACGAACAGCAGCGCGAACCGGCGGCCCTCGCGACGGCAACGGGTCAAAGCCTGGTTGGCGCGGTCGTTGAACAGCATGCGGTTGGGGAGATCGGTCAGCGGGTCGTGCTCGGCGAGATGGCGGATGCGCTCCTCGCTGAGCTTTTGCTCGCTGATATCCTCGATCAGCATCACCGGGCCTTTCTCGGGCCGCGTCGGATCCAGCGCGCGCACATAGACGTTGGCCCAGAACCACTGGCCACGGCTGTCGACGAAGCGCTGCTCGAAACGCAGTACACGCGCCTCCTCAAGCCCGTTCTCGATGCGGCGGCTCATTTCGATGAAGGCCGGGTGGTCTTCGAAATACGCCTCCAGCGTTCGATCCATGGCGTCTGCGGCGGCGCAGGCAAACATGCGCTCGAAGGCCGGGTTGGCCAATTGAACGCGATGCTCGCGCAGCATCACGATGGCGATCGGACTCGCGTCGAGTACCGACTGCAGTTCCTCGGCACGCGCCACGCTTTCTTCGCGTGAGCGCGACAGATCCTCGAACAGGCGGTAGAAATCTCCCGCCACTTCGCCAACCTCGCCCTCACCGACTGGCAGCTCATGCACGCGACTGGGGTCGCTGCGCAAGGCCACGACGTTGTCACGCAAGGCGAACAGCGGTCGCAGAAAGCCGCGCATCGCAAACCACACCAGGAAGCCGACCAGCACCGAAGCCACCAGCAGGAGCAGCATCGCGACACGCTGCGAGCGCACGATCGGCGCAAAGGCCTCCTCGACCGGCAACACCACGCCGGCGACCCAGTCCAGTTGCTCGACCGTACGGAAACTCATGAGCATGCGACGCCCGGCCGGATCGACCCCCTGATCGGTGCCTTCCCAGCCGTCCACGGCGCGGTCATACACAGGCATTACACCCGGCTCCGCATAGCTCGACAGCATCAGACGGGACGTGTCGCCAACGATGGTGGTGCGGTCGCGGGTGGTCAGCACGAACTCGCCGTGCTGTTCGGAATGCCCGCGGTTGATGCCACCGAGGAAGGCGGGGCTGAGAATATCGAGCGTGCCGGAAACGATGGCGATGAGATTGCCGACCGAGTCATACACCGGCACCGACATGGCCAGCAGCGGCTGACCCGTGACCACCCCGACAAAGGGACGCGACACCACCGGCAGGCCGGTGTCGATGACGCGACGCAGGTGCGCCAGCGAAGAGACGTCCGCGCCGACACGCCCTTGCCGGGTCGGATTGTCAGCCAGCACGGTCAGGTTCGGACTGACGATGATCAGCGCTTCAAACAGCGCCAGCGCACCCTGGTTGTCATGCAGGTAGTTGCGCAAGCGGTCGGCATCGCTGGTGTGACGGAAGTCCATCCCGGAGGCCACGCGCTTGAGCGTGCCGAGACTGACTTCAACCCGCCCCGAGACCTCGGCTGCAAAACGCGACACCAGCGCGTACTGCTGGTCGGCAATGGTCTTCTGCAGCGAATTGCGGACGAGGTAATCCTGGATCACCATGCCGACGCCGAATACGACCAGCAACAGGCCTACAACGGCAAGCGAGGATTTGGTTTTCAGATTCACCGGACGGGCCCGCCGCAATTACCCTACTGTGGTCGTTTATAAGACCCGGCACAGTTCAATACAACCGTGATAACCGCAAGCAGCGCCGTCAGTCTCGCCCGGCGCGGTCATGCCGCGCGAGCAACGGCAAGGCGCGGTGCAGGTAATAGCCCATCGACCACAAGGTCAGCGCCGCCGCGACGTAGATCAACACCTCGCCGAGCAGTGCCACCGGCAATCCGAACAGGTTCTCGTGATAGAGCAACAGCGGGATCGCCGTCATCTGTGCGGCCGTCTTGAACTTTCCGACCGTGGCCACCGCCACGCTGGCCGACTGGCCGATCCGCGCCATCCACTCACGCAGTGCCGAGATGGTGATCTCGCGGCCGATGATGATCACCGCCACCACTGCGTCGGCGCGCCCCAGCTGCACCAGCAGGATCAGCGCGGCGGCCACCATCAGCTTGTCCGCCACCGGGTCGAGAAAGGCCCCGAAGGCCGAGGTCTGGCCCAGCGTGCGGGCGAGATAGCCATCCAGCCAGTCGGTGATCGCCGCCAGCACGAACAGCACCGTGGCGATGAGGTTCATCTGCACATCGGAAAGCCAGTGCGAAGGCAGGTAGAACACGCCGACAAACAGCGGGATCACGGCGATCCGCATCAGTGTCAGCGTGTTCGGGATATTGAAGTGCATTGACGTAAGTTCCGGAGGGGCTTCAGCGCAGCGACGAGTATATCTGCTCAGCCAGCTTGCGACTGACGCCGTCCACACGGCACAGATCCTCGACACCGGCTGCACGCACCCCGTCCAGCCCGCCGAAAGCCTCGATCAGCTTGCGCCGACGCGTTGGGCCGACGCCCGGAATGTCGTCGAGCTTCGAGCCGATACGCGCCTTGCCGCGCCGCGCACGATGGCCGGTAATGGCAAAGCGGTGCGCTTCATCGCGAATCTCCTGGATCAGGTGCAAGGCCTGGGCGTCGGACGCCAGATTGAGCGGCTCGCGTCCATCGGCGAAGATCAACGTTTCAAGGCCAGGCTTGCGGCCCTCGCCCTTGGCCACGCCGAGCATCGCGACCGACTCCAGCCCGATGTCGGACAACACCCCGAAGGCCGCACTGACCTGGCCCTTGCCGCCGTCGATCAGGATCAGGTCGGGCAGCACACCGTCGCCCTCGACCAGCTTGCCGTAGCGGCGTTCGAGCACCTGGCGCATGGCCGCGAAGTCGTCGCCACCGGTGATGCCGGCGATGTTGTAGCGGCGGTACTCGGAATTCTTCATCGCGCCGTCCACACACACCACGCACGAGGCCACTGTGGCCTCGCCCATGGTGTGACTGATGTCGAAGCACTCGATGCGCGCCGGTGCTTCGGGCAGATCAAGCGCCTCGCGCAACGCTTCAAGCCGCGAGCCGATGCGCCCGGCGTCCTGCAGTCGCGCGCGAATTGCGGTGTGCGCGTTGCCGCGCGCCATCTCCATCCACGCCTTCTCGGCTGGCGAACGCGGCGCGACCACTCCGGAGGGGCTTTCGCTGACTTCGGCGAGTGTCGCGCGCACGGCGTCCACGCCTTGCGCGACAACGATGCGCGTCGGCATCGGATGCTCGCGGTAGTGCTGCTCGACAAACGCCAGCAGCACATCGTCGGGGCTGCAACCCGCGGCATTGCTCGGGAACAGCGGTCGGTCGCCGAGATGCCGCCCGCCGCGCACCATCGCCAGATTGACGCACACCACCCCGCCCTCCTCGGCCGCCGCAACAATATCAACATCCTCGTCGCGGCCACTGTCGACGAACTGACGGTGCAGCACCGATTGCAGCGAGCGGATCTGGTCGCGGCAGGCAGCCGCCTCCTCGAAGGCCAGCTGCTCGGCGGCAGCGTTCATGCGCGCACCGAGGTCATCGATGACTTCGTTGGTGCGTCCATCAAGAAAGCGTGCTGCGAGCTTCACATCCTTGGCGTAATCGGCTTCCGAGATCAGCCCGACACACGGCGCCGTGCAACGCTTGATCTGGTGCAGCAGGCAGGGGCGCGAGCGGTTGTGGAACACCGCGTTTTCGCAGGTGCGCAGCCGAAAGATCTTCTGCAGCAGGTGGATACTCTCGCGAGCCGCGCTGCCGTTCGGGAACGGGCCGAAGTAGCGTGCCCCCTTGGCAAAGCCGCCACGGTGATAGGCCAGGCGCGGAATCGCGTCGCCGGTGAGACAGATGTAGGGGTAACTCTTGTCGTCGCGGAACAGGATGTTGTAGCGCGGCGCCAGCTTCTTGATGAGGTTGTTTTCGAGGATCAGCGCCTCGGCCTCGGAGCGCGTGGGCGTGATGTCAACGCGCACGATCTGCGCCACCATCATCGCGATGCGCGGGCTCGGCTGCGTGCGCTGAAAATAGTTGGCGACGCGCTTCTTCAGATTCTTGGCTTTGCCGACGTAGAGCACCTTGTCGTCGGCACCAATCATGCGGTAGACGCCCGGCTCCTCGGGAACCGTCTTCAGGAATGCACGCGCATCAAACAGGGTGACTTCGCTCATCGCGATCAGGCCTGCAGCGCGGTGACCTGCTCCCGCGCAGCGTGATACGGCGCGGCCAGCTGTAGCGCCAACGGGTCGGCAAAGCGCGGCTCAGCCGCCAGCGCAGCGATACGCGCCATGGTTTCGGCCGAGACCGCCGGGCTCCAGCGCGCGAGCAGATCGTCAGCCAGATCGGGGCGGTTGCATACCAACACCATGTCGCAGCCGGCCTCGAACGCGGCCGAGGCGCGCGCAACGATG
This sequence comes from Pseudazoarcus sp. NS34, assembly GCF_059703725.1. Classification (NCBI taxonomy): domain Bacteria; kingdom Pseudomonadati; phylum Pseudomonadota; class Betaproteobacteria; order Rhodocyclales; family Zoogloeaceae; genus Pseudazoarcus; species Pseudazoarcus sp. NS34. The sequence goes on from NZ_BAAKIZ010000003.1 coordinate 272,910, forward strand.
TCGCCGACCACGGTGGCCCCCTCCATGGTCAGGTCGTCGCTGAAGATCACGCCCTGAAAGCCCAGCCGGCCGCGCAGTACGTCCTGCAGCCAGAAGGGCGAAAAGCCCGCCGGCTGGGGGTCGATGTGTTCGAAGATCACGTGCGCCGGCATCACGCCGGACAGCTGTTTCGCCAAACGGTGGCGATACGGCGCAATATCCTCGGCCCACACTGCCTCGAAGTCACGCTCATCGACCGGAATCTCGACGTGCGAATCGGCCTCGACAAAGCCATGCCCAGGAAAATGCTTGCCCACGCAACCCATGCCGGCTTCGCGCAGGCCGGCGATCAAGGCCGAAGCGAGCGAGGCGACGGCCTGCGGATCGCGGTGGAAAGCGCGCTCACCGATCACCCGGCTGCCGCCGTAATCCAGATCCAGCACCGGCGTGAAGGAAAGATCCACGCCGTGCGCAAGCAATTCGGCGGCCAGCACGAAACCGGCGGCGCGCGCGGCGTCCAGCGCCGCGACGTGATCTTCGTCCCACAGCCTGCCAAGCACCCGCATCGCCGGCAGATGCGTGAAGCCATCGGTGCGGAAACGCTGCACGCGCCCGCCCTCGTGATCAACCGCGATGATCAGCGCCGGCTCGCGCAGCGCGTGAATTTCGGCGTTCAGTGCGGAGAGGGTTTCAGCGTCGCGAAAATTTCGCGCGAACAGGATCACGCCGCCCACCAGCGGATGGCGCAGGCGCTCGCGCTCGGCGTCCGTCAGCTCACAGCCGGCGACATCGACGAACACCGGGCCGCGCGGCAAATGCGTGACGTCCATGCTTCAGCCCTGCCGCTCAAGTACGACGAAGGCCACGACGTAGTCGGTCTCGTCGGTCAGGGTGAGGTGGGCGTGCAGGCCTTGCTGCGCCATGTGCGCAGCCAGTTCCGAACCGAAGCGGAAGATCGGCTTGCCGAGCGGATCATGATCGACGATCACCGCATGCAGCGTGGCCGGGGCCGCGACGCCGGTGCCGAGCGCCTTGCCGAAAGCCTCCTTGGCGGCGAAGCGCTTGGCGAGGAAGCGGTCCGGATCGTTGCGCGCAGCAAACGCCGCGCGCTCGTCGGGCGCAAGAATGCGATTGGCGAAGCGCTCGCCGTATTTGGTGAGCACCGTACCCATGCGCGGGATGCGGACGATATCGGCGCCGATTCCGTGGATCATTGCGCGCCTCCTTTCGGCTGGGCGGCGGCCTCGCGCATGAGGCGCTTCATCTCACGCACCGCCTCGCGCAGGCCGACGAACACCGAGCGGCTGACGATGGCGTGACCGATGTGCAGTTCGCGCACGCCAGCCAGGCGCGCCACCGGCTGCACGTTGTAGTAGTTCAGCGCGTGACCGGCGTTGAAGCGCATGCCCAGCGCGCAGATGGTTTCACCCGCCACCCGCAGCTTGGCGAGTTCGGCCAGCACACCCGGCGAGTCGGCATCGCGCCCAGCGTCGTGAAAGGTATGGGCATAGGGGCCGGTGTGCACCTCGCACACCTTCGCGCCTATACGCGCAGCGGCCTCGATTTGTTCGGGAATGGCGTCGATGAACACGCTGGTGACGATGCCGGCTTCGGTCAGCCGCGCCACCACATCACGCAAGCGGGATTCGTCGGCGAGCACGTCCAGCCCGCCTTCGGTGGTGACTTCCTGCCGCCCTTCCGGCACCAGCATCGCCATCTGCGGCTTGAGTTCGCAGGCGAAGCCGACCATCGCATCGGTGGCAGCCATCTCGAGGTTGAGCTTGATCTGCGTGAGTTCAGCCAGACGCCGCACGTCGGCATCCTGGATGTGGCGACGGTCTTCGCGCAGATGCACGGTGATGCCGTCGGCCCCGCCCAGATGGGCGTCGACGGCGGCCCATTGCGGGTCCGGCTCCCAGGTACGGCGCGCCTGACGCAAGGTCGCGACGTGGTCAATGTTGACGCCGAGTTCGATCACAGCTCCTGCAACTCCTTGAATACGCGGCGCGACTGCAGGTCGCGTCCGCCCAGATGGTGGTTGATCAGCATGCGCAGCAGCGCTTTGCTCTCGCTCAGGGTCTGCGCCGCGGAGAAGTCGTCCTGCGCCAGCGCGAGCAGGGTCTGCCCGCTCACCGACACTCCCTCGCCACGCGCCGTGCCGCGCACCGGACCGCGTTCGATTATATAGGCGTAGCGCTGGTCGGCCGCGATAGGCGGGCCGCCGTCGGCTTCGCCCTCCAGCTCAACGCCATAGCCCAGCTCGCGAAGCAGCGCCAACTCGAAGCGGCGCAGCACCGGCGCAGCAGTGGCCTTGTCGGCCAGCGCAGTGACGGCCGCGACATAGGCTTCAAACAGTCCGGGATGCGGGTCTTCGCGCGCCGAGAGGTGCACCACGAGTTCATTGAGGTAATAACCACACAGCAAAGCCTCACCGCCGAGCAAGGGCTGGAAGCCGGCCCGCTCCGCGCGAATGAGGGTCTTGACCTCGCCGCCGCCGGACCAGTCCGCCGCCAGCGACTGGAAGCCCATCAACACGCTGCGCAGAGCCGAATGCGGGCGCCTCGCGCCCTTCGCAACGACCGCCACGCGGCCGTAGTCGCGCGTGAGCAGCTCGACGACCAAGCTCGTCTCGCGCCACGGACGCGTATGCAGGACGAAAGCGGGTTGCTGATCGATGCGTTGCTTGGGGTTCACGGGAACACCCGGAGGCTATTCGTAGCCGAGGCTCTTGAGCGCGCGCTCGTCATCGGCCCAGCCGCTCTTCACCTTGACCCACACTTCAAGATAGACGCGGGCGTCGAAGAGTTTTTCCAGTTCGACGCGCGCCTCGGAGGAGATGCGCTTGAGCTGCTCACCGTTCTTGCCGATGACCATGCCCTTGTGGCTGTCGCGATCGACGACGACGGCGGCAAAGATGCGGCGCAGGTTGCCTTCGGTCTCGAACTTCTCGATCTCGACGGCGATGCCATACGGCAATTCGTCGCCCAGCAGGCGGAAGAGCTTTTCGCGCAGGAATTCCGATGCGAGAAAGCGCTCGCTGCGGTCGGTGATGTCGTCTTGCTCGAACACCGGCGCACCTTCGGGCAGCAAGGGCAAGGTGGCGGACACCAGACTGTCGACGTTGTTTCCGCGCTCAGCCGAAAGCGGCACGATGGCGGCAAAATCGCGCAACTCGCTCATCTGCTGGATGAAGGGCAGCAACGCCTTCTTGTCCTTGAGGCGGTCGATCTTGTTGATGACGAGCAGCACCTTCGCGTCGTCCGGCAGCAGGCCGAGCACTTTGCGATCGTCATCACCGAAGCGGCCGGCTTCGATCACGAAGAACACCGCGTCGACATCGCCCAGCGCCTGCGTAACGCTGCGGTTCATCGTGCGGTTGAGCGCGTTGCGGTGGCGCGTCTGGAAGCCCGGCGTGTCGACGAAAATGAACTGCGCGTGCTCGTCACTGCGGATGCCGGTGACGCGATGCCGGGTGGTCTGCGCCTTGCGCGAGACAATGCTGATCTTCTGGCCGATCAGCTGATTCAACAGCGTGGACTTGCCGACGTTGGGCCGACCGACAATGGCGACAAAGCCAGTGCGGAAGGGGGTGGAATCTTCGTGTACTTCGCTCATCGTTCCCTCAGGGCCACCAGAGTACGCTCTGCAGCCTGTTGTTCGGCCGCACGTCGGCTTGCGCCGCGCCCGGTAGCAGACACGCCGAGCGTATCAACCGCGCAGCGCACCTCGAATTCCTGCGAGTGGGCTTCGCCCAGTACACGCACGGTTTCATACGCCGGCAATGCCAGCTTGCGCGCCTGCAGGTATTCCTGCAACGCGGTCTTGGGGTCTTTCAGCGCAATGGCCGGATCAATTTCGGCAATTGCTGACGCATACAGCCGGTCGATCACCGCGCGCGCAGCCTCAAAACCGGCGTCAAGATAGACCGCAGCGAAGATGGCCTCGAGGGCATCAGCCAGAATTGACGGGCGACGGAAGCCGCCGCTCTTCATCTCGCCTTCGCCGAGCCGCAACGCCTCGCCGAGGTCCAGTTCCAGGGCCACGCGGTGCAGGCCTTCCTGCCGCACTAACGAAGCACGCAGACGCGACAGTTCGCCCTCGCGCAGATCACCAAACCGCGCGCACAGCGCAATCGAGATGACGCAGTTCAGGACGCTGTCACCGAGAAATTCCAGCCGCTCGTTGTTGGGCAGGCCAAAGCTACGATGGGTCAACGCTTCTTCGAGCAACGCGACGTCGGAAAAATCGTGCCCCAGCTTACGCTGGAGCAGGCCAAGCTGCGGGCGCACTCAGCGGCTCGATGACACAGAGAATTCGAACAGCAGGCTGACATTGCCGGCGATCGGCACCGTGCGTTCATATGCGGTCTCGACCACCGTAGCCCCGCCGGCACGGGTGATGCGCAAATCGGTACCACGCACGCTGGAGATATCGTCGGTGTAGGCGAAGCGTTCGAAACTGCGGCGCAGATCAGCCGGTGTCGCCCCGCCTGTCCCCTGCGTAGCAAGCACGTTCACGACGCGCTTGAGCGCGAAGTACTCATTGAACACAGGAATGCTGCGGAACCCGATGAACAGGAGAAACGCCAGCAAACAACCGACGATCAGCGTGCCGATCAAGGAGAGACCGCCCTGGGCGCGTCGCGAAGCGGATCTGTTCGTCGCCATCAGTGAAATCCTCCTATGCGCTTCATGTCGCCGAAGTTGAACCAGATGAAGAAGGCACGGCCGACGATGTTCTCCTCGGGTACGAAGCCCCACTCGCGACTGTCGCTGCTTCCGTCGCGGTTGTCGCCCATCATGAAGTAGTGCCCCTCGGGCACCGTGCAACGCACCCCGGCCGTAGTATAGGTACAGTGGTCGCGATACGGGAAGTCGGCCACCCTGCTGACATACGGCGGCACGTCACGCTCTATCAGAACGGCGTGCGGCTCCTCACCCAGCGCCTCCTCAAACATCGGGGAATAGTACATACGCTCGGGATGCAGATAATCGTCGGCCGGCGCCATCGGAACTTCCTCGCCGTTGATGGTCAAGCGCTTGTCGATGTACTCAACGCGATCCCCCGGCAGGCCGACCACACGCTTGATGTAGTCGAGCGAGGGGTTGCGCGGATAACGGAACACCATCACGTCGCCGCGCTTGGGCTCACCCAGCGACACGATCTTCTTGTTGATGACCGGGAGACGAATGCCATAGGTGAATTTGTTCACCAGGATGAAATCGCCGACCAGCAAGGTCGGAATCATCGACCCGGACGGAATCTTGAATGGCTCGACAACGAACGAGCGCAGCGAGAAGACGATCAGAATGACGGGAAAGAAGCTCGCCCCATATTCGACCCACCAGGGGTTCGGCTCACCCTGGGCGCGCTGCTTGCGCGCATGAAAACGATCAAAAGCCCACAACGCGCCCGACACCACGAGCAACACGAACAGGATCAGTGCGAAATTCACGGCGACTCCATCAGCAGGTGAAACGGGCGGGTGCGCGCGGCACCCTCACTTGCCCTCGTCGGTACGCAGCACGGCAAGGAAGGCTTCCTGAGGAATCTCGACGTTGCCGACCTGCTTCATGCGCTTCTTGCCTTCCTTCTGCTTCTCCAGAAGCTTCTTCTTGCGCGTGATGTCGCCGCCGTAGCACTTGGCCAGCACGTTCTTGCGCAACGCCTTGATGGTCTCGCGGGCGATGATGTTGGAGCCGATCGCCGCCTGCACCGCCACATCGAACATCTGGCGAGGGATCAGGCCGCGCAACTTGGTCGCCAGTTCGCGACCGCGATACTGCGCGCTGGCACGGTGCACGATGACCGACAGCGCATCGACCTTCTCGCCACCCACCATCAGGTCGAGCTTGACCAGATCGGCCGGCCGGTATTCCTTGAATTCGTAGTCCAGCGAGGCATAGCCCCGCGACACGGACTTGAGCCGGTCGAAGAAATCCATGACCACTTCGTTCATCGGCATGTCGTAGACCAGCTGCACCTGACGGCCGTGGTAGCGCATGTCGATCTGCACGCCGCGCTTCTGGTTGCACAGCGTGATCACCGGGCCGACATAGTCCTGCGGCAGGAAGATGGTGGCCGTGATCAGGGGCTCGCGAATCTCGGCAAATTTACCGACTTCCGGCAGCTTGGAGGGGTTCTCGACGTAAATGAGCTCGTCGCTGTTGAGCACCACTTCGTACACCACGGTCGGCGCCGTGGTGATGAGATCCATGTCGAACTCGCGCTCCAGGCGCTCCTGCACGATGTCCATGTGCAGCAGGCCCAGGAAGCCGCAGCGGAAGCCGAAGCCCAGCGCCTGTGACACTTCCGGTTCGTACTGCAGCGCGGCGTCGTTCAGGCGCAGCTTCTCAAGCGAATCGCGCAGCTGGTCGTACTCGGAGGATTCCACCGGATACAGTCCGGCGAACACCTGCGGCTTGATTTCCTTGAAGCCGGGCAAGGGCTGCGGTGCCGGGCGGTTGGCCAGCGTGATGGTATCGCCGACCTTGGCTACCGCCAGTTCCTTGATGCCGGCGATGACGAAACCCACCTCGCCCGCCGAGAGCTGCTCGCGCGCGACCGAACGCGGCGTGAACACGCCGACCTGGTCACACGGATACTGCGCTCCGTTGGACATCAGCAGGATGCGGTCTTTCGGACGCAACACGCCGTCGATGACACGCACCAGCATGACCACGCCGACGTAGTTGTCGAACCACGAGTCGATGATCAGTGCTTTCAGCGGCGCGGCCGGATCGCCCACTGGAGTCGGCACCCGCGCGATGACCGCCTCCAGCACTTCCTCGATGCCGACGCCGGTCTTGGCCGAGCACAGGATGGCCTCGGAGGCATCGACGCCGATGACGTCCTCGATCTCGCCGCGCGCGTTCTCGGGGTCGGCCGCAGGCAGGTCGATCTTGTTCAGGACCGGCACGACTTCGACGCCGAGATCGATGGCGGTGTAGCAGTTCGCCACGGTCTGCGCCTCGACACCCTGCGAGGCGTCGACCACCAGCAGCGCGCCCTCGCAGGCCGAGAGCGAACGGCTGACTTCGTAGGAGAAGTCGACGTGGCCCGGCGTGTCGATGAGGTTCAGGTTGTAGACCTTGCCGTCGCGCGCCTTGTAATGCAGCGCCGCGGTCTGGGCCTTGATGGTGATGCCACGCTCACGTTCCAGATCCATGGAGTCGAGCACCTGCTCTTCCATTTCGCGGTCGGACAGGCCGCCGCAGAACTGGATCAGGCGATCGGCCAGCGTGGACTTGCCGTGATCGATGTGGGCAATGATCGAAAAGTTGCGAATATGCTGCATGGGTCAATAAAAAAGGGTGCCTAACGACACCCGTTGCGGTTGGACGACCGGACGCCGGATTCTAGCCGAAATCGCGCACGTGAGCACGGATCGCCGCTTCATCGAGGTGGTAATGGCAGAGGTCGCGCTCGCCAGCCAGCACCACCGGCACCAGCTCGTCCCAGCGCGCCTCGAGCACGGGATCCTCATCGACATCAAGCACGCGTACCGTCCAGCCCAGTTCAGCCGCCAGCGGCGCAAGCGCATCGATCAGCTCGTGACACAGATGACACCACTCGCGGCTCAGCACCGTGAACTCACGGCCACTCATCTGCCAATCCGCAGGCTGACAAAGGAAGTACCCGAACCGCGCTCGACCAGCAGCGTCAGTGCCTGACCATCGGCCAGCTTGGCGACGATCTGCTCGAACTGCGCCACCGACTCCAGCGACGTCTGGCGCCCTGCGGCCACTGCGGCGACGACGACATCGCCAGGCTGCAACTCCGACCTTGCCGCCGGCCCCTGCACCCCTTCGACCAGCAGTCCCTGCGCAATCCCGCGTTCGCGGCGCTGTTCAGCGGTGGGTTCGGACAACGCAAGTCCGAGACGATCGGGCGCCGGCGCGACAGGCTTGCGAACAACGGGAGATGCGGCATCACTCCATTCACCCACGCTCACGCGCAATTCCATCGGCTTGCCTTCTCGCACCAGGCTCAGCATCGCTTGCACGCCGGGACGGCGCTCTGCAACGAGCAACGGCAAGGCGGTAGAACCGGGCACGGAACGCCCGTCGAAACGCGTGATGACATCGCCGACCTTCACGCCGGCCCGGTCGGCCGGCCCCCCCGGCTCGACCGCGCTGACCAGCGCGCCATCCACCGAAGTCAGACCGAAGCTCTCGGCCAATGCGCGGGTGACTTCCTGCACTGCCACGCCGATGCGGCCGCGTCGCACGCGGCCATCCTTGCGCAGCTGCTGATAGACGTTCATTGCCACGTCGATCGGAATGGCAAAGGACAGGCCCATGAAACCACCCGTCTCGCTGTAGATCTGCGCGTTGATGCCGACGACCTCACCACGCAGGTTGAACAGCGGCCCGCCCGAATTGCCCGGGTTGATGGCCACATCGGTCTGGATGAAAGGCACGAAATTCTCGTCCGGCAGCGCACGCCCCTTGGCGCTGACGATGCCGGCCGTAACGGTATGGTCAAAGCCGAACGGGGAACCGATAGCCAGCACCCATTCGCCAACTTTGAGGCGCCCCGGATTACCGAGGCGCACCACCGGAAGCTGCTGCGCCTCGATGCGGATCACGGCCACATCGCTGCGCGGATCGGTGCCGACCACGCTGGCGCTGAACTCACGCTTGTCGATCAGACGCACGACGATCTCGTCTGCACCCGCCACCACGTGGGCGTTGGTGAGGATGTAGCCGTCATGGCTGATGATGAAGCCGGAGCCAAGAGAGCGGCTTTCGTCTTCAGGCACCTCGGGAAGCTGCGGCAGGAAGCGGCGCAGCAGCTCCATCCACTCCTCGCTGCCCTCCAATCCGGGCGGGGCCGGCGGGGCAGGCAGCGCCGACAGCGCCGAGGCAGGCGCCTGGGTGGTGCTGATATTGACCACCGCCGCCCCCTGGGAGTCGACGATGGCAGAGAAATCAGGAAGATTCGCAGCAGCGGTCGCGGTGGCGACACAGGCAGAACACAACAGGACCAGAAAGGAACGCAGGCAGATCCGCAGAACGCTCATCAAGCTTTACCGAAATCGTGCGCGCACACGGCGCCCGGGCGGGACATTTCCACCCGCAGCCCGCCACGCCAGCGACGACTGCGGTGCAACACACGATTGAGCACGAAGGCAGACAGCAGTCCGACCAGCGCACCACCCAAAGCCCAGCCGTCCGTACCGCCAAGCGCCTGCCCCAGCCCTGCGCCGGCAATCAAGGCCACGGCACCGAGGCCGTAGCTGATCAATGCACCACGCAAGGAAGCCCCGTCCGGCAAGGTCAAGGCCACTTCGTCGCCAACGGCCACGCCCAGCGTGTCGGGAAGGGAAAACTCCGAGGTCGGCGGACGGATGGAGTACGCGAGCTTGACCGAACGGCATCCGCCCGGCTCGTCACAGCGCCCGCAACCTTCCTGACGGTCGATCACCCGAACGCGCGCCACGCCATTGGCCACGTCGACCACGACCGCACGCGCCTCGATCATCGGGAAGACATCTCCATGGCCTCGCCCAGCCCCTGCAGGGCGCGCATCGGCACCTCGCCGAGCGCGGTCAGCAGATGTCCCGACACTTCCCGCCGATAGATGTTGATGGCGCCACTGGCCATCGGCCCTGTAGCGCCGGCGGCTGATTCGCCCAGCGGCTCGATGAACACGGAAATGGAGGCCAGGCCATCGCTGAACACCATGTGCAGCACGTCACGCTGCTCACGCCCGAGCGGGCGGCGCATCACCGATTCAAGCGCATAGCCCGGCAGCGGACGCGTCAGGCGCCAGCCGCTGTCTCCCACTTCGATGGTCGAACCGTGTGCCGACACGATGTTCCAGCCAGCATCCCCGGCAAACGAGGGGCGCGAGGTGTCGGCGGTGACGCCTTCACCGATACGCACGTCACTGAACATGAATTGCTCGATCGTCGCACCTGACTCGTCGACCATGCGTGCCTTGAGCAACAGGCCGGATTTCACGTCTGCCCACAACATGTGGCCGTAACGCAGATCGTCACGCGGCTTGAGAATTACCAGCTGGGCGTCGACACCTGCGACCCGCGAGACCCGTCCCTTGCTGACCTCATAGCTCTCCGTCACGCGGTTCAACGCGGTTGGCAGACGCGCCGGGAACGAGCGCTGGCTGCGGGAGCTATCGGAAATAACGGTCTTCTTGTCGGGAAAGACGCACCACACCTCGTCGTTGCTGCGGATTACCTGACGCGGGCTGCCATCGAGCACCTCAAGGCGCTCGTGCTCACCGCTGGCGTTGACCACATGGGTGATTCGTGAGGTTTCGGCAATCGGCCCCGACTGATAGATGAAGGTGCCGGAATAATTCAGTTCGCTGGCCGCCGAGGCGATGCGCCCCAGCCACGCCAGCGGGTCACCGGCGTTGCCGGCCAGCGCAGGCTGGGCGACCGTCAGCGCAATACTCAGCGCAGCGGCAAACAGCTTCATCAACGCTGCTCTCCGCGAGCGTCGGAGACAGTGCGAACGTAATGCGCAGCCCCTGGAATCGGACCGCCACCGCTCATGGCCTGATGCACGAACATGTATTCGCGGTGCGAGCCCTCACCGAGCGTCGTGACGAGCTGAACATTGCCGCTCGCATTCAACACGCCCTGCTCGGCTGGTGCCGAAGCCACGACGCCAGCCACGGGAATGCTGTCCGGCTGCGTGGCCGGAAACATCGAGAACGCCACCAGGCCGACAGCGGCCACGCCCATCACCGAAGCGGCAATGGCCATCGCCGGGCGCCCGGTCCACGACATCAGTGAACTTCGCGCCGGTGGCGCAAGCACCGTCGGCTCAGCGTCCAGACCGGCCATCACGCGCGAAACGAAATCCGGCTGATGATCGGCTTCGCCGCGCAGGGCGTCCCCGATCACGCAATACGCGTCCCACTGGCCGCGCAAATCCCGATCCTTGCGCAGTGCCTCGAAGAGCTGCGCGGAACGGGCGGTGTCGATGTCACCATCGAGCAGTGAGGAGAGTCTTTCCTTCATGAGTACCACCACCTACCAACGTTTGTCGGGAGCCGTATCGAGCAGGGGCCGCAGCCTTTCGGCAATTGCCTCGCGCGCACGGAAGATGCGCGAACGCACCGTACCGATCGGGCAATCCATCATGCCCGCGATTTCTTCGTAGCTCAGCCCTTCGAGCTCGCGCAGCATGATCGCTGTGCGGAGTTCTTCGGGCAGGGCCGCCATGGCGTCTTCGACCGTCTCGCCAATCTGCTTGGTCATCAACAAGCGCTCTGGCGTGTTGACGTCGCGCAACTGGTCGGCGTCGTCGAAAGTCTCGGCTTCGGCCGAGTCGAAGCTGGTCGAAGTCGGAGCACGCCGCCCCTGAGAGACCAGGAAGTTCTTCGCGGTATTGATTCCGATGCGGTACAGCCACGTGTAAAAAGCACTCTCGCCACGAAACGACCCAAGCGCGCGGTAAGCCTTGATGAAGGTTTCCTGCGCGACATCCTCCACTTCGGCTGGATCGCGAATCAGGCGCGACAAAAGCCTATGCAGCTTGCGCTGGTATTTGGATACCAGTAGGCCGAATGCCTGCTTGTCGCCGCGCTGTACGCGTTCAACAAGCACCTGATCAATTTCGCGATCACTCATGCGCGGGTCGTTATCCGGGAATCGGGGCAAAAAACCCCGGCAGTATAACGACGCGCCATGGGGACGGCAAAACCGAAGCTTGGCAAACAGACCGGGGGGCTCACGAATAGTTCATACGTGCGCGTGGTTTTGTTTCGCAAAAAAGCTGCGTCCCGCCCATCAACCTCACGTCGTGATACGCTAGCCGCGCATTCTCGCCCACTCGCGAAAGCTCCCACGTGCTCAAGAACTACGACGTACTCATCCTTGGCAGCGGCACCGCCGGCCAGTCCCTGGCTCTGCGCCTTGCCGACCGCATGCGCGTTGCGCTGGTCACCAAACGCGCGCTGTCCGACAGCGCCAGCGGTTGGGCTCAGGGCGGCATCGCTGCCGTGCTCGACGCCACCGACAGCACCGAGGCACATGTCGAGGACACCTTCGTGGCCGGTGCCGGCCTGTGCGATGACGCGGCAACACGCTTCGTCGTCGAGCACGGCCGCAGCGCCATCGAATGGCTGATCGAACGGGGCGTGCCCTTCACCCGTGAAGAAGGCTCCGCACTGGGCTACCACCTGACGCGTGAGGGCGGGCACTCGGCGCGGCGCATCATCCATGCTGCCGACGCAACTGGCGCAGCCGTGCAACAGACGCTGACCGAGCAGGTACGCCAGCATCCGGGCATCGACGTGCTCGAACATCATATCGGGCTTGATCTGGTGACCGGCGCCAAAGTCGGCCGGCCCGCCGCCGGTTGCCTCGGCGCGTATGTGCTCGACATCCGCACGGGCCGCGTCGCCACCATCGGCGCACGCCACACCGTGCTGGCCACCGGCGGCGCGGGCAAGGTGTATCTGTACACCACCAATCCGGACGTAGCCACCGGTGACGGCATTGCCATGGCCTGGCGCGCGGGCTGCCGCGTGGCGAACATGGAATTCATTCAGTTTCACCCGACCTGCCTGTACCACCCGCGGGCCAAATCCTTCCTGGTCACCGAAGCTGTACGCGGCGAAGGCGGCATCCTGCGCCTGCCCGACGGTACGCGCTTCATGCCTGAGCACGACGAGCGCGCAGAGCTTGCGCCGCGCGACGTGGTTGCGCGTGCCATCGACTTCGAGATGAAGAAGCGTGGTCTGGACTGCGTCTATCTCGACATCTCGCACAAACCGGCCGAGTGGCTGCGCGAACACTTCCCGAATATCTTTGCGCGCTGCCTCGAACTGGGGATCGACATCTCCAAGGAATCGATACCGGTGGTGCCCGCGGCGCACTACACCTGCGGCGGCGTCGTAACCGATCTGGCCGCACGCACTGACCTGCCCGGCCTGTATTGCGTCGGCGAAAGCGCCTACACCGGCTTGCACGGCGCCAATCGACTCGCCAGCAATTCGCTGCTCGAATGCGTGGTGTTCGGCGAAGCGGCTGCGCGCGACATCCTCGCCAATCCGCGCCCCGAGCCGGGCAGCCTGCCGGTGTGGGACGAATCGCGCGTTACCGACGCCGACGAGGAGGTGGTGATCTCGCATAACTGGGACGAGCTGCGCCGCTTCATGTGGGACTACGTCGGCATCGTGCGCACCACCAAGCGCCTGCAGCGCGCACAACACCGCATCCGCCTGCTCTCACGCGAAATTCACGACTACTACTCGAATTTTCGCGTCAGCAACGATCTCATCGAGTTGCGCAACCTGGTAGTCACTGCCGACCTCATCGTGCGCTGTGCGCTGCGCCGCAAGGAAAGCCGCGGCCTGCACTTCTCACGCGACTTCCCCGCCACCAGCGCGCGCGCCCGGCCGACGGTGCTTACGCCGCGTCGCTGAGCGGCAAGGCGTGGGCTGCCTTGTGGCGCAACCACACGCCCAGCACCCGCCAGTCTTCCGGCGAACACTCCGCGCGCCATAGCATCAAGGCGTGACGGCGTGGCCCGTCACGCCACTCCAGCCAACGAACCAGACCGAAATCGGCCCGCCTCCCGCAGGGCTGCCCTTCCCCGTCATGCTCCGGGAAGCGCAACAAACCGTCGTCTCCCAGTTCGATGCAGGACACCGCCTTGCGGCGCTGAGCCCGCCAAGACAGCACGAAGCAGACGAACACCAGCGACAGCCCAAAAAGCGCCAATATCGAATCAAAAACCACATACGCAAAAGAAATCGCCGCGACCAGATGGATCGCGGCGATCAGAATGAAGCTGCGTGGAGAAGCGCGAACGGCAATCAATCGCGGATAGCGCATCTCCGGCGCGGGCACTTACATCTTGCGGAACACCAGGGTTCCGTTGGTGCCACCGAAACCGAAGTTGTTCTTCAGCGCGACATCGATCTTCATGTCCCGCGCAGTATTTGCGCAGTAGTCCAGATCACACTCCGGGTCCTGCTCGAAGATGTTGATGGTCGGCGGCGACACCTGGTTATGCACGGCCAGCACCGTGAACACCGATTCCAGGCCGCCAGCGCCACCGAGCAGGTGACCGGTCATGGACTTGGTGGAATTGACCACCAGGCCCTTGGCCACATCGGCACCCACCGCCAGCTTGACCGCCTCGGTCTCGTTCTTGTCGCCCAGCGGCGTGGAAGTGCCGTGAGCGTTCAGGTAATGCACCTGATCCGGGTTCACGCCGGCGTTCTTCATGGCGTTGACCATGCTGCGACGCGGGCCGTCCGTGTCCGGCGCGGTCATGTGATACGCATCACCGCTCATGCCGAAGCCTGAAAGTTCAGCGTAAATCCTGGCGCCGCGTGCCTTGGCGTGCTCGTACTCCTCGAGCACCAGCACACCGGCACCCTCGCCGAGCACGAAGCCGTCACGATCCTTGTCCCACGGACGGCTGGCGGTGGCCGGGTCGTCATTGCGCGTGGACAGCGCCTTGGCCGATGCGAAGCCGCCAATCGCCAACGGCGTGACAGTGGATTCGGCGCCGCCGCAGACCATCACGTCGGCGTCGCCGTACTCGATCATGCGGGCGGACAGCCCGATGGCGTGCAGGCCGGTGGTGCAAGCCGTGACCACAGCAATGTTCGGGCCACGCAGGCCGAGCATGATCGACAGATTGCCGGAGATCATGTTGATGATCGTGCCGGGAATGAAGAAGGGGGAAATCTTGCGGTGACCGGCGTTGAGGAAGTCGCTGTGCGTATCCTCGATCATCGGCAGACCGCCGATGCCGGAACCGATGTTGACACCGATCCGATGGGTATTCGCCTCGGTCACTTCCAGGCCGGAATCGCGGAAAGCCTGGACGCCGGCGGCAAGCCCGTAATGGATAAAGGAATCCATGCGGCGGGCCTCTTTCGGAGAAAGATAGGCTGCCACATCGAAGCCCTTGACCTCACCAGCGATCTGCACCGGAAAGGCGGAGGCATCGAAGCGCGTGATCGCGCCAATACCGGAGCGACCATTGACGAGATTCTCCCAGGCTTCAGGAACCGTATTGCCGACCGGGGAGATCGCCCCTAGGCCGGTCACGACAACTCTACGACGGGTCAATGTTCGCTCCGGGTGAAAAATTACTTCTTCAGATGGGCGTTGACGTAGTCAATCGCCTGCTGAACGCTGGTGATCTTCTCGGCTTCTTCGTCGGGAATTTCGCACTCGAACTCCTCCTCCAGCGCCATCACCAACTCGACCGTGTCGAGCGAATCTGCGCCGAGATCGTCAACAAACGACGAATCGTTCTTGATCTCCGACTCGTTGACGCCAAGCTGCTCGGCAACGATCTTCTTGACGCGCTGTTCGATGTTCTCCATGGAGAGACTCCTTCCCTGATATGTAGAAATATGAGTGAAACCAAAGCCGCGACATTCTACCAAAAACACTGGCTGTCGCTATCGTGACCGCTGATCAGGCCATGTACATGCCACCATTGACGTGCAAGGTGGTACCCGTGACGTAACTTGCTGCCGGCGACGCGAGGAACCCGACCGCCGCAGCAATCTCTTGCGGATCGCCGAGGCGACCCAAAGCAATCTGGCCCAGCAGGCCTTCACGCGCCGACTCAGGCAGTGCCTTGGTCATATCGGTGTCGATGAAGCCGGGCGCAACGCAGTTGACGGTAATGCCGCGGCTGCCCAGCTCGCGCGCCAGGGCACGACTCATGCCCGCAACACCGGCCTTGGCCGCAGCATAGTTGGCCTGTCCCGGATTGCCTGCGCTACCCACCACCGAAGTGATGTTTACAATGCGCCCGCTGCGCGCTTTCATCATGCCGCGCATGACCAGCTTCGACATGCGGTAGACGGCGTCGAGGTTGGTGCTGATGACGTCGGACCACTCGTCGTCCTTCATGCGCATCGCGAGGTTGTCGCGCGTGATGCCGGCGTTGTTGACGAGGATGGCAACCGTACCGAATTCCTTTTCGATCGCCCCAAGCAGCGCCTCACAGGCGGCCGCATCGGTGACGTTGAGCATACGCCCCGCGCCCGTCACGCCCGCTTCGGACAGGCCGGCCGAAATATCGGCCGCGCCAGCTTCGGAGGTGGCGGTACCGATCACGGTGGCGCCCATGGCACCGAGTTCAAGGGCGATCGCACGGCCGATGCCGCGCGATGCGCCGGTGACGAGGGCGACTCGCCCTTCCAGTGATTTGCTCATGACCTTACCTCGCCGCTGCAACGGCCTCGCCGAGGCTCGCCGCATCGTGGATGGACGCGCACGGCACATCGCCGGCGCTGCGCTTGCTCATGCCGGCCAGCACCTTGCCCGGCCCGCATTCAAAGATATGGGAGACGCCACGCGCCGCGATCGTCTCGATCGTCTCGATCCAGCGCACCGGCGAGTAGGCCTGGCGGATCAGCGCGTCGCGGATGCGCGCCGGATCGGTCTCGATGCCGACATCAACGTTGTTCACGACGGCGATAGAAGGCGCGGAAATCGTCACGGACGCCAGACGTTCAGCCAGACGTTCCGCAGCCGGACGCATCATCGCGCAATGGAACGGCGCGCTCACCGGCAGCGGCACAGCCCGTTTGACACCGCGCTCCTTGGCCAGCGCCATGGCGCGCTCGACCGCGGCGGTCGCACCGGCGATCACAACCTGACCCGGCGCGTTGAGGTTGGCGGCAGACACCACCTGACCTTGCGCCACTTCGGCACAGACTTCGTTGATGATCGCCGGATCAAGGCCGAGCAGCGCAGCCATTGCGCCCTCACCGGCCGGCACGGCTTCCTGCATGGCCTGCGCGCGAAAGCGCACGAGCGGCACAGCGTCAGCAAACGACAGCGCGCCCGCCGCCACCAAGGCGGAGTACTCGCCAAGACTGTGGCCAGCAACCACCGACGGCGCCGGACCACCGGCGGCCAACCAGGCGCGATACACCGCCACGCCGGCGGTCAGCATCAGCGGCTGGGTGTTCACGGTCAGCGACAGACGCTCGGCCGGACCTTCTTCGACCATCGCCCACAGATCTTCTCCGAGCGCATCGGAGGCCTCTGCAAAGGTGTCGCGGATCACGGCCAAGTCGCCATAGGCGGCCATCATGCCGACCGACTGCGAACCCTGCCCCGGGAAAACGAGTGCTACGGACATTCTTGAAACTCCCTTCAGAAGCGGAACAGCACCGCGCCCCAGGTGAAACCACCACCGACGCCTTCGAGCAGCACGTGCTGACCGCGACGGATGCGGCCGTCACGCACGGCGGCGTCGAGCGCCAGCGGGATGGAAGCGGCCGAAGTGTTGCCATGACGGTCTACGGTCACCACCACGTTGTCCATGGTCAGCTTCAAACGCTTGGCGGTGGCCTGCATGATGCGGATGTTGGCTTGGTGCGGGATCAGCCAGTCGATGTCTTCGAGCTGCATGTCCGCCGCGTCGATGACTTCCTGGGCAACCTCGCCAAGCACCTTGACCGCCAGCTTGAACACGGCCTGACCATCCATGCGCAGGAAAGGGTCGCCGATCACGCCACCCGCTGCAACCGTACCCGGCGCACACAGGATCGGAGAGTGGCTGCCGTCGGCATGCAGCGCCGAGGCCAGAATACCCGGCTCGTCGGCTGCCTCCAGCACCACAGCGCCGGCACCATCGCCGAACAGCACGCAGGTACCGCGATCCTTCCAGTCGATGATGCGCGAGAACACCTCGGCACCGACAACCAGCGCACGGCGGTTGCTGCCGGAACGGATGAATTTCTCGGCAATCGTCATGCCGTAGACGAAACCGCTGCACACCGCCTGCACGTCGAAGGCGGCACAGCCGTTGTCGATGCCGAGCTTGGCCTGCAACAGAGCAGCCGTACTCGGGAAGATGCAATCAGGGGTGGACGTCGCCACGATCACCAGATCGATGTCATTCGGCTGCAGGCCGGCTGCCTCCAGCGCCTGACGACTTGCCTCGGCGGCCAGATCACTGGTGACCACGCCCTTGGCGGCCAGATGGCGTGCGCGGATACCGGTGCGCTCGACGATCCACTCGTCCGAGGTCTCGATGCCCTGCTCAACCAGGTTCTGATTGGTGACCGGTTCGCCCGGTACAAAACTGCCGGTTCCCGCAATGCGCGCGAATGTCATGCCTCACTCACCCCTTCCACTGCGGCCATGCGGTCGCTGATTCGTTCGATGAGGCGATTCGCTGCCGCCTCCGCTGCACGGTAAATGGCCTGCTCGTATGCGAACACATCTGCCGAACCGTGACTCTTGACTACCACGCCACGCAAACCGAGCAGCACCGCGCCATTGTAGACGCGGTGATCGACGCGGCGCTTGAAGCGCTTCAACACCGGCATGGCCGCAAGCGCCGAAAGTTTGGAGAGCAAACCCCGCCCGAATTCTTCACGCAGGAAGCTCGCCATCATCTGCGCGATACCCTCGGAAGCCTTCAGCGCGACGTTGCCGACGAAGCCGTCGCAAACAACCACGTCGCTCTTGCCCTTGTAGATGTCGTCCCCTTCAACGTTGCCGATGAAGTTCAGGCCGCTGTTGCGCAGCAACTCGCCGGCCTGCTTGACCACTTCGTTGCCCTTGATGACTTCTTCGCCGATGTTGAGCAGACCAACGCGCGGACGCTCGATGTGCTCGATGGCGGCCACCAGCGAAGCGCCCATCACACCGAACTGCAGCAGATGCGCAGCCGAGCAATCGACGTTGGCGCCCAGGTCCAGCACGTAGCACTTGCCTTTCATGGTCGGCAAAGCCGTGGCGATGGCGGGGCGATCAATATTGGGGAGGGTTTTCAGGACGAAGCGCGAAATCGCCATCAGCGCACCGGTGTTGCCGGCGGAGACAGCCGCGTCGGCACGACCGGACTTGACGAGCTCGATCGCGACCCGCATCGACGAGTCTTTCTTGTTCTTCATCGCGCTGACCGGAGACTCATCCATGCCGACGACCTCGGTCGCCACTTGCGTGGAAAAGCGCTCGGCAAACTCATTGCCAAGCTCGGCAGCAGCCGCGTCTAGCGCCTCTGGACGGCCGACCAGAATGGCCTTGGCGCCCGGATGACTACGAAGAAACGCGCGGGTGGCAGGCACGGTCACAACCGGCCCGTGATCGCCACCCATGCAATCTATTGCAACGGTGACATCCATGCGTGTGTCTTGGACCTTCCGAAGGTGGACAAGAAAACGGCGCAGTCGCGCGATGCGCTGCGCCGTTCGAGTCGGGCCAGCTTACTCGCCCTTGGTCTTGACGACCTTGCGGCCGCGGTAAAAACCGTTCGGGCTGATGTGGTGACGCAGATGCACCTCGCCCGTGGTCGACTCAACGGCCAGCGGGGGCGCGGTCAGCGCATCGTGCGCACGGTGCATGCCACGCTTGGACGGGGACTTCTTGTTCTGTTGAACGGCCATGGAAATGCTCCTGATAACTGGCTATACGTTTATTGCAGCTTGTTCGAGCCTCGCAGCGAAGCGAGTACATCAAACGGCGATTTTTTGTCATTCCCGCCATGCGGGCGCGGCGGCTCGCAACTTTCATGCACCGGGGCAAGCGGAAGCGCGAGCAGCATTTCTTCCTCGAGCAGCGCGATCACGTCCAGATCGGGCTGCGCCTCGATGGTGTCGTATTCGTCGTTCTCAAGATCTTCATCACCGATCGGCGTCCCCGGCCTTACCAGCCGCAGCACCGACACGTGATCGAAGTCCCATTCCAGCCCGTTCAGACAACGCTGGCAGCGAACTACCGGTTGCGCCCGAACTTCCAGCCGCAGAAACGGCTTGCCACCGACATCGCGCTCTCCGGTCAATGTCCAGACCGCTTCCCCGACCGCCTCAACCAGCACGTCGGAAAGTCGCGCCATGTCGGCCAGCGCCACCCGCCCTTGCAGATTGCGCTCGTCGAGAGCAAAGCGGATCGGATCGGAAAGGACGCAGCGTCGCGACATAAGGGCGGGATGATACCATTTCGGACTTTCCTGTCAAAGAGCATTTCCGCAGCCCGATGAGACTCGTCCTCGCCTCGACTTCCGCCTACCGCCGCATGCTGCTCGAACGCCTGCACATCCCGTTCGAAACCGCCCGACCCGAGGTCGACGAAACCCCGCTGAGCGGCGAAACGCCCGAAGCCACTGCCAACCGCCTCGCGCTCGAAAAGGCGCTGGCCGTCGCGGCACGCTTCGACGACGCGCTGGTCATCGGCAGCGATCAGGTCGCCCACATCGGCAGCGAAGTCTTCGGCAAGCCGGGCACCGTCGAGCGCGCCCACGCGCAACTGCGCCGCATGAGCGGCCAGACCGTGATCTTTCACACAGCACTGGCATTGGTGAACACGCGCAGCGGAGAACAACTGATCGACAGCGTGCCGACCCAGGTGCGCTTTCGCGCACTGACCGAAGCCGAGATTGTTCGCTACGTAGACAAGGAGATGCCGCTCGACTGCGCCGGCAGCGCCAAATCCGAAGGCCTCGGCATCACGCTGCTCGACGCGCTCTCCGGTGACGACCCGACCGCGCTCATCGGCCTGCCGCTCATCGCACTGTCGCGCATTTTGCGCAGCCAGGGCATCGAGCTACCCTGAACCACGAGCTCAGGCGTTCGCGTCCAGCCAGTCCGCAAGCGCCGCCGTCGACGCCATCACCGCCAGCGGCGCAGCATCAACCAAGGCCTGGCGCGGATGCGCTCCGAACTCCACGGCTACTGCGCTAACCCCGGCATTGCGCGCCATCAGCAAGTCGTGCGTGGTATCGCCGATCATCAGGGTGCGCTCGGGCAATACGCCGCATTCAGCCATGACCTCCTCCAGCATCTGCGGATGCGGCTTCGAAAAGCACTCGTCCGCGCAGCGCGTGGCATGGAAGAACGCTCCAAGCCGGCTGTGATTCAGGGCTCGGTCCAGGCCTTTGCGGCTCTTGCCGGTGGCAACGCCAAGGAAGCGCCCGGAACCGGCCAGCGCCTGAACCAGCTCGAAGGACCCAGCAAACAACTCCAGCTGATGATCGGTCGACAAATAATGGTGACGGTACCGCTCGACCATGCTGGGGTAGGCCACCGGATCCAGCTCCGGCACCGCATACGCAAGCGCCTCCTGCAGACCCAGCCCGATGACGTGCCGCGCACGCTCTTCGCACGGCTCCGGCAAACCCAGGTCGCGCGCAGAAGCCTGGATCGCGCGCGCAATGGCTCCGGCCGAGTCCAGCAGCGTCCCGTCCCAGTCAAACACGATCAAACCGAATCGCTGGCTCATGCCTGCTCCGCATCCAGCCGCGCAAGGAACTGCTGCAGCTCCGGCGGCAGCGGCGCCTCGAGATCAAGCACCTCCCCACTTACCGGATGCGCAAGGCGCAATCGCGCCGCGTGCAGAAACATGCGCTTGAGCCCTTCGCGCTCCAGCGACTTGTTGAGCGGGAAATCGCCGTACTTGTCGTCGCCCGCCAGCGGAAAGCCCAGATGCGTCAGGTGCACGCGGATCTGATGTGTACGGCCTGTCTTGAGCTCAACCTCGACCAGACTGAAACGCTTGTAATTCTTGACCAGCCGCACGATGGAGTGCGAGGGCTTGCCCTCGTCGGACACCCGCACCCGGCGCTCACCGTCGGCCTGCAGATACTTGAACAACGGCAACTTCACGTGCTGCAGGCGGTTCTTCCAATGCCCGACCACCAAGCTGAAATAGTGCTTCTCGATGCTGCCGTTGCGCTGCATGTCATGCAGCACCTTCAGAGCGGAACGCTTCTTGGCGATGATCAGCAAGCCCGAGGTCTCGCGGTCAAGGCGGTGCGCCAGCTCCAGCATGCGGGCATCGGGGCGCTGCGCACGCAACTGCTCGATCACGCCATAGCTGACACCACTGCCACCGTGCACGGCCGTACCGGCGGGCTTGTTGACCACCACCAGCGCGTCATCCTCGAACACCACGGGCAGCGGCGTACCGACCGGCACCGGCGCAGTACTTTCACGCTGGGCGATACGTACCGGCGGAATGCGAATCTCGTCACCATCCATCAGGCGGTAGGTCGGCCCGATACGCCCGCCGTTCACCCGGACTTCACCACTGCGCAGAATGCGATAGACGTGACTCTTGGGCACGCCCTTGCACATCCGCAACAAGTAGTTGTCGATGCGCTGCCCCGCATCCCCTTCATCGATGCGCACCCGCACTACCGCAGGCGCTGCGCCTTGAGCCACACTTCCCCCTGTCATTTTATTTCGCACCGCAGCATCGCATCCACCAAACCGGCCGGCTATTTATAAGAACTTTGCGTTGCAGCACACTGATGAAATATACTCTGCGCTGGTTTTGCCGGTGATGACCGGATTCTTTGGCACCCGAAGGTGCCGGAGCCGGTCCGGAAATGAGCCCACAAGCGTGCTCCCGACAAACCTCACAAGGCTTGCCTCGCGCGCGGCAAAAGCGGCGATGGTAACCCAGACGACGAACCTCGATCCACAGGATCGAGACCTTGGACCCACAAGCGTTAAGCACATGCAGGATCAAGAGTTCCGGCCAAGGCGCGGGAACTCCGGAAAGCGACCAGCCCGACCCATCAACGCCACAGAATCCCGGATGAAAGCAGTCTCAACAATCGGCTCCTGAACCCGTAAGCGCGATGGTGCGCGCCGTTCGTCCTGCCCGTGTGACAACGCGGGAGTACGAAATACATGAAGCGCATGCTTTTCAATGCGACGCAAGCCGAGGAACTCCGCGTCGCGATCGTCGATGGTCAGAAATTGATTGACCTCGACATCGAATCGGCATCGAAGGAAGAGCGTAAGAGCAACATCTACAAGGCGGTCATTACCCGCATCGAACCGAGTCTCGAAGCAGCTTTCGTCGACTATGGCTCGGAGCGTCATGGCTTCCTGCCCTTCAAGGAAATCTCGCGCAGCTATTTCTCCGGCGGTGGTGATGCCGGCAAGGCGCGCATCCAGGATGTGCTGTCCGTTGGCCAGGAACTCATCGTTCAGGTCGAGAAGGACGAGCGCGGCAACAAGGGCGCAGCGCTCACCACGTACATTTCTCTGGCCGGCCGCTATCTGGTCCTGATGCCCAACAACCCGCGCGGCGGCGGCGTATCGCGCCGTGTCGAGGGTGATGAGCGCGCCGAACTGCGCGAAGTCATGGACCAGCTCGAAGCTCCCGCTGGCATGAGCCTGATCGCGCGCACCGCCGCAATCGGCCGCTCCGCCGAAGAGCTGCAGTGGGATCTGAACTACCTGCTGCAACTGTGGCAGGCCATCGACGGCGCGGCGACCTCGCAGAACGGCGCTTTCCTGATCTATCAGGAAGGCAGCCTCGTGATCCGCGCGATCCGCGACTACTTCCAGCCCGAGATCGGCGAACTGCTGATCGACACCGACGACGTCTACGAGCAGGCGCGCCAGTTCATGGCCCACGTCATGCCCGACAACGTCGACAAGGTGAAGCGCTACAGCGACGATGTGCCGCTGTTCTCGCGCTTCCAGATCGAGCACCAGATCGAATCGGCCTACGCACGCCAGGTCACGCTGCCCTCGGGCGGCGCGCTGGTCATCGACCACACCGAAGCGCTGGTGTCGGTCGACGTCAACTCCGGTCGCGCCACCAAGGGTGCCGACATCGAAGAGACGGCGCTGCGCACCAACTGCGAAGCCGCCGACGAAATCGCCCGCCAGTTGCGCCTGCGCGACCTGGGCGGTCTGATCGTGATCGACTTCATCGACATGGAGTCGCAGAAGGCTCAGCGCGAAGTCGAGAACCGCCTGCGCGACGCCCTGCATCACGACCGCGCCCGCGTGCAGACCGGCAAGATCAGTCGCTTCGGCCTGCTCGAACTGTCGCGCCAGCGCCTGCGCCCGGCCCTGTCCGAGACCAGCTACGTGCCCTGCCCGCGCTGCCACGGCACCGGCCACATTCGCGGCACCGAATCCTCCGCTTTGCACATCCTGCGCATCCTCGAAGAAGAAGCCATGAAGGAGAACACCGGCGCCGTGCACATCCAGGTGCCGGTCGACGTTGCGACCTTCCTGCTCAACGAGAAGCGCTCGGACATCGCGCGCATCGAACTGCGTCACCGCATCCAGATCATCATCGTGCCGAACCGGCACATGGAAACGCCGCACCACGAAATCGTGCGGCTGCGTCACGACCAGCTCGACGCCGAAGACATCGCGCTGGCGAGCTACCAGATGGCCAGCCAGCCGCCGGCCGTCGACATGCGCCTGCCGGACGCTGAAGGCAGCGGCAAACCGGCCCGCCCGGAAGCGGCCGTCAAGGGCATTGCCCCCGGACAGCCGGCACCGACCTCCGCCGCCGCGGCGCCCGCGCCTGCAGCGGCCGCCGAGGCCGAAGGCAAAGGACTGATCTCCCGCTTCTTCGGCTGGCTGAGTCGTAGCAACGCCCCGGTACCGGCTCCGGCCGAGCCCGCCGCCAAGGCCGCCGAGAAGCCGCGCCGCCAGGAGAAATCCCCGTCGCGCGGTGATCGCAGCGAACGCGGTGATCGTGCCGAACGAGGCGAACGGGGCGACAACCGTCGCAACGGACGTAGTGGTCGCCGCGGTGAGGGTCAGAGCGACCGCGCCGAGCGCCAGGAAGAAAACGCGAATCCGCGTGGCCGTCAGGCACGCAAGCCGGAAGCCGCCGAACGCGAGGCTCCCGCTCGCGAGAGTGCTGAATCGCAAGGTGGTCGCAACCGCCGTGGTCGCGGTCAGCGGGCCGAACCGCGCAAGGAAACGGAAGTCGCCGAGGCTGTCGAACTGGCGGAAGTTGCCGCCGCGGTGGTCGTAGCCGAAGCCGCAACCGAGGCACAGGCCACGGACGCCGGCGAGAACGGTGACGAAGCCGCTCCGGCACGTCGTCGTCGTCGTCGCGGCCGTCGCGGCCGTGGTGGCGCGGACCGTCAGGATTCCGCCAATGCAGGTGAGAACGATGGCACCTCCGACGGCGAGGCCGCCTTCGTCGCCGAAGAGTCCGTGAGTGCAAGCACCCCGGAAGCCGCCGAAGCGGAGCAGCCCGTGGTCGCGGCACCCGCAGCGGAAAGCGCAGCTGAAGTAACTACCGTCGCGGAACAGCAGCCGGCAGCACCGACCCCGGCGGCAGAGGTTCCGGCACTGGAAGTCGCTCCGGTCGAACCGGTGGAAGCTCCGATCGAAGAGCGCATTCCCGCATTTGAAGAGGCTGCACCGACGACTGAAGTTGCTGAGGTTGCCGAGGCCACTGAAGTTGCCGCAGCACCGACGGCTCCCGAGGCAGCAGTCGTTGCCGCTGAGCCTGTCACTGTCGCCGAGGAAGTCGAACAAGTGCAGACCGAGCCGGCCGAACCGGTAGAGCCTGTTGCGGCCGCGAAGTCCCGTCCGAGCGATCCGATCTCGATGACCGCGCCGCTGGCACAGGCTGGGCTGGAGCTGGTCGAAACCAAGCCGGGCGCAGCCCCGGCGGTTGAACCGCAGCAGACAATGCCGCTCGGCCGTACCCCGCGACGCCAGAAGGCTGTAGCGGAAGAGCCGCTCCAACAGGTCGAGACGCGCGACAAGTAAGCCGGATCTTTCGGGATACGTACAAAGGGCCACCTGCGGGTGGCCCTTTCTTTTGCCACGCGGTGTCAAAGGGCTTGACGGCACCAGAGGTAAATCAGGTGGCGAAATGAAAACGGGCGACCCGCGGGTCGCCCGTCTCTGTTCAGCAGCGAACCTCAGAAACCCGCCACGGCCCCGTCGCTGCGCGGATCAAAAGCGCCTTCCATCATCCCGCTGGGGTGGCGCACCAGCGCCCCGGCATGGCCCACGGTTTCGTCGAAAGCATCGATGACATCGACGGTGTGACGACGGCGGCGCAACTCTTCGGCGACGCGCGGCGCAAAGCGTGACTCGATCTTGAGGGACTCGGACATGCTGCCCCAGGTGCGCCCGAGCAGCCAACGTGGCGCCGTGACCGCTTGCTGCAGGCCCATGCCCATCTGCACGTAGCGCGTGAACACCGCCGCCTGCGTCTGCGGCTGGCCATCGCCCCCCATGGTTCCGTAGACCATGCTTCGGCCATCGTCGAGCACGGCCAGCGCAGGGTTGAGGGTGTGGAAAGGCTTGCGGCCGGGCTCCAGCGTGTTGAGTGCCGTGGGGTCGAGCGAGAAGCTGCAGCCGCGGTTCTGCCAGTTGATGCCGGTGTCGGGCAGCACAACGCCGCTGCCGAACTCGTGATAGATGCTCTGAATGAAAGACACCGCACGCCCTTCTCCGTCGATCACGCCCATCCAGATCGTGTCGCCCGGATCGGTCGCTCCACCCCAGGCCAGCGCGCGGTTGCGGTCGACGTTTCCGGCCAGGACATCGAGCTTGTCGGGATCGAGCAGCGACTGCGCGTCGATCGCCATGTAGGCCGGGTCGGTGACGTGCTCGTCGCGCACCCGGAAGGCCTGCTTGGTGGCCTCGACGGTGAGGTGAATGTAGTCGGCCGACATCGGATCGACCTTGCCCACGCCCAGGCGATCCAGCGTGCCGAGAATGGCTAGCGAGATGACGCCCTGCGTCGGCGGCGTCATGTTGTAGACCTTGCCGCACGAGTGCTTCAGCTCAACCGGGGTGCGCAACTCGGCGCGGTGCCGCGCGAGATCCTCGGCGCGCACCGGACTGCCGAGCTTGTGCAGATCGGCGGCGATGCGCCGCGCCAGCTCACCCTCGTAGAAGTCGCGCAAACCGGCGTCAGCAAGACGCTGCAGCGTCGCCGCCATGCGTGGCTGACGGAACACACTGCCTTCGGCCGGCGCCGAACCATCCACCAGAAAGGTATCGGCAAAGCCCGGCTGCCTGTGCAACTCGCCAAACTTGGCACTGGTGCTGGCCGCCTGGCTGCGGGTTACCGGGATCCCGTCCCGTGCGTAGCCGATGGCGTCGGCAAGCAGACGCTGCAGCGTCAAAGTGCCGCCCCACTCCCGGCTCACCTGGAAAGCCAGATCCCAACCCGAAATCGTGCCGGCCACCGTATTTGCGGCCAACGGGCCACGCATCGGAATCGACGCCATGCCTTTGCCCGCATAGAACTCGCGCGTCGCACCGGCCGCCGCGGCGCCACAGGAATCAATCGCACGCGGCGCCTTGCCCGGCTCGGAGAACAGCCAGAAGCTGTCGCCGCCGATACCGTTCATGTGCGGATAGACCACCGCGATCGTTGCAGCTGCAGCAATCATTGCCTCCAGCGCATTGCCTCCGTCGCGCAGTACCGCCGAGGCGGACTGCGCGGCCATGGCGTGTGATGCCACCGCGATCCCGCGCGTTGCGCGGACCGGATTGATCATCTCGTCTTCTCCTTGCTCGTTGTTATTTGTGAATGCGTGGTGCTACTTCATCCAGCCGATGGCCTTGGGCAGCCAGGTGGCGATGTCGGGGAAGGCCATGACCAGCCCCAACCCGAGAATCTGCAAGCCGATGAACGGAATGACGCCCTTGTAGATCTCCATCACCTTCACCTCGGGTGGCGCGCAGCCCTTGAGGAAGAACAGCGCCCAGCCGAAGGGTGGCGTCAGGAACGAGGTCTGCAGGTTGATGCAGATCAGGATGCCCAGCCACACCATGTCCACCCCGGCCGCCACGAAGAACGGCAGCAGCAGCGGCAGGACGATGTAGGAGATTTCGATCCATTCCAGGAAGAAGCCGAGGATGAACAGCAGCACCATCATGAAGATGATCGTGCCCCACAACCCGCCCGGCACCAGCTCCATGAACTCCGCAATCAGGTCTTCGCCACCCAGTCCGCGGAAGGACAGGCTGAAGGCCTGCGAGGCGAGGATGATGAACATGATCATGGACGTCGTGATCAGCGTCTGGCGCAAGGTATCGCGCAGCACGTCCATGTTCATCTTGCCCAGGCCGATGACCAGCACGATGGCGCCGAAAGCGCCCATGGCCGCGGCCTCGGTCGGCGCTGCAATGCCGCCGATGATCGAGCCGAGAACCGCACCGACCAACGCCATCGGCGGCAGCACGCCGCGCAGGAAGGCCTTGAACAAGTCCATGCGCGACATCGTGCCGAGCTCTTCCTCGGTCAGCGCCGGCGCGAGTTCGGGCTTGAGCCAGGCAATGAACAGAATGTAGAGCACGTAAAGGGCCGCCAGCATCAGGCCTGGCATCAACGCGGCCGCGAACAGCGTGCCGACCGACTCGCCCATCAGGTCGGACAGGAGGATCAGCACCAGGCTTGGCGGAATGATCTGGCCCAAGGTACCGGACGCGCAGATCGCCCCGCTGGCCAGGCCGTGGTCGTAGCCGCGCTTGAGCAGCGTCGGCAGCGCGATCAACCCCAAGGTGACGATGGTCGCACCAACAATGCCGGTGGCCGCGCCCATCATCACGCCGACCAACACAATGGCCATGCCCATGCCGCCGCGCAGACGCCCCGCCAGATGTCCCATGACGTCGATCATGTCCTCGGCGATGCGCGACTTCTCCAGCATCACCCCCATGAACACGAACAGCGGCACCGCCAGCAGCGTGTAGTTGGTGGCCGCGCCGTACAGACGAGAGGGCAGCAGATTGAACAGCAGTGGCCCGAAGCCGATCAGGCCGAAGACGATGCCGGACACCGCGATCGCGTACGCCACCCTCACGCCGAGCGTGAGCATGACGACAAAGCTGACCAACATCAGAATGGCGAGGATTTCATTGGTCGGCATTGCGCGCTCCAGTGCGGTGACCCATCACGGCCGCGAGCTTGCGCAGCGCCATGGCGATGCTCTGTATGCCGAGCAGAGTGAAGCCGGAAATCACGAAGGATTTGAGGATCCAGCGGTGCGTCAGCCCGCCGGGATCGGGGGAAATCTCACCCATGTCGTGGGACTGGGTGACGAAACGTATGGCCAGCCAGGCGAAGTAGAAAGACATCGGCGCCATCAGAAAGGCGGCGCTGAACAACTCCATCCAGTCCTTGGTGCGCTGACTGAAGGTCTGATAGACGATGTCGACACGCACATGCGCATCATGCTTCTGCGTGTAGGCGATGCCCCACAGCGAGATGACCGCGAGCAGGTGCCATTCCAGCTCCTGCGCCCATACGGCGCCGAAACTGATGGTGTAGCGAAGCAGTACTTCGGCCGCAATCAGCACCACCAGAGCGAGGATCAGCCAGGAAGTCAGCCGGCCGCTCCAGTCGATGAACGACTCGATTTTGTCGGCCGTCCTTTCGAGTTTTGTCATGGGAGGACTCTCTCGGTATTCGTAAAAACCGTGGCGGCCGACCGCTTGCGCGTACCGGCCGCCACGGCGGGGGAACAGCTTAGCGAACCGTCGTGGCGAAGGTCGTTTCGCTGATCTGGTTCCACTTGTCGTGCTTCGCCTTGAACGCGAAGAACGAGTCGTGCACCTTCTTGACCATCGGATCCTTGGCAGCGGCGTCACTCAGGATGCTGCGGCTCGATTCGCGCAGCGCCTTGATGACGTCTTCCGGCAGGCGGGCCACCTTGACGCCGGAGTTGTCGACCAGGTCGGCAAGGGCGGGGCCGTTCTGCGCCTCGATCCACAGCATGCCTTCCTGGTTGGTCGCGTCGGCGGCGGCCTGCACGATGGCCTTCAGGTCGTCCGGCAAGCTCGCCCAAGCCTTGTCGTTGATGACGATTTCGGAGGTCGTTGCGGGCTCATGCCAGCCGGTCGTGTAGTAGTACTTGGCGGCGTTCTGCAAACCCAGACGCTTGTCGAGGAAGGGACCAACCCACTCGGCGGCGTCGATCACGCCACGCTCCAGCGCCGGGAAGATCTCGCCACCGGGCAGCAGTTTGACGTCCACACCCAGCGAGGCGTACATGCGGCCGGCCAGACCCGGAATGCGCATCTTCAGACCCTTGAAGTCGGCCACGCTCTCGACCGGCTTCTTGAACCAGCCGGTCATCTGCACACCGGTACAACCGGCCGCCATCGGAACCACGTTGAAGGGCTTGTAGACCTCGCGCCACAGCTCCATGCCGCCGCCGTGATAGAGCCACGAATGGTGACCGACAAAGCTCATGCCGAACGGCACGGTCGCGAAGTACTGCGCGGCAAAGGTCTTGCCCGCCCAGTAGTACGACACACCGTGGTTCATTTCCACGATGCCGGCCGAGCAGGCATCGAAGCCCTCGAAGGCCGGCACCAGTTCGCCAGCGGCGTACACCTTGATCTTGATACGCCCACCGGACATGGCCTCAACCCGCTTGGCGAAGGCTTCTGCACTGCCCGGACCCGACTGGTAGTACGGCGTACCTGCCGGCCAGGTGGTGGTCATCTTCCAGTTGAAGTTTTTCTGCGCACTCGCGATGAGCGGAAAACCCGCCGTAGCGGCTGCGCCGCTCGCGAGAAGGGTACCTTTAAGCATGCCACGTCGATTCATATCACTCTCCATTACCGAAAAGGAAAATCCGGGATCGACCGCCCACGTCCGGCGCACCCTTGCTGGCCTGCACCACTGCGGACAACACGACCGCCCCGCTCGCGACTACTGCAAACTCCGTACCAGCTTTTCTGAGTCAGACAAAAAACATTCCCGGGGCACCGATGTCGGCTTGCGTACCTCTCCAGCCCCGCTGCATCCTGACACATCAGATGCCCACGCTCATTTTGAAATTTGCCCAAATAACAACCCGTCGCAACTGACATGTCAGAACGACAATTGCCATGCAAGTTTAGGATTCGTGCGGACTGAGTCAAGCAAATTGTTGTGCCAGTGGCAGCCGGTCTCAAACCGGCGCGCTCACACTGCCACCCCGCTTACCTGCCTGCGTGTCGCCCTGAATGAGGCGGCAGCACGTTTGCGACGCTTGCTGTTCGCATGAATACTCGTTGCCAATCAATGCACTGAATGCGTGCGAAAGTGCCTAGGCACGCACTCGATTGGGGCGCCGAGAGACTGCAAGAAAAGTGGCGTGAATACGCCACGTCAGGAATAGCGAGTTGGAAATGGTCGCAGAGAAGCGATCTACCGCGCCAAAACTGCCATGTCAGAAATCGCGCGGAGCGTCAGAGTAGCGCCCGCATGGTGCGGTAGGTGTACTGCTCGACATAGTCGACGAGGCGGTCGGAAGCCTCGCGCGCGCGCTTTTCATCCTTATGCCCGATCGCCTCGGCGATCTCGGCATGCCGACCCGACACCTGAGCCAGATCGCCGACCTGACGGAAGTAGAGATACCAGAAGCGTCGCGTCTGCGCCTGCAGGGGCCGCATGGCTGCGGCGGCGTAATCGTTGCGTGCGGTCTCGGCAACCAATGCGTTGAACTCGGCGTCGGCCGGCAGGAAGATGGCTTCATCATCATGCTCGGCGGCCTCGGAGAAACGCTCGGCCAGCTCGGCAAAGCGTTTGCAGGTGGCCGGCTCGGCCAGACGCGCGGCACGTCCCACCAGAATCCGCTCCAGCTCACGCCGCACTTCAATGAGCTTGAAGTGTTCCGCGATATCGATCTCCGACACCACTGCGCCCGAACGCGGCAAGACCTTGATCGTCCGTTCGTAAGCCAGGCGCTGCAGGGCTTCTCGCACCGGCGTACGGCCGATGCCGAGCTGCGCGCTGATCGACTTCTCGGAGATGCGGCTACCCGGAGGCAGCGACAGTTTGACGATCATCTCCTCGATCTGACGATACGCATACTGCGCCTGGGTTTCGGAATCGCGGGGAACAGGCGCTCCGACATCGTTACGGTTGGATCGGGACATGAGGGTGGTCAGGGCGCCGGCAGGACAAGGGAATGAGACTGAGAAAATACGCGGCGGCGAGAGGCCGGTCAACGCGCGATGGGACCTGGCGGGCCGGCCGTCGCGATTCGCTCGATCAGCCCACTGACAGCGGCTTCGCACAGATCCAGCACGTGCTCGAAGCCATTGCCGTCGCCATAGTAGGGATCGGGGACCTCTTCGGTCACAGCCTGCGGCGCGAATGCCATGAACATCCCTACACGCTCCCGCAAATGAGGCGGGCACATGCTGTGCATCTGCTGAAGATGCCCGTGGTCCATCGCCAGCAGGAGGTCAAAGCGCTCGAAATCCGCCAGTTCCAGGCGTCGGGCACGCAGGCTTGAGAGATCGTAGCCCCGCATCAGCGCCGCCTGCCGGGTGCGCGCATCAGGCGCCTCGCCAACGTGGTAGCCATGCGTGCCCGCGGAATCGAGCACCACTTCAGCGGCCAATCCGGCGTCGTCGAGCATGCGTCGCGCAATCCCCTCAGCCGTCGGCGACCGACAGATGTTGCCGGTACATACAAAGAGCACATGGAGGGGACGTGGGGCACTCATGCGTCCCCTCCTCCGTCATGCACGTCGGCACCGAAGGCGCGCTGACGCAGGCGGAACAGCTCGTCGCGCATGGCTGCAGCCTGCTCGAACTCGAGATTGCGCGCATGCACCTGCATGGCCTTCTCGAGCTTCTTGATCTCTTTCGCCAGCGCCTTCTCGTCGAGCAGCGCGTAGTCGATGCGTGCGCTGTCGGCGACGCGGCTGGCCTTCAAGTCATCACCCTCGCCGGCATACACGCCGTCGATGATGTCCTTGATGCGCTTGGAGACGCTGCGCGGCGTCACCCCATTGGCCTCATTGAAGGCAATCTGCTTGTTGCGGCGCCGCTCGGTCTCGTCCATCGCGGCCTTCATTGAGCGCGTGACACGGTCGCCGTACAGGATGGCCGTGCCGTGCAGGTGGCGCGCGGCGCGGCCGATGGTCTGGATCAGCGAGCGCTCGGACCGCAGAAAGCCTTCCTTGTCGGCATCCAGAATCGCCACCAGCGACACCTCGGGAATGTCCAGGCCCTCGCGCAGCAGGTTGATGCCGACCAGCACGTCGAATTCGCCCAGACGCAGGTCGCGGATGATCTCGACGCGCTCGACGGTGTCGATGTCCGAGTGCAGGTAGCGCACGCGGACGCCGTTCTCGCGGAAGTACTCGGTCAGATCCTCGGCGATGCGCTTGGTCAGCACGGTGACCAGCACCCGCTCCGACACCGCCACACGGCGCTTGATCTCGGAGAGCAGGTCGTCGACCTGGGTAGTCGCCGGGCGCACCTCAATGAGCGGGTCGACCAAGCCGGTCGGGCGCACGACCTGCTCGACCACCTGCCCCTGATGCTGTGCCTCGTAGTCCGACGGAGTCGCGGACACGAACACTGTCTGCGGCATCAGTCGCTCAAACTCGTCGAACTTGAGCGGCCGGTTGTCCACTGCCGATGGCAGGCGAAAGCCGTACTCGACCAGGTTTTCCTTGCGCGAACGGTCGCCCTTGTACATGCCGCCGATCTGCGGAATGGCCACGTGCGATTCGTCCACGAACAACAGTGCGTCCGAGGCCAGGTAGTCGATCAGCGTCGGCGGCGGGTCTCCGGAGGCGCGGCCGGAGAGATGGCGGGAGTAGTTCTCGATGCCCTTGCAGAAACCCATCTCAGCCAGCATCTCGAGATCGAACAGCGTGCGCTGCTCGATGCGCTGCGCCTCAACCAGCTTGCCGGAGCGGTGGAACTGCTCACGCCGTTCCTTCAACTCCTGCTTGATGCCCTCAACCGCCTTGAGCACCGTCGCACGCGGCGTCACATAGTGGCTCGACGGATACACCGTGAAGCGCGCGAGCTTGTGCTTGAGATGCCCGGTCAGCGGGTCAAACAGCGTCAGATGCTCGATCTCGTCATCGAACATCTCGATGCGCACGGCCAGCTCGGCGTTCTCGGCCGGAAAGACGTCGATCACGTCGCCGCGCACGCGAAAGCAGCCGCGCTGAAAATCCACGTCATTGCGCGTGTACTGCATGGCCACCAGACGCTCGATCAGGTCGCGATGCGCCATGCGCTCGCCCTCGCGCAGGTGCAGCACCATGGCGTGGTAGTCGGACGGATCACCGATACCGTAAATGCATGACACGGTCGCCACGATCACCACGTCGCGCCGCTCAAGCAGACTCTTGGTAGCCGACAAGCGCATCTGCTCGATGTGCTCGTTGATCGACGAGTCCTTCTCGATGAACAGATCGCGCGACGGCACATAGGCCTCGGGCTGGTAGTAGTCGTAGTAGCTGACGAAATACTCGACGGCATTCTCGGGAAAGAACTCGCGAAATTCCGCGTAAAGCTGCGCCGCCAGCGTCTTGTTCGGCGCCAGTACCAAGGCCGGCCGGCCGCTGCGCGCGATCACGTTGGCCATGGTGTAGGTCTTGCCCGAGCCGGTGACGCCGAGCAGGGTCTGAAACATCAGCCCGTCCCCGATGCCTTCAAGCAGCTTTTCGATGGCCGCAGGCTGGTCGCCAGCAGGCGCAAACGGCTGGTGCAGACGGAAGGGGCTACCCTCGAAGGTGATGACGCTGTCCGTGCCCGTTGGGCTTGTCATGGTAGACTCTTGCTCCTGTGCGCAGGCCGTAAAACGGCAATTCCGGGAGGAATCGCCAAGCGGCCCAGACCGCCGATTATTTCGCAATTTGCCGTTCAAAGCACGGTTCCATCGACCCCGGCACCATCAACGGGTTCCCGTCTTGCGGCACAAAACTCAAAGGGAACGGACATGTCAGCATCGATCTTCGCCAACGTCGAAATGGCTCCGCGCGACCCCATTCTGGGGCTGACCGAGGCCTTCAACGCCGATACGCGTACCGAGAAAGTTAACCTCGGTGTTGGCGTGTACCAGGACGACAACGGCAAGATTCCGCTGCTCGCTTGCGTCAAGGCCGCCGAGAAGGCCCGCGTCGAAGCCGGCCTGCCGCGCGGTTACCAGCCCATCGAAGGCGCAGCCGCCTACAACGGCGCAGTGCAGGGCCTGCTGTTCGGCACCGACTCCGAAGTGGTCAAATCCGGCCGTGTGGCCACCTTCGAGACCCTGGGCGGCACCGGCGCCCTGAAGGTCGGCGGTGACTACCTCAAGCAGCTGCTGCCGAACGCCACGATGTACATCTCCGATCCGAGCTGGGAAAACCACCGCCAGGTGTTTGAATCCATCGGCTTCAAGGTCGAAACCTATCCGTACTACGACGCCGCCACCCGCGGCGCGAACTTCCCCGCCATGAAGGCCAAGCTGGCCAGCCTGCCGGCCGGCTCCATCGTGCTGCTGCACGCCTGCTGCCACAACCCGACCGGCGCCGACATCACCGAAGCCCAATGGGGCGAAGTGGTCGAGGCCTGCCGCGCGCAGCAACTCGTGCCCTTCCTCGACATCGCCTACCAAGGCTTCGGTGACGGCCCCGAGGCCGACACTGCTGCCGTGCGCATGTTTGCCGACAGCGGCATGCAGTTCGTCGTTGCCAGCTCCTTCTCGAAGAACTTCTCGCTGTACGGCGAGCGCGTCGGCGCGCTGTCCATCGTCACCGAGAGCAAGGAAGAAGCCAGCCGCGTGCTGTCGCAGGTCAAGCGCGTGATCCGCACCAACTACTCCAACCCGCCGACCCACGGCGGCATCGTCGCTGCCGCCGTGCTCAACTCCCCCGAACTGCGCAAGCAGTGGGAAGAAGAACTCGCCGGCATGCGTGATCGCATCCGCGACATGCGCACCAGCCTGG
The DNA here is from genome assembly GCF_059703725.1 of Pseudazoarcus sp. NS34. Classification (NCBI taxonomy): domain Bacteria; kingdom Pseudomonadati; phylum Pseudomonadota; class Betaproteobacteria; order Rhodocyclales; family Zoogloeaceae; genus Pseudazoarcus; species Pseudazoarcus sp. NS34. The sequence goes on from NZ_BAAKIZ010000003.1 coordinate 308,282, forward strand.
TCGAGAAGCTCAAGGCCGCCGGCGTCGAGCAGGACTTCTCCTTCGTCATCGCCCAGCGCGGCATGTTCTCCTACACCGGCCTCACCAAAGACCAGGTGGAGCGTCTGCGTGAAGAGTTCGGCATCTACGCCGTCGGCACCGGCCGCATCTGCCTGGCCGCGCTGAACAGCCGCAACATCGACTACGTCGCCAAGGCGATCGCCGCAGTAGTTCAGTAAGCGACATCGTTTCTTGACCCCAAGGCGCGCGTTGCCTAGAATGCGCGCCTCTGTTCCCCGATAGCTCAGTTGGTAGAGCAACGGACTGTTAATCCGTGTGTCCCTGGTTCGAGCCCAGGTCGGGGAGCCAAACACCGTGTCACGCCGCTTGGCGCGACACTCGTAGCACCCGGAAGTACCTCTTTTTTCCTCGATAGCTCAGTTGGTAGAGCAACGGACTGTTAATCCGTGTGTCCCTGGTTCGAGCCCAGGTCGAGGAGCCAAAAATAAGCAAGACGCCGCCTCCGGGCGGCGTCTTGCTTTGCGCCTTGCCTGTTCGGGCTTGCGCCCCGAATGTTGGCCAAACCACGTCGGGCTGGCGATACGACGTGTGCTCACGCAGAATGCGCGTGGCCCGGCGTTGCCACTCACCCCATACAAGACACGGCGTCCCGGCAGTCCAGCCTCCTTTACCTTCGGGCCCGACCACACCATTGATGCTGAACCGATACGCACTCCGAAAGTACGCGGCCGCCTTGCGCACCGACCCGTTCCGCAAGTTGCGGCGACATCGGCTCCGTCGCGAGGACGAGCTGCGTGCCGGCTATCACGCGCTGCCGACGAGCAAAGAGCCGGACACCTTTGGCCTGTATCGCATCATCGGCAACGATCTTCCACCGCGGCACACGACGGGTCAAAGCGAGACCAATCTCCGTTTCATTCTCGAGAACGAGCCTCCGCTGGATCGGTGCGAGAAACGCTGGATCGTCAACCGCATTCACGACCCGGCCCGCGAGGAAGCTATCCTGCGACTGCTCGAGGAATTCGACCAAGCCTACGAGCACGTCCCGTTCATCGCTGGGGAGTATCAACAGATCGGCTTGGACCAGACGTGCTTGCCCTACCCCAACTATCTTGAAAGCCCAGCCTGTCGCCGCTTGACCGAGGATCAGCGCATACGCCTGACCCTTGCACTCAACCGCCTCAAGACCAACTACATCATGAACGTGAACGAGGCGCGAAATCTGGCGCTGCGCCTCGGCAAGAAGGACTTCAAGTGGGTGCTGCCTCTCGATGGCGGATGCTTCTTCACGCGCACCGCCTGGTCGGAGTTGGTCGAGGCCATTGTGCAGCGCCCGTGGTATCCATATTTTCTGGTGCCAATGTGTCGCGTCGGGCGCAACGGCCAATTGCTCGATGCCAGCTTCTACTCGCTGCCCATCGACGAGCCACAAGTAGCGTTCCGCTGCGACAGCTCGGAAACGTTCGATCCGGCGTTCACCTATGGCCGCCGCGATAAGCTCGAACTTTTCTGGCGCTTGGGCGTGCCCGGAACCTGGCAGGATCTGCGCGACGACCCGTGGGATCTGCGTCGCAACCGGATCTCACCGGACCAAGGAGCGTTTTCAGTAGCTGGCTGGACGTGTCGACTCGTCAGTGGACAGCGCCCTCCCGAAAGCGCGTCCCGTGCGCAAAGCGAGCGCTTCCGCATCCGTCAGCGGGCCATCCTCGCGATGATTGAACTCGCCGACGCCGATCTCGCCAAGGGCTGAACCCATGCAACTGATTCTCCACATCGGGATGCCCAAGACCGGCTCCACCGCCCTGCAGAACGCCCTGACGGCGATGAGTCCAGCCCTGCGCGAACGCGGCGTGCTGTTTCCGACGCCGAAGACGGGCTTCAACAATCACAATTTCCTGTGGCTGCTGACCGAAAACGCGGAACACCTGACGGGGATGTTCCGCTACAAAGCGCGCCAGAATTCCGGCTATTTGACGCAGACGATCCCGGCAGCATGGGCTTCAATATTGTCAGACGTGCAGCGATACAAGCCCCGCAAGCTGATCCTGTCCAGCGAGATGCTCTTCTACGCGCTCTCGCTCGATGACCGCGGCCTGCTGCGTGACAAGCTACGCAGCCTGTCCGACGATGTCGTAACGTTTGCCTACTTCCGCCAACCATCCCGCCACTATCTGTCGGTGACCCAGCAACACCTCAAGGATGCAGCCAATTTCAGCCCCCCAGCCCCGCTGCGTGTCAGACACTGCATTGAGGACTGGGAGCGCAGCATGGGCAACTCCGTCATCGCACTGCGCTACGATCGGGCCGCATTGCGCGACGGCGACATAACGACCGACTTTCTCTCCAGATGCCTTGAGCCGGAGGAGTACGCAGGTATCGATATTCCACACATCTCGGCCAACGAGACGCTCAGCGCGGAATCGATGGAGATCATTCAGGACTATCGGCGCGCCCTTTACCCCGACGATGACGACGAGCGCTTCGAGGACGGTATCGCACTGCGACGCGCGCTGACAGAAGTGGAGACTTCGGTCGTGCGGGCAGGTAAGCCCGAGCTGCATCCCGAGATAGCGGAGTACATCGACTACTCGAGTACCGAGTTGCTATGGCTACGTGAGCGTTACGGCCTGACGTTCCCCAACCTGGACTACGCACGCATCGCGGATCGACCTGCGCCGAAACTTCCCGAAAGCCCTCGCGTTTCGGACATCTGCCCCCTTGATCCGCACAAGAAGGACGTGCTGCACGCCCACGCAATCAAACGCATCCATGACAAGCTTGCGCACCGGCTGGAAAAGTACAAGCGCAAACGGCGCTCACTGCTCGGGCTGTTCCGTTGATGAGCGCGCCCTGGGCCTACAACTTCAGAAAGCGGCTGTCAGATATCACCGGCGCCCCCTTCCGGGCGCTGTACCGCCACCGCCACCGCCAGGATTCCTCACTGCGCGAGGAATACCGGAGTCTGGACATCAGCAACCAAGCCGACACCTACGGGCTCTACCGCATCCTCGGCAACGATCTGCCACCGCGACACCACGACGGGCAGACGCTGGAAAACCTGCGCTTCATCCTTGAGCACGAGCCCGTGCTGGAGCGTTGCGAGAAGCGCTGGATAATCAACCGCATCTACGACCCGCGGCGGCAGGAAGCCGTCGTGGCGTTACTCGAACGCTTCGGACAGCGCTATGAGCTAATCCCTTTTGATCTCGACGAGTACCGCAAAACCGAAGCGGATACTGCATGCCTTCCGTACGCGGACTACCTCGACAGCTGGGAGTACCGCAGGCTCGACGAACGTGCTCGCCTGCGGCTCGAACTCGCCCTGCTGCGCCCTCGAGTTCTCTATGCGATGAACATCAATGCGGCGCGCAATCTCGCATTGGACGACGGCAAACGCACGTTCAAGTGGATACTCCCGTGGGACGGTGCGACCTTTGTCACCCCCAACGCGTGGCATGACATTCGGAAGACGATCGAAGGGCGGCCACATTTCCGCTACTTTCTTGTGCCGCTGACGCGCGTCGAAGACAACCGCCAGCTTCTCAAGACGGACTTCTACCGGACGCCCCGGGACGAACCTCAGATGATCTTCCGCCGCGACAGCCGGGAAATCTTCGACCCCGAACTGCCGTACGGGAACCGCAATAAGATCGAGCTGTTTGCCCGCCTGCGCGTACCAGGACCTTGGCTCCAACTTACCGATGACCCCTGGGATTTGCCGCGCCGGCGGATGTCGCCCGAAGAAGGACAGTTCGCGTTCGCCGGATGGGTCGCACGACTCGCCAGCGGCGCGTCAATCCCCAGCGCCGAGCATCCTCGCCGACAAGACATGCGCAAGATTCATGACCTTCGCCTGCAGAGCATCCGCGCCATGATCGAGCACATCAACCAGGACGCAGGCTCGCTCGGGCCCGCCGCCCATCCAGCCCTCGGGTAAAGTGAGCCCCAACCTGGACTGCTTCACCTCCTGATGACACGACAACGCGAAGCAAAACCTCTCCCCTCGGACATGGCCCTGTTCCGGCGCTCAGCTTCGCTGCTGGTGCCCTACTGGCCGCTGTTCGTGCTCAGCATTGCCGGCTTCAGCCTGTATGCCTCGGGCCAGCCGGCGATGGCGTGGATCCTCAAGGGCTTCGTGGACGGCATCAACAACCCCGAGCAGGCCTTCGTGCTCGGCATGCCGATGCTTTACGGCTTCCCACTGATCCTCATCCTGGTCACCGTCTACCAGGGGGTCGGCTCGTTCATCGGCAGCTACACGCTCACGCGGGTGTCGCAGATGATCGGGCACCGCTTGCGCAAACAGCTTTTCCAGCACCTGTTGGCGCTGCCCGAGGAATACTTCGACTCGCACAAGAAGGGGCACATCCATACGCGCGTGACTGCCAACGTCGGCACAGTCGTCAGTTCGGTCACCGAATCCCTGCAGATCTTGTTCCGGGACGGTCTGACCGTCGTCGCGCTGCTCGCCTTCCTGATGTGGCAGGACTGGCGTCTGACCCTGACATTGTTCCTCGCCGCCCCATTCCTGCTGGTGCTGTCACGACACGGCGCAAAGCGCTTCCGCGCAATCAGCCGCGACATCCAGAAGGCTATGGGCAACGTCACCCAGGTGCTGACCGAAGTGGTGGGCGCGCATCGCACGGTGCGCAGCTTTGACGCCTCGGAGCAGGAGTACCAACGCTTCCGCCGGACACTCAAGGAAAACATGGCGCGCCAGCTGCGGCTGGTGAAGATCGGCGCGGTGTTCACCCCCATCGTTCAGCTCATCACTGCAGTCGCCCTCGCTGGCGTGATGTTTCTGGTGCTCTATTTCCGCACTGACGCCACCGCCGGCGACCTGATCGCTTACATCACCGCCGCGGCGCTGCTGCCCAAACCAATGCGCCACCTCTCCGAACTGAGCGTGAACCTGCAGCGCGGACTGGCGGCGGCCGAGAATGTTTTCGGCTTCTTCAACGTTGCCACCGAGGGCGAAGGGGGACCGCATCGCGTCGAGCGGGTCGCGGGATCGATCCGCGTCGACAACCTCGACTTCTCCTACGCCACCTCGACGTCGCCGGTGCTACAGGGCGTATCGTTTGAAATCCCTCCCGGCCAGACGTGCGCCCTGGTAGGTCGCTCCGGTAGCGGCAAATCAACTCTGGCGACCCTGCTCCCGCGCTATTACAGCTGCGCCGATAGCCAGATCTTCGTCGACGGCATCGACATCAACCAGTACAACCTGAAAGACCTGCGCCGCCAGATTGCAGTGGTGTCCCAGGAGGTCCAGCTCTTCAACGACACCATCCACAACAACATCGCGTATGGCGAACTGGCTGACGCCACGCCGGAGGCTGTCGCAGCCGCAGCACAGGCAGCACATATCGCGGAGTTCATCGAAAGCCTAGAGCACGGCTACCAGACGGTCATCGGCGCGCACGGCACGCAACTCTCGGGCGGCCAGCGCCAACGCATCGCCATCGCCCGCGCCTTCCTAAAGGATGCCCCCATCCTGATCCTCGACGAAGCCACTTCGGCGCTCGACAACACTACCGAACGCGCCATCCAGCAAGCGCTGAATGAACTGCGTGAAGGACGCACGACCATGATCATCTCGCACCGACTGTCATCGGTCATGGATGCGCAGCAGATCCTCGTTCTCGAAGATGGCCGCATCGTGGAACGCGGCACGCACGACGCATTGCTGCAGACCGACGGTGCCTACGCCACGTTGTTCCGGCGCGAGGGCGCCGAAGGCGAAGCGCCCCTCTGAGATGGAACGGATACGGCCACCCGCAGGTGGCCGTATCCGCAACACAAACATTCAGCAAGACTCAGTGGAACTGCTCCTCCTCAGTCGAGCCCGTCAGCGCCGTCACGCTGGACTTGCCCCCCTGAATCACCGTCGTCACATCGTCAAAGTACCCGGTGCCGACTTCCTGCTGGTGTGACGCGAAAGTGTAGCCGTGTTCGCGCGCGGCGAATTCCGGCTCCTGCACTTTCTCGACGTAGGCCGTCATGCCACGACGGGCGTAGTCGTGTGCCAGGTCGAACGCGTTGAACCACATCGAGTGGATTCCGGCCAGCGTGATGAACTGGTACTTGTAGCCCATCGCGCCCAGTTCGCGTTGGAACTTGGCGATGGTCGCGTCGTCGAGGTTCTTCTTCCAGTTGAACGACGGCGAGCAGTTGTAGGCCAGCATCTTGCCCGGATGCACGCGCTGCACGGCTTCGGCGAAGCGCTTGGCGAAGTCGAGATCCGGCGTACCGGTCTCGCACCACACCATGTCGGCGTACTCGGCGTAGGCCACGGCGCGCGACACGGCCTGATCAAAGCCCTTGTAGGTGCGGTAGAAGCCTTCCGGCGTGCGCTCACCGGTGATGAAGGGCTTGTCGTTCTCGTCGTGGTCGCTCGTCACCAGATCCGCCGCTTCGGCGTCGGTGCGGGCAATCACCAAAGTCGGAACACCCATCACGTCGGCGGCCAGGCGCGCGGCAATCAGCTTCTGATTGGATTCATTGGTCGGCAGCAGCACCTTGCCGCCCAGGTGGCCGCATTTCTTCACGGATGAAAGCTGGTCTTCCCAGTGCACCCCGGCCGCACCGGCGCGGATCATGGCCTTCATCAGCTCGAAGGCGTTGAGCACACCGCCGAAACCGGCTTCAGCATCGGCCACGATCGGTGCGAAGTAATCAACATGGCCCGCATCGCCCGGATTCAAGCCCTTGCTCCACTGGATCTGATCGGCCCGCTGGAAGGTGTTGTTGATGGCCTCGACCACCTGCGGCACGGAATTGACCGGATACAGCGACTGATCCGGATACATCGCGCCATAGGTGTTGTTGTCGGCCGCCACCTGCCAGCCGGACAGATAGATGGCCTTCACACCGGCCTTCACCTGCTGCATGGCCTGTCCGCCGGTGAGCGAGCCGAGGCAGTTCACATACGGCGTCTCGGTGACGAGCTTCCACAGCTTCTCGGCGCCAACGCGCGCGAGGGTGCTTTCAGGCTGGATCGAGCCGCGCAGGCGCACGACGTCTTCGGCCGAATACGGGCGCTTGATGCCCTTCCAGCGGGGGTTGGTTGCCCAGTCATGCTTCAGGGCGGCGATCTGCTGCTCTCGGGTCGTGGTCATGGCGTACTCCATCAGGCCGGTTGTGGATCACGAAGGCCGCCGCGCCGCTGACCTGGTCACGCTCGCACGGTCTTGCCTCCTGCCCCCGCCGTCGGCATCCAAACCGGCAGCGCGTGTGAAACAGTATAGGCATCATGCCGCGCCGCAACAATAACTCTTATATAAGACATAAGATTTATCTTTTCTTTTATTTTCATGATGTTGCTCGAACTATTTTGCATTGCAAAATAGCATTCGACTTCATGGAATGAAACTCTCCCGCGCCGCGGAAGAAACCAATCGCCGAAACGCGGCCATCGCCCGGCCGCCCTTGCTACTTTTCGGACCAGTCGTCGGTCGACGTGGTCACGATGCGAATCGGCTCAATCAGCGTGCGATGCACCGGGCACTTGTCGGCAATTTCCATCAGGCGCTGACGCTGCTCATCGTCAAGATCACCCGTGATACGAATCTCGCGCGTGATCTCGGTGATCTGCCCGCTCTTGTCTTCACACGCCTCGCAGTCCGCCGCATGTACGCGGCGCTGGCGCAGATTCACCGTCACGTCATCCAGCGCCAACTTCTTGCGGCGTGCGTACATGCGCAGCGTCATCGCCGTGCACGCACCCAGCCCCGCCAACAGGTAGTCATAGGGCGACGGCCCCAGATCCGCCCCACCCATGGCCTTCGGCTCATCGGCAGTCTGCGTGTGGCTGCCTGCCCGTACCGTGCAAGTAAAGCCATCCGGATCGACTTGCGAAACCAACACCACGCCCGCCTCCAGCGCCTCCTGCTCCGCCACCGCAGGCAGATAGCGCTCGGCCCACACCGCAATCACGCGTGCCACATAACTCGCGTCCGCATGCTTGCGCAGCAGGTGATCGGCCGTATCGAGCGATACGAAACTCTTCGGATGCAGCGCCGCCTCGTAGATACGGCGAGCCTGATCGACGTTCACGATCTCGTCGCGCGGGGAATGCATCACCAGTAGCGCCCGCCCCAGGTGCGACACCCGGTCGCGGATGCGCGTGGCTTCCAGGTCGTCCAGGAAGTCGCTGGTAATCGTAAACGGCCGCCCGCCCAGATCGACCTCCAGCGCACCCTGCGCGCGGATCGCCTCTTCGTGCCCGTCGAACAGATGCTTCACATGCACCGGCTCGGCCGGCGCACCAACGGTCACCACCGCCTTCGCTTCAGCAATGTGCTCAGCTGCCGCCAGCACCGCCGCCCCGCCCAGGCTGTGCCCCACCAATACCGTCGGCGCCTGATAGTGCTCGCGCAGATGCTCTGCGGCACAAACCAGATCGGCCACGTTCGAGCTGAAGCTGGTGTTGGCAAACTCGCCTTCACTCGCCCCCAACCCGGTGAAGTCGAAGCGCAGCACCGCCAGCCCGCTCTCCACCAGACCGGCGCTGATACGCGAAGCCGCGAAGATGTCCTTTCCGCAGGTAAAGCAATGCGCAAACAGCACCCACCCACGCGGCACCCCGGCCGGCAAGTCCAGCCGCGCCGCCAACAGGCTTCCGTCGTGGCCGGGGAATTCGAGTTTCAGCGATTTCATGTCGTCACCTCGTGATGGGCCCCATCCGGACCAGATTCACCTGCAGCAGAAAACTTCTCCTTGACCAAGCGCGCACAACACCGACCCGCGGTGGGCAACGCAGACAGCAACTCACACCATAGCGCGCGCGTGTTTCCGAAAACGCACTTTCCGGAGCGGCGAGGACATCACGGCGCTATCCTTTGCGCTCCCAGCCTCGGAGGCGACCATGCAGCCAAACGCCGGCAAGTTCGAACGTATCCTCGAATCCACCATCTTCGCCAGCCGCTGGCTGCTCGCACCGTTTTTCATCGGCCTGATCCTGGCCATCGGCGTGCTGCTGATCAAGTTCGCCAAGGAACTGATCGCGCTGTTCGGCGGGGCACTCGGCATCATCGAGCACGACACGGTGATTTCCATCCTCACCCTGGTCGACACCGCCCTCATCGCGGTCTTGTTGCTCATCATCGTATTCAGCGGTTACGAGAACTTCGTGTCGAAGCTGGCCATCGGCAACCACGAAGACCGCCCGGCCTGGATGGGCAAGGTCGGCTTCGCCGACCTCAAGATGAAACTCATCAGCGCCATCGTCGCCATCTCGGCCGTCGAATTGCTGAAAGCCTTCCTGGTGAGCACCACGCTGACCAGCGACCAACTGATGTGGAAGGTGCTGATTCACCTGACGTTTGTGGTGTCGGGGTTGTTGTTTGCGGTGTCGGACTGGATTAGTGAAAGCAGGAAGCAGAAGTAGTGACCTCCCGAAACTCCTTAAATTAGCTCTCGTTGGCAAAGTTTGTTTCCGTGACTATTTCTTGGATTCGCAGATTTCAATATGACGACACAAGCAAACAATAGTGCCCACGAAGAGCTTCGGGAATTGGAGTTCGCAAAATTTGTTGAAGCGGTAGGCACCGAAACTGATCCTGTGATGCTTATTCTGCGAGCTCATCTATTTAGCGAGAATCTGTTGGAACGCCTTATTCGACTGAACTTGCCACGAGGCGACAAGATTATTGAAGGAAGTTCTCTTTCGTACGCTCAGAAGCTCCTATTGGTTGAAGCTTTGGATCAACTTCCAGATTCAATTGCGTCAAGCCTTCGCGGCTTAAACAAGGTTAGAAATCAGTGCGCGCATCAACTCGGTCGTGCGATCTCTGAAGCCGATGTCGTCCGAATTGGCAGTCCGTTGGGGAGTGACTTCACACGACATCACAGAAATGCAAAATACGACCCCCAGAAAACCCTCAAGCTTGTTATTGCATACGTCATCGGAAAGTTGACCAGAATTTGTCACGATTCGGAGGACGAACAGTTGCCGGACGATGCAACTCACGCAGGCCCCAATCCCTAAGGCGCTCGTGGGCAGTGCTCATCACGTCGCATGCTCGGGGCACGTATCTCCAACCTCACCCCACTGGCAACGCCCCCCGATCCACCACCCTGCGCATCACGAAGCTCGAATGCACCCCCGTCACGCCCTCGATGCGGGTGACGCGGTTGAGCAGCAGGTTCTGGTAGTCGTCCATGTCGGTGACGACCGCCTTCAACTGGTAATCGGCCTGTTGCCCGGTGATGAGCAGGCATTCAACGATGTTGGGGATTTCGGCGATGCGCGCTTCAAAATTGGCGAAGCGCTCGGGCGTGTGCTTGTCCATGCTGATGTGGATCAGCGCCATCAGTGACAGACCCAGCGCCTTGGGGTCGAGCACGGCACGGTAGCCTGTGATCAGGCCTGATTCTTCCAGCGCGCGCACGCGGCGCAGGCAGGGTGAGGGCGACAGGCCGATGCGGTCGGCCAGATCCTGGTTGCTGATGCGGCCGTCCTGCTGAAGGGTTTCGAGAATGGCGCGGTCGTAGCGGTCGAGATTCATGTTTGTGCGGCCTGAATGGGCTGTATGAGCACGTTATACGACATCATTTTACTTTCGCGCAACATTCTGCCAATCAACCCCCGAATCACCACCGAGTTCGCAAGCTCATGCCGGCAGCGCAGGCGTAGACTTCTCCCATCGAAGTGACGGCCATGCCCGCGGCGGATCGAGACCCGACATACCGCGCACCGCCACCCGGCCACAAGCCAGGGGCGACAGGCAGAGCGAAGCGCCACACGCGTTTTCGTCCCCTGCCCGGCTGCCCGGCACTCTCCTTACATAGCTAAAGCGAGCGCGAACATGTTGAGAGACCCGTCCACCAAGTACCACGCCTACCCGCCGGTCAATCTCCCCGACCGTACCTGGCCGACCAAGACGATCACCCATCCGCCGATCTGGATGAGTACCGATCTGCGCGACGGCAACCAGGCCCTCTTCGAGCCGATGAACGGCGAGAAGAAGCTGCGCATGTTCAAGATGCTGTGCGAGATCGGCCTCAAGGAAATCGAGGTCGCTTTCCCGTCGGCCTCGCAGACCGAGTTCGACTTCGTGCGCAAGCTCATCGACGAAGGCCACATCCCCGAGGACGTGACCATCGAAGGCCTCACGCAGGCGCGCGAGCCGCTCATCCGCCGCACCATCGACTCGCTTGCCGGCGCGCGCCGCGCCATCGTGCACGTCTACAACGCCACGTCGGACCAGTTCCGCGAAGTCGTGTTCGGCTTCAGCCGCGAAGAGGTCAAGGCCATGGCGGTGGACGCGGTCAAGCTCATCAAGGAGCTCACCGCGCAGCACCCGGAAACCGAGTGGGTGTTGCAGTACAGCCCCGAGACCTTCAGCGACACCGAACTCGAGTTCGCCAAGGAAGTGGTCGATGCGGTTACCGCGGCCTGGGGCGCCACGCCGGACAACAAGGTCATCATCAACCTGCCCGCCTCGGTGGAAGTGGCCACGCCCAACATCTACGCCGACAAGGTCGAGTGGATGCACCGCAACCTCGCCCGTCGCGACAGCGTGATCCTCAGCCTGCACCCGCACAACGACCGCGGCACGGCCGTGGCCGCGGCCGAGCTGGGCATCATGGCCGGCGCCGACCGCGTGGAAGGCTGCCTCTTCGGCAACGGCGAGCGCACCGGCAACGTCGACCTCGTCACCTTGTCGATGAACCTCTACACCCAGGGCATCTGGCCGGGGCTGGATTTCTCCGACATCAACACCATCGCGCGCACGGCCGAGCACTGCACGCAGTTGCCGGTGCATCCGCGCCATCCGTGGGTGGGTGATCTGGTCTACACGGCTTTCTCCGGCTCGCACCAGGACGCCATCAAGAAGGGCTTCGCCAAGCAGAAGCCGGACGCCAAGTGGAACGTGCCCTACATGCCGATGGACCCGGCCGACGTGGGCCGCAGCTACGACTCGGTGATCCGCGTGAACAGCCAGTCCGGCAAGGGCGGCATCGCCTTCCTGCTCGAAGCCGAGTACGGCATGGTCATGCCGCGCCGTCTGCAGGTGGAATTCTCGGCGGAAGTGCAGCGCGTGACCGACACCGAAGGCGGCGAGATGACGGCCGGGTCGATCTGGAAGCTGTTCAACCAGACCTACATCGACACTGCCAGCCCCGTGCGCTACGTCGAGCACCACCTGTTCGAGCAGGGCAAGGTGCAGGGCATTCGCATCACGGTGGAGAAGGACGGCGTCACGCACATGCTCACCGGCGAGGGCAACGGCCCCATCGACGCCGCCGTGCATGCGCTGCGTGCGCAAGGCTTCGCGATTGACGTGCGCAGCTTCGAGGAGCGCTCGATGCCGTCGGTGGGCGAAGGCAGCCACGCCCAGGCCTGCGCCTTCATCGAAGTGACGGCGCCCGGCGTGGCCGGCGACCGCTACGGTGTGGGCATCGACCCCAACATCGTCACGGCCTCGATCAAGGCACTGATCAGCGGCGTGAACCGCGTCAGCGGCCACAGCGTGGGCGAAGCCAAGGCGGCTTGAAACTGAACGGCTGAAAATGGAAAAGGGCGACGGTGCAAACCGTCGCCCTTTTCATTTGCCCGACTGAGTGAGCGCCGCTGCCAGTGCGCGGGCTTCACGCTCCAGCGCTTCATCGGGGCCGGACACCTGCGCCGCCACCGTCAGCCCCTCCCCCAGCAGGAATATCTGCATGGCGGTTGATTCCGGCGCGGCCAGCCCCGCCTCGCGGCACACACCCACGAGGTAGTCACGCAGCAGGCGCTTGTGCTCGGCGGCGATGCCATGCGCGGCATCCGATGCAGCCGGAAACTCGGCGGCAGCATTGATGAAGGCGCAGCCGTGAAAGCCGGGCTCGCGAGTCCATTCGATGACGAACTCCACGTACGCCGCCGGCCGGGCCGGCACCGGCTCGGCCTCCACGCGCGTGCGCATCTTCAACAGGAACTGCTCGTCGCGATGACGCAGCGCGGCCTGCACCAGCTCTTCCTTGGTCGGGAAATAACGGTACAGGGTGCGTTTGGTGACGTTGCCCTCGCGACTGAGCTGGTCGACGCCGGTAGCGTGAAAGCCCTGTCGATAGAACAAGTCAAAGGCGCTCTGGACGAGATCTTCGCGTTTTTTCATGGGCCGAGTATGGCGCGCGCACCAAAAAAAGTACACCGATCGGTTTACTTTGTATACCGATCAGTCTACCTTCCGCTCGTGGCCACCTTCGGCCCTTATCCGGCACATCGCCTCTGGAGATCATCATGTCCGACGCCTCCCGTACCTCAGCCCCGACGCCCTCCACAACCGTCACGCTGCCACCCGCCCCACCGGTGCGCTTCCTCATCATCTCGACCCTTGGCGCCATTCTCGCCATCGCCATCACCGGCTGGCTTACCGAGGCCTCCGGCTACGTGTGGCAAATGGCGCCGTTCGGCGCGACCTGCGTACTCGCCTTCGGCCTGCCGGACAGCCCGCTGGCACAGCCGCGCCACATCCTCGGCGGTCATCTGGTCGCCACGGCCTTTGGTCTGCTCGCCCTGTGGCTGATCGGTGACGGCTGGCTCAGCATGGCGCTTGCCACCGGGCTCTCGCTGGGCGCGATGCAGGCGCTGCGCGTGGTCCACCCGCCGGCGGGCGCCAACCCGATGGTGGTCATTGCCAGCCACGCAACGCCGGATTTCCTGCTCACGCCGGTGCTGCTCGGCTCGCTCGCGATCATTGCGGTGGCTCTGGTGGTGAACAACCTACGCAAGCGCGGCAGTTATCCGCGCTACTGGGTGTAAGCACTTCCTACGCCGCGGAACCCGGACGGAGCGATGCGCCTCCGACCTGCATGATTAATGTCGTCGTCAAACTGCTGAACTGGTTCTTCAACTCGTTTGAGCGCCGCTTTCGTCTGCATCTGGGACGAAAGCCCGCGCCCAGAGGCCGGACCTGCCCGAACTGCGACGGCTCCGGCCTGCTCAGCGACACGGGAGATGTGTGCCCCGCCTGCAATGGCAGCGGGCGGGTGGAGGCCTGAGAAGCGCGGCCGCTCAGTCCGCGACGGTGCGCACCGGAAATTCCACAGTCACGCATAGTCCGCCCAGCGGCGAAGCACCGAATGCAAGGCGGCCGCCGTGCAATTCGACGACCCGCCGGGCGATCGACAACCCCAGGCCGGCGCCGCCATCGTCATCCAGTCGGCAGAAACGCTCGGCAAGACGCGCCCTGTCCGCTTCCGGCACACCGGGACCATCGTCTTCAACGCACAAACGCAATGCCCCATCCACCCGCTCCAGACCGACACGCACCCGCCCGCCCTGAGGCGCATGGCGAATGGCGTTGCCGACGAGGTTGCGCAGCAGCGTGCCGATACCGGCTGCATCGCACTCCATGCGCAGATCGAGCACTTCACCGCCGGAATAGGCAATGTCCTGTCCGCGCGCCAGAGCCAGCGGCGTCAGCTCTGCCAACTCTTCGCGCACCAGCGCGCCAACATCGTGCCATCCCCGCTCCAGGCCAACCGCCCCTGGCTCCAGCCGGGCCAAGGTCAGCAACTGTTCGACCACCCGCGTAGCGCGCTCGACGCCTCCGCCGAGCGCGCGCAGGGACTGCTCACGATCCGCCGGGTCCGCCGCCTCGACGGCGTTCTGCGCCTGGATGCGCAGCACGGCCAGTGGCGTACGCAGCTCGTGCGCGGCATCGGCGAGAAAGCGCTTCTCGCGCTCGAGCACGGCATCGACCTGCGCCAGCAAGCGGTTGAGCGCGGCAATCACGGGTTCCAGTTCGGCGGGCAGAGGCGCCATCGACATCGGCGCCAGATTGTCTGCGTCGCGCGAGCGAATGGTGGCAACCATGCGCTGCAGCGGCGCAAGCCCCCAACTGATCGCGAGCCACACCAGCAAGGCAATCAGCGGCAGGCCGACCGCATCCGGCAACAGGCTGCGCAAGGTAATGCTGCCGATCAGTTCGCCGCGCACATCGTCCCGTTCGGCGACGACCACCCAGCGCACAGCGCCATCACTGTCTCCGCCGAGCACGAATACGCGCCAGCCATGGCCAGCCGCGCGCACGTTGTGGTAACCGGGCAGCCGCTGCGCGCCATCTGCAGGCGGAAGCAGCCCGGCCAAGCCGGCAGGCGTACTGGCCGATTCGAGCAACACCTGACCTGTACCGTCGAGCAGCAGGAATGCAAGTTTGGTCTCGTAGCGGTGTCCATCTTCGGCGCTGCCGCTGCGCGCGATCGCCGCGTCGAGTGCGCCCTGCACGGCCTGGCGGCGCTGCGGATCGAGTCCGGCGTCGACCATACCGAGGATCAGGCGGGCGCTGCGCGCCAATTGGGCGTCGAACAACTCTTCGGTTTCATGCAGGGCGTCGATGTAACCCTTGGCCGACAGCAATGTCATGGCCACGGCGAGCAAGCCGAGCACCGAGAACATCACCCTCGACCGGATGGAACGCCTCATGCCTTGTCCGCCAGATAGCCCACACCGCGAACGGTGCGAATCAGTTCCGGGAAGAACTTTCGCCGCAGGTGGTGCACATGCACTTCGAGGGCATTGCTCTCGACATCCTCGTCCCAGCCGTACAGCACCTGCTGCAGCTTGTCGCGCGTGAACACCCGCCCCGGCTGGCTTAGCAGCTCGTGCAGCAGCAGGAATTCCTTGCGCGTCAGCGACACCGGCTTGTCGTCGAGTGTGACGGTCTGCGTGGCCGGATCGAGCGAGATGTTGCGATACGCCAGCTCCGGTTGCGGTCGGTTGAAACTGCGCCGCAACAGGGCCCGCAGCCGTGCTTTCAGTTCGGCAACGTCAAACGGCTTGATCAGGTAGTCGTCAGCGCCGGCATCCAGCCCGGCAATGCGGTCGGACGTGGCGTCACGGGCGGTCAGCACCAGCACCGGCAGCGGATTGCCGGCCGCGCGCAAGGCGCGCAGCACCTCAAGCCCGTCCATGCGCGGCAGGCCGAGATCAAGGATGGCGATGTCGAAGCTCTCGTTGGACAGGGCATGCAGCGCACTGCGGCCATCCTGCAACCAATCGACGGTGTAGCGCTCGGGCTTGAGCGCCACCCGAATTCCCTCGCCCAGATCCGCGTCATCCTCGACCAGCAGTACCCGCATTCCCCTTCCTCTGGCTGTCGAGTCAGTTCAGCTTCTTGTCCACTTTCGCCAGCAACGCGCTGACTTCCGCACGGCGCCCGTCATCCGCCACCTCACGGCCTGGCCGCGCAGCGGCGGCATGCGCCTTGAGCAGGGCGACGCGCGATTCATCATAGCGTTTCTCGCGGAACAGATAATCGCCATAGAAGTAGTTCGGGTCGATGCCTTCAGGGTTGAGCTCAAGCGCCTTCCTCAGCAGCTCCTCGGCGCGCGTATCGTCACCGAAGCCCACCGGCCAGCCCGGCACCTGGTAGTACAGCGAACCCAGGCTGGTATAGGCCGAACCGTCGAGCGCGGTGGGGTCGAGCGTGAGAGCCGCTTCAAGGTTGGCACGCGCTTTCTTGACCAGATCGAGTGCCCCGAGGCCACCCTTCTCACGTGCCCAACTGGCCTGGATGATGGCATGCCAGATCAGCAGTTCGGCCGCAGCCGGCGCCTCGCTCAATGCTGCGCGGGCTTCCGCGTCGAGACGCTCAAAGGCGGCTTCACGCTCGTCCGGCGGCAGGCGGTAGTTGATGGCAGCCCAACTGTGCTGCAGATACTCCAGCCGCTGAGTGCTGCGTTCGTCGAGCGCGAAAGCCGACAGATTCCACAGGCAGGCGGTGAGGAGCAGGATGTTGCGCACGGTCTTGTTCATAGCGGGGTTCTCTCGGTTGACGGGTCACGGGCAAAACGCAGGATGGTCGGCAGACGGCGGCGCAACGCCTGGTCAACGCAGCGCGGCAGCAAGCCGTTGAGCCACACGAACAGGCGTTCCGGCCAACCGATGTAGGTCTCGTCACGGCCGCTGCGCAGCGCTGCGTACACCGCAGCACCCACACGCTCCGGCGGATCCATGGCGACATCGAGATCACGGTTCATGGCCACCAGACGGGCGGGATTCATGGCCGTCTGTGTAGCGCGCGGCGCAACGTACAGCACGCGAATGCGCGTATCGGCCAACTCACGGCGCAGCGCTTCGGACATGCCGCGCAAGGCAAACTTGCTGGCGCAATACGCGACAAAACCCGGGTGACCGATGGAGCCCAGCGTGGAGCCGACGTTGAGGATCACGGCCTCGTCTGCCTCGCGCAGCAGTGGCAGCAGACGCCGCGTGAGTTGCAGTACGGTGGTGACATTGGTGTCGATCAGCGATGTCAGCGTGGCGTCGTCCTGCTCATCGAGCAGCCCGAAGCCGCCGGCCCCGGCACACTGCACCAGACCATCCAGACCGCCCCATGCACGCGCCGCCGCCAGCACCGCATCGCGCCCCTCTGGCGTATTGAGGTCGGCACATACCGTGCGCACCCGCTCAGGCGCCTGCGCTGCCAGTGCATCGAGTGGAGCCTGCTGGCGCCCGACCAGCAACAGCCTTGCGCCATCTGCACTCAGGCGCCGCACCAGCTCACGCCCGATGCCACCGCTCGCGCCGGTAACGACAATGCGTTTGTCGTGGATGTTCATCATCGCCTCTCAGGCCGCCAGCGCCATCTTGGCGCGCGGCAGCTCGCGCAGCATGTCGCCGTACAGGCGATACACGACGCTTGCGGTGTGCACGACGGCTTCACGGTCTTCGGGGTGATAGAGCTTTTCCATCAGCCCGCGGAACACTTCCAGATGCCCGACATCAAGCGCGCCGTGCGAGCGCAGATACGTAAACGCCTCGTCCGGCAGCCCCAGGCGCTGCTGCAGCGTGTCTGCGGCGCAGCTCGCGAGCTGCACGCTCGTGCCTTCGAGCACCAGCACCATGCCAAAGACGCTGACCGGGTTGATGCGGGCGATGCGGTCATGCACATAGCTCACCAGCAGCTCAATGGGCAGCGAGGGCTGGCCTTCCCGCACTTTGCGCACGTCGGCGCCGCAGGCGCGCAGGTCGTCCAGAATCCACTGCTCGTGGCCGGCCTCTTCCTGCACATACTCGACCACTGCCATGCCCAGCCAGTCGAGGCGCTCGGACAGGCGTGCGCCGCAGGCCATCAGCAGCGGCACGGTGTGGCGCACGTGGTGGTAGGCATTGGCGAGAAAGGCGATGTAGCTCTCGCGCGTAACACGGCCTTCGGCCAGATCCGCGAGGATCGGGGCCGCCAGCAGGTACTCGCGGTCGGCGGCGGTGCGCTCGATCAGGCTGTCATGGAAATTCATGTCGGTTCTCCTTGCAGTACGGGGGAGTGAAATGACGCGATCACTTCGCGATAGCGCTCTGCGAGGGCGTCACGACGCAGGCGGCCGTTATCGGTCGCCAGGCCATTGGCTGGCGTGAAGGCTTCATCCGCGCGCAGCCAGCGATGCACGCGCAGGTAATCGGGTAGCTCGCGATTGACGGCGGCCACGGCGGCGGCCAGCACCTCGTCGCTCACATCGGCGCGACGCGGAACGAGCAGCGCCAGGTTCTCGGGCATGGCTTCGCCGTACAGCCAGGCCTGCGCAATCGGCGCCTGGCCGACCAGCTCGGCCTCGACCCACTCGGGCGACACGTTGCGCCCCCAGGCGGTCACGAACAGGTGCTTCTTGCGGCCGCTCAAGCTCACCATGCCGTCGGCGTCGATGACGCCCAGATCGCCCGTGGGCAGCCATTCGCCGGACGGTGGCGCTTCGCCGAGATAGCCCAGCATGCGTGGCCCGCGCACCAGCAGTTCGCCGTCGGCGGCAACGCGCAGCTCGCAGTGCGGCAAGGGGCGGCCGACCGAGCTGATCCGTCGCTGCGCCGGCGTAGCCAGGCACACGACCGAGCCGCACTCGGACAGACCGTAGCCTTCGAACACCGGCAACCCCACGTCCGCCGCGCGCTGCAACAGACCCGGCGCAGCGCACGCGCCGCCCAGGGCAACAAAGCGCAGGGAATCCGGGCCGCGTGCGCCGCGTTCGAGCGCGACGACGACCTCCAGCAGCATTTGCGGGGTGAGGATGATGCTGTTGGGGCTACGGCTGCGCAGCAGCGCCAATAGCCGCACGGCGTCAAGACGGCTCGAACCGCACAGCCCCACCTCGGCAAGCGGCGCGAGGTCCACCTCGACTCCCGCCAGCAGCGGCGCATACAGGCCGGCGATGTTTTCGAGCAGCAAAGGCAGCGGCAGTACCGACAGATGGCGGGCCACCCCCGCATCCGCCGTGGCCAGCCGCAGGCTGTCGGCGACGGCAAGCTGTGTTGCCGCGTCCAGACACACGCCCTTGGGGCGTCCGGTCGTGCCCGAGGTGAAGGTGATCTTGGCGGTGCCGGCGTGCAGACGCCGCGCGTCGAGCGGCTCACGCAGGGCGATGCGGTCATCTTCCGGCCGGAAACCGATCTGCTCCAGCGCAGGCGTTTCAGGCCCGATCACGCAATCGACACCGGCTGCATCCAGCACATGACGCCGTTGTTGCGGAGAGAAGAACGTCGGCAACGGAACCGCCACGATCCCGGCGTGCAGCAGCGCCAGATCCCACAAGGCCCAGTCCAGACCGTTGTCGAGTGACAGCGCGACGCGACGGCAACCCAGACGGCGCAGGCGGGCCGAACGCGCCGCCACAAGCTCGCTCACCTCGGCACCATCAAGCCGCATGTCGGCTTCGATCAGCACCGTCTGGTTGCGTCGGGCGGCAATCGCGGCAAAGAGGTCATCAGGCCGTGAGGACATGATTTCCCTCCCGCCCGGGTCGCCCCGGAGAATGCTCCTCGCCGAGGAGCGCAGCACAGCCCTCCTCGATGCGGCCCGCCATCACGCACGGCTTGTGCGCGTAGTAGCTGCCCCAATCTTCCCTCTCGGATCCGAGCCGATGCGGGTCGGCATCGGTCAGATAGATGGGAGCGAGGCCGTTGCGATGAAAGGCATTGCGCAGCAACTCGGTGCCGGTGAACACCACCCATTCGTAACCGGCCTCGGCAAGCCGCGCCGTCAGCGGCGCAAGCAGCAGACGCACGCCCGACGGCCCGGCCACCGCGAGGTTGCCCACTTCGACAATGCGACCGCGCGCGACCTCGCGGCCCAGCCTGGCCGACAACAGCTGCTCGACCGGCTGGTCGAGGTAGCGCTCGAGGAACAGTGCGCCGGATGCCGCCGGACACAGCCCGACCACCGCGCGCAGATTCGCATCAGCGTCGACGACCCCGTGCAGTTCCGGCATGAAGCGTGAAATGCGGGCGCCAAAGCGGTCGGCAAACTGGCGCGCGACGAATCGCTCGAACGGCTTGCGCAACATCGACCCTGGACGCGACACGATCCAGCAACCCGGATCTGTCTGGCGGATATCAGGCACAGCGCGGGACGGACTCATTGGCTTTACTCCGTTGAACACGGAAGCCATTGTCGAAGCCGATTCTTAGGGAAACCTTAAGTCGCGCGGAGCGCAAATGAAAAAGGCCCGACGGACGAATCCGCCGGGCCCGAACGCCGCCCCGGAGCGGGCAGCGAGGAGGAGCGCGCGATTACTTCGCGCGGTAGAACACGTAATCGGCCTGATAGCGCACGGTCTGCTCGCTGCCCACGCTGGACTTGTCGCAACCCGCGGCCGGCGCCACGCCGCCCTTGGTGTTGAGGCGCTGGATGTAGGTCACGCCCTTCATGGCGCCCATGCCTTCGGCCGGAGCGGCCTGCACCAATTGCAGCCCGATGTTGCCGTCGCCACCGGAGGCCGTACCCACTTGCTTGCCGGTGACCTTGGAGCCGTCAGCCGCTTCCCAGGTTGGGCCACCGTAATACTTGCCGATGGCCTTGCGATCGTTGTCAAACAAGGTCGCGACCGGCGCGACGAAAGCCCATGCGTAGCTGCCCGGTTTGTCAGCCTTTTCACGGCAGGCGTAGGTGATGTCGCCGATGCCGGTGGACCACAGCGACATTTCCTGGCCGGCCGGCACGCGCACGGGTTCGGGCAGCTTGGCGTTGTCGACCATGGCCATGGCCGAAGAGGCCGAGACGATCAGCGAAGCTGCGACGATAGAGCGAAGTGTGGACATGTGATTCTCCTTTGAAGTCTGGACACGTCGTTTGAAAACAGGCGGTCCCGCTTGGGGTACCTGCTGGCTTTACGCAAGCAAGGCCGGGCTGGATGCATCAACAGATGTAAGGAAATCTTTCGCAAATCGCTGCATCCGGCCGCGGATTTGCTGCGTATCAGTGAGTGAGCGGCGCCAGACCCCGGCGACCGCCATAGAATGACGGGACTTGCGCATGACGAGGCACGCCGATTGCTCACTGACGGAAACGACGACACCCAACGGCCCGCAGCCGCTGCGCCGGGCTGTGC
Source organism: Pseudazoarcus sp. NS34 (assembly GCF_059703725.1). Taxonomy (NCBI): domain Bacteria; kingdom Pseudomonadati; phylum Pseudomonadota; class Betaproteobacteria; order Rhodocyclales; family Zoogloeaceae; genus Pseudazoarcus; species Pseudazoarcus sp. NS34. The sequence continues at coordinate 329,591 of NZ_BAAKIZ010000003.1, forward strand.
CGTCACGTCTGGCGACGACGACGCCCGCTTGCGCAGCTGGATCGAGCGCATCGTCGAACGTGACGAAGCCGCGCTCGGTGAGCTTTACGAGGCGCTGCACGGCAAGGTGTATGGGCTGGCGCTGCGCATCGCGCGCTCGCGCGAACTGGCCGAGGAAATCACCGAAGACGTGTTCTGGCAGGTCTGGCGTCAGGCGCCGCGTTTCGATGCCGAGCGCGGCCTGGCGGTGGCCTGGGTCATGACCATGACCCGCTCACGCGCCCTCGATACGCTGCGCCGCAACGCCCGACCCGAGGTCAGCGACGAGGCGGCGCTCGACCGTGCGGCAGACGAAGCCGGCGGCAGCGACCCGCTCGACCTGCTGCTCGCCGTCACCGAACACGCACGCCTGCACGCGCAGCTGCAAACGGTCGAGCCGCTGCCGCGTCAGTTGCTGGCGCTGGCGTTTTTCCGCGGCATGACGCACGACGAGATGGCCGAGCACACCGGCCTGCCGCTGGGCACGGTGAAGTCGCTGATCCGACGCACGCTGCTGCAACTGCGCAAGGAACTGGAGCCCGCGGCGCCGGGCGCAAGGGAAGCACCATGAACGACCAAGACGACCAACAGGAACTGTTCGACCTGTTCGCCCCGGCGCTCGGCGAAACGCCGCGCACCGCCGCCGCACACGAGGCCACACGCAGCCGCCTGCTCGCCCGAGTGGCGGCCAGCGCGGCGGCCCACGCTGGCCAGCGTACCGTGCGCACCAACGCTGGCGCGTGGCGCAGCCTGAAGGCCGGCGTACGCACCAAAACCCTGTACGACGGCGCACACGGCAGCTCGGTGCTGATCGAACTGGCGCCCGGGGCCAGCCTGCCGCCGCACCGCCACCGCCACCTCGAAGAGGGCATCGTGCTGTGCGGTTCGATGCAGATGGGCGAGCTGGATCTCGGCCCCGGCGATTACCACGTCTCCGCGCCAGGCAGCCGCCACGCCACCATCACCTCGCGCGATGGCTGCCTGACCTATCTGCGCGGCAGTTCGCTGGGCAGCACGGTCGGCCTAGTGATCGAACTGCTCGGCGGGCTGTTGCCGGGCGAGGGCGCGGCGCCCGTCACCGTCACCATCGAGAACGGCATCTGGCGGCCGCTCGCCGAGGGCGTCGAGGAAAAGCCCCTGTGGCACGACGACGAGCTGGTCTCACGCTTTCTGCGTCTCGCCCCCGGCGCGAGCCTGCCGGCCGTGACCTGCACGCGCGACACCGAAATCCAGCTCGTATCGGGTGAAGTGTTCTGCGGCGACATCCTGCTGTGCCGTCAGGACTTCCACCTGCTGCCGGCCGGAACCGAGTTGCAGGAGCTGTCGAGCGATGTCGGCGGGGTGGTGTTCATCCACGGCCGCTTCAGCTGACGCTCTCAGGGCTGCAGCTCGACCAGCGCCTTGCCGGACTCGGGATCAAACGGCACCGAGCAGTGGTCGTGTGCAATCTTCCATTCGCCATTTACGCGCCGGTAGCACGCCGTGCCGCGCATCCAGCCGGAGTGCGTGGTGCCATCGGGCAAAGTGGCACCGCAATGCAGCAGAAAGCGCGAGAAGGCCACGTCTCCGCCCACCTCGATGTGAATGTCGTCGATGCGAAAGTGCATGTCGCCCGGACACTGCTCCATGCAGCTCTGCCAATGCGCGCGCCAGGCGTCGATGCCACGCACCTGCAGCGGGCCGATGGCGTCGAAGGACACCACGTCGGCTACATACAACGCTGTCACGCGCGGCACATCGCGGTGCAGCGTGGCGTCCATCCAGGTATCGATCAGGGCACGGATGCTGGCTTCGTCGTTGTTGGTGTTCATGCGAGTCTCCTGCGGGATGTGGCGCGGCCCATGCAGCGCCTTCGATGAGTAGTCGAACGGCTCACGCGCAAATCGACATTCAGCCGCCAAGTTCTGCAATGCGCCGTTCGATATGTCGTCGCTCTGCGCCCTGGCGCGTCAGCGCCAGCGCCCTGCCCCAGGCGGCAAGCGCATCATCGCGCCGCCCGAGGCGTCCGCACAGTTCGCCGCGGGCCGCGTGCGCCAATGCGTAGTCCGCCAGTTCGCCGCGTTCGAGCAAGACCTCAATCAGCGCCAGACCGGCTTGTGGCCCGTCGCGCATGGCCACCGCCACGGCGCGGTTCAACTCCACCACCGGCGACGGCTCAACACGCAGCAATACGTCGTACAGGCCGACAATCTGCGGCCAGTCGGTGTCTTGGGCACGCGCCGCCTCAGCATGCACGGCGGCAATGGCGGCCTGCAGGCAGTACGGGCCGAAGCGGCGCGAGCTCAGCGCGGTTTCGACCAGCAGACATCCTTCGGCGATCAGCTCGGCATTCCACAGACTGCGGTCCTGCGCGTCGAGCAGCACCAGCTCGCCGGCATCATCGGTGCGCGCGGCGCGGCGCGACTCGTGCAGCAGCATCAGCGCCAGCAGCCCGGCCACCTCCGGTTCGGGCAACAGACGCAGCAACAGACGCGCCAGACGGATGGCCTCGGCGCACAGATCGGCCCGCGTGAGCGCCTCGCCATCGGACGCGGCATAGCCTTCGTTGAACACCAGATAGATCACGCGCAGCACACTCGCCAGGCGCTCGGCCAGCTCTGCCGCGCCCGGCACCTCATACGGAATGCGCGCGTCGCGGATCTTGGCTTTGGCGCGCACGATGCGCTGCGCCAGCGTGGGCGCCGGAACGAGAAAGGCGCGCGCGACCTCCTCGGTGGCAAGCCCGCAGACTTCGCGCAGGGTCAGCGCGATCTGCGCGTCGGGCGCGATCGCGGGGTGGCAACAGGTGAAGATCAGACGCAACTGGTCGTCTTCGAGCAGCTCCGGTTCGGCGGGGTCAAGACTGGCCGGATCGACCTCGGCGTCGGGCTCTTCCAGCGGCTCGAAACGGCGCTGGCGCCGGATGCCGTCAATGGCGCGGAATCGCCCTGTGGACACCAGCCAGGCCGCCGGATTGCCCGGCACGCCGTCGCGCGGCCATTGTTCGAGCGCGGCGCGGAATGCCTCGTGCAAGGCCTCCTCGGCGGTATCGAAATCGCCGAGGAGGCGAATCAGCGTGGCCAGCACGCGACGCGAGTCAGCCCGCCAGGCAGACTCGATCGCGTCGCGTACGGCGTCGCTCATTGCGGCTTGCAGCAGAACTCGGCACCGGCGCGCTCGACCTCTTCGTGCGACACGTCGCGCACATGCTGCGCCAGCGACCAACGATGACCGAAGGGATCCACCACCACCGCGTAGCGATCACCCCAGAACATGTCCTCGGGCGGCATCTGCGCCGTGCATCCGGCATCGAGTGCGCGCTTGAACGAGGCGTCGCAGTCATCCACCGGAAGATTCAGCGTGACGCCGCTGCCGCCCAGGTCGGCCGGCGAGGGGCAGCCGCACTCGGCCATGGCTTCGCCAAGGTAGAACACCGCGTCACCCAGGCGCAGCGCGGCATGCATGAGCATGCCGTCGGGCAGCTTGTGCACCGCCAGCGCCTCGGCGCCGAAGGCCTTGCCGTAGAAATCGATCGCATCCGCAGCCTTGCGGCACGAAAGGTGGGCGATCAGGGAATGTACGTTGCTGCTCATAAGATGCTCTCCTTGTCAGTCGGGCTGCAGTTCGCGGATGGGACGCACTTCGATGCTGCCGATCTGCGCCGGCGGAATGCCGGCGGCGACCTGGATCGCCGCATTCAGGTCGGCCGCCTCGATCAGATAGAAGCCGGCCAGTTGCTCACGCGTTTCGGCAAACGGCCCGTCGGTGACCGACACCTTGCCGTTGCGCACGCGCACGGTGGTCGCCGTCTCGACCGGCTGCAGCGCCTGCCCGGCAACAAAGTGGCCGCTGGCGATGAGTTTTTCGACGTAATCCATACAATGGCGATCGCGCTGTTCGCGCATCGGCGCTTCTTCGCCATAGACCAGACACAGGTATTTCATGTTGTTCTCCGCTGAATCGGGGCTGTTCCCGTAAGCTTGTCGAAGAGCCGCGACCGAAATCGACAGCTTTTACGCAATTTTCCGAAACTGATGAATCCCGAAGACCTTGAATTGCTGCTGACCCGCCAGATGCCCTACGGAAAGTACAAGGGTCGGGTCATCGCCGACCTGCCGGGCAACTACCTGAACTGGTTCGCCCGCGAAGGCTTCCCCAAGGGCGAAATCGGCCGTCTGCTGGCGCTGATGCAGGAACTCGATCACAACGGCCTCAGCCCCCTGCTCGACCCGCTGCGCCGCTGAAGCGTGTGCGCTCAATTGTGCCGCGCAACGATGTCACGCGGATGAAAGCTGCGCTTCGAGCTCTGCCCGCAGGAAATCACGGAATACCCGCACCCGTGCTGGCGCATCACGCCCGCCAAGGCTGATCGCGAACAGGCGGGCGTCGGCCACTCGCCACTCCGGCAGCACACGCTGCAAGGCCCCGGCCGCCACCCAGGCTGCCGCCACCGGTGCCGGAATCGAGGCAATGCCAGCACCGGCCACGGCCAGCCGCAGGGCGCTTGCAAAGTCCGAGCTGCGCACCGCCGCCGGCAGGGTGACTGCCTCGACCTTGTCTCGCCGATCGAGCAGACGCAGGCTCACGGCCGTACCGGATTCACGCGAAGCGACCAGCACATGCCGCGCCAGATCGGCCGGCGCGGCCACCTCGCCATGTGCGGCCAGATACCCCGGCGCGGCGTACAGGTTTATGCTGAACGCAACCAGCGGTGATGCGCGATAACCCATGTCCGGCAACTCTCCGCCGGTGGCGCGCAGCGCAAGGTCGATGCGGTTGGCAGCCAGATCCAGCGAGGCATCGTTGAGCAACATCTCGATCGTGATGCGCGGATGCAGTTCGCGAAAACGCACCAGCAACGGGGGCAGCACATCCATGCCGAAATCGATGGGCGCCGTCACACGCAGATGGCCGCGCGGCTCGGCGCGCGAGGCGTGCGCCGCTTCGACCGCATCGTCGAGCATCCGCAGTGATTCACGCGCACTGGCAAAAAAGGCCTCGCCCTCTTCGGTGGGCGACACCGCACGCGGCGTGCGCGCCAGCAAGCCGACGCCAAGACGTCGCTCCAGCCGCGACACGCGTCGGCTGATCGAGCCCTTGGTTTCACCGAGCAGCCGCGCAGCCGCCGACACCGTCCCGAACTCGACTACCGCGCAATACGCGCGGACGTCGTCGAGTGCGCCGCCAAAGGTTTCCGTTTCATCAACCATGAGTTGCATATTAGCCGTCTTCACGCCGATTCAGAACCACTGCATCATGCACTCCAGCAACACACAAGAAACTTCAAACCCACGGGAGCAACCAACATGAACACGAACAATTCCGCACTGGCCGGCATCGGCCGCAGTCTCGATGGGCTGGCACCGCTGGCCTGGCCGATTGTCCGCATCACCACCGGCCTGCTGTTGATGCCGCACGGCGCACAGAAGCTGTTCGGCTGGTTCGGTGGCCACGGGCTGGAAGCGACCGGCCAGTTCTTCGCCGGCAACCTCGGCCTGGAGCCGGGCATCGTGTTCGCCTTCCTCGCCGGCTTTGTCGAATTCTTCGGTGGTCTGGCGCTGGTACTGGGCCTGCTGACCCGCCCCGCCGCCCTCGGCGTGGCCGTGCTGCTGGGTGTGGCGCTGACGGTGCACATTCCCAACGGCTTCTTCTGGAGCGCAGGCGGTTACGAGTACCCGCTGATGTGGCTGCTGCTGGCCGTGGCGATCTTCCTGCGCGGCGGCGGTGAGGCCTCGCTCGATCGCAAGCTGGGCCTGCCCTTCTGACAGTCGCCTGCAAGCACTCAAAAGGCCCGGCGAGTCCGGGCCTTTTTCATTCAAGGAGTACAACATGAGCAATACCGAACGTCTGCCGACCCTGTTCATCCCGCACGGCGGCGGGCCCTGCTTCTTCATGGACTGGAACCCACCCGACGCGTGGGATCACATGGGCGACTGGCTGCGCGCCGTGCCGGATCTGATCGGGCAGAAGCCACGTGCGGTGCTGGTGATTTCGGCGCACTGGGAGGCCGACGCCTTCACCGTCAATGCGCGCGAACAGCACGAGCTGCTGTTCGACTACTACGGCTTCCCCGAGCACACCTATCGTCTGCAGTGGCCGGCACGCGGCGATGCTGCGCTGGCCGAACGCGTCACAGCACTGCTGACGGAGGCCGATCTGCCCGTGGCACGCGACGACTCGCGCGGGCTGGATCACGGCGTGTTCGTCCCGTTCAAGCTGATCAACCCTCAAGCCGAGATTCCGGTGGTGCAGTTGTCACTTCGCGCGGGGCTGGACCCGGCCGAACATCTGGCCCTCGGCCGCGCGCTCGCGCCACTGCGCGACGAGGGCGTGCTGATCGTCGGCACCGGCATGAGCTTCCACAACATGCGTCGCTTCCGCCGCGACAACACCGGGCTGGATGAGGATTCGGTGGCCTTCGACGACTGGCTGACACAGGTCGTCGCCCTGCCCGCTGCGGCGCGCTCAAAGGCACTGACGGATTGGGAGCAAGCTCCTTCGGCACGGGCATCGCACCCCGAAGAGGAACATCTGCTACCGCTGCATGTGGTGGCCGGGGCGGCCGGTGAAGATGCCGGAAGGCAGGCGCTGTCGGACCACGTGCTCGGCAGCGCGCAGTCGGCCTATGTATTCGGAGTCACCCGGGAGTGAACTGAAACAAGCGGACAGTTCCGCGCCTGCACTCTCTCGGGTCAGGCATAGTGGCCTGACAGGACGAGCGTGAGGCAGCCGGATGGCTCGCGCCCGACCGGAAACGGAGAAGACTTCAATGAAACTGTTCGCCTGCGGCAAGTGCGGCAACCGCCTGTATTTCGACAACACTTCCTGCACGCGTTGCGGCGCCACGCTGGCCTTTCTGCCCGAGCGCACGCAGTTGCTGGCGCTCGAATTCGACCGCGAAGACTCGTGGCAGCCGGTGGGGGAATCCTCCCGCTACCGTCTGTGCGGCAACTACACCGACCACATGGCCTGCAACTGGGCGGTGCCGGCCGAAAGCGACGAGCGCTTCTGCCTGTCTTGCCGCCTGAACCGCGTCATTCCCGACCTGAGCGTTGACGGCAACGTGGAACGGTGGCGCACGCTGGAGGGCGAAAAACGGCGGCTGGTGTATTCACTGCTGCGCCTGGGTCTGCCGGTGTCGTCACATGACAGCGAGCCCGGCGGGCTGGGCTTCGACTTTCTGGCTGACACGGCTTCTCCGGCAGGCGCACATGAAAGCGTGCTCACCGGTCACATGGACGGCGTCATCACGATCAACATCGCCGAGGCCGATGCCGCTGAGCGCGAGCGCATCCGCGATCAGATGGACGAGCCCTACCGCACGCTACTCGGCCACTTCCGCCACGAATCCGGCCACTACTACTGGGACCGGCTGGTGCGCGACACGACGTGGCTAGACGGTTTCAGGAACGTGTTCGGAGACGAGCGAATCGATTACGCCGAAGCGCTGGAACGGCATTACAGCGCCGGCCCGCCGCCGGATTGGCAAGCGCACTTCGTCAGTGCGTACGCCAGTGTGCACCCATGGGAAGACTGGGCGGAGACCTGGGCGCATTACCTGCACATCACCGAAACGCTGGAAACCGCCTGGCAGTTCGGCTTGCAGACGCGCCCGCGCGCCGGTCAGGGCGAGCATGAGGCCGTCGCGCATGATTTCGACCCCTTCCGCGAAGCGGATATCGAGGTACTGCTGCACCTGTGGTTTCCGCTGAGCTTCGCGCTCAACAGCCTCAACAACAGCATGGGCCACCCGCACGCCTACCCTTTCGTGCTGTCGCCCGAAGCCATCAGCAAGCTCGGCTTCGTGCATCGCGTGGTCCGCGCGGCGCACGACTGAGGCTCAGGCGGTGGCGATGAGTTCGTACGAGCGCAAGCGAGCGGCGTGCTCGAAGATGTCCGACACCACGATCAGCTCATCGGCGCCGGTCTCCGCCAGCAAGGCGTCGATGCCGGCGCGCACGGTGTCGGGCGAACCGACGATGGAGCGTTCGAGCATGCGCTGGGCGTGCATTTTCTCGGCCCCGTTCCAGTAGGTATCGATTTCGTCAATCGGCGGCCGGCTCAGCCCGCGTGTGCCGCGCACCAGATCGGTGAAGGACATCTGCTGTGTGGTGGCAAGCCGGCGCGCCTGCTCGTCGGTATCGGCGGCGATGATGTTCACGCCGATCATCGCGTGCGGTCGCTCAAGCTGACGCGAGGGCTTGAAGCGCGCGCGATAGGTGTCCAGCGCCGGCAGCAACTGCTGCGGCGCGAAGTGCGAGGCAAAGGCATACGGCAGGCCAAGTTCGGCCGCCAGCATGGCGCCGAACAGACTGGAACCGAGAATCCACAGCGGCACTTCGCTGCCGGTGCCGGGCACCGCCTGCACGCTGCGGCTGGCGCCCTCGCGCGACAACAGATGCTGCAGGTCCAGCACATCCTGAGGAAAGTGGTCGGACGCCGAGGGCGTGCGCCGCAGTGCCCGCAGCGTTTCCTGATCGGTACCGGGCGCCCGCCCCAGGCCCAGATCGATGCGCCCGGGGAACAGCGCATCGAGTGTGCCGAACTGCTCGGCGATCAAGAGCGGCGAGTGGTTGGGCAGCATGATGCCGCCCGCGCCGACGCGGATCGTGCGCGTGCCGGCCGCAATGTGCTGGACCACCAGCGAGGTTGCGGCACTGGCGATGCTCGGAAAGTTGTGATGCTCGGCCACCCAGAAGCGCCGATAGCCCCAGCCCTCTGCATGGCCGGCCAGATCGCGCGCGTTGTCCAGCGCCGTGCGCGCGTCCGCGCCTGCGGTGATGCGGACCAGATCGAGAATGGACAAAGGTGTACGTGGCATGGCGCGCCCTAGAATTGCTGACTCGGCGAGTAGTACAGCACCTGCCCGCACTCCCCGCAGAAGTGCTCGCGCATGTGGGTCGGGTGCGGCAAGGCGCGCGGGCGGACGTCTTCCTTGCGGCAGTAAATACAGCGCACCCGCCGCCCGTGCACGAAGCCGGGATAGTGCGTGCGGTACCAGCGCAGATCGTGCTGCTGCATGTGCTGATAGGCGCCCCAACGAATCGCGATCTGCACCAGCACCCCGGCGACCCCCGCGCCGCACACCAGCGCGGTCAGCGCCGGGCTCTGGAACAGGTCATGCACGACCATCAGCGAGAACGCCACGATCAGCGGAATGACGCCACACAGGGCCAACAACAGGTAGGTATAGAACGAAGTACGGTGCACTGCAGAACCAGCGAAACGTGAATCGGATTGCGCCTCCATTCTAGCCGCAAAGCCAGCCACCGCCCCGCCTGCGTGATAGCATCGGCGCATCAAGGCCGGGCAATCCGGCTCCGAAACAGCGAACGGAAAAATCATGGCAAAACAGAAAAACGATTACGCCTACGTCGAAGGCGTCGGCCTGTTCAAGAGCCGCAACTCGGCAATGATTTACGACTACTTCACGCAGAATGCGGAGGACGGCGTCACCGAGACCTTCGAATGGACGCGCCTGCGCGACGCGATGTTCGGCGAGCTTTCGTTCATGGAACACGACGAGTTCGTGCTGTTCGAAATCGAGGTGCTGAACCCGACCCTGTCGGAAATCCACAAGCGCACCGGCCAGTTCATCGAAACCGAACTGATGGAAACGGAAGCCGGCGCCGAGCAGCGTATCCGCTTCGCGCAACGCAAGAACTGAACGTACTTGCGCGTCTGAACGGCATTGCGCAAGAAGCCATGCCCGGCACGAGAGTGGCCGGGCTTTTTTGCGCCAGCCCGCTGCCGCATCGCTAACCCCTGAGAAAGTTCAGCGAACAGCGAGCGTGTCCATCAAGCGCCGCGTCACGGCGCCCACTTCATAGTGCTTGAGCACTTTGAGATGACCTGCCTCGCCAAGCCGGCGAGCCAAATACGGTGAGCCGTCCAGGCGATGCAACGCCTCTGCCAGCGCATCCACGTCGCCCTCCGGCACCAGCAGGCCATCCACACCGTCTTCGATGAGCTCGGCAACGGCGCCACAGGCATAGGCCACTACCGGCTTGCGATAGGCCCAGGCCTCGATGACCGTACGGCCAAAGGTCTCGGGCCCTCCGGAATGCGACACCGACGGCACCACCACCGCCCGGCAGTCGCGCAGCAGCGCATGCGGGTCGGCCATATACGCGTTGAGGCTGTAGCAGCCGGCGATACCCAGCGTGTCGATGAAGCGGTGCAAATGAGCGTTCAGCGAAGCATTTCCGACGACGCCGTGGGAACACGCGGAGACAGCGCGCCCTTGTCGCTGCAGCGTCTGCAGCGCGAGCATCAACTCGACATGGCCCTTGAAACGGTTGACCGTGGCCAGATGCAGCACGGGTCCGTCGTAACGTAGCGGTCCGCCAGGAATTTCGGCCATGTCGGGGACGACGCTGCATGCAGCCGGTCCGCTCGGCTGCACATGGAAGGGGGCAAGATATCCCTTACGCTCAAGCACCGACGACGACGGCACCAGCACCCGGGCCCCAGCCAGCCGACCCAGAATGAAATCAAGGTCGTGCCACTCAAAATCACGCACATAGAGGTGGCAGCGCGCGCCCAGACCAGGCACCAGCCGCGCGGCCATCGCTGCCACCAGCGCCGATGCGTGGGTATTGATCAGCACCACCGAATCGGGGTGTCGCAGGCAGTCGAAGGCCAGGCGCAGCGCAGCCAGGCGCCGGCCCCATGCGCTGCGCGTACTCGCGACACGCCTCAGCCGCGCACCAATCGGCAAGGCCTCAGGCCGGGCAAGTTGAGCGAGATGGTAGGCACTTTCGGCATACACCCGCAGCACGGCACCCGCCGGGAGATGCCGCAGGATCAGCTCCATGCTGCGCTCGGCGCCGCCGTAGCCCGTGGCCATCGAGAGGACGATCAGTTTCTTCATCGGCGGGCGTAGCGCCGCGCGCACAGCGCATGTCCGGCATCGGCAATGCGACGGGCAAGCGCCGGATCATCGGCCAGGCGGGCGATGGCGCGCGCGAACTCGGCAGGCGTCTCGGCCGGCAGATAGTGCTCTCCCGCCGTCACCTCGAGCCCGCGCACACCCTCCGCCGTGGACACTACCGGCCGCCGGAAGGCAAAGGCTTCAAGGGTTTTCAGCTTGGTACCGCCGCCGGCGCGCAGCGGCACCAGCACGACCTGCGCGGCGGCATAACACGGTGACAATGCCGCGACGTCGGACAGAAACTCGACCCGCGGCGTGGAGTGCAACAGGGCCGACAGTTCCGGCCCGGCACGACGCCCCACCACACACAGCACCCACGGCTGCCGCAGACACCGCTCGAGTTCGGGCAGCACCTTGCTCACCAGATCGCGTACCGCCTCTTCGTTGGGTGCGTAGCCGAGCGTGCCGACGAAGAGCAGGCGCAGGGTGCCGCCGGTCGGAGGCGGTACATCCTCATCCGGCAGTGCCACCCGGTTGGGGCGCAGCCCACGTTGCGGTGCGAGGCGGGTACGTAGCCGTTCCATGTCCTCGGCAGCCGCCAGCCAGAGCGTGTGGTAGCGCACTTGCAGAGTGCGTTCGAGCAAGGCGTACTGCAGCGCCGCAGCAGCCCAGCGCATGGCCGCGCCGCGACGGCCCATGCGCCACAACGCACCCGCCACGCTCCAGCGGGTGTGGGACTCCAGATCATCCATATCGAGTTCCAGCCGGGCCTGCGGGCAGCGTCGCGCCACGACTTCGGCCAGATCGTGCAGGTACAGACGAAACACCACGATGCGCTCGACCGGCGCTGCCGCCAGGCCTTCCAGCGCCTGCGCAAGCACCTCGCCGCCGCGCGTGCGGCGCCAGTCCTCCACCGTGCGACGCTGCAACAGACACACCGGCGGCATCAGCCAGCCCAGCGCACGCAGCCAACGTGACGGCCGGCGGGCAGTGCGCGGCAACGGCCAGACAGCCTCGGCCGGGTAATCCGCCGGCAACTCGGCCGTCGTCGCCCACCCCGCCACCAGCACGTGCACGCGATGGGTGCTCGCCAGTTCGGTCAGCCAGTCCCACGCCCGCATGGCCGGGCCGGATCCGCCAGCCATCGGCAGAACGGGCGTCAGGAGCACGGCCACCGGCCGCGGCGGCATCATCGCTCGCCCTGCGCGGGGCGTTCCTCGAGGAGACCGCCTGTGCCGATATGCAGCACCCGGTCGGCAAAGCGCAGGCTGCCGCTGCGATGCGTGATGAACACCACGCTCATGTCCGGCCGCTCGCGCCGGATGTTCGACAGCAAGCGTGTTTCGGTTGCCTCGTCGAGACCGGATGTGGCCTCGTCGAGCAGCAGCAGGTCGGGGTTTCGATACAGTGCGCGCGCCAGCGCCAGACGCTGACGCTCGCCTCCCGACAGGCGCACGCCATCGGCTCCGATGCGCGCCCGATGCCCGTCGGGCAAGCGGCCCACCACGTCGTCGACGCAGGCCAGCTGCAGGGCCGCATCGATGCGCGCCGGATCGCCAGCGTCAAAACCGAAGACCACGTTTTCGGCCACCGTACCGTCGAGCAGCGCAACATGCTGTGGCAGATAGGCCAGACGCGGCAGCGTCTGGCCGGGCCATGCGTGCACGACCCGGCCCGCCTCCGGCAGGTGGATGCCGCACAACAACTCCATCAGGGTGCTCTTGCCTGCGCCGGAGGCGCCCGTCAGCGCAACCCACGACGGGTGGGCGATGCGCGCGCTGGCCTGCTCAATGACCGGCGCCTGCGACGCGGCGTGCCGAAAGCTCACCTCTTCCAAGGCAAAGCAGGCTTGGTCGGCCGGCTGCGGACGGATGCCGATCTGCTCGACATGCCGCGACTGCGTCCAGGCAAGCTCCTGCAGCACGAGATCGATATTGAGGATCGAACCGGACAGCATGGCTCGCGTCGACAACACGTTGATCATGGCGGGCATCAGTGCACGCGCCACCACGGCGTAGAAAACCAGCTGCGGCAGCAGATCGGCAATCGGGCGCTCCATGAGCACCCACAGGGAAACCACCACCAGCAGAATCGTCAGGATGGCGAAGTCGAGCACCATGCGTGGCAGGGCGGGCAGAAAGCTCAGACGCTTGTTGGCATGCGCCACGCCGTCGATGGACCGGTCGAGGTGATCGAGAAAGAAGCGCTCCAGGCCATACACCCGGATTTCGCGAAACGACGCGAGCGCTTCGGCCATGCCGATATTCCAGCGCTGCATGGCGGCCTCGCGCTCGTGGGCGAAACGGTGCTGAGTGCGCCCGATCAGCCTCTGCGTCAGTACGCCCAGCAGCGCAAAGCAGGCACCCAGCGCGAGCGCGGTGCGCCAGTCCTGCCACAGCATCAGCGCGCTCAGGAACACCAGCATCAGCGTCGACGAAATCAGGGTGATGCACTGCTGCACGGCAAAGGCGGCGTCCACAGTGGTCGTAAAGCAGCGCCGCAGATAGTGCGCGCGGTGCTCGGACTGGAAGCTGCCCCAGTCCAGATGCAGGTAGCCCGCCAGCAGACGGCTGACGGTGTCGCGCTGAACCTGCTGATGAAACCCCGCCGAGCTCCACGCGAAAGAGGCCTGCACCGCCAGCTTCACGGTGATCAGCAGCAGCAGCCCGGCGCTCAGCACTGGCACAACCGGCCATTCGCCCACTAACCCGCTCACGGCCTCCGGACATTGCCCGCCCACGCACTGCACGTATGGAATGACCGCCCCGGCCACCGCCATTTCCAGCAGCGACAGCGCGCACGCCCAGACCGACACGAAGACCAGCCGGCGCTTCTGGCCAGCCGACAGAAAACGACCCAGCACGGCGGCCAGATCGCGTAGCTCACGCAGCAACACCCGTGCGCGCCATCCGCCGCCCATCACACCCTCAGCCAGCTGCGGGCACTGCGCAGCGGATGGCGCAACACATTGGCCGCACGTTGTCGCAGATAGGCTTCCCGGCTGCCGACCGCATCGTCGGGCAGATGCAAGCGTGCGTGGTGTGCGTAGGTGGTGTCGGCGTGGCGCACGTAGTCGACGTTCAGCAGCCCGGCATGAAAATGGCTGAAATCGAGCCGGTCTGGCGCAAACCACAGGTGGTTCCACAGATGCAGGCTGCAGGCCTGCTGCGGCAACTGGACCTTGCGCAGGAACAGGTCGTTGATGCCACGCGACGTCCAGTCCAGCGCATAAAAGGCGCTCTCCGGCTCGACCTCGATGAGCTCGGGATGCTGCTGCCACAGGCGGTAGGGCAGCAACGTGGAATGGTTGCTCCAGGTGCCATCGAAGGCCTCGTGCAGGCCATCGAGCCAGCGCCGGCAGAACTCCGCGCCGGGCGCAGAAGCAATCCACGCATTGCACAGGGAACCGCCGCCGCCCGCGGCCGGCGGCGCCTTTTCCTGTCCGAGAATGAAGTCGCGCGTCAGCCATTCGTCCGGAAACGGCCGCAGGAAGAGGGTATCGATGTCGGCATAAATGCCGCCCTCCTCCAGCAGGATCTGCAGGCGCGCGAAATCGGCGAGGTGAGCGTAGCGGTACTGATTCAGCGTCGGGTCGGCGTAGCGGTAGTCGGCAATCGCCTGCTCCGGCTCGATGCGGCGCAGGGTGAGCTGCGGCTTGATGCGCTCCCACCACTCGCCCCACGGTTCATTGTGATAGTGAAAATGCACGGCGTCGGGCCGGTTCACGTTGATGCACGAAGCCAGGCACAGGTAGTACATCAGGTGGAACGGCTCGGTCTGCTCACGCAGGCCGAAGACGAAATGGAATACCCGCGGGATCATGCCGAGGCCTCCGCTTGCAGGGCGCGCAACAGCGCGGCGGTGACCGCCTCGCGCGAAAAATCGGTGGCGATGCGCTGCGCGAGGCCGGTGGCACGGGCCTGGGCTTCGTCGCGGCGCTCGAACACCTCGCGCATCAATTTCGCCGCATGCTCCACCGAGGGCTCCGCCCATTTGTCCGACGGTCGATAGACGGCCGACCAGCCCAGCTCCCGGGCCCGGATCAGGTGGTAGTCGACCAGATAGGCGTGCTGGGGGTCGAGAAAATCGAGCTGGCCGCCATAGCCGGTCATCACCACCGGCTTACCCAGCCGCGCCGCCTCGAACGCACCCAGACCCCAGCCCTCCGTGCGCGCCAGCGAAACAAAGCAATCGCCCATTTCGTGCAGGGCCAGCATCTGGCCGTCTGACAAGGATTCGTCGTCGATGAGACTGACGGACGGCGGCGCCGGATGGCGCGACAGCATGCGCTCCACCGCCGGCCGGGTCGGCGGGTGATGTCGTCGGAAATAGTTGCGCCAATGGCGATGGGTGCGGGTGATGTCCTTGCCGCTGGTCTTTACCACCAGATGCACCGGATCATCCGCAGTGAAGGCGCGCAAATACGCCTCCAGCACCAGATGCGGCGCCTTGCGATTCGACCAGAAGCCGATGGTGTAGAAGGTGAAGCAATCCGCCGCCTCAGACTCCGGCCGCAGCCGCTGCCGGACGGCATCGCGGTCAGCGTCGCTGGCCCGCGCGATCTCTTCGAACTGCGACAAATGCGGCACCACGTAGATCGGAACGCGCACCCCGGAATTGCGGAACACCTCGGCATTCCAGCGGCACGGCACGATCACGCCATCGAGCTGATTGAGGATGCCTGGCCATTCTTCGGGCAGGTGTTCGAGTTCCCACACCGTACAACCCAGAATGCGCCGACCGGGCTTGCGCTCGCGCGCTATCCACTCCGGGAAATACCGCGGCACGGTGTGGATCACCACGGTGTCGTAATCGATGGGTCGATTGCACACGGTTGCCAGCTTCGGGCAGGGCCAGTCCGAAGCGGTGAAGTGCTCATAAGCACGCGGACCGGCCAGCATCGGCGCCCAGGTCATTGGCACCCCTGCATCGATCAGCGCGCGGACATAGGCCTTGCCGGCAATGGCGTAGCCGGTCGTATCGCCCCACGAGACGTACTTCAGACCGCGCATCTCAACTCCGCCGCGGCCGCAGCCAGAACACCCGCAACCCCTCCACCAGTCCGTTGAAGAAGCCTCTGAAACGTGCCGCGAACGCCGCACCGCGCCAGCCCCGGAAAATCAGCGCCTGGACCGCAGAGCCGATGATGATGCGCCCGCCCCAATACAGCAGGTGCGGCGACGGGCTCTTCGCAACCAGCGCGCCGGCACCTCGTGCGTAGCTGTGAAAACGCGCCGCCACCCAGCGATTCCAGGGCGGAACTTTGGTGGGGTGCCGCATGCGTACCCGCGGGCTGTAGCAGGCCTTGCCATCTCCAATGCAGGCAAACAGCCGGGTCATCACGTCAAAGCCCTCTGCGGCCGGAAAGAGCGCACCCGGCCCGAACTGCTCATCGAAGCCCCCGACCTTGAGGAAGACATCGCGCCGCACAAACAGTGTTGCCTCGGTCAGCCGACCAAACATTGTCCAGCGCGTGAATTCGGCCGGCTTGTGTTTCCAGCGCAGCAGGTTTGGCGCGCCTGCGGCATCCACCGTCTGGCCCGTCACCACGCAGACGCGCGGATCTCGAGTCAGGCGTTCAACCTCAAACAGCGTATCCGGCAACAACTGGCAGTCATCGTCCGGAAAGCCGAGCCACTCCCCACGCGCCACCGAGGCGCCGAGATTGCGCGCCCGGCAAGCCCCGCGGAACGGCACCTGCTGATGCACGATGGCGAGCCTGTCCGAGTAACGGCCGACGAGATCAATCAGGCGGTCATCACCGTTCTGATCGACGATGATCACCTCAAACAAAGGCGCTGCATCGAGCGCCACCAGACTCGCCAGGCAGTCTTCCAGCTCCCCGTCGTCATGCAAGGTCGCAATGACCAGGGAAAAACGGAACACCGCTGGCTTGCCGTCCGGCCGGAGATCTGTGTTCAAGGCAAGAAGGCCCGAAGGAATGTGTAAGAGCCGTCATTCTACTGTGAGCGCGAATGCCGGAAGTGCCGTCCAGGGCCGAGGGCCACGGACCCGTAAGCAAGTCTGCAGAGCCGCCCCCCCCCTACCTTGGGCGACGCCAGGCTGGCGGGCGCAAGCTTACCGGTTTGGCGGGCACGAACACCGCCAATGCTCATGGAATTCAGGGCGACCTGCTGAAAAATCAAGTTACCCCTTCGGATAGACCGTATTGCTCATCCTGCTAGCATCAAAAGCGTTCAGACCCGAATCTCCAAACCGACGGAGAAGAGGAATATTTCGCTGTGCTCGCTGCAAATCGTCCCCTGCAAAATGATCGACTCCGGCTCGTTATAGCCGTGATGGCTGCGGGGCTGATGCTGTCCGAAGGCGTGCCCGCGCAAGCCGCCAAAAGCCCGGTCGAGCAGGGCAAATATATTGCCCGCGCCGCTGGCTGTATGTCATGCCACGGGGAGGACCTGGCGGGTGGCTACCAGGTCAAAACGCCGATGGGCACGATCGTGGCCACCAACATCAGCCCCTCCTCGGAATATGGCATCGGCGAATATTCACTGGAGGATTTCGCCGATGCCATGCGTCACGGGGTGAGCCCTGATCACCGCCTGTACCCGGCCATGCCGTATGCCTCATACCGGGGCATGAGCGACGCAGACATCAAGGCCTTGTTCGCATGGCTGCAGGATCAGCCGCCGGTCGACAATTCGCCCGAGCACGAAACGGACCTGCCCTTCCCGTTCAACATCCGCACCGGGGTGTTGGCTTGGAACTGGTTGTTCCTCGGCGATCGCGAGCTACCCCCGGCGGGCGACGATGCCGTGGCGCAGCGCGGTGCTTACCTCGTCAATCATGTCGGCCACTGCGGCGAATGCCACACCCCCCGCAACGACTTTTTCGCCATGGACGACTCGCGCTATCTGACCGGCGAGGAAATGGATGGGTGGCTCGCACCCAATCTGACGCCCGACCCGGTTGACGGCCTCGGCACGTGGAGCGAGCAGGACATCGTCGATTACCTGCGCCTGGGCGAGGCCGACAACGTGGTGCAGGCCGCCGGGCCCATGGCGGAGTTCGTCTCGCACGGTACGCGGCATCTCAAGGAAGATGATCTGCAGGCCATCGCGGCCTACCTCAAAGCCCTTCCCTCACCGGGCGTCGAAGCGCAGGACATGGCAGCCGTGCTGCCTCCTGGACAGCGCCCCGAGCCGCGGCACGACTACGGACAGATTCGCGAGCAAATGTCCGCGGCACTCGCCCGCGACGACCTCACTGCGCCGGAGCGCCTTTACCTGGAGCATTGCGCCGCCTGTCACGGCGCAGACGGACAGGGACAGCCGCAGGCGCTGTATCCGTCGCTGATTCAGAACGCCGCCTTGCGTCGCGCCGACGAAGGCAATCTGCTGAAAGTGCTGTTGCACGGAGTGCCGGCGGGGAAGATCCATCGCGCACCGGCCATGCCTGGCTTTTCCGCCGAGTTGAGCCACGAGCAGATCGCCCAGCTCGCCAACTACACCCGCAGCACGTTCGGCGGCCGGCCAGACAGCGCCATTACCGCAGTCGACGTGGCGCGCGTCCTTACAACCAAGGATGAAATGCCCACGCCCTTGCGCGCGCTGCAGGTTCTGGCGTGGGCTGGCCTCATCGCAGTACTGGTGGCCGGCGGCGTGCTTGGTTGGTGGATAGTGCGACGGCAGCGCCAGCGGCGGGAGATCAAGTCATGAGCAGCAAACCCTTCAACGCCAGCCGCCGCCAACTGCTGATGATGATCGGCCAGACCGCCGGTGCCAGTGCCATGTATCAGGCCATGACCAGCCTGGGCTTCGCGAGCGAATCCGGCTACACGCCCGAAATGGCATTGCGCGGCCCGCGCAATGGGCGGCGTATCGTCATCCTCGGTGCTGGTCTGGCCGGCATGGCGGCCGCCTACGAACTGCGCCAGGCCGGCTACGAGGTGAAGATCCTCGAATATCAAGACCGCGCCGGCGGGCGCTGCCTGACGCTGCGCGGCGGCGACCGCTATCCCGAAATGGGCGGACACGAAGTTCGCTGCGACTTCGAGGGGGATGGCTATCTGAACCCCGGCCCGTGGCGCTTGCCGGTGCACCACCGCGCCGTGTTCGACTATTGCCGCAAGCTCGGCGTCCGGGTGGAACCCTTCATCAACAAGAACTCAAAGGCGTATCTGCATTCGGCAAACGCCTTCGGCGGCAAGCCCCAGCGAATCGGCAATGTCGAGAAGGACATGCGTGGTCATGTCTCCGAATTGCTCGCCAAATCCCTGCGCCAGGGCGCCTTGAACGAGTCGGTCACGCCTGAAGACCGCGAGAAGCTGCTCGAGGGACTCAAGGAGTGGGGTGTGCTGGACAAGAACTACCGCTTCAAGGTCAGCGAGGAGCTCGGCGACGTCCGCGGGTGGGAACCCCGCCCCGGCGGCGGCTTGATGCCCGACGCCGAACCGACGCAGCCGATCGGCATGTCTCCGCTGTTGCAGTCAGGCTTGTGGGAGCAGGCATTCAGCTTCCACGAGTACCGGCATGAGCCGGCCATGTTCGAGCCGGTGGGCGGCATGGACAAGATCGCCGACGCCTTCGCGCGCGAAGTCTCCGACCTGATCCAGCTGAACGCCCGCGTGACCTCCATCGCCCAGAGCGAAAACGGCGTCACAGTAACCTACGCGGACGGCGGCAACGACGGCGCCGTGCGTCAGGAGCACGCCGACTGGTGCATATGCACGCTGCCCCTGTCGGTGCTGGTGCAGCTCGAGGTCGATTGCTCGGATGCCATGAGAAAGGCCATCGGTGCCGTGCCCTACGCATCCGCCTTCAAGGTGGCGCTGGAATTCAAACGCCGCTTCTGGGAGCAGGACGAATGGATCATGGGCGGAATCACCTATACCGATCTGCCGCTGGTGCAGATCGCCTACCCGAGTCACGGCTTCCTGTCGGACGGCCCGGCGGTGCTGCAGGCCGCCTATGACACTTCGACAGCCGGCCGCAATTTCACCTATTCGTGGTCGACCATGACTCCGCAGGAACGCGTCGACGCAGCATTTGCGCTGGGCCGCCGGATACACCCGCAGTACGACGCCGAGTTCATGTCCGGCACCTCGTGGGTATGGCATCGCCAGGACTGGTCGCTGGGCTGCTACGGCCAATGGACCGAAGAGCTGCGCGACGCGCACTACGACACGCTGTGCGAAATCGACCACCGTCTGGTGCTGGCCGGCGAACACTGCTCGCACATTCCCGCGTGGCAGGAGGGCTCGTTGCTGTCGGCCCTGGACGCCATCAAGCGCCTGGATGAACGCGAAAATGCATGAGATGAGCAAGCTACTGATCCTGGCGTTCGTCGCGCTGGTCCCGCTGAGCATCAGCGCCCAAAATGAGAGCGCAAGCGCCCCGGAAGAAACAGGCCACGGCGCCGACGCTGGCGGCGGCTTGCTGGAACGCTTTTCCGACGACCCTGAGCAATTCACCCAGACAGACGGCGAAGCCCTGTATCGCACCACCTGTCAGGCCTGCCACATGCACGACGGCCAGGGTGCAACGGGCGCGGGCGCGTATCCGCCATTGGCCGACAACCCGAAACTGAACTCCAGACACTTCCTGGCCGGCGTGATCCTGACCGGATATCACGGCATGCCGGGCTTCAGCAACGTGATGTCGGACAAGCAGGTAGCGGAGCTCACCAACTACGTGCGCAAGCGCTTTAGCCATGCCCACGGCAAGTCGATCACGCCCGAAGAGGTGGGGGCACTGCGCCCGCCGAAAGTGGAGGAGTGACAGGCATATTTGTTTTCGCCCACGGGCAGCCGCCCGAATGATGCGGCAGCTAAGCGCGGCTTTGACACCCGACAGGCGCACAAAACGAAACAGGCCGCTCGGCAATGCCGAGCGGCCTGTTTCTACGTCTTGGTTGCGGGGGCAGGATTTGAACCTGCGACCTTCGGGTTATGAGCCCGACGAGCTGCCAGACTGCTCCACCCCGCGTCTGGAAGAACGAGACTATAGACGGTGTTCAGTCGTTCGTCAAATCTGTTTCCGCGAAATCTGCTGGCTCAGGTGTTCTGGATGACGATCTTGGGAAACTTGTGCGTCATGTCCTTGGCCTTCTCGGCCACGCTGACCGCGACCTTGCGCGCGATTTCGCCATACATCGTGGCGATGCGGCCGTCCGGCTCAGCGGCAACGGTCGGCGTGCCGGAATCGGCTTCGGTGCAGATCTGCATGTCGAGCGGCAGCGCACCCAGGAAGTCCACGTTGTAGTCGGCGCACATCTTCTCGCCACCGCCGCTGCCGAAAATGCGCTCTTCGTGGCCGCAGTTCGAGCAGATGTGCACGCTCATGTTCTCGACGATGCCGATGATGGGCACGCCGACCTTCTCGAACATCTTGAGGCCCTTTCGCGCGTCGATCAGCGCGATGTCCTGCGGCGTGGTGACGATCACGGCGCCGGTGACCGGCACTTTCTGCGACAGCGTGAGCTGGATGTCGCCAGTGCCCGGCGGCATGTCTACGATGAGGTAGTCCAGATCGTGCCAGTTGGTCTCGTTGAGCAGCTGGGTCAGCGCCTGAGTGGCCATCGGGCCGCGCCACACCATCGGCGTTTCGGTGTCGATCAGGCAACCGATGGACATCACCTGCAGGCCATGCGCCTCGAGCGGCTCCATGCGCTTGCCGTCCTGCGACTGCGGCCGCTGACCGGCCACACCCAGCATCTGCGGCTGCGACGGGCCGTAGATATCGGCATCCAGCACGCCGACTCGCGCACCTTCGGCGGCCAGCGCCAGTGCCAGGTTGGCGGCGGTGGTGCTCTTGCCGACACCACCCTTGCCGGAGGCCACGGCGATGATGTTTTTGACGTTGGGCAGCAGCTGCACGCCCTGCTGCACTGCGTGCGCAACGATCTTCCAGCCCACTTCAACATCGACGCTGGCCGCGCCGTCGAGCTTGCCGACGGCCTCGCGCACCAGGGCTGCGATGACTTCCTTCTGACTGTTGGCCGGATAGCCCAATTCGACGACTACACGCACGCGGCCGTCGGCCACCTGCACGTCGCGCACCGCGCGTTCGGCGACCAGATCCTTGCCGGTGTTCGGGTCGATGACAGACTTGAGGGCTTCGGAGACGGATTCGCGGGTAACGCTCATGGTTTGCATCCTTGTATCTGGATCGGCGCCCGTGCGGGCGCAATGTGTGCATGATACCCAAGCGCTTGACGCGACTCACCCATGGCGTGAGTACGGGAATCGCCAGTCGGCACTCGGCGCCTACCTGCGCTTTGCTAGAATCACGCCTTTATCCCGGATTCCAGTCCACATGCCGCGCAACATTCTCGTCACCAACGCCCTGCCCTACGCCAACGGCGACATTCACCTCGGCCACCTCGTGGGCTACATCCAGGCTGACGTCTGGGTGCGTTACCAGCGCATGCGCGGCAACACGGTGCATTTCGTCTGCGCCGACGACACGCACGGCACGCCGGTGATGCTGCGCGCCGAGAAGGAAGGCGTTACGCCGGAAGCGCTGATCGACCGCGTGCATGGCGAGCACTTGCGTGACTTCACCGGATTCAACGTCGCCTTCGACAATTACCACACCACCCATTCGCCCGAGAACCGCGCCTACGCCGAAGACATCTACGGCAAGCTCAAGGCCGCCGGCTTCATCGAGACGCGCTCGATCGAGCAGTACTACGACCCGAAGCGCGAGATGTTCCTGCCCGACCGCTTCATCAAGGGCGAGTGCCCGAAGTGCGGCGCCGCCGACCAGTACGGCGACAACTGCGAAGCCTGTGGCGCGGCCTATGCGCCGACCGAACTGAAGAACCCGCGCTCGGCCGTGTCCGGCGCCACGCCCGAACTGCGCAGTTCCGAGCACTTCTTCTTCCGTCTGTCGGACCCGCGCGCGGTGGCCTTCCTGCGCGACTGGACGCGCGGCAGCAACACCGCCGGCACGCGCCGCCTGCAGCAAGAGGCCGCTAACAAGATGAAGGAATGGCTCGGCGACGAAGGCGAGAACAAGCTCTCCGACTGGGACATTTCACGCGACGCGCCCTACTTCGGCTTCGAGATTCCCGACGCGCCGGGCAAGTATTTCTACGTCTGGCTGGATGCGCCAATCGGCTATCTGGCGAGCTTCCGCAACTTCGCGGAGAAAACCGACGGCATCGCGGTCGAGGACTACACCGACGTCGCAAGAGCCGAAGCCGCGGGCACCGAGATGGTGCACTTCATCGGCAAGGACATCCTCTACTTCCACGCGCTGTTCTGGCCGGCCATGCTGCACTTCGCCGGCTACCGCGCGCCCACGCAACTGGCGGTGAACGGCTTCCTGACCGTCGATGGCGCCAAGATGAGCAAGAGCCGCGGCACCTTCATCACCGCGCAGTCGTATCTGGCGCAGGGTCTGAACCCGGAGTGGCTGCGTTACTACTTCGCGACCAAGTCCAACAGCACCATGGAAGACGTCGACCTGAGCCTCGACGACATGATCGCCAAGGTCAATTCGGATCTGGTCGGCAAGTACGTGAACATCGCCAGCCGCTGCGCCGGCTTCATCGCCAAGCGCTTTGAAGGCAAGCTCGCCGCCGCCGAGGACGCCGCCTGCGCCGAGTTCCGCGCCGCCTGCGACACCGGCGCCATCGCCCGCGCCTATGAAGAGCGCGACTACAGCCGCGCCATGCGCGAAATCATGCGTCTGGCCGACGTCGCCAACCAGTACGTGAACGACCACAAGCCGTGGGAACTGGCCAAGCAGGAAGGCCAGGACGCGCGCCTGCACGAAGTGTGCTCGACCGCGCTGACCATGTTCCGCGACCTGTCGCTGTACCTCAAGCCAGTGCTGCCGACCATGGCCGACAAGGTCGAAACCTTCCTCGCCATCGCGCCGCTCACGTGGGCCGCCGCCTGGCAGCCGCTGCCCGCCGGCCATTCCATCACGCCCTACCAACACATGATGACCCGAGTGGAACGCAAACAGATTGACGCCCTGATCGACGCCAACCGCGAAAGCCTCGCGCCTGCCGCCGCCCCGACCGGCGCGCCCAGCTCCGAGCAACGCCACGCCGAGCGCCAGCAAGCTCAGGCGCAGGCCGCCGAGACGACCGAGCCCTTCATCTCCATCGACGACTTCGTCAAGGTCGACCTGCGCGTCGCGCGCATCGCCTCAGCCGAACACGTTGAAGGCGCGGACAAGCTGATCCGCCTGTCGCTCGACATCGGGGAGGTGGACGCCGAAGGCAACCCCAAGCCGCGTCAGGTCTTCGCCGGCATCAAGTCGGCCTACGACCCGGCCACGCTGATCGGGCGCCTGACCGTGATGGTCGCCAACCTCGCGCCGCGCAAGATGAAGTTCGGCATGAGCGAGGGCATGGTGCTGGCCGCCTCGGACGAGAACGACAAGGCTTCCGGCCTGTACATCCTGTCGCCGGACAGCGGCGCCAAGCCCGGCATGCGCATCAAGTAGATGCCGCTGACGCCTTCCAAGCGCTGGATGGTTCGACAGCGCAGACAACGACGAACGGCCTGCCCGGCCGCCGTCCTTGTCGCGCCCTCGAACCCCCGCTGGAGAAGGCACCATGTTCCACTTCCACCCCAAGCTGCTCGACACCCTTCCGGGCTATAGCCGGGAGACGCTGACCGGCGACCTGGCCGCCGGCATCACCGTAGGCGTGCTCGCGCTGCCGCTGGCCATGGCCTTTGCCATCGCCTCGGGCATGAGCCCGGCAGCGGGCATCTGGACTGCCATCGTCGCAGGCCTGCTCGTATCCCTGCTGGGCGGCTCGCGCGTGCAGATCGGCGGGCCGACCGGCGCCTTCATCCCCATCGTCTACGTCATCGTCATCGACCATGGCGTGGCCAACCTGCTCATCGCCACGATGATGTCGGGCGTGATGCTGTTCGCGATGGGTGCGTTCAAGCTCGGCACGATGATCCGCTTCATCCCGATTTCGGTCGTGATCGGCTTCACCAACGGCATCGCCGTGGTCATTTTCCTCTCGCAGATCAAGGACTTCCTCGGCCTGCAGATCGAGCAGATGCCGGGCGAGTTCTTCGGCAAGATGGAGGCGCTGACCAGCGCGCTGCACACCGCACACCTCCCCACCATCGCGTTGTCCGTGGCTTCGATCGCCGTGCTGGTGGCGTGGAACCGCGCCGCACGTCATGTGCGCTGGATGCGCCGCGCACCGGGGCCGCTGGCCGTGCTGGTGCTCGCGACACTGGCCAACGCATGGCTGGTGCTGCCGGTCGAGACCATCGGCAGCCGCTTTGGCGGCATCCCGCAAGGCCTGCCGGCGTTCGGCCTGCCGGCGATCGAACTGGGCACGCTGGGCAAACTCATCGCCCCGGCGCTGACCATTGCCCTGCTCGGCGCCATCGAATCACTGCTCTCCGCGCGGGTGGCCGACAAGCACATCAATGATCGTCACGACCCCAATCAGGAATTGATGGCGCAAGGCGTGGCCAACATCGCCGCCCCGCTGTTCGGCGGCTTCGCGGCCACCGGGGCGATTGCCCGCACGGCCACCAACGTCCGCAGTGGCGGGCGCACGCCGGTGGCCGGCATCGCGCATGCCGGCGTGTTGCTGTTGATGGTGCTGGCCCTCGCCCCGCTGGCCAGCCACATTCCGCTCGCCGCCTTGTCGGCCATCGTCGTGATGGTGGCGATCAACATGGGCGAATGGCATGCCTTCCGCCCGGCCGAACTGCGGCGCCACAGCCGGCCTTACGCTGCGACGCTGCTGACGACCTTCGTCGTCACCGTGCTGTTCGACCTGACCCTGGCGGTCGAGGTCGGCCTGGTCATGTCGGCGCTGGTGTTCATCTTCCGCATGTCCGACCTGACGCGACTGGAGCCGGTGAACGTCCCGGACGATCCTGGTCTGCATGCCGACGGCGCGCCACGGGTGCTCGTGTTCCGCCTCACCGGCAGCCTGTTCTTCGGCGCCACCAACAAGCTCGACGCCTTGCTGTCCGACATCGGGCGGCCGCAGTTCGTCGTGCTCGACGTCGATCACATGGTGCACATCGATGCCACCGGCCTCGACATCCTGCAGAGCCTGCAGCGGGATCTGGCCGGCCGAGGCATCCGGCTGATGCTGGCCGGCCTGCAGGCCCAGCCGGCCGCATTGTGCCGGCGTGCGGGCTTCGACACCGCGCTCGGCGCCGACGCCATTGCGCGCGACCTTGACGAAGCACTGTCACGCATCCGTCAAGCGACAACACGCCCTGCGCAGGTGTGACCACCGGGCGGCGCCCGCACCGCCCACGAAAACGGGCCGCTGTCGCCAGCGGCCCGAATGCTTATCACGCGATCCGCGGAGAACTCAGCCGCGCGCGTCGCCCCAGCGCAGGGCGGTGTTGTCGTCGCCTACGTACAGCGTCTTGCCGGAGCGGTCGACGCAATACTGCGGCGACAGGATCTTCTCCTTGAAGACCTGCCCCTCGCCGACGCGGGTGTGTTCGAACAGGATGCTCTGCTCCACCCGGGCCCCCGCACGCAGGTGGCTGCCGTGGCCGATCCAGGTCGGGCCGATCACCGACACGCCGGGTTCGATGCGCACGTTGGAGCCGATATACACCGGCCCCACCACCTGCACGCTCTCCCAGTCGATTGAGGTGTTGAGCCCCAACCGCACGCCCGGCTTGACCTCTTTTCCGGGCATGTCCATCTGCGCCACTTCACCCCGCAACACGCGCTGCAGCACCGCCCAGTAGTCCGACAGGCGACCGATGTCGATCCAGTTGAAGAAACGCGTCTGGGCGTAGAACGGCAGCTCCTTCTCGACCAGCAGCGGAAACAGCTCACTGCCGATGTCGAACTGCTGGCCCGGCGGCACCAGATCGATCACTTCCGGCTCCAGAATGTAGATGCCGGTGCTCGCCAGCGTGGACTTGGCATCCTCGGGCTTGGGCTTTTCCTGGAAGGAGCGGACCTGCCCCTTGTCGTCGGTCACGACGATGCCGTAGTTGCTGACCTGATCGCGCGGCACCTCCAGCGTCACGACGCTGGCCATGGCCTTCTTCATGTGATGTTCGTCGAGCGCGGCGCGGATATCGAGATCGATGATGGCGTCGCCGCAGATCACCAGCGTGGTCTCGTCGAAGAAGCCGCCAAAATCCTGGATCTTGCGCATGCCACCGGCCGACCCCAAGGGCTTCGGCACGATTTCGCCGTGCTCGCGCACCCCTTCGTAGGAGTAGCCGATGTCCACGCCCCAGCGGTGGCCGTCGCCGAAGTAGTTCTCGATCTTGTAGTGGTTGTAGGCCACGTTGATCATGATCTCGCGGATGCCGTAGCGCTCCAGGTGCTCGATCAGATACTCCAGCACCGGCTTGCCGAGAATGGGCGCCATCGGCTTGGGCATGTTCTTTGTGAGCGGTCTGACGCGCGTCCCCTGCCCCGCTGCCAGAATCATTGCCTTCGCCATATTCAATCTCCCTCGCGCTCGCGCGCCATCAGTTTCAAAACAGAATTCTCATGCGGAGCCCGACCGGCCCCGCATGCTGGACGGCCGCCGCCGGCTCACCGCACGGCGGCGCCTGCCCAAGCTATTCAGCCGGCGACCCGTCCGTAGGTATCCTCGAAACGGACAATGTCGTCCTCGCCCAGATACGCGCCCGACTGCACCTCGATGAGTTCCAGCGGAACCTTGCCGGGGTTGGCCAGGCGGTGGGTTTGCCCGAGCGGGATGTAGGTCGACTCGTTCTCGCCGAGCAGGAAGGTCTTGTCGCCGCAAGTCACCTCGGCGGTGCCGCGCACCACGATCCAGTGTTCGGCGCGGTGGTGGTGCATCTGCAGGCTCAGCGAAGCGCAGGGGTTCACGACGATGCGTTTGACCTGGAAGCGCTCGCCGTAGTCGATGGAATCGTACGAACCCCAGGGGCGATAGACCTTGCGGTGGGTCTGCGTGAGTTGCCGGCCTTCCGCCTTGAGGCGCGCGACGAGCTTCTTCACGTCCTGCGTGCAGTCCTTGCGCGCCACCATCACGGCGTCGGCGGTCTCGACGATCACCATGTCTTCGCAACCCAGCGCAGCCACCAGCCGATGGCCGGCGTGCACCAGCGTGTTACGGCTCGCTTCGAGCATGACTTCGCCCTGCGTGGCGTTGCCGTCGGCGTCCTTGTCGGACACTGCCCACAGCGAATCCCACGCGCCGACATCGGACCAGCCGGCCGCCAGCGGCACGACCACGCCCTGCCCCAGCTCGGGCACGGACTTGAGCTTTTCCATCACCGCGTAGTCGATCGAATCGGACGGGCAGGCAGCAAATGCCGCCGCGCCCACACGCAGGAAATCGGCATCCACCTGACGCTGCTCGAAGGCTTCACGGCAAGCGCTGGCGATATCCGGGCGGAAGTGCGTGAGCGCCTGGAGCCACACCGAGGCGCGCATCATGAAGATGCCGCTGTTCCAGAAATACGCGCCGCTCTCGACATAGCGTGCGGCCGTCTCGGCGTCGGGCTTCTCGACGAACTCTTCGAGATCCTTGGCGCCCTCTGCGGTGTCGTCCTGGCCAGCCCGGATGTAGCCGTAGCCCGTCTCGGGGCGATCGGGAACGATGCCGAAGGTCACCAGCCGGCCCGCGTTGGCCTGGCCCGCACCGACTTCGATCGCCTGGCGAAACGCCGGCAGGTCGCCGACGACGTGGTCGGCCGGCATCACCAGCAACACCGGATCATCGCCGTCCTCCATGGCCGCCAGCGCCGCCAGGGTCAGCGCAGGCGCGGTATTGCGGCCCTCGGGTTCGAGCACGATCTGCGGCGCACGGATGCCGATTTCGCGCAGTTGCTCGGCAACGAGAAAACGGCATTCCTCATTGCTCACCAGCAGCGGGCGCGGATCGACCACCGCGCCTTGCAGGCCGACCAGGCGCAAGGCCGTCTCCTGCAGCAACGAACGTTCGCCGGTCAAAGGCAGCAACTGCTTTGGGTAGGCTTCCCGCGAGGCCGGCCACAGCCGGGTACCCGATCCTCCCGAGAGAATGACGCTGCGAACGGTGATCATGATTTGCCCCTGCCGATTGCGTGATATTCGATGCCCAGCGCGCGCAGTTGCGCCGGGTCGTACATGTTTCTGCCGTCGAAGATCACGGCTTGCTTCAGGCGCGTCCGGATGGCTTCGAAATCAGGGCTGCGGAATTCCTTCCATTCTGTGGCAATCACCAGCGCGTCGGCGTCGTCGAGCACGCTTTTCGGCCGTCCGCCGTAGCTCAGGCCCGGCTCATCGCCGAAGATGCGCTCGCTCTCCTGCATGGCGACGGGATCGTAGGCAGCCACCGTGGCGCCGCGCTTGAACAGTTCGGTAATGAGCACGCGGCTCGGGGCGTCACGCATGTCGTCGGTATCGGGTTTGAAGGCCAGGCCCCACAGCGCGAAGCGCTTGCCCGAAAGATCCTCGCCGAAGCGCGCCACAATCTTGTCGATGAGCACGCATTTCTGCCGCTCATTGGCGCGCTCCACCGCCTGCAGCACCTGCAGATCCTGCCCGTGTTCGCCGGCGGTCTTGATCAGGGCTTTCACGTCCTTCGGAAAGCACGAGCCGCCATAGCCGCAGCCCGCATACAGAAAATGCCGGCCGATGCGCGGATCGCTGCCGATGCCCTGACGCACCAGCTCGATGTCGGCGCCCAGCACCTCGGCAAGATTGGCCAGTTCGTTCATGAAACTGATCCGCGTGGCCAGCATCGCGTTGGCCGCGTATTTGGTCAGTTCGGCCGAGCGCACGTCCATGAACACCACGCGTTCGTGGCTGCGCTGGAACGGTGCGTAGAGCTGGCGCATCAGCTCGATGGCGCGCTCTTCCTCGGCGCCGACGACGATGCGGTCCGGCCGCATGAAATCCTCGACAGCCGCGCCTTCCTTCAGGAACTCCGGGTTCGACACCACGCTGAAGACCTGCTCGCGGCCGCGCGCCATGAGCTCCTCGGTCACCGCGGCCCTGACGCGATCGGCCGTACCAACCGGCACCGTCGACTTGTCGACGATCACCCGGTAGCCGTCCATGTGCTTGCCGATATTGCGCGCGGCGGCCACGACGTACTGCAGATCGGCCGAGCCGTCCTCGTCGGGCGGCGTACCCACTGCAATGAACTGGATGGTGCCGTGAAGCGCGCCCTGTGCCACATCGGTGGTGAATGACAAGCGCCCGGCCTCGACATTCTTGCGCACCAATTCGAGCAGCCCGGGCTCGTGAATGGGAATGCCGCCTTCTTCGAGAATGCGGATCTTCTCCGGGTCGACGTCCACACACAGCACATCATTGCCCATGTCGGCCAGACATGCTCCAGAAACCAGGCCGACATAACCGGTACCAATGACCGAAATTTTCATAGCTTCACATCACCAAAAGTAATTCAGGAATCAAATGCACGCCGCCCGATGAAGCATCAATGACATCGCCCGACACACCATACGAAATGAGTGCAACGCCAGAATGACCTGAGCCCTCAGAATTGAAAATAGATGAAACCCGAAACGCCCGGCGACACCGCAACCAGCCCATAGAAAGTGGCCGCCAGAGCACCCGCCTGAAGCGTCGCCGGCAACTGCATGAAGCGCTGTCCCCACACGAGATAAAGCCCTCGTGGCAGCAAATGCAGGACAACTGCCGCGGCCAGCACCGCCAGCCCGAGAACCGGCAACGCCTCCACAGCCAGAGGCGACGTCAGTATCTGCAGCATGTACTGACCGGCCTGCTCCAGATCCGGCGCCCGGAACAGCACGCGCGAGAAAGCCACGAAGTGGAACACCGCCACGATCAACAACACGTGCATCCACACCGCGTGGGTGGACGCAGGCGCGCTGGCGTCCGCCGCCTTTCGCGTGCGCTGCCAGCGCTCGAAGGCCACCAGTGAACCGTGCAGGAAACCGTAGAGCAGGAAGTTCCAGCCTGCGCCGTGCCAGAAGCCGATGGCGACGAAGGTGATGTAGAGGTTCAGGTAGACATTGCCGTGGCGCGAGCCCCCCACCCCGAAATACAGATAGTCACGAAAGAAGCTCGACATCGAGATGTGCCAGCGTTGCCAGAAGTTCGACACGCTGGTTGCAAGATACGGCCGATTGAAGTTCTCGATGAGATCGAAGCCGAGCATCTTGGCGGCGCCGCGCGCGATATCCGTGTAGGCGGACAGATCCATGTAGATCTGAAAGCTGTAGGCGTACACGGCAATCATCAGAAACAGCGTCGAATGCTCGGCCGGAGCGCCAAACGCCGGATTCACCAACTGCACCGCCAGCACATCGGCGAACACGATTTTCTTCACGAAGCCGCGAATCATCAGCAGAAAGCCCTCGCGGTAGGACTCGTCGCGCGGCACGAAGGGGCGCGTCAGCTGCGGCAGGAACTGGTTGGCGCGGGTGATCGGCCCCGACAGCAGCGTCGGGAAAAACGCCACGAACAGCGCGAAGTCGCGCAGGCTGCGCGTCGGCTGCTGCTTGTCGCGGTAGATGTCGAGCGGGTAGGTCAGGCTCTGGAAGGTGAAGAACGAAATGCCGATCGGCAGCACGATCTGCAGCAGCTGCACGTCGGCCTCGAAGCCGAGTGATCGTGCGAAGCCCGCCACGCTCTCGATGAAGAAGTTGGCGTACTTGAAATACGCCAGCACGCCCAGCGAACCCACCAGGGCGACGCCCAGCCACACCCGGCGCTCGCCCTGGTGGCGCGCCGCGCCGATGCCCGCCCCGGCGACAAAATTCACCAGCGTGACGAACATCACCAGCAGCGCAAAGCGCCAGTCCCAGCACATGTAGAAGTAGTAACTGGCCAGCAGCAGCATGTTCTTGCGGGCTTCGGCATGCCCCGCCAGGCGATGATTGAGCAGAATCACCACGGTCAGGAACGCGAAGAAATGCAGGGACTGAAAGGACATCGGCTACTCCCGGAACACCACGAGCTCGTTTGCGATCAGGAAGTCGCGCAGGTACTGGGCCACTTGCTCCTCGCCCTTGCGATTGAAATGCGTAGCGTCAACGAAGTACCGCGGGTCTGCCGGCAGCACCTCGGTGAGGTCGAACACCCTGAAACCGTGCTGCTCGCCCGCCTCGCGGATCACCTCGTTGTGGATGTCGTACAGCTCCAGCATCCCGGCCAGATCGAAACACGGGGTGAAGCGCAGCTGTTCGCCGGCCAGGCGTTGCTGCTCCTCGGGCGTATGCGAACGGCCATAGGCCTTGGCGTTGGTGACCAGCACCAGCGACACGCCCCGGGCTTGCGCCAGATCCGCAATCTGTTCGAGTTCGTTGCGGTATCGATCGAGATCCACCTGCTCGGGCGGCAGGATTTCCACGCTCTGCACGGCGGGCCGGAGAAATCGCGTGTGACGCTTGATGGCATCCAGGCTGAGCACCCAGTCGGGCATCTTCAGCGCCGGCAAGCCTTGCCTCGTGCTGCCGGGATCGCGGCTGCAGTAATCAGCGAAATCGTTGAAGCCCGAGTACATGACGATCAGGTCCGGGTCGTAATCAAGCACGGCGAATTCGATCATGCGCCGCTGGTCGGCCAGCCGGTGGCCCGCAATGCCGGCATTGATCACGTCGATGCGGGCCTCGGGATAGTCCGAACGCAGCTTGCGCTCGAGGATGTACGCAAAGGTCGCATCGTTCGAAGCCGCCATCTCGCCCATCACCGAAGACGCGCCGACCACCGCCATCCTGAAACTGTGCGGCGCCCGCTCGAACGGGATCTCGGGGCTGCGCAGGCCCACACTGTTGGTGTCGATGGTGATGCTCGAGCCGGCCATATTGCTGCTGGGTCGCAAGGTCTTTACGCCGATGGTCGGGTTGAACACATAGCGCGTCTGATCGTTGAACAGATTGAACACGCTCTGGCCGTGGCGAATGTGCGACCGGACCTGGAGTGCGAACTCCATGGTCAGGAGCAGCAGCACCGTGAGCAGTACGACCTTTGCCACGCAGCGCAGTGCGTTTCCATCCGGTGCCTGCCCTGCACCGGTATTCCTCTGCAATGCCATGGCTTAGATCACGTCAACCAGCGCTTCCGCCTTGTTCAGCCGGTACCAGTTCCATCTGCGCACCGTGTCGCAGACCTTCACCCGTGGCGCCGGCGTTCCATGCGTCATCAGATAGATCAGGCCGAGCAGGGACGGATCCACGCCATCCAGCTTCTCGATGCGGATCTGGCACGTGGTGTCGGGCCGACCGACGCCGCCCAGCGCGCGAATCAGGCCGGCCCGGGCAGAGCTGCCCCAGTGCCCGCTGATATCCACCGTCACCTGCCCGGCCGAGGCTTCGACCAGGGTCGAGCATGAATGCAGCGCAGCGCGTCGTGCGCGGCGGTTCAGCAGCATCAGCGGCAACACATTGCCGAAAACCAGCCGCAGCAGCGCAATGCCGTCCTTCAGGTAGCGCTGTGCCAGCTTCGGCTCTTCCTTGATGCGCCACAGCCATTCCAGACCGCTCTTCTGCATCCAGCGCGGCGCCCGGCTGACCGTTCCGGCGGCGAAATTGATGACCGCGCCGAGGTGGCTGATGACCGGCGCAGACAGCTGCGCGCGGTTGCGCTCGATCCAGGCCTGGCCCTTGGCGGCGCCGAGCGCGACCAGCACGAAGTCCGGCTCGCAGGCGTTGATCTGCTCGATGATCTCCGGCGCGCTCATGTCGTCGAGGCTGCCGAAACCCGGGCAATGGTGGCCCACGCAGTGCACTGCCCCGCCGGCCTCGTTGATGTTGGCGGCGGCCTGCTCGGCCACGCCCTCCTCACCGCCGAACAGAAAGACCTTGATCGGGCCGGCCTCACCGCGCATCAGCGCCTCGAAGATGTCCGAGCCGGCCACCCGCTCGGGCAGCGCAATGCCCAGCAGCCGCGCAATCCACAGGATCGGCATGCCATCGGCCACCGACAGATCGCTGTTGAGCACCGAGCGTTGGAAGGCCGGATCGCGCTGGCTGGCGATCAGGAAGTTGAGGTTGGGCGTCGACAGGAAAAGCGGCGTGCGCTCCCTCACCGCGACGGCGATGCGTTTCACCGCCTCATCCAGCGTCACGGCGTCGAAGGGCAGACCGAGCAACCACTGCGCCGGCCGATCGAGTTGGCGGGACATCGGCGGACGTTCCGGAAGAGTTTCAATCAGCATGTTCGGCATCCCTTTTCGATCTGACCCAGGTGACCTGACGGCGCACCATGAACGCCACATACAGCGGCACCTTGCGTAGGGCATAGCCCACGGCCAGCAGCAACGTTGAAAAACCGACGATCTCGCGTCCGAAGCGCGCCCAGGCCATGCCGACCGCCAGCACCAGCATGGCCAGAATCAGGCTCGACAGCAGCCACGGCCCCGCAGCCGCTCCGGCCAGCAGCGCCAGCGCCGACGCCACAAAGGTGGCTGCGACCAGCATCACCAGCAGCGCCAGCGGCGGCACGCACAGGTCGAGCGCCAGCGCCAGCACGTCGGGCCGGCGTTTGCTCACGCCCTCGACGAGCATGCGCGGCACGGCGCCCGTGATCATGCCGAGGTGCCCGTGTTCCCAGCGCTTGCGCTGGCTGTCGGTGCCGGCGCGATTGACAGGGAAAGAGCTCTCCACCACCGCTTCGGGGCAAAACAGCGGAGCCGCGCCGGCGCGCGCCAGATCGACGCCCATCTGCATGTCTTCGACGATGTGGCCGCTGGCGAGCTGGGCGCTGGCGATGCGCTGCCACGGAAACGCCATGCCGCTGCCCGTCAGCTGGCACGGAAACCCCAGGCGCAGAAAGCCGAGCGGCCGCGCGAGGTTTCTCACCACCCAGGCGAACTCGGCAATGCGCGCAAAGCGGCCGGCCCCCGGCGGAGTCTTCATCAGATACAGCGCCTGTACCGGCCGGCCGGTGGCGCCGCTCAGGCGCGCAATGCGATCCAGCGCGCCGGGCAGCACGATGCAGTCGGCGTCGACGATCACCACGATGTCGGGCGGATCTGCAGCAAGATGACGCACGCCGAAATCCAGCGCATAGCCCTTGCCGCGCAGCACCGCGTCGCGGCGCTCGACCACCTCGGCGCCAGCGCTGCGGGCCACTGCAGCGGTGTCGTCGGTGCAGTTGTCGGCAACCACCAGGATGCGGTCGCCGGCCTGCAGCTGCGGCGCGAGGGCGCGCAAGGTGAGCGGCAGACCCACGGCTTCATCGTGGGCCGGAATGAGCACCGCCAGGCTCGGACGCGGGCTCATCACGGGCTCGCCCAAGGGCCGGCGCGGCACCGCGCAAACCACCTGCAGCAGCAGCACAGCCACCGGGATCAGCAGCACGGTCGCCGCCACATACAGCAAGGCTTCGAGCAGCAGCATCACGCGTAGGTCTCCGCAACGGGGACGGCCGTGCGGGAGCGGAACAGCGCCGCCAGCTTGACGGCTTCGCGCTCGATGTCATGACGCGCGAGCACCCGCTCACGACCGCGCTCGCCCATCTCTTCAAGCTGCGCGACCGGCGCTTCAAGGCACGCCCGCATGGCGCGCACCAGATCGCCCTCACTGCCAGCCGGAAGCAGCCAACCATGCTCACCGTCGAGCACCAGTTCGGGGATGCCTGCAATCCAGGTGGTGATCACCGGCCGGCGCAGCGCCATGGCTTCCATGATCACGATCGGCAGGCCTTCGGCGAAGCTCGGAAGCACCAGGGCCCGCGCCGCCAGCAGCTCCTCGCGCACCTGAGCGCTGCTGATCCAGCCGGTGATCCGGACCCTGTCACGCAAGCCGAATGCCGCGATCCGCTCTTCGAGCTGCGGGCGCATTTCACCGTCGCCGGCCAGCACCAGCTCGAAATCCACCCCGTCGCGCGCCAGCGTTGCGGCCGCGTCGAGCAACATCAACTGGCCCTTCTGCTCGCACAACCGGCCGACGCAGACCAGGCGTGGCGCTGTCGGCATCGGCACTGCCGGCACTTCATGAAACGAGCGCTCAAGGCCGCAATGCACCACCGTCACCTTGTGCCAGTGCGAGATGTCGGCCCAGCGGAAAAGCTGGCTTCTGCAATACGACGTAATCGCAACGACGAAGCTCGCGTGCGCCACCTTGTCGCCCAGGTGCAAGGCCAGCGGCCGATCAAACTCCTCCGACCCGTGCACGGTGAAACTGAACGGCACGCCCGACAGCAGGCTGGCCAGCTGCGCCACCTCGGCCGAGTTGGTGCCGAAGTGCGCGTGCAGGTGCTGCACTTCGCCGTCTTCCAGCCAGGTCGCTATGCGGCAGGCTTCGGCCAGATAAATCATGTGGTACGGCAAGGGTCGGTCGCCGCCCCGGCTCATGACGAAGGCCTGCTTCAGGGCCTGCCCGAAGCGCCGCGGGCTGCGCACCAGCCGCGCCAACACCGCCGACGCGAGACCGCGCATGCCGTCTTTCAGCACGTATCGCGTTTTGGCCTGCTCACGCTCGTCCTCAGGGTCGACCACGTCCGCGTCCCATCCGCGCACGGAAAAGCGCAGCACCTCGACGCCCTGCTCCTCCACCGCAAGAATTTCGCGGCGGATGAAGCTGTGGCTGACCTTGGGATACTGATTCACCAGGTACGCAACGCGCACCGGCAGCGCCTGCGCAAGCTCGATTCTTTCGTTCTTCATGTCTGCTCACCCTGAATGATTCGCGCCGGCGAGCCGACTGCGGTCGCGCCGTCGGGCACGTCGCGCAACACCACCGACATTGCCCCGATCCGGCAGTTGTTGCCGATGCGCACCCCGCCCAGCACCTGCGCGTAGGCGCCGAATTCGACGTTGTCACCAATTACCGGCACCGGGCCGTCTTCGTAGCGGTTGCCGATGGTCACGCCTTGCCTGAGCGTGCAGTTCGCGCCGATCACCACATCCGGGTGCAGAAAGATGCCGCCGAAGTGCCAGATGCGCAGCCCCGGGCCGATCACCGCCGACTTGGGCAGGCCGATGCCGGTGGCCGTTTCCACCACGCGCTGGGCCAACCAGTAGAGCGGCGTCTGCAGCCTGCGGCGCAAGCCCTGCGGCAGGCGCTCGACGTGACGTCCGTAGCGGTACACCGCGACGGCCCACACCGACTGCTCCTTGAGGAAGGGCCTGCGCAATCCGTAGCGACGCAGATCGGCCTGCCAGTCGGACTCGCCGTCCGGACGATCGGGCATGGCGGCTTGCGCCTCGTTTGCCTGCGCCTTAGTCGACACGCAGCGCTTCCCCCTCAAACGGGCCGCGCGAGTAAGCGGCTTCAACGGATCCGGCAAGCTTTGTTGCAGCAACAAACATGGAAGTCTCGATCTCCTTCAAGGTTGAACAACGGGGTAGCCGGGAGCGGGCACGGCATCCGCTTGCGCGGCTGCTCGCCGCGCCACTACCGCCACCGCGGCGCCCGTGATGAACCACACGTACCAGTTGTATGCGAGGTAACTGAGCATGTTGTCGGCGCCCGAAATGATGGCGTACTGCACGATCAGCGCCGCCGCGACAAACGCGCCCAGCCGGTCTTCCGAAGCCATGCGACGGATGGCGCGATACAGCCCCAACAGCAGCGCGAGATACGCGAGCAGCCCGACGATTCCCAGGTCGAAGAACAACTGCACGTACACGTTGTGGGCATCGAAGTGGTTGCCGCCCGACATCGAGAAGAAGCTCGGCGAGTAGTGCCGGAAGGCGCTCACGCCGTAGCCGAAGGCATAGCGCAGCGGCTCCATCCAGTGCAGCCCGTCTTCCCAGATGAGCTGCCGCCAGGCGAATGAATTGAGCCGCGCGTACGGGTCGAAGGGGTTGCCGCCACCCAGATCGAGCAAGCGCTCCTGCACTGCC
The DNA here is from genome assembly GCF_059703725.1 of Pseudazoarcus sp. NS34. Lineage (NCBI taxonomy): Bacteria > Pseudomonadati > Pseudomonadota > Betaproteobacteria > Rhodocyclales > Zoogloeaceae > Pseudazoarcus > Pseudazoarcus sp. NS34. The sequence continues at coordinate 367,143 of NZ_BAAKIZ010000003.1, forward strand.
GGCACGAACAGCGCGGCGACCCCTGCCAGCGTCAGATAGACGAGGTAGCGCCGTTCGAACAGCAGCCCGTACAGCACGAACATCGCAAAGCAGGCCACCCAGGCACTGCGCGTCTTGGTCATCAGCAGCAGGCCGGCGAGCGTGATCATGTAGGCCCACAGCACGCTGCGCGTGGCCGGACTCACCCGGAAGCGCTCGGACTTCACCGCGTAGAGCACCACCGCAATGACCAGAATCAGATAGAACGCGAAGATGTTGGGGTGCGTGAAGGTGCTGCGCAGGCGCAGGCCATGCAGGCCCGTTGCGCCTTGATTCAGCGCGAACTCGACAACGCCATACAGCACCGGAATGACCGACGACCACAGCACGAGCCGGAAGCACTTGCCCAGATCGTCCACCGAGTGCACGTAGAAATACGCCGCCATGAACACCGCGAAATACGAGCAGATTGCCAGCGCCGCGCGGATGGCCTCGCCCGGCGCCGGCGCATACGCGACGCCCGCCAGGAAGACGCAGAGAAACGGCAGCCAGATCTTCACTCCCGGCCAGTTGATCCTGTCCCTGTTCTCGACGACGGTGAGCAGCGCGATGAGGCACACGCAGGCATTGACCAGCCCGCCGACCCCGATGGCGTAGCCACCGAGGGCAAAACGCGTGGTCTCGAATGCCACGTCGCCCGATGCGCGAAGCAGCAGGATCAGTGTCAGCAACAGGAAGCGGTTGAAGATCAGCAGGAACAGCAGCGCCAGCGCGGCGGGCAGCACCAGCAGCCGGGACACGCTGTCCCCCATGGCAATGCTGTAGGCAGGGATCGCAGCGCCCACCAGCACAGCCACGGCGAGGCAGCTGAGCACCGCCAGCAGGCCGCTCGAGCGGCTGTGCTGGGCCCAGTCTGACCAGGCCCCGCCAGAAGCGCAGGCGCCCCGAGCTCTCGGCTGGAAGAATCGGACGCGCACGAAGCTCATACAAAAGCCCTCCATGTGTAGCGCCGGACACTGCGACGGCGCAGCAGCCCCAGATAGCGTTCACCCGCATGACAATGCTGCCCAGGCCAGCGCCCGACCGACCGCCGGACGAGCGCGCTTGCGCGGCTCCGGCCCGATCGGCGCGGGCTCGCTGGCCGCGCAATCGGGCTGCGCGGCTGCCATGTCGCCGGCTGGCGCCTCAATCCACACGCACCAGCTCCCCGGCCACTGACGACACGCCCGAGTCGCCGCTGATGGCATGCAGTACCGGGCGGACCGTGCCTTGGGGCCAGACGAAATTCGCCGTTTGGCCGTCGGCCAGCTGGCCGCTGTCAAACACCGTGGCGCCGCCGCTCACATTCACCAGACGCAGGCGGAAGAGCCCGCCGCCGGTGGTGCGGGAACGCACCTGGTACGAGGCTCCGGGCACGGGCACGGCCCACTTGACGGGTTGCATGCTGCGGCCGCTGGCATTGGTCTGCGCCACGCGGCTGGCGCCGGGCGGAAACACCACTTCTTGCCGCCAGCTGTTGAATACGCCGGCGCGACTTCCCTTGGGCACCGTCCACGGGCCACGCATCGACAGCAGGTTGAGACGCTCGTCCCGCTGGAACTGGTTGCCCTCGCCGTCAATCCAGCCGTCGGTCTCGACCACCTGACGCAGGCCTGCACGGATGCGCTCGAGGTCAGCCGCAGCAACGGAGTTCCAGCCACCGCGATGCAGATTGAAGTCCGATCCGTTCTCCACGTAGATGACGTAGGGCGTGCCGTGATTGCGATCAACCACATAGGCGCCGTAGGTCTTCAGCGTCTCGGCGACCTTGCGCACCGCCGGGTTGCGGATGGTCTGGGTATCGAACGACGGCGGCAGCATCAACAGCGCGCCCTCGGGTATGGCGCCGGTGTTCTTCACGGCGTCGCTGTCTGCCGAGGTAGCCGGGAAGATGTAGGCGGGATCGGCGGCAAGGCCGTTGAAGGTGAGCGACATCGCGAGCGCGTGGTGATACATGCTCTCGCCGTCGTTGATTTCGTTCTTGCGGATCAGGCCGGCCATCGTCGGCACCGCCGCTGCCCGCGCACCCTTGAAATAGTGGGCGGGGTCGCCCCAGCCGCGCCCGCCGAGCTCGGCCCAGGCGTACTGCGCGGCCACCCAGGCACCGTCGACCTGCCTGAGCTTCCAGAACGAGTGAATGATCCCCGTCTGCGGATCAACGATGTCCGCATGGCCGTCGGCGCCGCTAGCCGGCGTGACGTCATCCGGCCAGCGCGGAACGGGCACATTGCCGTAGACCTCCGCGTCCGGCTGCCACAGCCCCTTGGAGTTGGGCAGCCCCTGCACGGTTACCGGCGGATCATCCGGCATGGCCTCGAACACCCCGGTGGACCATTTGCCCTGGGCAATGGCGGGGACGTAATCGGAGGTCGGGATGACGAAACTCCCGAAACGCGGATTGACCGGCTTGCTGTTCCACGGAGATTTCGGCGAGAACGGCCGCTCGACGCTACCGAACTCGCCGTCCACCGCCTGTGCGGCAGACGCTGCGCCGACGACCAGTGCGAGGGTCAGCCCAAGGCGGGCCCCCGCAACTCGCATGAAAACGGCTCCGGGAAAGACTCCGGAATGCTGCACCTTTGAAACAGACATATGACCTCCGATCTCCTTCAGGGTTGTTGGACGATGGATTCCTTGGAGACGCCCACGGCGTCTGTTTGCGCGGTCTGCGCTCGCTTGGCCACCACGGCGACAGCCGCACCGGTGATGAACCACACGTACCAGTTGTATGCGAGATAGCTGAGCATGTTGTCCGAGCCCGAAATGATGGCGTACTGCACGATCAGCGCCGCCGCGACAAACGCCGCCAGGCGGTCTTCCACGGCCACACGGCAGATCGATCGAAACAGCCCCAGCAACAGCGCCAGGTAGGCGCCCAGCCCGATGGCGCCCAGGTCGAAGAACAGCTGCACGTACACGTTGTGTGCGCCGAAGCGGGTGCCACCCGACATCGAGAAGAAGCTCGTGGAGTGGTGCAGGAAGCCGCTCACGCCGTAGCCGAAGACGTATCGCAGCGGTTCCATCCAGCTCAGCCCGTCTTCCCAGATGAGCTGCCGCCAGGCGAAGGAGTTGAGTCGCGCATAGGGGTCGAATGGGTTGCTTGCGCCGAGGTCGAGCAAGCGCTCCTGCACCGCCGGCACGAACAGCGCGGCAACCCCCGCCAGCGTCAGGTAGATCAGATAGCGCCGCTCGAACAGCAGCGCGTACATCACGAACATCGCGAAGCAGGCCACCCAGGCACTGCGCGTCTTGGTCATCAGCAGCAGCCCGACGAGCAGGACCATGTAGGCCCACAGCGCGTTGCGCCTGGCCGGCGTGAGCTGGAAACGCTCGGACTTCACCGCGTACAGCACCACCGCGATGACCAGGGTCAGGTAGAAGGCCAGAATATTGGGGTGCGTGAAGGTGCTCTGCAGGCGGAAGCCATGCAGGCCCAGCGCGCCCTGGTTCATCGCGAAGTCGACAAAGGCATACAGCACCGGGATCACCGACGACCACAGCACGATGCGGAAGCACTTGCCCAGGTCGTCCACCGAATGCACGTAGAAGTACGCCGACATGAACACCGCGAAATACGAAGAAATCGCCAGCGCCAGCCGGATCGCGTCGCCCGGCACCGGCGAATACAGCACGCCGGCGTAGAACACGCACAGGAACGGTAGCCAGATCTTGGCGCCCGGCCAGTTGATGCGGTCCTTGTGCTGCATGACGATCAACACCGCGATGAGGCACACGCAGGCATTGATCAGCCCGCCAACCCCGATGGCGTAGCCGCCGATCGCAAAGCGCGTGGTTTCAAACACCACGTCGCCCGACGCGCGAAACAGCAGGATCAGCGTCAGCAGCAGGAAGCGGTTGAAGATCAGCAGGAACAGCAGCGCCAGCGCGGCGGGCAGTACCAGCAGCTTGGCGATGCTCTCGCCCATCGCCAGGCTGTACACGGGAATCGCCGCGCCCACCAGAACCGCCACGGCCAGGCAGGTCAGCAGGGGCAGCCACTCACCGGCGCGGAGGCGTTCGCCATATCCGGACAAGGCGTTGATCATCGGCCTGCCTCCACAAGGCTGGCCTCTGGGCGCGGCGCTTTGGCGCGCAGGCATCGGGCGGCGTTCATTGGAACGCCCGCGATGTGCAGCGGCGCACGTAGCGATGGCGCAGCAGCCCCAGGTACCGCTCGCCGGCGTAATACAGCCGTTCCCGCCAGCGCCACAGCGCGTACCAGACCAGCAGGTTGCCGAGCGCTCCGCTGCGTGTGGCGTCCACATGCTCGCGCGGCAGCGACAGCGTGACGGGGCTGTCGTCGCCCAGCGCCAGCGTGCTGCGCAGATGTACCGCCGAGAACACTTCGTACACATGGGCCGGACAGCCGCGCCAGCGGTTGAGGATCACCGGCACGCCGTTGATCTCGGCGTCCCAGTAGTGATGCTCGCCGGCAGCGAAGAAGGCACTCTCCAGCCTCAGCCAGGTGGGCTGGAGCGACACGAGATTCAGCGAACCGCTGACCAGCGTGACGCCCTTGAGTGCGCTGACATGCTCGATTTCCGCAGCGCGCACGCACGTCGCCGCCCCCCGTCCGCGCAACACCGAACAGGCAATGCTCGTCACGTCGGCTCCAGCCACCTGCTGGCTCATGCAAAACTCTCCGCTCATTGGATTCGCGTCTCCACCGCATGCACCCACCTAGCGCAGCAGCGCGCGGCTGCGGATCACCGCCGCCACACTTGCGCGAAACGCTGGCCAGACGACACACAGCAGGCCAAAGGTGGCGAGCATGGTGACCGCGCCGAGCGCAATGCTCGCCAGCATCGACACCTCGAACTGCGCGACCGCCAGCGCCGAGGCCGCGCCACACAGCGTGTAGGCAGCCAGCAGCAGCAGGCCGTTGCGCAACATGCCGCCGGCCGGCGCGCCCGATTCGCGTATCCAGTACAGCCCCAGCAGCCATTTGAAGCCGAGGCCGGCGGCGTAGGCCACTGCCACGCCGAAGACGCCCCACAGCGCACCGAACAGGATCGCCGCGATGATCACCACGCGCGTCACCATCACGTAGCGCAGCTGCGAACCGGTCAGCCCCTTCGACAGAAAGACCCAGTACGTCGCGTAGCTGGCGGCCTGAAAGGCGCCGCCCACGGCAAGGATCTGGAAGATCGGCACGGCCCCCGCCCACTGCGGACCAAGCACAAGCAGAATCAGCGGCTCAGCCAGCGCGCAGGCGAACGCAAACACGCCGATGACGACGTGCAGCAGGGCCGTCTGGCCGTGCAGCAGAAAGGCGTTGTAGCGCGCCGGCTCGGCGTGCAGACGCGACAGCACCGGCAGTGCAATGGTGGTTGCCGGGGCGTTGATCTGATTCAGCGGCAGCATCAGGACCTGATACGCACGGTTGTACAGGCCGAGCGATTCCGCACCGAAACGCTGGCCGATGACCAGCGCATCGACGTTGCGGCTCGCATAGCCGATGAGCTGCGTCAGCATCAGGTTCCAGCCATAGCGCAGGAACGCGCCCATGCCGGCGCAGCGGCGCGGCAGACCCGGCCACCAGCCAGAGAGCACTGCGAACAGGATGAGCATCGCCAGCGCATGGCTGACCTGCTGCGCAACCAGCGCCCAGTAGCCGTAACCCTCCAGCGCCAGCACCACGCCCGCCACCAGACCAACGGCCTGCGCAGCGATCTCCACGATGGCCAGGCGCCCGAAGCGCATGTCGCGGTTGAGCTGCGCGCGAAACTGGGTGGCCAGACCGTTGAGCAGAAAGGTCACCGCCAGCGCCTGGGCGATCGGCTCAAGCAAGGGCTGGTCGTAGAAGAGCGCGATCCACGGCGCGCCGGCAACGACCGTGGCCGAAAGCGCCAGACCGATGCCGCTGTTGATCCAGAACAGGTTGCTGCGCTGGGCGGGCGATACGCTGCTGGCCTGAATGGCCGCCGACGAGAGCCCGAAATCACGCAGCACCTCACCGATACCGACCACGGCAACGACCATGGCCAGCAGACCGTAGTCGCCGGGAGAGAGCAGTCGGGCCAGGATGATGATGCCGCCGAACTGCAGCAGGATCTTGAGCCCCTGCCCGCCCATTGTGACCAGGGCGCCGCGCGCCGCCAGCTTGCCCAGGGGCCTGCTCGGCGGCATGACGACATCCTTGTCGGTGGCGGCAGGGTTGCTCATGCTTCCTCCGTCGCGTAGCCGCGCAGCACCGAGAGATAGGCGCGGCAATGATTCGCCCCGGCCTCGGCCCAGTTGCGACGCGACAGATCCGGCGTGGGCGCACGCTGATCGCAGCCAACCCGCTGGAGGGTGGACAGCAGCGAGTTTTCGCACAGCTCACCCTCGTACATGTAGATCCAGCCCGGCCCGACTTCATCGGCCAGCGCCTCGTTGGCCTCGTTACGCGGCACCAGCACGGGTCGGTTGAGCGACAGCGCCAGCAACAAGGAACCGGAGTTGTGCATCTTGAGGAAGGGCAGAACGACGATTTCGGCCTTGCCGATTTCCTCAGCCAGGGTTTCGTCGTCGACGTAGTCGAGCAAGGCGTCGATGCGTTTGTCGGCTTGCGTGGCCGCCTCGATCTTCTCGCGCATCTTCGGCGTGGAGGGGTGGCCGACGATGCGCAGCGTCATGCCCGCCGAGCGCCACGCTTCGACCGAGCGGAATCCTTCAAGCAGCCCCTCAATGCCCTTGTAGGGCCGGATCAGGCCGAAATACAGCAATCGGCCCGGCACGCTCGGGGGGACGGCAAAACCGGAAAACCAGTCACGGTAGTGGCCGTGCAGGATGGTGGTGGCTTGCGGCGGAAGCGCCGGCGTTGTCTCGTTGATGCGGATCCACATCTTGGTGCGACGGTCCAGCATGCGCAGCAGACGCCGCTCCATGGCACTGGCACCCTCATGCGGCTCCAGGTTGTGCAGGGTTCGGGCCACCGGGATGCCCGAGATCGTCAAACGCAGCATGAACGCGGCAAACAACAGGTACTGAAGCAGCCGGTTGCGGCCCTGCTCGCGCAGCAGAAACTCCGGCCAATGCACGTGGAACACGTCGTAGCGACCGAAGATCGCCTTTTTCCACGAGAAGAACTCGACCTCGGCATGCGGTTCGATGGCACGTACCAGTTGCTTGAGATACGGATTGTCGTTGCGGGTATGCGGCCGCAACGATTGCAGCACCACGATCTGGGGCTGCACATCCGGCCGGATACCTACCGCTGAGGTCATGCTTCATCTCCGATTGGAACCAGACGCGCTGATTGCATTAACGAACTTGCTGAAATACGCAGGAACCCGAAACGACCACGCAGGCCGTGAACGGGCAAGCCCCAAACTTTCATGTCATCGAGCGAACGCGCGGCTGCGGGACTTTTCCCGCGCGCCGCGCCGCCATCGCTCAACCGACACTCGCGCGCGTCATGCGCAGCAGACCGGGCAGCCACACCCCGAGCCGGACAAAGTCCACGTAGTCGCGGGCGGTCGGGCGGATGCCATACAGCCGGGCGAATAGCTGCAGGTAGAGCTGCTGCGTCAGACGGCTATCGCCGCTGGCGTGGGCCTCCCGCACGATCTCGAACGCCGTGCGCATCTTCTCTTCGCTCTTCTGCGAGATGCGGTCCTGCCGCGGCGAGTTCTCGAAGTTGTAGGTCGCCTTGTCCACCAGCCGACCCGGGCCGAAAGTCTTCAAGACGCGCATGAAGAACTCCAGGTCCTGCCACGCCGGCAGCGCCGGGTTGAACAGCCCTGCTTCGATGAAATGCCGTCTCGGCGCAAAGATCTGATTGCCCACGACATTCCCGGCAAACATGTCTTCGAAGCTCGCCATGTCCGGCTTCTGCGTGCGATGGGTGATCTTTCCGTACTCGACAACATTGAGCTGCGAGTACAGGCAGGAAGGCAGTTCGCTGGACATCAGGACATGGGCCTGCCAGGCGTCAACAAAGGCCTCGAGGCGATTCGGGGTGAACACATCGTCGTCGTCGAGCCCGGTGATGAAATCGCCCTGCGCATCCTGGATCGCCAGGTTCCGCGCGGCTGCGCCGCCCACCGAAGTGCGATTGGTGATGACCCGGATGCGTGCATCCCGCGCGCTGGCATTGCGCAGCACACTGGCCGTGTGGTCTTCCGAACCGTCGTCGACCACGATCAGCTCGAAATTGACGTAGGTCTGCCGCAGCACCGATTCGATGGCGTCCTGCACCATGTCCGCCCGGTTCTTGGTAGGCATGTAAACAGTGATCAGCATGTTGCACTCGTCTGAATTTCGTTGAACCCCTGCGCAGCCGAAGCGGCGCGCGGGGCACGGTCAATGGGCATTCATCACCGTTCCGACCAGGCTCGCGTTGGCGCAACGCAGCGCGTCGGCGCAGTCGCGCAAGGCGCTCGACCGGCTGACGTTCTGCCGCGCAACCATCAAGCCCCCGCGCGCCACGGCGGCGACCGCCTGCATGTCGGCGTACTGGGAGGCCGGAGAGGTGTCGATGATGATCACGTCGTAGGCGCCGGCGAGCTCGGTGAGCAGACGCTGCAACAGCGGTCGCGACAGCAGTTCCTGCGGGTTGGGCGGGACCGCTCCTGCGGGCAGCACGGACAGATCGACGAACTCCGGAATGCGCTGCACGGTGGCCCGTTCGACGCGTCCGGCGAGGATGGAGGACAAACCGAATTGTTCGTCGAGCCCAAAGCGCAGGTGCTGACTGGGATTGCGCAGATCAGCGTCGATCAGCAAGGTGCGCTCGCCCAGTTGCGAGAAGACGACTGCCAGGTTGGCCGCCAGCCATGACCGCCCCTCGCCCGCCTCGGGGCTGATGATCGCCAGGGTGTTGGGCGTGGCCGCTTCGCGAAACCAGCGCAGCATGAGCTGGCAGCGCAGCGCCCGCAGGGCCTCCACTTTCGGCGAGAAGGGTTCATAGGCGGCAACCACCGACTGCGATACGCGGTTCTCGCCCGGCTGCAGATAGGGGTAGTCAAACTGCCGCGACAAGGCAAACTTGATGTCGGTATCGGCCAGCAGGCCCAACTGAATCGCGGCATCGCCAAAGCGCATGCTCTGCTGACGCTGCACCCGCAGGATGCGTTCGGCATCCGCCGGCTGCAATCGGCCGGAATCGATCAGGATCGCCCCGATCGAACGCCGGGCCAGAGGAGGGTTATTGGGAGCATTCATGGTGTTGACCTCACGCTGGAACCGGATAGGAAGTCCGCGAACCTGAACCGCCGGGGCGGTCGGAATCGGGGATTACGCCAAGAAGAGGTGCGCCGGACAGCGTGGCCAGTTCGGCCGGACGGCGCAGGCGCGGATCACGAAACTCGAGCAGCAATGCAGCGGCAACGCCAAGCAGACCGCCAACGATGCCGGCGAGCGCCAGGATCAGAAGCTTGCGCGGCCCGGCGGCATACAGCGGGGGCGATGCCTCGGTGAGCACCGAGACATTGGTCTGCTGGCTCTGGCTCTCGAGGCTGGTCTGGGCAAGGCGCTGGGAAACCAGATCGTGGGTGCGCTGCGCACTCTCGACGTCGCGCTGCAGCACGGCGATCTGATCGCGGTGGGATTTCAGTTCGAGGACGCGGGCGTGCTGCTCCTTCACTGCAGCCGAAATCTCAGCTTCATTCGCGGTGCTGATCAGGCTGGAGGTGTTGATGGAACGCGCGATGCGCTGGATTTCTTCGGACAGCCGCTCGCGCATGGAAGCGATTTCGGCATTGATGCGCCCCAGTTCAGGGTGATTCGGGCCGACCCGTCCGGCCAGCTGACGTCGCTCGGCTTCCTTCTTGGCGAGCTCACCCTTGAGATTGGAAATCAGCGGGTTCTGCATCACTTCGGGCAAAGCCTCGCCGGCTGCCGCCTGGCTCTGCCGCGAACGGCTGTCGGCGCCCTGCCCCTGTGCCGCGATGAGCTGTGTGGACAACTCGACGAGCCGCGCCGTCTCGAGGTCCAGACGCCCGGCCGTCGCCACGATGCCGTGCTCCTGCTCATATTCCGACAAGCGTCTTTGCGCCTGTTCGAGATCGTTGCGCAAGCTGCGCGTGCGCTCATCGAACCACGCGGCGTACTCCCGCGCCGGCTCGACCTTGAGCTCAAGCGTCGTCGCAATGTAGGCCTGGGCAAAAGCGTTGGCGATGCGGGCGGCGAACGCCGGATCCCGACCCGAGTAGGCAATGGTGATCACGCTGCTGTCGCGCGACGGCCGGACCTCGACCTTGCTCTTCAAGGCGGCCGCCAGCCAGACCTCGATCGCGCCTTCGCCATTGGTGGCCTCAAGCCACTGATCCTGCACGGCCGGCAGCTCGTGCATGCCGGTCATTTCGACCACGCGCCGGGCAACCCGGTCGGAACGGATGATGTCGACCTGGGTGGCCAGATAGCCAGGGGCCATCTGCGTCGGCATGAACGCGCCGCCCACCGGGTCGGCCGACTTGATGTCGACGATCACCGCCGTTTCGGCCGAGTACTTGGGCGGCAGCAACAGACTGGCCACGAGTGCGCTTGCAACCACGACAACAACGATCGTCGCGATGAGCCACATACGGGCATGGAGTATCAATAGCAGCTGAGAAATGGGCATGGTCGCCTCCTCGATCAGAACAGGCTTTCGCGGATATGCACGACGTCGTTCGGCAGCAGCAGGTCGTCGAGCCCCGGCTCGATGATCTGCAACTTGCCGCCTTCGTCACGACGATGGACGCGCAGCCCCCGCATCGTTCCGCGCGCCGTCAGGCCGCCGCCGGTCGCCAGGGCCTGGATGACACTCATGTCGCGTTCCAGACGAAAGGCGCCGGGACTTTGCACTTCGCCGTAGATGTAGAAGACCGGGGCACGCTGTACGTAAATCATGTCGCCGCCGACCAGCGGCACGTTGCGGTCGTGCCCGTCATCACTGAACAGCGAGGCCATGTCGACCTCGATGCGCATGGGCTTGCCGTTACGCTCCCCGATGAGGACGACCTGCTCCGAGCCTTCCTCGGAAATCCCCCCGGCGGTCGCCACCATGTCGGCCAGACGCTGGTTGAAGATCTCAAGCGGATAGCGCCCCGGCCGATCGACCTCACCGAGCACCACCACCTGATTGCCGCGCATTTCCATCGGCAGGATGTTGACGTGGGGCTTGATCACGAAGCCGCCTTCGCGCAACCGGCCGGCGATCGTGGCCTCTGCGTTCGAGATGGACTGCCCGCCGACCCGCACCGAACCGAGCAACGGGAAGGTCAGCGTCCCGGCCTCGGAGACCCGCGCCTCGGTCGTCAGATCCGGGTTCTGGAAGACGGTGATGCGCACGATGTCGCCAGGGCTCAGGACGTATTCCTGCTTCTGCGCCAGAGCCGTTGACGACAGGCACGCCGCGAACAGCAGCCAGACCAGGGCCATCACTGGCCGGCGGAAAATGTTTGCATTCATGCTATCCAGCCTCAAATAAGGTTTGATCGATCCATCCGGCGACTCGCGCCACCGGAACAGAGCCGGCCACAGGCCGGCACCGCAACTCACCGCAAGCCCGCAACACCGCGCTCGAACGCAGCCTGAATCGGCTCATTCGCGACACGGTCGGCTGCTGCGGTCGGGGTTTCGGCAGCAGCTTCGGCGCCCTGCGCACTCGCCTTCTGCATGAAATCCCTGCCGTACTGAATGCGCGCCGCGCCGCGCAGGCGGGCGAGCTCGTCACGCGCAACCTTGATCATTTCGTCGTTCATCAGGTATTCCTCGATGCGTGGCTGCGCCTGCGCAAGGCTCAGCGGCTCGCTGCGAGCGCCCACCAGATGGATCATCTGGGCGCCCGAGGCCGTCCGGGCCAGGGCGATCTGTCCACTGCGCATCCCGGCAAAGTCGCCGAGACGCTCGAACGGCAACTGCTCGGCCGCGCGCACGACTTTTGCTGCCTGGAACTCGATGCCCTTGGCACCGAGCCACACCAGGACTTCCTCAAGGCTGCGCGACTCCGAGAGAACTGCCTCCAGCGCCTCGAATTGCCCTTGCTCCAGCTGCACGACGATCTCCTGCAACTCGTACACCCGGCGCTTCTCGAACAACGCGGGGTTGGCCTCGTAGAAGGCCTGGACCTCGTCTTCCGAAGGCGGCGACGCCGGCCCGACGACGCGATCCAGATAGGCACGCACCAGAATCTCGCGCCTTGACGCCTCCAACTCCCGCGCCACCTCGGGATCGCGCTCCAGATGACGCTGGCGGGCCTTCTGAACGATCAGCTCCTGGTCAATCAGCCACTCAAGCGCCTCACTTCCCTCCTGCACGCCTCGCCACTCGCCGGGCCAGCCTTCGGAACCGAGCATGCGGCTCACCTGGTGAACGCTGATTTCGGCGTTATTGACCTTTGCCGCGACATCCGGATTCCGGCCTGCGTCGTCCCCACTGCACCCGGCGAGCAGAAACAGCACAGCGAAAACTCGGGCACGCTTCAGGCAGAGAAGCGAAAACATGGGGCGACCTCTTGAATGCAATATGGCGTTGTGCAACCGCACAAATAATGACGAATGCACGGTATCAGTCGTACGGACCTGGTTAAACCTGATTCGTGTTGCTGATTGAAAGAAAACGCAAAGCAGAAGGCAATGGAACGTGAATTAGGAAGAGGCTACGAATTTGAATGAATGACTAAAATAAATGATCCAGACTCCCCATCAATCAAGGTTCATTCTCTGGCGCGCCATGAGACCGATCAGCACAAGGCCGGCGAGAAGCATTGCATACGGATCAGGCTGATGATGTGCCGCAGAACGCTCGGGCAACGCCATCGCATCGGCGAAAGCCTGTCCGGCAGGGCGCAAGGCAATTACCTCTCCCGCACCCGCTGGCTCCGCTCCCGCCAGCGCAAATGGAGCCGACGAGGCGTAGCGCGCCATGGAGACGAAATCCGACGATTTGAGGCCGAAGAAAAGGTTGACATGCCCGTCCCACGGCTCGCCCGAGAACTCGCTGAACCAGCGACCAGCGCTTGATGCAGAGCGGAAAGAGGCAGGCTCGCCGAGACCGTCGACGGTCGAGGAACGCAGCAGGTGCACGCCGGCGGGCAAGGCACTGGGGGCCTGCGCCGCGCCGCTTTGGGAGCGCTCTTGATCGAGCGACGCCACCGCTGGAGCGCTGACGCTCCCGATCGCACACGCAACTGCAAGCGCTATAGAAAAATCTGAAATCGCCCGTTTCACGGATCACTCCTTGAAGTCGTTTTCGAGATATCCCGGAATAAAGCCAAGCATCATTCAGGCCAGAAAATAAATATGTTTTTTGTGCAGGAAGTTCAGATTGCCGCATTGAAATATCAATACGAGCACAGCGCTGCATTTCACTCGTTCAATGTGAGCAAAGTGAGTGAGTGGATTGCCGAAGATGTATCCGGATATGTTTCTCGCCTAGCTTTTCGGGCTCGGGCGGATGTCAGCAAACCACGCTCGTGCGGGAATATTGCAGGCTTCAGACTGAATGCTGCGCCGCATCATTAGCGTCGCATTTCTATACATTTGAACGGACGCAGGAGAGGTGTCCGGATTAGGTTGGGCGCCGCACGTGGGCGCGTTACCTCAACTCCGGGACGAGCGCGAAGCAGCACGACGCCGGGCAAGTGCGTCGGCGGGTATCAGACAGAAGAGTGAAACGGCGCTAACCCGCACCAGAACGGAGCAGGCAGGCACCAAACAGGGGAAAATTTCAGAAGGTAAAGCGCACCGACAGGCTGGCTGAATCGGAGTCGTAGTCTCGCGACGCGGTGTTGGCCTGACGCTCCTGGTGGCGGAGCATGAAGGTCAAGGTAAGCGCATCAATCGGCTTGTAGCGCAGATTGAGCCCATAGCGATGCGTGACGTCATCGCGCGACGGGAGGTCTTCTGGCGCCACGTCCAGCCCGGTATCTCCACGGAAATCCCGGCGCAAACGCTGATACTCGGCACCCAGCGTGATCTTGTCGGTAATCGCCCAGGACGGGCTGATCTTCACTGCACGGGTGACGGCGAAGGTCGTGAGGAGGTCTTCTTCCGAGCCGATTTCACGACGCAGGGCGAGGTTGACCGACAGCTTCCCTGTCGCCATCCAGTCGAACTCAAGCCGTCCGGTCGCGCCGCTGAAATCCCGGTTCGGGGCCGTATCGTAGGTGCGCCGGGTCTGCCCGACGTAACCGCTCATGCGAAACTTGCCCGTCATCTGCCAACGGGTGTTCAGGCGCAGTTCGCGTTGCTGGTAATCGCGCGTGGAGCCGGGCGCGCTCGGGCGATTGATATAGGTGCCATCGGTGTCGTGGTACGACACACCCAGCTTGTTGCCACTCCTCGGATGCCAGTCCATCTTGAGGATCGCGGTACGGGCATCGAACTCCGCCCCGCTGCGGGTCTCTCCGGTAAAGCGGTTGCCCGCGCTATCCATGCCCACCGCGGCCGACCAGCTCGGATGCCACGTGAAACGCGCCTCGCCGGCCGCGCGTCGGTAAGTGTTCATGCTGCGCTCGGTATCGACGAAGTCGTCGAAACTGGCCAGCTGATCGATCTCGTCGTAGCTGAAACGGCCGCTCCAGCGCTTGCCGAGCTCCCAATCCCATGCGGCACGCATGTCGTGGGCCGTATGGTCGAGATTCTTGTTGACCGAATATTCGTTGCGCGACATTCCGAGAGCAGCACTCAGTCGCTGCCGGCTGTAGGTCTGGTCGAAGCCCACTTTCGCAAAGGTGCTGGTGACGTTGTCGTGACGCTTGCCATTCGGACCGGTTCGCCCCTCGCCGACACGATAGAGGTTGCTGTCGTAATAGTGGCGATAACCAACGTCTGCGCTGAGCGACTCAAGGCGCTCGGCGCTGGCAGGTTGAGCAAACCCCTGTCCGGCAAGCAGAACGCCGACAGCAAGGGCGTGGCCGAGAACGGGGCGGAAGGTGTCGGGCGGTGAGTTCATTCGTTCAAAGCCTGGCCCAAAGTCATGAGATGCGCCTGCCCAACGCGGATGAACATGCCGGATGACTCTGCATGCGGGGGGCATCGGCAGAACTATAACCGAGGCTTTGCCGCCGCTGGTGTAGCAGATTGTGAGAAGTGATTCGTTACACAAAGCGAAGCGCCTGCCCGAGCCCGTAGGTTAGTTTTTGCCGGACCCGTCGCGTTGCCGGCCCTCCGGCGCGCCTGTCAGGCGCTCTACCCGGCGGGAAGCCTCCCGCTCTTCCGAGCACACGCTTCCCGCCTGACGCCCGTGTTCGACTCATTGGAGCCGCAAGAGCAAATGCTTTTCGCCATGGAGAAACCGACCCATCTGCTGCGCAACGGCTTCACGCTGCCGGGTGCGATCGAGGCATTTCTCGACCCTCTTGTTGTGGTCTCCGTGCTGCTCGCCAGCACCATTGCTATCAACGGCCAACTCGCACCCCAGTATCTGATCCTGGCGCTGCTGGCCTTCGCACTGACCTTTCCGGGCAACATCGGCTTCCACGAACCGCCGAACCGGATGCTGCGCAAGATCTTCACCAACTGGCTGCTGTTCGCGCTGGCACTCGGCGCCTTCGGCTATGCCACCGGGTACACGGGCCACTTCCTTCCCAACATCCTGATTGCATGGGGTGTGCTTACGCCTTTCGCCCTGGTGGCAGGACATGCCTTGGCGCGATACACCTTGCCGCGCTTGATCGCCGTCGGCGCGCATTGCAAGACGGCAGTGGTGGTGGGCGTGAACGACATCGGCTTGCGGCTCGCCGAACAGTTCCAGGACAACCCCTATCTGGCCACCCAGGTCATGGGCTACTTCGACGACCGCAGCAGCGAGCGCCTGGACAAGACCGACAAGCTTCCCGTACTGGGGCAGATGCAGGACCTGGCGCGCTACGTCAAGGCCAAGAACATCGACGCCATCTATCTCGCGCTGCCCATGGCGAGCCAGCCGCGCATCCTCACGCTGCTCGACGACCTGAAGGACACCACTGCCTCGATTTACTTCGTGCCCGACATCTTCGTAACCGACCTGATACAGGGCCGCATGCGCGGGGTTGGCGGCATGCCGGTGGTGGGTGTTTGCGAGTCCCCGTTCACCGGCTTCAACGGCGTCATCAAGCGACTGTCTGACATCGTGCTTTCGATCCTGATCCTGATCATGCTGACGCCGATCATGGTCGCCGTGGCCGTCGGCGTGAAGCTCTCTTCGCCCGGCCCGATCGTGTTCAAGCAGAAGCGCTATGGCCTTGATGGCAAAGAAATTCTCGTCTACAAGTTCCGCTCGATGACCACCACCGACAACGGCCCGGAAGTCAAACAGGCCACCAAGGGCGACCAGCGCATCACGAAGTTCGGCGCCTTCATCCGGCGCACCTCTCTCGACGAGCTCCCCCAGTTCTTCAACGTCATCCAGGGGCGCATGAGCATCGTTGGCCCACGCCCGCATGCCGTCGCCCACAACGAGACTTATCGCAAGCTGATCAAGGGCTACATGGTCCGCCACAAGGTCAAGCCGGGCATCACCGGCTGGGCGCAGGTGAATGGCTACCGGGGCGAAACCGAAACCATCGACAAGATGGAAAAGCGCATCGAGTACGACCTCGAGTATCTGCGCAACTGGTCTCTCGGTCTGGACTTGTGGATCACCATCAAGACTGCGCTGCTGGTCGTGAAGGACCGCAACGCCTACTGAAATCCCTGCGCTCGCGCGCAAGGCTCATCTCGCCCCGCTGCGCACATCCCGGGGCGCAGGCCGTCGGCCCCAATGGTCTCGCAGCGCAAGACATTCCCGATTACCCCACGCATCTGACGCAGGCCCATCCGGCCGCTCCGTAACCTCACGTTCACGCTGTCTGGCTAGGGTGAATGCATGACGGCCTCACCGGTTGTTACGGGTTTTTGGCTGCAACTGCGTCAAGGTGGCGTCCCCCCGCATAGGATCTCGAAGTGTGCTGAGCAAAATCTTCAAACAACAGAAAAGCCCTCCAGCCGTTGCTCCACGGCTGCCG
Source organism: Pseudazoarcus sp. NS34 (assembly GCF_059703725.1). NCBI lineage: Bacteria > Pseudomonadati > Pseudomonadota > Betaproteobacteria > Rhodocyclales > Zoogloeaceae > Pseudazoarcus > Pseudazoarcus sp. NS34. The sequence continues at coordinate 384,055 of NZ_BAAKIZ010000003.1, forward strand.
TATCCACATGTGGAGCTGTTCCATTGGTCACCAAGTGACGGAAGCATCAATTTCGGCGACCGACTCTCCGAAGTTGTCTGCCGACAGATCCTGGCCGAACGTCATTTGAGCCTCGACGACCAGGTGGAGCGCCGCTCCAGATTGCTGGCCATCGGCTCGGTGCTGCATTTCGCCGAGGACAACAACCACGTCTGGGGATCCGGCTGGAACGGCAAGGTCGGAGAAGAACACTTCACAGCCCGGCAGCTCACCGTGCATGCAGTCAGAGGCCCGCTCACCGCCGAGTTTCTGCGCAAACGGGGCATTTCGGCACCGGACGTGTTCGGCGACCCTGCGCTGCTGGTCCCGCAACTCTTCGAGGGTCGATTCGAGCGCCAGCCTGTCGAGGATTATCTTTTCGTGCCCAATCTGCACGACATCCGTCTGGTGGAGGCTCACCCTCACGTGGTGTCACCACTGTGGGGCTGGAATGTCGTCATCAAGGCCATCCTCAACGCGCGCCTGGTGCTGGCGAGCTCGTTGCACGGGCTGATCATCGCTGAGGCCTTCGGCATACCGGCCCGATACGTGCGCCTGTCGCAAACCGAGGATCTGTTCAAGTACAAGGACTACTACTTCGGCAGTGGCAGAACCGAAGCAGAGTTCGTCTTCGCCAACTCGATCGAAGAAGGACTGGAAATGGGGGGCATGCCTCCTCCGCGATACGACCCAGCCCCCCTGCTCAACGCATTCCCGTTCGAATTGTGGCGGGAAGCTGCCTGAGCGCGTAGCCCGGCCAAGGGATAGTTGCCGTGCTGCAAGGCACAGATTTCGATGCCACACTGGTAGCGGACGCCACCGCCACTTAGCTCGGCGGTGCGCAAAAATCTTTATCAGAATGCCCGCCGGGGAACCTCACCATGACCGACACGCAGCGCCAAGCCGTCGCCCGCCATCTGCTCATCCACGGCAGGGTGCAGGGTGTGTACTACCGTGCCAGCGCCGAGCAGGAAGCCCTGCTGCTGGGGCTTTCGGGCTGGGTGCGCAACCGGTCTTCGGGTGAAGTGGAAGCCGTGATATTCGGCCCCGAGGAGAAGGTCGAAGCTTTTATCGACTGGGCCCACGAAGGTCCGCCCTCAGCCGAAGTGACGCGCATCGAGATTACGGCGACGGAACCGCCGGACGAGGGCTTCAGGGTCTTGCCGACGCAGTAACGCCATCGGTCGAAACGGCTTTGCGCCGGCAGCGAATGCCGGCGCCTCAGCTCCGGTACAGCAGTTCTACCGCGTCCCCCGGCAACCACTCCCGCAGGTTCTCGAGCAGCGCGTCCTCCGGGCGGATGCGCCAGGATTCGCCGAACGGCAGGTCGACCTCGGCCACCGCGTTGCGATAACGCAGCCGCACCGGGCAACCACCATCACGGAAAGGCCCGAGCAGCGATTGCAGGCGTTCGACGGCGGCAATGGCGCCGCCGGCTTCACCCACTTCGCCGTTGAGCTTGAGCTGTAACGCCGTGGCGAAGCGGCTGCGCGCCTCGCCCAGTGTCATCAGCTTGTCGGCGATGATGCGCAGGCCACCCTCGCCGTTGAAATCATCGCGGCTGACCTTGCCTTCGACGATCAGGATTTCATCGGTAACGATTTTGCCGCGGTTGGCGTCGAGCACTTCGGAATACACGGCCACTTCACGCGGCGTGGTGCCGTCGTCGAGTTGAACGAAGGCCATCTTGCCGCGGTTGCCGACCTTGGTGCGCACCTCCATCACCACCCCGACCATCAGTGCCAGATCGCGTGAGGGCTCGATGTCGGCCAGCGTGCGGCGAATGAAGCGCCGCACTTCCGGCTTGAAGCAGTTGAACGGATGGCCCGACAGAAAGAAGCCGATGGCGGTCTTCTCTTCCTTGAGGCGCTCGCGATCACTCCACGGGCGCACCGAAACGAACGCCGGCGCAGCCCCCGCGGCCTCCGGCATCATGTCGAACAGGCCGCCCTGCATGGCGTTGGCGGCGGCTTGGTCAGCCGCATCCATGGCCAGACTGACCGTGGCGACGAGTTCGGCGCGGTCACGGCCGGCGTGGCCCGGCAGCGTGTCCATGGCGCCAGCGCGAATCAGCGCTTCGACTACGCGCTTGTTCACCATGCGACGATCCACACGTTCGCAGAAGTCGAACAGGTCGCGGAACGGCCCAGCCGCTTCGCGCGCCGCGACGATGGAGCGCACGGCCGGTTCGCCGCAGCCTTTCACGGCGCCGAGGCCGTAGCGGATGGTCTTGGAATCCGTCGGCACGAAGCGGTAGTCGGATTCGTTCACGTCCGGCGGCAGCACCTTCACCCCGTTGGCCACCGTGTCTTCGAAGAAGATGCGGATGGTGTCGGTGTTGTCCAGATCCGCCGACATGGTCGCCGCCATGAAGGCCGCGCAGTGGTGCGCCTTGAGCCACGCCGTGTGGTAGGTGACCACCGCGTAGGCAGCGGTGTGCGACTTGTTGAAGCCGTATTCGGCGAATTTGGTCATCAGCTCGAAGAGCTGAACCGCCAGCGCCGGGTCGTAGCCCTTTGTGGCGGCACCATCCGCGATGGTCTCGCGGTGCTTGGCCATCTCCTCGGCCTTCTTCTTGCCCATCGCGCGGCGCAGCATGTCGGCGCCGCCCAGCGTGTAGCCCCCGATGATCTGGGAGATCTGCATGACCTGTTCCTGGTACACGATGACGCCGTAGGTCGGCTCCAGGCAGGGTTTCAGATCGGGGTGGAAGTAGTCGATGGCCTGCTGGCCCTTCTTGCGCAGGATGAAGTCATCCACCATGCCCGAGCCCAGCGGGCCCGGTCGGTACAGCGCCAGCACGGCGATGATGTCCTCGAAGCGGTCGGGGCCGAGCTTCTTGAGGAGCTTCTTCATGCCGTCCGATTCGACCTGGAAGATCGCCGTGGTGTTGGCGTCTTTCAGTATCTTGTAGGCGGCCGGGTCGGTAAAGGGCAGCGAATTGAGGTCGGGCTTCTCGCCGGTGAGGCGCTCGACGTACTTCACTGCCAGATCGATGATGGTGAGGTTGCGCAGGCCGAGGAAGTCGAACTTCACCAGGCCCACGGCCTCGACGTCGTCCTTGTCGAACTGCGAAACCGGCGTGGCGTCTTCACCGTCGGCGATGTACAGCGGGCAAAAGTCGGTGAGTTTGCCCGGCGCGATCAGCACGCCGCCGGCGTGCATGCCGACGTTGCGCGACAGGCCTTCGAGCGGCAGCGCGAGTTCCCACAACTCCTTGACCGATTCGCCATCGTTGCCGTCGGCCATCATCTCGCCGATCTGTGGCTCCATCTCGTAAGCGCGGTTCAGCGAAACCGGCTTGTTGGCCTCGACCGGAATCAGCTTCGAGAGGCGGTCGCACAAGCCGTAGGGCAGATCCAGCACACGGCCGACGTCGCGCACCACGGCCTTAGAGGCCATGGTGCCGAAGGTGGCGATCTGGCTGACCGCCTCCTTGCCGTAGCGCTCGCGCACGTATTCGATGACGCGGTAGCGGTTGTCCTGGCAGAAGTCGATGTCGAAGTCGGGCATCGACACACGTTCCGGGTTCAGGAAACGCTCGAACAGCAGCGCATAGGCGAGCGGATCGAGGTCGGTGATGCGCAAGCTGTAAGCGACCAGCGAGCCGGCGCCCGAACCTCGCCCGGGGCCCACCGGTACGCCGTTTTCCTTGGCCCAGTTGATGAAGTCGGCCACGATCAGGAAGTAACCGGGGAAGCCCATCTGGATGATGGTGTCGGTCTCGATCTGCAGTCGCGCCTCGTAGCGCGCACGCTGCGCCTCGCGTTCCGCCTCGTCGGGATAAAGTTCCTTGAGCCGCACTTCGAGCCCGGACTTGGCCTCGGCCACCAGGAAGTCATCCAGCGTCATGCCCGCGGGCGTCGGGAACTGCGGCAGATAGTTCTTGCCCAGTTCGACGCTGAGCGAGCAGCGCCGCGCGATCTCGACGGCGTTCTCCAGCGCCTCGGGCAGATCCGCGAACAGCGCGCACATCTCGTCCTGGCTCTTGAAGTACTGCTCGGGTGTGAAGTCACGCGGCCGGCGCTTGTCGGCCAGCACATAGCCCTGCGCGATGCACACGCGCGCCTCGTGCGCCATGTAGTCATCCGGCGCAATGAACTGGATCGGGTGCGTCGCCACCACCGGCAGATCGAGCCGGCCAGCGAGCAGCACCGCCTCGGCGATGTAGGTTTCGGTGCCGGCATGACCAGCGCGCTGCAGCTCGATGTAGAACGCATCGGGAAAACGCGCCGCCCACCACTTGGCGAGCACGTCGGCCGTATCGCGGTTGCCGTTCATCAACGCCTGGGCGATGTCGCCCGACATTGCGCCGGACAGGCACAGCAGGCCCGACACCGCCTGCTCGTCGAACCACTCGCGGCGCAACTCCGGGCGGCCGCGGTGCTTGTTCTCGAGATAGGCGCGGGTCAGCAGTTCGGAGAGCTGGCCGTAGCCGCTGCGGTCGCGGCAGATCAGCAGCACGCGATGCGGCTTGTCGCGCTCGGCCTCGTTGGTGATCCACACGTCGCAGCCGATGACCGGCTTGATGCCCTTCGCCCGCGCGCCCTTGTAGAACTTGACCATGCCGAAGAGGTTGGCCAGATCGGAAATGCCCAGCGCGGGCATGCCTTCTTCGGCGGCGCGCTCAATGGCCTTGTCGGTCTGGACAATGCCGTCCTGGATCGAGTATTCGGAGTGCAGGCGAAGGTGTACGAAGCGGGGGGTGCGGGCGTCCATGGCGAAGGAGTTTACCCGATCCGGGAGCGGGTGACGGACGGTGTCACGAAACGGATTTGTAGCGCTTCGATGGACCGCCGCGTTCGTCCAATCTGTATGGGCGCAAGCTCTGCGGCATGAGGGGCCGCATGCCTCGACCGGCCGGGATTTCGCCCCGGCGGGCGACCTTCTTTCTTGTAGTGCAACAAGAAAGAAGGCAAAGAAGTGCACCCTCCTCGCCGGCCCTTCGGGCTCCCTTCGCTGCGAGCACTCCCGGCGGCCGGCCTTGCGAACTCGCTTCGCTCAAACAGCAAGGCCGGAAGGCCCCGCCGTGAGCACTCTTCGCTCAGCGGCTCAGAAGGGATTGAAAACCATCCGCAGCGCCCTGCCCTTGTAGGTCAGGCAAGCGCCGCAGGCGCGCACCTGACATCGGCCTCGACGCAATCGCAAACGCCCAACTCCAACACGTCAGGCGCAAGGAACCCGTTACAGCCTTGGCGGTTCACTTGGTGCCAATTTCCCCTCTGGCTCGCCGAGTGGAGGGCGGTTTCGCCGGGGATGTCCGGTCCTGCTGTCTGAGCGAAGCGAGTTCAGGACCGGCCGGTGAAACCGCCCGGAGCGAGGGAAGCCCGAAGGGCCGAGACGGCGGGGCACGTTTCTTTGCTTCCTTTCTTGTCGTGCAACAAGAAAGGAAGTCGCCCGCCGGGGCGAAATCCCGGCCGGTCAAGGCGTGAATCCCCGACTCCCGCCAGACAACCACAACCACAATCACGGCAGCGGCAGCGGCAGCCAGGTTACGGCAACAGCACGCTGGCCCCCGTCGTACGCCGTCCCTCCAGCGCCCGATGGGCCTCAGCCGCATCGCGCAGCGCAAAACGCTGATTCACGTCGATGCGCACCTTGCCCGACAGCACGGCATCGAACAGATCGGCCGCCATCTCGTCGAGCTCGGCGCGGGTAGCGATGTACTGCGCAAGAATCGGTCGGGTCAGGAACAGCCCGCCCTTCTGCGCCAGCAACAACGGATCAAAGGGCGCAACCGCACCTGACGCGTTGCCGAACAGCGCCACCAGGCCGAGGCGCTGCACGCAGTCAAGCGTACGCAGGAAAGTGTCCTTGCCGACCGAATCGTAGGCCACGCGCACGCCGCGCCCGTCGGTGATCTCCTTCACGCGGGCGACGAAATCCTCGCGCGAATAGACGATGACGTGGTCACAGCCCAGTGACTTCACGCGCTCGGCCTTTTCATCCGAACCCACGGTGCCGATCACGGTGGCGCCGAGCGCCTTGCCCCACTGCACGAGGATGGAACCCACCCCGCCGGCTGCGGCGTGCACAAGAATGGTCTCGCCGGCCTGAACGCGGTGGGTGCGACGCAACAAATACTGTGCGGTAAGCCCCTGCAGCATCATCGCCGCGCCCTGCTCGAAGGACAGTGCATCGGGCAGCTTGACGGCACGATCGGCGGGCAGATTGCGCACCTCGGCATAGGCGCCGAGCGGACCATGCGCGTAGGCCACGCGATCGCCGGCGCTGAATCCGGTCACGCCCTCGCCAATGGCCTCAACCTCGCCGGCGCCCTCCAGGCCAATGCCCGACGGCAGGTTCGGCACGGGATACAGGCCGCCGCGGTGATAGGTGTCAATGTAGTTGAGCCCCACGGCGCGCTGGCGCAAACGCAATTCGCCGGCTGCGGGCGAAGCCACTTCGACTTCGTCCCAACGCAGGACTTCGGGGCCGCCGGTTTGGTGGAAGCGGATGGCGTGCGACATGAGGCTCTCCTGATCGGTTAGCGCGAATGAATGGCGGCAACGCTAGAACGCCTGCTCGCTCGTGCCAATGCGGAATGTCCGCAAGCGGGCTGCAATGCACGCAACGGAGTGCTATGCTGCACCGCAATATCCACTCGTATTTCGTCAGGCCATGCGCAGAGTCGTGTTCAACCAGAAAGGTGGCGTCGGAAAATCAACGATTGCCTGCAATCTTGCGGCCATCGGCGCGCATCGCGGCAAGAAAACGCTGCTGATCGACCTCGACGCCCAAGGCAATTCGACGCATTACCTGCTCGGCGGCGGCAACTCACGCACCGAGGGCTCGGTGGCGGATTTCTTCGAGCAGACGCTCAGCTTCCAACTCGAAGCGCGGCCCACGGCGGCCTTCGTGCTGCCAACTCCGTTTCCGCGGCTGTCGGTCATGCCGTCACACCCTGCCCTGGAAGACCTGCACGGCAAACTCGAATCGCGCTACAAGATCTACAAGCTGCGCGAAGCCCTGGATGAACTGTCCGAGCAATTCGACGATATCTGGATCGACACGCCGCCCGCCCTGAATTTTTATACGCGCTCAGCGCTGATCGCTGCCGACGGGTGCCTGATTCCGTTCGATTGCGACGAGTTCTCGCGCCGCGCGCTGTATGCGCTGCTCGACAACGTCGGCGAGATTCGTGCCGACCACAACGCCGGGCTGCAAATCGAAGGCATCGTCGTCAATCAGTTCCAGGCGCGTGCGGCACTGCCGCGCAAGCTCGTGACAGAGCTGTTGGGCGAAGGCCTGCCTTTGCTGACGCCGTATCTGTCAGCGTCGGTGAAGATCCGTGAGTCACATGAACAAGCGCGCCCGATGATCCACCTCGATGCGCGGCACAAACTCACCGGCGAATTCGAGGCCCTCTACGAAACCCTCACAACCGGCGTCAGCGCACCCGCCACTTGACCCGGTTCCGGCCGGCAAACTTGGACGCGTAGAGCGCTGCATCGGCCCGCGCCATCGGCATGTCGACATTTTCATCGTCGGCATGCAGCAGCGTCACGCCAAAGCTCGCGGAGAAGCGCAACGACTCCCCGTCGGTCGGAATGCTGACGTCAGAGACCGCAATGCGCAGACGCTCGGCCAGGTTGAGCGCCGCCTCCAGATCCGTTTCGGGCAGCAACACGCCGAATTCCTCTCCGCCCAGGCGCCCGACCAGATCGGTGGAGCGAACAGCCTCCCCGAGCACCAGCGCCATGCGACGCAGCACGGCGTCGCCGGTGGCATGCCCCCAGGTGTCGTTGATGCGCTTGAAGTGGTCGATGTCGAGCATGATGAAGGCCGACGGCGTGTCATAGCGCTGCACGCGGCCGAGCTCCTGCTCCGCCCGCTCGAGGAAATGGCGGCGGTTGGCCAGGGCAGTCAGTGCATCCGTGGTGGCGAGACGTCGCAACTCGGCCTCGGCACGCTTCTGCTCGGTGACGTCAACGGCCAGACCGACGATCATCTCGACCTGCCCGTGATCGTCGAATACCGGCGCGAGGGAAGTCATCAGGTTCCGCGTGCCGATGGGCAGATCCAGCTCTTCCTCGTAGCGGATGGTGCGGCCCTCTGCCACGCAACGGCGGTAGTTGGCGAGCACCTGCTCGGCCATGTCGGGCGGCAGAATCTCCTGCGGCCGCGAGCCTTTCAGACGCTCGGCGGTAAGGCCGGTCGTTTGCTCGTGACGCGGGTTGTTGCCGACGAAAATGAAGTCGTCACCCTCGACCCGCAAAAGGAAAATGGCCTCCTGAACGTTGTCGTGAATGCTGCGGTACAGCCGCTCACTGGCACTGAGGGCACGCTCCATGTCGTGACGCTCGGTGATATCGCGCTGGAAGGACACGAAATGCGTGATGTCACCGTCACGGCCCCTCACTGGCACAACCGCATGCGCCTCCCAGTACAGCGTGCCGTCCTTGCGACGGTTCTGCAGGTCGCCGCGCCATTCCTCGCCGGATTGCAGCGCAGCCCACATCTCGCGATACACCTCGACCGGCGTATTGCCTGATTGCAGCATGCGCGCGTTGTTGCCGATGACCTCCTCGGGCCGATAGCCAGTCACCGCACAGAAATGCGGATTGACCTCGACGATGGTGCCCTTGCTGTCGGCAACCAGCACCGAATCGGGGGACAGCATGAACAGCGCACTGCGAAAACGCCGCGCTGCTTCCAGCGCTTCTTCGGTCGCGCCGATGCGGCGCAGCACTACCCACGACGCAAACACCGCCAGCAGGAAGAGTGCCGCCAGCGAGCCGAGCGTGCGCACCCGCTGCTCGGCGTAATCGGCGACCAGATCACTGCGATCGGCAAAGATGAAAATCGCCGCATCAGGCTTTCTGGGCACGCCGACAGCGGACAGATCGGTGTAGCCGCGCAGGGGTACGCGCGTCACCGCGTACCAACGCCCTTCGATGTTCTCCAGCCGATGGCCGTCAAACGGGGTTTGCGCCGGCGCACTCAAGGCGGCCAGCAGCCGAGCCCCCGGCAGGCCGTAGGCCGAATCGATGTAGCACCCGCACTCTGCTCCCCAGGTGAGCCCGGCGCGAATATCGTCGGCCCACATCACGCCATCCACCAGCACCTTGGGAAGGGTCAACGCAAGCTCCGCGCCCAGACGGCTGGACGCCTGCGCCAGAAGGTCGTGCATCGCAACGCCGACTTCGGCGCTGCCGACCAGTTCGGGCAGGTCGTCTTCGCCGTGGGAGGTCACCGGGTGAACGGCGCGCAGTCCTGCGTACATGCGGCCAACCTCGAAACCCGAAGCCGGAATGCCAAGCGCATGAACGGTCGCAACCATGGGACGCATGCCATCGAGGCGGTCGCCAAAACGACGCGGGTCGCGCACACGCAGAAAATTAACGAAGCCAGGCTGGATATGAAACTCGATCTGCCGCGACGCAAGCTCGTCCGACCAGCGCGTCTCGCGGCGTTGATCCATGCGCAAGGCAAAGCTCTCGCGCACCTTCTCGGAGATCGGGCCACCCTCACCGCCGCCTTCGAGCGTGACCACCTCGGAAGCGCGCCGCATGAAATAGCGCACCTCGGGGTCGGCAGCCATCAACGAGGCGATGTGCTGCATCTCGCGCTCGGTCGCATCCAGGGTGGTTACCAGACCAACGCGCAGCGCCTGGGTGACCTCGCGCAACTCGCGATCAAGCACGACGCGCTCACGCACCACCTCGACCACGGCCACGGCGCCGAACAACACCACAAACAGCACCACCAGCGCATGAAAGCGCCAGCGCAGACTGTGTCCGGAAAACCAGCTCCGTCGTTGCCCGAGATCGTCGTCCATTACCGCCTCCGCGCGCCCGTAACCGTCAATGCGACGGTTCTCAGCACGCCTCTAGCTTTGCTACCGACAGCAGCAACCACTTCAGCCCGGCCGCCCCGAAATTGACCTGAACGCGCGCATCCGAGCCAGACCCCTCGGCGGCCACGATCACCCCTTGGCCGAACTTGGCATGCTCGACGACCTGCCCCACACGCAGCCCGCCGTCGTCACTGCGCCGCGGCGGCACCGGCGCCCGCACAGGTGTGGACGATGGCTTGAAATAGGCGTTCCCGGGCATCTGTGGAATGCGCTTGGGCGTGAGCCACTTGAGCAGAGTTTCGGGGATTTCCTCCAGGAAACGCGATTTGAGGTTGTAACGTGACTGACCGTGCAGCATGCGGCTCTGGGCGAAGGACAGGTACAGCCGCTGGCGCGCGCGCGTGACGGCAACGTACATCAGTCGGCGCTCCTCTTCGAGCCCGTCGGCTTCGAGAATGCTGTTCTCGTGCGGGAAGAGCCCTTCTTCAAGTCCGGTCACGAACACCACATCGAACTCCAGACCCTTGGCCGAATGCACGGTCATCAACTGCACCGCATCAGCGCCGGCCTCGGCCTGATGGTCGCCCGCTTCAAGCGAGGCGTGAGCCAGGAAATCCGCCAGCAAAGCGTGGTCGGTCGGCTCTTCGGGCGCACCGAATTCGGCCAGGAAGTTGGTAGCCGCGCTGATCAGCTCGTCGAGGTTCTCGAGCCGGTCCTGCCCCTCCTTCTCGTTGCGGTAGTGGTTGCGCAGGCCGGAGGCGTCAAGCACGTGGTCGACCAGCTCGGGCAAGGTCAGCTTGGCGGTGTCGCGCCGCATGTCTTCGATCATGCGTACGAACCCCGCCAGCACCGTGCCGGGCTTGCCCGACAGGTGCGGCACGGTGGCGTAGAGGCTGCCGTTGTAGGTGCGTGCGGCGTCCGTCAGCGTCTCGATCGAGCGCGCGCCAATGCCGCGCGTGGGGAAGTTCACCACACGCGAAAACGAAGTGTCGTCGTCCGGATTGGCGATCAGACGCAGATAGGCCAGCGCGTGCTTGATCTCCTGCCGCTCGAAGAAGCGCAGGCCGCCATACACGCGGTAGGCAATGCCGCTGGAGAACAGCTGGTGCTCCAGCACGCGCGACTGCGCATTCGAGCGGTACAGCAGCGCGATGTCCGAACGGCTCATGCCCTCGCGCACCAGTTGCTGGATTTCCTCCACCAACCAACGCGCTTCGTCCAGATCGGCAAAGCCCTCATACACGCGAATCGGCTCGCCCTCGCCCTGCTCGGTCCACAGGTTTTTGCCCAGACGATTGGAGTTGTTGCGGATGATGGCGTTAGCCGCATCGAGAATGTTGCCGTGCGAGCGGTAGTTCTGCTCCAGCCGGATCACGTTGGCCACGCGGAACTCGCGCTCGAAGTCGCGCATGTTGCCGACGTCGGCCCCGCGAAAGCGGTAGATCGACTGATCATCATCCCCCACGCAGAACATCGCACCTCCGCCCTCGCGCCCCTCATCCGCAAACTGCTTGAGCCAGCGGTACTGCAGGCTGTTGGTGTCCTGGAACTCGTCCACGAGGATGTGACGGAAGCGCCGCTGATAATGCTTGCGCAGCGGCTCGTTGCGTTCCAGCAACTCATAGCTGCGCAGCAGCAACTCGGCAAAATCCACCACGCCTTCGCGCTGGCACTGCGTTTCGTATTCCTGATACAGCGCCACCCGGCGGCGCGTGTAGTCGTCCCACGCCTCGACCGCCTGCGGACGCAGACCGGCCTCTTTCTGGCCGTTGATGAAGTGCTGCAACTCGCGCGGCGGAAATTTCTCGTCGTCGACGTTGAGCACCTTGAGCATGCGCTTGATCGCCGCCAGCTGGTCGGCCGAATCGAGGATCTGGAACAGCTGCGGCAGGTTCGCGTCGCGCCAGTGCGCGCGCAGCAACCGGTTGGCGAGCCCGTGGAAGGTGCCGATCCACATGCCGCGCGTGTTGATCGGCAGCATGCCGCCCAGCCGCGCCAGCATCTCGCGCGCCGCCTTGTTGGTGAAGGTCACCGCCAGCAAACCAGCCGGCTCGACTTGGCCGGTCTGCACCAACCACGCGATGCGGGTGGTCAGCACGCGCGTCTTGCCCGATCCGGCGCCGGCCAGGATCAGCGAGTGCTGCGGCGGCAGCGTAACTGCCTGGAGTTGTTCGGTATTGAGATTGGCGAGGAGATCGGACATGCAGGGCACCTGTGGGTTGTCGGTATTGTACCTGCGGAGGGCCACCCCTCCGGCGCTCGGCGCCCGCTCTGCGGTTTGCGGTCTTGCTGGCCTCGACCGGCCGGGATTTCGCCCCGGCGGGCGACCTCCTTTCTTGTCGCGCGACAAGAAAGGAGGCAAAGAAACGCGCCCCGCCGTCTCGCCGGCTACGCCGGTTCCCTCGCTCCGGGCGATTTCACCGGCCGGCCCTGAACTCGCTTCGCTCAGACAGCAGGGCCGGACTTCCCCGGCGAAACCACCCTCCACTCGGCGAGCCAGAGGGGACTTGGGTGGCTACGATTAGCGCCGTGGCATACACTTTGGGGCCAAATACGGCGCAATCCGCTTCGCGGATTGCGCCGTACACGAGCTGCGAGGCGTTTGTCATTAGGTGATGGGCTGGTTACGCTGCGTACAAGCGGTGGTCGCAGATGCGCTGGGGAACGGGTCTCCCCCCTCGAACTTTACTTTTGTGCTCGCTCGGGTAGTCCGGAGTAGATATGAGAAAAAGTAATGAAAAGGCACTAATTAGCGAAGGAAAAATTTCCCTCTATAACCGGCTTAAAGAAGAGTTGAAGAACTCAGACGGGGACGAAGCCGCAGAGCAGTTTGTTGATGCTGAAACTACGATCGACCAATACTTGTATGCGATAGAAGAGAATTCGACTGCTTGGCCCGATCGGCAGGAGATCGCATATTCATGCTTCCACGTTCTGGTAACAACACAAACTATTACTGAAGAAGATTGGGAGTTGCTTGGCCGTTTGAACTCCCCTCTCATCAGTATTTCGATGATGGAAATCGCCCCGCAAATAGCGAATATGAAGGGTCGTTCCATTGATGAGCTTGAAAAATTGGCGCGGGCGGAGTCTGGGGGCGAGCTTCCTGTCGGACACGGTGGAACTCTAGAAAATGATGTTCCGTTTTAGGTTAAGAGTTCGGCCTATTGGGATGTTGACCCCCAATGCTCACAGAGGTCGTAGCCCGCAATAACCGAAGGGCGTTGCGCCGAATTGATCAGGCATCCGGCGGATTACGCTGCCCTATCCCGCTGTACGAGAATCGCACTACCGTTCTGGAGGGCCTCCCCTCTGGCTCGCCGAGCGCAGGGTGGTTTCGCCGGGGATGTCCGGTCCTGCTGTCTGAGCGAAGCGAGTTCAGGACCGGCCGGCGAAACCGCCCGAAGCGAGGGAAGCCCGAAGGGCCGAGACGGCGGGGCGCGCTTCTTTGCCTACTTTCTTGTCGCGCGACAAGAAAGTAGGTCGCCCGCCGGGGCGAGTCCCGGCCGGTCGAGGCCAACACAACCGCCACCGGTGAAACAAGCGCCGAGAGGCGCCCCGCTGACGCCGGAAGCCCCCACCTTCGGGCTATAATCCGCCGCTTGATTCAGCCCATCAGGCCACGCATTCCATGCAGGAAAAATACACGCCCGCCGAGATCGAAACCGCCGCCCAGAGCGAATGGGAGGCCAGCGATGCGTTCCGCGTCGCGGAAGACGCGAACAAGCCCAAGTACTACTGCCTTAGCATGTTTCCGTACCCGTCGGGCAAGCTGCACATGGGCCATGTGCGCAACTACACCATCGGCGACGTGTTGGCGCGGCAGCACCGCATGAAGGGCTTCAACGTGCTGCAGCCGATGGGCTGGGACGCCTTCGGCATGCCGGCCGAGAACGCGGCCATCCAGAACAACGTGCCGCCGGCGAAGTGGACCTACGCCAACATCGAATACATGAAGGCGCAGTTGAAGCGCCTGGGCTTTGCCATCGACTGGTCGCGCGAGATCGCCACCTGCACGCCCGAGTACTACCGCTGGGAGCAGTGGCTGTTCAAGCGCCTGTTTGAGAAGGGCCTGATCTACAAGCGCCTTGGCACCGTGAACTGGGATCCGGTGGACGACACCGTGCTGGCCAACGAGCAGGTCATCGACGGGCGCGGCTGGCGCTCGGGCGCGCTGGTGGAGAAGCGCGAGATCCCGATGTACTACATGAAGATCACGGCTTACGCCGATGAGCTTCTGGATGGACTCGGCGATCTGCGCGAATGGCCCGAGCAGGTGCGCACGATGCAGAAGAACTGGATCGGCCGCTCCGAGGGCGTGGAGATTTCCTTCCCGTACGACCAAGCGAGCATCGGCAAAACCGGCGCACTGAAAGTCTTCACCACCCGCGCCGACACGCTTATGGGCGCGACCTACGTGGCCGTGGCCGCCGAACACCCGCTGGCGGAGCAGGCCGCCGCCAACGACCCGGCACTCGCCGCCTTCATCGAGGAATGCAAGCGCGGCGGCGTGTCCGAAGCCGACATGGCGACGATGGAGAAGAAGGGCATGGCCACGCCGCTGCGTGTGCGCCATCCGCTGACTGACGAATTGCTGCCGGTGTGGGTCGCCAACTATGTGCTGATGGGCTACGGCGAAGGCGCGGTGATGGCCGTGCCGGCGCACGACGAGCGCGATTTCGCGTTCGCAAGCAAATACGCCCTGCCGATCAAAAAAGTCGTTGATTACGTCGTCGTAGAAAGCGAAGCGAAGGGGCGGACTGACACGCAAGAGGGTGCCGACGCACTCAAAGCCATCAAGTCCAAGTACGAGTTCGACGCATCCGAATGGCGCCCTTGGTATGACGAACACGGCACGCTCGTGAATTCCGGCAAGTACGACGGCCTGGATTTCCAGGGCGCGGTCGACGCCATCGCCACGGACCTCGAAGCCAAGGCCCTCGGCAACAAGCGCGTGCAGTACCGCCTGCGCGACTGGGGCATCTCGCGCCAGCGCTACTGGGGTTGCCCGATTCCGATGATCCGCTGCGAATCCTGCGGCGACGTGCCGGTGCCGGACGAAGACCTGCCGGTGGTGCTGCCGGAGAACGTCGAGATCACCGGCCGCGGCTCGCCGCTGGCCAAGATGCCCGAGTTCTACGACTGCGCCTGCCCGTCCTGCGGCAAGCCTGCGCGCCGCGAAACGGACACGATGGACACTTTTGTCGAATCGTCGTGGTACTTCCTGCGCTACGCCTGCCCGGACGCCAACGCCATGGTCGACGAGCGCGCGAACTACTGGGCGCCGGTCGACCAATACATCGGCGGCATCGAGCACGCCATCCTGCACCTGCTGTATTCGCGCTTCTTCACGCGCGCGATGCGCGACTGCGGCCTGGTGAACGTGTCCGAACCCTTCACGCGCCTGCTCACGCAGGGCATGGTGGTGGCTGATACCTATTACCGGGAAGACGCTGCGGGCCGCAAGCAGTGGTTCAACCCTGCAGACGTCGCTGTCGAGCGCGATGAAAAGGGCCGCGTCACCGCCGCCCGCGCAGCCGACGGCGCAGCGGTGGTGGTTGGCGGCACCGAGAAGATGTCGAAGTCGAAGAACAACGGCGTCGATCCGCAGGCGCTGATCGACCGCTACGGCGCCGACACCGCGCGCTTCTTCATCATCTTCGCCGCCCCGCCCGATCAACAGCTTGAATGGTCGGATTCCGGCGTTGAAGGCGCTTTCCGCTTCCTTCGCAGGGTGTGGAATTTCGGCCATGCCTACGCCACGCAATATCGCGCGCACCGCTCTGCCAAGGCGGCTGAGGCCTCCGGCCCGCTGGCTGATACGCGTCGCGAGATTCACCTGAACCTGAAGCAGGCCAACTTCGACTTCGGCAAGCATCAGTTCAACACCGTGGCCTCGGCCACCATGAAGATGCTCAACGCGCTGGAGAAGGCGCCGCAGAACGACGCCGCCGCGCACGCGGCCGTGGCGGCCGAAGGCTTCTCCGTTCTGCTGCGCGTACTGGCGCCGATCACCCCCCACCTCGCTCATGCGCTGTGGACGGAATGTGGCTTCGAGGGCAAGCTGCAGGATGCCGCGTGGCCGGAAGCGGACGAAAATGCGCTGCTTCAGGATGAAATCGAGCTGATGGTGCAGGTCAATGGCAAACTGCGTGGCAGCATCAAGGTGGCCGCCGAAACCGATCAAGCCAGCATCGAGCAGATGGCACTGGCTTCAGAGGCTGCGCAGAAATTCATGGATGGCAAACCACCGCGCAAGGTTGTGGTGGTCAAAGGCCGTCTGGTCAATATCGTCGTGTGAGGATCGTGTCCATGCCCGCAACGAACACCCGTCGCAGTCTGATCCTGGCCGGCCTGTCGGCGCTCACGCTGTCGGCCTGCGGCTTCAAGTTGCGTGGCCCGCAGCCGCTGCCGTTCAAGACCATCCACCTGGGCGAGCTCAACAACGTACTGGGCGGCGAGTTGCGTCGTCAGATCGAGTACAGCGGCACGACCACGGTGGTACAGAACCCGGCGGAAGCCGAAGTGCGCCTCGACGTTCTGCGTAACGAGCGCAACCGCGAGATTCTCTCGCTGAATGCCGACGGCGCCGTGCGCGAATACGAGCTCGAACGCTCGCTGGTCTTTCGCGTACTCGACACGGCCGGAAA
Organism: Pseudazoarcus sp. NS34; assembly: GCF_059703725.1. NCBI lineage: Bacteria > Pseudomonadati > Pseudomonadota > Betaproteobacteria > Rhodocyclales > Zoogloeaceae > Pseudazoarcus > Pseudazoarcus sp. NS34. Next base: position 400,522 of record NZ_BAAKIZ010000003.1, read on the forward strand.
CGAGCGTCTGCCACCCAGCATCATCCGCGCCCGCCGCGAATACAGCTTCGACGACTCCCTCGTGTTGTCGGCCAACCGCGAGGAAACGCTGCTGTTCGAAGACATGGAGCGCGACATCATCAACCAGCTCGTGCGCCGGCTCGCCGTCGTCCGTCCGTGATCCTGCGTCCGGACCAGCTTCCCGCTCACCTCGAACGCCCACTCGCCTCGCTCTACGTCCTGCACGGCGACGAGCCCCTGCTCGTGCTCGAGGCGGCTGACGCAATACGCGCCGCAGCCCGCACCCAGGGCTTCGATGAACGCGAGACGCTGGTCGTCGGCCAGGGCTTCAAGTGGGATCAGCTCACGCTGGCGGCCGGCAATCTGTCGCTGTTCGGCGGTCGCAAGCTGATCGATCTGCGCATCCCCACCGGCAAGCCGGGCCGCGACGGCGGTGACGCGCTGCAGCGTTATGTTGCCGGACTCGACGGCGGCACCGTTACCCTCGTCACCCTGCCCGAACTCGATTGGGCCACGCGCAAGACGGCCTGGTTCAAGGCGCTTGAAGCGCCGGGCGTGGTGCTCGAACTCAACGCACCGGAACGCGAACGCCTGCCCGCCTGGATCGCCGCACGGCTCGATCGCCAGCAGCAAAAGGCCACCCGCGACGCGCTCGACTTCATCGCCGAGCACGTCGAAGGCAACCTGCTCGCCGCCCACCAGGAAATCCTCAAGCTCGGCCTGCTGCATCCGCCGGGCGAACTGACGCTGGAAGACGTGCGCGCCGCCGTGCTGTCGGTTGCCCGCTACGACCTCGACGCGCTGCGCGAAGCCTTGCTCGAAGGTGACCCCACGCGCTGCGTGCGCCTGCTCGAAGGCCTGCGCGCAGAAGGTGCAGCACCGCCGCTGGTGCTGTGGGCCATCACCACCGAGATCCGCACGCTCGCCGCACTGCGCGCTGCGCAGGACGCCGGCCAGCCTCTGGCGGCGGCGATGAAGGCCGAACGCGTGTTCGACGACCGCCGTCGCGGCGCACTGCAACGCGCGCTGCCACGTCTGCGCCTGGCCACGCTGCGTACCTCGCTGCTGGCGGCAGCGCGCATCGACCGCATGGTCAAAGGCATCGCCGACGGCGCGGTGTGGGATGAATTCCTGCAACTGGTGCTGCGGCTGGCACGGCGATGATGCAGCGCGTCAAACACCTGCCGATCTGCTAATGTCCTCGAATTGAACGCTCGAACCGAATCATGAACACCGCCCAATACATGCAAGACCTCGGCCGCCAGGCCCGCGCGGCTTCCCGCATCGTCGCGGCCGCCTCGACCGGCACCAAGAACGCTGCCCTGACCGCCATGGCCGAAGCCATTCGCACCCAGCGCGACGCCCTGCTCGCCGCCAACGCACGCGACCTTGAAGCCGCACGCGCATCCGGCCTTGAAGCCGCCATGATCGACCGCCTGACGCTGACCGCCAAAGGTGTAGAAGCCATGGCCGCCGGCATCGAACAGGTCGCCGCCCTGCCCGACCCCGTCGGCGAAATAGCCGACGTACGCCGCCGCCCGAGCGGTATCGAGGTCGGCAAGATGCGCGTGCCGCTGGGCGTGGTCGGCATCATCTACGAAGCGCGCCCCAACGTCACCGCAGACGCGGCTGCGCTGTGCCTCAAATCCGGCAACGCCGCCATCCTACGCGGCGGCAAGGAAGCCCTGCACTGCAATCAGGCCATTGCCGCCTGCGTGCGTGCCGGACTGGCCGCCGCCGGCCTGCCAGAAACCGCCGTGCAGGTAGTCGAAACCACCGACCGCGAGGCCGTGGGCCAGCTCATCACCATGCCGGAGTTCGTAGACGTCATCGTGCCGCGCGGCGGCAAGGGGCTGATCGAGCGCATTTCGCGCGAGGCGCGCGTGCCGGTCATCAAGCATCTGGACGGCAATTGCCACGTGTACGTAGACGACGCGGCGGATCCGGCCAAAGTCGTCCCCATCGTCGAGAATGCCAAGACCCAGCGCTACGGCACCTGCAACACGGCCGAATCGCTGCTGGTCGCGCGCGGCGTGGCGCAGCGTTTTCTGCCCGACACCGGCCGCATGCTGGCGACGCATCGCGTCGAGATGCGCTGCTGCGCCGAATCGCTGGCGATCCTCACGGAGGCCGGCATCGACACGTCCCTGCTCACGCCGGCACAGGAATCCGATTGGGGCGAGGAATACCTCGCGCCGATCATCGCCGTGAAGGTGGTGGTCGGGCTCGATGAAGCCATCGCGCACATCAACCGCTACAGCTCCGGCCACACTGAAGCCATCGTCAGCGAGAACTACACCAGCGCCATGCGCTTCCTGCGCGAGGTCGATTCGGCGTCGGTAATGATCAACGCCTCGACGCGCTTTGCCGATGGCTTTGAGTACGGCTTGGGCGCCGAGATCGGCATTTCGACCGACAAGATCCATGCTCGCGGCCCGGTGGGTCTCGAAGGGCTCACCAGTCAGAAATGGATCGTGTTCGGCAACGGCGAAATCCGCCGCTGATCCACCATCGCACGCGGGAGGACTGAATGGTCGCCTCCGGTACTGATCGTTACAGCGCCATCACCCATCTGCCTTTTGGCCCGATGGGTGTGCGGTGTGACGCCCATGCGGTGCACGAGCTGGTCTTCCTGCCACCCGACACACCCGAAACCCCTCCGCACAATGCGCTTGCCGAGCAGGCCGTAACATCCCTGCACACTTGGCTTTCCGCGCCGGACCAGCCGCACGGCCTGCCCTTGCTGGCACAGGGCTCGCCCTTTCAGCGCCGCGTATGGGCCGCCATCGCCGCCATTCCTTGCGGCCAAACACGTCGTTACGGCGATCTCGCCCGCGAACTAGACAGCGCAGCGCGCCCTGTCGGCGGTGCCTGCGGGGCAAACCCCTTTCCGTTGATCGTGCCCTGCCACCGCGTCGTCAGCAGTCAGGGGCTGGGTGGCTTCGCCGGCGACACCGATGGTCACCTGATTCGCGTCAAACAATGGCTGCTCACGCACGAAGCCCGGCTGACAAGGTGAACGAAGTACCGCCACTTCCGGCAGATACCATTGCCACGCTCGACGCCTTCGGCGACTTTCTGTGGCTGGAGCACGGCCTCGCCCGCAACACCATTTCAGGCTATCGCAGCGATCTTGATCACTTCGCGCGCTGGCTGGCGCAGCGCAATCGCACGCCGATCGAGGCCACCGACGCCGACCTGGCCGCCTATCTGGCCGAGTTCAGCAAGCGCGCACGCCCGGCCAGCCAGCGCCGGCTGCTATCGAGTTGGCGACGCTTCTATCGACATCTCGCAGAGCGCGGGCAGATCACGCGCGATCCGACCACGCTGATCGACCCGCCGATGCCTTCGACCCGCTTTCCGAAATCGCTCACGGAAGCGGAGGTCGAACGCCTGCTCGACGCCCCCGACAGCGATACACCGCAGGGCCTGCGCGATCGCTGCATGCTCGAAGTGCTGTATGCGACTGGCTTGCGGGTTTCAGAGTTGGTCGACCTCAAGCCATTTTCGGTGGCACTGCGCGAAGGGCTGGTGAAAGTAATCGGCAAAGGCGACAAGGAACGCCTGGTGCCGCTTGGGGAAACGGCCATTGACTGGCTGGAACGCTATATCCGAGAGGGCCGCCCGGCCATTCTCAACGGACGCCACAGCGACCACATATTCGTAACACGACTTGGCGCAGGAATGACACGCCAGATGTTCTGGCGCATCATAAAACAGCACGCGCAAAGCGCTGGAATCGCCGCTCAGCGGCTTTCTCCGCATACCTTGCGCCACGCTTTCGCCACCCATCTGATCAATCACGGTGCGGATTTGCGGGTAGTGCAGATGCTGCTCGGACATGCTGATATTTCGACAACCCAGATCTATACCCATGTCGCGCGGGAGCGCCTCAAATCACTGCACGCCGTGCACCATCCGCGTGCATGACACCGGATCGCAATTCCATTCCTCATGAGTAGAAACGACCGAAACGCCCCCGAGACTCCGGCCACCCGCTATTTGCGTCAGCACCGCATCGCCCATTCCACCCATGTATACGAATATGAGGAACATGGAGGAACAGCCGTATCCGCACGCGAACTGAATGTGGCCGAGCACGCCGTAGTGAAGACGCTGATCATGCAGGATGAAAACGCCCATCCGCTGATTGTGCTGATGCATGGCGACATGCAGGTGTCCACCAAGGAACTGGCACGCCAGAGCGGCCACAAACGCATAGAGATATGCCCCGCCGCCGTCGCAAATCGGCACTCCGGCTACCTGGTTGGCGGCACCTCACCGTTTGCGACGAAACGCTCGATGCCGATATTCATGGAAAGGAGCATTCTTGATCTGCCACTCATCTATATCAATGGAGGACGGCGCGGATTTCTCGTCGGCATTCACCCACACGATGTGTTGCTGGCATTGAATCCGCAGCTCGTGGAGGCCGGCCAAAAAAATGAATAGGCTTTGAATTTCAATTAACTGGTGGCAGAATCGCAATGCAACAATCCGCAATGGCGGGTTTCCACGTTTTTCGCATTCACCTAAAAAGGATGAACCATGAATCTGTCGTCGATGACCCTGCCGGAATTGAACAAACTCCAGACTCAGGTTGCAAAGGAAATCGCCAAACGCAACGATTCTGCCAAACGTGAGCTGCTGAAAGAGATCAAGAAGCTCGCCGACCAGAAAGGCGTTTCTCTGGGCGACATCATGAAAGAGGCCGGCGCCACGCCGACGCGCAAGCGCGGGCCCAACAAGAAGACCGGGGCGGCCAAGAAGACTGGCGGCAAGCTGCCGGTGAAGTATCGCAATCCGGCCAACCCGGATCAGGGCTGGAGCGGTCACGGTCGCCGCCCGCAATGGGTGCTGGACTGGCTGGCCGCGGGCAAGTCGCTCGACACCCTCGCAAAGGGCTGAGCGCTGCCCTCAAGCCAAAGAGGCCATTTCCGCAGATGCGAAAATGGCCTCTTGTTCATGGGGCGCTGACTTATTCCGGGAGCGGGTTTCCGCTTCGGCCGCGCTGGATGAATACGCCGACTCGACGTACGTCCTTCATCACGCCAATTTTGGCGATGCGCAGCTTGACCCAAGGCGCGCCGAATTCGTCAAACAACATCTTCACGACGAATTCCCCGAGCGTTTCGATCAGGTTGAAATGGCGCTGCTGCAATTCGCTGCGTATGCGGGCGACCACTTCAGCGTAATCGATGGTGTCGCTGATGTCGTCATGTTCGGCCGCTGCATCGGGCACGCCAAAAGTCAGATTGAGTTCGAGCATCTGCGGCGCAGCCTTCTCGCGCGGGTAGATGCCGACCCACGCCTGTACCCGCAACGCCTCGATGAAAATGAAGTCCATGCTCTTTTCCGATTAGAATCGCGCCGATTCTAGCCCGGAATGCCGCGCTTCACCGCCCGCCCGACTCAGCCCAGACATGAACCTGCCCATCCTCCTCATCGCAGCCTACCTGATCGGATCGATTCCGTTCGCCGTCGTCGCCTCGCGACTGTTCGGTCTTGCCGACCCGCGCAGTTACGGATCGGGCAACCCCGGCGCCACCAATGTATTGCGCAGCGGCAACAAGGCTGCGGCGATCGTCACCCTGCTGGGCGACTGCCTGAAGGGCTGGGTCGTCGTATGGGGCGCAAGCGCACTCGGCTTCGACCCCGGCGCAGCAGCATTGGCCGGGCTCGCGGCCTTCATCGGCCACGTGTTCAGCGTATTCCTGCGCTTCAAGGGCGGCAAAGGCGTGGCAACCGCGCTGGGCGTTCTGGCCGGCATCAGCCTGCCGATCGCCGGGGTGGCCATGTTGGTGTGGATCGCAGTCGCAGGCGGCAGCCGCTATTCGTCGGCAGCCGCGCTGGCTGCAGCGGCTTCGGCTCCGCTCATGGGCTTCTTGCTGATCGAAGATGCGCTGGTGGTCGGCGTGCTGATGGCGATGACGGCCACTTTGGTGTGGCGACACGCCGAAAACATCCGCCGCCTGAAGAACGGCACCGAGTCGAGAATCGGCGCGAAGAAATAATTCAGGCCGCCGGCCGGCCCAGCTCCCACAACGGCCAGCGCGGACGCACCCCCACCGCTACGCCGGACTGCGGACGCTGACCACCCGCCAGACGGAGCGCGCCGGCAAACGCAATCATCGCGCCGTTATCCGTACACAAAGCCTGCTCCGGGTAATACACCCGCCAGCCCCGCTTTGCCGCTGATTGCGTGAGCACTTCGCGCAGTTTGCGGTTTGCGCCGACGCCGCCGGCGACCACCAGACGGCCGACGCCGCTCTGCTGCAACGCACGCAATGCCTTGGCGCACAGCACATCCGTCACTGCATCCTGAAAATCGGCCGCCAGATCGGCCGCATGGGCGACATCCCAAGCCGGGGCCGACACCACGTTCAGCACCGCCGTCTTCAGGCCCGAGAAGCTGAAGTCCAGATCACCCGAGCGCAACATCGGACGCGGCAGCGCAAACCGGCCGGGGGCACCTCGCTCGGCCAGGGCCGCAAGCTGCGGGCCGCCTGGATATCCCAGCCCCATAAGCTTGGCCGTTTTGTCGAAGGCTTCCCCCGCCGCGTCGTCCAGCGTTTCGCCCAGCAGGGTGTACTCACCCACCCCGGCAACATGCATCAATTGGGTATGGCCACCCGACACCAGCAAGGCGATGAACGGAAACTCGGGCGGGTCTGCCGACAGCAACGGCGACAGCAAATGCCCTTCCAGGTGATGAATGGGCAAAGCCGGAATGCCGAGGGTCATCGCATACGATTGCGCAAAGCCAGCTCCGACCAGCAGAGCCCCGGCCAGACCGGGCCCGGCCGTATAGGCCACGGCATCCAGTTCGCCCGCAGCACACCCGGCCGCCTCAAGAGCCTGTCGTACCAGCACGGGCAGCAGACGGATGTGATCACGCGAGGCCAGTTCTGGCACCACGCCGCCATAGGCTGCGTGCAGATCAACCTGGCTATGCACCAGGTGCGAACGCAGTCCGGCAGCCGTGTCGTACACAGCCACACCGGTTTCGTCGCAGGAGCTTTCGATGCCGAGAACGTTCATGAATCAAGCCGTTGGCGAAAAGGTGCGCAGTCTAGCGCGGATGGCGCACTCGCTCCACACGACAGGTGTCGACGCCCTTGCGCTCTGGTCATTTGCCCCGTTATAATTCGCGCCTTTCTGCACCAGACAAACAAGGACGTCCGTTCATGCCGGGTATTCGCGTCAAGGAAAACGAGCCGTTTGAAGTTGCCATTCGCCGCTTCAAGCGCACCATCGAAAAGACCGGTTTGCTGACCGAGCTGCGTTCGCGCGAGTTCTACGAGAAGCCGACTGCCGAGCGCAAGCGCAAGCTTGCCGCCGCGGTGAAGCGCAATCACAAGCGCCTGCGCAGCCAGATGCTGCCGCCGAAACTGTACTGATCGAAGCTTCCTCTCGAACAGACACCCACGCCGGGGCGGCCCTCAGGTCGCGCCGGCGTGGTTTTTTTCGTTCAAGACAACGGAGTTTCAAGCATGTCGCTCAAGACACAAGTCCAGGATGACATGAAAGCCGCCATGCGCGCGCGCGACGCGGCACGCCTGTCGGCTGTTCGTTTGCTGCTCGCAGCCATCAAGCAGCGCGAGGTAGACGAGCGCATCGAGCTCGACGACGCAGCCGTGATGGGCGTCGTCGAAAAGCTGGTGAAGCAGCGCCGCGACGCCGCCGAACAGTACGACAAGGCTGCGCGCGCCGAACTGGCCGCTGCAGAGCGCTTCGAGATCGAAGTGCTGTCGACCTACCTCCCTGCCGCGCTCGACGAGAGCGAGCTCAGCGCCGCCATCCAGACTGCGATCGCCGAAACCGGCGCAAGCGGTGCAGCCGACATGGGCAAGGTCATGGCCCTGCTGAAAACACAGCTGGCCGGCCGCGCCGACATGTCCGAAGTCTCGCGCCGCGTGCGCGCGCAACTGGCCGGCTAACGCCGTCCGGCGCCCGCGCGCAGCATGATTCCGCGATCCTTCATCCAGGATCTGCTCGCCAGGGTCGACATCGTCGACGTCATCGAGCGCTATCTTCCGCTCAAGAAAGGCGGCATCAACTACTTCGCCTGCTGCCCTTTCCACGGCGAAAAGACGCCCTCGTTCTCGATCAGCCCCAGCAAGCAGTTCTATCACTGCTTTGGCTGCGGTGTTCATGGCAACGCGATCGGCTTCCTGATGGAGTACAGCGGTCTGTCATTCGTTGAGGCCGTGCGCGATCTGGCGCAACAGGTCGGCATGGAAGTGCCGCAGGAACAAGCCGACCCGACGCAGCCGCAGCGCACTGGCGAACACGAGGCCTTGCTGGCCGCGATGGACAAAGCCACCCAGTTCTACCGCGACCAGCTCAAGGCCAGCCCGCAGGCAATCGAGTATCTCAAGCGCCGCGGCCTGACCGGCGAAGTCGCCGCCCGCTTTGGCATCGGCTTCGCGCCCGCTGGCTGGCAAGCGCTCGAAGCGGTCTTCCCGAACTACCAGGACAAGACGCTGCTTGACGCCGGACTGGTCATCGTCAATGAACAGGGGCGCCGCTACGACCGCTTTCGCGAGCGCATCATGTTTCCGATCCAGGATCGACGCGGACGTGTCATTGCATTCGGCGGCCGGGTACTGGATTCGGGCGAACCGAAGTACCTGAACTCGCCCGAAACACCGCTCTTCGAGAAAGGCCGCGAACTCTATGGCATCCGCCAGGCCATGCAATCGATTCGCGACGACGGCTTCGCACTGGCCGTTGAGGGCTACATGGACGTCGTCGCGCTGGCGCAATTCGGCATCTGCAACGCCGTGGCCACGCTCGGCACGGCCACCACGCCGCATCACATCCAGTCGCTGCTGCGATACGCAGATCGCCTCGTGTTCTGTTTTGATGGTGACAAGGCCGGCCGCAAGGCAGCGTGGCGCGCGCTGGAGAATTCGCTTGAGACCTTGCGCGACGACGCGACTCTGGCATTCCTGTTCCTGCCCGAAGAGCACGACCCCGATTCTTTCGTGCGCGCTCACGGCCCGGATGCGCTGCGCACCGCCGCCCGCAACGCCATGCCGCTGGCGACGTTCCTGATGAACGAACTAACTGCGGACTGCGACCTCGAAACCGCAGAGGGTCGAGCCCGCCTGGTGCATGAGGCAGGTCCGCTGGTGAATCGAGTCGCCGCCCCGCTCCTCAAGTTGCAGCTGATTAAGGCCGTAGCAGAGGCTGGAGGGCTGAACCAGAACGAAGTCGAACAGGCTTGGGGCATTCCGGCCGCGCGAAGCAGTTCAGGACGGAGCGGGCAGGACCGGCGCCCCTCGCGCAATCCCCGCCCGTCGCGCGGAAATCGGCGGGCACCCACCACCCCGGCAGCGACGCTGCTGCGGCTGGTGCTGCAACACCCGGCCTGGATTGCCCGCATTCCGGTGGACCTGGTGCCTCATGACGAACCGCAAGGGCAGGCTCTGGCCGCCCTGTGCGACGCGGTGAGCATCGGCGAACTGGAAACCGGTGGAGGCCTGGCCCAGGTTGTCGAACATTTCCGCGACATGCCGCACTACGAAGTACTGGCCGCGAGCGCCGCGGAACTGGTCGGCGCGGACTACGATGAAACGGTGATCGAGAAGATGTTCGAGGACACCCTCGACAGCCTGGCCACCCGCAATATCGAGCACGAAATTCTCTCGCTCACGGCCCGCGAGCGGGAGCACAAGCTCGACGCAAGCGAGCGAAGACGCCTCGCCGAACTGATCGCAGAGAAACACCGAAGCCGCAGTCCGGGCAAGTGACGACTTTTGTTCTATAATTAACGGTTTCCTTCAAACCATCCAACCGCGATTCAAGGAGTGCCATGGCCCGCGAAAATTCCAAGGGTTCTCGCAAGGACAGCCCCAAGGGACGCACCCCCCGAGCCAGGAAGAAAGTCGAGGCAACGGTCGAAAGCAATGCAGCGGCCGTAGCCGCGCTCGACCCGGAAGTTCGCCGCACGCAGCTCAAGGCGCTGATTGCCCTGGGCAAGGAGCGCGGCTATCTGACCTACGCGGAGATCAGCGACCATCTTCCTGATGACGTCGCCGACGCCGAGCAGATCGAAGGCATCATCGGCACGTTCAACAACATGGGTATCCAGGTGTTCGACGAGGCTCCGGCCGCCGAAGACCTGCTGATGTCCGACAACGTGCCGACCTCGGTCGACGAAGACACTGCTGAAGAAGAAGCCGAGCAGGCGCTGTCCTCGGTGGACTCCGAGTTCGGCCGCACGACCGATCCCGTGCGCATGTACATGCGCGAGATGGGCACGGTCGAGCTGCTCACGCGTGAAGGCGAAATCGAAATCGCCAAGCGCATCGAGGAAGGCCTCAAGCACATGGTGCTGGCGATCTCCGCCAGCCCCAGCACGATCGTCGAAATGCTCGACGCCGCCACGCGCATCGAGAAGGAAGAGATGCGCATCGAAGAGCTCATCGACGGGCTGATCGAACCGCACTCCGGCGAAGACGAGTCTTCCGCAGACGAAGAGGAAGACAGCGATCTCGACGACTCCGACGACAGCGACAGCGACGACTCGGACGACAACGACTCCGACGACAGCGACTCCGACGAAGAGGACGACGAGGAAACCGCCGCCGAGAAGGAAGCCAGCGTCAATGCGGCAAATCTGCTCAAGCTCAAACTCGACTCGCTGGTCCGCTTCGAGGTCATTCGCGGAATTCACGAGCGCCAGCAGAAGATCCTGGCTGCCGGCAAGGGCAAGACCAAAGAGTACGAAGAACTGCAGCAGCAGATTTCGGACGTCCTGCTGACCATTCGCTTCACAGCCAAGACCATTGAGCGCCTGTGCGACTCGGTGCGTCGCATGGTCGACCAGGTGCGTACGCACGAACGTCAGATCCTGCGCCTGTGCGTCGATCGTGCCGGCATGCCGCGCCAGCACTTCATCAAGTCCTTCCCCGGCCACGAAACCGACCTGGACTGGCTGAAGGGCGAGATCGGCATTGCCAAGGCTTATGCCGACGGCCTCATGCGCGTACACCCGGCCGTGCTCGAAGAGCAGCAAAAGCTCATCGACATGCAGGACAACACCGGCATCACGCTGAAGGACATCAAGGACATCAACCGCCAGATGTCTACCGGTGAAGCCAAGATGCGTCGCGCCAAGCGTGAAATGACCGAGGCCAACCTGCGTCTGGTGATCTCCATCGCCAAGAAATACACCAACCGCGGCCTGCAGTTCCTCGACCTGATCCAGGAAGGCAACATCGGCCTGATGAAGGCGGTGGACAAGTTCGAATACCGCCGTGGCTACAAATTCTCGACCTATGCGACGTGGTGGATCCGTCAGGCCATCACGCGCTCGATCGCCGACCAGGCGCGGACCATCCGTATCCCGGTGCACATGATCGAGACCATCAACAAGATGAATCGCATCAGCCGCCAGATCCTGCAGGAAACCGGCCTTGAGCCCGATCCGGCAACGCTGGCCGAGAAGATGGAGATGCCCGAGGAGAAGATCCGCAAGATCATGAAGATCTCCAAGGAGCCGATCTCGATGGAAACGCCGATCGGTGACGACGACGATTCGCATCTGGGCGACTTCATCGAGGACACCGCCACGCTGGCCCCGGCCGACGCGGCCATGGTGTCGAGCCTGCGCGAAGCAACGGCCGACATCCTGGACTCGCTCACCGTGCGCGAAGCCAAGGTGCTGCGCATGCGCTTCGGCATCGAAATGAATACCGACCACACACTGGAAGAGGTTGGCAAGCAATTCGACGTCACGCGCGAGCGCATCCGCCAGATCGAAGCCAAGGCCCTGCGCAAGCTGCGTCATCCGAGCCGTTCCGAGCGGCTGCGTAGCTTCCTCGACAGCGACAGCTGATCCAGACGCCGCCCGACCGGGCGGCGTTTTTTCACCCGGGGCCGTTAGCTCAGTTGGTCAGAGCAGGCGACTCATAATCGCTTGGTCGCAGGTTCAAGTCCTGCACGGCCCACCATCCCCCGGAATTTCTGCCCCACTCGGCCGCACTGCGCCGCCCGACGCACTTACAATCGCCGCAATCCACAAACCGGGGTTGATGCCTGCATGAAGAACTTTCTGATCGGAATCCTGCTGCTGCCCGCGCTGGTCGGCGCCGTCACCATCCATCACACCCTGATCGACGAAAAGCCCGACATGTGGGGCAAGCCACTGACCAATCGTATCGCGCGGGCAGAACTGGTCTGGCTGGCAATGAACAAGCCCAAACTGTTCGTCGAACAGTTTCCGCAACTGGCGATGGACGTCGAGGCACGCCACGGGCTCGACGAGCAGCAACTGCTCACGTCCGGCGTGTTCGACCCCGAGTTTTTCGTTGCCCGCAATCCGGATGTGCTCGATGCGATGCGCGGAGATCCCGCGCTGATCGAGCAGTACTGGCTGACGCACCAGGACGAATGCCGGCAGAGCGCGCCGGACTTCGACGTCAAAACTTATCTGGAACGCTACCCCGACGTCGCCAGCGCGTATGAAGGCAACTGCCGCATGGCAACGTTGCACTGGATCAAATGGGGCAAGGCCGAGGGGCGTAACGCCACACCCGCCACCAGCGCCACACAGCAAACATCCGAAGCCAACGCGCGCCCCAGCGCCTGAGCCAACGCTCAGCGCAGCCCTTTCCCGCTCTGCCGGTCGTCCTTGCGCTCGATCAGCTCGATCTTGTAGCCGTCAGGATCGGTGATGAAGGCAATCACCGTGGTGCCGCCCTTCACCGGGCCAGGCTCACGCGTGATGTTGCCGCCGGCCGTGCGAATGCGCTCACAGGTGGCTTGGATGTCATCCACGCCGAGCGCGATATGGCCATAGGCCGTCCCCAGGTCGTACTCGCTCTGACCCCAGTTGTAGGTCAGCTCGATTTCAGCCTGCTCCGGATTGCCCTCACCGAAACCGACGAAGGCCAGCGAATACTTGTACTCGGGGTTCTCGGAAGTACGCAGCAACTTCATGCCGAGCACATTGGTGTAGAAGCCGACGGAACGATCCAGATCGCCGACGCGCAACATGGTGTGAAGAAGTCGCATGAATGATGCTCCTGTCAGTCTTCGGCCTGCGGGGCAGCCCCCGAGCCGGGTTGAATGATCGGCAGCGTGCGGGCCAGCGCATGCAGTTGGCGGCGCGATGCCCGCCAGTCCGGATGCAGTGTTTCCACCACGCTCCAGAACCGCGGCGAATGGTTCATTTCCAAGAGATGCGCCACTTCGTGCGCCACCACGTAGTCGATCAGCTCATGCGGTAGATGCAGCAGCCGCCAGTGCAGGCGGATGCCGCTACGGGCGCTGCAGCTTCCCCAACGGGTGCGCGCAGAAGTCAGGCGCACCGAAGGTACTGCGACCCCCAGCCGACGACAGTGTTCCGCGACCAGCGATGTGTAGTGCGGCAAGGCCCGTTTGCGCACGGCGCGGACCACGGCGCCTGCCGGATCACGCGTCCCGACGTGCAACACCTCGCTTATGCCCTCCACCACCCAGCGGCTGCGAGCAGCAGCGCCCTCTATGCGAAGCACGCAGTCATTACCAAATAGCGGGAAGCGCGCACCGTCAACCACGTTGAACGATTGCGCTACGCGAGCCTCTTCTCGCTCTGCGAGCCGTTTCGACAGCCATTCGCGATGCTGCGCGACAAAACGCTCGGTCTCCGCAACTGACGCGGACAGCGGCACCGACACCTGCAGGCCGGAGACGTCCAGACGCATGCCCAAGGTGCGCCGCGCAGAGCGGCGCAGTTCGTAGGGCAACACTCGTCCATCCAGCTCGATGACGCGACGCTCTGACAACGGGAGACGCGCGCGCAGACGCCGCAGCAATCCGATCACGCCTTGGCCTGCCACTCAAAGCCGCGCGCGCTGACCTCGGCCTCGATCTCGCGCATGGCTGCCACCACATCGGCCGCCGGCCCTTTCATGCCGAGCTCGACCGAACGGCGCTCGCCGGCCAGCGCCACCGTCGGCAGGCTGAACAGGCTTGCCTGCGGATAAGCAGCGGTGATGCGCTCCATCAGATCAATCAGCCCGCCCTCGTGGGCGTCGAGCACCAAAATGGCCCGCTCGATGTAATCCACCACATGGTGCAGGTGGGCGAAGCGGTGATCGAGCACCCATTCGATCATCGGCCAGGCCATGACCGGAAAGCCCGGCACGAAGAAGTGGCCGGCGATCGAAAATCCGGGGATGTTGTTGAATGGATTCGGAATGATCTCGGCACCAACCGGGAACACCCCCATTTGCAGCCGGTGGGGCGTGATCTGGTCACCGAAACGTTCGCGGATGGCGGCCTCTGCCTGCGGATGCAAGCCGATATCAATGCCCAGCGCGGCAGCAGCGGACTGCCGCGTGCGGTCGTCGGGCGTTGCGCCGATGCCGCCGAAGCTGAAGACGACGTCTCCAGTGGCAAATGTCTCGCGCAGCGTGCTCACCAGCCGGCCGGCATCATCGCCCGCATAGCGAGCCCAAGAGAGCTGCAGGCCGCGCGCATCAAGCAACTCGATGAGCTTGGCGAGATGCTTGTCGGCACGTCGGCCGGACAGGATTTCATCGCCAATGATGAGCGCGCCGAACCCCATGTCCGCCCTCAGCTACCTGCCGCAGGCGGCGGCGCATCAAGAACGACGACACCGTTTGCCTCACGTTCGCGCGAGAGCGCGCCCAGCATGAAATGCACGAAAGCCAGCGCACTGAAGGCCGGCGCGATGAGGTTTACGAAAGGCACATGCGCCAACAGCGCGCAAGCCCCGCCGAGCAGCAACATGCGCTCGCGGCGCGCGCGCGGCAGCGTCTTGAGTTCTTCTCGATCTGCGTGCTGCATCAGCGCGTCGTAACCAAAGGAGCGCGCATTGAGCCACGCAGTGAGGCCGATCGACACCAACAGGCCAGCCCCCGGGATCAACCACAACGGCAAACTCAGCACCAGCCAAAGCAGAAACAGCGCACTCACCCACACGGTGTTCGCAAGACTGCCGAGGTTGCTGCCCCCGTGGCGCGATTCAAGTCCCGCATACTCGTCACGCGACACTCGCTCGATCATCATCGGCAACGCAAACACCGCAACCAGAAACGCTGCCGTCAGATAGATCAAGGGCACCATGGCCAGTATCAGCGCAATCTTGACCAACACCAGCGCGGTCGCGGCGGCAATCTCGGAAGTCTGCACCCACTCGCCGGCGAGGGGCCAGCCCTCAACCCATTCAATCGCAGCGCTAACGAGCACCGACCACGAGAAGATCGCACCGACGATCCACAGCACCAACGCCACCAGCGCTGGCCAGATCATGTGCCACACCATGCCGGGGGCTCGCAGGCTGCGCACAGCGCGTCCGAAAGCAGTCAAAACTTCACCCATCAGAATCGCCTCATCGCATACCGGGCAGCATGCCTTTCATGTTGCGCATCATCTTGGCCATGCCGCCTTTGGAGAACTGCTTCATCATCTTCTGCGTCTGCTCGAACTGCTTGAGGAGGCGGTTAACCTCCTGCACCGGCACCCCGGCACCCGCCGCAATACGGCGCTTGCGGCTGGCCTTGAGGAGCTCGGGTTTGGCGCGCTCCTGCGGGGTCATGGAATTGATGATGCCCTCGATACGGCCGATCGACTTCTCTTCCGCCCCACCCTGCATCTTGCCGGCAGCGGCGGCAAACTGAGCGGGAAGCTTGTCCATCATTGAACTCAGGCCGCCCATCTTGCGCATCTGACCGATCTGCGCCTTGAAATCCTCGAGGTCAAAACCCTTGCCGGTCTTGAGCTTCTGCGCCAGGGCTCGCGCTTCATCTTCGTCTACGCCACGGCGCGCGTCTTCGACCAGACCGAGGATGTCGCCCATACCGAGGATGCGGCTGGCCATACGCTGCGGATGGAACTCCTCCAGACCGCTGAGCTTTTCCCCGACACCGGCAAACTTCAGCGGCTTGCCCGTGACGTGACGCACAGACAGCGCTGCACCGCCGCGCGAGTCACCATCAAGTTTGGTCAGCACGACACCGGTCAGCGGCAGCGCGTCGTTGAAGGCGCGCGCGGTGTTCACGGCGTCCTGACCGAGCATCGCATCAACGACGAACAGTGTTTCGATCGGCTTTGCGGCAGCGTGTAGCGCGCGGATCTCGGCCATCATGGCTTCATCGACGGCGAGACGACCGGCCGTGTCGAGCAGCACCACGTCGTAGTAATGGCGACGCGCGTAATCCAGCGCGGCAAGCGCGATATCGACAGGCTTCTGGTCGGCCGAGGACGGGAAGAAATCGATCCCGGCCTGCGCCGAAACAGTCTTGAGCTGCTCGATAGCCGCCGGGCGATACACGTCGGCTGAAACCGCCAGCACCTTCTTCTTCATGCGCTCGACAAGCAGCTTGCCGAGCTTGCCGGTGGTGGTGGTCTTACCGGCGCCCTGCAGGCCGGCCATCAGAACGACTGCTGGCGGCTGCGTTGCCAGGTTGAGGCCCACGTGAGCCCCGCCCATCAACGCCGTCAACTCGTCGTGCACGACACCGACCAGCGCCTGCCCCGGCGTCAGCGAGCCGACAACTTCCTGCCCGACCGCTTTCTCGCGCACCCGCGCGATGAAATCCTTCACGACCGGCAAGGCCACATCTGCCTCGAGCAAGGCCATGCGCACCTCGCGCATCGCCTCCTGGATGTTCTCTTCGGTCAGACGGGCCTGTCCGCGCAGCGTCTTGACGACGCGGGAAAGGCGTTGGGTAAGGTTATCCAGCATGAATACAGAACTCCGCAGAAGGCCGAACGAAGTGACAAAAAAGGAGCGAACGAAAGACTCACGGCGCAAGCGGCCGCCAAAGTCATCCGGCGGCTTGCGCCATGGAGTAAACTCGGCCCGAAATGGCCATCATTCTACTTCATCTGTTCGCAGCCTCGCTTTACGGTGCCCTCGCGATGTGGCTACGCCAGGCACCGGACGGCGGCGCAGCGCAGCGTCCGATGACGCCGCTCGCGCGCGCCCTTCTGCTATTGGCAATCATCGTCCATGGCTTGGCCCTTCACGCCGCGATGTTCGCCGATGGCAGCATGCGTTTCGGCTTCGGGCCGGCGGTGTCGATGATGGTATGGCTGGCCATCTGCTTCTACTGGATCGAGACCTTTTATGCCTCGCTGCACGGCCTGCAGGCATTAGCGCTGCCTGTTGCTCTGGTTGCCTGCCTGATGCCGCTGGTGCTGCCGGGGCAGCTGATCCTGACCAACGCCGACTCGCCCGCTTTCCGGGCGCACTTCATCGTGGCCATGCTGGCCTACAGCCTGTTCACGCTGGCCGCGCTCCACGCCATTCTCATGGCTGTGGCCGAGCGACAGCTGCACAGCGGACGTATCAGCCGCAGCATTGCAAGCCTGCCGCCGCTAATGACGATGGAAGCCCTGCTATTCCGGCTGATCGGGATTGCCTTCATCCTGCTTACGCTGACTCTCGGTTCAGGCGTGCTGTTCTCTGAGTCGCTGTTCGGCCAGGCCGTGAGGCTTGACCACAAGACCGTGTTCGCCTTCATCTCCTGGGGGCTGTTCGGCATCCTGCTGATTGGCCGCCGAGTGCGCGGCTGGCGCGGCCGGGTGGCCCTGCGTTGGACGCTGGCCGGTTTCGTCGCGCTGGTGCTGGCCTACGTGGGGAGCCGCTTCGTGATCGAGGTCTTGCTCAATCGGTCGGCCTGAAGCCCCACGAACTTGACACCCTCAAGCGCTGCCTGAATACTCAGGCGACCTCTCCACGACTCCTGCCACGTGCAAAACTTTCCCATCGGCGTGCAGTTCTCGGCGCTCGCATTCCTGCTCGTCCTGTCCGCAATGTGTTCGATGACCGAAACCGTCATGATGGCGTCGAACCGCTACCGCCTGCGCTCACTTGCCAGTGCCGGACACCGCGGCGCCAACCTCGCGATTGACCTGCTGAATAAGACAGACCGCCTGCTGGGTGTGATCCTGCTGTTCAACAACCTGGTCAACGTCGCGGCAGCAACGCTCTCCAGCGTGATCACCATTCATTTGTTCGGCGAGGAGAGCTGGGCGCTGGCAACCGGCACGCTGTTGCTGACCTTCTTCATCCTGGTCTTTGCGGAAATAACGCCAAAGGTCATCGGCGCCCACCATGCCGACCGACTGGCGTTGGTCGTGAGCTATCCGCTGACGTTCCTGCTGAAATTCTCCTACCCGGCTGTGTGGTTCGTGAACCTGTTCGTCGCCGGGCTGCTCAAGCTGCTGCGACTCCAACCGGCAGGCGAGGCAGCCGGCAGCAAGCTGTCGGTCGAGGAATTGCGCTCGATGGTGCTCGAATCCGGTCAGTACATCCCGCAGAAGAACCGCGACATGCTGATCAACCTCTTCGACCTCGAGCACATCACAGTCGAAGACGTGATGACGCCACGCGGGATGATTGAATGCCTCGACTTGCGACAAGCAGCCGATGTGTTGCGCGGACAGATTGCCACCAGTTATCACACGCGCCTGCCAGTGCTCGAAGGCGACAACGAGCGCGTTGTCGGCGTTCTGCACATGCGCCGCGTTGCCTCGCGCGCACTCGAATCCGGCTTTGATGCAGCCGAAATCCGGGATCTGGTGGCAAAGCCCTATTTCATTCCCGCCGACACCCACGTCTACACACAGCTGCAGTTCTTCCAGGAAAACCGCCAACGCATGGCGCTCGTTGTGGACGAATACGGAGAACTGCTCGGCTTGGTGACGGTTGACGACATCATTGAAGAAATCATCGGCAAGTTCACCACCGGTCAACCCGAAACCCACGCCCGGATCGAATGGGACGACGCCGGAAGCGCGCTCGTAGACGGCAGCCAGAACTTGCGCGAGCTCAACCGCAGACTGGGAATCGAACTCCCGCTGGACGGCCCGAAGACACTCAACGGACTCATCATCGAGCACCTTCAGGACATTCCCGAATCTGACCTCTCGCTGCGCATCAACGGCGTAGCGATCGAGGTCGTGCAAGCCGAAGACCGCATGGTGCGCATGGCCCGCATTTTCCGTCCAACGCCCCCGAGCGAGGCGGACGGTGATGGCTAGGACGCCACACATTCGGATGGAATAGCAGGAGCAGGCTTTACAACACCAATGACGGCGGGCAAGATCGGACGTCAGCATGAATCGAGCACCCATGGCAGCGAATCCCCAGACTCCTCTCAGTGGTCTCGCACGAGCACTGATCCAGCAGGGACGGGTCTCCGAGACAGACGCAGTTTCCTGTGCGGAAGCCGGGAAAGGCGCGCCCAACGGATTCATCCTCGAACTCGACAAGCGCGGCCTTTTAAGCGGCCTCGACACCGCCCGCTTCGCTGCCGAAACCTTTGGTTACCCACTGCTGGATATCTCTGCGCTCGACACCACGTCGATCCAGCGTGAAGGGGTCGACCGCAAGCTGCTGGCCAAGCACCAGGTCATTCCGCTGGCCAAGCGTCAGAACCGCCTGATCATTGCCACCGCAGATCCATCAAACATGCGCGCCCTGGACGAGATCCGCTTCCAGAGTGGCATGCAGGTCGACCTGGTGGTCACCGAGGCGGCAAAGCTGGCCAAAGTCGTAGAGAAGCTGGCCGAGTCCACCGAACAGACCCTGCGCGACCTGACTGGCGACGGCCTTGATGTAGACCTGCTCGAAGGCGTCGGAGCCCCTGCAGAACTCGAAGGCGACGACGCCAATCAGGAAATCGATGACGCTCCGGTCGTCCGCTATATCCAGAAGATCCTGATCGACGCCATCAACGAAGGCGCGTCGGACATCCACTTCGAACCCTACGAAAAAACGTACCGCATCCGGGTGCGTACCGACGGCATGCTGCGCGAAGTCGCGCAGCCTCCACTGGTACTGAAAGACAAGATCGCCGCACGCATCAAGGTCATTTCCCGGCTCGACATCTCAGAGAAGCGTGTCCCGCAGGACGGCCGCATGAAGCTTGTGCTGTCGAAGAACAAGTCCATCGATTTCCGCGTCTCGTCGTTGCCGACAATTCATGGCGAGAAAATCGTCATGCGTATCCTTGACTCGTCGTCGGCGATGCTCGGCATCGAAGCCCTAGGCTACGAGCCGGACCAGAAGGCAGCGCTAATGGAAGCCATTCAGCGCCCCTACGGCATGATTCTCGTCACCGGCCCTACCGGCTCAGGCAAGACGGTGTCGCTGTACACCTGTCTGAATATCCTGAACACGGCCGGCACCAATATCTCGACCGCAGAAGACCCCGCCGAAATCAACCTTGCCGGCATTAACCAGGTCAACATCAACGAGAAGGCCGGATTGACCTTTGCCGGTGCCCTGCGCGCGTTCCTGCGCCAGGATCCGGACATCATCATGGTGGGCGAGATCCGCGACCTGGAAACCGCCGAAATTTCCATCAAGGCCGCCCAAACCGGCCACCTGATGCTGTCGACATTGCATACCAATGACGCCCCGACGACGCTGGAGCGTCTGCGCAACATGGGCGTCGCACCGTTCAACATCGCGTCGTCGGTGATCATGATCACCGCCCAGCGCCTCGCCCGCCGCCTGTGCTCATGCAAGAAGCCGATGGACATCCCGGTGGAAGCGCTGCTCCAGGCAGGCTTCTCTGCCGAAGAGATTGACGGCAGCTGGCAACCGTATGGCCCGGTCGGATGCGAAAAATGCGGCGGCTCCGGCTACAAGGGGCGCGTCGGCATCTATCAGGTGATGCCGATTTCCGACGAAATGGCGCGCATCATCATGACCAACGGCAACTCGATCGACATCGCCGAACAAGCCCGCGCCGAGGGCGTGCGTGACCTGCGGGGCTCCGGCCTGCTGAAGGTCAAGCAGGGTATGACGTCGCTCGAGGAAATCCTCGCCAACACCAACGACTGAACGGACACCTCTCAATGGCCACCACGACCTCTAAACGGCGCGCTGCAATTGCCCGTCCCAAGGACGATCTATTCCACTGGGAAGGCAAAGACAAAGGCGGCAAGGTCGTCCGGGGAGAAATTCGCGCCAGTGGTGAAAACGTTGTCTACGTCACGATGCGCAGGCAAGGTGTCGTGGTTACCAAAGTACGCAAGCACAAGCTCTCAAGAGGACGGCGAATTTCGCCCAAGGACGTCGCACTGTTCACACGCCAGCTCGCGACCATGATGCGCTCGGGCGTGCCATTGCTACAGGCCTTCGACATCAGCATCAAGGGAGCAACCAACCCTAGTTTCGGTCGTATGGTCAACGACATCCGCTCTGAAGTAGCCAGCGGCTCAAACCTATCGGTTGCGTTCTCCAAGCACCCGATGCATTTCGACAAGCTCTATTGCAACCTGGTCGCCGCCGGAGAACAGGCCGGCATTCTCGATGACCTGTTGGAGCGCCTAGCCCTCTACCAAGAAAAGATTCTTGCCATCAAGAGCAAGATAAAGTCGGCGTTGTTCTATCCCACGGCCGTGATCGTCGTCGCAACGTTAGTGATCTCGGTCATGATGGCCTTCGTCATTCCCGAGTTCAAAAACGTGTTTGAAGGATTCGGTGCAGACCTTCCCGCTCCGACGCTAGTGGTCATCGCGATGTCGGACTTCTTCACAGAATGGTGGTATCTGATTTTCGCCGCAGCGATAGGCACCGTCGTGGGCATAGCGTATCTCTACAAGCGCTCATCAAAAATGCAGAATATGCTTGACCGCGTAATTTTGAAGCTCCCGGTCATTGGTGACATCATTCTCAAAGCCACCGTCGCCCGTTGGACTAGAACACTGTCCACGATGTTTGCCGCAGGTGTTCCGTTAGTTGAATCCCTTGATTCGGTTGGCGGCGCGGCCGGCAATCACGTGTTCTTGACCGCCACCAAGGAAATTCAAACGGAAGTTTCTACGGGTACCAGCCTTACGGTCGCAATGCAAAACACCGACGTATTCCCTGTAATGGTGGTACAGATGGTTTCCATCGGGGAGGAGTCCGGCGAACTTGACTCAATGCTCAGCAAAGTTGCGAGCTTCTACGAACAGGAAGTAGACGACGCGGTTCACGGCCTATCCCAGCTTCTCGAGCCTATCATCATGGTGTTCTTGGGCGTCGTCATCGGCGGGATGATCATTGCGATGTATCTGCCCATATTCAAGCTCGGCGGCGTGGTCTGATTCCCTTTCGCTCCGCGATGCACCGTATCGCGGAGCCCTCACCGCCATGATCTCCCTGTTGCAAGACCCTTTCTTTGCCGCTGCAGTCTTCGCTCTGCTCGGGCTGTTCGTTGGCAGTTTCCTCAACGTGGTCATCCATCGCCTGCCTCGCATGATGGAACGCGACTGGCACGCCCAGGCGGCGGAGTTGCGTGGCGAGGAGGCTATCGAAGGCGAGCGCTACAACCTCGCCACCCCCCCATCGGGCTGCCCGCACTGCGGCCACCGCATCACTGCACTCGAGAACATCCCGCTGGTCAGTTACATCGCCCTGCGCGGGCGCTGTGCTCACTGCTCTGCGCCGATCAGCAAACGCTATCCACTCATCGAAGCGCTGTCCGCCGTCGCCGCCACCTATGCGGCCGTGCATTTCGGCTTCGGAATGCAGCTGATCGGAGCTCTGATTTTTCTCTGGGCCATGATCGCGCTCGTTGGCATTGACCTGGACACCCAACTCCTGCCAGACCAGATCACCCTGCCGCTGCTGTGGCTCGGGCTGCTGATCAATCTCAATGGCACCTATGTCACGCTGAACGACGCCGTTATCGGCGCAGTCGCAGGCTACCTGGCGCTTTGGTCTGTGTTCTGGCTGTTCAAGCTGGCGACCGGCAAGGAAGGCATGGGGTACGGCGATTTCAAGCTGCTCGCCGCAATCGGGGCGTGGCTTGGCTGGCAGATCTTGCCCATCGTCATTCTCCTGTCGTCGTTAGTCGGAGCAGTGGTCGGAATCGCGCTCATCGTGCTGCGCCAGCACGGCCGCAACACCCCGATCCCATTTGGCCCCTATCTTGCAGCGGCCGGCGTGATTGCGCTGTTCTGGGGAACCAGCATCATCGACGTCTGGCTCGGCACGCTCTGACGGCTTGAAATCCGGGGAAACGCCCTCATTCCCGGCACGGCTATCTGTTAAAATTCGCGGCTTGATTGCGGAGGTTGCCATGCCGATCTACGAATATCGTTGCACTGCCTGCGGCGCGCTCAAGGAACACATCCAGAAAATGAGCGACGCGCCGCTCACAACCTGCCCCGCCTGCGGGGCCGATGGTTACGCCAAGCAGATTTCTGCAGCGGGCTTCCAGCTGAAAGGCAATGGCTGGTACGCGACCGACTTCAAGAACAGCGGCAGCGCACCGTCTAAACCAGCTACCGAGTCGTCGGCGTCGGCGGCGCCAGCGGCATCGGCCTGCAGCACGGGCGGCTGCGGCTGCCACTAACCCACCTGATACAGCACCCGCCACCGGCTCGCTGAGGGGCCGACGGCGGCTTTCAACCCTCGGAACACATCATGCGTACTCACTACTGCGGCCAGGTTACGGCTGCCGATCTTGACCAGAATGTCACGCTGTGCGGCTGGGTGCATCGCCGCCGCGACCATGGCGGGGTCATCTTCATCGACCTGCGCGATCGCGAAGGCCTGGTTCAGGTCGTGTGCGATCCGGATCGTGCGGAGACCTTTGGCATTGCCGAGTCGGTACGCAGCGAGTTCGTGCTGAAGATCACTGGCAAGGTGCGCCGCCGTCCGGCCGGCACCGAGAACAGCGCCCTGACCTCGGGCGAGATCGAAGTGCTGAGCCATGACATCGAAGTGCTCAACAGCGCCGTCACCCCGCCGTTCCAGCTCGACGAGGACAACCTCTCGGAGAACGTGCGCCTGACCCACCGCGTGGTCGACCTACGCCGCCCGCAGATGCAGAACAACCTGATGCTGCGCTATCGCGTCGCGCGCGCCTTCCGCCGCTTCCTCGACGACAGCGGTTTCGTCGACATCGAAACGCCGATGCTGACCAAGAGCACGCCGGAGGGCGCACGCGACTACCTCGTGCCCTCGCGCGTGCATCCGGGCCAGTTCTTCGCGCTGCCGCAGTCCCCGCAGCTGTTCAAGCAGATGCTGATGGTGGCCGGTTTCGACCGCTACTACCAGATCACCAAGTGCTTTCGCGACGAAGACCTGCGTGCCGACCGTCAGCCCGAATTCACTCAGGTCGATATCGAGACCTCGTTCATGGACGAGACTGCGATCACCGGCCTGATCGAGCAACTCATCCGCTACGTATTCAAGGATGCGATGGATGTCGAGTTGCCCTCGCCGTTCCCGCGCATGAGTTACGCCGAGGCGATGCACCGCTACGGCTCCGACAAGCCCGACCTGCGCGTGACGCTGGAACTCGTGGATGTCACCGACGCCGTTTCCGACGTTGCGTTCAAGGTGTTCTCCGGCCCGGCCACCAGCGGTGGTCGCGTTGCCGCGCTGCGGGTACCCGGCGGCGGCCAGCTCACCCGCGGCGAGATTGACGAATACACCAAATTTGTCGGCATCTATGGCGCCCGCGGCCTTGCCTACATCAAGGTCAACGACGCTGCACAGCCCAATGAGCAGGGCCTGCAGTCGCCGATCGTCAAGAACCTGCACGAACAGGCACTCAGGACCATCATCGAGCGCACCGGTGCCGAGTCGGGCGATCTGATCTTCTTCGGCGCCGACAAGTCCAAGGTGGTCAATGACGCGCTCGGCGCCCTGCGCGTCAAGCTGGGCCACGAGAAGGGCTACCTCAATGGCCAGGCTTGGACGCCGGTGTGGGTCGTCGATTTCCCGATGTTCGAGTACGACGACGAAGACAAGCGCTGGACCGCCTGCCACCACCCATTCACGGCGCCGAAGGACGAGCACGTCGATCTGCTCGAAACGGATCCGGGCGCATGCCTCGCCAAAGCCTATGACCTGGCGCTGAATGGCTGGGAAATCGGCGGGGGTTCGGTGCGTATCCACCGCGCAGACATGCAGAGCAAGGTCTTCCGCGCACTCAACATCGACGACGAGGAAGCGCGCCTGAAGTTCGGCTTCCTGCTCGATGCGCTGCGCTACGGTGCGCCGCCGCACGGTGGCCTGGCCTTCGGCCTCGATCGCATCGTGACGTTGATGAGCGGCGCCGAATCCATCCGCGACGTCATCGCCTTCCCGAAGACCCAGCGCGCCCAGTGCCTGCTCACCGACGCCCCAAGCGATGTCGATGAAAAGCAGCTGCGCGAACTCCACATCCGCCTGCGCCAGAAGGTCGAAACCCAGGTCGAGGTCGCCAAGAGCTAACGCTCTGTTACACGACACGCGGTTCAAGTTCGGGGCCCGCGTGTCGTAAGCTGCCTTTATCCGGCCGACATTCTTCCTGCGGGGTCCGCCCCGCCGAGACTCATGGCAAAGCTCGAACAACTCGCCGTCATGGTCGTCGCGGCCAATCAGAGCATGCGGGCACATCTGCGCACCATGCTCGACAATTTCGGCATGCACGACGTGCAGTTCGCCCCTTCCGCAGCGACGGCCCTCCGCAAGCTGCGTGAGGCGCGTTACGACCTCATCCTGAGCGAGCACGATCTCGGAGACGACGCCCAGGACGGCCAGCACCTGCTCGAAGACCTGCGCACGCGCGGCATCATCCCGCGCGCCACCGTGTTCATCATGATCTCGGGCGAGCGCAGTTACGAACGCGTTGTCGGCACGGCTGAACTGGCGCCCGACGACTACGTACTCAAGCCATTCACTCCGGGCATCTTGCAGGCGCGTATCGAGCGCGCAATCAACCGTCGCGACGCCTTCCAGCCGGTTTTCCGGCTGCTCGAAGAAGGGCGTATCGACGAAGCGATGAAGACCTGCGAGCAGGCTGAGGCCCGCCATCCCGTCTGGCGTAACGACTTCCGGCGGCTGCGTGCCGACACCGCAATGGAGCGCGGCGAGCTGAATATCGCCGACGCGATCTTTCGCCAGGTGCTTGAAGCCGGCGACGCGCCCTGGGCCCGCCTCGGCCACGCTCGCGTGCTGATTGCCACCGGTCTGCACGACCAGGCCGAGCCGCTGCTTGCCCAGCTCATCAGCGAGAGCGAACACTATCTGGAAGCCTACGATCTGTTGGCGCAGTGCCGCGAGCGCGCCGGAGACGCGCAGGAAGCCTGTGAGACGCTGAACGAGGCCGTGCGCCGCTCTCCACGCCGTTTGGGCCGGCTGCGCCAGCTCAGCACGCTGGCTACCCGCAATGGCGACTACCCGCAAGCCGAGCAGGCCTTGCGTCAGGTTGTGCACTTGGGCAAGCGCTCGGAGTTCCGTGATCCGGCCGATCATGTCGAGCTCGCGCGGGTGCAGATCCTGCAACAGCACGTCGAGGATGCCGCTGCCACCGTGCAGGATCTGGAACGCAGCATGGGCACCTTGCCCGCCGGCAAAGCGTGTGCAGCATTGGGCAAGGCCCTGCTGTTCCGTCAGACTGGTAACGAAGCGGCTGCACGCGCCTCGGCCGCCAGCGCGGCCTCTGCCCTGTCCGAGGCCGATGAACTACCGCTGTCCATCAAGCACGAGATCGTTCGCGCCTGCCTCGCCAATGGTCTCGATGTCGAAGGCGGCCAGATTGTCAGCGAGATTCTGCGTCATGCCCCCGACGAACAGACGATTCTGGAGACGCGCGGACTGCTTGCCGAGCAGGGACGCAGCGATCTGTCCCAGCAGGTCGACGAAAAGCTGCAGGTCGAGGTTCGCAGCTACATCGCCGACGGCGCACAGAAGGCACAGGCGGGCGACCACGAAGGCGCCGTAAGCGCAATGATGGGCGCGGTGCGAAAAATGCCCGGCAACCCGCTCGCGCTGTTCAATGCCGCCCTCGCAGTACTGCGCCACATTGAACACACCGGCTGGAATGACGCGATGGCCGAGCAGGCTCGCGCGCTGATCGCCCGCACCCGCAAGGTCGACCCCGCCAACCCCAAACTCGAAGCCCTGGGCACCTTCATGGCGGGCCTCGAGCGCAAGTACGGCATGCAGCCTCACATGCCCGCTACAGCGCCGAAGGCCGCGGGAGGCGCTGCGGCGCCGCGCGCCAAGTGATGCGCCGTCTGGTCAACCGCTTTGCGCTGCTTGCAGCGCTGGCGCTGCCACTGCTTGCGGCCTGCGTGCCAGACAGTGGTGCAGACGGTTTTCCCCCGGAGGCCTGGCACACACTGGAAGCCATCCAGCGCGGCGGCCCCTTCCCCTACCGCAAGGACGGCTCGACCTTCTTCAATCGGGAGGGGCTGTTGCCTCAGAAAACGCGCGGCTACTATCGGGAATACACGGTGCCGACACCCGGTGCGCACGATCGAGGTGCACGGCGTATCGTCAGCGGCGGCGCTCCGCCGGAGGTGTTTTTCTACACGGCCGACCATTACCGCAGCTTTCGTCGCATGGAACCACGGCAATGACCCCAAGGCTACCCGCTCTGCCCGGCACCTTCCCGGACGTGCTTGTGCCAGGCGTGTTCGGCGTTCTGCCTTCCGACGCAGCGGAGATCGCCGCTGCGGCCGGTCAGGCCGGCCTCGATGTTCGTCGCATCGATCTGCACGCATGTCGCGACAAGGCCGACATACTCACGCGCATCGCCCAGGCACTGGAATTCCCGGACTGGTTCGGGCACAACTGGGACGCACTTGCGGACTGCCTGTCAGACCTCAACTGGTTGCCGCCGAAATCCACGCGCCTCTTGCTGTTTGAAGGTTGTAGCGGGCGCGAAGACGCGCTGCCCGTGCTGATCGAAATACTGCAACAGGCCTGCAGTGACTGGCGCGAACGAGGGGCGGTGACCATCTGTGTTTTCAAGCTCATGAGGACAGACACATGAGCAGCGGCACCTTCAAGCTGCCGACTTCAGTACTGGTGGTCATTCACACGCCCGACCTGCAGGTGTTGCTGATCGAGCGCGTGCGCCCGCCCGGCCAATGGCAGTCCGTCACCGGCAGTTTGGAGCACGGCGAAACCCCGCTGCTTGCGGCCATACGCGAAGTCGAGGAAGAAACCGGCCTGCGTCATGACGCTGCAGGCTTCCACGACTGGAACCACACCAATCGCTTCCGCATTCGCGGGCCGTGGCGTCCAATGTATGCGCCGGAGGTCACACACAACGTCGAGCACGTGTTCAGCCTGTGCTTGCCGGCAGCCGTCGCGGTAAGGCTCGCACCGGGCGAACATACGGCCCAGCAATGGCTGCCCTGGCGCGACGCGGCCGAAACGGCCTTCTCATGGTCCAACCGCGATGCGATCTTGCGTCTGCCGGAAATCAGCCTGCAGATCGCCAGCGCAGGTTGATCGTCCTCACGCCGGACGCAGCGAGTCCGCACGCCCGACGGCGAAGTACATCAAGCCAGCATTCTTGACCTGTCGCGGATCGAACAGGTTGCGGCCATCGACCAGCACCGGCGTGACCAGCTGCGATTTCAGGCGGCGGAAATCGACGGTACGGAACTGCTTCCACTCGGTGCAGATCACCAGCGCATCGGCACCGGCTATGGCTTCGTCCTGATGCCTCACGAACACCAGGTCGTCCCGCTCGCCGTAAATGCGCGCAGTCTCTTCCATGGCCTGCGGATCATAGGCGCGCACCCGGGCGCCGACTTCCCATAGCGCTTCCATCAGCACGCGGCTGGGCGCCTCGCGCATGTCGTCGGTATCCGGCTTGAAGGACAGGCCCCACAGCGCGATCGTGCGGCCCTTCAGGTCGCCGTCGAAGGCCTGCATCAGCTTGTCGAACAACACCCGCTTCTGGCGCAGGTTGACGGCTTCAACGGCGTCGAGCAACTCCGCCTCGTAGCCGACGTCGCGCGCCGTGCGTGCCAGCGCCTGCACGTCCTTCGGAAAACACGAGCCGCCGTATCCGCAGCCCGGGTAGATGAAGTGGTAGCCGATGCGTGGGTCAGATCCGATCCCGAGGCGCACCTGTTCCACGTCCGCCCCGAGCCGCTCGGCAAGGTTGGCGATTTCGTTCATGAAACTGATCTTGGTCGCCAGCATGGCATTGGCGGCGTACTTGGTCAGCTCGGCCGCGCGCACGTCCATGAACATGATCTTGTCGTGGTTGCGGCTGTACGGCGCGTAGCACTCGCGCATCAGGCCGCGCACCCGCTCGGAATCGGTCCCGACAACGATGCGCGCACTCTTGGTGAAGTCATCAATGGCCGCGCCTTCCTTGAGGAATTCGGGGTTCGAACAGACGTCGAAAGCGATGTCCGCCGCACGCGCTGACAGCTCCGCCGCAATCGCTGCACGCACCTTGTCCGCGGTACCGACCGGAACCGTGGATTTGTCGATGACGACCTTGTAATCCGTCATGTATTGCCCGACGGTGCTCGCCACGGAAAGCACATACTGCAGGTCCGCAGAGCCATCTTCGTCGGGCGGCGTGCCGACCGCGATGAAGATCAGCTGTCCGAACTCGACCGCACGAGCCGCATCGGTCGTGAAATCCAGCCGCCCCTCGGCGTAATTGCTGCGCACGATGGATTCGAGGCCCGGCTCGTAGATCGGAATGCGTCCTTCATGGAGACCACGAATCTTGGCTTCGTCCACATCGACGCAGACCACTTCGTGGCCGACATCGGCCAGACAAGCACCACTCACCAGCCCGACGTAACCCGTCCCGAAAACCGCAATCCGCATGGGTAAAGTCCTCTCATCAATGAATCGCTGCGCAGATGCGGCAGGCCCTGCATACCGGCCACCTCGCTCGGCGCATATTTTGGCCGATTTTGCGACCGCTCACGTTGCCCATTCGACGCAGCGCACTCCGATCCCCTACAATCGGCCAACTTTCCGGCGAACCGATGATGAACGAAACCACTCCTCCCCGCGTCGCACCCGCGCTCAAGGCCGAGATCCTGGCCGAAGCGCTGCCCTACATCCAGCGCTTCTTCGACAAGACCATCGTCATCAAATATGGCGGCAACGCCATGACCGATCCCAAGCTGAAGGATTGCTTCGCACGCGACGTCGTGCTGCTCAAGCTGGTCGGCATGAACCCGGTGGTCGTGCATGGCGGCGGGCCACAGATCGAAAGTCTGCTCAACCGCGTCGGCAAGAAGGGCGAGTTCATCCAGGGAATGCGGGTAACCGATTCCGAGACCATGGATCTTGTTGAAATGGTGCTGGGCGGTCAGGTCAACAAGGAAATCGTCAATCTGATCAACCAGCACGGCGGCAAGGCCGTCGGGCTGACTGGCAAGGACGCCGGCTTCATTCGCGCCAAGAAGCTGCTGATGCAGAAGAAGGACGCCCCGCCGGGCGACGTCATCGACGTCGGCCAGGTCGGCGAGATCACTGGCATTGATCCCAGCCTGATCTCGTTTCTCGACAAGGGCGATTTCATTCCGGTGATCGCGCCGATCGGCGTTGGCGCAGACGGTGAAACCTACAACATCAATGCCGACGTGGTCGCCGGCAAGCTCGCCGAAATCCTGCATGCGGAGAAGCTGGTGCTGCTGACCAACACGCCGGGCGTGCTCGACGAAAACGGCAAGCTGCTCACTGGTCTGACGCCGCGTGAAATCGACGAACTGGTCGACAACGGCACGCTCTCCGGCGGCATGCTGCCGAAGATCGGCTCAGCACTTGATGCCGCCCGCAGCGGCGTCAAGTCGGTACACGTCATCGACGGCCGCGTCGAACACTGCCTGCTGCTCGAGATCCTGACCGACCACGGCGTCGGCACGATGATCAAGAGCAAGTAAGGCTGCGGGCCTCAGGCCCGCAGCAGTTCCATCCTGCGCATCACTTCGATCACCTGGTCGGCAGCCTCTTCCGGCGTCATGTTGGCCGCATCTAGCCGTATCTCGGGTGTTTCAGGCACTTCGTAGGGTGAATCGATGCCAGTGAAGTTCTTCAGTTCGCCCCTCCGAGCTTTGCGATACAGCCCTTTCACATCGCGAGCCTCGGCGACCTCCAGCGGCGTATCGACAAACACTTCAAGAAACTCACCATCGGGCAGCAGCCCGCGCGCCATGCGCCGCTCCGAGCGGAACGGCGAGATGAAGGCGGTGATCACGATCAGGCCCGCGTCAGCCATGAGCCGTGCCACTTCCGCGACACGGCGGATGTTCTCGACGCGATCTGCGTCGGTGAAGCCCAGATCCTTGTTCAAGCCGTGGCGCACGTTGTCGCCGTCGAGCAGATAGGTGTGGTGGCCCTGCGCGTGCAGGCGTTTCTCGACCAGATTGGCAATCGTGGACTTGCCTGCTCCTGAAAGCCCGGTGAGCCACAGCACGCAAGGCTTCTGGCCCTTGCTCGCGGCACGGGCTGACTTGTCGACATCGACGTGTTGCAGGTGGATGTTGTGCGCACGTCGCAGCGCGAAATTGAGCATGCCAGCGCCAACCGTCGCGTTGCTGAGCCGGTCAATCAGGATGAAACCACCGCTGTCACGGTTGCTCGCATAGGCATCGAAGGCAATTGCGCGATCGAGACCCAGATTGCATTCCGCAATGCCGTTGAGTTCGAGCTTGCGCGCAGCGATGCGCTCAAGCGTGTTGACGTTGACCTGATGCTTGATCGCGGTCACGGTCGCCGTCACCGTACGCGCGCCGATCTTCATCAGATAGGGACGTCCGGGCAGCATCGGCTCGTCGGACATCCACACCAGCGTGCATTCAAACTGATCGGCAACCTCGGCAGGAGCGTCCGCGCCCGACAGCATGTCACCACGCGAGATGTCGATTTCTTCAGTCAGCGTCAGCGTCACTGATTGGCCGGCCACGGCCTGCTGCAAGTCGCCGTCGCGCGTGACGATGCGCGCCACCGTGCTCTCCTTGCCCGATGGTTGTACGCGGATGCGATCGCCAGGGCGCAGCACGCCGCCGGCGATGGTGCCGGCAAAGCCGCGGAAATCCAGATCAGGCCGGTTCACCCACTGCACCGGCATGCGGAACGGGCTGCGCTGCGCGCGCTCGTCGTCGACCTCGACGGTTTCGAGATAGCCCATCAGCGTCGTGCCGTGATACCAGGACATCGCCTGCGAGGGCTCGAGAATGTTGTCGCCCTTGTAGGCGGACAACGGAATGAAGGTGACCTCATTCAGGCCAAGCTGGGCGGCAAAGGCGCGGTAGTCATCCACGATGGCGCGGAAGGTCTTCTCGGAATAATCCACGAGGTCCATCTTGTTGATCGCCACGACGATGTGGCGAATGCCGAGCAAATTCACCAGAAAGCTGTGGCGCCGCGTCTGCGTCAGAATGCCCTTGCGCGCATCGACCATCAGCACCGCGGCATCGGCCGTCGACGCGCCAGTGACCATGTTGCGGGTGTACTGCTCGTGGCCCGGCGTGTCGGCGACGATGAATTTGCGTTTGTCCGTAGAGAAGAAGCGATAGGCGACATCGATGGTGATGCCCTGTTCGCGCTCAGCGGCCAGCCCGTCCACGAGCAGTGCGAAATCGATGGAGTCGCCCTGCGTTCCCCACTTCTTCGAGTCAGCTTCGACCGCCGCGAGCTGGTCCTCGAACAACATCTTGGACTCGAACAACAACCGTCCGATCAGCGTGCTCTTACCGTCGTCCACGCTGCCGCAGGTGATGAAGCGCAGCAGGCTCTTGTGCTGATGCGTCTCGAGATATTGCTCGATGTCGGTGGCGATGAGGTCGGATACGTGGGCCATCAGAAGTACCCCTCTTGCTTCTTCTTCTCCATCGAGCCGGCCGAATCGTGGTCGATGGCTCGCCCCTGCCGCTCGGAAGTTCGCGTCAGCAGCATTTCCTGGATGATTGCCGGCAGCGTATCGGCCTCGGACTCCACCGCTCCCGTCAGGGGATAGCAGCCCAGCGTGCGGAAACGCACCTTCTTCATCATCGGCTTCTCGCCGGCGCGCAGAGGCATACGATCGTCATCGACCATGATCAACGTGCCGTCGCGCTCGACGACCGGCCGCTCGGCCGCGTAGTACAGCGGCACGATGGGAATGTTCTCCAGGTGGATGTATTGCCAGATATCGAGTTCGGTCCAGTTCGAGATCGGGAATACACGCATCGACTCGCCCTTGTGCTTACGGGCGTTGTAGAGCTTCCACAGCTCGGGGCGCTGCGCTTTCGGGTCCCATCGGTGCTGGGCGCTACGGAAAGAAAAGATGCGCTCCTTGGCACGGCTCTTTTCCTCGTCGCGACGGGCACCACCGAAGGCGGCATCGAAGCCGTATTTATCAAGCGCCTGCTTGAGGCCCTCGGTCTTCATGATGTCGGTGTGGATGGCCGAACCGTGCGTGAAGGGGTTGATGTCCTTCGCGACGCCCTCGGGGTTGATGTGCACGATCAACTCCATCCCCGTCTCACGCGCCATACGTTCCCGAAACGCGTACATGTCACGAAATTTCCAGCGCGTATCAACATGCAACAAGGGAAACGGCGGTACAGCGGGGTAGAAGGCCTTCATCGCCAGGTGCAGCATTACTGCGCTGTCCTTGCCGATGGAGTACAGCATTACGGGGTTGTCAGCCTCGGCCACAACCTCGCGGAGGATATGGATGCTCTCGGCTTCGAGGCGTTGAAGATGGGTCAGCGTCATCAGCAATTCCGGTTGCAAAGGCGCCGGCGGACGGTCACCGGCGAGCACCTATAATATGCGACTTCTGGACTGCCTCTTGTGAGCAAAGGATACCGATGACACTGCTTCCCAACGAACGCGCAGCGCTGCTTGAACACCTGATCCCGGTCGCACGCGAAGCTGGCCAGGTCATTCTCGACATTTACGACACTGATTTCGAAGTCCGCGGCAAGGACGATGCCTCACCCGTAACGGAAGCGGACGAACGTGCCGAACAGGTCATCCTGCGAGCACTCGCACGGATCGCTCCGGACTTCCCGGTGGTTGCGGAGGAAGCCGCCTCAGCAGGCAACATCCCGACGGTCAGCGCCCGATTCTGGCTGGTCGACCCACTCGACGGCACGAAAGAGTTCATTTCGCGCAATGGCGAATTCACCGTCAATATCGCGCTCGTCGAAAACGGCATACCCACGCTTGGCGTCGTGCTGGCGCCCGCCCTCGATCGCCTGTTCGCAGGCGCAGCAGGCGTTGGCGCCTTCATCGAGGAAGCGAGCCAACGACGCAGCATCTGCGCGCGCCAACCGCCACAAGACGGCCTCACGGTGGTCGCCAGCCGCTCGCACGGCGACCCTGCAGCGCTGTCCGACTTCCTGCAAGGGCGCCCCATCGCCGAGCTAAAAAATGCCGGTTCGTCACTGAAGCTATGTCTGGTTGCGGCGGGGGAAGCTGATCTTTACCCCCGTCTTGGTCGCACCATGGAATGGGATATCGCTGCAGGCCACGCCGTCCTCGCTGCCGCAGGCGGCAGCGTGAACTGCGTTGATGGCCCGCCGCTGACCTACGGCAAGCCCGGCTTTGAAAATCCGCACTTTGTCGCCAGCGGCCTGACGGCCTGACCCGCGCGACCGGTCGTGGACGCTGCCCATCTCGTCCTCGCATCAATCGGTCTGCTCATCGCCCTGCTGGCCAGTGGCCGCATTGCTCCGGCGGTGCTGTTCACAGGCTTTGCCGGGGCGTACTACCTGGCAGGTCTGGTAGACCAACGAACACTGCTTGCGAGCTACACCAATCCCGCGCTGGCGACGCTGATTCTGCTGCTGTCCGTCTCTCAGGTGCTGGAGCGCTCACCCTGGGTTCAGCGCCTGTCCGACGCGCTGCTCACCGGTCGTCCAAGCGTTGCGACCTGGCGCCTGGGTGGCTTTGCCGCGCTGTGCTCGGCCTTTCTCAACAACACCGCGGTCGTCAGCGCCCTGCTCGGTGCGGTCTCGAAACAGCGGCGGATTCCCGCCTCCCGGCTGCTGCTGCCGCTGTCCTACGCGTCGATTCTGGGCGGCATCACGACGTTGGTCGGAACCTCGACCAACCTGGTGATCAATTCCTTCGTCATCGGGGCCGGCATGCCCGCACTGGGCATGTTCTCGTTCGCAGCGGTCGGCGTCCCGGTCGCCCTGCTTTGCCTGCTCGCCCTGCCGCTGTCCGCCCGGCTGTTGCCGGAACGCCATCCGCAGGCCGACGAAAACCGCCAGTCGTATTTTCTGGAAGCCCGCGTAACACCCGGCTCCCCCCTGTCCGGCGGCACCATCGAAGGCAACCGACTGCGCAACCTCGACGGCTTGTTCCTGCTCGAGATCGCACGCGACGAACGGCTCATCTCACCGGTCGGCCCGAACGAAATCCTGCGCGACGGCGATGTGCTGGTATTTACCGGCGCCATCTCCAACATTCAGACATTGCAGGGCTTTCCGGGGCTTGAACTGTTCGGCCACCATGCTGATGACGTGCTTGGTTCGAATCTGGTCGAGGTCGTCGTGTCACACGAATCCGAACTCGGCGGCAAGACTTTGCGCGACGTGGACTTCCGCAGCATGTTCGACGCTGGCGTAGTCGGCATCCGTCGCGGCGAGAAGCGGCTGGAAGGCCAGCTCGGGCGCATCCCGCTGCGGGCCGGTGACTCGCTGCTGCTGGCCGTCGGGAACGACTTCACGCAACACCGCAACCTCGACCGCAACTTTCGCGTCGTCGCTGGCCCGCCATTGCGCCCCCCTCTCACAAACGCACAGGGCCGCCTCGCGTTGGGTGGCTTTGCCGCCGTGCTGACTGGATCAGCCCTCGGCTGGTTGCCCCTGTTTGACGGTTTGCTGGTGTTGCTCGCCATGCTGCTGGCTCGCAAGCTCACGACGCTGGCCGAATTGCGCCGCCGCTTTCCGTTCGAGCTGCTGATGGTGATCGGCTCGGCCCTGGCGATTGCGCAGGTCATCGAAGGCAGCGGCGCGGGCGCGTTGATCGCCCAGGCCATGCGTGCCGGCTTCGATGGTTTTGGCGTGTGGGGGGCACTGGTCGGCGTGTACCTGATCACGTTGATCCTGACCGAGCTGGTCACCAACAATGCCGCGGCTGCGCTGGCCTTTCCCGTAGCGCTGTCGACAGCACAGGCCTTCGGAGCGGACGCTTTGCCCTTCGTGATGGTCGTGGCTTACGGCGCAAGCGCGTGCTTCCTGATGCCGTCTGGCTATCAGACACATCTGATGGTGTATTCGCCGGGGCGCTATCGACTGACGGATTTTTTACGGGCCGGCCTGCCGATCAGCGTGCTGTATTCGGCCGGCGTACTGCTGCTGGTGCCGCAGGTGTTTCCGTTCGCGGGCTGAGCGTGATTCAGACGGGGGAGAGGCGGTCGACGAATTCGACTACGGTGCCGACCGTTTCAAAGGAGCTGCCGTCGACCTCGTCATCGGGGACTTCGATGCCGAAGCGGATTTCGATTTCCTGAATCACGGCCAGCACAGCCATCGAATCGAGCTCCGGCACGCTGCCCAGCAACGGCGTGTCGGACGTGAAGCGCAAGCCGCGCCCATCGAGCGCCAGCACTTCATCAAGCAATTGCAACACGTTCTGCAGGGTGTTCAAGTCTTGGACCTCATTACTCATTCGCGGGCTGCCGGACGCGGCGCCCAGGCGACGGCAAATCGCGCATTATACTTGCAAGTTCGTGCGCGGCCGGCTCCGCGCCCAGACCAGCCCGACGGAACCGCATGAACAGCACGACCCTGCTGCACGAACTCCTGCTTACCGCAGCCATGCGCGCGGGCGACGATGCCGCCCTCACGACTAGCGCGCACACGCTGCAATACGCCGAACTTGCCACATTGTGCGAGAGCGTTGCCAGCGGCTTGACCGCGTTCGGGCTGGCGCGCGGAGAGCGTATTGCGATCTATCTCGACAAGCGGCCGGAGTTCGTCGCAGCGGCCTTCGGCGCCACCGCAGCAAGCGGCACCTTCGTACCACTCAACCCACTGCTCAAGCCCGAGCAGGTCGGCTACATCCTGCGCGACTGCAACGTGCGTGTGCTCATCACCAGCGCCGAACGGCTGCCGCTACTCGAAGCGACGCTCGCCGGCTGTCATGACTTGCGGCAGGTGGTGGTCACCGGCTCGATCGAGCAGCTGCCCCGCTTCGAGGGCGTGAGTACGCACCGCTGGCAGGAACTGCTCGACGCCCCGCCCCGCCGACCGGCCAGCCGCATCATCGACAGCGACATGGCGGCCATTCTGTACACGTCCGGCAGCACCGGACGGCCCAAGGGCGTAGTGCTATCGCATCGCAACCTGATTGCGGGGGCGCAGAGCGTTGCCCAATACCTCGACAACCAGCCGGACGACGTACTGCTGGCGGCATTGCCGCTGTCCTTTGACGCCGGTTTTTCGCAGCTCACCACGGCATTCCATGTCGGCGCGCGCGTAGTGCTGCTCAACTACCTGCTGCCGCGCGACGTGCTCAAGACGGTGACACGCGAGCGCGTCACCGGCCTGACGGCCGTTCCCCCACTGTGGATCCAGCTCGCGCGGCTGGACTGGCCGGACGGCACGGACGAACACCTGCGCTACTTCGCCACCACCGGCGGGCGCATGCCGCTTGATGCCTTGCGCGCGTTGCGCAGCAAGCTGCCGCGCACGCGCCCGTTTCTGATGTACGGCCTGACCGAGGCGTTTCGCGCCACCTATCTGCCTCCCGAGCAAGCCGACCTGCGCCCACACTCCATCGGCAAGGCCATCCCCAATGCCGAGGTACTGGTGCTGCGCGAGGACGGCTCGGAGTGCGCGCCGCACGAGCCTGGCGAACTCGTACAACGCGGGCCGCTGGTCGCCATGGGGTACTGGAACGATACCGAGAAGACAGCCGAACGCTTCCGCCCGCTGCCCACGCATCTGTCGTGTCGTTGCGATGGCCTGGTGCTGCCGGAAATTGCCGTGTTCTCGGGCGACACCGTGCGGCGCGACGACGATGGCTACTTCTACTTCATCGGGCGCCGAGACGAGATGATCAAGACGTCCGGCTACCGCGTCAGCCCCACTGAAATCGAAGAAGTGCTGTACGCCACGCGCATGGTGGGCGAATGCGTGGCCTTCGGCATCCCTGACCCGACGCTGGGTCAGGTCATCCAGGCGGTTGTTACGCCCGCCGGCGATGAGCCGGTAGACTGCGATGCTTTGCTTGCCGAATGCCGCACGCGCATGCCGGCCTACATGGTGCCGAGCCGCGTCGAAGTGCGCAAAGGCCCACTGCCGCGCAACCCCAATGGCAAGATCGACCGCAAGGCCTTGACCGCCGCGGCCGGAGAGGAATCCTGATGAACGAACCACGCCCGGTGCCCGTACACGCACCGATGAATCAGTTTGCCTGCTCTGGCAACGAACTGCTGGTCGGCGGCATTGCGCTTTCACGGCTGGCTGCGCGGGCCGGCGGCACGCCCTTCTTCGCCTACGACCGAGCCCTCCTCGACGTTCGCGTAGCAGAGTTGCGCACGGCCCTGCCCGGCACCGTAGAACTGCACTACGCCATCAAATCCAACCCGATGCCTGCACTGGTGCAACACCTGGCTACGCAGGTCGACGGGTTGGACGTGGCCTCGGCAGGCGAGCTCGACGTGGCGTTGAACGCCGGCTGCGCCCCCCACAACATCAGTTTTGCAGGGCCGGGGAAATCGCGCGAGGAGCTGCAGCAGGCAGTTGCTGCGGGCGTGTTGCTGAATATCGAGTCGCTACGCGAGGCGCATGAACTGTCGGACATCTCGGCAAGCACGGGTTGGCCAGCGCGCGTGGCAGTGCGCGTCAATCCGGATTTCGAGCTGAAAAGCTCCGGCATGCGCATGGGCGGTGGCGCCAAGCAGTTCGGCGTGGACGCCGAAGACGTACCCGCTCTGCTCGGAGAAATCGCCACGCTGGGGCTGGCTTTTGAGGGCTTCCACATCTTCGCTGGTTCGCAGAACCTGCGCGCCGAAGCCATCATCGAAGCCCAGCGCCTGTCCTTCGAGCTCGCGCTGCGCCTGAGTGACGAGGCTCCGGCATCGCCTCGCATCATCAACCTCGGCGGCGGTTTCGGCATCCCCTACTTCCCGGGCGACACGCGACTTGACCTCGCGCCGGTCGGCGACAACCTCGCCACACTCTCGGCTGAAGCTGCCCATCGCATGCCAGGCGCGCGGCTCGCGCTGGAACTCGGCCGCTATCTGGTTGGCGAGGCCGGCATCTACGTGTGTCGGGTGGTCGATCGCAAGGTGTCCCGTGGCCAGACTTTCCTGATCTGCGACGGCGGGTTGAACCATCACCTCGCCGCATCGGGCAATTTCGGTCAGGTACTGCGCAAGAACTTCCCGGTAGCCATCGGCACCCGCATGAACGAGGCCGCTGGCGATCCGGTAAATGTGGTCGGGCCGCTGTGCACGCCGCTGGACCTGCTGGCCGACCGCATGCTGCTGCCAGAGGCCATGCCGGGCGACTTCGTGGTGGTATTCCAGTCCGGCGCCTACGGTGCCACGGCCAGCCCGCAGGCCTTCCTCGGGCATCCGGCTCCGCGCGAGATTCTGGTCTAGATCAAGTCAAACGGCCGCGTGCGCGGCCGCGCACACTGCGCAATCGGGGTCGCGCACCACACCGATGCTGCG
Organism: Pseudazoarcus sp. NS34; assembly: GCF_059703725.1. NCBI lineage: Bacteria > Pseudomonadati > Pseudomonadota > Betaproteobacteria > Rhodocyclales > Zoogloeaceae > Pseudazoarcus > Pseudazoarcus sp. NS34. The sequence continues at coordinate 439,878 of NZ_BAAKIZ010000003.1, forward strand.
CCACTCCATGCGCAGCCCGTCGAGCAGCAGCAGCCGCCCAGCGAGCGATGTGCCACAGCCGATGATGAGCTTGAGCGCCTCAGCCGCCTGCGTCGCCCCGACGATGCCGGTGAGCGGCGCGAACACACCCATTACCGCGCAACGCACTTCCTCGACGTCCTCCCCTTCCGGGAACAGGCAGTGGTAGCACGGCCCGTCATTGCGCAGATCGAAAACCGAAATCTGCCCATCGAAACGGATTGCCGCGCCCGACACCAGTGGCACGCGGTGGCGCACACAGGCACGATTGACGGCGTGGCGGGTGGCAAAATTGTCGCTGCAGTCGAGCACCACATCGGCCATCGCCACCTGCTCGTCGAGCGCGCTGCCCTCAAGCCGCATCGCCAAGGTCTCAACGCGCGCCTCGGGGTTCATGCGGTGCAGCGTACGCTCGCCCGAGGCAACCTTGAAGTCACCCACACTCTCGGCGGTATGCAGAATCTGGCGCTGCAGGTTGGTCAGATCGACCGTGTCATCGTCGGCCAACACCAGCGTACCGACCCCCGCGCTGACCAGATACATCGACGCCGGCGAGCCCAGCCCACCGGCGCCAAGCACCAGCACGCGTGCGGCGAGCAGCGCTTCCTGCCCCTCCACACCAATTTCAGGCAGCAGGATGTGGCGGCTGTAACGCAGGAGTTGATCGTCGTTCATGGGCTGAGGAGCAATGCAGAGGACGCGCCGGAGCGACGGCAAAAGCCTACTTGTAGTCGCGCAGCTCCACCGGCGTATCGTCATGATCGCCGTGTGGATGCTGGTCGTAGACCTTGATGTAGACCTCGTTGGATTTCTTGATCAGACGCTCGGGCGAGAGCAGGTTGTGACGCTGGGTTTCCTCGCAGAAATACACGATGGCGCGCACGAGCTTGGCGTACAGGCTGTTGTCGAGATGGTAGCCGGCGTCGCGCAGCGCATCCTCAAGCATCTCCAACGAGTAATCGAGGATCGAATACTGGACACACAAGGAACAGGCTGCAGGGCCGTCCAGGACATACACCCCTTTGAGCGTGAGCAGGGCTTCGCGCGCGCGCTCAAGCTGGCCAGCTGGCGATGCGGCAAAGCGCAGCTCGCGCTCTTTGACCAGCCCTGCCCCGGGCGACGGATGGTCGTGCTTCCTGCCCGCCAGCTTGTATGCCGTTTCCCGCCGCATCGCTCCTGCCCCCGTGCGCCCGATCAGTTTTTATTCTGGACGATCTGCTCACCCTTGAGAAGCTTGACGGCCTGGCCCAGCTGATAGTCGTCGGCCCCGCCCAGTTCAAAGCGCGGCGAAGGCGTCTCCTCCTCGGGCTGTGCGACGACCCCGTCGGCCTCACCCTCAACCATCGGCTTCTCGTCGGCGCCAATCAAGTGACCGAGCAGATCAGCCTCACGCACGCGGCGCGCAGAACCGTTTTCGGTTTCCTCGATCACGATGTCCGGCTCGATACCCTTGGCCTGAATCGAACGGCCGTTGGGCGTGTAGTAGCGCGCAGTCGTCAGTTTGATGGCCGACTGGCTGTTGAGCGGAAGAATGGTCTGCACCGAGCCCTTGCCGAACGTCTGGGTACCGACCACGCGGGCCCGACCGTGATCCTGCAGAGCACCGGCCACGATCTCGCTCGCCGAAGCCGAACCGGCGTTGACCAGCACGACCATCGGCACGTTGCGGGCGTAATCGGGCAGCTGGCGCAGGAAATCATCGCGACGTCCGCGCAGATAGTCTTCCGGCGTAGCGAGGTACTCACGACGCGCGTCCGGCGCGCGGCCGTCGGTCGACACCACCAGAGTGTCACGCGGCAGGAAAGCCGCCGACACACCGATCGCGCCATGCAAAAGGCCGCCCGGGTCATTGCGCAGGTCGAGCACCAGGCCCGTAAGCGGGCCTTCCTTGGCGATGCGATTGAGGTGCTCCACCACCGATTCAGCCGTGTTCTCCTGGAACTGAGCGACACGCAGGTAACCGAAGCCCGGCTCAAGCACCTTGGAACGCACGCTCTGCACGCGGATGACTTCACGCGTGATCTTCACGACGAGCGGAGCCGTGTCGCCCTTGCGCATGATGGTCAGGGTAATGCTGGTATTGGGCTTGCCGCGCATGCGCTTGACCGCATCGCTCAGCGTCATGCCTTTCACCGGCGTTTCATCAAGCTTGACGATCAGATCGCCCGCCTGCACCCCGGCGCGGAAGGCCGGCGTATCTTCGATCGGGGAAACGACCTTGACGAAGCCGTCTTCCATGCCGACCTCGATACCGAGGCCACCGAATTCGCCTTGCGTGCCCTCGCGCAACTCCTTGAAGGCCTCCGCATCGAGATAGGCGGAATGCGGATCAAGGTTGCTGAGCATGCCGCTGATCGCGTGATTGATCAGCGTCTTGTCTTCCACAGGCTCCACATAGCCCTGCTTGATGGCATTGAAGACGTCTGCAAAAGCGCGTAATTCCTCGACCGGCAAGGGCGCCGGCGAGGTACGGTCGGCCACTGCCGAAAAGTTCAGACTGATCAACACACCGGCCACCAGACCGGTAAAGATCAGCCCCAGTTTCTGTAGCTTGCTACGCATGAAAACTCCATGAATTCAGATTGCACCCGGATCAGCGACGCCGCATCCAGCCCAGCGGATCGATCGGTTCTCCCTTGTGCCTGAGCTCGAAGTATAAGCCCGAATCCGGCACCCCTCCGCTTGCACCAACGTAAGCAATGGCATCACCGCCCGCGACGCGTTCTCCGACGACACGCAGCACGGCATCGTTGTAGCCATAGATCGTCAGGTAGTCATCGCCATGATCGACAATGATGAGGTTGCCATAACCACGCAGCCAGTCCGAGAACACCACTTCGCCCCCGGCCACCGCGCGCACTTCGTCGCCGTCGTTGGCGCGAATGAACAGGCCCCGCCAGCGGGTACCTCCATCGCCTCTTTGAGCACCGAAGCGGCCGGCCAGTTCGCCCTGTACGGGAAAACCCAGCCGCCCGCGCAGTTTGCCGAAGGGCGCGGCAGGCGCAGCCTCGGCCAGCGGGCCGGTGTCGACGTTGGTGACCGGCGCAGACTCCGGCCGTGGGGCCGCGCGCCGTTCAGCCTGCATCTTCAGCAGATCGATGACGCGACCGAGCTGAAGGCGGTCTTCGCGCAAGGCGCCGATCTGCCCTTCTTGTCCACGCAATTCACCGGAAAGCTCGGCCACGACCGCCGCCCGGCGCGCCAGTACTTTTTCCAGTTGTGCCTGTTCCTGCCGCTGCGCACCTTCCAGTTCAACCATCCGGTCGCGGCGCAGCGAAGCTTCGGTAGCGAGCCGCTCCTGCTCGCGCAGATCGGCTCGCAAACCATCCAGCAGCTCCAGGCGCGCGCGGCCAAGGTGCTCCAGATAGTGCGCGTCACGCGCGATTTGATTGGGGTCGCCGCCAGAAAGGAATGGAGCAACGTCGCTGCCGCCATGCATGTAGTGACGACGCAGCAGCGAGGCCAGCTCCTCGCGCCGCGCCTCAATCCGCTGCGTGACCTTCTCACGCTCGGACTCGGCAGCGCTCAACTCGCGCTCGGCGGTACTGCGTTGCTGTCTGAGGCTCCGCAGCTTGCGGCGTGAAGCCGATACCGCCCGCTCGGCCTCGGCCATGGCCTCAGCTTCCTTGCCGTGGGATGCACGGGTGCGGACAATCTCAGCTTCCAGGCTGCGGATGCGCGACTGCACCTCTTCCAGCTCGGCGCGCCGCTGATCGATCGAAGGTTCAGCCGCAAGCGAGCCGCCCATCAGCATCAGGCCGACTGCCAGGGCAACACACCGCAACAGCGACCGGCGACGGGCCATCACGGCCGTCGGTCAGCCCTGCGGGCCGCCGTGACGCGCCACCTCAGCCTCGGCCTTGCGGATGGTTTCCTCGTCGGCAAGGTAATAGCTGCGGATCGGACGCAGATCGGCGTCGAGCTCATACACCAGCGGCTGACCGGTAGGGATGTTGAGCTTGACGATGTCACTGTCGGAAATGCTGTCGAGATGCTTGATCAGCGCGCGCAGGCTGTTGCCGTGGGCCACGATCAGCACCCGCTGGCCGGACAGGATCTCGGGAATGATGGTGGTTTCCCAGTACGGCACGAAGCGCGCAACGGTGTCTTTCAGACACTCCGCCCGCGGGAAGCGGGCGCGCGGCATCGAGGCGTAACGCTGGTCGTCGCAGTTCAGACGCTCATCACCGTCTTCGAGCGGCGGCGGCGAAGTTCCATAGGAACGGCGCCACACCAATACCTGGTCATCGCCGAAACGCGCAGCCGTCTCGGCCTTGTTGAGGCCTTGCAGCGCACCGTAGTGACGTTCGTTGAGGCGCCAGGAATGCTTGACCGGCAGCCACAACTGATCAAGCTCCTCGAGCACCACGTTGAGGGTCTTGATGGCGCGCTTGAGCACCGACGTATAGGCACGGTCGAAGGAGTAGCCTTCCCTGCGGAGCAGCTGGCCGGCTGAATGGGCCTCGGCCAGCCCCTTTTCGCTGAGATCCACGTCGGTCCAACCGGTAAACCGGTTTTCCTTGTTCCAGAGGGATTCGCCGTGGCGCAGCAGAACGATCTTGTACATGAAGTCTCGGGACAGTGAATTGCAAAAATCCCGGGCGCTCCGGCGAGAACAAGCTGCCTGAGTCCGGTGCGGTATTTTATACTAGTCTCCCTGTCTCGACGCTGACATGCCATGCCAACCGTGAACAACCCATCCATATTCGAGTTGATCGACAAGCACGAGCACATCGAGACTGCTGCGCGCGCCCTAAAGGCCATCGCACATCCCTTGCGCCTGAAAATCCTTTGCGTGCTCGGCGAGGGAGAAGTCTGCGTACAGGATATCGTTGACGCGGTCGGTACATCGCAAAGCAACATTTCCCAACATCTTGCCATCTTGCGAGACAAGGGCGTGCTGCAGACCCGCAAGGATGCAAACCGCGTCTATTACCGCGTCGTCGACCAGCGCACGCTACAGCTGATCGGGCTGATGCGCGAAGTCTTCTGCAGTCGCGACGACTGACATCTCACACCCGCAACGGAGTCTCTCCAATTGGAAGCCGAATTTCTGCAAAGCAATTTCCCGTGGGTAGCGCTGGCCTTGGCCGCCTTCACCTTCATCATCGTCGACACCGTTCGTACGCTGGGCAACAAGTCGATCATCTCTCCGCTGGAAGCGACGCTGAAGATCAACCGCGATGACGCCATCGTGATCGACATCCGCGAGCAGGGCGAATACGCCCAGGGCCACATCCCGAACGCACGTCACATTCCGGTCGGCGAACTTGATCGCCGCTTGCCCGAGATCGAGAAGCTCAAGCCCGCGCCGATCATCCTGTGCTGCGCCAGCGGCTCGCGTTCGCGCAGCGCCACCACCAAGCTGCAGAAGGCCGGCTTCGACCAGGTCTTCAACCTCAAGGGCGGCCTGATGGAATGGGAAAAGGCCGGCAACCCGCTGACCACCGGACGCAAACCCAGCAAAGGCAAGAAGGCATGACGGCGCACATTCGCATGTACACCAGCGCGGTGTGCCCCTACTGTGTCCGCGCCGAACAACTGCTCAACAGCCGTGGTGTTACCGCGCTGGAGAAGATCCGCGTCGACCTCGATCCTTCGCTGCGCGACGAGATGATGAAAATCACCGGCCGGCGCACGGTTCCGCAGATCTTCATTGGCGATTACCATGTGGGCGGCTGTGATGACCTGATCGATCTTGATCGCTCCGGACGCCTCGACACCCTGCTGGCCCGCGCGGCCGACTGACACCCTCACCCTTCAAGACCAGGACAATGACCGAACAAGCCCAACCCGTCTTCTCGATCGAAAAAATCTACGTCAAGGATCTCTCGCTGGAGATCCCGCACGCGCCGCAGATCTACCTGCAACTCGACAACACCAAGCTCAACATCGAGTTCAGCACCACCGGCAAGAACGTCGAGGACGGCATCTACGAGGTCGTTCTGGTGGTCAATGTCTCTGCCAGCGTGCCCGACGGTCGCACGGTGTTCCTCGTCGAAGTCGCCCAGGCCGGCATCTTCCAGCTGCGCAACATCCCCGAAGCCGAACTCGAGCCGGTGATGATGATCGGCTGCGCCAACGTGCTCTTCCCGTATGCGCGTGAAACCGTGTCCGACACCCTGACCCGCGCCGGCTTCCAGCCGGTGCTGCTGCAGCCGGTGAACTTCGAGGCGCTGTACCAGTCGCAAAAGCAGCAAGGCGCCGCCTCCAACGACGAACAGGATCAGTGATCATGAACAATCGCACCCTCCGCAGTCTGGTCCTCGCCTCCGTGCTGGCTCTGTCTGCAGCGGGCGCGCAGGCGGCCCTCAAGTTCAGCTCCGTCGCCGAGTCGGCGGTGCTCTACGAAACGCCCTCGGCACAGGGCCGCAAGCTGTTCATCGTCTCCCCGGGCACGCCGGTGGAAGTCGTCGTCGAGCTCGAACAATGGGTCAAGGTGCGCGACCCGAGCGGCTCGATCAACTGGATTCAGCGCAGCGCACTGCGCAACGAGCGCACGGTGATGGTCAATACCGAAAAGGCCGTAGCCCGACAGTCGCCGGAAACCAGCGCGGGCATCAGCTTCGAGGCTGTCCGCAATGTGGTCCTCGATCTGGTCGGCGAGCCGAGCGACGGCTGGATTCAGGTTCGACACAAATCCGGCACCGTCGGCTATCTCAGAGTCACCGAAGTCTGGGGGCTTTGATCTGATGCGTATCGGCGTATTTGGCGCCGGCTCGTGGGGCACGGCGCTGGCCGTGGCCTTTGCCCGCGCCCACGACGTCATCATGTGGTCGCGTGAAGCCGACCAGATCGAGGAGATGGGCCGGGCGCGCCGCAACGAAGCCTACCTGCCCGGCGTCGACTTCCCCGAGCGCCTGCAGGTCACGCCGGATTTCGACGTCGCCGCTCGTCACGCCGATCTGCACCTCATCGCCACGCCGCTGGCCGGCCTGCGCAGCACCGCGCGGGCTTTGCGTGCCGGCCACCCTGACATCCCGATGATCTGGGCCTGCAAAGGCCTGGAGGCCGACAGCGGCCGCATGCCGCATGAAATCGTCTTCGAGGAAATCGGCGCGGACGCCCCGTGCGGCGTGCTCACCGGCCCCAGCTTCGCCGCCGAAGTCGGCGCCGGCCTGCCCACCGCTGTGACGCTGGCCTCCGCCAACCGCGACTTCGCTGACTTCTGGGTGCGTGCGCTGCACCAGCCGCGCTTCCGCATCTACGCCGGCTCCGACCTGATCGGCGCCGAAATCGGCGGCGGGCTGAAGAACGTCATCGCCATCGCCGCCGGAGTCTCCGACGGCATGGGCTTCGGGCTGAACGCACGCGCCGCGCTGATCACACGCGGCCTGGCCGAGATCACCCGCCTCGGCGTCGCGCTGGGCGCCCGCCCCGAAACCCTCACCGGCCTGGCCGGCATGGGTGACCTGATCCTGACCTGCACCGGCGACCTGTCGCGCAACCGCCGCGTAGGGCTTGCGCTGGCGCGCGGCGAAAGCCTGCCCGACATCCTGAAAAATCTGGGGCACGTCGCCGAAGGCGTGCCCACGGCCCGCTCGGCCGCCAGCCTGGCCAAGCGCATGGACATCGAATTGCCGATCACCGAGGCTATCGACGCACTGCTTCACACCGATCACATCGGCCCGCGCGAAGCCGTCGAACGCCTGCTCGGACGCGAACCCAAGCACGAGCACGACTGAGCCAAGCGCCCTAGCCTGCGCCGGCAAACCCCTGCTGACGCCACGCCTCGAACACCAGCACCGCCGCCGTATTGGCCAGATTCATGCTGCGGTTCGACGGCATCATCGGAACGCGCAACACCGCATCCGGCCCCAGCTCGTCCAGCAGTTCCTGCGGCAGTCCGCGCGTTTCCGGCCCGAACACGAACACGTCGTCCGGCGCGAACGCCACCTCGGCGTAGCTGCGTGTTCCACGCACACTCAGGGCAAACATGCGCCGCCCGGCCAACGCTGCGCAGCAGGCCGCCCAGTCGCGATGCACGGTCACACGCGCCAGATCGTGATAGTCCAACCCTGCGCGCTGCAACTGCTTGTCGGAAAGATCAAAGCCCAAAGGCTCGACCAGATGCAGGCGGATGCCCGTATTCGCCGCGAGGCGGATCAGGTTGCCGGTGTTGGGGGGAATTTCAGGCTGGTACAGAACAACATCAAACATCTGGCTCTCTCGTAACTCAGCGCGCTGCAAAGGTGCGCGCGACGACGATATTTTCCACGCGAACAGCCCCCGCGCGCTTGAGTTCACGCGCCAGCGCCTCCAGCGTTGCGCCGGTCGTCATCACATCGTCGACCACCAGCACGGACATCCCTCCGAAGCGTTGCGGGTCGGCGGCGAAGGCACCGCGTACATTGCGCCGCCGCGCCAGCCCGTTCAGTGAAGCCTGCGGTGGGCCGTCCCGTGTGCGCTGCACCGCATCCAGCCACAGCGGCAACCGCCAGGCTCGCGCCAGCGGCCGCGCCAGTTCAACGGCCTGATTGAAGCCGCGCTCGCAAAGCCCGCGCCGATGCATCGGCAACGGCACGACACAATCCACTGCGTCCGGCCGGCCTGCGTTCAGCAGAAGCCCGCTAAAATACGCTGCGAGCCCCAGCCGGTGACGATACTTCAGCGCCTGCACCAGGCGATCCACCGGGAAGTCGTAGGCAAGCACCGCACGACTGGCGTCGAAGCTCGGCGGGCGCCGCAGGCAGCGCCCGCACACACCGGCGGTCGGCAAGGGCAAGGCGCACACCACACAGGCCGGTTGGGCGGCGCCCGGCAGATCGCTCACACAATCAGCGCAAACCGGCTCGTGAGCACCACGCACGCCACACACCTCGCAGGCTTGTGGCAAGACAAGTGCGGAAAGGGACTGCAGGAATCGCGACCTGTTTGACAAGCGAACCCCCTGACCGGAACATGCGCCACTCGCGCAGAATTGGCAAAGGATACTGAAATGACAACGGGATTGGCAGAACAGACCGAGGCAAGCGCCTCCGCAGCTCAGATGGCACCGGCCCGCCGCTGGAGCACCGCTGACGTCGCCGCGCTGTTCGAGCGCCCCTTCCTCGATCTCGTCTTCGAAGCACAGAGCGTGCACCGCCAGCACTTCCCGGCCAATGCCGTGCAGCGCTCAACCCTGCTGTCGATCAAGACCGGTGGTTGCTCCGAGGATTGCGGCTATTGCTCACAGTCCTCGCGCTACGACACCGGCCTCGAAAAAGAGAGCCTCATGCCGCTGGACGAAGTGCTCGAACACGCCCGCGCCGCCAAGGCCAAGGGTGCCTCGCGCTTCTGCATGGGTGCAGCCTGGCGCGGCCCGAAAGACCGTGACCTGGAGCCGGTGCTCGACATGGTGCGCGAGGTCAAGAAGCTCGGGCTTGAAACCTGCGTCACGCTGGGCATGCTGCGCGACGGCCAGGCCGAGAAGCTCGCCGACGCCGGACTCGATTACTACAACCACAACATCGACACCGCGCCCGAGTTCTACGGCAACGTGATCACCACGCACAAGATGTCCGACCGTCTCGACACCCTCGACAAGGTGCGCGATGCCGGCATCAACGTGTGCTGCGGCGGCATCGTCGGCATGGGCGAAGGTCGCCGCGGGCGCGCCAGCATGATCGCCCAGCTCGCCAACATGAACCCGGCGCCCGATTCCGTGCCCATCAACAACCTCGTGCCGATTCCCGGCACGCCGATGGCCGGCAATGAATACATCGACCCCTTCGAGTTTGTGCGCACCATCGCCGTGGCCCGCATCACCATGCCCGGCAGCGTCGTGCGCCTGTCGGCCGGCCGCCAGCAGATGAGCGACGAGATGCAGGCCCTGAGCTTCATGGCCGGCGCCAACTCCATCTTCTACGGCGACCGTCTGCTCACCACCGACAACCCCGAAGCCAACCACGACGAGCAACTGTTCCAGCGACTCGGCCTGCAGGCCATCTGACCGGTCTCGCGCGGGCCACACGGCCCGCGCTCACCCGCATGCACCCCGTCTGGCTGTTCGACCTCGACAACACGCTGCACAACGCCAGCGCCCACATCTTCCCGCACATCAACCGCAGCATGACGGCCTATCTGGCCGAACATCTCGGCGTGCCCGAAGACGAAGCCAACGCCTTGCGCCTGGCCTACTGGCAGCGCTACGGCGCCACGCTCACCGGCCTGATGCGCCACCACGGCACCGACCCGCGCCACTTCCTGCGCGAAACCCACCGCTTCGAGCGCCTGCACGAGATGATGGTGTTCGATCGCGCGCTCTCGGCCATGCTGCGCCGCCTGCCCGGCCGCAAGATCGTGTTCTCCAACGGCCCCGTCGAATACGTCGAGGCCATCGTCCGCGCCATGGGCATCCGCCGCCATTTCGACGACGTCTTCGCCGTCGAACACATGCGCTTCGAGCCCAAACCCGGCGTGCGCGCCTTCCGCCATGTGCTGCGCGAGCACCGCTTGCGGGCCGAACGCTGCATTCTGGTTGAGGATTCCCCAGCCAACCTGCGTACCGCCAAGCGGCTGGGAATGAAGACGGTTCTGGTAAGCCGCGGGTTGAAGCAGCCGGCCTACGCCGACGTCAAAATCGCTTCCGTACTGGAACTGCGCCGCGCCTACGGCCGGCTGATCTCGCCTCTGACCTTTTGACGCTGCAGTAGCAGACATCACTTCAGAATCGGCTGATGTTCTGTCCGCCGATGAATAGTGCACAGTATTTAAATGACATTAAACTAATTCATACGCATACTCAGCACCTCTCTTAAAATCTGAGGTGCATAAAGCATGCGCAGCGCCCAGCCGGCCCAGCCTCACGCACCTGAACACTCCATCGAAGCGGATGCGCTGGTATGGGTGGTCGGCAGCCTTGCGGGGCTGTTCCGGCGCCCGTTCGATGCCACGCTGATCCGCAAGCGCTGCGCCCCGCCGTTCGACCTCCCGACCCTCATCGAAGCCCTCGAAGATCACGACCTCAAGGCGCGGGCCGTGGCCTGGCCCGATGGCGAGTGGCACGGCCTGCCAATGCCCGCGGTGGTGTTCATGCAGCCGGCGGGCGGGGGCAACGAACCTGCCGCCCCCGCCCCCGCGCTCGTAGTGAAGAGCGACGGCCACACGCTGGCCGTTGTCGAGCCCGGTCAGAAAGCTCCCGTCACCCTCTCGGTTGAGCAGCTTCGCGCACGCTGCACGCCCTGGCTGCTGCTGGTGGCGGCAGCCGATGCTCCTGAGACGGAGGCCGCCCTCGAACCCGACAAGGCCAGCCGCCAGCCGGCCGCCTTCGGCTTCAAGTGGTTCATCCCTGAGTTGCTCAAGCACAAGTCGATCTGGCGCGACGTACTGATCGCCAGCCTGACCATCCAGGTGGTCGGCTTGGCCACGCCGCTGTTCACCCAGGTCATCATCGACAAGGTCATCGCCCACCAGACCCACAGCACGCTGATCGTGCTCGGCGTGGCGCTGTTTGCTTTCATGATGTTCTCGGCCGGCATGACCTGGCTGCGCCAATACCTCGTGCTGCACACCGGCAACCGCATCGACGGTGTTCTGGGCAGTCAGGTATTCCGCCACCTGCTGCACCTGCCGCAAGCCTGGTTCGAGCAGCGCCCTACCGGCACGCTGGTCGCCCGCATGCAAGGCGTCGAAACCCTGCGCGAGTTCGTCTCCGGCGCTGCCGTCACGCTGCTGCTCGACATCCCCTTTCTGTTCATCTTCCTTGCGGTGATGTTCTTCTACAGCTGGCAGCTGTCGCTGATCGCGGTCGGCATCCTGCTCGCCATCTGCGTCATCAGTCTGCTCGTCGTGCCCGTGTTCCGCCAGCGCCTCAACCTGCAGTTCCTGCTCGGCGCACGCAACCAGTCCTTTCTCACCGAATACATCTCGGGCATGAGCACGGTCAAAAGCCTGCAGATGGAGCCGGTGGTCGACAAGCGCTTCGGCGAATACCTTGCGCAATATCTGGCGGCGGGCTTTCGCACCCGTCAGTTGGGCAACACCTATGGGGTGGCGTCCAACACGCTTGAACAGATGATGACGCTGTCGATCCTCATCTTCGGCGCACTCATCGTCATGCAGAACGAAGGTTTCACGGTCGGCATGCTGGTGGCCTTCCAGATGTTCGCCTCGCGGCTGTCGCAGCCGCTGATGCGCCTCGTGGGCCTGTGGCAGGAATTTCAGCAGGCCAGCATCGCCGTCAAACGCCTCGGCGACATCCTCGACATGCCGCAAGAACCGCACTCGCTGGTGCCGCAACGCACCGCCACCGCAGCCGGCCGCATTGCTTTCGAGGATGTCGGCTTCCGCTATGCCGACGAGGCACCGTGGCTCTACCGCGGTCTCAACATTGCCTTCGAGCCCGGCCGGCTGACCATCGTCACCGGCCCTTCGGGCGCCGGCAAGAGCACGCTCGCCAAGCTCATGCTCGGCTTCCGCCTCGCCCAGGAAGGCCGCGTATCGCTAGACGGCAAGGACGTACGCACCCTTGCCGCCAACGAGCTGCGCGCCGCCTTCGGCGTGGTGCCGCAGGAGACCGTGCTGTTCTCGGGCACCGTCTACGACAACCTCATCATGGCCCACCCGCACGCGGGTTTCGACGAAGTGGTTGCCGCCTGCCGCGCCGCCGAAATCCACGAGGTCATCGAGGCCCTGCCCAAGGGCTACCAGACCGAACTGGGCGAGCACGGCGTGGGCCTCTCGGGCGGTCAACGCCAGCGCATCGCCATCGCCCGCGCGTTGCTCAAGCAGCCCAAGGTGCTGCTCTTTGACGAAGCCGTATCCAACCTCGACCACGCCACCGCCGAGCACTTTGCCCAGACCATCAACCGCCTCAAGGGCAAGGTCACCATGATCTTCATCACCCACCAGATCCCCAAAGGGCTGGCGGTGGATGCCATCGTGCCCGTGGGCCAGGCGGCCATATCGGCCAAACGCCCTCCCGCCGGGGAGAGCCAACCGTGAAGCCCATGCGCGTACTGTTCATCCACCAGAACTTCCCCGGCCAGTTTCGCCACATCGCCCGCCACCTGGCGGCGCAGCCCGGGTTCGATGTCAAGGCCATCGGCCTGCGCGCCGCGCCCGGCCTACCGGGCATTCCCCTCATTCGTTACCAGCCCCACCGCGGACATTCCGCGGGCGTTCATCCTTACGCCCGCCCCCTCGAAGCCGGCGTACTGCATGGCCAGGCCGTCGCCCGCCTGCTGGTCCGGCTGCGCGAACAAGGCTGGCAGCCGGATGCAGTCGTTGCCCACCCCGGCTGGGGAGAATCGCTCTTCGTTAAGGACGTGTTCCCCAACACGCGCCTGATCCACTTCTGCGAATACTTCTACCGCGCCGACGGCGCCGACACCGGCTTCGACCCGAATGACGAAGTCACCCTCGAAGACCGCGCCCGCATCCGCAGCCGCAACTCCCTGCATCTGCTCGCGCTGGACGCCTGCGACGTCGGCATCTGCCCCACCCGCTGGCAGCACTCACTGCAACCGGCCGAATACCAGCACAAGCTGCACGTCATTCACGAAGGTATCGACACCGAGCGCCTGCTCCCCGACTCCGACGCAATCTTCGAACTCCCCGACGGCCGCCGCCTCACCCGCGCCGACGAGGTCGTCACCTACGTCGCCCGCAACCTCGAACCCTATCGCGGCTTCCCCCAATTCATGCGCGCCCTGTCGCAGCTGCAGCAACAGCGTCCGCACACCCACGCACTGATTGTCGGCGGCGACGACGTCAGCTACGGCAGCCGCCCCAAGGACGCCCCCAACTGGCGCGAAAAGATGATGCGCGAGGTGCCGCTCGACCCCGCCCGCACCCACTTCACCGGAAAGCTGCCCTACGCCCGCTACGTCAGCGCGCTGCAGGTCTCCAGCGCGCACGTCTACCTCACCTACCCATTCGTGCTGTCTTGGTCGGTGCTCGAAGCCATGGCCTGCGGCTGCGTGGTGGTGGGATCGGATACGCCGCCGGTGCGGGAAATCATTCAGCACGGGGTGAATGGGTATCTGACGGACTTTTTTGATAGCGATGCGCTGACGGCACGCATTGGCGCAGCGCTACAAGCCCGTGGTGAACAGGGGGCAATACGCCACCGGGCGCAGCAAAACGTCACGCAGAACTATCGGGTCGAGGCCGGTTTGCGCAGCTACCTTGCCCAGATGACTGCTGCCCCCGCCCCATTCCACCTCGCTACGCCGCGCTCCAAACACGCCACCGAGGGCCCGCAATGCTCGAACTGATCGGCCTGGACAACATCTTCCGGTGGGTCGGCAACGCCTACCTCATCGTCGGCTTCGCGCTGGCTGCCTTGGCGGCATGGAAGCTACGTGGCTGGCCGCTGAAGATTCTTGTCCCAATCTCAATCCTCTCGCTGTTCCTGTGGCCGCCCGTGCACCGAACGATTGAGGCCCGCGCCTTCACCGAACGCCGCGCAGAAGCGGTCGCACGCATGGACGAGCTGTGCAAGAACGCCGGTGAGTTCATCCACCGCACCGCCGAAGGCGTGGAAGGACTGTTCCTGATCAAGCTTCGGCCCACGGATTACAGCGAAAGAGATCAATGGGCGGTGGACCCGTATGGATACGACGGAGACGAGATTTGGTCGGAAAAATTAGGCGAAATAACTGGCAAACCGCGCCACCGGGTGCCCAATTCCTACGTCTCCTCGTTTCTTCACCCGCGTGACGAATCCGGCGCGTTCGTGCAGGACCCCAGGCAGTACCCCACTCCGCGGTACGTCTATGTCGACCTGATCGATCCGACCGACGGGGTGCGATATCGCTACACCGGCTACTCCTATGTCCCGGAGCACCTCATAAACAACCCGAAATACACCGGCAGCTATAGGAAGTTCGAGCTCAAGCGTGAGCCTGTCACCGCTGACATGCCCTTGCCACGCTACGGCGTGACCTTCGACGACATCAACGAACACGAAGACCGCGCGCGCTGGTGGATTGCCGGCAGTTCGCTGCGCGTCATCGACCTCGAAACCAGTGAGGTCATGGCCGAGCGCATTACCTACCTGATGGACTCAGAGATTGGCGAGGGCAGACGCAACTGGACGACGATCCGGGCCTATGGACGGATGTGCGACTGGATTAAGCCCGGATTCTCGCCGACTCGCAGTTTCACGGTGAAAGTACTTAAACCCATGGAGCACAGGCAATGAGCAACCCCATCGAAACGTACTTGAAGTACTCCCATGTACAAATGGCGGCGGAAGCATTCTTGCAAGCTGGGATCGCCGGAAACGACTACGAGCGCGCCCTCCTGCTCGGCAATGGATTCAACAGCAAATTCACTCCGCCCCTCGCTGCGGAGTTCATCGCCAATTGGGAAGTCGTCGCCCATCAGCCGAACACTACTTCCGGGTTCTCCGGGACGCTTTTTCGCGGCATTGGCGACGACAACTCCGGCGAACTCGTCCTCTCCTTCCGCTCCACCGAATTCATCGGCGATGCGATGCGCGACAGCTTCATGACCAACCGGGGAGTTTTCGAGCACGGCTGGGCATTCGCGCAGATCGCGGACATGCGCGAATGGTTCGAAAGCGATGCTGTACAGGTGGCTTTGGGCGTCAGCCCAATCGCGGTGACCGGCTACAGCCTGGGCGGACATCTGGCCAATGCGTTCAACCTGCTATATCCGGCACGCGCGGTGGCCACCTACACCTTCAACGGCGCAGGCACAGGGCTCGTACAAGGATCACTGCATGACGCAATTGCCCGTTTCGAGAGTGTGGGGCGCAACGTCGGGGGCAATGCCGCGCTGTTCGACCATCCGGAGGTGAAAGCACTGTATGAAGAGCTCGTTGCCCGACACACCGTCGGAGGCGAGTCGGGCCTATTGACCACGAGTGACCAGTCCCGCGCGCACAACCTCATCGGCTGGATCTCAGACCCTACCCGACGCGAGCAAGCGGTGGGGCTGCACCGCGCGATCGCAAACGTAATCGAATTGCAGAATGAGAATGCGCGGGTAAACAGCTTCATTGACCCAGAGTGGCGCAAGACCCTTGATCAGATCGAGGGAGTGGGGCTCGACTACTGGCTCGGTGTTTTTTATGCCGAGCAGATCACATCCAGCACCAACGCTGCCGCGCCATTCGAAACCCAACGCGACACCAAGGGAAGCCCTTTTGCAGGCCCGGTGTACAACCTTTACGGGCGTGAAACTTCCAATCCGCTTGGAAATCCTTCGGCCGTGGCCAATTCGCAGATTCATTACGGCATGGATGTGCCCGTGTTCATCGAAGGGCAGCCGCTTTATCGGGGCAACGTCACCGGAGGGGTCTGGGACGAGACCGCACTGCGTGACCTCGCCACCCTGGATTTCCGCCTGCTGGTGCCCGATCCGGAAAACAACGACTTCGCCGACACGCACAGCCTCGTGCTGCTCGTAGATTCCCTTTCGGTCCTCGATGTGCTGCACAGACTGGCGCCGACAGCGACCATGGCGCAATTCGAGGCACTGCTTTCGGCCACGACCGCCGACCGCGCCGCACAGAATGTCGGTACCCAAGGTCAGGCGGAGGGCCGCACGCTGGAAACGATGGTCGACTGGCTGAGCACGGCGCTGACCGGAAACGATCCGAAACTGCGCGAGACCTCCGACCTGCTCCAAAGCAACACCTGGCACGACGTCAGCCACCGCGAACAACTGCACGCACGACTCGATCAACTTCGGAAGCACATCGCAGACCATCCGAGCCTTCGTCTCATCAGCCTTCTGGATTCTTCGGTTGATGCTGCAGCGAAGGCCGACGAAGCCGGCACGGAGGCGCTGGCCTATCGCTACGCCCTGCATGCGCTTATGCCTTTCGCAATATTGGGGGTGGACTATCGGGCACGATTCGCAAATCAGGAACTCGACCTGTATGACGCCGAAACAGGCAACGGCTCGCTGACCAAGGAGTGGCTTCAGGATCGCACTCGTCTGATGTCTGCTGCGCTCATGACGCGACAGGAGAATCTGCAACCAGGATTGCTTGGCTGGCCAACCTGGTCGCCTCGAACCGGGGGGGACACCTACTTTGTGGATGCCGACTCCGAAATTGACGTGCTTTCAGCAGCGGTCAACCCGGAGGAATCCGGCATCGATCTAGCGAAGGTGGCTCACGTTAGGTTCGGCTCCAAATCGCAGAGCGACGAAATTTCCGGCGGTGAGAAGAATGATCGCCTCTATGGCGCCTCCGCCAACGACACCCTGACCGGCAATGCCGGCCACGACTACCTCGAAGGCGGCGCAGGCAACGACCGCCTGGATGGCGGCGAAGGCAATGACACGCTCTTTGGCGGCGCGGGCGACGACGTGCTCATCGGCGGCAACGGCAACGATCTGCTGATAGGCGGCACGGACCACGACACCTACGTATTCTCCGGCGACTTCGGCACCAACATCATCGACGACGCCGACGGCAACGGCTCGGTGGTGATCAGCGAGTTCACGGTCCGCGAACTGAGCGCCAAAGAGGGCCAGCCGGGGCTGTATGAAGACGCAGATGGCAAGGTGCGCGCCTTCCACGACGCCGGCAGCACGAGGCTGTTCATCACCTCCCTGATGCCCGGTCATACCGGCACGATCATCATCTCCAACTGGACCGAGGGCCGGCTCGGCATCTCGTTGGGGCTGGAGGAAGAAGAGGAAACACCACCTTCCAACCAGATTGTCGGCGACATCAACAAGAAGATCGTCCTCAACTCTGATGGTGAAGACGAATACGTCCGTTCCTCCACCGGCTATGCGGCCGACGAGGAAAACCCCACTGAAGGAAACGCCGCCGACATCCTGCTCGGCACCTCGGGCAACGACCACATCCTCGGCCTGGGCGGCAACGATGGCATCAATGGTGGCGCGGGCAACGACCTGATCGAAGGCGGAGACGGGGATGACCTGATTTACGGCGGCGGCGGAACCGATACCCTGCAAGGAGGCATGGGCAACGATTACCTTCTTGGCGGCTACGGAGCCTCGTTCCAGCGGCCGACAGAAACCAGCTATGTCTGGCGACCAAATGCCAGCCATGCGGTAGTAACCAGCGGTTTCTCCTGGGGGGTGGGGCAGCCCCCGGGAGAAGCTCCCCCGGTCATCTATCCGATCTCGTCTGCGCTGCCCGCCGACAACCCCGGCGTACGTGTCTATGGCGACGGAGGTAATGACTTCATCACCGGCGGCACGGGCAACGACACGTTGTATGGCGGCGCAGACAATGATGCCCTCTATGGCATGCAGGCGCACGATCTGCTCTTCGGCGACGACGGACACGACTATCTGGTCGGCGACGGCCATCGTGCGCCCAGCCAGTACGGGTACACGCCTGTACAACACCACGGCAATGACACCCTGATCGGCGGCGCTGGCAACGACACCTTGATCGGCCAAGCGGGAGATGACTTCCTGTTTGGTGGCGACAATGACGACCGTCTTTGGGGGGATGCAACCATCGACCCCGAGACAGCGACCTGGATACCGCTCGAAACCCATGGCAATGACTTTCTGGACGCCGGCGACGGCAACGACCAACTCATTGGCGGCATGGGGCACGACACGCTGTACGGCGCGGACGGCAACGACACCTTGTACGGCGACGTCGACAGCGACACCGAGGCACACCTGCATGGCAACGACTACCTTCACGGAGGTGACGGCAACAATGCGCTGATCGGCGGTTTCGGCAATGACACCCTGATCGGCGGCAAAGACGACGATTACCTTGACGGCGGCGTAAACGGCGCGTCGGCCGAAGGCGTGGACGACAACGACTCCCTTGAGGGTGGAGCAGGCAATGACACCTTGCTCGGTGGCGACGGCGACGACACACTCATCGGCGACAGCGGAGACGATCAGTTGGGCGGCGGCAAAGGCGACGACCGGCTCGACGGCGCGGCGGACCACGACAACCTGTTCGGCGGTGAGGGCAACGACACCCTCTACGGCGGCAGCGGCGACGACTACCTTGATGGCGGTGACGACGACGACCTGCTCATGGGTGGTGCAGGCAACGACACCTTGCTTGGCGGCGCGGGGAACGACACGCTCATCGGCGGCGGCGGACTGGACCATCTGAACGGCGGCGCAGGCGACGACACCTACGTGTTCAATGCCGGCGACGGCATACCCGCGGCGCAGGGCGGTGGCCTAGTGTTCAACAACATTGTCGACGCCAGTGGAAGCAACACGCTGCTACTTGCCTCCGTCAGCAGCCTGAGCCAGATCCGGACGCAACTCGTGGGCAGCAACCTGGTGCTGCAATACGGTTCCGAAGGTATCTATATCACCAACGGCGCAAGCGGCGCCGTCTCGACCTTCCGACTGGCAACGGGCGAAGAGTTCGGTCTGCACACCTTCCTGCAGGGCACCATGGAAACGCCCCCCCTGCCTCCGCCGTCTGAAGGCGGCAATGGCGGCGACAATGGCAGCGCTGGCGGTGGATTGGCGCTGACCGGCGATGAAAGCGGCAACGTTCTCGTTGGGGGTAGCGGCAACGACACACTGATCGGCAACGGCGGCAACGACACACTGATCGGGGGTGACGGAGACGACCTTCTGGTCAGCGGCGACCCCTACTACGACGGCAGCTATTACATACCCGAGCCAGACATTGCCCGACTGCATGGAGGCAAAGGGTTCGACACCTACCGCGTGGGCGCGTCGGGATACGCCGTTATCAATGATGAGGATGGACAGGGGCAGGTGATTCTTAACCTACCCGGTCTCGGCAACTTCCGACTGACAGGTGGCATTGCCCTGCCCGGCACCACCAACGAATTCTTCGGCCCGCACGGGATCAGCTATCGGCTCGACGGCACCACCTTGCAGACCAACTTCGGCATCGCCATCGTCAACTTCAAGAACGGCGATCTGGGCATCCGCCTGGGCGACCTTTTTGGAACGGACAGCGGCGGAAGCGGGAGTTCCGGTGGTGGCGGCGGAAACTCCGGCGGCGGAGGCAATGGTTCCGGTAACGGCAACTACAGCGGAGCCGTCATCAACGAAATCCGTGATCAGGCAGGCGTCGCTTCGACCACTCCGTCGCCCGTCATCCTCGACCTTGACGGCAATGGTATCCAGACAGTCGGGCTATCCGCCGGAGTACATTTCGACCACGCCGCCGACGGCTTTGCCGAGCGCAGCGGCTGGGTCGGCAACGGTGATGGCCTGCTCGTTCGCGACCTCGACGGCAACGGCACGATCGAATCCGGGCGCGAGTTGTTCGGCTCCGAAACCCTGCTCACCAACGGGCAGAAAGCAGGTCATGGCTTTGAGGCCCTGGCCGAGCTGGACGCCAACGGCGACGGTCGGATCGACGCACGCGATGCGGCGTTCAACCAGTTGCGCATCTGGCGCGACACCAACGCCAACGGCATCACCGACGAAGGAGAACTGCTGACGCTGTACCAGGCCGGGGTGCAGAGCATCAACGTTGCCTACTCCGACTCCAACCACGTCGATGCCCACGGCAACGCACACCGGCAGATCGGCAACTTCACCACGCTGGACGGCCAGACGCGCGTGGCGGCGGACGCTTGGTTCCGATCTGACTCCACGCACAGCATCCCGACCGATTGGATGGATGTCCCCACGAATGTGTCCTCGCTGCCCTACGTACGCGGCTTCGGAAAAGTGCCAGATCTGCATCAGGCCATGGCACTGGACGAGACGGGCAAGCTGACAGAACTCGTTACCGCCTTTACTCACGCAGAAAGCGCCGCCGAACGCGATGCGCTGCTGACGTTGATCATCTACCACTGGACCGGCGTTCAGGATGTCGACCCGTTCAGCCGCGCCGCAAAAATGCTCTACGACAATCCCATCGGCGACGCGCGCAAGCTCGAAGCCCTTGAGGAATTCCTCGGCGAGGAGTGGGTTGGCATCTGGTGCTGGGGGGAGCCGGACCCCAATCCGCACGGACGATCAGCACCCGTACTGCTCGCCGCTTGGGACAAGCTAAAGGCAATGGTGCACGGCGAATTGATGGCCGGAAGCCACCTTCAGGGGCTCTTCTCGCAAGTAACGCTGAGCTGGGACGACGAAACCGAGCAGTTTCTCGGCGATTTGTCTGACGTGGCAACCACCCTGACCCTGAAGATTCAGGAAGACCGCGACGCGGGCCTGACGGAACTGGAAGAGTTCGTTCAAGCCCTCAAGGGCCTTGGCTGGCTCAGCCATGTCGACGTGGCTGGGTTCGAAGCCGCACTGCTGCCAGCCGATGAAGACGTTGGCCCGGTTTTCGATGCAGCACTGTCTGACTGGACGACAAACCGCCCGACATCGGGTGCGGACCGTCTTCACGGCACCGATGCCGACGATTTCATCCACGGCCTCGGAGGCCACGATACGATCGCCGGCCGCAACGGCGACGATGAACTCCGCGGCGGTGCAGGAAACGACCGGCTCGACGGCGGCGCAGGCAATGACATCGTGATCGGCGGCACCGGCAGCGACACCTACGTGTTCGGGCGCGGATACGGTCACGACACGATCATCGAGAACTCCCGGGGCCCGGGAGAAATCGACCGCATCGAGCTTCGGGCAGGAGTTCTCCCCGAAGACGTGAAACTGTCACGTGTACGCAACCCGCAAGACTGGTGGAGTACCGACGATCTGGTGCTGAGCATCCGTGATACCGGGGAGACGCTCACGGTCAAGCTCCATTTCTATGTGGGCAGTGGCAGCGCCATCGAGGAAATCGTTTTTGCCGACGGCACCGTATGGGATGCCGAAACCATTCGCTTCAAAGTACTTGCCAGTGGCGAAGGCGGCCATCTGCGTGGCTTTTCCGGGCAAGACAATCTTCTTGTCGGTGGGTCCGGGGACGACACCCTGGAGGGTAATACCGGCAACGACACGCTGATCGGCGGCGCAGGCAATGATCTGCTGATCGGCGGCCGTGGTTCGGATATCTATCGGCTGGGCCTGGGTGATGAGCAGAACGTGATCATCGAGAACTACGATCCGGGCAGCACTGATGCCCTTGAACTTGGCGAAGGCATTGCACCGGACGATGTCGCGCTCCGCTGGACCATGCAAGGGCATATGGCATTGACCTTGGATGATGGCACCGCTCTGCTTGTTCTTGATCAGACGGACTGGAGATATAGCAGTTCTGGTCTGGAGGAAATCCGGTTTGCCGATGGCACGATCTGGGATGCCGCGACGATGGCGGCGCGCGCCGTCATGGGAACGGGCGGGGACGACAAAATCATCACCGGCCATGACGATGAGACGCTCGATGGCGGCACAGGCGACGACCGTTTCAGCAGCTTCATTCACTATGGCAACAACACCTGGCTCTTCGGCATCGGCGATGGCAACGACACCATCGTTAGCGGCATGGGGCGTATCCTCTTCAAGGAAAACATCGATCAAAACAGCGTCACGTTTTTCCGTGATGGAAACGATCTGATCGTCACAATCACGGTCAGCGGAGATTCGATCCGGCTCAAGAACTGGGACGACTGGGGCGGCTGGGGCGGAGCCCAGATCGGGAGTTTCGAGTTCGCCAATGGTGCCGTGCTGAACGCCAGCGACGTACACACATTGCTCAATACCGCTCCCGACTCGGAGGTCCTGTTCGGCTCGCCCGGCGACGATCACCTCACGGGCTCGGCCAGCTACAGCACCATCCATGGCCGGGAGGGTGATGACATTCTGGTCGGCGGAAGCGGGTACAACGAGCTGTATGGCGAGGCCGGAAACGACACATTGATCGGTGGCCCCGACGAAGACTACTTATCCGGTGGCGACGGTGACGACGTGCTCGACGGCGGCGCAGGCCGGGACGGCCTATACGGCGGCGCGGGCAACAACACCTACATCGTCGCCCCCGGCACCGGGCTGGATACGGTGTATCTGAAATCCGCGGAGACGGCGAACGACACCGTGCGGTTCGCGCCCGGCATCACCCTTGACGACGTTACCGTGCAGATGGGTGACCCGAACTACTACGCCCCTCAGGATGGCGATGTCGGCCACCAGGAGATGGTCATCGGCATCGGCGGTGACGATGCGCTGGTCATCCGGCTAGATCAATGGACCAGTGGCGATCTCGGCCGCAGTTCGATCCGGCGCTTCGTCTTCGACGACGGCACGGAACTGACGCTGGCGGACATGGTTGCGCTTGCCGACGAGGGCGTCATGGGATACCAGCCCATCTCCATCGAGAATCAAAGCACCATTCCAATCCATCTGTTCGGCAGCGCTGCCGACGACGACATTTACGCCTACAGCTGGAATGCAAAAGGCTCCTTCGCAGTCAGCGCCGGAGCCAACAATGACTATGTTCAGCTCAGCAATGGTCACGACATCGTCTCCGCTGGCAGTGGGAATGACGATGTGCATGGTGGCGGCGGGGACGACATCATTGCCGGGGAAACCGGCAATGACCATCTGGTGGGCGGCTACGGGGACGACGTTTTCTGCTTCAACTACGGCGACGGCCATGATTGGGTGGAGGCAGGCGACGGGGTCGATGCGCTGTCCTTCGGCATCGACATTCTGCCGTCAATGCTGTCCGTAGCGTTTGCGGACAACCAATTGGTGATTCTGGTAGATGGCGGAACCGGCGGCTCGATCACGCTGGAAGACATCCATGCCGAAAACATGCTCGGCGACCTGGAACGCATTCAATTCATCGATACAGCAGGTCATACACGCATTTTCGACTTCACCGCATGGCTTGCGTCCAACGAAGCTGCCATCCTCATGGCAACGCCGGAACAGCCGCTGGCCTTTGACGGCGGCACGTTCGAAATTACCAGCACCGTTGCCCCCGCAGGGGAGCAATACGCCATTGCCTACGCGCAAACCGGCAACCTATTCGCAAGGCCTGCTTTGCCCTCCGAGGCACCCACGAATGGAGACGACGTGTTGTACGGAACACGCTCGGACGACGTCATCCATGGCGGGGACGGCAACGACATCCTGCTGGGTCTGGACGGCGACGACGAGCTGTACGGCGGAGCGGGCGACGACCTGTTGTTCGGCGGCTGGGGCGCGGACACTCTGCGAGGGGGAGCGGGCCACGACCAACTGTATGGCCAATGGGACGGCGATACCTACATCTATCACCTCGGCGACCAGCAGGTGATCATCGACGACGACCACCGTCCCTTCAATCAAAACGGCTACGGCGAAGAATGGAGAGCGTACGACTGGGAGTATGGCGGGGACGGATACGAAGGCTCGGTTTCGTTGTTCGACGATGCTCCGAACATTATCGTCTTCGGAGATGGCATTCACGTCGCAGACCTGCGTTTCTCTGAACGCAATGGCGACCTCGTCATCGAGATCGCCGGCCACCCGGAAGACCGCCTGATCCTGCGTGGCTATGCAGCGCACCGCGCAACCCTTACCCGCTCGATCGATGTTTTCCGCTTCGCGGACGGTACCGAAATCGCTGCGGACGGAATCGAGGTCAGTGGCGTCGTCCAGCACGGCGGCGATCACGATGCCTGGCTGTACGGAACTCCCTACGCTGACACCCTCGTTGGCGGCACGGGCAACGACTACTTCAACGGCGATGACGGCTCAGACCTGCTGGTCGGCGGCGCCGGGTCGGACACCTATTACATCCACCGCGAAGACCCGCAGGCACGGGTGGAGACGACCATCGTCGAAGCCTGGCGCCCTCAGGACACGAACCGCCTGGAGCTCTCTGGCGACATCGACCCCGCGGCTCTGTACCTGGAGTTCGACGGCCGCGATCTCACGCTGCGGCTGGCCGAGGATGGCGGCAGCGTGCGCTTCGCCGGTTTCGATCCACGTGATCCACACATGCCGGCGCCGGTCGATGAGGTATGGCTCTGGTTCAACGACGAGGAAGTCGTTCTGAGCTTCACCGACCTCCTTACACGCGGCATCCGCTACGGCGAGCACACCGATGACGCCTACGCGGTGAACCTCGGCGACGGGGTGGTCACCATTGTCGACTCCTCCACACCCGATGCCGGCAACGTCGTGCGCTTCGGCCCCGGCATCGTCATGGAGGCGCTACACGACAAGCTCTCCTTCGCGCCCGACGGCGAGGGCGGCCACTTCCTGCTGATCCACTATGGCAACGAGGGCGACGTGCTGCGCCTGTCCGGCTTCGATCCCCAGGACGTGCTCGGCGGCGGACATGCGGTGCAGACCTTCGTCTTCGACGACGGCACGGCCGTCGACTACGCCACGCTCGCCTCCTGGGGCTTCACCATCGAAGGCGACGGCGCGGACAACGTCCTCACCGGCACGGATCTGGAAGACCGCATTCATGGGCACGACGGCGACGACACCCTGTACGGTGGCGCCGGCAGCGATCTGTTGTACGGCGGCCTCGGCAACGACGTGCTGATCGGCGGCGCAGGCGACGACGGCTATGTCTTCAACCGCGGCGACGGCATCGACACCATCATCGACAGCGGCGCCGAGGACTTCAACTACATCCGCTTCGGGCCGGACATCACCGCTGACGACGTGAGCCAGGAATGGGATGGAACCACCCTCGTGCTGCACTACGGCGCAGGGGACGCGGTGCGCATCGAGAACTACCGCGGCACGGACGGCGCCAACCCGGTCATCCTCGCCATCGTCTTCGAGGACGGATCGGTGCTGTCGTTGACCGAGCAGACCAACCGGGCGCCTTACGCCGCGCAGCAAATCATTGCGCCCGAAGCCCGCAGCTCGCAGTTCTTTACGTTTGCCATCCCGGAAGGGGCATTCATCGATCCGGATGCGGCAGACCACCTGCGATTCAGCGCCCGGCTTGCCAATGGAGCACCACTCCCCGCGTGGTTAAGCTTTGATGGGGCGACGGGGGGGTTTTCCGGCACGCCTAACCATAGCGACGCCGGACAGTGGAACGTGATCGTTAAGGCTACGGACCACTTTGGTCTGACCGCCGAGCAAATCTTCACCCTCATGGTTAACGCCGCCCCACTCGCACAGTCCGACGAATCCAGCGCCATCGAAAACACCCAGCTACCCGCTACCGGCAATGTGCTGGACAACGACGACATCGGCGGCGATGGCTGGGGGCCGAACGGGCCACGACTTGTCGCGGTTGAGTATGGCGGTGGGACCTACGTTTTCGACGCGGGCAATACGCTCTTCACCGTCGAGACCGCGGCCGGTGTGATTGAAATCCATGCCAACGGCGAGTACGCCTTTACCCCGCTGGGCAGTGTTGCCGACGACGTCAGCGATTCGATCCGCTACATCATCGAGGACGCCGACGGCGATTCGGCCAGCGCGTTGCTGCACCTGACAACCACGGACAGTAAGCCCGTGGCTCACGATGACGTCGCCCAAGCCCATATCAAGGGTGTGACGACACCGGGCGAAACAAGCACCACCACCGCGATCCTGGCCACTTTCGAGTCAAGCTCGGTCAGCTCGTCGAATTACACCCCTTGGATTTTCGACACCTCGGGCACGCCCGGCTCCACCGCCACTGTCGTTACCAACACCAACCCGGTACAGGTCGCCGGCAACGTGTGGGGGCGCAGCAGCGGAAACAGCAACGCAAATGTCAGCGACAACGACGAGGATGCCTTCAGCGGCAAGCGGCTGGTGATCCGCGACCCGAACGCGTCAAGCAACAGCAGCGTTTCGGTCGCCACGCCGCAATTCACCGTCGCTGCGAACCAGACTACCAGCTTCGTATTCGACGTGATCGTCGGCCTGATTGAGGAAGGGGACGACCTCGACGAGTTCGAGATTCCCGATCGTGGGGACTCTACCAACAACGACCGCTTCACTTACAGCCTTTACCGATATGAGGCCGGCACGAGTCAATGGTCGCTGGTCGAAGGCGCAGGTGGAGAGTTGCTGGGCAGAGACGATCGCGGTCGACACACCGGTATCGCCATCAGCGGTCTCGGCCCCGGCACCTATCGCGTAGCGTTCAACGTCAACGATCGCTCGTCCAGCGACGATTACGAAGACGATTTCGCGGTTGCCATCGACAACATCCGTGTGGTCACGAGCATCAACGCGCCGGAAATCACTGAAGTACAGGTCACGCCGGCCAGCGGCAACGTGCTCGCCAACGACGACCAAGGCTACGAAGGAGCGGTTGTAAGCGGCGTCAACGGCCAGGCGGTGACCGCCGGAACCTTGATCGCCGGCGACTTCGGCACGCTCCAGATTTCCGCCAACGGCGAATGGACCTACACGCCATTGGCCGATGTCGCCAACGTCGGCGCGCAGGACATCTTCGGCTATACGCTGACCCAACCGGACGGCGACAGCAGCACCGCCCAACTCGTGATCTCGCTGACGGACGGGGATGAGCCCAACGCTTCAGGCGCGATGTCCAATAGCAATAATGATGACGGCCCCTACTATCTCGCCAGCGCAGGTTTCATGCCGTCGGGCCCTTCGTCCAACCTGAGTGAGTTCAGCGTACAAGCCTCTTCCAACGCAAGCAGCGATGAGGGTGATGAGAGCCACGAAGATCACGAGAGTGGCGAAAATCACGATCGCCGGCGCCGCCACCGGAGTTCAGACAAATCCTCCGACGTGCCGGAGGCCGCAAGCGCGAGCGCCGAATCCGGGTGGGCAGAAGTCGCTGCAGCCCTGCAACGACTGGCCGCCTCGGACGGTAACCGCGCATTGTGGGACGACGTACTCAAAGGCGCCCGCCCGCCAGGCCTGTGGGGCGTGCCGTCCAATGCGAACTCAAACTCCGCCAGCGGGTACGACCCGATAGCCGCCGCCTCTTCAGCCGCCGCCAAGCTGCAGGGCTTCTCGGGCATCAACGAAGGCTTCAGTCAGATGGGCAGACTGTAATGCCCCGGAAAAGGCCTCATGCAGGCAACGGCCAGACCCAATCGCAGAGGGCGGCACCGCCGCCCTCTGCGCGAAACGCTATCCTGCCGCGCCACCCCGCGTTAGCGGCGCACACCGACGCGCGAAGGTCACGGCCATGAAGCCGGCGAGCCCCATGCCGGAAAGTCGTCACGCCTGGCGAATCGCAGGACACATTCAGGCAATTCCTGGGCACCTGTACGGTAGTCGTTACCCTTCGCTCATCCTCAGCATTGCGGGCCGGAAACTCGCGCCCCGGCATCACCAAGCCTTGGGAGACCGGCTGGAGCAATGGAACGCAGATTGCCGCTTTCCCACCTCCGGCAACGCAGGGATGCTCCATGAAGATGGCTTCGAAAGCGCCCTGGAGTTGTTCTTCATCGCGCTGCAAAGGGTGCAATTGAACTCCGGCCTGCCCGTTTTCGAACATGGCAGGGTGCTTTCGATGATGGACGAGACAGCGCATTGCCTCATTCCCACCACCCGCCTGGGCCTGCAAGCTCTGCCCGCCGTGCTCGAACGCGCTCTTGCTCTGTTCAACGCCTGCACGGACAGCGAGAGTACTTCTCCTGGGTTTGAAACAATCTTGTTGTCCCCGGAGTGCGCGTTGAAGGAGAACGGCCCGGTCAGCTCAACCATGCTCTGCTTCGCGCAGACGGCTCATCAGTTGGGCATTCCCGTGCGAGAAATGCCCGCACGCATTCACTTGTTCGGCGTGGGCAGTCGAGGGCGCTGGCTGGAAGGTTCATTCACCGACGCTACGCCAAATCTTGCTGCGCGGCTGGCACGCAACAAACACGAAGCCGGCTCGGTGCTCAGGATGGCGGGGCTGCCCGTCCCGCCCCACGTCATGGCGCGTTCTGCGCAAGCAGCCACCGCACTGGCGCAGAAGATTGGCTACCCGGTGGTGGTCAAGCCCGCCGACCTGGACGGCGGCGTGGGCGTGGCTGCCGGCCTGACATCGGCCGAAGAGGTGACCGAAGCCTTTGCAGCGGCACACCGCAGGTCTCGCAATGTTCTCGTCGAGAAGCACTTCGAAGGCAGGGACTACCGGCTCACCGTGTTTCAGGATCAGTTGATCTGGGCCGTTGAGCGCATCCCGGCGGGCGTCACGGGGAACGGCCGCTCTTCAGTGCAGGAACTCATTGAACAGGAAAATGCCAACCCGCTGCGCAGTGGGCGAACAAGCGCGCCACTAAAGCCCCTGAAAACAGATGTGGCTGCGCTGAATGTATTGCGCAGCCAGAATCTGGGCTTGGCCTCGGTCGTGCCGGCGGGACAGTTCGTGCGCCTTTGCCGCGCGGCCAACATCGCCTCAGGAGGCTCGCCCGTAGCGGTTTTTGACAACGTTCATCCTGACAATGCCTTGCTTGCGGTACGTGCTGCGCGAGCGCTCAAGCTCGACGTCGCCGGCATCGACTTGATCATTCCCGACATTGCCGTTTCGTGGAGAACCAGCGGTGCGGCAATTTGCGAGGTCAACGGCCAGCCGAACATCGGACAGGTCACCGCCCTGCATCTTTACGCCCCGATCCTGCGCGGGCTGATCGAGGGTAACGGGCGCATCCCGGTGGTCGCCTTGGTCACTCCAGACGAAGACTCGACGTTGGCAGCAACGGTAGCTAACGCCCTCCGCGCACGCGGAATGCGCGCGGGCCACCACGATGCCCACGGAGTTCATATCGACGGGCAAACGCTTGCTCCAGGTCGGCGCACGCCGTTCGATGCTGGCCAGATCCTGTCGCTGGAGAGCACGGCAGACGCAATGGTGCTGACCATCAGTGACGACGGAGTGCTGCAGACGGGGCTGCCGGTCGCACGAGTGGATCTGCTCATCAGGGCAGAGATATCCGGTACAGCAGCTGCCGCCCCCGGATTGGATCGGGTGATGGACGCGCTGCTGCCTGCCTGCGACGGTCGCGCCCTGCACATTGGCAAGCCCACTTGCGCGGAAGCACGCTGTCAGATCGTCGCCGAGATCGTTGAATCCGTGCTGGAGATTGATCGCAAACACCAGCAAGCCTGCACGCCCGTCGTAACGGTACGGGTTCCCGGTGCTGCGGAAGCGCCATGCCCAGCCGAGTCCTGATCGCCTGGGAACTGGGCAGCAACCTGGGGCATCGCGCACGCTGCCTCGCTCTTGCCCGTGCCTTGCAAGCCCACGGAATCGAAACCGTGCTGACGCTGCGCGACCTGCGCGGCGAGCCCGACACCGCCCCCTTCCGCATGCTTCAGGCCCCCCGCCTGAACCCAGCGAAACATGATCCCCAGACGCCGCCGGCGAACTACGCCGAACTCCTTCTGGCGGTAGGCTATGCAGACCGCGAGGCCCTGCGCGGCGGCATTCGCGGTTGGAGTGACACCATCGCCCTATGTGGCGCCGACCTGGTGCTGGCGGACCACGCCCCCACAGCGATGCTTGCGGCAGCGCTGATGAACGTGCCCCATCTGGCGATTGGCAACGGTTTTGCGATTCCACCGGCCATCATTCCGTGGCCAAGCATCCGCCCGTGGGAGAGTTGCTCGGCAGAGCGTCTGCGCAACGCCGAAGCCAAGCTTGATCACGCCGTGGGCGCTGCACTAGGCGGCAACCGCAACCCCGAAGACGTGCAGATTCGGGCGCTGTTCAGGCCGGAACACGACCTGCTCGACACCTTTCCGGAGATGGACCACTACGGCATACGCCCGGACGCAAACTACATCGGACCGATCTTCGGCCTCGGCAGTGAAGCAGCGCCGCTGGCGTGGCAAGGCTGCGGGACCAGACGGATTGCCGCCTATCTGCGTGTGGGCATACCGGGCTTCACAACTCTGCTCGACGCTCTTGCGGCCAGCGACGCCGAGGTGCTGTGCGTGGTCCCTGACCTGGCGCCGGAAATGGCGCAGCGATGGCCTCGCCTGCGCCTGTCCCCCGAGCCTGTCAGGCTCGACCATCTCGTTCAGGACATGGACCTGATGATCGGCTATGGCGGCGGCGGCACGATGTGCGAGGTACTGCTGGCCGGCGTTCCGTTGCTGCTGATGCCGCAGCATGTTGAACAGGTACTGGCCTCGCGCTGCCTGCAGCAATACGGCGCCGCGCACGTCATCGGGCGGGATCGCAGTCGGAAGGCCATCGCTTCCTCGCTGGATCGCGGCCTGAAAGACGCGTCGTTGCGTCTGAACGCCAAGCGCTTTGCCCGGGAACATGCCGGCTACCAAAGTGAGCAGAGCATTGACCATGCTGTTCGCCACATCCGGCAACGCCTCACAGGTATTGCGCCCGCTGGCCTCACCCGATCGCAGACATCGACCACACACCATGAACACATCTGATCGCGACTATCTCGACTTCCACCCCCCACTGATGAGGCTTCAACAGGCCGCGCCCAATCCCCTCGGTCGCAGCATTGTCTGGGTGCTGTCGGCGCTGCTGGCCTTTGTACTGATCTGGTCCCTGTTCGGGAGGCTGGACATCGTTTCCGTGGCCGAAGGGCGGCTTATCCCGGAAAGCAATCTGAAAATTCTGCAGCCAGCCGAAGCGGGAATCGTTCGGGAACTGCACGTGCACGAAGGCGACCGCGTACAGGCCGGACAGGTATTGATGCGCATGGACACCGTACTGAGCGAAGCGGACGGAAATGCCCTCGAAGCTGAAATCCGCCGCAAACGGCTGTCGTTGCACCGCATCGAAGCCGAGCTGTCGGGACAGGTGCTCGATCTTTCCGCAGAGCCACTCTCGCCGGTGGTGGAAGAGACCATGGCGCAGCATCTGGCCAATCGGGCTGCGCTCGCTGCCGCGCTCGCCGAAGAGCACAGTCGGTTGGCGAGGGCGAAGCAGGAACAGGCCGCCGCCGAGCAGACCCTTCGCAAACTCGAAGCCACGCTACCCCACTACAAGTTGCAGGAAGAGGCGTTCATTCGCCTGACCAAGCAAGGATTTTCGGGAGAGTTGATGGCGAGCGACAAGCGCCGAGAACGCATCGAGAAGGAACAGGAGATCGCGACCCAGGCCCACATCATCGAATCCGCCCGCGCCGGCGTGGCGCAATCACAGAGTCGAATGACACAGATCGAAGCCGACTACCGCCGACAACTTCACGCCGAGCGCCAGGAAGTATTCACGCACCTGGACAGGCTCACCGAAGAACGCGCGAAGCTCGCACACCGCCGCGCACTCCTTGAACTCAAAGCGCCGCAGGACGGCATCGTCAAGGAGCTGGCCACGCACACTGCCGGCACGGTGGTGCAACCCGGCACCGTGCTGGCGACGGTCGTTCCGCTGGATGAGTTGCTGAAAGCCGAAGTCTGGGTCAACAACGATGATATCGGCTTCGTACGCGAGGGGCAGGTCGTCAAAATCAAGCTCGCCGCGTTCCCGTTCCAGAAATACGGCATGCTCACCGGGCAGGTCGAGCGCGTAGGTGCAGACACCTCGGAGCGCAACGCGAGCGGGCTCTCAGCCAACACCGCGCAACCGGTCGCGAACGCCCCGCCGCCCGCCTACAAAGTATTGGTCAATCTGGACGCGCAGCACCTGGAGATGCACGGCAAGCAATTCGTCGCATCGGTCGGCATGCTCGCCGTGGCCGAAATCCATCTGGGTGATCGCAGCGTCGCCGAGTATCTGTTGTCGCCCGTTTCTAACGCCTGGCATGAGGCTGCGCGGGAGCGCTGACCCGAAGTCCATGTCCGGTTCTGCTTACTGCTCTACCCGACCGGCGAAACCCATGGGGGTCGGTCATTCGGCCGGACTCGGCGCGCACTTCTGCATTCCACGTTCGGCTTCCGCAGCTCTGCCGTACTACTGCACTGCCCCGCGGACTATTCCTCGCCGCGCAGCCACCGCGCGGCATCCAGCGCGAAATAGGTGAGGATGCCGTCGGCACCCGCGCGCTTGAAAGCCAACAGGGCTTCGAGGGCACAAGCGCGCTCGTTGAGCCAGCCGTTGGCGGCAGCGGCCTTGAGCATGGCGTACTCGCCACTGACCTGATAGACATAGGTCGGCACCTGCAGCTCGTGCTTCACGCGGCGCACGATGTCGAGATACGGCATGCCGGGTTTGACCATGAACATGTCGGCGCCCTCGCTAATGTCAAGCGCGACTTCGCGCACGGCTTCGTCCGAGTTGGCCGGGTCCATCTGATAGGTGTGTTTGTCGCCTTTTCCGAGGTTGCCGGCGGAGCCGACGGCGTCGCGGAAGGGGCCGTAGAAGCTCGACGCGTACTTGGCCGAATAGGCGAGGATGCGGGTGTGGATGAAGCGTTCGGCATCGAGCGCGGAGCGGATGCGGGCAACGCGGCCGTCCATCATGTCGGACGGGGCGACCACATCGGCACCGGCACGGGCGTGACACAAGGCCTGTTTGGCCAAGGCTTCGAGCGTCTCGTCGTTCATGACGTAACCGCGCGGGTCGGCCGGGTCGATGAGGCCGTCTTGGCCGTGGCTGGTGTAGGGGTCGAGCGCGACGTCGGTGATGACGCCGAGTTCCGGGTACGCGGCCTTCAGGGCACGCACGGTGCGCGGCACGAGGCCGTCGGGGTTCCACGCTTCTTCGGCTTCGGGCGTTTTGCCAGAGGCGTCGATGACCGGGAACAGTGCGATCGCTGGCACGCCCAGCTCCACCGCTTCGCCGGCCACCTTGAGCAGGCGGTCGATGCTCACACGCTCGACGCCGGGCATGGACGGGACGGCCTCGACCCGGTCCTCACCGTCGAGCACGAACACCGGATAGATCAGGTCGTCCGCCGTCAGACGATGCTCACACATCAGGCGTCGCGAGAAGTCGTCGCGACGCATGCGGCGCATGCGGATGGCGGGGAATGCTGGACCGGATCTCATCTGGAACTCCTTTTGAAACAACGTGATGTGAAAATCTCACGACACGAGGGAACCGATCCGCGCTGGGGCACTCAGAACACACGGATGCGCAACTGGCATCCCCCGCTTCCCTCCCTGAGCGGGAGCCTTGAGCTAAGGCGTTTTCCCCGGGCTTACGTCTCTTCGGCCCGGGGTTTTTCTTTTGTGGCGGCCTCATCCTGAGGCAAGCCAAGCCAGCCCGCGACGACGTGTTCGACTTCTTCGATGCCGGTCTTCTTGAGGCTCGAGAACAGCTGCACGCTCACCTGCCCGGCCAGATGACCCAACTCGCGGCGCACCAGCGCAAGCGAGGCGGCAGCTTGGTTTTTCGACAGCTTGTCGGACTTGGTGAGCAGAATGTGGATGGGCCGGCGGCTCGGGGCGAACCAGCCGATCATCTGCAGATCGAGCGGCGTGAGCGGGTGCCGCGAATCCATGATCAGCACCATCCCGACCAAGTTCTCGCGCTTGCTCAGGTAGCGTTCGAGCAGCCCCTGCCATTGCTTGCGAATCTCGGGCGGGACTTTGGCGTAGCCATAGCCCGGCAGGTCGACCAACGCTGCGCCGCAGTTGAGGCGGAAGAAGTTGATGAGCTGGGTTCGGCCCGGCGTCTTGGAGACATAGGCCAGGCGAACATGCCCGGCCAGGGTATTGATTGCGCTGGATTTTCCGGCGTTCGACCGCCCGGCAAAGGCGACCTCTGCCCCCACCGGAGGTGGCAGACCTGAGGTCTTGGCAATCGAGATTTCAAACTGGGCGTTACGGAATATGGGCATCTTGGGTAGACACCGCGCGAGGCCCGGTATCGGGAAAAATTCGGGGCTTCGCGCAGAGGCGAAGAGTTAATATAGAATACCGCGTTTGTGTATCTGCTCACAGCTTTCAGAGGACACCCATGATCAAGCGTTCCCTTCTGCTTTCGCTGCTTCTGGCTACCGGCGGGCTGCATGCCCAGGCTCCGGATCTTGACCGCGCCAAGCAGCTTGCCGAATCCATCTGTGTCGGCTGTCACGCGATTGACGGCAACAGCACGATCGCGGACAACCCGAAGCTTGCGGGTCAGGTCCCCGAATACCTCTTCAAGCAGCTGCGCAACTTCTCTTCGGTGAACGGTGCCCCGCCGGCCCGCCCCAACCCGATCATGAGCTCGATGGTCGCTGCGCTGTCGGAAGACGACATGCGTGCCCTGGCTCACTACTACGCTCAGCAAACGCTCCAACCGGAAGTGGCCCAGAACGCCGACACCATCGAACAGGGTCGCGAAATCTGGCGTGCTGGCATCGCCTCCAAGGGCGTTCCGGCCTGTGCTGCCTGTCACGGCCCGAGCGGCGCCGGCATGCCGGCGCAGTACCCGCGCCTGTCCGGCCAGTTCGCCAAGTACACCTTCACGCAGCTCAAGGCCTTCCGTGATGGCGATCGCGCCAATGACCCGGCCGAGATGATGCGTGACATCGCACTGAAGATGACCGACAAGGAAATGCAGGCAGTCGCCGACTACGCAGCCGGCCTGCGCTGAGCGCACACTGCTTCGACAAGAATGGCGGCTTCGGCCGCCATTTTTCGTTTACCGCCGTCGGCCTGCACGCAGGCGCTCGATCTCTTCGGCCGAAAAGCCGGCCTGCAGCCGTGCCGCTTCGTGCAGCGGCGGTTGCGGGTACGGCGCCTCGAAGTCGTCCATCAAGGCCAGATAGGTGGCTTCCGGCTCTACGCCGCGCTCGGCGCACAGCGCCCGGAACCAGCGGTCTCCCAAGGCAACGTGCCCGATTTCGTCGCGCAGGATGATGTCCAGAATCGCCATCGTTGCTTCGTCGCCGATGCCGCGCAGCTTGTTCATGATCACCGGTGTCGCGTCCAGCCCGCGCGCTTCGAGCACGCGTGGCACCAGTGCCATACGGGCCAGCGGATCGTGTGCGGTGCGGCACGCCATGTCCCACAGCCCGTTGTGCGCGGGAAAGTCCCCGTAGTCGTGCCCCAGATCACGCAGACGGGCGCGCAGCAGCGAGAAATGCTCGGCCTCTTCGGCGGCCACTGTGAGCCAGCCGTCGTGAAATTCATCCGGGAAACTGCGGTAGCGCGCGATGCAGTCGAGCGCCAGGTTGATGGCGTTGAACTCGATGTGGGCGATGGCGTGGATCAGCGCGGCGTGGCCTTCCGGCGTAACCGGCTTGCGCGGCTTCAGGCGATCCGGCGCGACCAGCTCCGGCCGCGCGGGGCGACCAGGTACGGTGAGTGGCAGTGGGTCGTCCGGCCCGGCCACCACGATTAGCTGACCGGCTGCCCGTGCTGCGCGCAAGGCTTGGGTAGCAGCGCACTTGTCGGTCGGATCGCAAACGGCCAAGGCGTCAGCTGCGGCCTGATGCAGGGAATTCGGCATGGGCGGATTCTAGCGCCCCACGTACTGCAGCGTTGGGACGGATAGGGGATAATGCGCCGGGTCAGTCCGCACCCAAGGCAACGCAATGAACCCCCAACCGAAGAACATGCTTTCCGTCGCCGACGCCCGCGAGGCCATTCTCGGCCCGCTCACGCCGGTCGATGGCTGGGAACGCGTGGCCGTGCGCGCCGCACTCGATCGCGTGCTGGCCGAGAACGTCATCGCGCCATGCAACGTCCCGGCGCACGACAACTCTGCGATGGACGGTTACGCGCTCCGCTTTGGCGATCTCGCGCCGGACGCCGATACGCGGCTTACCGTGGTCGGCAGCGCCTTTGCCGGCCGCCCCTTCAGCGGTCTGATCGGCGCTGGCCAGGCAGTGCGCATCATGACCGGCGCACCCATCCCCGAAGGCGCCGACACCATCGTGCCGCAGGAGGCCACGCGCACGGAAGACAAGGCGGTGTTCATTCCGTCCAGGGTGCGCAAGGGCCAGAACCTGCGCCGCGCGGGAGAGGACCTGAAACTGGGCAGTGTCGCCCTGCCCGCCGGCACCTTGTGCGGCCCGGCCGAAATCGGGCTGATTGCCTCGCTCGGCATTGCCGAAGTAACGGTGCGTCGCCGTCTGCGCGTAGCCTTCTTTTCCACCGGCGACGAGCTGGCCTCGATTGGCAAGCCGCTCTCGCCCGGCGAGATTTACGACAGCAACCGCTACACCCTGTTCGGCGCGCTCACGCGGCTGGGCTGCGAGCTGATCGACATGGGTGTGATCCCCGATGATCCGTCGGCCATCGAAGAGGCCTTTCGCAGTGCAGCCGCCAGCGCCGATGTGATCCTGACCAGCGGCGGAGTCTCGGTCGGCGAAGCCGACTACACGCGCGAGATGCTCGGCCGGCTCGGCCAGGTCTCGTTCTGGCAACTCGCCATCAAGCCCGGTCGCCCCATGGCCTTTGGCCGCGTCGACGGCGCCTGGATGTTCGGCCTGCCCGGCAACCCGGTGGCCGTACTGGTGACTTTCTACCAATTCGTGCGTGATGCGCTGCTCACGCTCTCCGGCGTTTCGCCACTACCGGAACCGGCGCTGTTCGAGGCGACCTGCGCCAACGCCATCGGCAAGCGCCCGGGGCGCCGCGAATTCGTGCGCGGGCGCTTCCACTGGAGCAACAACGGACCGCAGGTGCGGGTGGCCGGCAGCCAGGGCTCGGGCGTGCTCAAATCCATGTCCGAAGCGAACTGCTTCATCGTGCTGCCGGAAGAATGCGGCGACGTGCCGACCGGTGGCCGCGTCATCGTCCAGCCTTTCGATGGCCTTGTCTGACCTCTACGGAAACCACTGAATGAATCAGGACGCACTCAAGAAGGCCGCCGCGCTGGCCGCGCTCGATCGCATTCCGCACGGCAGCATCGTCGGGGTCGGCACGGGTTCCACGGTGAATCACTTCATCGACGGCCTGGCCGAGATGCGCTCGAAGATCATCGGCGCGGTATCGAGCTCCGACGCAAGCACGCGCCGGCTGTCCGCCGCCGGCATCCGCGTGTTCGACCTGAACGATGTCGACACCATCCCGGTATATGTGGATGGCGCGGACGAAATCGACCACGGCTTCGCGATGATCAAGGGTGGTGGGGGCGCACTGACGCGCGAGAAAATTGTCTCCGCGGTCGCGCAACGCTTCATCTGCATCTGCGACGAAACCAAGCGAGTCGAATGCCTGGGGCGCTTTCCGCTGCCGATCGAGGTCGTACCCATGGCCCGCGCCCATGTCGCCCGCCAGCTGGCTCAGCTGGGCGGCAACGTCGTCGAGCGCACCGGCTTCATCACCGACAACGGCAACCTCATTCTCGACGTGCATGGGCTGACCATTTCGGAGCCGAGTGCGCTGGAGAGCGAGATCGACCACATCGCCGGTGTCGTCACCAACGGCCTGTTTGCGCGCAGGGGTGCCGACGAACTGTTGCTGGCCACTGCATCGGGCGTGCGCAGCTTCAGCCGCAAACCTGCGTGAACTGCAACAAAACCGTCACATGGCGATGCTAGTCTGCGCGGACTCATATTGGAGTCCATGAACAGATGAACAAGCACACCTTCGCCCAATTCGACCGCGACCTCGACGAGTTGCGCCAGCGCGTCGTCCTGATGGGCCAGGAGGTCTGCCAGCAGGTACGCGACGCCATCCGCGGCCTGGGCGAGTCCGACAAGGCCCTGATCGAACAGGTCATCCTGCGCGACAAGCGCATCAACCGCGAGGAAGTCGACCTCGACGAGCGCTGCGTTCAGATCATCGTCAAGCACGCGCCGGCCGCGGCCGACCTGCGCATGCTGACGACCACCATGCAGATGATCACCGACCTCGAACGCGTCGGTGACGAGGCCAAGAAGATTGCCAAGGCCGCACGCCAGATCGTGGGCGCCAACCCCGACAGCGTGCCGCAGGTAAACCTGCTGACCGTCTCCGAGCACGCCGTGGGCATGCTTGAGCGGGCGCTAGACGCCTATGTGCGCGGCGACGTAACGCTGGCGCCGGAACTCGCGCGTGAAGACAAGGACGTGGATGCCGTCATCAAGGGCGTCATGGGCGACCTGGCCACGCTGATGATGAAGACGCCCGATCACGTCATCCGCTCGCTGGACCTGCTGACCATCGCCAAGGCCATCGAACGTGTCGGCGACCACGCTACCAACGTCGCCGAATACGTGGTGTTCATGGAGCGCGGACGCGATGTGCGTCACACCACTCCCGAGGCCATGGAACAGGCCATGCGCCCGGCCGACTGAAGCGGCGGTAAGCGCACAAAAAAAGGCAGCGGCTTTGGCCGCTGCCTTTTTGCGTTAAACCACCGGCCCGATCAGGCCGACGGCGGAACGAAGCCTTCAACCTGATCAGCCCCGTCGCCGAAGAAATGGCGTTCGAGCTGCTCGGACAGGTACTTGCGCGCCTTGGCGTCCATCAGATTCAGGCGGTTCTCGTTGATCAGCATGGTCTGGTACTTCACCCACTGCTGCCAGGCTTCCTTCGAAACGTTCTCGTAAATGCGCTGCCCGAGCGGGCCCGGCACGGGCGGGCGCTCCAGCCCTTCAGCCTCACGGCCGAGCTTGATGCAATTGACCATACGGGTCATGGCTTACCTCTTGCGAATCGATAGTGTCGAAGATTTTACCAGCCGCAGGCGCTAGCTAGGGCGCGCTGTCCGACCGCATGCACCCGCGCCCTGGCGGTCACAGCGGTTTGACGAAAACCTTGGATCGGCGCTGGTAGTTGTACAGCTCAAGCTTCTTCTTGGGCAGGGCATCCGGCCCGGTTTCGACAAAGCCGCGCTCGCGGAACCAATGCGCGGTGCGCGTGGTGAGAATGAACAAGCGCTCCAGCCCCATCGCACGGGCGCGCTTTTCGAGCCGCTTGAGCATCTGCTCACCCAGCCCGGCACGACGATATTCGTGCGCCACCGCCAGACAGGCCAATTCGGCCGAGCCCTCGTCACCAAACGGATACAGCGCCGCGCAGCCGACCAGCACGCCGTCGTGTTCGACCAGCGTGAAGCGTTCAATCTCCTGCTCCAGCAGTTCGCGTCCGCGCCGCACCAGCGAGCCGTCGGCTTCGAGCGGCTGGATCAACGACACCAGCGCACCGATATCCTCGACCGTTGCCTCACGCATGCGGAACAAGGGGTCGCGGGTGACGACGGTGCCGACGCCGGCGTGGGTGAAGAACTCCAGCAGCAGGCCACCGTCCTTGTCATGGTCAATCAGGTGCACCCGGCCGACGCCTTTGCGCACAGCGCGAATCGAGCCCGGCAAGTAGTAGTGCAGATCTTCGGTGAGTCCCTGGTTGGCGTCGAAGGCGCGCTGCGCCTCGTCGGCGGTAACCGATTCAATCAGTTGGCCGTCCTCGTCGAGCAGCCCCGGCGCGTCGCACAGATAGACCAGCTTTTCGGCTTTCAGCGTGACCGCCACGGCTTCGGCTACATCTTCCATGCTGAGGTTGAATATCTCGCCGGCCGGCGACACGCCCAACGGCGTGATCAGCACCACGTTCTGCTGGTCGAGGTCGGCCTGGATCTCTTCGTCGAGAATCTTGCGCACCGCGCCGGTGTACTGGTAATCGACCCCATCAACCACGCCGACCGGGCGGGCAGTGATGAAGTTGCCACCGGTCACGCGAATGTAGCTGCCGGCCATCGGCGTGTTCGGCAGGCCTTGCGAGAGCAGCGCCTCGACCTCGAAACGCGTCACCGCCATCGCCACCTTGACGCATTCGAGCGCCGGCGCGTCGGTCACGCGCAGGCCGTTGTGGAACTGCGGCTCCAGCCCGCGACGCGCCATCTCGGTATCGATCTGCGGGCGTGCGCCATGCACCAGCACCAGCCGCACCCCCAGCGCGGAGAGCAGGTTGCAGTCGTAGGCGAAGCGCTGGGCGCGGTCGTGATCGGCCATGACCTCGCCGCCAAAGGCGATGACGAAGGTCTTGTTGCGGAAGGCATGCACATAGGGCGCAGCCCCACGCACCCAGGCGACAAACTGCGCGGCCGTCTCGTCGGCAGCCACGATGCGGGCTTCGGAGGTCTGGGAATCACGGCTCACGGGCATCACCTTTATATCGGAATGCGATGATTCTATCGGAATGCTGCAGCTGCGCGCCGCCACAGCGCCCGGCGCCTGCTTTGGGCGCGCCATGACGAAGCTGCGCAGGAACTAAGCGGAAAGCGCCTGCTCCAGCCGCTCGCAAATCGTGCGTAGCACCTTGATGCGTGCGTAGTGCTTGTTGTCGGCCTCGACGACGATCCACGGGCGCTCACCGCCTGTGCGCTCGATCATTTCCGACACCGCCTCCTCGTACGCGGCCCAACTGTGGCGGTTGCGCCAGTCGTCCGGCGTGATCTTGAAGCGCTTGTGCGGCTCGGCCTCGCGCTCCCGGAAGCGCTTCAACTGCTCGTCGCTGCTGATCGCCAGCCAGAACTTGATGACCACGGCGCCGGCCTCTTCCAGTGTCTGCTCGAAATCGTTGATCTCGCCGTAGGCACGCATCCAGTCGCTCTCTGCGGCGAAGCCCTCGACGCGCTCGACCAGCACACGGCCATACCAGGAACGGTCGAAGATCACGGTTTTGCCGAGCCGCGGCACATTGCGCCAGAAGCGCCACAGGTAGGGCCTCGCGGCTTCCTCGTCGGTGGGTGCGGCAATCGGCAACACCCGGCAATGGCGCGCATCGAGCGCGCTGGTGACACGGCGGATTGCGCCGCCCTTGCCGGCGGCATCCATCCCCTCGAACACCAGCACCAGCGAATGCTTGCGAAAGGCCTTGTCGCGCGTCAGCAGGGCAAGGCGCCCCTGCAGCAATTCAAGCTGCTCGTCGTACTCCTTGCGCGGCATCTTCTGTGCCAAAGCAAGGGTATCGAGAAAGCTGCGGCGATCCGGTAACGCAGGCAGTTCGGGGCGCGGTGCAACCTGTTCGGGAGCCCCGCGGAAACGGGCCAGATTCCGCGTGATCGTATCGAGCAGAGTGCGCCCGACAGCCAGTGCGCGATGATTGGCATTCTCGCTGTCGATCACGACCCACGGCGCTTCTGCGCTGTCGGTGGCGCGCAACATGGACTCGGCCAACTCACGATTCCGGTCGTAGCACTTGTGTGCGGTCCAGTCCTCGTCAGTCACGCGCCAGCTCGTCTTGTCGTCGGCAGAAAGCATGTCGAAACGGCGCTTTTGCGCATCTTTCGAGAGATGGAACCACAGCTTTACCAGCAGCACGTTCTCGTGCGTGAGCATGGTCTCAAAGCGTTTGATCTCGTCGAGCCGATGGGCGAAACCGGCCTTGCCGCCGTCCGGACCATCGCG
This sequence comes from Pseudazoarcus sp. NS34, assembly GCF_059703725.1. NCBI lineage: Bacteria > Pseudomonadati > Pseudomonadota > Betaproteobacteria > Rhodocyclales > Zoogloeaceae > Pseudazoarcus > Pseudazoarcus sp. NS34. The sequence continues at coordinate 481,682 of NZ_BAAKIZ010000003.1, forward strand.
CTCGCGCAGCGCGTCGGCGTACCAGTCGCCGAACATCACGCTGAGCTTGCCGCGCGGCGGCAGCACCCGCCAGAAGCGCCACATGTACGGCCGCTCGGCCTCCTCGCTGGAGGGTTCGTCGAAGCCGCGCACCTCGATGTGGCGCGGGTCCATCCATTTGGTGAGCAAGTTGACGGTGTCGCCCTTGCCGGCGCCTTCGACACCATTGATCAGCACCACCACCGAGAACGCGCGCGTTTCGAGCAGTTCGTATTGCGCGTCGAGCAGCGCGGTGCGCAGCTTGTCCTCGGCCTTGCGGAAGTCGCTCTTGCTGACCTTGTGACCGATTTCGGCAGATTCAAACATTCGGCTTTCCCCGTTCAGAAATCGCCCCACAGGGCTTGCAGCGCGGCGACGACAGCCAAGCCCGCGGTTTCGGTGCGCAACACGCGCGGCCCCAGCGTGACACCTACGCAACCGGCCGCGCGGCAGGCGGCCAACTCGTCCTCGCTCCAACCGCCTTCGGGGCCGATCAAGACGTGACAGGCGCCGGCCGGCCGGCCCAGCTCGGCCAGCCGGCAGCCACCCACCGGGTCGAGAATCAGGCGTTGCGGGCCGTTGCGGTGCTGCACGAGGTAGTCGCGCAAATCAGCGATATCGGCCACCTGTGGCACGCGGTTGCGCCCGCTCTGCTCGCAGGCCGAAACCGCCACTTCACGCCAGTGCGCGACACGCTTGTCGGCACGTTCGCCGGCAAGCTTCAGCACACTGCGCGAGGCGCGCACCGGCACTACGCCTGCCACGCCCAGCTCGACGGCTTTCTGCACCACCCAGTCCATCTTGTCGGCGCTCGCCAGCGCCTGCACCAACACGAGCTCAAGCGGAGATTCGCGCTCGGCGCTGCGGCGTTCTCCCAGCCGTGCCGACCAGCGTTTGCCCTGCCCTTCCAGCACCGCCTCGACTTCGCCGCCACGACCATCGAACAACACGATGCGCTCACCGGCGGACAGGCGCAGCACGCGCACGGCGTGATGCGCAAGCGCATCGGGCAGTTCGAAGCAGTCGCCCGGTGGCAGCGGCTCAGGAGAGAAGAATCTGGAAACCATAGTTCAGCAGGGTAATGAAAAAGCGTTGCGAGAGCCCACACGGGCGTTGACGAAGCCGCGCTTCGCACGCCGGATACGAGGCGCGCGGCGGGCGGAGCACAGGCCCGCCACAGTAGATGCGCATTGCCCTGCTAGTATATGGGCTCGACAGCCACCCCGCGGGGAGCCCATGCCCACCCCCTCGCATCGCCTGGCCCGCGCGCGGGCACTCGAATCGCTCGTGCGCGACGTCGCACGCGAAGTCATCCTGCCGCGCTATCTGCGCACGGCACGCAATTGCAAGTCCGACGGCACGCTGTTCAGCGAGGCCGATCTCGAATCCCAGCATCACTTCGAACGCGAACTGCCCGGGCTGCTCTCAGGCCCCGTGCTCGGTGAAGAAATGACACTCGACCAGCAGCAGGCGCTGTGGGAAGAAGGGCGCAAGGGGTTGTGGTGCATTGATCCGATCGACGGCACGACCAACTTCCTCAACGGCATCCCGTTCTTTGCGGTGTCGATCGCGTATCTGGTTGATCATGAGCCGCGCTTCGGCGTGGTGTACAACCCGGTCACCGACGAGTCCTTCTACGCCGCCAAGGGCTCGGGCGCGTGGCTCAACGGCACCCGTCTGCCCTTGCGCCGCACGGCCGAAGGGCTGGGCGAGGCGGTCGCCGGAGTGGATTTCAAACGCGTGCAGCCCCAACTCGGCAACGAGCTCTCGCGCCACCCGCCGTTCTATTCGCAACGCAATTTCGGCTCCAGCGCGCTGGAGTGGTGTTTCACTGCGGCCGGCCGGCTGGACGTGTACCTGCACGGCGGCCAGATGCTGTGGGACTACGCGGCCGGCAGCCTGATCCTGTCCGAATCGGGCGGCGTCGGCATGGCACTCGATGGTCAGCCATTGATGGCGCCCCCCGGCGTCAAGCGCGGCGTCATCGCTGCCGCCAGCCCCGGCCTGTTCTCGCAATGGCGCGGCTGGGTGGCCGCGCATACCCCCTGACCTACGGAAGCCCACATGTCCGCGAAACACCCGATCATCGCCGTCACCGGCTCGTCCGGCGCCGGCACGACCACCGTCAAGGACACCTTCGAGCGCATCTTTCATCGCGAGAACGTGAACGCCGCCATCGTCGAGGGCGACAGTTTTCACCGCTTCACGCGGGCCGAGATGAAGCAGCAGATCGAGCAAGCTGAAGCGCGCGGGGAACGTGGCATCAGCCACTTCGGCCCGGACGCCAACCTGCTCGAAGACCTCGAGGCGCTATTCCGCGGTTACGGCGAATCAGGCGTAGGGCGCAAACGCGTCTATATCCACAACGAGGAGCAATCGGTCCGCTGGAACCTGCCGATGGGCACCTTCACCGACTGGGACGACCTGCCGGTCGGCACCGACTGCCTGTTCTACGAAGGCCTGCACGGCGGCTTCATGTCGGACAGCATCAACATCGCCAAGCACGCCGACCTGCTGATCGGCGTGGCGCCGACGATCAACCTCGAATGGCTGCAGAAGCTGCACCGCGACACCCACGTGCGCGGCTATTCGGCCGAAGCCGTGCAGGACACCATCCTGCGCCGCATGCACGACTACGTGCATTACATCGTTCCGCAGTTCGCCCGCACCCACATCAATTTCCAGCGCGTGCCGGTGGTCGACACCTCCAACCCGTTCATCGCGCGCGACGTCCCGTCGCTGGCCGAATCCATGGTGGTGATCCGCTTCTCCAACCCGCGCGGCATCGACTTCCCCTACCTGCTCAACATGATCACGGGTGCGTTCATGTCGCGCGCCAACACCATCGTCATCGAGGGCGGCAAGCTTGATCTGGCGATGCAGCTGATCCTCACGCCGCTGATCTGGAAACTGATGGAGAAAAAACGCAAAGCATTGTAATGCCGCCGTACCAGCGGGTTCGCGCCCTGTACTGTTGACTCCGCTCCGTCGCCCTACCGCAGGGCAGCAAATTCGGGGATAATTTCGCCTTTTCCTTCAGAGCCCTGCCCCCAGCGCCATGACCCAGACCCGCAATGTCACCCCGCCCTCCTTCAACCCTGTGACCGGCGCGGTGCGTGCGCTCGCGATGGATGCGGTGCAGAAGGCGAAGTCCGGCCACCCCGGCGCACCCATGGGCATGGCCGAAATCGCCGAAGTCGTGTGGCGTCGCCACCTGCGTCACAACCCGGCCAACCCCAAGTGGGCCGACCGCGACCGTTTCGTGCTGTCCAACGGTCACGGTTCGATGCTGCTGTACGCGCTGCTGCACCTGACCGGCTACGACCTGCCGATTGAAGAGCTGAAGAACTTCCGTCAGCTCCACAGCAAAACCCCCGGCCACCCCGAATACGGCTACGCGCCGGGCGTCGAGACCACCACCGGCCCGCTCGGCCAGGGCCTCACCAACGCAGTCGGCATGGCGATCGCCGAAAAAGTGCTGGCCGCCGAGTTCAACCGCCCCGGTCATGACGTCGTCGATCACCGCAGCTTCGTCTTCCTCGGCGATGGTTGCCTGATGGAAGGCATCTCGCACGAAGCCTGCTCGCTGGCCGGCACGCTGGGCCTGGGCAAGCTGATCGCCTTCTACGACGACAACGCCATTTCCATCGACGGTGACGTCGAAGGCTGGTTCACCGACGACACCCCCAAGCGCTTCGAAGCCTACGGCTGGCAAGTCATCCGCGACGTGCAGGGCCACGACGGCGACGCCGTCGATGCAGCCATGCGCGCGGCGCTGGCCAACACCACGCAACCCACGCTGATCTGCTGCAAGACCATCATTGGCGCCGGCGCGCCCAACAAGCAAGGCGGCCACGACGTACACGGCGCCCCGCTGGGTGACGCCGAAATTGCCGCCGTCCGCGCGCACATCGGCTGGGACTACCCGCCGTTCGAGATTCCCTCCGAGGTCTACGCCGCCTGGGATGCGCGCGCCGCAGGCAGTGCACGCGAAGCTCAGTGGAATTCGCAGTTCGAGGCCTACCGTGCCGCCCATCCCGAGCTGGCCGCCGAATTCGAGCGCCGCATGGCAGGCGAGCTGCCGGCCGACTGGAACAGCCACGTCGAAAGCGTGCTGCAACAGCTCGCCGACAAGGCCGAGACCATCGCCACGCGCAAGGCCAGCCAGAACGCCATCGAAGCTTTCGCGCCGAAACTGCCCGAGCTGATCGGCGGCTCAGCCGACCTGGCCGGCTCCAACCTCACGCTGTGGTCCGGCGCCAAGGGTGTCAGCAAGGACACCGGCGGCAACTACATCTACTACGGCGTGCGCGAGTTCGGCATGGCGGCGATGGCCAACGGCATCAGCCTGCACGGTGGCCTGACTCCCTACACCGCCACCTTCCTGATGTTCAGCGAATACGCACGCAACGCGCTGCGTATGGCATCGCTGATGAAGCTGCGCCAGATCTTCGTGTTCACGCACGATTCCATCGGTCTGGGCGAAGACGGCCCGACCCACCAGCCGGTCGAGCAGACCGCCACGCTGCGCCTGATTCCGCACATGGACGTCTGGCGCCCGTGCGACACCACCGAATCCGCCGTGGCCTGGGCGCATGCCATCGAGCGCGCCGACGGCCCGTCCTCGCTGCTGTTCTCGCGCCAGAACCTGCCCTTCCAGACGCGCAACGCGCAGCAGACCGCCGACATCCGCCGCGGTGGCTACGTGTTGTCGGAAGCAACCGGCGGCAAGCCGCAGGCCGTCATCATCGCCACCGGCTCGGAAGTCGGTCTGGCAGTAGAGGCGCAGAAGAAACTGGCCGACGTCGGCATCGCGGTGCGCGTGGTGTCGATGCCCTCGACCAACGTCTTCGACCGCCAGGACGCCGCCTGGAAAACCGCCGTGCTGCCGGCCGGCCTGCCGCGCGTCGCCGTGGAAGCCGGTGTCACCGACGGCTGGCGCAAGTATGTCGGCCTCGAAGGCGCGGTGATCGGGCTGGACCGCTTCGGCGAATCCGCCCCGGCCGGCGAACTGTTCAAGTATTTCGGCATCACCTCGGATGCCGTGGTCGAAGCAGTGCAAGCCTGCCTCGCCTGATTGCACGACCGGGTCGGCCACAAGCCGGCCCGGGCACCAACCCACATGGAGTAACCGCATGAGCATCAAGATCGCGATCAATGGCTATGGCCGCATCGGCCGCTGCACCCTGCGCGCGCTATACGAACTCGGTCTGCGTCATGAGTTCGAGATCGTCGCCATCAATGCCTCGGGCGACATCGCCACCAACGCGCATCTGACCAAGTTCGACACCACCCATGGCCGCTTCGGTTTCTCCGTCGAGACCGAGGGCGACAACATGCTGATCGTCGACGGCGACCGCATCCCCTTCTTCTCCACCAAGGATCCGAAGGGCGTGAACTGGGGCGCACTGGGCGTGGACGTGCTGCTCGAATGCACCGGCGCCTATACCAGCAAGGCCAAGGCGCAGGTGCTGCTCGAACAGGGCGCGAAGAAGGTGCTGATCTCGGCGCCGGGCGGCGACGACGTCGACGCCACCATCGTGTGCGGCGTGAACGACGACATCGTCACCGCCGCCATGACCGTGGTCTCGAACGCCTCGTGCACCACCAACTGCCTCGCCCCGGTGGCCAAGGTGCTGCAGGACAACATCGGCATCGAAAAGGGCCTGATGACCACCATCCACTCCTTCACCAACGATCAGGTGCTGGTGGACGTGCGTCACAAGGACCTGCGCCGCGCGCGCGCTGCCGCGCACAACATCATTCCGACCAAGACCGGCGCGGCCAAGGCCGTCGGCCTCGTGCTGCCCTCGCTGAAGGGCAAGTTCGACGGCTTCTCGCTGCGCGTGCCGACCATGAACGTGTCGCTGGTCGACCTGACCTTCACCGCCAGCCGCGAGACCTCGGCCGAGGAAATCAACACGCTGATGAAGGACGCCTCGCGCGGCGCCCTCAAAGGCATCCTGGCCTACAACGAAGACCTGCTGGTGTCGTCGGACTTCAACCACGACACTCATTCCTCGGTGTTCGATGCCACGCAGACGCGCGTGATGGACGGCAACCTGGTCAAGGTGCTGGCGTGGTACGACAACGAGTGGGGTTATTCCTGCCGCATGCTCGACGCCGCGCGTGTAGTCGCGCAGGCGAAGTAAGCAGACCCGACGCGCCCGCCGTGAGCGGGCGCGCTTTCATCCAGCACACGGACGCCCGCACATGAAGGTCAACCAGCTCAACGACATCGAACTCTCCGGCAAGCGCGTATTCATCCGCGCCGACCTCAACGTTCCGCAGGACGAAGCCGGCAACATCGTCGAAGACACGCGCATCCGCGCCTCCATCCCGTCCATCCAGCACTGCCTCGACGCGGGTGCTGCCGTGATGGTGACCTCGCACCTGGGCCGCCCGAGCGAAGGCGTGGTGCGCGGCGAAGACACGCTGATGCCGGTTGCGGTGCGCCTGGGCCAGCTTCTGGGCAAGCCGGTCAAGCTCATCACGGACTGGATCGATGGTGGTTTCGAAGTCGCCCCGGGCGAAATCGTGCTGCTCGAAAACTGCCGCTGCAACGTCGGTGAAAAGCAGAACGACGGCACGCTGGCCAAGAAGATGGCGGCGCTGTGCGAGGTCTATGTGAATGACGCCTTCGGCACCGCTCACCGCGCCGAAGCCACCACGCACGGCATCGCACGCTTCGCGCCGGTGGCCTGCGCCGGCTTGCTGATGGGCGCCGAAATCGAGGCGCTGACGCGTGCCACCGACAACCCCAAGCGCCCGCTGGTGGCCATCGTCGGCGGCGCCAAGGTGTCGAGCAAGCTGACCATCCTGAAAAAGCTCGCCGGCAAGGTCGATCAGCTCATCGTCGGCGGCGGCATTGCCAACACCTTCTTGCTCGCATCGGGCAAGCGCATCGGTGAATCTCTGGCCGAACCGGAACTGGTCAAGGAAGCCCAGACCATCATGGACATGATGAAAGCCCGCGGCGCCGAAGTGCCGTTGCCGGTAGACGTCGTGGTGGCGGACGAAGTGTCGATGCTGGCACGCGCCAACCGCATTCCGGTATGCGACGTCGGCAAGCACGACCGCATCCTCGACGTCGGCCCGAAGAGCTCGGCCCGCCTCGCCGATATCATTGCGCACGCCGGCACCATCGTGTGGAACGGGCCGGTCGGCGTGTTCGAGTACGACCAGTTCGCCGGCGGCACCAAGATGATGGCTTCGGCCATTGCGCACTCCGAAGCCTTCACGATTGCCGGCGGCGGCGACACTCTGGCCGCAATTGCCAAGTTCGGCATTGCCAAGGACGTCGGCTATATCTCGACCGGCGGCGGTGCCTTCCTGGAATTCCTCGAAGGCAAGACGCTTCCGGCCATCGCCGCGCTGGAAGAACGCTACCAGCCGCAATGAAACAAGTTGTGCGCTCGCTGGCCGTCGCCGCGACCGCACGACTAGAATTCCCTGAATATCTTGCGTGCGCGCCCGACGCGCCGCCCAACGGAGAAGCACCATGGCACTCGTTTCGATGCGACAGCTCCTTGACCATGCCGCAGAGCATGGCTACGGCCTGCCCGCTTTCAACGTCAATAACCTCGAACAGGTCCAGGCCATCATGGAGGCCGCGGCTGAATGCGACAGCCCGGTGATCATGCAAGCCTCGGCCGGCGCCCGCAAATACGCCGGCGAAGCCTTTCTGCGTCACCTCATCGACGCCGCGGTCGAGTCCTACCCCGGCATCCCGGTCGTCATGCACCAGGACCACGGCCAGAGCCCGGCGGTGTGCATGGCGGCGATCCGCTCCGGCTTCACCAGCGTGATGATGGACGGCTCACTGCTCGAAGACGGCAAGACGCCGTCGGACTACGACTACAACGTTGCCGTTTCGCGTGAAGTCGTGAAGTTCGCGCACTCCATCGGGGTCACCGTGGAAGCCGAACTGGGCTGCCTCGGCTCGCTCGAAACCGGCATGGCCGGCGAGGAAGACGGCATCGGCGCCGAAGGCAAGCTCGACCACAGCGCCCTGCTGACCGACCCCGAGCAGGCCGCCGACTTCGTCAAGCAGACTGACTGCGACGCGCTGGCGATTGCCATCGGCACCAGCCACGGCGCCTACAAATTCACGCGCAAGCCCACCGGCGACATCCTGTCGATCGAGCGCATCAAGCAGATCCACACGCGCATCCCGAACACCCACCTGGTCATGCACGGCTCTTCGAGCGTGCCGCAGGAACTGCTCGAGATCATCCGCCAGTACGGCGGCGACATGAAGGAGACCTACGGCGTGCCGGTCGAGGAAATCCAGACCGCCATCAAGCACGGCGTGCGCAAGATCAACATCGACACCGACATCCGCCTGGCAATGACCGCTGCCGTGCGCAAGTTCCTGTTCGAGAACCCGTCCAAGTTTGACCCGCGCGAGTTCAACAAGCCCGCCCGCGAAGCCGCCAAGTTCGTGGTCAAAGCGCGCTTCGAGGCCTTTGGCAGCGCCGGCATGGCCAGCCGCATCAAACCCGTCACGCTCGACAAGATGGCCGCGCGCTACAAGGCCGGCGAGCTCACGCAACTGGTCAAGTAATCGATCAGGGCCGGATGTCGGCGCACGTATTCACCTACGGCACGCTGATGTGTGCCGACATCATGCAGGCCGCCAGTGGCGGCCTGCCCGTTTCGGTCTCCGCCCGCCTGACTGGTTTCAGCCGCCATCCGGTTGCCGGCGAAGACTATCCCGGCATACGGCGCAACGCCGGCCACTCTGTGCCCGGCCTGCTCTATTTCGACGTACCGCCACAGCAACTGGCGCGACTGGACCTGTTTGAAGGCGTGCAGTACGCACGCGAAGAAGTCCGCGTCGCGCTCGAAGACGGCCGCACACAGACGGCCTGGACCTACGTTTTCAAGCCCGCCTTCGCGGGCCTGCTACAAGACGGCGAGTGGAATTTCGACGCTTTCCTCGCCGCCGGACACGACCGCTTTCGCAAGCGCTACGCGGGCTTCGAGGCCGACTGAAGCTCGCCCGTCGGGGCGGCACATGCTCACCAGATGATAGAATCGGCAGCCGCCTCCGCCTCGCGGCGCGTGGCATCCGGACGACTTCCAGAAGGAGCGCCCCTTGTACTTTCCCCGCCTCTGGTCAGGCCTGATCACAGCCCTCACCCTCTTTGTCCTGTTGCTCGCCGGTCCGGCCACAGCCGCAGCGCCAGCAGACCCGCCGGCCGAACCCCAGGCATCCGCCAGTGCCGCACAACTGGCCGAGTTGCTCGAGAACGAAGAATCCCGCAAGGCGCTGATCGAGCAGTTGCGCCGCAGCGCTGAAGAAAGCGCGGCCATCCCGCAGGTCAGTGCGCCAAGCGCGCCATCGCTGCCGCAGCGTGTCGCCGCAACGACACGCGCGGTGGCTGAACGCACCGTAGCCGAAGCCGGCGCGGCTGCAGCCGCGCTGAACTCGGCGCGCGTGCTGCTGGAGCGCAGTGACACCGCGGCACTGGCTCGTGACGCCGGCTTGTTCGCGTTGTTCGCATTTGCGGTGCTGGTGCTGTACCAGGTGTTCCGCCGCGCGGCCGCGTCCCCCGGCCAGCGCCTGGATGCCTGGACGCAGGCTGGCGGCGACACCACCGTGCTGCGCCGCATACTGGCCGTGGTCGCCGCTGTCGGCCTGCAGCTTGTGGCCGTGATGGTCGCCTGGCTTGCCGGCTATGGCCTTGCTTTGGTGATGCCGGGCGCAGGCGCCGAGGGCAGCCTGCGGGTGCTCGAAGCGCTGTTCCTGAACGCCTTCGTGATGGTCGAGGCGGTGCGCGCCACGCTCGCCACCCTGCTATCGACGCGCTTTGCCGGTAGGCACGCAGTCGATTCCGGCGAGGAGACCGCCTACTGGCTGGCCTGGGCTTCGCGCATGAGCCTGTTCGTCGGCTATGGCCTGCTGCTGGTAGCGCCCGCAGCGGGGCAGCTGATCGCGCCCGAAGTCGGCCGCGTGCTGACCCTGCTGATCGTGCTGATGGCCTTCCTCTACGCCGCCGTGATCGTGTTGCAGAACCGAGCGCGCAGCCGCGCCGCGCTTGAAGCGCTGGGTGAGCGCATGCAGACCGGCTTCGCACGCGTAGCGCTCAACATGCTGGCGCGCGTGTGGCATGTGGCGGCGCTGGCCTATCTGGGCGCGCTGCTGGTGGTCGCGCTGTTTTATCCCGAGCAGGCACTGGGCTTCATGCTCGGCGCGACGCTGCAAAGCGGGCTGGCGGTGCTGGCCGGCGTCGTCATTGCACACGTGCTGACGACGGTGATCATGCGGCGCATCCACCTGCCGGACGACACGCGCGCGCGCTTCCCGCTGCTCGAAGACCGGCTCAACGCCTACATTCCCGGCATGTTGAAGGTCGCACGCTTCGTCATCCTCGTTGTGGTGCTGGCGGTGGTGCTCGACGCCTGGACGACCTTCGACCTCGGCGACTGGGCTGCCTCCGAAGGCGGCATGACGGTTCTCGGGCGCGTTGTCACCGTGCTCTTCATCCTCGGCCTGGCCTTGCTGGCCTGGCTAATGTCAGCAAGCTGGATCGAATATCGCCTGAACCCCGACGCGGGCCGTGTGCCGTCGGCACGCATCAAGACCTTGCTGACGATCTTCCGCAACGTCGTTGCCATTGCCTTGGTGGTGCTGACCACGATGGTGGTGCTGGCCGAACTGGGGGTGAATATCGGCCCGCTGATCGCCGGCGCCGGCGTGCTCGGCCTGGCCATCGGCTTCGGCTCGCAGAAACTGGTGCAGGACGTCATCACCGGTTTGTTCATCCAGCTCGAACACGCCATCGACGTCGGCGACGTGGTCACCGCCGGCGGCACCACGGGCGTGGTGGAGAAGCTGACCATCCGCTCGCTCGGCATCCGCGATCTGGCCGGCGTGTATCACCTGATTCCGTTCTCGTCGGTCGACATGGTGTCGAACTTCAACCGCGAGTTCGGCTATCACGTCGGCGAGTACGGCGTGGCCTACCGTGAGGACACCGACGAGGTCATCGACCACCTTCAGGCCGCCTTCGAGGAGCTGCGCAGCTCCCCCGATCACGGCCCGAACATCCTCGGCGAACTGGAAGTGCACGGCGTCACGGCGCTGGCCGACAGCTCGGTCAATGTGCGCGTGCGCATCAAGACCCTGCCCGGCGCGCAGTTCGCAACCGGACGCGCGTACAACCGGCTGGTCAAACGCCACTTTGACGCCGCGGGCATCGAGATTCCCTTCCCGCACATGACGGTGTATTTTGGCGAGGACAAGCAGGGCAAGGCGCCTCCCGCCAACCTGCGAGTGATCGACGCCATACCGGGCAAGGAGAACTGAGCCAACCGGCCTCCCCTCCCGCCCCTCAAACCAGGCAGCTTGCACATGAAGGTACTTGCAGTAACCGGCTCAAGCTTCTTTCGCCATCTGCTGGAGCGGCATCTGGGCTTTCTGCCCGAGCCGCTACACTTCGCAGAGTCCATCGCCGATGCGCGACGCGCACTGGGGATGGCGCCCGCGCTGATCTGCACCGAGCGCCACCTGCCCGACGGCACGGCGCTCGATCTGGCCCGCGCGGTGCGCGCCGAGCCGGCCAGCCGCAATACCCCGGTCGTGCTGCTGACCTCATCCGACGACCCGGGAGTCATGTCCGACAGCCTGTCGGCCGGCATCACCGAAGTCTTCAGCAAGGTCCATCTCGACCTGCTCGCGCAGTACGTCGAGAAGCGCATGCGGCGCGAATCGGCGGTGGTGAAGCTGAGCGGGCGCGCCCTGCTGGTCGAGGACAGCGTGCCAGTCGCCAACTTCATCAAGCGCGTGCTCGAAGAGCAGGGGCTGACCGTCGACACCATCACCAGGGGCGAAGCCGCGTTGGCCGCCCTCGAAGAACACGAATACGAAGTCGCCCTGATCGACGTGCTGCTCGAAGGCAAGATGACCGGGCTGGGCCTGGTACGCGAGATTCGCTGCGGCAACTCGGCCAACGCGGATGTGCCGATCCTCGCCATGTCGGGGCTGGAAGATTCCGCACGGCGCATCGAACTACTGCGCGAAGGTGCCAACGACTTTCTCGCCAAACCCATGCTCGAGGAAGAGCTGGCAGTGCGCGTGCAGAACATCGTGCACATCAAGCACCTGCTCGACCAGACCGCCGGCCAGCGCGACCACCTGCGCCGCCTGGCAATGACCGACCAGCTCACCGGCGTCTATAACCGCCACTACCTCACCGAGATTGCCGTGCGCCGCATCAGCGAGGCCGAGCGACACGGCATCCCGCTGACCATGTTGACGCTGGACATCGACCACTTCAAACAGGTCAATGACGAGCACGGCCACGAAACCGGCGATGTGGTGCTGGCCGAAACCGCGGCGGTCATCCGCAGCTGCTGCCGCCAGGGCGACGTGATCGCCCGCACCGGCGGCGAAGAATTCGTCATGCTGCTGCTCAACATGTCGGCCGACACCGCCTGCGGCTTTGCCGAGCGCATGCGCCAGCGCATCGAGGATTCGCATCCGGCCGGCGTGCCCGTCACGGTCAGCATCGGCATGATCTCGACCACCGGCGAGGCCACTGGCGCCACTTTCGAGAGCCTGTTCAAGGCGGCCGATGCGGCCCTGTACGAGGCCAAGCGCAGCGGCCGCAATCGCGTCGTCGTCAGCATCGACTGAACCTTTCCCTCCCCGCCCCCTCCATTTGGCCATCATGCATACACGCACCGAAACCGATTCCATGGGCGAGGTCGCCGTCCCCGCTGACCGCTATTGGGGCGCCCAGACACAACGCTCGCTCACGCACTTCGAGATTGGCCGCGAGCGCCACCGCATGCCGCGCGCCATCGTGCGCGCCTTCGGGCTGCTCAAGCTGGCCGCTGCACGTACCAATGCCAAGCTTGGCGAACTCGACGGCGAGCTCGCCGTCCTGATCGAAACCGCCGCACGCGAAGTGGCCGACGGCCGGCTCGACGACCACTTCCCGCTGGTCGTATTCCAGACCGGCAGCGGCACGCAGAGCAACATGAACGCCAACGAGGTGATCGCCAACCGCGCCAATGAGCTGGCCGGCGCACCGCGCGGCGGCAAGCACCCGGTGCATCCGAACGACCACGTCAATCGCGGCCAGTCGTCGAACGACACCTTCCCCACGGCCATGCATGTAGCCGTCGTGCTGCAACTGCACGCCCGCCTGTACCCGCCCATGCGCGGCTTGCGCGACACGCTGGCCGCCAAGGCCCAGGCATTCGACGACGTCGTCAAGACCGGCCGCACGCACCTCATGGACGCCACTCCGATCACCCTGGGGCAGGAAATCAACGCCTGGGTGGCGCAGATCGACGCGGCTCTGGAGAACCTGCGGCACGCCGAACAAGGCCTGCTTGATCTGGCCATCGGCGGTACGGCCGTCGGCACCGGACTCAACGCCCATCCGCGCTTCGGCGAGCGCTGCGCCGAAGAACTGGGCGCCCTCACCGGCCACGCTTTCCGTTCGGCCGACAACCGCTTCGCCCAGCTTGCCGCGCACGACGCGCTGGTCAATGTCAGCGCCGCGCTGCGTACCCTGGCCGGCGCGCTGTTCAAGATGGCCAACGACGTGCGCTGGCTCGCCAGCGGGCCGCGCACCGGCATCGGCGAGCTCGTCATTCCGGAGAACGAACCGGGCAGCTCGATCATGCCGGGCAAGGTCAATCCGACCCAGGCCGAGGCGCTGACCATGGTGTGCGCAAGGGTCTTCGGCAATGACGCCACGGTGGCCTTCGCCGGCACCCAGGGCAACTTCCAGCTCAACGTGTACAAGCCGGTCATGGCTCACGGCGTGATCGAAAGCCTGCAGCTGCTGGGCGACGCCGCAGCGAGTTTTGACGCACACTGCGCGCAAGGGATAGAGCCGGACCGCACGCGCATTGCCGAACTGCTGGCCCGCAACCTGATGCTGGTCACCGCACTCAACCGCCACATCGGCTACGATCGCGCCGCCGAGATTGCCAAGAAGGCCCACAAGGAAGGCATGACACTCAAGGAAGCAGCGCTGGCACTGAGCCACGTATCCGCAGAGGAGTTCGAGCGCTGGGTCGACGCGCTGGCCATGACGCGGCCTGACGCCGAATGAGCGCCAGCATCGACTGGAACGGCCCGGAGGTCGTTTCCCTGCGCGCGGCCATGCTGCGCTTTGCACGCATCAGCCTGCGCGATTCAGGCGCCGCCGAAGACATGGTGCAGGAAGCGCTGCTCGCTGCGATTCAGGCCATCGAAGGTTTTGATGGGCGCTCCTCGCTCAAGACCTGGATGTTCTCGATCCTGCGGCACAAGATCATCGATCACATCCGCAAGAGCAGCCGCGAACGCCCGATGAGCGAATTCGTCGCCGACGAACACGAATCCGACGCCAACCTCGACGCCATGTTCGGCAAGAAGACGCCGTGGAGCGACGCCCACTGGACCGACGAAGACCGCCCTTCGGAATGGCCGCAGCCTGAAGCCGCACTGGAGCAGAAGCAGTTCTGGGACGTCTTCGATGCCTGCGTGCACCGCCTGCCCGAGAACCTCTCGCGCATTTTCATGATGCGCGAGCTGCTGGACCTCGACACCCCCGAGATCTGCACCGAACTGGGCATTTCCACCAACAATTGCTGGGTCATCCTGCACCGCGCCCGCACCCGCCTGCGCGGCTGCATGGAACACAACTGGTTCGACGAAGAAGCGCCCAAATGCTGACCTGCCGCGACACGACCCGACTGCTTTCCGAACGCAACGAGCGCGAATTGACCCCACGCGAACGCATGGAACTGCGCCTGCACACGCTGGTGTGTCGCGGCTGCCGGCGCTACGGTGCGCAAATCAGCTTCATCCGCCGCGCGGCGAAGGCCGTGCGCGAAGGCAACGCCGAGTAAGGCGCACGCCGAAACCCCTCCGGCGGCGCGGTTGTCCGCGCCGTTGAACGGTTCTACTATCTGCACCATGTTCCGCTGGATCGCAATCCTCCTGCTCGCACTGCTTCCGCTCCAAAGCGCGTGGACTGCCGTCGGCAGCTATTGCGAACACGAACAGGGGTCTGACGCCGGGCACTTCGGGCACCACGCCCACGCCCACAAGGCCAACGATCATGAAGAGCCGAAAACGCCTTCGTCAAAAGCTCACCCCGATTGCGCGGCATGCAAGCTGCATGTAAAGACGCTGGCAGCAATCACGCTCGACCTCCTCGCTGCGCCCACCACGTCCCAGCCTGCCGCCGCGCCGCATCAGGCCGTCGGGCAAACACCCTACGTCCGTATCGAAAGGCCCAAGTGGGCCGGCCTTGCCGCCTGACGGCGAGGCCTGAGACGCTTCCCCCCTCGTAGATCGCCCACGCCGGCACCCGGCCAACGGCAAACGAACGTCCGCATGCTTCGCCGATTCCCCACGACTCAAGTACGGAGAATCGGATGTACCCCATCAACCGACTGCGGCCCGTGCCGCTATTGCTGTGCGCCTTGATCATCGCGCTGCCAACGCAGCACGCCACCGCGCAGGACACAACCACCACCCAAGGGCAGACGAGCGAAACGCATCACGCAGATCTCGCCTCCCTGTTCGCCGCCGCCTGGCAACGGCGCCCCGAAGCCCTGTCGCTGGGCACTCGAACCAACGCCGCCGAGGCCGGCCGTGAAGCGGCCGAGCGCTGGTTCGCCGAACCGCCATCGGCCGAGATCGCGCTGCGCACCGATCGCCTGAACCGCAACGACGGAGCCCGCGAATACGAAGCCGGGCTGGCCTTCCCGCTGTGGCTGCCGGGAGAACGCGCACTCGTACAGCGCAGCGCCGACGCCCAGGTCGGCGCCGTCAGCAGCCGCGCGCGGCTGGCACAACTGGAAACTGCCGAAGCGCTGCGTGAGGCCTGGTGGGCCTTGCACCGAGCCGCCGCCGACCTCGATCTGGCGACGATCCGACTCAACGCTGCCCAAGCCTTGGGCGAAGACGTGGCGCGCCGCATGCGTGCCGGCCAGCTTGCCCGTACCGACGCCAACCGCGCCGAAGGCGTAGTGGCCGATGCCGAAAGCGAACTGGCGGCTGCGCATGCCACGGTGGCGCGCGCACGCCTGAATCTGCAGGCCCTGACCGGCCACAAGGTGGCGACGCCGGACCCCACGCGCGTTCGTGCCGAACCGCAGCCGGACGACACTTCAAGCATCGACGACTCTCATCCCCTGCTGGCTGCGCTGCTCGACGAAAGTGCATCAGCGCGCAACGCCGCCGCGTTGGCAAGCAAACGCTCGCGCGCCAACCCTGAATTGACGCTGGGTGTGACACGCGAACGCGGCGAGGCGGGGGAACGCTTCGAGCAGACGCTCAATGTCGGCATACGAATCCCGTTCGGCGCGGGCGCACAACATCGCTCCGAGGCCGGCATGGCGATGGCCGATGCCATCGAGCAGGAGGAGCGCGCCCGGCTGGAGCGCTACCGGCTCGACGCGGAACTGCTGGCAGCCCGCGACGACCTGCGCGCCGCGCAGGCAAGTCACCGTGCCGCCGAGACGCGCTTCACGCTGGCTGACGCCACCCAACAGGCCATCGGCAAATCCTTCCGGCTGGGCGAGACGGCCCTGCCCGACCGCCTGCTCGTCGAACTCGAAGCTTCCGAAGCACGTCGGGCACTGGTGCATGCGCGCATCAATGAGGCAGCCGCCATCTCCACGTTGCGCCAGGCCCTGGGCCTGCTGCCGCAATGAACCGCCGCACACGAGGAAACCCCATGCGAATCCACCTGACACGACTCGCCGCGCTTGCGCTGGCGTTGTGCCTGCACACCCCTGCATCACTGGCTGGCCCCGGCCACGATCACGGCGAAGAATCCCCGGCACAAACCGGCGGCCCGGCACATCCGCGCTTTGCCGCGACCAGCGATCTGTTCGAGCTGGTCGGCGTGCTCGAGGGCGATGTCCTGACGCTGTACCTCGACCACACCGACAGCAATGCGCCGGTCGAAGGCGCCGAGCTGGAGTTTGAACTGGGCACCGAGACCCTGCCCGTGGAGGCAGCCGGGCCCGGCACGTTCAGCGTTCACCTGCCAGCCGAGCCGGAAGAAGGCGAATACGCCGTGGTCGCCACGGTGATCACGGCCGATGCGGCCGACGTCCTGGCCGGCACGCTGGACGTACATCACGCGGACGAGGCAGTCGCAGAAGAACATGCCCACGCAAGCGTGTGGCTGCCGTGGAGCATCGCCGGCGCGGCCGTGCTGGCGCTGCTCGTCGTTGGGCTGCGCCGTGGCAAAACGCGGGAGGTGCAGGCATGACGAGCCCACAACTGAAGCTTTGCCTGCTGGCCGTGATGATCGCGGCTACATCGCCCGCCTGGGCTGGCCCCGGTCACGACCATGGCGACGAAGGCGGCATCGCCGTGGCAGGCGATGCGCCGCGCCGCCTGCCCGACGGCAGCGTGTTCCTGCCCAAGCCGGCACAGCGCCAGATCGGCGTACGCACGCAAGCGATTGAGCACGCCTCGCTGCCGCGCACGCTTGAACTGAGCGGCCGCGTGGTGATGGACCCGAACGCCGGCGGTCTGGTCCAGCCAATGCAGGGCGGTCGCATCGAGGCCGGCCCCGAGGGCCTGCCGGAGCTCGGTCGCGCCGTAAAACGCGGTCAGGTGCTGGCGTGGGTGGTGCCGGCTGCCGGCTCAATCGAACGCGCCGGCCAACAGGCACAACTGGCCGAACTGCGCGCCGAGCGCAGCAACGCGCAGCGCCGCGTTGCACGCCTGCGCGAACTGGCCGACAGCGTGCCGCGCAAGGATATCGAGGAGGCCACCACCACGCTGGCGAGCCTGGATGCGCGCATCCGCGCTACAAGCGAAGGACTGCAGGGCCGTGAGCCGCTGGTGGCGCCGGTAGACGGCGTCATTGCCGAGGCGCACGCGGTGACCGGCCAGGTAGTCGATGCGCGCGAGACGCTGTTCGCAATCGTCGACCCGACGCGCCTGCGCATCGAGGCCCTGGCCTATGAGCCCGAGCGGCTCACGCGCATCGCTGGCGGCAGCCTCGCCATCGGCGAGCGCGCCGTGCCCTTGCGCCACATCGGCACGGCCAGCGCGCTGCGCGAACAGGCGCTGCCGATCCGCTTTGCCGCTGCCGGTGAGGGGCTGGACAGCCTCGCACTCGGCCAGACCGTGCGTGTGCAGGTGCAGCTGGCTGACACCGTCGAGGGCTTTCGCGTGCCGGCAGCGTCGCTGATGAAGAGCCCGTCGAACCAGACCATCGCGTGGGTCAAGAGCGCGCCCGAGCGCTTCGAGCCGCGCGTGATCGTGGTCGAACCGCTGGATGGCGCGCACGTTGCCGTCACCTCGGGTCTGAGCGACGGAGAACGCGTCGTCACGCGCGCCGCCTCGCTCCTGAACCAGATCCGCTGACGGGAGACGGCACATGTTCAAGTGGTTACTCGATGCCAGTCTCGCCAACCGACTGGTGGTCATCGTTGCGAGCCTCGCGGCGATGGCATGGGGCGCGCTGACGCTGTCGCAGACGCCGGTCGACGTCTTCCCGGATCTGAACAAGCCAACGGTGACGCTGATGACCGAAGCCGGCGGCATGGCCTCCGAAGAGGTCGAGCAGCTCATCACCTTCCCGCTGGAGACGGCCATGAACGGGCTGCCCGGCGTCGAATCGGTGCGCTCGGTGTCCAGCTCCGGCCTGTCGTTCATCTACGTCACCTTCGACTGGAGCACCGACATCTACCGCGCGCGGCAGATGGTGTCGGAGCGTCTCGGGGCGATGGAGCAGGCGCTGCCGCCGGGCATCGTCGCGCACATGGGGCCGGTCAGCTCGATCATGGGCGAGATCATGCAGATCGCGATCCCGATCGATCCGGCGCGCATCTCGCCGATGGACGTGCGTGAGTACGCCGACTGGGTGCTGCGCCTGCGCCTGATGTCCGTTCCAGGCGTTGCGCAGGTCATCCCGATTGGCGGCGAAGTGCGCCAGTTCCAGGTCCAGCCCGACACCGCCCGCATGCGCGATCTGGGCATCACACATGAGGATCTGGCGGGCGCGCTGGAGGGCTTCGCGGCCAACACCTCGGGCGGCTTCCTGGAACTGAACGGACGCGAGTACCTGATCCGCCACCTCGGACGCACCTCGCGACTCGAAGACCTGCGCATGCTGGCGCTGACCGCACGCGCAGGCCAGCCGGTGCTGCTCAAGCAGATTGCGGACGTCAGTTTCGCGCCCAAGGTCAAACGCGGTGATGCCGGTTTCGAAGGACAGCCGGCGGTCATCCTGGGCGTGCAGAAACAGCCCACGGCCGACACCATCGCGGTGACCCGCGCCATCGAAACCGCGCTCGACGAGATGAAGGCCTCGCTGCCTGAAGGCATGGCCGAGCCGCGCGTCACCTTCCGACAGGCCAGCTTCATCGAGGCCTCGATCGACACGCTGACCGGCAAGCTCATCGCCGCCTCGGCCTTCGTCGCGGCGATCCTCGCGCTGTTCCTGGGCACCCTGCGCCCGACGTTGATCGCGCTCACCGCCATCCCGATCTCTATCCTGCTCACGGTGCTGGTGTTCGACTACTTCGGCATGTCCATCAACACCATGACGCTGGGCGGGCTGGCGATTGCCATCGGCGGCCTGGTCGATGACGCGGTGGTCGATGTCGAAAACATCATCCGTCGCCTCAAGACTGCACGGGCGGCGCATCCGGGCATTCGCCTGCCGTTGCTGTCGATCGTGCGCAACGCCTCGCTGGAAGTACGCTCGGGCATCGTCTACGCGACGATGATCATCGTGCTGGTGTTCCTGCCGCTGTTTGCGCTGCCGGGCATCGAGGGTCGGCTGTTCGTGCCGCTGGGCATCGCCTTCATCGTCTCGACGCTGGCCTCGTTGATCGTGTCCGTCACGCTCACACCAGTACTCGCCTTCTACCTGTTGCCGGGCATGAAGTCGCTCGAACACGGCGACACCCGGCTGCTGGCCTGGATCAAGCGCGGCTACGCCAGATCGCTGGCGCGCGTGCTCGAACGCCCGCGCCCGGCCGTCGCGGCGGGCGCCGTCGCCGTGCTGCTGGCCGCGGCGGCCGTGCCGACCTTTCCGACGACCTTCCTGCCGCCATTCAACGAAGGCACGCTGCTCGTCGGCCTGCGCCTCAACCCGGGCGTGACGCTGGCCGAATCGTCGGCACTGGCGAGCGAAGCGGAGCGCCTGGTGCGTGACGTACCCGAGGTCACGCATGTGGGCCGGCGCAGCGGGCGGGCCGAACTCGACGAACACGCCGAGGGCGTGCACGTGAGCGAACTCGACATCGGCCTGATCCCCGCGGGCGAACTCACCCGCAGCATGGACGAGATCCGCGCCGACATCCGCGCCCGGCTGACCAACCTGCCGGCTGCGGTGGCCATCGGCCAGCCGATCTCGCACCGCATCGACCACATGCTCTCGGGCGTGCGCTCGCAGATCGCGATCAAGATCTTCGGCGAGGATCTGGACGTGCTGCGCAGCCAGGCCGACGCGCTGCGTGGGCGGCTGGCCGACATTCCCGGGCTGGCCGACCTGGAGGTCGAAAAGCAGGTACTGGCGCCGCAGATCAAGGTGCGTCTCGACTATGCCGCCGCGGCGAGTTACGGCGTGCCCGCCTCACGGGTGCTGTCCATGCTGCAGGCCATGGTCGAAGGCGAAGAGCTCGCGCAGATCGTCGAGGGCTCGCGACGTTTCGATCTGGTCGTGCGCCTGCCCGATACCGCGCGCACCGTCGAAGGCCTCGCGAAGATGCTGGTCGACACGCCCAATGGCTTTGTGCCGCTGTCGCGTCTGGCCACCATTGAGGACGGCGACGGGCCGAACCAGATCAGCCGCGACGACGGCCGCCGCCGCATCGTGCTGTCGGCCAACGTGCAGGAGCGCGCCCTGTCCGAAGTGGTCGAGGACATCCGTGCTCGCGTGGCCGAACACCCGCTGCCGGAGGGCTACTTCATCACGCTGGGCGGCCAGTTCGAGGCGCAGGAACAGGCCGCAAGGCTGGTCGGCCTGCTCGCACTGGTGTCGGCCGCGCTGATGTTCGTGGTCCTGTTCAGCCGTTACCGCTCCTACCGCCTGGCTGCCCTGATCATGGCCAACATCCCGCTGGCGCTGGTCGGCGCGGTGATCGGGCTGTGGCTGTCGGGGCAGCCGCTGTCCATCGCGGCGCTGATCGGCTTCATCACGCTGGCCGGCATCTCGGTGCGCAACGGCATCCTCAAGGTCAGCCACTACATCAACCTGATGCGCTCGGAGAACGAGAATTTCGACCACGCGATGATCCTGCGCGGCTCGCTCGAACGCCTCAGCCCGGTGCTGATGACCGCACTGGTCACCGCCTTCGCGCTCGCGCCCTTGCTGTTCGAGGCCGAACGCCCCGGCACCGAGATCCTGCATCCGGTGGCCGTGGTGATCTTCTCCGGCCTGATCAGCTCGACGCTGCTCGACACCTTCCTCACACCCGCCCTGTTCTGGCTGTTCGGCCGACGCGACACCGAGCGTCTGATGAACCAGAACGAGAAAGAAGCTTTCTGATCACCCCCAACCCATCCACAAGGAGTCACTCATGAAACGCATCACCCTCACTGTGCTGTTCAGCCTGCTGGCCGCCGGCAACGTATTGGCCGCAGACAAGCACGACCATGCGCATGCTGATGACCATGGACACAACCATGCCCAGGAAGGCGCTCACGACCACACGCCGATGCACGGAGGCGTCGTCAGCGAAGCAAACGATCTGGATTTCGAACTGGTTTCAGCGGACGGTGGCGTGCGCCTTTACGTGCGCGATCACGGCGAGCCGGTCAAGACGGATGGCGGGGAAGTGAAGCTGACCGTGGTGTCGAAAGACGGCAAGCTGGACATCGCATTGAAGCCGGCCGGCAATCACTTTGCCTCCGCCGGCGCGAGCACGCTGCCGGCCGGCGCGCGCGTGGTAGCGCGTGTGACGTTGGGCGAACGCACGATGGCCGTGCGCTTTACCCTGCCCTGACCCGCAGGGGCGGCGCTACATCATTGATGCAGCGCCGTCACTTCGCGAACAGCTGCGTCGCGCGGTTGCGGAAGGCCTTGAATTCGAGCGCGTTGCCGCTCGGGTCCTTGAAGAACATGGTCTTCTGCTCACCGGGTTTGCCCTCGAAGCGCAGATAGGGCTCGATCTCGAACGTCACGCCGGCCTGCCGCACGCGTTCGGCCAGCTTCTCGAAATCCTCCCAGTCGAGCACGATGCCGAAGTGGGGTACCGGCACGTGGTGGCCGTCGACCGGGTTGTGGTGCTCTTCGCCATGCGTTGGCGAGAGATGCGCGACGATCTGGTGGCCGAAGAAATCGAAGTCGATCCACTCGTCGCTGCTGCGCCCTTCGGGGCAGCCCATCACGTCGCCGTAGAAGGCGCGCGCGGCGGCAAGATCGGTGACCGGGAAGGCAAGATGAAAGGGGGCGAGCTGGCTCATACGGGAATCCTTGCGGGGTCTGCGACGCTCCGCAGTATAGGAAGCCGGGCTATCGCCGACAGTCCGTAGCATCACCTAGCCGCGATGCGCGGCCAGTAGGAGCAATGCGCGTCCGATCCGGGCGGCCACTGCGCGACAAAGGCCTGTTGCCAGGCCGAAGCGTCAAACACCAGCGGCAGCGCCTCGACGAACACGCCGTCGCGAAGTGCGCTGGCTACCGCCGGATGCGGCGCGGGCCGGATCGAGATGCGCGTCACCAGCCCGCTGGCAACAGGCGGGTTGGCCATGCCGGCGGCGCCGTTGTTGATGACAATGCCGCCAGCGAACTCGTGCAGCCCGGCCGCGCAGGTATGACTGCCCGCGAACACATCGACCCGCGCCTGCGCAAAGCAGCGGTCGAGCCACGGCTGGTTTGCCGGGTCATCGAGCTCGGCCGGGTCGAAACGCCAGCCGGCCAGCGAATCGGCGTCGCCATGCACCACGCCGACCGCCAGCGACCCGACGCGCCAGCGCGCGAACATCGGCAAGTGCGCGAGCCTCGCCAGCACTTCGGGATGACGATTGGCCGTGGTCTTCAGGCGGGCGTGAATGCGGTTCGAGCGCTCGACCGTGTCCGCATCCACCGACTCCGGATAGGCGCAGCCGCAACCGGCGGCGTCGCTGTCCTCACCCAACTCGGCCTCAACGTTGCCGAGAATGGCGTGGTGTTTGGCAACGCGTCGATCGACTTCGAGAAAGGCCGCGTCATCGACGTCAAACCAGTGGAAGTCGCCGTTGAACACTACCTGCACCGGCCCCGCCTCGGCGGCAATCAGCGCGTCGAGCGCATCCAGCGCCTGGACGTTGCCGTAAACGCCACCGACTACATACAGCGTTTCGGCCACCTGCTCGGGCGCCGTCGCCAGGGCTGCTGCGCCATAGCGGTAGCGCAGCGGACAGACCCGCCCGGCTTCGTTCATGCGCGCTGCGTCGGCCGGCTCGCCAGCGCGAAGGCGACGAAGCCGATGACCAGAATGACCACGGTGACCACCAGCAGCTTGCTGTAGCTGTGCTCGACGCCCGTCAGATCGCCGATCAGCGTGATGCGCTTGGAGTTTTCGAGGAAATACACGATGGCGCCGGCAATCGCCGCAACAAAGGCGAGCTGGAAGGCCCACGGTTTGACCTCGCGGTCGAGCAGCACTGAATGCACGATGACCGGCGTGAGGAACAAGGAGGCCGTGCCGCTCACCGCCACCGCCGCGAACAGATCGTTGCTGCCGACGAACACCAGTGCCAGACCGCCCAGCGCGAACAACAACATGGCGACGCGGCCGGCGTTGGTACGCCCGCCGCCGAAGCCCATGTCCACCACCGCCAGCTTGGCGGCGCTGGAGAAGGTCGAATCCATCGTCGAAGCGGCCGAGATCACCAGCGCTGCGGCCAGCACCAGCATGGCGGTGTCGCCCATCAGGCGCGCCAGCGTGACCAGCAGCACTTCGTCACCGACGCGGTTGAGCCCCGCGAACACGCCCAGCGCGCCGAAGGCCAGGATGCACAGCACCGAAATCCAGAACGCGTGCAAAAAGCTGCGCCGCGTGGTGTCGCGGTCGGCGATGAAACCGCGGTCCATCATCACCGGGTCGTGCATCGGATAGCTCAGCACCTGCAGCGCAGCGACCACCAGCAGCACCCAGCCGGGCGAGGTGAAGTCCGGGCTGCTGGCCAGCGCGGCCGTAGCGTCAAAAGCAGGATGCAGCAGCATCATCGCGAACAGCAGCACCAACAGCACGGCGAGGATGGCCATCTGCAACACGTCGGTGCGCAGCGAGGCGCGCAGACCTCCGTTCATCGAATAGAACAGCGTCACGCCAGCCACCGCCAGGATGGCCCAGGTGTAGGCCGAGGTGCCGGCCACGCCGAAGACGATGCCGACCACCAGCAAATTGGCGAAGACCTCGGTGAGCAGGCGCATGGCCAGCAGGAAATTGAAGCAGGCGTTGCCGAGCCGCCCGTAGCGCGCGACCAGGAAAGACTGCATGTTGCCCACGCCGTGGCGAAAGCGCAGACGATCGACGATCAGCCAGCCGGTGAGGAATGAGCCGTAGTACATCGCATAGGCCAGCACACCGGCGATGCCGAAAAAGAAGCCGAGGATGGCGGCGTTGAGCAGCGAACGCGCAAAGATCCAGGTCGTGACCTGCGACAGCGTCAGCGTCCACACGCCGGGCGCCGCCCCGCTGGCGCTGGCGCCGCGATAGAAGCCGTCGGCCGCCGTGACGCGCGGCGAGATCAGCACGCTGATCACCGCCAGCACCAGCAAGGCGGCGCTCAACGCCGCAATATCCACACCAGCCATGTTCGTTGTTCCGTAGAAGATGAAATTGTCGGGCTTTGTCGCCGCTGCGGCTGCGTCCTTACACCCTCAGCGGCCTAGTGACAGATCGCCGAACCACGTGGTGACGCGCCCGCCGGTGTTGTCGGTATCGGCGCCGACCACGACGCCGGCGATACGCGGCGCGGGTTCGCCGAAAACGCGCTCGAAATCAGCGGCGACATCGCGTTCCACACTCTGCCACTGCCCGGCGCGCACGTCGCCACTATCCACCACGATCATGCGCACACGGTCGGTGTAGGGGTTGGGCCCGATGTCATCTACACCTTGCGCCGTGCCCCACACATAGGCAATCGCAGCGGCCGGCAGTTCGACGTCGTGCAGGGTGCGGGCCAGCGAAATCTTGAAGCGGTCACCGAATCCGAGCTTGTCGACCGGATAATCGAACAGCACATAAACCCTGGCGGCGTAGTCGTCGCCGGCCTTGCGCGTGAAGTCGGAGCCGGGCACGGCGTTGGACACTTTCCAGCGCCAACTCAAACGCGTGGCTTCCACGGGCGCTGCAAAAGCATGCAGCCAGGTCGAAGCTGCGGCGTCGGATTCGATGCGCAGCACCGTCGCGCCCGCGTCCTCGACCAGTGCAAAGTGGTTGCTGCGCTCAACCTTGGGCAGCGTCTGGTGCGCCCACGGCGCAGGCGGCTCCAGACCAGCGACCGCCCCGGAGAACGGCGTGATGCCCGCCGCGAAGGTCTGCGTGCCCAACAGCGCAAGCAACAACATGGTGACGCGGCAACACACTGCAGACATGATCGAACTCCGTCGGGGAATAAGCCTTGGTCGCACGAACGTCGCAGTCCTTACGCACTCTCAATCGGGATGATTCATTCGCGGCGCGATGTGTAAGGATTGCACACGTCCGCACGACCAAGCCGCACAAGACCACACGGAGTCCCGCATGCACGCCACCCTTCCCCTGCTCCAGGCCACCGAATTCCCGGCCATCCGGCGGCGCACGCTGACCACACTGCAGGTGAACCTCGGCTACAAGTGCAACCAGACCTGCCTGCACTGCCACGTCAACGCCGGCCCCAACCGGCGCGAGATGATGGATGCGGAGACGCTGGCGCTGATTCCCGAAGTGCTGGCCGCGCGCGGGCTGACCACGCTGGACCTGACCGGCGGCGCGCCGGAGCTGAACGAAGGCTTCCGCGATCTGGTGGTCGCCGCGCGCAGTCTCGGCGTACGCGTGATCGACCGCTGCAACCTGACCATCCTGTCCGAACCCGGCCACGAGGATCTGGCGGAATTTCTCGCCGAGCACGAGGTGGAAGTCACTGCCTCGCTGCCCTGTTACTCCGCCGCGAACGTCGATAAACAGCGCGGCGACGGCGTGTTCGAGCGCAGCATCGCCGGCCTGCAGCGGCTCAACGCACTGGGTTACGGGCGCGACGGAAAACGCGTACTGAACCTGGTGTACAACCCGCAGGGCGCCAGCCTGCCGCCAAACCAGGTGAAGCTGCAGGCCGACTACAAGCGCGAACTCTTCGACCACTTCGGCATCGAGTTCGACCTGCTCTACGCGATCACCAACATGCCGATCCAGCGCTTTGGCAGCACGCTGATTTCCAGGGGCCAGTTCAACGACTACATGCGTCTGCTCAAGGACAACTACGCGGCCGAGAACCTCGACGACGTGATGTGCCGCGATCTGGTCAGCGTCGACTGGCAGGGCTATCTGTACGACTGCGACTTCAACCAGCAGCTTGGCCTGGCGCTGCCCGGTACCGGCCGGCCGCATCTGCGCGACCTGCTGCGCACCGAGCTGGAAGGCCACCCCATCCGCGTTGCCGACCATTGCTACGGCTGTACAGCCGGTCAGGGCAGTAGTTGCGGCGGCGCACTGTGAGCGCGCGATCATGAAAAAACTTGTCCTCGTCGGCGTGATCCTGGCCGTCGTCATCGCCTTCTTCGCGCTCGACCTCGACCGCCACCTCACGCTCGACGCACTCAAGCAGGGGCAGGCCGGCTTCGCCGAACTGTACGCTGCCCACCCGTGGGAAGTGCTGGGCGCCTATTTCGCGGCCTACGTGGTGATGGCCGCGCTGTCGCTGCCCGGCGCAGCGATCATGACCATCGCTGCCGGCACGCTGTTCGGCCTGCTCACGGGCCTGGTGCTGGTGTCCTTCGCATCGAGCATCGGCGCGACGCTGGCCTTTCTG
Organism: Pseudazoarcus sp. NS34; assembly: GCF_059703725.1. NCBI lineage: Bacteria > Pseudomonadati > Pseudomonadota > Betaproteobacteria > Rhodocyclales > Zoogloeaceae > Pseudazoarcus > Pseudazoarcus sp. NS34. Next base: position 508,632 of record NZ_BAAKIZ010000003.1, read on the forward strand.
GTGTCGCGCTTTCTGCTGCGCGATACGGTGCAGAACCGTTTCGGCGACCGGCTCGGTGCGATCAACCGTGGCGTCGAGCGCGACGGCGCCTTCTACCTGTTCACGCTGCGACTGGTGCCGGTGTTTCCGTTCTTCCTGATCAACCTGCTGATGGGGCTCACGCCGCTCAAGGCGCGCACCTTCTACTGGGTCAGCCAGCTCGGCATGCTGGCCGGCACGGCCGTGTATGTGAACGCCGGCACGCAGATCGGCCAGATCGAGCGCCTGAGCGACATCGTCTCGCCCGGCCTGCTCGCATCGTTCGCGCTGCTCGGCGTGTTCCCGCTGATCGCGCGTTTCGTGATCGAGCGGATTCGCCGCAAGCGCGTGTATGCAAAATGGACGCAACCTGCGCGTTTTGACCGCAACCTGATCGTGATCGGCGCCGGTGCCGGCGGGCTGGTGTCGGCCTACATTGCTGCCGCCGTGAAAGCCAAGGTCACGCTGATCGAAGCCCACCGCATGGGTGGCGATTGCCTCAACACCGGCTGCGTGCCAAGCAAGGCACTGATCCGCAGCGCCAAGGCGGCCCACCAGATGCGTCAGGCCGAGCACTACGGGCTGCAGGCGGCCGAGCCAAGGTTCAGCTTCCGCGCGGTGATGGCGCGCGTACACGACAAGATCCGCGCCATTGAACCGCACGACAGCATCGAGCGCTATACCGCCCTGGGCGTCGAGGTGTTGCAGGGCTACGCGAAGCTGGTCGACCCGTGGACGGTCGAAATCAGACTCAACGACGGCACGCGTCAGCGCCTGACCGCGCGCTCCATCGTGCTCGCCACCGGCGCCTCACCGGTCGTGCCGGACATCCCCGGCATCGAGGATTCGGGCTATGTCACCAGCGATACGCTGTGGGAGCGCTTCGCGCAGCTCGACGAAGTGCCCGAGCGGCTGGTGGTGCTCGGCGGCGGGCCGATCGGCTGCGAGCTGGCGCAAGCCTTCGCGCGGCTCGGTTCGCAAGTGGTTCAGGTTCAGCACGGGCCGCGCCTGCTGCCGCGCGAGGACGAAGACGTGGCCGCCGCCGTGCGTGCCTCGCTTGAAGCCGACGGCGTCGAGGTGCTGACCGGCCGCGAGACGCTGCGCATCGAGCGCGAAGCCGGCCGACGGGTGCTCGTCGTGCAGGGCGAGGCCGGCGTGCGGCACATTGCCTTCGACGCGCTGCTGATCGCCGTCGGCCGCAAGGCCAGGCTGTCGGGCTACGGGCTGGAAGCGCTGGGCATTCCGGCAGAGCGCACGATCCACACCAACGAGTATCTGGAAACGCTGTACCCCAACATCTACGCCGTCGGCGACGTGGCCGGCCCCTACCAGTTCACGCACACTGCCGCGCACATGGCCTGGTATGCCGCGGTCAACGGCCTCTTCGGGCAGTTCAAACGCTTTGCGGTGGACTGGTCGGTAGTGCCGCACGTGACCTTTGTCGACCCCGAGGTGGCACGCGTCGGCCTCAACGAAGCGGAAGCGCAGGAGCGCGGCCTCGCCTTCGAAGTCACGCGCTTCGGTCTCGATAACCTCGACCGCGCCATTACCGACGGCGCCGACCACGGCTTCATCAAGGTGCTGACCCCGCCGGGCTCGGACCGCATCCTCGGTGTCACCATCGTCGGCGAGCACGCCGGCGAACTGCTCGCCGAGTACGTGCTGGCGATGAAACACCGCCTCGGCCTGAACAAGATCCTCGGCACCATCCACTCCTACCCGACCATGGCCGAAGCCAACAAGTATGTGGCCGGCGAATGGAAGCGGGCCAACGCCCCGCAGCGGGTGCTGGGCTGGCTGGCGCGCTACCACCACTGGCGCCTCGGCCCGGCCGAAGCCGCGCCGCATGTGGAGCAGCGCATCGAACCGCGTAGCTGAACGATGCGCCTGTCTATCGTCATCCCGGTGCTGAACGAGGCGGAACGTCTGCCCGCCCTGCTCGACGCGCTGCGCGATATGGACGCACAGATCATCGTCGTCGACGGCGGCAGCACGGACGGTTCGGCCGACGTGGCCCGCCAGTGCGGCGTCACCGTGCTCACATCCGCGCCAGGCCGTGCCCGCCAGATGAACGCCGGCGCAGCGGCGGCCACCGGCGAGGTGCTGCTGTTCCTGCACGCCGACACGCAACCGCCACCGCAGGCCGGGCGGCTGGTTCTCGATGCGCTGTCCGGCAAGCACGTGTGGGGCCGCTTCGACGTCGTCATCGAAGGCCGTCCCGCCATGCTGCGCGTGGTCGCCGCGCTGATGAACCTGCGTTCGCGCCTGAGCGGCATCGCCACCGGCGACCAGGCCATCTTCATATCGCGTGCCGCCTTCGATGCAGCAGGCGGCTTCCCCGACCAGCCGCTGATGGAAGACATCGAACTGTCGCGGCGCCTGCTGCGCCAATCACGCCCGGCCTGCCTGCGGGCGCAGGTACGCACCTCCGGCCGACGCTGGGAGCAGCGTGGCGTATGGCGCACCATCGTGCTGATGTGGCGGCTGCGCTGGGACTACTGGCGCGGCGTATCCGCTGAGCGCCTGGCGGAGCGATACCGGTGAACACGCGCATCATCGTGTTCGCCAAGGCGCCCGTGCCAGGCCGCGTCAAGACCCGTCTGATCCCGGCACTGGGAGCGGAAGGGGCTGCGACGCTGGCCGGCGAAATGCTCGAACACACGCTGGCTGCTGCCCTGGAAGCGCAGTGCGGCGAAGTCGAACTGTGCATGGATCCGGCGCCAGAGGACGAAGCCTGGTCCGGCATCCCGCTGCCGGCCGGCATCGCGCAGACGGCGCAAGGCGCGGGCGATCTGGGCCAGCGCATGGCGCGGGCTGCCCGACGCAGCCTCGATAAGGGGCAGCGCGTACTGCTGAGCGGAACGGATTGCGTGGAGATGAGCGCAGCACTGCTGCGCGCCGCGGCCCATACGTTGGAGTCGGCGGACGCATGCCTGTACCCCACCACCGATGGCGGTTACGCCTTGCTGGGCCTCACTCACTTTGAGCCTTCGCTGTTCGAGGGCATCGCATGGAGCACCTCGTCCGTCGCAGCCGAGACCCGCGCGCGCATCCAGGCACTTGGCTGGACCCTGGCATTGGGTGCTACCCTGCATGACGTGGACCTTCCCTCCGACCTCGTGCTTTGGCGCGCCGGCCGCTGACGCAGGCGCTTACAAAGAACGCTCCGCCGCGACTCGCCGGGGCAGGAATACTGGACGCAAAATCCAGACGCCTTCAACCTCCAGAGGAATCCATCATGAAAAATGCATCGCTCGCCATTCTCGCCGCCACCCTTTTGGTCGCTGGCTGCGCAAACAACCCCTACACCGGTGAAAACCGCAAGACCGCGACCGGCGCAACGATTGGCGCTGGTGCTGGCGCCATTCTCGGCGTGGGTGTCTCGGGCAGCAGCGATCGCGGCCAGGGCGCCTTGATCGGCGCAGCTGTCGGCGCCACGGTGGGTGGCCTGATCGGTCGTCAGATGGACAAACAGGAATCCGAACTGCGCCGTGACATGCAAGGCACCGGCGTAGACGTGGTGCGTGACGGCGACACCATCCGCCTGCAGGCACCCGACAACATCACCTTCGACACCAACCGCGCCGACGTGAAGTCCCAGTTCCGTCCGGTGCTCGACCAGATCGCCAACAGCATCGCGCAATACCCCGGCACCGTCGTGCGCGTGGAAGGCCATACCGACTCGACTGGCTCGGCCGCCTATAACCAGACGCTGTCGGAAAACCGCGCCAAGAGCGTGTCGAGCTATCTGATCGGACGCGGCGTGTCCGCAGGCCGCATCCAGGCCACGGGGTACGGCTTCAGCCGCCCGGTGGCTGACAACGCCACCACCGCCGGACGCGCCCTCAACCGCCGCGTGGAAGTGCTGATCATTCCGCAGGCGCAGTAAGCGCGGATTCCACGACGGGCGAGACGCGGTAGATGTGCACCACCGCTTCATCGCGTGAGCCCGTCGGCCACTGGAACACTTCCTCGACGACCCGACCCGGAGCCTCCAGCTTGGGGTCGGTATACGATTTGTAGCCGAGCGCGATCAGCACCGGTTGCGTAGCAGCGTCAAGCAGGGTTTCGATTTCTGCCGGCGTGCGCCATCTGCGCACGGTATGCAGATGCATCTGGAAAGTCACCGGCGTGCCGTAGTGTTCCAGCGCCTGGGCATCCAGACCACTTGCAGAAAACGCCTCAACCGCTTCACGGATGCTTTGCGACACCTCGGTATTTTCGGCGCGCCCGCCCCAGGTCACGTGATACTGAGCAAACAGCCCTACCAGCAATAGCAGCACGACCGCCCCCGCACATACCCCAAAGCACCGCACGCCGATGCGCATGGCAAGCCGCGCCATTTCGCGCCCGCTCAACAGTGCACAGGCCGGCCACAGCGGCAGCAGCAGATCGGGCCGGTGGTGAGCCGCCAGCGAGAAGATCAGCAGCCCGGTCAATATCCAGCAGGTCAGGAAGCGCTCGAAGCGCCGCTCGACGATATCCTGCGCCGGGCGTCGGAACACGCGCCATAGACCGTAGAAGAAGAACAGGGAAAACGGCAGGAAGCGCAACAGCAGGTAGATGCTCGGCTTGATCAGGTTCTCGCCCGGACTGCCACTGCTGCCAGGCCGGGTCGTACCCGTCGCGTGGCCAACGAGTTCGTGCAGGAACATCTTGTTGATCAGGTCCTGGCCCTGCTCCAGCAGCGCCAGCAGAAGCCAGCCCAGCGTGATGGCAAAAAAGGCCAGCAGCCCTGGCACATGGGTGCCGCGAGGGCGCGGGGTGGCGGGATCGGCCCTCATCTCCCAGAACACCGCCAGCAGACCGGCGGAGGCCAGCACCAGCGCCAACGGGCCCTTCGTGAGCGTGGCCAGCGCACCGGCGATCCAGAACAACGTCCAGCCACGCCAGTTTCCATCTCCCTTGTCCCAGGCGTGCCAGGCGGCCAGTGCAGCGATGGTGATCAGCAGTGTGAACAGCGCATCCGAGCGCACCAGGGCAACGTGCTTGGAAATGAGTGGCGCCATGACCATCGCCACTCCGGCCATGCCACCGGCGAGCAAGCCGAAACGCCGCCGCCCGGCCTCGAACACCAGCAAACCGAGTGCCAGCACCGCCAGCAGCGAGGGCAGGCTCATGGCCAGGCGGTCTACCCCGAGGAGTGCGGCGAATGGCGCAATCGTCCAGGTATGCAGCGGCGGCTTCGACAGGATGCGCCCCTGGATGTCGTGCTGTGTCAGCCAGCTGCCGCTGCCCCACATCAGGTCCATGACGTAACCGACGTTGCGGTGCTGGGCGTAGCCTTCGAGATCGCTCGGGCCTGTGATGCGGATCAGGAATACCAGCATCACCAGTGCCGTCAGCACCATCAACCAGGCACCGCGCGAACGCATCATCCCTTCGCCTCTTCTGTGCGCGTCGTTCGGCGGCGCCACAGCGAATAGCCCAGAAAAAGCAGCGCGATGACACCGGCGGCCACCAGCTGAACAGCGCCTTCGAGCGCGACATCATCTGCGACACCGCTGCCGAGCAGCACCGCCACCACTCCCTGCGGCAGGAAGCCGATCAGGGTTCCCCACACGAAGGCCTGGTTGCGCACCGTACTGAATGCCAGTGCGATGTTGATGACGAGGTTGCTGACCGGCAGACAGCGCACCAGCGCCACGGACAGCACCGTGGGCTGTACCGCCACGATGCGGGAGAACAGACCGTGTTGCCCGAAACGCTGGCTCAGGCAATCACGCCCGCCCCAGCGCGCAACACGAAACACGATGAACGAAGCGAGCAGACTCGCAAGCAGCGAAAGGCCCAGTCCCGCCCAGAAGCCGAAGGCAAAGCCGCCCAAGGCGTAGAACAGCAGGCGTGGCGTGCCGATGGACATCAGCAGGATCGTCGCTCCGACAAACCACAGCGCGGCCTCAAGGTCGCCGGTTTCGAGCAGGGCGCGCATCTCCGGCCCGTCATGCAGGCGCTGGCCAAGTGCGGTGAAGTGCAAGAAACCGAACAGAATCAGGGCAATGGCGAGCAAGATCAACAGCTTGCGCGAACCGCTCGCGGCGGCGTGCCTGACCTCCTCGGCCCCTCGCGGCACGGCCCCGGCATCCAGCGGAGCGTGGAGCTCGCGATCCATTACCGCCGACCTCCCGCAACGCGATCGCCCCGCAACGCGCGCCGCAGATACCAGCGCACGCCAAAGCAGTCGCGGATGCCACGCCACAGCCGGTTACCGACCCCGTACTTGGACACGCCGGAGCGACGTTCGCGATGATTGACCTCATGCTCGATGACGCAAAAGCCCTGCGCGCGCAGCAAGGTCGGCAGGAAGCGGTGCATCCCGTTGAAGACCGGCACCTCGCGCAAGGCCGCGCGCCGCACCACGCGCACGCCGCAGCCGCTGTCGGTAACGCAATCACCGGTGATCCAGTTGCGAAAACCATTGGCCACACGCGACGAGAAGCGGCGCACGAGGTTGTCCTGGCGCCGCTTGCGCACGCCGGTCACGCAGTCCGCGCCGTCGGCAAGAGCACGCGCAAGCATCGCGGGAAGGTCGGCCGGGTCGTTCTGGCCGTCGCCATCCAGCGTGGCCACCCACTCACCACGCGCTGCGTGAAAGCCGCTCGCCACCGCTGCACTCTGACCACAGTTGATGCGATGGAATATCGCGCGCAAGGCTGGGTGATCAAGGGCTCGCAGCGCATCGCCCGTACCGTCGGTGCTGGCATCATCAACAACGAGAATCTCGAAGCCGCCCTCCAGACCGTCAAGCACGCGGGCCAGCTCCGCCACCAGCGGGCCGACATTGTCGACTTCGTTGAAGGCCGGAATGACCACTGACAAACAGGGACGAGCGAGGATGGCGGCGGAAGAGTCAGGCATAAGCTCGGCTGCAATTCAGACGGAAGCGTTCGACGTGACCCGGTTCGACGACCGGGGCGCGCATTGTCTTCGCCTCACAGTCAATCAAACGTCAATATGTATCAGTATTATACGAAGCGGGCTGTTTGCAGGCCCGCCCCGCAGCCGCAGAGGAACCACGTTTGCCCATGCCCGTGCCATTTGAACAACACCCGCTGCGCCTGACGCTCAACGACGAGGTGCACGCCCGCCCGCCAGTGCCTTTGCATTCACCGGAGACGGTGACCTATCTGGCCTTCCTGCACCACGATGGCAGCGCCGGACGCGAGCCGCGCCATTTGGCCGCACTGGCCGACAGCCTCGGCCTGCCGGAGCCGGCCACCGACTCCGGCCATGTCTTCATCGACGCAGGCGAGTTCCGCTTCAAGTGGGAGCGCCACAACGAGTTCTCCAGCTACACCTTCTTCCGCAAGGCCGACGCTGGCAGCGACATGGCTGACGACCATGCCCTGCAGGCCGTGCCGGAAGAATGGCGACGCGACATCCCCGGCCAGCTGGTGGTCGCCACCCATGTGGTGGTGCGCCCGAAGAGCGAGGTCGACCCGGAGGCGCTGGTCGCCCAGCATCTGGCCGGCACCACACAGATGGTGGTGTCGAGGATTTCGCACGGCGCCGGCTGGGTGTTCACCGACTTCCGTATCACCGATGGCTTCTCGCGCTTTCTGGTGGTGAACGATTCACTCACCCCACGTCAGGCTGGCCGCACCGTGCAGCGACTGACCGAGATCGAGACCTACCGCGTCATCGCGCTGCTGGCCTTCCCGGTCGCCAAACAGGTTGCACGCCTGCTCTCGCGCGCCGAAGACGAACTGGCCGACCTCGTGCATCGCATGGGGCGCGCCGAAACCGCCGAGGGCGAACAACGCGTGCTGGGGCGGCTGACCAAACTCGCCGCCGACGTCGAACAGTCGGTCGCCACGCACACCTACCGCTTCGGTGCAGGCGCCGCTTACTGGGGCCTGGTGCGTGCGCGCATCGAGGAGCTTCGCGAAATCCGCGTGACGGGCTTCCCGACCCTGCGCGAGTTCATGGAGCGACGCCTGCAGCCGGCCATGGACACCAGCGCCACCATCGCGCAGCGGCAGGAAGACCTGTCCGGCCGTATTGCGCGCAACTCGGTGCTGCTGCGCACGCGCGTCGAAATCGAGCTCGAGCGCCAGAACCAGCAACTGCTCGAACAGATGAACCGCCGGGCCAAGCTGCAGCTACGGCTGCAGGAGACCGTCGAGGGCTTGTCGGTGGTGGCCATCACCTACTACGGCTCGCAGTTGGTTAATTACGTCGCCAAGGGACTTGAGGCGCAAATCGCCCCAGTTACGCCGGAAGTGGCCACAGCCGTCGCGATCCCGGTGATTGCCGGACTGGTGTCGCTGAGCCTGCGGCGCATGCGCAAAAGGCTGGCCGCGGAGAGCGGCGGCGGACGCGTATAATTCGCGCTTTTCGCCCCAACCGGAGTCCTGTGCCGTGGCCATCCCGATGTTCAATTCGTCGATCACCAGCCTGCCCCTGATTGCGCGCGGCAAGGTTCGCGACATCTATGCCGTCGGCGACGACAAGTTGTTGATCGTCACCACCGATCGCCTGTCGGCCTTCGATGTGGTGCTGCCAAATCCGATTCCCGACAAGGGTCGCGTGCTCACCGCCACCGCCAACTTCTGGTTCGAAAAGCTCGCCAGCATCGTCCCCAACCAGCTCACCGGGATTGACCCCGAGAGCGTTGTGTCCGCGGACGAGCGCGAGCAGGTGCGCGGCCGCGCGCTGGTGGTCAAGCGCCTCACGCCGCTACCCATCGAAGCGGTGGTGCGCGGCTACCTCGCCGGCTCGGGCTGGAACGACTACAAGACGACCGGCACGGTGTGCGGCATTCCGCTGCCAGCGGGCCTGCAGCAGGCCACGCAATTGCCGATTCCGCTGTTCACGCCGGCAACCAAGGCCGAAGTCGGCGATCACGACGAGAACATCTCCTTCGAGCAAGCCTGCGTGGCCTGCGACAAGGCACTCGCCGGCGCCCTGGCTGGCACTGGCAAGACCGGCGCGCAACTGGCCGAGCAGGCCCGCGCGGTGGCGACTGCGCTGTACATGGAAGCGGCGTTCCACGCCCAGAAGCGCGGCATCATCATCGCCGACACCAAGTTCGAGTTCGGCATCGATTCGGCCGGCACGCTGCATCTCATCGACGAGGCGCTGACGCCCGATTCCTCGCGTTTCTGGCCGGCCGACAGCTACCGCGTCGGCATCAGCCCGCCGTCCTTCGACAAGCAGTTCGTGCGCGACTATCTCGAAACGCTGGACTGGAACAAGAAGGCCCCGGGCCCGGAACTGCCGCCGGACGTCATCGAGAAAACCGCGGCCAAGTACCGCGAGGCCTTCGAGCGCATCACCGGCAGCACGCTGGACTGACATGAGCAGCACGGCATCGGGCCGCAGTCTCGCCCTCGGGGTGGTGATTGCGGCCTACATGCTGTCTTTCTTTCACCGCTTCGCGCCAGCCGGCGTGGCGGATGACCTCGCAGCCGCCTTCCAGACCACCGCCGCTTCGCTCGGCGTGCTCGCTGCGACCTACTTCTACGTCTACGCGCTGGTGCAGATTCCCACCGGCATCCTGGTCGATACGGTCGGCCCGCGCCGCACGCTGCTCGGCGGCAGTCTGCTGGCCGCCATCGGCAGCCTGATGTTCGCACTGGCGCCCGATCTGGGCACGGCCATGATCGGGCGCACCATCATCGGCCTGGGTGTGGCGGTGGTCTTCGTGGCCATGCTCAAGCTCATCGCGCTGTGGTTTCCGGAGAATCGCTTCGCCAGCGTGGTCGGCCTTTCAATGCTGCTCGGCAACATCGGTTCGATGCTGGCCGGCACGCCGTTGGCAGCGCTGTCCGAGCTGATTTCCTGGCGTACCGTATTCGTCGGCACTGCGGCCATTTCGCTGCTGTTGATGGTCGCCACGTGGGTGCTGGTGCGCGAAGTGCCGCGCGAACGTGCAGCGGGGTTTGACCGTACGGCCATCGTCGAGGGGTTGCTGAACGTGATCAGGAACCGCTTCACCTGGCCGGCCGTGATGGTCAACTTCGGTCTGTGCGGCAGCTTTTTCGCCTTCGGCGGCTTATGGGCCACGCCCTATCTGATGTCGGTACATGAGCTCAGCCGCATCGCCGCCGCCAACCACATCTCCTTGTATTTCGGCGGCTTTGCCATCGGCTGCCTGCTGATCGGTACGCTGTCCGACCGCATCGGCCGACGCAAGCCAGTGCTGTTCTGCGCCGGCTTGCTGTGCTGCACGATCTGGCTGGTGTGGCTGTCGGGTGTACGCATGCCGGTCGCCGCCAGCCTCACACTGTTCGGGCTGATGGGCGTCACCACGGCAGCCTTCACGCTGTCCTGGGCCTGCGTCAAGGAGGTCAATCCGCCGCATCTGTCGGGCATGAGCACCAGTGTCGTGAACATGGGCGGCTTCGTTTCGGCCGCCCTGCTGCAGCCTGTCGTCGGGCTCATCATGGACCGCGGCTGGGACGGCAGTATCTTGGCCGGCGTGCGCCAGTACGCGCCCGACACCTTCACTCCGGCGCTCGCGCTGCTGGCCGCCATCGCGGCATGCGGCACGCTGGCCGCGCTGTTCCTGCGTGAAACGCGTTGCCGCAATATCTGGGCCGAGATCTAGGGCCTGTTCCCACGCATTTCCCGGTCGCAACTTGCACCGCCACGATCTATGTTGAAAGCAGATGGCACATCGCTGTGCGCATCGACGCTTCGGCTCAGGAGGATCGCGCCATGGAACAGCACACCAACCCGCTCGACCAGCATTTCCATCTTCCACAGATCCGCCACATTGAGCCCTCCCGCCCCATCGCATGGCTACGCATGGGGTGGCACGACATGAGTAACAACCCCGTCGCCAGCCTCACTTACGGCATCGTGCTGGCACTCGTCGGCGGTCTGATCCTGAGTCTGGCCGACGGCAAGCCTTATCTCTTCGTCGCGGCGGTGTCGGGCTTCTTCCTGGTCGGCCCGATCGCGGCTGCAGGGCTGTATGAGATCGCGCGGCGCGAGGAGCAGGGCGAGTCCATCGGCTTCGTCGATTCGCTGCGAGGCTTGCGCGGACACGGCGACCAGTTAATGTTCTTTGGCGTGTTCCTGGCGCTCACCCTGCTGGTCTGGGAACGCCTCTCCGCCATCCTGTTTGCGCTGTTCGGGCATGGCGAGTCGGCCATGATCGGCAACTTCTTCCGCGACATCTTCGTGTCCGGCGCGCAAGTCGAGTTCATCACCGCTTACATCATCATCGGCAGCATGTTCGCGGTCGTGGTGTTTGCCCTGTCGGCAGTCGCCATCCCGATGCTGATGCACCGCGGCACCGACATCGTCACCGCGATGATGTCCAGCGCACGTGCCGTCGCGGGCAATTTGCGCGCCATGGCGCTGTGGGCCGGCCTCATCGTGGCGCTGATCACGGTCGGCTTCGCGACCTTCCTGATCGGCTTGAGCGTGATCCTGCCCGTTCTCGGCTATGCCAGCTGGCACGCCTACCGCGAACTGATCGAGTAAATCTCGGGGAGGCGCCCGCCTCTCCGTCTGGCCGGCTGCCCCGCAGCCGATTCGCCCCGGTTAGAATGAACCTGCGAACCGCTGCTGCCCGCAGCGGTCGCAGTCTGTGTTCATTTCCGTTCGTCCGAGGCCCCATGTCCAATCCGCTGCTCGATTTCTCCACCCTGCCCCGTTTCGACGCCATCCGTCCGGAACATGTCGAACCCGCCATCCGCGAACTGATCGACGAAAACCGCCGCCTCATTGACGAAAAGGTTTCCGATCCGACCGCACCAAGCTGGGACGGCTTCGTGGCTCCGCTGACCGAAGCCGGCGAGCGCCTTGGCCGCGCCTGGGGCGTGGTCGGCCATCTGCACAGCGTGTTCGACGTGCCGGAATGGCGCGAGGCCTACAACCACATGCTGCCGGAGATCTCCAGCTTCTACGCCGACATCGGCCAGAACCTGGCGCTGTTCGAGAAGTACCGCGCGCTGCGCGACAGCGCCGAGTACGCAACCTTGTCGCCGGTGCGCCAGCGCATCCTCGATCACGAAGTACGCGATTTCCGGCTTGCCGGCGCCGAACTGCCCGATGCCGACAAACCGCGCTTCAAGCAGATTCAGGAAGAACAATCCGCGCTCGGCGCGAAGTTCTCCGAAAACCTGCTCGATGCCACCAATGCTCACGCCGAGTGGATCGCCGACGCAGCGGATCTCGCTGGCGTGCCGGACGATGTCGTCGACGCCGCGCGCGCTGCCGCCGAGAAGGCCGGCAAGCCGGGCTGGAAGTTCACGCTGCACATGCCGTCCTACCTGCCGGTGATGCAGTACGCCGACAGCCGCCCCTTGCGCGAACGCATGTATCGCGCCTACGCCACGCGTGCCTCCGAGTTCGGCGATGCCGCGCTCGACAACGGCCCGCTGATGGGCCGCATCCTTGCGCTGCGCGCTGAGGAAGCGAACCTGCTTGGCTACACCAGCTTTGCCGATGTTTCGATGGTCGCGAAGATGGCCGAATCGCCCGCCGAGGCGCTGGATTTCCTGCGCGAACTCGCTGCCAAGGCCAAGCCCTTCGCCGAGCGCGATCTGGCCGAGTTGCGCGCTTTCGCCGCGCGCGAGTTGGGGCTGGATGACCTGCAGCCGTGGGACGTCGGCTATGCGTCCGAAAAGCTGCGCCAGTCACGCTACGACTTCTCCGAGCAGGAAGTGAAGCAGTACTTCCCCGAGCCGCGTGTGCTCGAAGGCCTGTTCGGTGTGATCCAGCGCCTGTATGGCGTCACCATCTTCCCCGACCAGGCACCGACCTGGGACGCTGAAGCACGCTTCTTCCGCATCGAGCGCAACGGCAACACCATCGGCCACTTCTACCTCGACCTGCACGCCCGCGAAACCAAGCGCGGCGGCGCATGGATGGATTCCGCCCGCAGCCGCATGCAATCGCGCGAAGGCATGCAGACGCCGATCGCCTATCTGGTATGCAACTTCTCCGGCCCGTCCGAGGGCAAGCCCGCCACCTTCAGCCACGACGACGTGCAGACCCTGTTCCACGAATGCGGCCACGGCCTGCACCACCTGCTCACGCAGGTCGACGAGGTCGCCGTGTCCGGCATCCACGGCGTCGAATGGGACGCGGTCGAGCTGCCCAGCCAGTTCATGGAGAATTTCTGCTGGGAATGGGACGTGCTCAGCGGCATGACCGCCCATGTCGACACCGGCGAGCCGCTGCCGCGCGCGCTGTATGACAAGATGATCGCCGCAAAGAACTTCCAGAGCGGCATGCAGACCGTGCGTCAGCTCGAGTTCTCGCTGTTCGATCTGCTCATCCACAGCCAGCTTCAGCCCGAGGGCGACACGGTGCCGGTCGAGCGCGTGATGCAGGTTCTGGCCGACGTGCGGCGCGAGGTCTCGGTCATGACCCCGCCCGAATGGCACCGCTTCCCGCAAAGCTTCTCGCACATCTTCGCGGGCGGCTACGCGGCCGGCTACTACAGCTACAAGTGGGCCGAGGTGTTGTCCGCCGATGCCTTCTCGGCGTTTGAAGAGGCTGGCGCGCAAGGCGGAACGCTGCTCGACCCGATCACCGGCGAGCGCTTCTGGCGCGAGATCCTGGCCGTTGGCGGCAGCCGCCCGGCCATCGAATCCTTCAAGGCCTTCCGCGGGCGCGAACCCAAGGTCGACGCGCTGTTGCGCCACAGCGGCATGGTGGCGGCGTGAAGATCGCCACCTGGAACGTCAATTCGCTCAAGGTACGCCTGCCCCACGTGCTCGACTGGCTGGCCGCCAACCAGCCCGACGTGCTGGGCCTGCAGGAACTCAAATGCGAGGACAAGGGCTTTCCGTTGGCCGAGCTTGAAGCTGCTGGCTACCACGCAGTGTTCAACGGCCAGAAGACCTATAACGGCGTCGCCCTTCTCACGCGCGCCGAGGCGCAGGACGTAGTGCGAGACATTCCCGAACTGGGTGACGAGCAGAAGCGCATCATCGCCGCCACGATCGACGGCGTGCGCGTGATCTGCGGCTATTTCCCCAACGGCCAGGCGGTCGGCTCCGACAAGTTCGAGTACAAGCTGCGTTGGCTAGAAGCCCTCACCACGTGGCTCAAGGACGAAATCGCCGCGCATCCCAGGCTCGCGCTGGTCGGCGATTTCAACGTCGCCCCCGAAGACCGCGACGCTCACCCTGACTGGAGCGACGAAATCCACGTTTCCGAGCCCGAACGCGCCGCCTTTTTCCGCCTTGAGGCTCTCGGTCTGAAAGACGCCTTCCGGCTGTTCGCGCAGCCGGAGAAAAGCTTTTCCTGGTGGGATTACCGCATGGGTGCGTTCCGCCGCAATTTCGGTCTGCGAATCGACCACATCCTGGTCACCACGGCGCTGGCGGAGCATTGCAGCGCCTGCAGCGTCGACAAGACCCCTCGCAAGCTCGAACGCCCGTCGGACCACGCACCCGTCGTCGCCGATTTCAATCTCTGAAACATCAGCCGCGCGAGACCGGAGAATCACCATGACCAGAAATGTCGGCTCCATCGACAAGACCATCCGCATCGTTGCCGGCCTGATCCTGATTGCCCTCGCCATCATGGACGTGGGCACACCCTGGACCTGGATCGGGGTCTTGCCGCTCATTACGGGGCTGATGGGGACTTGTCCGGCTTATGCATTGTTCGGGGTAAATACCTGCCCGAAGGATTGAAACCTCCCGACGGCTAGAACGCGCCAAAGGTCGGGCACATGTTCGGCTCGGCGCAACAGAATCGTTAGCCGCTTCAATCGGCTGCCTATCAAGAACGGCTTCAGCCCCCCCAGTAACACAAGGGGGCAACTCTGCTTTGAGCCATGCCCATCGCAGCGTTACCCCCTCGCAATAACCGGCCGCCAGTTCAACGGCCGCTGCCAACAAAGAAACCGCTTACTTGGCTTTGTTCCAGTCCGGCGCCTTGCACATGTCCGCCGGAACGATGTCCTTGTCACATACACAGCCCGCCGGGTAGCTGCCGGAAAAGGCCGTCTGGACCGCTGCCGGACTCCAGAAACCGGTGCGCCAGCACAGGCCGGAACCACTGGTCGTGATCACCTGGCGGCTGTCCAGAACGTAAGGCGCAACGCCCTTGTCGTCCGTGGTGAAGGAGATCGCGGCGTCCTTGGACTGCGCCGTTGCGGCAGTGGCGGCCATGCCGATTGCTGCAATTGCAGCCAGTCCGAGCAGTTTTCTTTTGATTTGAGTATTCATGTTCTGTCTCCGTCCCTATAGATAAAGATTGTCAAAACACAACCCTGATCCGGCTTTCGTGAAGCGACAGACGGATCAGGCCTGAAACAACCATCGCGTTACTCCGCACAGCGTATGCGCGGCACATCCATAGCAATCCAACAGCACTGCGATCTACGACTACTGCGGTCCAATTCAGCAAATACGCATACGCAACGAGTGCTTTACGCAGGAAGCAGCGGGAGCCGCTTTCAAAGCGCGAAAATCGTACCCGGTGCGCATGTTAGGCAGCGTATCCGAGCCCAACGCGCATAACAACCGTGCTGTCAGATTTCCTCGACAGGACGTGCGACGTGCTTGCTATCGGGCGCGGCAGACGTGATTGGCGATGGCGATGTAGTCGGCGACGGTGAGGCGTTCACCGCGCAGGCCGGGGTCGAGTTCCAGCGCCTCGAAATCGGCATCGGAGAGGAAGTCGCGCAAGGTATTGCGCAGGGTTTTGCGGCGTTGGCCGAATGCTGCGGCCACGATGCGTCCGAACAGGGCTTCGTCGTTCGGCTTGGGGCGGTCGGCGGGCAGCGGAACCATGCGCACGATGCTGGACGTGACTTTGGGCTCGGGGCGGAAGGCGCCGGGCGGGACGTCGAAAATGCTGCCCATCGCGAAGCGCACCTGCAGCATCACCGACAAACGGCCGTAATCGGGCGTGTCGGGCTCGGCCACCATGCGCATGACGACTTCCTTCTGCAGCATGAAGTGCATGTCGCGCACGCCGCCAGCGAAGGTGGCGAGATGGAACAACAGCGGGGTGGAGATGTTGTAGGGCAGGTTGCCGACGACACGCAGATCTGCGCCGAGGGCACCGAAATCGAAGGCCAGTGCATCACCTTCGTGAATGGTGAGTTTGTCCGGGCCATAGCGCTGCTTGAGGCGGGCGATGAGGTCGCGGTCGATCTCGACAACGTGCAGATGGCCGAGGCGCTCGACGATGGGGTCGGTCATTGCACCCAGACCCGGGCCGATCTCGACCATGGTCTCGCTCGGCTGCGGACGGATGGCGTCGACAATCTGGCGGATGATGTTCGGATCGGACAGGAAGTTCTGGCCGAAGCGCTTACGCGCGCGGTGTTCAGACATGGCTGCGGCCCACGATGTCGACGGCAAGTTGCATGGCGGCGAACAGGCTGCCCGGATCCGCACGGCCAGTGCCGGCCAGATCGAGCGCGGTGCCGTGATCGACCGAGGTGCGCACGATGGGCAGGCCCAGGGTGACGTTCACGCCCCCGCCGAAGCTCGCGTGCTTGAGCACCGGCAGGCCCTGGTCGTGATACATGGCCAGCGCGGCGTCTGCCCCCTCAAGGGTGTGCGGCACGAACAGCGTGTCCGCCGGCAAGGGGCCGAGCAGTTGCATGCCTTCGGAACGCAGGCGCTGCAGCACCGGCTCGATGACCTCGATCTCTTCACGCCCCATGTGACCGCCCTCGCCCGCATGCGGGTTGAGCCCTGCGACGAGAATGCGCGGATTGGCAATGCCGAAGCGTCCGACCAGATCGCGATGCAGGATGCGCAGCGTGTCTTCCAGCACGCCCGGCGTAATTGCGGCGGGCACGGCGGACAGCGGCAAGTGGGTGGTGACCAGCGCCACGCGCAGACCACCGCCGACCAGCATCATCACGACCCGCGGTGTGGCGGTACGCTCTGCGAGGTATTCGGTATGGCCGGAGAACGGGATGCCCGACTCGTTGATGACGGCCTTGTGTACCGGCGCGGTGACCATCGCGGCAAATTCGCCGGCCAGGCAACCGTCGATGGCGCGGTCGAGCATGGCAAGCACGTGAGCGGCGTTGACCGGATCGGTGGTACCGGCACGGCACGACGCTGCCAGGGGCACATGAAGGACTTCGAGCACGCCAGGTTCGCGCGCTGCGTCGATTTGATACGCCCGCACGCGTACTCGATCGGCCAGCGCACCGAGCCTTTGTTGCTGCAAGGGGAGGTCACCGATGACCACCGGACGCACGCCCCAGTCATTCAGGGCCAGGTGCGCACACAGTTCGGGACCGATGCCGGCAGGCTCGCCGGCCGTTACGGCAATGACGGGGCCGCCGCGGGCCATCACTCGCGATCCAGACGAATCTCGACGTAAGTGGAGTCGCGCACCTCGCGCAGCCAGTTTTCGTATTCCTCGTTGGCTTTGCGCTCTCGCAGCGAATTACGCGCCAGCGCCCGGGTACGCTCTTCGGTCACGTCCTGAACGCGCCGCTCCTGCACCTGAATCAGGTGCCAGCCAAACGGCGAGCGCACCGGCTGACTGATTTCTCCGACTTCCAGCGCGTCCATCGCACGCTCGAACTCGGGCACGGTATCGCCACGGTAGACCCAGCCGAGATCGCCGCCGCGGGCCGAGGACAGGTCTTCGGAGTGCACCTTCGCCAGCTCCTCGAAGCTGTCGCCATAGACGATGCGCTCACGCAGCGCACGCAGGCGCGCCTCGGCTTCGGAGTCGGGCAAAATCTCGGACGTCTTGATCAGGATATGGCGCGCGCGCGTCTGGTCGACCTTCTCGGTAACCTGCGCGCCGCCGCCGCGCGTATCCACCAATTTGACGACGTGCAAGCCGGCGGCGCTGCGCATGACCGGTGAGACTTCGCCCGGCTTGAGCGTGCGCACGGCATCGGCGAACAATGCGGGCAGGCGGTCGCGGGTACGCCAGCCGATCACGCCCCCTTCGGTCGCGTCCTGCGCGTCGGAAAACTCTGCGGCCAGCTGCTCGAAAGGCTCCCCCGCCGCATGGCGTCGCAGCACTTCCTGCGCTTTGGCCTCCAGGGCCTTGAAGTCACCTTCGCTGACTTCCTCGGGCACGCGGATGAGGACGTGGGCGACAAGCACTTCGTTGCCGGTGAACGCATCAGGGTTGTTGGCGATGAAGTTGTCGATTTCGGCTTCGGTGACGACGATCTTGCTGTCGACCTCGGATTCGCGCAGCCGGGAGATCAGGATTTCGTTGCGCAGACTCTCGCGGAAAGCCCGCCAGGAAATTCCCTCGCGCTCAAGTGCCTCGCGCAACTCCACTTCCGTCAGCCCGTTGTTCTCCGCCACCCGGCCGACCGCACGCGACATGGTGGTTTCTTCCACCCGGATACCCAACTCGCGAGCCTTCTGCAACTGGGCACGCTCGTTGATCATGCGTTCAAGCACTTGCTCGGCCAGCACGTTGTTCGGCGGACGCTCGATGTTCTGGGCACGCAGTTGCTGCACGACCCGCTCCATAGCGGCACGCAGCTGAACGTAGGTGATGACTTCGTCTCCGACCACCGCAATCACCCGATCGACCGGAACGGCGCGCTGCGCCGATGCGGGACCGGCATGCAGTAGGCCATAGAGACAAGTGGCCGCAACAAGGACGGAGAAAACGCGGACGAAGGTAGCTTGAATGTTCATTGGAAACAGCAATCTGTTGGCCTCAATTACCGAAATACGGATCGGACACTGGCTCGTTGATGACGCCATAGCCCGGCACACTGCGCCGGATCAGGCTGTCCGGGTTGGAACCGAGGCCGCCCAGTCCGGTCAGCTCGAGCTGGAAGAACAAGGCCGTGTTGACGTCGTTCGGGTTGATCGCAAAACGATGCACGGCCGTGCGCAATGACCAGCAGCCGCAGCGGCTGACATATTCGAGGCCAAGCAGCGCCTCGGTGGTGCGCTTCTCTTCGAGCGAGCGCGTCACCCTACCCACGCCGTACCAACGTCCGCCGAGCGGCCACTGACCGGACAGGTCGACGTCGCGAATGTCGTCGATATCCGCTCCGTCGCCCCGCCGATATCGATAGCTGAGGTTCACGACCTTGAGGTGCTCGGGCTGAAAGCGCAGGCGCACATTGGTGCGCTCGGTGGTCTTGTTTTGCGGGCTGTACTGGGTGCCAAGATCAAGCGACACCGAGCGCGAGATGCGGCCCGAAAATGTGGCTAGCAGATCAGTGCGGCCGAAGTTGTTGATGACCTCATCGCTCAGGCCGACGCGACGATCCTCGCGATAGAAGCGCTGCGCCACGGTCGCGCGCAGACGCTCAATACCCGTGTCATTTTCGATAAAGCGCGTCGTCAGCGCCGCGGTGATCTGATCGGCGTCGCCGATCCGGTCGATCCCCGAGTAGCGGTTCTCGGAGAATATCTGCGCAAAGCCGAAGTCATAACGCGCGGTATCGAACTCCGGAATGTCGCTCTGATCCTCGTACGGGATGCGCACGTAGTACAGGCGCGGCTCCAGCGTCTGCAGCGTGTTGCGCCCGAACAGCGTGGACTCGCGATCGAAATACATGCCGGCGTCGAGTGAGAAGATCGGCAGCGAACGGGTGATCGACGTCGGACCACCGGGATTGAGTGGCTCATCCAGATCGTAGCGCGTGTAATGCGCACCGATCTTGGGCTTGATGTACCAGCCTGGCCGGCGGATATTCAGCGCGATGTGCGGGTAGGCGCTCATGCGCTTGCCCTGACTGAAGGCGTCGTCGCGATGCTGGAAGTTTACGTATTCGCTCTCGAAGCCCACCTCCAGACCGCCCGGCAGGTCGGCACGACGGGCGTTCAGCGTGAGTTGCGGCAGGCGCTTGTAGGGTGAGTCGATGTCGTCGCTCAGGGTCTGATAGCTCTGCGCCAGCGCCGAGGCATTCCACCAGCCGCCGTAGTAATCAATCCGCCCTTCACGCAGCAGGTTGCGCCGTGACGACACCTGCAGGGTGGAACTGAGATCTTCAAAGTACTCGTCGTCGGTAACGCCGTTGAAATTCAGCGACGCGCGCAGGCGATCGGTAAAGTTGTGGCGGTGTTGAATCGACGCCAGACCGCGCGCCTCGCCGGTGATCTTGTCGTTGGCCAGCCACTCCAGGCGCGTCTGGCCTTCGTAGTTGTCGCCGAGGTAACGCGCTTCGGCACCCAGCTGCAGACCGCGCTTGGTCATCAGGCGCGGCACCAGCGTGACGTCGTAATTCGGCGCGATGTTGAAGTAATACGGCACGGCCAGATCGAAACCGGTCTTCTCGGAGGCCGCCACCGTGGGCACCAGGAAGCCCGACTTGCGCTGGTCGCCCAGCGGGAAGCTCATGCTCGGCCAGTACAACAGCGGTACGCCCTTGAACACCAGCGAGGTGGATTTGGCGACCCCTACCTGCGTGTCGTAGTCGAGGGCGATGGAGCCAGCCTTGATATACCAGTCCGAGCTTTCCGGCTTGCAGGTGGTCCAGGTCGCGTTCTCGAGAACGTACTTGTTCTCGCCCTGGAAGCGCAGCATCGAGGCGTCACCGCGGCCGACGATTGTGCGCTCGGCGCCGGTTTCCTTGGACACCGACTGGGTCGTGAAGGCGTATTCCGGCGCCACGAACTCGCCGGTCTGCTCGTACACCACCAAGCGACCGCGCTCGCTGGTGATGACGTCATCACCCTGCTCCAGACGGACGTTGCCGTCGACGGAAACCTCGTCGGTGAGTTCGTTGTAGGTGAGGCGGTCAGCGGTAAGCTTGAAGTCGTCCTCGCGGACGATCTCGGCCTGCCCTTCGGCAATGACTTCGACCGAACGCAGGCCGCGAATACTCTGGGCGCGCACCGTGGTGCGGCCGTCACTGATTTCGGGGCGAACACTCATCGCCGGGGCCAGCGCCCCGCCGGCCGTCGCCGCGGGCGCAATGATGGCGCGCTCGCCGAGCAACGACGGATCCACACGCAATGGCACCATCGCGCCGGCGTGGGTCAGGCCGGGGAACATGAGCAGTAGCAGGGCAAGTACCCTGGGCCGCCGACCTTCGATAGTGCTATCGCGCAAGCGCTGTTCCCTCTCGCTCATGTTCGGTCTGGCCAGGCCCTTTGATAAACTTGCAAAATTCTACACCAGCATTGCGGAGAACCCGTGCATAGACGCGCTCAGCTCGAAACCTGGCTTGCCTCGGCACTGCCCGATCGCACGATCGAACTCGACACGGCCTCGGCCGACGCCAGCTTTCGCCGCTACTTCCGCGTACGCGGCACCGCCGAAGCGCCCAGTCTGATCGCGATGGACGCTCCACCCGAGCACGAAGACTGCCGACCATGGCTCTCGGTTGCAAGGCTGTTTGCATCGGCAAACGTGAATGTGCCGCACATCGTCGCCGAAAACACCGAGCAGGGCTTCATTCTGATGTCCGATCTGGGTGACACCACGTATCTGCAGGCGCTCACCGCCGACAACGCGCCGTCGCTGTATGCCGACGCACTGGGCAGCCTCGCCGCCATCCAGCTCGCCAGCTGCCCCGGTGTGCTGCCCGAGTACTCGCGTGAACTGCTCGAACGCGAGATGCGGCTGTTTGACGAGTGGTACATCGGCCGCCACTTGGGCGCCGAGCTCGACACCGCCGGCCGCGAAGCGCTCGAAAAGGTCTACGCCCGGGTGCTCGCCGTGAATCTGTCCGAGCCACAGGTCTTCGTGCACCGCGACTACCATTCGCGCAACCTGATGCGCGTCGCCGACGGCAATCCGGGCATCATCGATTTCCAGGATGCCGTGTACGGCCCGATCAGCTACGACCTCGTCTCGCTGATGAAAGACGCCTACATCCACTGGGAAGAACAGTTCGAGCTCGACATGCTGATCCGCTACTGGGAAGCTGCCCGCAAGCTCGGTCTGCCGGTGCGTGCCGATTTCCCGGATTTTCACCGCGACTACGAGTGGATGGGCGTGCAACGACACCTCAAGGTCATGGGTATCTTCGCGCGGCTCGCGCATCGTGACGGCAAGACGGGCTACCTCAACGACATTCCGGTGGTGCGCACGCATCTGCGCCGAGTCTGCGCGCGCTACGGCGACCTCAAGCCGCTGCTCAGGCTGCTCGACCGACTCGAACCCGAAGCCGTTGCTGTCGGCTACACCTTCTGATGGCGCGCCGATGACCCGCGCTATGATCCTCGCCGCCGGCCGCGGCGAGCGCATGCGTCCGTTGACCGACACCTGCCCGAAACCACTGCTCGAAGCCGGCGGCAAGCCACTCATCGTGTGGCAGATCGAGCGCCTCCGCGACGCCGGCTTTGTCGACCTCGTCATCAACCACGCCCACCTGGGGCATTGCATCGAAGCCGCACTGGGCGACGGCGCGGCCCTCGGCGTGGCTATCCGTTATTCGCCCGAAGCCGTCGCGCTCGAAACCGCCGGCGGCATCCGTCAGGCAATGCCGCTACTAGGGCCGGAGCCCTTTGTCGTCGTCAATGGCGACATCTTCTGCGACGCCGACCTTTCCGCGGTGCATGCAGCGGCCGCGCATCTAAGCGCGGACGGCGACCTCGCCCACCTCGTGCTGGTCGCCAACCCCCAGCACCACCCAACCGGCGACTTCGCGCTCGCAGATAGCCGCATCGTTGAAGACGCTCCCGCGCTGACCTTCTCCGGCATCGGTGCCTACCATCCGGCCCTGTTTGCTGACCTCGCTGCTGGCGAGCCGGCGCGGCTTGCGCCCCTGCTGCGCGCAGCCATCGCGCAAGGACGCGTCTCCGGCGCGTTGCACGAAGGGCAGTGGATCGACGTGGGTACGCCGGAGCGGCTGGAGGAACTGGATCGCAGCTTGCGGACGCCGCCGTCTGGAGTCACTGGATAGCGCCCGTGCATGCCTCGACCGGCCGGGATTTCGCCCCGGCGGGCGACCTTCTTTCTTGTAGTGCAACAAGAAAGAAGGCAAAGAAGTGCACCCTCCTCGCCGCCCCTTCGGGGTCCCTTCGCTGCAAGCACTCCCGGCGGCCGGCCTTGCGAACTCGCTCTCGCTCAAACAGCAAGGCCGGAAGGCCCCGCCGTGAGCACTCTCCGCTCAGCGGCTCAGAAGGGAGAGGTAAACAAGCCGTACCCCAAAGTGGCGAACAGTCACAAGCTTGGCGGCTCACCTGGCACCCTCATCCCCTCTGGCTCGCCGAGTGGAGGGTGGTTTCGCCGGGGAAGTCCGGTCCTGCTGTCTGAGCGAAGCGAGTTCAGGACCGGCCGGTGAAACCGCCCGGAGCGAGGGAACCGGCGAAGCCGGCGAGACGGCGGGGCGCGTTTCTTTGCCTACTTTCTTGTCGCGCGACAAGAAAGTAGGTCGCCCGCCGGGGCGAGTCCCGGCCAACGCACGCCAACCGAAGCAACCACCTCCGCCCCAAACAAACCCCTGCCGGCAGTGCCATAATCACGCCATGAACACCGCCATCGAACGTCTCAAACCCGACATCGCCCCGTTCCGCAGCCGCCGCGAGCGCCTGATTGCGCGCATGCAGGCCGCCGCCGGTGGCGTGGCCGTGCTGGCCACCGCGCCGGAGCGCACGCGCAACAGCGACACGCACTACCCGTATCGTCATGACAGCCGCTTCCATTACCTCACCGGCTTCGGCGAGCCGGAGGCCATCGTCGTGCTGATCGCCGGCGACACGCCGAAGAGCGTGCTGTTCTGCCGCGAAAAAAACCAGGAACGTGAAATCTGGGACGGCCGTCGCTGGGGGCCGGATGCGGCGCGCGAAGCCTTCGGTTTCGACGCTGCACACGCAATCGACGACTTTGACGCGAAGCTGCCCGAACTGCTCGTCGACCAGCCGCTGCTGTGGTGCGGCTTTGGCTACGACGACGCGTGGGACGCACGCATTACCCGCGCGCTCAATGCCGTGCGCGCCAAGACCCGCGCCGGCTCGACGGCGCCGCACAGCATCCGCGACGTGCTGGCCGAAATCGATGAGATGCGCCTGATCAAGGACGCCTCGGAACTCGCGATCATGCGTCGCGCCGGTGAAATTTCGGCCGCAGCTCACTGCCGCGCGATGCGTACAACGCAGCCGGGTCGTTTCGAATACGAGATCGACGCCGAACTGCTGCACGCCTTTCGCCGCGCGGGCAGCCAGTTTCCGGCCTATCCGTCGATCGTTGCCAGCGGACCGAACGCCTGCATCCTGCACTACGTCGAGAACGACCGTCGCATGGCCGACGGCGATCTGCTGCTGATCGACGCCGGCTGCGAACTCGACGGCTACGCGTCGGACATCACACGCACCTTGCCGGTCAACGGCCGCTTTTCTGGCGCCCAGCGCGACGTCTACCAGCTGGTATTGGCCGCGCAGCACGCGGCGCGCGCCGAAACCCGCCCCGGCCAGCACTGGAACGCCGCGCACGAAGCCGCTGTGGAAGTGCTTGCCCAAGGCATGCTCGACTTGGGCCTGCTTAGCGGCAGCTTCGACGAGGTGATGGATCAGCACACCTACCGCCGCTTCTACATGCACCGTACCGGTCATTGGCTGGGCCGCGACGTGCACGACGCCGGCGAGTACAAGCAGGACGGCGAGTGGCGCACGCTGGTGCCGGGAATGGTCATGACCATCGAACCGGGCTGCTACATCAGCCCCGCCGACGATGTGCCGGAGGCCTTCTGGAATATCGGCATCCGTATCGAGGACGATGCCGTCATCACGGCTGACGGCTGCGAGTACCTCACCGACGGCGTGCCGCGCGAGGCCGACGAAATCGAAGCGCTGATGCGCGACGGGGCATGAGCGAAGCAGACCTGCTCATCGTCGGCGGCGGGCCGGCAGGACTTGCTCTGGCGCTGTCGCTGGCCGACTCGGGCCAGCGCATTGTCGTGGCCGATGGGCGCGACCGCGAAGCCGCCACGACCGACCCGCGCGCCCTCGCGCTGGCCCACGGCTCACGCCTGATCCTCGAACGCCTCGGCGTGTGGCACGGGCTGTCCGCGACACCGATCGAAACCATCCATGTCTCGCAACGCGGCGGCTTCGGCCGCACCGTGCTGCGTGCGGCCGAACTCGGCGTGCCGGCACTTGGCCATGTCGTCTCGGCTGGCGTGCTGACCGGCGCATTGCGCGCCGCCGTCGAGGCCGCAGGCATCGAAGTACGTGACCACACCAGCGTCGGTGACGCCACGCCCGACGGCGCCCGTATCACCGTGCCGCTCAACGGTGATGAACCATTCAGCGCGCAACTGATCGTGCGCGCCGAAGGCGCCCCCGGCGAAGGCGAAGCAGTGAAGAGCCGCGACTACGGGCAGCACGCGCTGATCGCCACGGTGCACCCGCGCGACGGGCACGGCCGGCTGGCCTTCGAACGCTTCACGCCGGAAGGCCCGCTCGCCCTGCTGCCGTTCGGCGACGGCTACGCCAGCGTACTGGTGGTCTCGGGCGACACCGCCGATCGCCTGTCCGCACTCGATGACACCGCCTACCTGGCACACCTGCAGCAGACCATCGGCGGGCGCACCGCGCTCGCCTCGGTCGGCCCGCGTCTGCGCTACCCGCTGGCGCTGCGTTACCGCGAAAGCGCAGTCGGGCCGCGCACCGCATGGCTCGGCAATGCCGCACAAACCCTGCACCCGGTCGCCGGCCAGGGCTTCAACCTTGCGCTGCGCGACGTGCACACGCTCGCCGCCGCGCTGCGCGATGCATCCGACCCGGGCGACCCGACGCTACTCGCGGCGTGGGCGCGTGGCCGCCGACTCGACCGCGCCGGCACGATCGGTTTCACCGACGGCCTGATCCGCGTCTTCGCCAACGATTTCGGGCCGCTGTCAGTGGCGCGCGGCCTGGGGCTTACGGCGCTGGACCTATGCAGCCCACTGCGCAGCTTCGTCGCGCGACGCATGATGTTCGGCGCACGCGCGTGGCCATGAAGCCACGGCCAGACAAGCGCTTGCGACGTTCGTTGGGCACCGCGCCGTCGCTCGAGCTGAGGCGCCCAACGCCAAACGCGCGCCGCCCGGCGTTGTTTATGTGAGCCAGACACCTACTCGGTCGGCCACGCAGGCCGGTCGCTGCGGTAGAATGACGCCCTTCCCGCCCCCACCCGGAATTTCGTCGCCCATGCAGTTCGCCGGCTTCAATTTGCGCAACAACCTGTTCGTGGCACCGATGGCCGGCGTGACCGATCGTCCGTTCCGCCAGTTGTGCAAGAAGCTGGGCGCTGGCGTTGCGGTTTCCGAGATGGTCACGTCCAACTCGCTGCTGTACGGCAGCGCCAAGACCCAGCGCCGCGCCAACCATGACGGCGAGGTCGACCCGATCTCGGTGCAGATCGCCGGCGCCGACCCGTCGATGATGGCTCAGGCCGCAAAGTACAACGCCGATCGCGGTGCGCAGATCATCGACATCAACATGGGTTGCCCGGCCAAGAAGGTGTGCAACGTGATGGCCGGCTCGGCGCTGATGCAGGACGAGCCGCTGGTCGCACGCATTCTCGAAGCCGTGGTGTCGGCCGTGCCCGACACACCCGTCACGCTCAAATTCCGTACCGGCTGGAACCGCGAGAACAAGAACGCCCCGCTCATCGCGCGCATCGCCGAAGAATCGGGCATCCGCGCCATCGCCATCCATGGCCGCACGCGCGCAGACCAGTACACCGGCGACGCCGAGTACGACACCATTGCGCTGGTCAAATCGCAGGTGAAGATTCCGGTGATCGCCAATGGCGACATCACCACGCCCGAAAAAGCCCGCTTCGTGCTCGAGTACACCAAAGCCGACGGCGTCATGATCGGCCGCGCAGCGCAGGGCCGGCCGTGGATCTTCCGCGAGATCGAGCACTTCCTGGCCACCGGCGAAATCTTGCCGCCGCCGCTCGTCACCGAAATCCACACGGTCTGCCGCGAGCACCTTGCCGACCTCTACGGTTTTTATGGCGAGGAAACCGGACTGAAAGTCGCCCGCAAGCACATCTCCTGGTACACCAAGGGGTTGGCCGGCTCGGCAGCCTTCCGCAAGATGATGAACACGCTGGGCGACATCGACAGCCAGACGGCAGCCGTAGACGAGTTCTTCGGCCTGCTCGCCGAGCACGACACCCGACTGCACTACGAAGAAGACCCCTTGCAGGAGCTCGCCGCATGAGTCGCGAGAATGACATCGGAGAATGCGTGCGTCGCACGCTCGACCAGTATTTCCGCGACCTCGATGGCGAACAGCCGTCGGCGATCTACGACATGGTGATCCAGCATGTCGAACGCCCGATGCTGGCCTGTGTCATGGAACGCGCCGGCGGCAACCAGTCGGTGGCCGCGCGAATGCTCGGCATCAATCGCAATACCCTGCGCCGCAAGCTGTCCGAACACGGCCTGCTGTGACCCCGCGCGCCCGCCGGGCGCGCCTTTTCCGCTGCATCAATCGAATCCATGAAAGTCACCCAAGCCCTACTGAGCGTCTCCGACAAGCGCGGCGTTCTTGATCTCGCCCGCGCGCTCGACGCGCTCGGCGTCGCCCTGCTGTCCACTGGCGGCACCGCCGCGCTGCTGCGCGAAGCCGGCCTGCCGGTTACCGACGTATCCGAGCACACCGGCTTCCCCGAGATGCTCGACGGACGCGTGAAGACGCTGCACCCAAAAGTGCACGGCGGCATCCTCGCGCGCCGCGACCTGCCCGAACACATGGACACCATCGCTGCGCACAGCATCACGCG
Organism: Pseudazoarcus sp. NS34; assembly: GCF_059703725.1. Lineage (NCBI taxonomy): Bacteria > Pseudomonadati > Pseudomonadota > Betaproteobacteria > Rhodocyclales > Zoogloeaceae > Pseudazoarcus > Pseudazoarcus sp. NS34. The sequence goes on from NZ_BAAKIZ010000003.1 coordinate 536,199, forward strand.
CATCGACCTCGTCGTGGTGAACCTCTATCCCTTCGAGCAGACCATCGCCAAAGAGGGCTGTACGCTGGAAGACGCCATCGAGAACATCGACATCGGCGGCCCGGCCATGGTGCGTGCGGCGGCCAAGAACCACGGTGACGCCACCGCCGGCGTCGGCATCGTGACCGACCCGGACGACTATGCGGCCGTCGTCGAAGAGCTCAAGAGCAGCGGCGGCGCGTTGTCGTACAAGACCCGCTTCGCGCTGGCCGCCAAAGCCTACACGCACACCGCGCGCTACGACTCGGCCATCTCCAACTTCCTGACCTCGCTGGCCGAAGACGGCAGCCGGGCGGCTTTTCCCGAGCGTTTCCAGATCGCCTTCGACAAAGTGCAGGACCTGCGCTACGGCGAGAACCCGCACCAGAGCGCGGCCTTCTACCGCGAGCCGCATGCGCCGGAAGGCAGCATCTCGCGCTACACGCAACTACAGGGCAAGGAACTGTCGTACAACAACATCGCCGACGCCGATGCGGCGTGGGAATGCGTCAAGGCCTTCGATACCGCTGCCTGCGTCATCATCAAACACGCCAATCCGTGTGGTGTGGCGCTCGGTGCCAACGCTGCGGACGCCTACGCCAAGGCCTTCCAGACCGACCCGACCTCGGCCTTCGGCGGCATCATCGCCTTCAACTGCGAGGTCGACCGCGTCACCGCCGAAGCCGTCTCCAAGCAGTTCATGGAAGTGCTGATCGCGCCCGCCTTTGCGCCGGACGCGCTGGCCCTGCTGACCGAGAAGAAAAACGTGCGCGTGCTGCAATGTCCGCTCGGCAAGACCGGCGGCGCGCTCGACTTCAAACGCGTCGGCGGCGGTCTGCTGGTGCAGAGCGCGGACGACGCGCACATCCAGATCGGCGACCTCAAGGTCGTCACGCAGCGCGCACCGACCCCGACCGAGCTGGCCGATCTGCTGTTTGCGCAGCGTGTGGCCAAGTATGTGAAATCCAACGCGATCGTGTATTGCCGTGACGGTATGACGGTGGGCGTCGGCGCCGGCCAGATGAGCCGCGTCGATTCCGCCCGCATCGCGTCGATCAAGGCCGAGAACGCCGGCCTCGACATCCGCGGTTCAGTCGTTGCCTCGGACGCGTTCTTCCCGTTCCGCGACGGACTCGACGTGCTCGCCAACGCCGGCGCCACGGCGGTCATCCAGCCGGGCGGTTCGATGCGTGACGCCGAAGTCATCGCGGCTGCCGACGAGCACGGCGTAGCCATGGTGTTCACCGGCTTCCGTCATTTCCGCCACTGAGCGCCCTGCAACCCCACAACGACTGAATCCCTCAACATGAAAGTTCTCGTCATCGGCTCCGGCGGCCGCGAACACGCTCTGGCCTGGAAACTCGTGCAGTCCGGCAAGGTCACCCGCGTCCTCGTCGCGCCCGGCAATGCAGGCACCGCGCTCGAACCTCAGGTGGATAACGTCAATGTCACGAAAATCCCCGATCTGATCGAGCTCGCGCGCAAGCAAGAGGTGGTCTACACCGTGGTCGGCCCCGAAGCACCGCTCGCCGAGGGCGTGGTCGATGCCTTCCGTGAAGCCGGCCTGCCGATCTTCGGCCCGGTAAAAGCTGCCGCCCAGCTCGAATCGTCCAAGGACTTCGCCAAGCGCTTCATGGTGCGCCACGGCATTCCGACCTCGAAATACGAGACCTTCTCCGACGCCGCCGAGGCCCATGCCTATGTCGAGCGCGAAGGTGCGCCCATCGTCATCAAGGCCGATGGCCTGGCTGCCGGCAAGGGCGTGGTCGTGGCCATGACGCTCGACGAAGCGCATGCCGCCATCGACATGATGCTGCTCGACAACAAAATGGGCGATGCGGGGGCACGCGTGGTCATCGAAGAGTTCATGCGCGGCGAAGAAGCCAGCTTCATCGTCATGGCCGACGGCACCAACGCGCTGGCGCTGGCCACCAGTCAGGACCACAAGCGCCTCAAGGACAACGACGAAGGCCCCAACACCGGCGGCATGGGGGCCTACTCGCCGGCCCCGGTGGTAACGCCCGAAGTACACGCCCGCGTCATGCGCGAGATCATCTATCCGGTGCTCGCCGGCATGAAGGCTGAAGGCACGCCCTACACCGGCTTCCTGTACGCCGGCCTGATGATCGACGATGAAGGCCGTCCGCGCGTAGTCGAATTCAACTGCCGCATGGGCGACCCCGAGACGCAGCCGATCATGATGCGGCTCAAAAGCGACCTCACCGACCTCATCGAAGCCGCGCTCGAAGGCAAGCTCGACCTGATCGAAGCCGACTGGGACCGCCGCTTCGCACTCGGCGTGGTGATGGCTGCCAAGGGCTACCCCGAGAAACCGCGCAAGGGCGACATCATCACCGGCCTGCCCGCCACCTCCACCGACGACGCTCATGTCTTCCACGCCGGTACGGTGATGAAGGGCGACGATGTCGTCACCTCCGGTGGCCGCGTGCTGTGCGTCACCGTGCTGGGCGAGAGCGTACGCACCGCACAGGCCAAGGCTTACGCTGTTGCCGATGCGATCCGCTTTGACGGTGCCCAGTACCGTCGCGACATCGGCTTCCGCGCGCTGGCGCGCAAGAGCTGAGCCAGCGCCGCATGGATATCCACGCGATCAAAACCTACCTCACGGGGCTTCAGCAAAGCATCGTCACGCAGCTGGAAGCCTTCGACGGCACGCCTTTTCGCGCCGACGGCTGGGATCGTCCCGGCGGCGGGGGCGGGCTGACCCGGGTCATCGAGGAAGGGCATTTCTTCGAGCGCGGCGGAGTGAACTTCTCGCACGTCACCGGCGAGTCCATGCCCGGCTCGGCCACCGCCCACAGGCCGGAGCTGGCCGGACGCGGTTTCGAGGCCATGGGCGTGTCGCTGGTGCTGCACCCGCGCAACCCCTACTGCCCCACCGTACACATGAACGTGCGCTGCTTTGTTGCCAGCGCTCCGGGCAAGCCGCCGGTGTGGTGGTTCGGCGGCGGCATGGACCTGACGCCGTATTACGCGGCCGAAGAGGACGTGCGCCATTTCCACGCCACCTGCCGCGACGCCGTATTGCCCTTCGGTGGTGCAGCCGAGTACACCCGGCTCAAGCAGTGGTGCGATCGCTACTTCCACCTGAAACACCGCGACGAGCCGCGCGGCGTCGGCGGCTTGTTCTTCGACGATCTGGGTGCCGACGGCAACACGCCGTTCGAGCAGGCCTTCGGCCTAACGCGCTCGGTCGGCGACGCCTTCCTCGAAGCCTATCTGCCGATCATCGAACGTCGCTGCGCCACGCCGTATGGCGAACGCGAACGCGACTTCCAGGCCTACCGGCGCGGTCGTTACGTGGAGTTCAACCTGGTCTTCGACCGCGGCACGCTGTTCGGCCTGCAGTCGGGCGGGCGCACCGAATCCATCCTGATGTCGCTGCCGCCGATCGTGAAGTGGCGCTATGACTGGACGCCCGAACCCGGTTCAGCCGAAGCCGAGCTGTACGACAAATACCTCAAGCCCCAGGACTGGGCATGAACAAAGAAAAAGCCGCACTCGAAAGTGCGGCTTTTTGCTGGCTGAGGCGACCTCAGACTGCGCGCAGTTTCGCCGCGAGCCGGTACTGCTCAGCCGCATCATCAGGGCGTTCGAGCTTCTCGAACAGCCCGGCCAACGTGATGTGCACATCCGCGCGCGGCTCACGCGCCAGGGATTCTTCCAGATAGCTCTGCGCCTTGCCCCAGATCTGCGCGGCGACACACTGACGTCCCAGCGAGGCCAGCAGGCCAGCATCATCCGGGTGTGCGACCAGCCACTTCTCTGCGCGTGCGAGGCCGTCGCGCGCGTCATGGCCCTGCGCACACAAGTGGTACAGGCGCACGAGTTCCGAATCCCACTTTTCATCAAGCAGACGCTCGACTGCACGTCGCGCCAGGGCACCCTGGCCGGTCTGCGCCAACAAGGGCAGCACCGCCGCCAGCATGGCCGGATCGGCCAGATCTTCCTTGGGCAGGTCGCGCCAGCAAGCCGCGACCTCGATGTCATTGCCGGCACATGCCCGCATGGCCTCCAGGCGCGCAGCGCGCAGCAGGCTGCGCGCTTCTTCGGCCGGCATGGCGCGATCAGCCTGCAGCTTATGCACGGCCTCTGCCACCTCAGCCCACCTGCCCTGGCGGCGCGCCAACTCAAGCTCCAACCGGCGCGAGGCAACACTGCGGTGGCCGCTGTCGCGCAACGCATCGAGGGCCTTCTGCGCCGTGTCGAGCGATCCCCGCTCCAGCGCGAAGCCGGCCTCGGCCAGCAGGCGCGGGACACGGCCGTCATAACGCTCGGCCTTGTCCAGCCATTCGGTGCAGCGCTTGGCGTCGTTCAAACCATGCGCCGCGCGAGCACCAAGCAGCGCGATCTCATACGAACGATCGACCGATTCAGCCGCCTTGACGTGAGTGAGCGCATCCGACATGCGCCCTTCTGCCAAGGCGCGCAGCGCGTTGTGCAGCGCCGTTGACGCCTTGTTCTCACGGCGACGGGCGCGGTAGTGGGCGACACGGCCGGGCAGGCCGAGCGTCTTGCGCAACACACGAATCAGCGCGTAGGACAGCACGAAGGACAGCAAGGCCACGACGATGACGAGGTTCAACGAAACCTGCGCACGCCACGGCGGCGAGACGATCAGCACATAGCCTTCGTTGGCACCGGCCATCATGGCCACGCCAGCAGCCACGGCGAAGATCGCGAGAATCCAGATCAATGCACGCATGCGCGGCCCCTTAGCGTGCTTCGCCGGCAGGCGCAGCCGCCGGCGCGGCTACCGGCTCGGCGCCGCTGCGGCCACGCACCATGCCAAGCGCGGCAAAGGTATCGGTCAGGGTCGGTGCGTCAGCGTTCATGTCGATCGCAGCCAGTTGTTCAAGCTCGCCGAGCACCCGCTGCACGTGGACATCGCCGGTATCGAAATAGCGCTCCAGCCACTCGCGCGCCATGGTCAGGTCAGTGCCGTAAGTGCGCACGTCGCTGGCCAGCAAGGCCAGCCGCGCGGTGAGCAGGCGGATCTTGACGTTCTCGCGCAGATAAACGCCTTGCGACGGCGCCAGCAGAGCCGGATCGGCGCGGTCCATGCGCTCCAGCCGGATCATGCCGCGCACCTCGTTCCAGGCATCGGAACTGAGCGCATGCAGGAAGCCGAGCGCCTTGTTCCACCAGCGCGGGTCACCCTCGCCCGGCGCCACCTCGGGCAAGTCGTCCATGGCCGGCGCCCTGTCGATGGGCTCGACGGCATAGGCCAGCGGCAGCCGGTCGATGTGGCTGAAGAGCAGTTCAAGGCGCAGCGATACGCCGCTGACGTCGATCTGCGGATGCGATTTGACGGCGTCGATGTCCTTCATCAGCGCACGACGCAGATCATGCAGATGACCCAGCTCCGGCGCGGCCAGGCGCGCTTCGGCGCTCTGCAGCGCGATCAGCGCGGATTCGTAATTGCCGGCCAGCCGCAGTTGCTGTGCGGCGATGGTGACGGCCTGCGCAACTTCGGCCAGCACGCGGTCGGTGCGGGTGCGCGAGAATTCCTGATACAGCGATTCAAGCGCAGCGGCCTGACCTTCGGTGGCGGCCACCTTGGATTCGAGGGCGCCGAAGCGGCCCTGCAGCGTGGCGATGGATTCCTGCGCCTGACGCGACAGCGCGCGAATCTCGGTGGCGCGCGAATCGGCCTCTGCCAGGCGCTGCGCAACCTCGCCGCGCAGATCGCCGGCGCCCTTGCGCAACTCATAGACTTGCCAGCCGATCACACCGACGCCGATCAGCGCCAGCACCGACAGGCTCAGCGCGAGCTTGCCGGATTTGCGTGGAGCATCGGGGGTCGCTGCAGGGGGCTTGCCCTGATCGCCGCCGGAAGGCGGCGCAGCGACGCCGGCCGCGTCGTCTGCGCGGGCTTCTTCGCTGGCATTCGGAGGGGGCTGAGTGAGCGCGGGAGTCTGTTTGTCCATGGCCGGAAGTTTAACCGAGACTGGTTCAAAGTGAGCCGCCGGCACCGGCGGCGGAGCGTGGCGCGAGACGGCGCTCGAGCCCGGACACGATACCGGCATCGCCCGCATCGGTCTCGACGACGCAGTGAAAGCCGGCCTCCAGAGCGCGCCCGGCAATGCGCGGATGCGGCGCAAACACCGCCACCTCGCACATTGCCCGAACTCCGTCGGATCCGAGCATTGTCTGCAGATTACGCACACCTTCGCTGCTTGTCAGCACGATGGCATCCAGCCCACCGGTTTGTGCAGCGGCGATCAGTTCGCGACTGTCGGTGTCGGGGCAATAGCGGCGGTAGGCGGTGACGTATTCGATGTCGGCGCCACGTTCGCTCAGTACCTTCCCAAGCAGGTCGCGCCCACCATCGCCACGAAACACCACGAGCTTGCGCCCGCGCACCGCGCTCGCCGAAAACTCGGGCAGTGCCAGTACGGCCTCGCTGTCGAAACCAGCGATCGGGGCGATCACATGGGCGAAACCCATGCGGCGAAGTGCACGCTCGCTGCCGCCACCCACCGTCGCAACGTCCAGGCCGCTTGGCCATTCGCGCCGATCAAGAATGTAGCCAAGCGCAAAATCGACGGCATTGGGGCTGACGAAAAAGGCCAGGTCGAAATCGTCCAGACGCGCCGTGACATCGGCCAAAGGCGCTTCATCCGCCGCCGGTGCAATGCCCAGCACCGGAAAGCGCACAGCCTGCCCGCCGCGCGCCTCGATCGCCTCGCACAGCGCCTCGGCCTGCCCCGCAGGGCGCGTCACGACAATCCTTCTGCCCGCCAGCGTGTGCTGCACCTGAATCTCTCCCTGCGCCAGATCCGCCTGCCGGCGGCGCGCTCTCAGTCGAGTGCGGCGAGGATTTCTTCGGCGCCCTGGGCGCGCAGTTCCTCGGCCAACGCCAGGCCAATCTCCTCGGCCTGCTCTGGGAATCCTTCGCGCTCGGCGCTGACCATCCGCGAGCCGTCCGGCATCGCAACAAAGCCGCGCACCCACAGCTTGCCGTCGCGCAGCAGGGCATAGGCGCCCAGCGGCACTTCGCAACTGCCGGCCAGCGCCCGCGAAACGGCACGCTCGGCGGTTACGCGGGCGGCGGTTTCGGCATCGTGCAAAGGCTGCAGACATTTCAACAGGTCGGAGCGGTCGGCGCGGCATTCGATGCCCAGCGCGCCCTGCCCGACGGCCGGCAGCGACTGCTCGGCCGGCAGCACCGAGCGCACACGCTCGTCCATGCCAAGACGGCGCAGACCGGCTTCGGCCAGGATGATGGCGTCGTACTGACCTTCATCGAGCTTGCGCAGGCGCGTGTCGAGGTTGCCGCGCAGGCTGCTCACCGACAGATACGGGAAACGCGCGCAGATCTGCGCCTGACGACGCAGCGACGAGGTGCCGACCACCGCGCCCGGCGGCATGTCGTCGAGACTGTCGTAGCGGTTGGAAACGAAGGCGTCGAGCGCGGCGCCGCGATCCGTGATGCAGGCCAGCGCAAAGCCGGGTTCGATCGACATCGGCACGTCTTTCATTGAATGCACGGCGATATCGGCACGTCCATCGAGCAGCGCGGTCTCAAGCTCCTTGATGAACAACCCCTTGCCGCCGACCTTGGCCAGCGGACGATCGAGAATCTGGTCACCACGCGTCGTCATGCCGAGCAGTTCGACGGTGCAGGCGGGATACAATTGCTGCAGTCGCACACGCACATGTTCTGCCTGCCACAGGGCCAGACGGCTTTCTCGGGTGGCGATGATGATGCGCTCGGGCGTGCTCGGATTCATGGATCGTGGCTACTCTGGACGGCGGGGCAGAAAACCCCGGAAAACGATGATCGAAAGTTATTTCGCTGTGACCGCAAGACATGCCGCGGCCTTCGTGACGGCGCTCATTCTAGCATGGGCCCCCGCACCGCCCGTGGCCTCAGCCGGCGCGTTGCCGAGCGCCACCGACCTGGCTGCGGCGGGTCGCGCGATGTCGCTCGACGGCCTGCCGCTGGTGGTTCTTTACAGTCAGGACAACTGCAGCTGGTGCGATCGCGCACGCAGCCAGCTGGTGCCGCTATCGCATCAGCCGGACGTCGGCGCGCGCTTCGCGCAGATCGACATCGATCAAGCCACACCGCTGGTGGATTTCGCCGGCCTCGGCACCACCCATGGCCGCTTTGCGCGGGACGAAGCCATACGCTTCACGCCAATGCTGGTAATCTATGGGCCCTCCGGCCAGCGGCTGACGGAGCCTATCGTGGGCATGGGCGCCATCGATTTTTATGCCGAACAGGTTCAGCGGGCGATTGCCCAGGCGCGCGCCCGGCTGAACGCAGGACGGGCTCAAGCGGCCGATGTTGCACCGCTGCATGGTCTGCCCGGACGACTGGCTTCCCTGAATCGCAGTGCAGACGCTCGCCTCTGACGGCGCAGCCCGGCACGCCCAAAAACGACAACACGCAGGAAACCCCTCCATGACCACTCAGGACAAGGACGCGCCGCTGCGCGACGACATCCGGATGCTCGGCCGCCTGCTCGGCGACACCATCCGCGAGCAGCAGGGTGAGGCCACCTTCGAGCTGATCGAACGGATCCGCCAGACCTCGGTGCGCTTCCGCCGCGACGAAGACCATTCCGCCAAGCGCGAGCTCGAAGAACTGCTCGACGCGCTGGCCCGCGAACAGACCATTCAGGTCGTGCGCGGCTTCAGCTACTTCTCGCACCTGGCCAACATCGCCGAAGACCAGCACCACATCCGCCGCAGTCGCTACCACCTGCGCATGCACTCGGCGCCGCGCCGGGGCACGCTGCCGCGGGCGATGGACGACGCGCTCGAGCGCGGCATCACGCCCGGCGAACTGGCTGGCTTCTTCGATTCCGCCATGATCTCGCCGGTGCTCACTGCGCACCCCACCGAGGTCCAGCGCCGCAGCATCCTCAACTCGCAGATGCGCATCGCCCGTCAGCTCGACGACCGCGACCGCATCGAGATGACGCCCGATGAAGTGGTGCTGTCGGAAGAGGAAATGCGCCGCGCCGTGCTCACGCTGTGGCAGACGCGCATGCTGCGTCCGGTGCGTCCGTCGGTGGTCGACGAAGTGTCGATGGGCCTGTCCTACTTCGACATCACCTTCCTGCGCCAGCTGCCCAAGCTCTACGCCACCATCGAAGAACATCTGGCTGAACGCGACCCGGCGCTGAGCAACACCGAGTTGCCGGCCTTCATGAAGATCGGCAGCTGGATCGGCGGCGACCGCGACGGCAACCCCTTCGTCACCGCCGACGTGCTGCAGAGCACGCTGTCGCTGCAGGCCGAAACCGCGCTCGACTACTACCTCGACGAAATCCAGACGCTGGGCAGCCGTTTGTCGCTGGCTGAAGGCCTGGTGAATGTGTCGGACGCCGTGCGCGAACTCGCCGCCAAGTCGCGCGACGCCTCGCGCCAGCGCACCGACGAGCCCTACCGCCGCGCCATGATCGGCATCTACGAGCGTCTGGCCGGCACCTTCCAGGCCCTGCTCGGCAAGCCGACGCCGCGCAAGGTGTTGATGGAGGGCGAGCCCTACGCCACGCCGGCCGAGTTCCTCGAAGATCTCGACACCATCCACCGCTCGCTGGTCGCCAATGGCTCGGCCACGCTGGCCCGCGGCAAGCTGCGCCTGCTGCGCCGCGCGGTGAAGATCTTCGGCTTCCACCTGGCACCGGTCGATCTGCGCCAGAACTCCGACGTGCATGAACGCGTGGTCGCCGAACTGCTGGCCACCGCCGGCGTCGAGGCCGATTACCTCGCGCTCGACGAAGACGCCCGCATCGCGCTGCTGATCGAAGAGATCGAGACGCCGCGTCCGCTGCTGTCGCCGCACGTGAAGTATTCCGAGCAGAGCGAATCGGAGATGGCGATCTTCCGCGCCGCCCGCGCCGTCCACGAGCGTTTCGGCACGGCTGCCATCACCAACTTCATCATCTCCAAGACCGACAGCGTCTCCGACCTGCTCGAGCTGGCGCTGCTGCTCAAGGAAGCCGGCATCCTGCGTCCGCACGAAGGCGCGCTCGACGGCAACATCATTCCGCTGTTCGAGACCATCGAAGATCTGGCCAACGCGCCGCGCATCATGGACGCGCTGTTCTCGATGCCGCAGTACATGAAGCTGCTGGCCGGCGCGCGCAACCGCACCCAGGAAGTCATGCTGGGCTACTCCGACAGCAACAAGGACGGCGGCTTCCTGACCTCGGGCTGGTCGCTGTACAAGGGCGAGATCGGTCTGGTCGAAGTGTTCGCCCGGCACGACGTGCGCCTGCGCCTGTTCCATGGCCGCGGCGGCTCTGTCGGCCGCGGCGGCGGCCCGAGCTACCAGGCCATCCTGGCGCAGCCGGGTGGCGCCGTGCAGGGGCAGATCCGCCTGACCGAGCAGGGCGAAGTCATCGCCGCCAAGTACGACAACCCCGAAGTCGGCTTCCGCAACCTCGAAGTCATCGTCGCGGCTACGCTGGAAGCCACGCTGCTGTCCGGCAACGCACCGGCGCCGCGCGCCGAGTTCCTCGACACCATGCAGACGCTGTCCGACAACGCCTTCTCGGCGTATCGCGGTCTGGTGTACGAGACCGACGGTTTCGAGAAGTACTTCTGGGAATCCACCGTGATCTCGGAAATTTCCGAGCTCAACATCGGTTCGCGCCCGGCCTCGCGCAAGAAGGGTCAGCGCATCGAAGACCTGCGCGCCATTCCGTGGGTATTCAGCTGGTCGCAGTGCCGCCTGATGCTGCCGGGCTGGTACGGCTTCGGCACGGCCGCGCGCAAGTTCGTCGAGGCTCACCCCGAAGACGGCCTGGAGCGCCTGCGCCAGATGAACCGCGAGTGGTCGTTCTTTGCCTCGCTGCTGTCGAACATGGACATGGTGCTGGCCAAAACCGATCTGGCCATCGCCTCGCGCTACGCCGGACTGGTCAAGGACGTGGAGCTACGCGACGCCATCTTCGGCCGCATCCAGGCCGAATGGCACGAGACCGTGAACATGCTGCTGGCCATCACCGAGCAGGAAGAACTGCTCGACGGCAACCCGCTGCTCAAGCGCTCGATCCGCAACCGCTTCCCGTATCTCGACCCGCTCAACCACGTGCAGATCGAGATGCTGCGTCGCCACCGCGAAAACCCCGAAGACGAGCGCATCCGGCTGGGCATCCACCTGTCGATCAACGGCGTCGCAGCGGGCCTTCGCAACAGCGGCTGATCCGCTGCGCGCGCCACACAAAAAGGGCGTCCCTTACGCGGGGACGCCCTTTTTTTCGCTCCAACGCAGCATGCGCTACAGCTTCAAGGCCTGTTTGACCGCCGGCCATTGCCGGCGGCTCACCGGCAGGCGTTCGCTGCTGCCGCGCACGACGATGTCCCAGTGCGCTTCGCCAGCATCCTCGCCGGCGCGCTCCACGCCGGCCACCGCATCGCGCGCCACCAGGCAGTTGCGGTGCACGCGCAGGAAGCGCAGCGGGAATTCCTCTTCGATGTGCACCAGCGATTCGTCCAGCACGTACTCGCGCTCGAGCGTGATGGCGGTGACGTATTTCAGTTCGGCCCTCAGCACCAGTACGTCGGCCACCGGCAGCAGCAGGATGCGCCCGCGCTCGGTCACGCTGAAATGCTGGCGCGGCGCTCCGGTGTTCTTGTCGAGCAGCATGCGCACGCGCGCCAGCGACTCGGCCAGCCGCTCGGCACGCACCGGCTTCACCAGATAATCCGTGGCGGCCAACTCAAAGGCTTCCACAGCATAGTCGTCGTAGGCGGTGGTGAAGATCACGCAAGGCGGATGCGCCAAACGGGCCGCCTGACGTGCGAATTCCACGCCATCCATGGCCGGCATGCGCACGTCGGCCAACACCACATCAACCGCCTGCACGTCGAGCAGACGCAGGGCTTCGATGCCGTTGGCGGCTACACCGACAATCTCGTTGGGCTGCTCGGCCGCGATGTCGCCGAGCAGATCGCGCAGCCGGCTGCGCGCCGGCGCTTCGTCATCCGCGATCAACACCCGCAACGGTGTCTTGGCCTGCATGGGGACTCCTCCGGAAAGGCAAGCGAATGGTGACACGGTAACGCCCACCTTCGCTTGCACTGTCGAGCCGCGCTTCGAGATCGAAGAACAGCAGCAAACGCTCACGGATGTTATCGAGCGCGATGCGGTTGCCGGCATGCGGCAGCGCACTCGGCGGCACCGGGTTGTCGACCTCGATGAGCAGTTCGGCACCGCTGCGCACCACGCGCACGCAGACTTCGCCCGGCTCGGCCATCGGCTCAATGCCATGGTAGATGGCGTTCTCGAGCAGCGGCTGCACCATCAGCGGCGGCACCCGCACGCGCTCGGTACCGGCTTCAATATCCCAGTGCACGGTCAGCCGCTCGCCCAGGCGCAGCGACTCGATGTCGAGATAACGCCGGCACAGCGCGATTTCGTCGCCCAGCGCTACCAGTTCGCGGTTCTCGCGCATCAGCACGCGGAACAACTCGGCCAACTCTTCCAGCGCACGCTCGGCACGGCGCGGGTCGGAACGGATCACGCCGAGTACGCCGTTGAGTGCGTTGAACAGGAAGTGCGGTCGGATTCGCGAAGTCAGCGCCATCAAGCGCGCCTCGACCACCGAAGGCGTCAGGCGGCGCGCGAGATGTTCGAAATAGCTCAGCACCGCCCACGCCGTTCCAAGCGCCCACAACACCCAGCGCCAGGAGTGTTCATCGGGCGCAGCCAGCAGCGGGAAAATGCCCAGCGCCGCCAGTGCCGACGCCACCAGCACGACGCCCGCACCGACCCGATAAGGCAGGCGAGCGAGCAGAGGCGACGCGAAGAACAGCAGCAGTACGACGACGAACAGCGGCAATTGCACGCGTCCGAGCATCAGCAGGAAGGTCTCGCCAAGACGCCGCAGATCGGGCTCGCCGACCAGCGCGGTCACCAGGGCCAGCACATTGACCAGCAGCAGCACGCGCAACACCACACCGAGGTTGCGGAAGTCGGGCAGGTGGCGGCGCGGCAAGGGCCTGCCCGGCTTTTGCTTTATACTTTGCACGCTTTTTGCCCCCCGCCGTCCAGCGCCGATCGGTCGGCGCCCCAACCCGCAAGCCGCGTCCATTATGACAGACACTTCCGCACAAGCCCCCAAGGCCTGGTCCGGCCGTTTTTCCGAACCCGTATCCGATCTGGTCAAGCGTTACACCGCTTCGGTTTTCTTCGACCAGCGCATGGCCGCCCAGGACATCCGCGGTTCGCTCGCGCACGCGAAGATGCTGGCACGCCAGGGCATCATCGCCGAATCCGACCGGGCCGACATCGAACGCGGCCTGACGCAGATCGCGGGCGAGATCGAGCGCGGTGAATTCGCGTGGAACCTCGACGACGAAGACGTGCATCTGAACATCGAGAAGCGCCTTACCGCGCTCGTCGGCGACGCTGGCAAGCGCCTGCACACCGGCCGCAGCCGCAACGACCAGGTCGCTACCGACATCCGCCTGTGGCTGCGCGACGCGATCGACAACATCCTTGGTCTGATCAGCGACTTCCAGCACAACCTGCTCGACGTGGCCGAAGCCCACGCCGACACGGCCCTGCCCGGCTTCACGCACCTGCAGGTCGCGCAACCCGTGACTTTTGGCCACCACCTGATGGCCTATCACGAGATGCTGCGCCGCGACGCCGAGCGCTTTGCCGACTGCCGCCGCCGCACCAACCGCCTGCCGCTGGGCAGCGCCGCGCTGGCCGGCACCAGCTATCCGATCGACCGCGAATTCGTCGCACGCGAGCTGGGCTTTGACGAGGTGTGCTTCAACTCGCTCGACGCGGTGAGCGACCGCGACTTCGCGATTGAATTCTGCGCCGCTTCCGCGCTGCTGATGACGCATTTGTCGCGCCTGTCCGAAGAGCTGATCGTGTGGATGAGCCCGCGCGTGGGCTTCATCGATCTGGCCGACCGCTTCTGCACCGGCAGCTCGATCATGCCGCAGAAAAAGAACCCCGACGTGCCCGAGCTGGTGCGCGGCAAGACCGGCCGCACCAACGGCAACCTGATCGCGCTGCTGACCCTGATGAAAGGCCAGCCGCTGGCCTACAACAAGGACAATCAGGAAGACAAGGAGCCGCTGTTCGACACCGCCGACACGGTGATCGACACGCTGCGCATCTACGCCGACATGGTCACTGGCATCCGCGTGAAGCCCGAAGCCATGAAGAGCGCGCTGACCCAGGGCTTTGCCACCGCCACCGATCTGGCCGACTACCTGGTCAAGAAGGGCCTGCCCTTCCGCGACGCACACGAAGCCGTGGCGCTGGCCGTGCGGGCGGCCGAAATCAAGGGCTGCGACCTGCCCGATTGCACGCTCGACGAGCTGCGCATTGCCATGGCCCATGTACCGGGCGCGGTCGAGCGCATCGGCGAGGACGTGTTCGCGGTGCTCACCGTCGAGGGCTCGCTGGCCTCGCGCAATCACATCGGTGGCACCGCGCCGGAACAGGTGCGCAAGGCAATTGCCGCCGCCCGCGCCCGTCTCAAGGCCTGATGTCATGAACGCGCTCGGCACGCTCACGCGCATCGAGCGCGCAATCCGCGAAGCCAACGGCAACGCCTTTCGCATCACCGATTCGCGCGCCATCTCGGGCGGCGACACCCACCGCGCGCTGAGCGTCTCCGGCGGCGGCGTGCGCTACTTCGTCAAGCACGGCCCCGCAGACACCCGCGAGATGTTCGAAGCCGAAACCGACGGCCTGGCCGCACTGGCCGAGACCGGCGCGGTGCGCGTGCCGGCCGTCATCGCACTCGGCTCGGACGACGACGGCGCCTGCCTGGTCCTCGAACACCTCGAACTGACGCCGCTTGGCTCAGCCGAAGACGGCACCCGCTTCGGCGAAGCGCTGGCCGAGCTGCATCAGCACACCGGGGAGTGCTTCGGCTGGTCGCGCGACAACTTCATCGGCCGCAGTCCGCAGGACAACACGCAGAGCGAAAACTGGGCGCTGTTCTTCGGTCAGCAGCGCCTCGCGCCGCAACTTGCACGCGCCAAGGAAAACGGCTTCGACGGCGAGTTGCAACGCCATGGCAGGCGCCTGATCGACCGCCTGGCTGCGATGTTCCTCGACTACCGCCCGCAGCCCAGCCTGCTGCACGGCGACCTGTGGCACGGCAACGCGGCCATGACCGCCGACGGCCAGCCAGCACTGTTCGACCCGGCCGTGTATCGCGGCGACCGCGAATCCGATCTGGCCATGGCCGAACTCTTCGGCGGTTTTCCGCCCGCCTTCTATTCAGCCTACCGCCACGCATGGCCGCTCAACGACGGCTTTGAAACGCGCAAGCCGCTGTATGCGCTGTACCACGTACTCAACCACCTCAACCTGTTCGGCCGCAGCTACCTGCGCGAGGCCGAGCGCCTGGTCACCAAGCTCGACTTCGAGCTCGGCACCCGCAGCGAATGAAAAAGGCCGCTCCGAAGAGCGGCCTTTTTTAGCCTGCACGCGGCCGATCAGGCCTGCGGCGCAGCACCTTCGGGATCGGCGGCGGCCAGCATCGGCTGCAACTCACCGGTCTCGAACAGTTCCTTGACGATGTCACAGCCACCGACGAATTCGCCGTTGATGTACAGCTGCGGGATGGTCGGCCAGTTCGAGAATTCCTTGACGCCCTGACGCAGATCTTCGCTCTCCAGCACGTTGAAGGCCGCAACCTTGGTCAGGCCGGACTGCTTGAGAATCTGGATCACGGTGGACGAAAAACCGCACTGCGGAAACTGCGGCGTGCCCTTCATGAAGAGCACCACCGAATGGGTGTTGATCTGTTCGCGAATGAATTCCTGCATGTCCATGTGTGGCTTCCCGACGGGCAAATGCCAGAGTTAATTGGTCGGATATTCTATGAATCACGCTGCACTGCGTCAAGCCGTGCGGCTCGCCCCCATCCGCAGCGCACCCGATACAGTGCGCCCACCGCTGTGCATTTACTTGCCCGCCACGCCGCCGCGGCCGAGCCACTGCCCGCCCGACACGCGCTCGATGCCGCTCAGATCGCGCCATGAGGCAATGCCGGCAAAGCCGGCATCCGCCAGCAAACCGCGCACGCGATGAGCCTGGTCGTAGCCGTGCTCGATGAAGATCCAGCCACCCGACTCCAGGTGATACGGCGCATGCGCAACGATGCCGGCAATGTCATCCAGCCCCTCGGGGCCGGACACCAGCGCGGTCTGCGGCTCGAAGCGCACGTCGCCCTCGCCCAGATGCGGATCGGCCGAGGCCACATACGGCGGGTTGGCCACGATGAGGTCGAAGCGGTCGCCTTCCAGCGCTGAAAACCAGTCGGACACCACGAAGGACACCGACACGCGCAGCCGCGCGGCATTGGCCATGGCCACCAGCAAGGCTTCACGCGAGCGGTCCACCGCGGTCACGTCAGGCTCGGGCAATTCCTTGGCAATCGCCACTGCCAACGCGCCGCTGCCGGTGCCCAGGTCGAGCACCCGCGCCTTGGGGCGGCCGCTGAAATGGGCAATCGCCAGTTCCACCACCAACTCGGTTTCATGGCGCGGAATCAGCACCGCCGGCGTGACGATCAGGCTGTAGCCGAAGAATTCACGCTCGCCGGTGAGATAGGCAATCGGCTCGCCCGAGGCACGGCGCGTAACGACGTGGCGGAATTCTTCCCACTCTGCGTCCTGCAGCGGCGCTTCCGGGTGCGCCACCAGCCGTGCAGCCGTACAGCCCAGTACGCGACGCAACAGAATGCGCGCCTCGGCAGGCTCGATGTGCTCGCGCGCCCAACCGAGGGCGCCGGATACGTCGGGAGTGGTGGCGTCGATCATCCTGGAAACCGTGGTTGGGCGAGTTCGAGTGTGCGTCGGGCGCGTTGTCTGGCAAGGCGCGACGAGGCCGCATGGTCACTCCCTGCAACGAGGAGCAACGCAGCCAGGCGGCGCGCCAGACGTGCAATCGGACGTGTAGCGTACCCACCGCTCAGGTGAGCTTCTTTAAAAAAAATCACTTCAGCACCCAGCAGCTTCCCGGGGAAATGCGAGCGATCAACTGCGGTTTCCAGGATCATGTTTCCCCCGCCAGTTCGGCCAGTTGGTCGGCCTGGTATTCGAGTGTGAGTGCGTCGACCAGTTCGTCCAAATCGCCCTCCATGACCGCGTCGAGGCGGTACAGCGTGAGGTTGATGCGGTGGTCGGTTACGCGGCCCTGCGGAAAATTATAGGTGCGGATGCGCTCCGAGCGGTCGCCGCTGCCCACCAGGCTCTTACGCGTGGCGGCCTCGGCCGACTGGCGCGCACGCACTTGCTGGTCGTGAATGCGCGCCGCCAGCACGCTCATGGCTTGGGCCTTGTTGCGGTGCTGCGAGCGGTCGTCCTGGCATTCGACGACGATGCCGGTCGGGATGTGCGTGATGCGCACGGCCGAGTCCGTCTTGTTGATGTGCTGGCCGCCGGCACCGGAGGCGCGATAGGTGTCGATGCGCAGATCGGCCGGGTTGATGGCGACTTCGGCCAGCTCATCGGCCTCGGGCATCACTGCCACGGTGCAGGCCGAGGTATGGATGCGGCCCTGCGTTTCGGTGGCCGGCACACGCTGCACACGGTGGCCGCCGGACTCGAACTTGAGCCGGGCGTACGCGCCCTGCCCGACCACGCGCACGATGACTTCCTTGTAGCCGCCCAGATCGGATTCGCTGGCCGACACGATCTCCACCTTCCAGCGCAGGCGCTCGGCGTAGCGCGAATACATGCGCAGCAGGTCGCCGGCGAACAGCGCGGCCTCGTCCCCACCCGTGCCCGCGCGGATTTCGAGAAACAAGTTGCGGCCATCGTCCGGATCGCGCGGCAGCAGCGCGTGCTGCAGATCGGCTTCCAGCGCCTCGATGCGCGCCTCACCCGCCGTGATCTCGCTCTCGGCCAGTTCGCGCATTTCGGGGTCGCCCAGCATCTCGCGGGCGCCGGCGGTTTCGCGTTCGGTCTGCACGTAGTCGTGATACAGCGTCACCACTGGCTCGATCTCGGCGCGCTCGCGGCCCAGATCGCGGATGGATTCGACGTCGCCCGAAGACAGCTCGCGGTCGAGCTCTTCCAGCCGGGCGGCGAGGTGTTCGAGTTTGTCGCGGATGCTTTGCTTCATCGGGCTGGGGTTTGCGCTCAGTCCTGGTTGTCGAGATTGAAGATGCTGCGCACGACGCGGCTAGCGTCGGCCTGCTGCTCACCGTCGGCGCGGTTGATGTAATGCACCGGCGCGTGCAGCAGCTTCCGTGCGAGCCCGCGCGAGAGCATGTCGAGCACCGCCTCGGGGTCTTCGCCACGCGCCAGCGCACGGCGGGCACGTTCGAGTTCGGCTGCGCGCAGGGCCTCGGCGTGGCCGTGCAGCGCGCGGATGGTCGGCACTGCCTCGCGCCCCTGCACCCAGTGCAGGAACCCATCCACACGCTGATCGATGATGCCTTCGGCCTCGACCACCGCCTGCTGACGCGATTCCAGCCCCGCATGGACGATCTGCGAGAGGTCGTCGACGGTGTACAGGAACACGTCGTCGAGTTTGGCGATCTCCGGTTCGATGTCGCGCGGCACGGCCAGATCCACCATCACCATCGGCTTGTGGCGACGCGCCTTGATTGCACGCTCGACCATGCCCAAGCCCACGATGGGCAGGGGCGCGGCGGTACAGGACACCACGATGTCGAACTGCGGCAGCGCATCGGCAATGGCGTCGAGCCGCATCACCTCTGCGCCAAAGCGCCCGGCCAGCACCTGCGCGCGCGCCTCGGTGCGGTTGGCCACGGCCATCTGCGCCGGCTTGGCCGCCGCAAAGTGCGCCGCACACAACTCCACCATCTCGCCCGCGCCGATGAACAGCACGCGCTGCTGCGCCAGCGTGTCGAAAATACGCTCGGAGAGCCGCACCGAAGCCGCCGCCATCGACACCACATTGGCACCGATAGCCGTGGTCGAGCGCACTTCCTTGGCGACCGCGAAGGTGTTCTGGAACAGCTTGTGCAGCAAGGTGCCAAGCGTGCCGGCCTCTTCGGCACAGCGCGCGGCCTCCTTCACCTGACCGAGAATCTGCGGCTCGCCCAGCACCATCGAATCCAGCCCCGAGGCCACACGGAACATGTGGCGCACCGCATCGCGCTGCGGGTAGGCATACAGGTAAGGCGACACCTCAGCCAGCGGCAACTGGTGAAAACCCGCCAGCCAGTCAGCCGCCACCTGCGGCTGCTCGGCCGCGAAATACAGCTCGGTGCGATTACAGGTCGACAGGATCGCCGCTTCGCGCACCGGCCCCGCGTGCGTCAGATCGTGCAGCGCGTCGCCCAGCAGGTCAGGCCGAAACGCCACGCGTTCGCGGATGGCGAGCGGCGCGGTGAGGTGATTCAGGCCGAGGGCATAGAGTTGCATGCGGAAGACGGGGCGGAGAGACGGCGCATTATATCACCCCCCATGCCCGCAAATGCCGCATGAAATCAGGCATTCCGGGCATCTGCGCACACTTGCTGCACGCCCCTGTGGAGGGCGGGAGATCGCCCGCACATGCTGACGCTGGGGCCGGGGGCCTTCACGTGTAACCCATCCCCCTCCCGGCCTCCCCCTTGAAGGGGGAGGAGCGATTCATCGGGGACGTCAGACGCCTGGGGCATCCCGCACCCCGCACCCCGCACCCCGCATCCCGCATCCCGCATCCCGCATCCCGCATCCCGCATCCCGCATCCCGCATCCCGCATCCCGCATCCCGCATCCCGCATCCCGCATCCCGCACCCGCCGCAATTCCCGGCATCCCTCCCTTCAAGGGGGCGCCGCAAGGGTTCCGGCCCGCTTGCGCGGGACTCGTTCAGGGACACGCTCGCTGCCTGCGGAGCCGAGACTATCGGCCACGAGGGCGATAGATCTCGCCAGCCGCAAATCGAAAATCCGCGGACATAAAAAAACCGCGGCATGTCTCCATGCCGCGGTTTCTTCAGAACAGCGCCGGATTACTTCGTGCCGGCGGCTGCCTTGGACGTCTCGCTCGGGATCACGTCCTTGCTGACCAGATCCGAACGCAGCTTGTAGGCCACCGACTTGGCGTCGTAGGCAATGGTTTCGGCTTCTTTGGCCGCGGCCAGCGCGCCGTCGCTCGACGCCTTGGCATCCGCTGCGGCCGATTCGCTCATGGCGCGCGAAACTGCCGCGTCCTGTGCCGAAGCCTGGCTCACCTGATCGGCATTCAGCGCCACTGCTGCGGCCTGCTGCGACTGCTTGGTGGCCACGGCGGCCGCATCGCTTGCGCTCTTGGCAGCCTGAGCATTGGCCGTCGTCGCCGCCTTCAGCTCCTCGACGTCGGCGCGCAGGCGCTCCATGTCCTGGGTCGATGCGCAACCAGCCGCAAACACGATGGCGACCACGGGCAGTGCAAGTCTCACAAATTTCATGACAAATCCCCTTTCAAAAAAACTTCTCGATTCAGCCGAATGCAATGTGTCCGGCATAAACAGGCTCAGCAACAATTTACCGGCCCGAGCCCGGAGACCAAGGTCAAGCGCGCCTTGCAGGCCGATCCCAGCCATGTGGCATCGTAGTACGAAGGCGAGACGGGTGAAAGGGCTTGTTACAACACGGGCGGCGAAACATCGTCCGCCGAGAGTTTGAAAGGGCGCGGCGAGAAGCCCAGATCGCGCTCGGCATCACCGTGGTCGAAGACCAGATCGCGGTTCATGCGCAGGGCCATTTCCATGCTGAGGTGCCGGTAGCGCGGCAGAGATCGCATCAGCGGCACGGCGACCCGCATGAGCCCGGCCGGTACCGTGATAACGCGCGGCCTGCGCCCCAGCGCCTCGAACACGCGCTCGACCATCTCGCGGTAACTCAAGGTCTCGCCACCCGACAGGTTGTAGGCGGGCCCCGCAGTCGGGGCCCGCAAAGCAGCCACGCAAGCTCCTGCGACATCATCTGCGTGAACCGGCTGGCGCAAGCCGGCCGCCGCGCCCAACACCGGAAAGACCCCGAACCGGCGAATGAAGCGCGCGATATCCGCGACATTGCGATCGGCACCGAAGCCGTAGATCAAGGTCGGCCGCAGAATCACGCATTCGATATTGCGCTCCGCAAGCCAGCTCGCCACCCGCTCCTCGGCATTCGCGAGGCTGGCGGCCACCGCCATCTCTTTGCTGTCACTCGAAGCGGCCTTGGTGAAGCGGCTTGTCGAAGACAGCGCGACGACTCGGCGCGCACCGCTGGCCGCCATCAGCGGCAAATGGTCGGCAACCGTCCAGATCGGGGAAACGCAAATCCACCAAGGCAATTCGCCATCCGGCTCAGTTGGCAATTTGCGCCACACCTGCCCGTCTTCAGCGCTCGGGGGGCTTCGGGAAAATGCCAGCGAAGCAGCCCCGTCGGCAGACAAGCACGCAAGCACGCGCTGCCCGACAAAACTCGATGCGCCAAGTACGCCGACCTTTGTCACTACTCCACCTCCCGCATCACAACAGCGCCCTTCATCTGCGCGATGCGTGGAGTTCGAGTGCAAGCGCGGCCTCGAACAGGCTCCCTACCCGCCGGCATTCAGCGGGGGCCTCCCCGTCGGTCAGCAGCCAACGCGTGCCCACGCCTGCACTTTGAGCGGCCTCGATGTCGGTGAGGCTGTCGCCCAACATGATTGAACCTGACAGGTCCAGCCCAAGCTCGCGCTCGGCATCGAGGAACATGCCGGGGCCAGGTTTGCGATGCGCGCTTTCACGCCGGTAGGCACCGATTCCGTGTTCAGGGTGAAACGGGCAGAAGTACACCCGGTCGATGTGGGCGCCGTGCGCCGCAAACTGCTGGCCGACCCACATCATCAGCGCGAGAAAGTCTTGCTCGGAGTAGTAGCCCCGTCCGATGCCGGCCTGATTGGTGACGATCACGACCTTGTAGGCCAGTTCGTTGGCCCTTTTCACCAGCTCGAAAATACCCGGAACGAATTCAAAATCATCCACGCGATGAACATAGGCGTGGTCCACATTAACCACGCCATCGCGATCCAGAAACAAGGCCGGCTGCATCACGCCACATACCCGGCAAGACAGGTCTGAGCACGCAGATAGTCTTCCGGCACGCCGATATCGATGAACATCCCGCGGCTGACAAATACGTCAAACCTGCCTTCGGCCGTTGCCGGCTCTAGGTAGTCGCGCTCGAGCGAAAAGGCCTGACCGGGCGCGAACGCGTCGAGTTGCCCGCGCGCCAGTACGTAGCACCCGGCGTTGATCACTGCCGGGCCGGCAACGCCCTTTTCAGCGAAACCAGCGGCACGATCACCCTCGACCAGCACACGACCGTAACGCGAAGCGTCTGGCACCTCGCACCCCACGATCAGGGGGCGCTTGCTGCGCTGCCAGACGGACTCCACGGCAGCTGCCTCCAGGGCCAGAAATGTGTCGCCATTGAACACGAAGGTGTGGTCCGTACGCAGCCGCTCCATGGCCAATCGAACGCCGCCGCCGGTGCCCAGAGGCACGTCCTCGACTACGTAGTCCAGCTCCATGCCGGCAAAGCGCTCTCCGAAGTGCGAAGTCACACTCTCCGCCATGTGGCCCAGCGACAGGACAACCCGCGAAAACCCCTTGCCCGCCAGCGAGCCCAGCAGAATTTCAAGGAACGGGCGCCCTGCCACTGGCGCCATCGGCTTTGGCACATCCGCAACCACTGCCCGCAGACGCGTACCGAAGCCCCCCGCGAGAACGATCGCCTCCATCAGGCCGGCGCCACGAACAAAGTGCTCTCCACCAGCCCGCACAGGATATGGCCAAGCACTGCATGCCCCTCCTGAATCCGCGGCGTGTCGGCGCTGGGCACATCAAGGTAATGATCGGCGAGATCGCGCATCGGCCCACCGCGATTACCCGTCATCGCGATACACACCAACCCCATCGACTTGGCTTCGGCCATGGCCGCGAGTACGTTCGGCGACTTGCCCGAGGTGGAGTAGGCAATGAAGACATCGCCGGGCTGACCATGCGCCTGGACCTGGCGTGTGAACAACCGCTCGTAACCGTAATCGTTGCCGATTGCGGTCAGGATCGAAGAATCGGTGGTCAGCGCGATCGCTGGCAGGCCAGGCCGATCAAAGGCAAAGCGGCTCACGAATTCGGCAGCGATATGCTGCGCATCCGCCGCGCTGCCACCATTGCCCGCCAGCAGGATCTTGTTGCCCGCTTTCATGCAGTCAATGCAGGTCTGCGCCGCCGCCTCAACACGGGCCAACAGCGCCTCGTCGGCCAGCATGGACGCCATCACCTGCCGCGCACCTTCAATCTGGGATGCAATAATCGACCTCACGCAATCCTCCACGCCTGCGAGCCATGTTTTGTGAAGTGGCAATTGCTGACCTGACCACCGAAGCGGTTGAGTTCGCGCACCACGTCCATGCGCTTTTCTGCCGGCACGAAGAACCACATGAAGCCACCGCCACCCGCACCAGACACCTTGCCGGCCAGCGCGCCGGCCCGACACGCCGCGTCGTAGGTTTCGTCGATGGATGCGTTCGACACCGCCTTGGCCGAACGCTTCTTGCTGTCCCAGCCCTGCCGCATGGAATCCACGATTGCCGCGAAGTCCCCACGCAGCAGCGCCTCCTTCATCACCAGCGCCTCATGCTTGATGCCATGCATCGCCTCCAGCGCCATCTGGTCACCTGAGTGTACGTTGCGACTCTGATCCGAAATGATCTGCGCCGACTCACGCGACACACCGGTGAAATACAGCACCAAGGACGCTTCCAGCTCGCAGAGAATCCAGTTCTTGATGCGCAGCGGATTCACCACCGAACGCTCGTCGGCGTAGAACTCCATGAAGTTGAAGCCGCCAAAAGTTGCCGAGTATTGATCCTGCCGCCCGCCCTGCAGGCCGCAATCAACCCGCTCGATGCGATAGGCAAGCTGCGCAATCGCATAGTCGTCCAGCGGCAGATTGAGCAACTCGACAAAGGCCTTGATCATCGCCACCACCAACGTCGACGAAGAACCCAGGCCTGACCCCACCGGCGCATCGCAAAAGGTGCTCAACTCCAACGGAATCGGCTTGCCGTCGTTGAAGTGGCGGACCATGTGGTTGTAAACCGCCTTGTGCAGATCCAGCCGCCCGTTCAGTTCCAGCGGCTCGTCAATGGCCTTGACCTTCTCGATCTCGCGATCGGTCGCCACAAAACGCACTTCCGGCACATCCAGCGTCTTGATCACCGCGTAGGCATAGCGGTCGATCGCCGCATTCAGCACATAGCCGCCATGAATGTCGCAATAGGGGGAAACGTCGGTACCGCCGCCGGCAAGGCCCAGGCGAAGCGGCGCGCGCGCTCTGATGGTAGCCATGTTGGTCAAAACCCTCTCATTCCTGAAACTCTTCCGCGAGCCTTAGCGGTTCAACGGAATCCGCCCCTTGGCGATTTCCTCGCGCCAGTGCTCCAGCAGGTCGGCAAACATCTGCCGCGCCGGAATCTCGGGCTTCCAGTTGATCGCCGCACGAATCTTGGTGTTGTCGAACATCTGGTAGTCCGCGTCGATCGGACGCAGACGCGATTGATCCGTCGCCACAGTGATGTCCTTGCGCCAGCTCATGCCAAGCAGGATGTCGATCACTTCCGGCAGTTGGAACGCCTCTTCTCCGGCGATGTTGAAACAGTCTCCGCACGGGATGCGCCCCTGCTCACTCGCCTGCATCAACAGGAAGTAGGCACGAACCGCATCGCGTGCATCCTGGAAAGTCCGCACGCTGGCCAGATTGCCCACACGAATAACCGGGTCCTGCCGCTCCGCCTCAATCAACGCAATCTGCTTGGCAACCGTGCTCTCGAAAAACACATCGCTGCGCCGCGGCCCCGAATGCGTCCCCATCCTCGTCACGAAGGTACGCATGCCGTAGGCCTCGCCATAGAAGCGGCCGAGATAGTCCGTACCGATCTTGCTGATGCTGTAAGGGCTGGCACCGTGAAAAGTTGTGTCCTCGTTCAGCGGCACGCCCGGACGAGCCCGCCCATACACCTCACTGGACGAGCAAACGTGCACCACCGGATCGTAGCCATCAGCGTCGCGCATCTGGCGTATGCACTCCAGCAGACTGGCCGTGCCGATGATATTGGTCTGCAGCGTCTCGAGCGGAACATCGAACGAGGTCTTTGGATACGACTGCGCCGCCAGATGCGAGATATACGCCGGCCGGACCTCACGCAGCATCCGCGCCAGCGAAGCCTGATCATTGAGATCAGCGTAGAACAGCGAGATTCGATCCTTGTGATTGATCCTCTCGGTCAAATGCATCAGGTTGTCGAGCGGCTCCTGCCAACGCATCATCCCGACGACATCCAGATCCGTCTTCTCCAGAATGTAGTCGGCCAGCTGCGACCCAACCTGCCCCGTAACACCCGTAATCAGTACCGTCTTCTTCATTCAGCATCCGCAATGCCCGCCTGGCGGGCATCAACACTCCTTATCAATACGAGCCGCTCACTGGCCACGGTCAAATTCAATTGCCGCGGCTTCACGCAACGTTCGCGAGGCCCTGCCCAGCAACTGGGGCAATACATCCGAGCGCATGCTGATGACTCTCGGCCGGTTCACAAAGAACTGCGCGTCGGGCTCCACCTTCCGATACTTCAAAGCCGGCAAAGCCACCTGCCGCAGAGCTTCCGCAAAATCGAGCCGCGACAGCACCTCAGGCCCACCGAAATTGATACACCGTTGCGGGAAATCGTCCCATCTTTCCGCCAGCGCAAGCGCCCCCTCGACCACATCCTGACGATGCACGATTGCGCGGCAGAACGGATGAAACAGCTCGGCCTCAACGCCCTTCTCTGCGCAACCAATCAGGTAACGCGTGAACTTGTCTTCGCGTGAAAATACGTAGGAGAGCCGAATGCTCTTGAACGCCTCATTGTCGGCAAACCGCCGCTCGACCTCATACTTCATCTCGGCATAATCACCCGCCGGAGAGCATTCCAGGCGTTCATCGAATTCTGCCGCGTGCTCGCCATACACTGCATCGCTCGAAAAAAAGATGACTTTTGCACCGCGTTCGATCACACGCTCGGCAAACGCCGAGGTGCCGAGCACATTTACAGCCCTCGCATAGTCAGGTTGCGAAGCGCAGATATCCGGAGCCGAAA
Organism: Pseudazoarcus sp. NS34; assembly: GCF_059703725.1. Classification (NCBI taxonomy): domain Bacteria; kingdom Pseudomonadati; phylum Pseudomonadota; class Betaproteobacteria; order Rhodocyclales; family Zoogloeaceae; genus Pseudazoarcus; species Pseudazoarcus sp. NS34. The sequence goes on from NZ_BAAKIZ010000003.1 coordinate 562,295, forward strand.
TGGCGGCGGTCAACAGCACGACGTCCCCCTCCTGAATTGCCGCATAGTCAAACAGCTCGGGCCGCTCCAGAGCCAGTGTCAGCATTCCGTCGCGCGATGACGAAGAGGTAGCTATCACTACAAAACGTTGGTCAGCGGCGGCAACGACGGCGCGACCGACATACCCGCCACCGCCCACCACGATCAGTCGTGAGTTGCTGCTCATTGCAAACTCCACCTTCGTCTCTGCATGCAAGAAACTCGTCTCAGGATGATCCTGTTCAAACAGCACTAAATCTTTTAGCCGGCCTTTACTGCACAAAACAAGAACTGCTCCCTACCCAGATAACCCTGACGTTCAGACCAATACGCCACAGCTACCGCTTTACCAAAGCCCAGACTGCGAAGGCGGTCAAGCACGCTCCAACCAAAGTACCTGTAGCACAGAGCCCCCCCTTCAGGATCAACCGGGTTGCCATGAAACTCTGGCTCCATGAGGTGCTCGACCGTGCCATCATCACTAAGCACTGCGCGAATGACGTCATCCCTTTGGTCCGCCGCGAACGGCACCGAAAATATGACCATCCCGCCAGGCTGAAGGACGCGACAGATCTCCCGGAAGGCCTGATCAGGATCCGGAACATGCTCCAACACATCCAGTGACAGAACATAGTCGAAGGATGCGTCCGCGAAACTCAACCGCATTACATCTTCATTGCGAATTCCATTTACTAGCGCCCCCGGCTCAACCCCTTGAAAATACTCGCTACCTACAAGCCCGGGATAGCGGTCTGCAAGCCACTGGTAAGTTCGAGTTAGCCGCTCGGTAATGTACATGCGGCTACCCTGCTTCGGGTCTCCCGCCGTATGCAGGAGCTGCAACGTTGCGCGAACGCGGTTTACCAATCCGCAGTGCTCGCACTGCATGTGCTCCCGCCAGTTAGGCATTCTTCTGCCGTCAGCTCCAGGTGGGGGGGCATACATAAAACTTGTGGTAAAACGCGCATCCCGCTTGCATACCTCGCAATACCCGCTCGTCTCAAAGGTTTCCGTACCATCGGAAGGCAAAAGCGAAAGCTCCTTTTGAACACGCGCCTCAATCTCGTCGGAAGCACGTGCAACATGGTCACAGTAGGCACTCCAATCGCTCAGTTCCACGGCAGAGTGCAGAGTCGCCCAACCACTCTCGACATTGCGTACCATGCGGCCAAGTTTCTCGCGGATCACCTCATAAGAATAGTTTTCAAGCGCAAACCGATGGCAGGCGTCACTCAATCCTTGCCACAATGTTGCATCGGTGTAAGCCCGAAATATCTGGTCAGCTAAACCTTCGGCGTCTGCACCAACTAGAACATTCTGCCCCGGCGACATATTCATGCCCTCAACAGCCATCGGGGTAGCGACGCAGGGCACGCCGTAGCAACAACTCGTACCGATCTTTCCCTTGATACCTGCCCCATAGCGCAGGGGTGCGATGGAAAGCCTAATGGATTGGAACACTGGCGCAATATCTTCTACATAACCGAGAATCTGGACCCCTGGAATTTCTGCCAAGCGCGTGACCTCATCCGGCGGCGAAGAGCCGATTACTTTGAAATTGAGATCAGGGATCCTCTCGCGAACCAATGGAAACACTTCCTTCGCAAAGTAGACCACGGCGTCAATATTTGGCTGATGCGGGAAGCTTCCGATGAAGAGTATGTCCCGTCTATCCGCGTACGGACGAGCGCTACCTGGAATGTCCTTGAATACGACAGGCAGCACCGCAAGAGGAGCTTCGGGAAGCTGCTCACGCAATAGGTACTGCTCTTCACTGCTCAATACGATCGTTAGGTCGCATTTCTCGATCAGCTCGAACTCCTGATCCCGCGTCACTAGTGCCGCTTTCATAGCAGACGCGTCCTCCGAAAGCTCCGCCTGACGCATTTCACGCAGGTGATGGACATCCACCGTATTGAAGATCAACTTGAGCTCCGGCGCGCTCGACTTAATCGATCTCAGGTACGGCCATACCACGGGCCCCCGGGAGAGCACGCACACATCAAAGTCTGCAGCGTGATCCATCAGCCATGATTCAACCGATTCAATTTGCGGATAAGTCAGCACTTGCACGCCACATTGAACCAATGCTTCGTAATAGCCGGCTTCGTACTTGAGGCTGCATGGAAGGAAGGTCACCTGATAGCCCAGCGAAGACAGCATCTCTAGAAGGTTGAAGGCCGTCACCGATGCAGCATCCCGGTCTTGCTTGGGAATCTCCCAATCGAGGTAAAGCAGGCGGCGCTGCCCGCCGCCTGACTGCCTCACTTGAATCGCCGCCATAGAAGCTGGCGGTGCAGCATAGCGGCTGAGCTCTACAACTTTCTGCTTTACGTAACGCCAACCATGTTGCCGGTAGGCGCGCCAAGCTCGACGCCCTAGCGACTTCCACCCCCCCGCCAGGGTTCGGGCCACCGGCAAGGCTCTTTTGATCAATTGAACCCTGCGAAGGAGACGAGAATCAGTCACCAAGCCTGCGCCTCCCGACACGCCGGGCTCCAGGCTGGAGGGCTCAGCCTTCCTATTAGCTCTATCAAGCTCAGCTGGCGTATGCAGGTTAACGCCCGCGGCCCCGTTCCAGCTGAACGCATACGGAAGAGCACGATAGAAGGCATCCCCCTGTTGGAACACCTCAGCTCGATAAGCCTCCAAGAGCTCGCGCAAATCACCAATGTTGTCGACCGTAACCTGCTGGCTATGCCGCGAAAACACTTCCGGATCATTCAGCTTGCTGCCGCTAAAATGCACAAAGCGCAGCGGGGCGCCATTAACAGTCCAGCCGGCGTCCGTTTTGACAACTTTGCGTTGCGGCAGATTCCAGTACGCCACGTTGTAGCCGGGATGATGCAAAACGCGGCAACCAGGCACAAACGCGGGCAGCAAATCAGCCCACTTCTGATCCACGAACAAGCCGTCTTCAATGCGGATAACGCACTCATGCTCGAGGCGTCGCCCCCACCATGCGAGAAAACTCCGCACAGCCGGGGTGTTGCGCAACGCAAGAAACCCAAGGTTGTAGATCCCGAACTTCAACATATCTTGATCGCTGATCTGATCATGCTCTGCGGGCTGCAAGAGATGAGGAGTCATCACGGCCTCCGCCCCCTCATTCAGCAGGGCGTCAAGCTCGGTCATCCGATCAACGAAAAATAGATCAGGATCCAGATAAACGACCGAAGAGCACCCGCCGTCACGCATCAATCGCTCGAAAACAAAAGGCTTGATGGCCGTATTGAACTCGGTGATGTTGTAGCGCGACGCCATCCCCTCCAAATCGGGGAGTTCGAGATCATCCAAATAGACGAACTCGAAAGGCTCGTCCCCCGGTACAAACTGTCCATCAACCCTGTCGCACAAGGCAACAACAAAGCGGGCGTCCGGATAATGCGGCCGGATCGAGTAGTACAAGGCTCGCGCGTGGGCGAGAAAGTTCTTCGCGCATATCGTGAAGAAGACATCAGGACCGGGCTCCGCAACGGCAGCCCGCTCAGTTTTCAAACTCATTTGCTCACTTTCCCGCGAAACAATCGCCGTACCGCCCTAAAGGGCGAGGTCACTCTCCACGACGTGCTCATTTGAATTCTGAGCAGCGCCTCGTCTCCCGCAGCAAGCTTGGCTCTGCTCTCCGCCAAATCATCAATACATCGCCGCAAGTCGCCTTCGTACTGGGCCAACCGTCCTTCACACGCAACCAACTGGCGGCCCTGTTCGTCGAGTTGATGAATCACTTCATCGCGCTCACGGACGACCTCATCACGCTCCCGGACAATATTCTCCACCTCAGCCTCCACCAGCACATATTCGTCGCGGAGGCGGGAAATCACCATCACGCTGCACTCGCCCTGTTCACGCGACACACTCCTCATCCGTGAGGCATCCTCAACTGCACCTGCAACATCAGCATCAAGGGAAGTACTCGCCACGAAAGAACGCGCCCGTTCCTTATCCAAGTACTGTCGCACTGGTGCCAGCCGAACGTCGTCCACCCCATTGCGCTCAAAGACATCCAACACCTGCGCCTCGACTTCCGCGAAGAAGCCCTGCTCTTCATCCAGGAACTGCGCCCTGTGCAGATCAACGTCCGAGAAGTCGACATTCGGGAGGCCCGCTTCGTTGAGCCTTTCGATCACCTCAGTCCGATACTCTGGTTCCGCATCAAGCGCATCCATGTCAACAAACAAATCACTACGTTCCACGCCGGCCAGATAGGCATATATCCACAAGCCGAAGAACAGGAAGTAATCCTGGCGGGGCGTCAGCGGATGTTCCTGCGCCCATGCGAGCCGGGCCGGCAAATCATCGCCCTGAAGGGGTTCGACACCACTGCCAGCAGCCACGCCACTCAACTCAGGTGGCAAATTCTGCAGAGCAAAGATCAAACGCGGCGTGGATGCGATGTAGGCATCCACCATGTAGGAATACCACTGATCCCAAGGATTGCGGATCAACACTACGTGGCTGGACGGGTAGTGCGCCTTGAACCAATCGATGCGGCCTATCGTGCGAGTGCACTGAAGCACAGGCAGGCGCTGCGCATTCTCGATCAACATATCGAGATAAGACTCAAGCTCAGGACTGGCTTCGTCTGCCGCCATAAAGAAAAGATCGAACGCGAACTGCACCTGGAACCGCTCTCCGATAGCGGGCAGCAGAGGGAGGTATTCATCGAAATAGCCGCTCTTCAGAAAACTGTGCCTCAGCAGTTTCTTCACGTCACCCTCGCGGGCAGCCAGCTCGCTCGCTCGCTCGGGCAGCGAAGCAAGCACGTCGTGCATCACCTCGTGGTAGGCGTGACAAGTCCCGCTGCGCTTCAATGCGTTGAAGAAATAGGTACTTCCCGAGCGAAACAGCGAGTGCACGAAGACAGTACGCGACAAAGTTTCGCTCTGCCTACCGAGGGTTCTGCTAGTAGCCATATTCGAAAAGCTCTATGTCTTGCTTGAACCGCTCCCCGACATAAGCCTTGGAGGCGTCGTCGTAGTAGCTCTTGTACCCGTCGCGGCGGGATCTGTTCTTGTGCGGCAAAGGAGGGCAGGAAATTCCGATGCGACGGCAAACTCGATCAAAGTCTGCCTGCAGGGACTCAAACCTGATGACGTCGTCAAACCCAGGCTTGTCGTCAAGCCAGATGTAATCGCGCATGGGCAACGGAAGGATCAACTCATCGACACGCAGAATGCGCGGCGAAACGCCCTCAGGCGTAAGAAATGCTGTTTGTGAGATCACACGATCCCATGGATTTCTAATCGAAGTGAATATGAAGTAAGAGCGGATTTCATCTCCCAGAGCTTCAAAATAGTCCTGGAGCGAAGCGTGCTTGTGCTTTGGGTCGTCAAAACCTAGCGTGTCATTGAAGACATCCAGACCTTGCTCGCCATCCTCAGCCACTACGCTGCCGACACTGGGTCGAAATACGAGGCGGTCATCTGCATAGGACTCAAGGGCTGCTTGAATCGAATTTCCGCCGGTCTTGGGGATATGTATGTAGATGAATTTATATCTTGAAGAAATCATGCTGTCCGATCACAACGCCCTGATGTTCATGTCCACGGTACCGAGGAAATCCACTTGTGAACGTACCACCTCGAAAGAAAGCGCTGCCGGCTGTTTGTCCACGGGGAAGCAGGACTCTCCGACCCTGTCACTTTCCAGCCGAACCGTTATGAAGTAACGACCGGGCCTGAGCTTGGCTTCAAACTCAATCTCCAGCTCTCCACCAAGGCGATCGCCTTTCTCATAACTCGGGCGGGCAAAAAAATAACGCCCGGAAACGTCGAGCATTCTCTGATCATGAAGAAACATGCTTACCGACACTGAGGAAAGCGAGCTCTGATACTCGTAGCCCACCTGCAGAACCAAGGTCTCACCTGACGCAATGCATGTCTGACTACCCCCTCCCGGCGCAAACCCGACGCTAGTAATCGCTCCCTGCTCCGTCCCGAACGCAGGCAATTCACTACCCGTAACGGAGGGCTTGGTCAGCATTGGAGTTCCATGGAGCGCCCGACGCTGCTCGTCGCGGATATCCCGGAAGTAAAGCTCTGCAAGCTCCGCAGTGCGGCCTTGGGCTTTGACATCCCCGCTTTGCAGATAGATGGACCGCTCGCAGAACGACTGAAGCATTCCCATATCGTGAGACACAAGTATCAGCGTGGTCCCGGAACTGGTGAGCTGCTCCATTCTCTGGAGACATTTATGCTGGAACGCTGCATCTCCGACCGCCAGGGCTTCATCAACTACCAAAATATCCGGCTCAACGCATGCCGAGATGGCGAATGCAAGACGCACAACCATTCCGCTGGAGTAGGTCTTGACCGGTTGTTCGATGAAATCACCGATGTCGGCGAATGCAGCAATTTCGTCAAAGCGCGCAATCACTTCGTCGCGCGCAAGACCAAGAACGGCGGCGTTCATGAAGACGTTCTCTCGCCCGGAGAAGTCCGGATTGAAACCCGATCCAAGCTCCAGCAGCGCAGCGATTCTTCCGTCCGCCCGAATCGAACCAGCGGATGGATTGAGCGTGCCGCAAATCATTTGCAGCAAAGTCGATTTGCCGCTGCCATTGCGACCAATGATACCGACGCTCTCTCCCTTACTAATCTCGAAGGAAACATCCTTCAGCGCCCAGAACTCGCGGAAATACTGCTTCTGCGGCAGGCCGACCATGTTGCGCAGGCGCGGGAGAATGAACTGCTTCAGCCTGTCCCGCGGATGATCGTAGATCTGGTAGCACTTGCTCAGCCCTTCGACCTTGATGGCTATTTCAGAGGACATCGGCAAACCCCTTGCGGGTTTTCTGGAACCACGCGAAGCCCAGCCACGCGAACGCGCAGGAGACCAGTGCATACAGCGCGAGCATACCGAAGTCAGGATGGACGCCGAAATACAGCACGGCTCTGGCCTGCTCGATGACCGGCGTTAGCGGATTGAGGTAGATGAGGTTCCGATAGGCCTCAGGCAAGGCACTGGCCGGGTAGAAAATCGGGCTGAGAAACAGCATGGCAGTGGTGATGATGCCAGTGAGCTGAGACACGTCACGCAAGTAGACGCCCAACGATGCCAGCGCCCAGGACAGGCCCATTACCAACAGTAGAAAGGGCAGCAGAACGAGAGGGAGATACAGCACTGTAGGGTGCGGCAGCCCGAACAGCACGACATAGGCAAGCAGCCACACTGCCAGGCTCACCGCACCGTGAAAGAGCGCCGACAGCATTGCAACGAAGGGCAGTATTTCGAGCGGGAAAACGACCTTCTTGACGTAATTGGTGTTGGAAATGATCAGGCTCGGCGCGCGATTGATGCACTCCGAAAACAGGTTGAAGACGATAAGCCCGGCGAACAGCACCAGGGCGAACTCGACTTTGGAACTGCTTGCCGTATCCCAGCGCGCCTTGAAGACCTCGCTGAACACAAACGTGAAGACGGCCAGCATGAATACCGGCGTAAAGAAGGACCACAGCAAGCCCATGAACGAGCCGCGATAACGCCCCAACACTTCCCGCTTGACCGAAGCCACGATCAGTTCGCGGTTGCGCCACTGGCTGCGAAACATTTCCAGCGGATGGATCGGGTGACTCTTCATTGGATCAGAGCTTGCGCATCGCCGCGGCCGCCACAAGGCCGAGGTTGCCGAGAAGTGTCTGACGATAGACACCGCACCGCTGCAGTCCGATTAGCGCAGACAGCGGAGACTGACTGCGCAACGCGGCAAAGCGCTCAAGCAGCGCGCGGCTCTCCGGTGTGAGGGGGCAATCAACCGACCGCAGCGCATCGAGATTGCGCTCATTCCAACCACGGAAGCGCCCCTTGAACAGCATCAACACCCGCGCAAGGCGAGCACGCCACCCAGAATTTCGACCGATGAGGTTACCGCCGTGCTGGCGATAGCGGATGGCAGGATAGGGGTCGTAGTGGACGCTGCCGCCGCAACCACTGACCAGGATATAAGCCCACCAGTCATGCGCAACGGCCTGTACCTCGGGGCTCGCCATGCACAGCAGCTTACGTGCTGCGTTGTTGAACATCATGGTGTTGCCGCCGCCGATGTTCTGCACCAGCGCGTTGCCGAAGGCGGGCTCGCGAACGAACAGGGGTGACAGGCCGATCTCGCGCCCTTCGGCGTCGATCAGGCGAGTGCGGGCGCAGTACAGGGCGGGTATGTCTTGCGGAATGGTGGCGATCCAATCGAGGGCGCGCTGCAGCTTGTCGGCCTCCCAGATGTCGTCTTGGTCGCAGAAGGCGAAGTAATCGGCTTCGATCTCGGGGTGGCAGGCCAGCGACAGGAAGTTTGCGGCAAATCCACGTTGCGGGCCGGACACGATTTGCATTCGTCCAGCCGGCCACGCTGCCTGACGGCCTGCCAACAACTCGATGGAAGCGTCCGTCGAACCGTCGTCGGACGCCCAGACTTCCCAGTGGGCATGCGTCTGCGCCTCAATGGAATCAATCTGCTCCTTGAGGAACTCCTCGCCGTTGTATGTACACAGCAGGATGGCGACTTTGGGCGAAGCCGCCAGAACAGCCGAATCATCGCAGGCCATGCGCGGCGCCTCCTGAACGGAGGGTGCGGGCGGAGATGAAACTCGAGACGGAGCAACGGTAGCAGGGCTGGGAGACACGGAATCCGGAAATGCACGCATGTCGGGGACCGACTATTACGGGCATCTTTTCGTTTGTTGGCGGGCTGGATGGTACTTCACGCACGCAGAAAACTCGCATATGAAATGTCGATTAAACGCAGATCGCATAGAGCAACTGTAACCGATTGCAACATGCCGGTAACGTCACCCCCGAACGAGCACTGACAGTAGCCAAGCAGGCGGGGATCATAAGCAGATGGGTATGCTTACCAATGGCCCTATGCCGCAACTCATCAAGGGGCTGCGCTCTCCGAGAGACAAACGTCGCAGCTCCCGCCCCCGCCCTGGCATGCCTTGCTCCCCCGCGGAACAGCTAGTTTGCAACTGTGCCCTTGAGCTCAAACCGCATTGACCAGTAGGACTTGAGCGAGCGAAAACAAGCTGAACCTGATCGACACACCCCCATCGACAGGGGTATCTGAATGGGCCGCCTCTCAACCGTATATCACTACACCCACAATTGAAAACGACCTGGCCATCAGCTCTTGAAGTAGTGATCGCGATAACGCTGCAGCTCCGCTACGCGAAGACGGTTCCGGTAAATTCCGTCTGCAGTCATTGAAACCCAACGCAACGCAGGCAATACCTCTTGGTCTGCGCAGTTGGTCTTCAGGAACTCAAGCATCTTCGCGGACGAAGGCCTCGTTCGAATGGTCGAATCTGCCTTCATGTAAAAGCACTTCTCGCCCTTGTTCAACGCCTGATAGCAATAAGCATAGGGCAGCGCAACATCCGCACGATCAAGGCTGTGAAATCCGCCCACCGACCGCAGCATCGTGAGCACCTGATGCTCGCCCTTGCGAATGTTGTAAGCGCGGGACTTGCGCGCGAAATTCCGCGCGAACAATTGGTCAAACTCGGCAATGGATGCGTCAGTACAGGCCGCACCGAACAACCAGCCCGAACAATGCGGTACTTCATCAAAGATCATGGTGCCGGCAACGAGACGCCCTTCCGCGAGATTTGCCTGCAAGTCGGCGATCATGGTTTGTTGATGCGGAGTGAAGTACCACACCGAGTCGTTGAAGAAGCACACCGACTCAGCGCCATTCTTGAGGCCCAATGTATCCAGCGCACGCCAACCTTGCTGGTAGGCGAAGAAATCGCGCCCAGCCGATGGCACGCTGACCATGACATCAAGCTGCCCCTCGTACTGATTGCACGCCCCGTTCGAAGCCACGCCGATGACACGGAAGCCCGCCTCGGAAAGACGGCTGAACAGCGCCTGCAAATCAGGCCTTGGCTTGGAATCAAACAAACAGAAAATCACGAGCCTGCGCCGGTCACTGCTCCTGAGCTCCCGGACAGATTTGATTGCATCCCGCCCGAACAGTCTGAACAGTTCCCCACGGACAATGTCCCAGAGCTCAAACAGGGCAGCGCAGAATATTCTCATGATTTTCAAAAATACCTGTAGTGACGGCCTTCGAGATGACCATTCCGGGAGTAGTGCAAATAGGGATTCACGCTTGCTAGCGCAATATCCTTATTCAGCTCGACATAAGCTTCCGGGTCAAAGTCGTACGGTACGTTTGCATGTTTGAAGCACTTCCATCGATGCATCAGACCGCCCAAAAATGAGCGCCTGCGGAAACGCCGTTCCTTCGCAAAACTGAGCGCATCCATGAAACACTCCAGATCAGCCACATCAATACAGGCCGGCGCGGCGCTCTCCACTTCATCGCGGACAGAAGTTCGGAGCACTTGACCGTGGATGTTTTCGTTGGCTTTCGCGATCCACTCCCCGAATCGATCAATCAGTAGTGCGTCTATATGCGGGTCGTAGCTTTTCGCGAAAGTACTTGAAGACGGCTCCCGAGAAAGCAGGCGCGCGCAGACGAAAGCGGGGAAGTGCGTGCCGTCGAAACGCTGATTGACGATCAACTGTATGCGTGCCTCGGACGGAGACAGCGATCGATTGAAGACGTCTTGCGCTTCACCTTTGAAACACACGCCCTCGCCCAACGGAATGTCAGTCACGCGCATGAACTCGGACGCCAGACAACCTTTGAATGTGTCGTAGTTGACCACCTTCAGCGGTATTTCGGCCTTCGAATATCGGATGAGCGGCGCAAAAATTCCCCGGCTCCGGACCCTCCCTTCAATAACGTCGGTAACGTAGTCTTCAAAACCTGACCGGAGGAACCGGCTCTTCAAAAGCTGATTCCAGGCGGAGGCGAAATGGTCGTAATGATCTCGCACGAAGAGCACGAAATCGCATTCGTATCGCCTTACCAGCCGTGACTTGATGTACTGCAATACATCGTCGTCTAGATTGGACATTGCCTCGCAAGAGAACAGGACACAGTCGAAGTCGGACTTGTCCACAGCCTCACCAATCAAATCGACGGCCCGCGTGGTCCACATTCTCGACATGACCGGGAAGCCAGCTTGCTGGGACTGCCGTGTAACCAGCCCCTCGACAAACATCATCTTCACGATATTTCCGACACAGCCGCCACTGTCGATCACGACGGGATCTTCTGCATAGGGGTAATCCACGCCCACCGCATGCAGATCGTCGCGATGCCGGCTGAACAGCGTCTGGAGGTAGGTCGTGCCCGTCTTGGGCGCACCGATGTGAAAAATGATGCGTTTTCGCTTACTCATCCTCCCGACTCCATCACCGCCCACGCCCGCCAAGATAGCCGCGCAGAAATGCGAAATGGGTGATCGACCGGAAATACGCGACCTGCCGCTCTCGGCTCGGAAGGAGTCGGCACAAAGCCCCATAGCCGAAGACCCGAACCCCTTCGGCAAGCATTGACCGCCGCGAACATGAACGCCACGGCCCGTCGAAGGCCGGGTTTTCATTCTCGAAAATGCGGGCAGACAACCCGGCGATACGCATGGTCTGGCAACGATCCCGCACAGTCAGTCGATGCCGATGCTCCGCAACCGTCTCCGGCAATAGCGTGGATTTCATTCCGAGCTTCACCAGCCTCAAGCCCATCTCCCAATCGTCCCAGGCATGGTACGGGAAGGACTCGTTGAACGGCCCGGCCTTGTCGAGCAGGGACTTCTTGAAAGACACGTTGCCAAGATAAAAGAAATCGTCCGGAACGGCCGTCATGTCCGGATGAAATGGCACACCGAACAGCGCACCGCTGCACTCGAGCCAATCGACGAAATCGGAACGCAGATCCGGCGGCACGATGGCCCCACCGACACCGACCATTCGCTCATCGGGATGCGCTCGATGGAAGTTCAGGGTGGCGCTGATTGCATCGTTTCGCAGCAGAAAGTCATCCGCAACCACGTAGATAAGGTCTGTCTGGCACAGCTTCAGGCCGGCGTTGACGGCCTTTGCGCGACTGCCGGATTCGCCGCAGAACACAGCCTGCACGGCCAGCCCGGCGGGCTTGCGGGGGGCGAGACGCTCAAGCGCCCCGCACAGGCGATCATGGCAATCCCGCGCTGTAGATAGCAGGAACAGCTCAAACTCGTCCGGATCAGCGGTCTGTTTGAAATAGTGTTCGATGGTTGCGTCGAACTGCAAATCACCGCGTACCACGTCGAAGACGGAAAGAACGCTGATCTTCTTGCTCACAATCACTCTCCCGGCCAGCTTCAGGGGGTGGAGAGAGCGGCGTGACAGCGCCCCCCCTCATTTCAATTGCTGAAAGGACTTTATACGCCCGTGCTCAAGCTCCATGAGCTTGTTGCAGAAGCTGCGCAATAAGTCATGCTTGTGACTGGCCAGTACGACGATGCCGGCCTTTTCGGCAAACCCGGCCATACGGACTTTGGCCTTTTCCTGGAACGCCGGATCCCCCGCACCGATCCACTCGTCCATCAGCAGGATCTCGGGTTCCATTTCGGTGGCAATCGAAAATGCCAGACGTGCGGCCATGCCCTGACTGTAGGTCTTCAATGGCAGGTCGATGAAGTCGCCAAGCTCGCTGAAAGCAATGATGTTCTCCATGCGCTCTTCGATCCAAGCCGGCGTCCACCCGTTGATCAAGCCCCGCAGCACGATGTTGCGACGCCCGGTGGCCTCCTTGCGAAAGCCCAGATTGATGTTGAACAGCGCGTCGACGCGACCATGAACGGCCAGCCGGCCGTCTGTCGGCTCGTGGATGCCATAGAGAGTCTTCAGCAGGGTGGTCTTGCCGGCACCGTTTGAGCCGATCAAGCCAAGGCGGTCGCCAGCGGCCAGCTCAAAGCTGACCCCGTCGAGCGCGACCACGCACTGCGCACCGTTGCGCATGGCGATCGTGCCGCCCGTGGCGGTACGCCGATCCGGCGCCTGCAGCGAAAGTTTGCGCGGGACGGGGTAGGCAAGCGTGAGGTTCTCAGCGCGAATGGAGACCATTACAGGATGAACGCCACTTTCTTTCGGAACAGCCCGAGCAGGACCAACGCCAGTACCCAGAGGCCCAAGACCATGAGCAGCACCAGCAGCATGGCCTGAAACGCTGGCACGCCACTGACCACCGGTGTGCGCACCACTTCAATCAGATAGGTGAATGGATTCAGGTGATAGAAGGACGCCCGCAGGCCGCCCTCACCGCCGTAGGTCCAGAAAATCGGGGTCAGGAACATGCCCAGCCGCATGAAGTTGGAAACGATGAACTGGCTGTCCGGGACATACGCACCAAGAAAGGCAAAAACAATGATTGCCGCAGGTGTGCTCAGAACGACCAGCAGCAAGCCGGGCAAGGCCCATAGCGTACCGGCCGAGAAGGCGACGTCGCTGGCCAGCAGGATCGCGCAGCAGCCCAGCACGGCGTAGGCCGAACGGATCAGGGACTGCATAAGCAAGCGCATCACATAAACGGAGAGCGGAAGCGGCGTGCCCTTGATCAGAGCCTCTTCGCGAACGAACAAGGTGACGCCGTGCGACGTGGTTTCCATGAGGTAGAACCACACCAGCAGCCCGGTTGCGACATAGGCGGAATAATGCGGAATGCCCTCTCCGCGATGAAACAGAAAAATGAAGGTGCCCGCAAACGCCAGATAGTTGATGAGCAACCACAGGGGGCCAAGCGTGGTACGTCGATGCTGGTCGCCAATGTCTTCCTTGGCCAGCTCCAGCCAGAGATGTCGTAGGCGCAGCCCCTCACGAATGTCACTACAGGCATTGCGCAGCACGGTCAGCATCAACGGGCTATTCCTGCGGGTTCAACAATGGGATGGGCTGATGTCGGGTCGAAGAAACCGCGCCACGCCAGTCGTCGGGCGCTCTTCTGATGGCCGAAGCATAGCACTGCCTCCATGCCGCACTCCCGCCCTAAACAACTCAATGAAAAATTGATTTGCATGAGTGCAAGCGCGCGCTTCCGACCGCAGCACCTACAGCACAAAACAAAAAGCACTTGGCCCGCATTTCGCGGGCCAAGTGCTTTTGAATCTTTGGTGGCCAGGGGCGGAATCGAACCGTCGACACGCGGATTTTCAATCCGCTGCTCTACCAACTGAGCTACCTGGCCAAAGAGAGGCCGCATTATAGCCCAATCGAGCCATTCGTCAATTGCCTCAGAACCATCCACCACGAGAATTCGGGTGGGTCGGAGCATGGCGCAGGCCGGGGTGTACGAAGCTGACGCGGGCCAGTGTGCCCTGCCCTTCGGGGACGTCTTCGAGGCGCACGGTGGCGCCGTGCAGGTCAGCGATTTCACGCACGATGGGCAGGCCGAGGCCGGAGCCGTCTTCGCCGCTGTCGAGCACGCGGTAGAAGCGCTCGAAGACGCGGCCGCGGTCGTCTTCGGGGATGCCGATGCCGGAGTCTTCCACCTCGACCACCGGCACACCGCCCTCGCTCAATATGCGCGCGGTGACGCTGCCGCCGCGCGGGGTGTATTTGATGGCGTTGTCGATGAGGTTCTTGAACATCTCGCGCAACAGCACGATGTTGCCTTCGACCAGCGCGGTGCCGGCTTCGCCCTCCACGCCGAAGTCGATGTGCTTGGCCAGTGCGCGCGGGAAGAGTTCGCCGGCCACGTCGCGCACGACAGCATCGAGATCCACCGGTTGCATGGAATAGACGCGCTCCGAGCCGGCCTCGGCGCGCGCCAGCAGCAGCAGCTGGTTGATGAGGTGGGTGGCGCGCTCAGCGCTGGCGGCGATGTGGTCGAGGGAGCGGCGCAACTGCTCGGGGTCGGTTTCGTCCTGGGCGAACTCGGTCTGCGTCTTGAGGCCGGTGAGTGGCGTGCGCATCTGATGCGCAGCATCGGCAATGAAGCGCTGCTGGGCCTGCATGTTGGCATCGAGCCGCGCCATCATGTCGTTGAAGGCAATGATCAGCGGCCGAGCCTCTTCCGGCACGCTGGACGGCTCGATCGGTGACAGGTCGGTTGGCCTGCGCCGCGCAATGCGTTCCTGCAGACGGTTGAGCGGCGCAATGCCGCGCGACAGGCCGACCCACACCAGCACCACCGCCAGCGGAATGATGGCGAACTGCGGAAACAGCACTTCGGTGACCACGCGCGAAGCGAGATTGCTGCGCTTGTTGAGCGTCTCAGCCACCTGCACCAGCACCAGCGGCTCTTCCGGCCGCGTGGGCTGAAGGAACTGATAGGCCACGCGCACCTGCTCGCCGTGCACGTATTCGTCACGGAACAGCACGGTTTCGGGAATGATTTCCAGCGGCGGCGCGGCCTGCGGCAGCTCGCGGTCGCCGTTGGCCAACTCACCGCCGGAAACGGCCACCTGGTAGTAGAAGACGTCGTCCCGATCGGAGCGGAACAGCACGCGCGGCGAAGCGGGAAAATCCACCCACACCACGCCGTCGATGACCTGCACCAGCCTGGTGAGCGCACGCACGTTGTCGGCCAGCACCAGGTCGTAGGGCTGGTTGGCAATGTTGTCGGCAACGTTGTGCGTGAAGATGATCGAGATCGGCCACAGCACCAGCAGCGGTGCGAGCAGCCAATCGAGTATCTCGCCGAACAGCGAATTGGGCGGTTGCTGCTTGGCCGTAGCCGAGGCCTGCTTAGGCCTTCTGCGCCGCAGCCTCATCCTTGTGCTCCAGACAGTAGCCAAGGCCGCGAACGGTCACGATGCGCAGATCGGTGTCTTCGAGCTTCTTGCGCAGGCGGTGCACGTAGACCTCGATGGCGTTGTTGGAGACTTCATCGCCCCAGCCGCACAGGTGGTCGACGAGTTGATCCTTGCTGACCAGGCGCCCGGCCTTGAGGATGAAGACTTCGAGCAGACCGACTTCGCGCGCGGAGAACTCCACCACTTCACCGTGGATACGCACCACGCGGTCGGCCTGATCGTATTCGAGCTGGCCGAAGCCGATGCGCCGCGGCTGGCCGGTGCCGCGCCGCGTCAGCGCGCGCACGCGCGCTTCGAGCTCGGGCAGGGCAAAGGGTTTGGTGAGGTAGTCGTCGGCACCGGCATCGAGCCCGGCAACGCGGTCATCCACGCCATCCTGCGCGGTGAGGATCAGCACCGGCGTGGCCGACTTGCGCGCCCGCAGGCGTTTGAGCACATCGAGGCCGGGCAGTTTGGGCAGCCCCAGATCGAGGATCAGCAGGTCATACGATTGCGAGGCCAGCGCGGTGTCGGCGTCCAGTCCGTTCGCAACGTGATCGACGGCGTAACCGCCGCGCCCCAGGGTGCGGGACAGGCCGTCGGCAATGACGTGGTCGTCTTCGGCAAGCAGGATGCGCATGGAACCCTCTCGGTGCAGTCAGGCGAGCATCTTCACCGATTGCACGGCAACAGTCGAGCATGCCGGCACGCCCATTGCACATGCGCGACACAAAAGAAAAGCCCCGCTTGCGCGGGGCTTTTCGGGCACTGCGAATGCAGGGCAAATTACATCATGCCGCCCATACCACCCATGCCACCCATGCCACCCATATCCGGCATGGCGGGCTTGTCTTCGGCGATCTCACCGATCATGCAATCGGTGGTGAGCATCAGAGCCGCGACGGAAGCCGCGTTCTGCAGCGCGGTGCGCTCGACCTTGGTCGGGTCCAGCACGCCCATCTCGACCATGTCGCCGTACTCGCCGGTAGCAGCGTTGTAGCCGAAGTTGCCCGTGCCATTGACGACGGCATTGACGACCACGGAGGGCTCGTCACCGGCGTTGGCAACGATCTCGCGCAGCGGCTGCTCGAGTGCGCGCAGCACGATCTTGATGCCAGCGTCCTGATCGTGGTTGGCACCCTTGAGCTCGCCCAGCATGGAGCGTGCGCGCAGCAGCGAAACGCCGCCGCCCGGGACAATGCCTTCTTCCACTGCAGCGCGGGTAGCGTGCAGGGCGTCTTCGACGCGAGCCTTCTTCTCTTTCATTTCCATTTCGGTAGCCGCACCCACCTTGATCACGGCCACACCGCCAGCCAGCTTGGCGACGCGTTCCTGCAGCTTCTCGCGGTCGTAGTCCGAGGTGGCTTCCTCGATCTGGGCACGGATCTGCTTGACGCGGCCTTCAATGCCGTCACCCGAACCAGCGCCGTCGATGATGGTGGTGTTGTCCTTGGCGACTTCGATACGCGCAGCCTGGCCGAGTTGCTCCAGCGTGGCGTTTTCCAGCGTCAGGCCGACTTCTTCGGCGATGACCTGGCCACCGGTCAGGATGGCGATGTCTTCCAGCATGGCCTTGCGACGGTCGCCGAAGCCCGGAGCCTTGACGGCGCAGGTCTTGAGGATGCCGCGAATGTTGTTCACCACCAGGGTGGCCAGCGCTTCGCCTTCGACGTCTTCGGCGATGATCAGCAGCGGACGGCCGGCCTTGGCAACCTGCTCGAGTACCGGCAGCAGATCACGGATGTTCGAGATCTTCTTGTCGAACAGCAGCACGAACGGGTTTTCCAGAACAACCATCTGGCGGTCCGGATTGTTGATGAAGTACGGGCTCAGGTAGCCACGGTCGAACTGCATGCCTTCAACGACGTCGAGTTCGTTGTTCAGCGACTTGCCGTCTTCAACGGTGATGACGCCTTCCTTGCCGACCTTTTCCATGGCATCGGCAATGATCTGGCCGATGTCGCTGTCGGAGTTGGCGGAAATGGAACCGACCTGGGCGATTTCCTTGGCCGTGGAGCACGGCTTGGACAGCTTGGCCAGCGCTTCGCAGGTGGCGATCACGGCCTTGTCGATGCCGCGCTTGAGGTCCATCGGGTTCATGCCGGCGGCAACGTACTTCATGCCTTCGCGCACGATCGACTGGGCCAGCACGGTGGCGGTGGTGGTGCCGTCACCGGCGATGTCGGAGGTCTTGGAAGCAACTTCCTTGACCATCTGCGCGCCCATGTTCTCGAACTTGTCCTTCAGTTCGATTTCCTTGGCGACCGAAACACCGTCCTTGGTGACGGTCGGCGCGCCGTAGCTGCGCTCGAGCACGACGTTGCGGCCTTTCGGGCCGAGGGTGACCTTGACGGCGTTGGCGAGGATGTTGACGCCGGCGACCATACGATCGCGCGCGGAATCACCAAATTTGACTTCTTTAGCTGCCATGTGAACTAACTCCTTGAATTCGTTTGAGTAACAGGACGCGAGAGAGGCTTAGCCCTCGACCACGCCCATGATGTCTTCCTCGCGCATGACGAGCAGCTCGTCGCCATCGACCTTCACGGTCTGGCCGGCGTACTTGCCGAACAGCACCTTGTCGCCAGCCTTCACGGCCATGGCACGCACGCTGCCGTCTTCCAGGATCTTGCCGTTACCGACGGCAACGACCTCGCCCTGGTCCGGCTTCTCACCGGCGGAATCGGGAATCACGATGCCGCTGGCGGTCTTGCGCTCGGCTTCGAGGCGCTTGACGATCACACGGTCATGCAAGGGACGGATTTTCATCGTTCTACTCCTGTACGGGTTCAAGCAACGCGGGCCACATGGCCCGCTCAGAAATCGAAACACCGGAAATCCGGCGGCTGGCGACTGTTAGCACTCATCACCAGCGAGTGCTAATAATAGGGACGAGGTGTTGCGAATTCAAGTCGCGGACCAAATGAAATTTTCAGCCCGCGCATGTGGCCGTATGCTTCTGCGCGTCTGGCCTGTCACGGATTGCATTTCGCAGCCCGCCTTCATCGAGACTCCGGCCTCACAGACCACTAGCGACTGAACCCGATGACCCCACACGTACTGCAGACCGGTCCGCTCTCGCCAAAGCTTGATGCGGACCTGAATACCCACTTCCACATCCACCCGCTGTGGCAGGAAACCGACCCCGCCGGCTACCTGCGCGAGCACGGCGCACGCTTCGCCGGCGTGGCAACCTCCGCGCCGGTCGGCGCTTCGACCGAGCTGATCGCGGCGCTGCCGGCGCTCAAGGTGATTTCCTGCCGCGGCGTGGGGCTCGACAGGATCGACCTGGCGGCAGCCCGCCAGCGCGGCATCGCCGTCAGCGGCACCTTCGGCGTGCTGACCGACTGCGTTGCCGACCTGGCCTTCGGGCTGGTGCTGGATGTGGCGCGCCGCCTGTCGGCGGCCGACCGCTTCGTGCGGGATGGGCGCTGGCTCGACGAGAAGTACCCGATGACCCGCCGTGTCAGCGGCAAACGGCTGGGCATCGTCGGTCTGGGACAGATCGGCCGCGCGATTGCGAAGCGCTCGACCGGCTTCGACATGGAAGTGCGCTATCACAACCGCAAGCCGGTCGCGGATGCGCCGCATGCCTTCGAGCCCTCGCTTGCGGCACTGGCGCAGTGGGCGGACTTTCTGATCGTGACGGTGGCCGGTGGCGCATCGACGCACCACCTCATCTCACGCGAGGTGCTGCAGGCACTCGGCCCGGACGGCTTTCTGATCAACGTCGCGCGCGGCAGCGTGGTGGATCAGCCCGCTCTGGTCGACGCGCTGACGGAAGGCAACATCGCCGGCGCCGGTCTGGACGTTTTTGCCGATGAGCCACAAGTACCCGAGGCGCTGCTCACGCTCGACAACGTTGTGCTGCTGCCGCACGTGGGCAGCGGCACGGTCGAGACACGCACCGCCATGGAAGACCTGGTGCTGGCCAACCTGAAGGCCTTCTTCGAGACCGGCAAGCTCCTCACGCCGGCTATCTGAGACGCTGCGGTTGCATGCACGCCGAATCGCTCCAACAATGGGGCGCCCAAACCGCAAGGCGGTCGCCCATGTTCGAGATCAGTCAGCTGCGCTGCTTCGTCGCCGTCGCCGAAGAGCTGCATTTCAGCCGTGCGGCCGAGCGCCTGAACATGACGCAGCCGCCACTGAGTCGCCAGATCCGGCTGCTGGAACATCACGTCGGCACGCAGTTGCTGGAACGTACCAGCCGCAACGTGCGGCTCACCGCCGCGGGCCGGGCCTTTCTGCCCGACGCGGCACGCATCCTGCGCATGGCCGAAGAGGCTGCCGCGACAGCCCGCCGCGTCGCCAAGGGCGAGCTGGGAACGCTGTCCATCGGCTTCACGGCCGCCTCCGGCTACAGCCTGCTGCCGCAGGTGGTGCGCCATCTGCGTGAGCTCTCGCCGGGTATCTCGCTGACCCTCAAGGAACTGGTCAGCCGCAGCCAGCTCGACGCGCTCGACGCCGGCCAGCTCGATGTCGGGCTGCTGCGCCCGCATGCGGAACACGGCGAACTCGATACGGTGGCGCTGGCGCGCGACGGGCTGGTGCTCGCCATTCCCGAGCGGGAAGCGGCCAACTGGCCGGAGCAGCCGGTGCCGGCCGACCTCAGCGGCCGGGCGTTCCTGATGTACTCGCCCTACGAGGCGCAATACTTCTACAACCTGCTGAAGAGTCTGTTCGACCGGCAGGGCGTGGTGCCCGACATCATCGAATATGTCGCCCAGATCCATACCATGCTGGCCCTGGTGCGCTCCGGCGTCGGCGCCGCGGTCATCCCGGAAGCCGCCACGCGGCTGCAGTTCGAGGGCACCGTGCTGCGCCGCCTGAAAACCGTGCCGGCCCGCCCGGTGGAAACGGTCTGTTCCTGGCGCACGGACAACGAGAACCCCATTCTCGGCATCTTCAAGACGCTCGTCCTGCCGCAGTTCATCGGCCGCTGAAGCCGGCCATCAATTCAATACTTGAATTCTTCCAGTCATCAGTTGATTTGCTCTTGAATTGATCTGATCCGAGGATTGCTCCTTACAAGAGAGCGTCATACCCGGCAACGGGCCCGACGCCAGAACACCAGGAGACAGCCATGCATCACCTCTGCACACGCCATGCGTGGGCGGCCGCGTCGCACGCGCCCCGCCCTGCCAGCCGGCCTGCATTCCCTGCCTGCGTCGCCACTCCGTCTCCCGCCTGCGCGTGACGGCGCCCTGCTGCCTGTCCGCGTCGTACCCACTTTTCAGACATCGCCCATGAACACTCGAATCTCCGGCACACCGAGCATCACCGAGCTGCGCGTCATCCCGGTCGCCGGGCAGGACAGCATGCTGCTCAACCTGAGCGGCGCGCACGGCCCGTGGTTCACGCGCAACGTCGTGCTGCTCACCGACAGCGCCGGCAACACCGGCCTGGGCGAAGTGCCCGGCGGCGAAGCCATCCGCAAGACCATCGAAGACGCGCGTCCGCTCATCGTCGGCAAGACGCTGGGGGACTACAACGCCGTGCTCAACGCCATGCGCACGGCGTTTGCCGACCGCGACGCCGGTGGCCGCGGCCTGCAGACCTTCGACCTGCGCACCACCATTCACGCCGTGACGGCGGTCGAATCCGCCCTGCTCGACCTGCTCGGCCAGTTCATGAACGTGCCGGTGGCGGCCCTGCTCGGCGAAGGCCAGCAGCGCGACGCGGTGGAGATGCTCGGTTATCTGTTCTTCATCGGCGACCGCAACAAGACCACGCTGGACTACCGCTCGGAAGCGAACGCCGACAACGCCTGGTTCCGCCTGCGCAACGAAGAAGCGCTCACTCCCGAGAGCGTGGTGCGCCTGGCCGAGGCCGCGCACGAGCGCTACGGCTTCAACGATTTCAAGCTCAAGGGCGGCGTGCTGGCCGGTGAGGCGGAGGTTGAGGCCATCCGCGCGCTGCACGCACGCTTCCCCGAGGCGCGCGTCACGCTCGACCCCAACGGCGGCTGGCTGCTGAAAGACGCCGTGCGTCTGTGCCGCGACCTGCATGGCGTGATGGCTTACGCCGAAGACCCCTGCGGCGCCGAGGAAGGCTTCTCGGGCCGCGAGGTGATGGCCGAATTCCGCCGCGCCACCGGCCTGCCCACCGCTACCAACATGGTCGCCACCGACTGGCGCCAGATGGCCCACTCGATCCAGCTGCAGTCGGTCGACATCCCGCTCGCCGACCCGCACTTCTGGACCATGCAGGGCTCGGTGCGGGTGGCCCAGCTGTGCCAGATGTTCGGCCTGACCTGGGGCTCGCACTCGAACAACCACTTCGACATCTCGCTGGCGATGTTCACGCACGTCGCGGCCGCCGCGCCCGGCAAGGTCACCGCCATCGACACGCACTGGATCTGGCAGGACGGCCAGCGCCTGACCAAGGCGCCGCTGAAGATCGAGAACGGTCTGGTGCGCGTGCCGGAGCAGCCCGGCCTGGGCATCGAGATCGACCTGGATGAACTGGAAAAGGCGCATCAGGCCTACCGCAACATGGGCCTGGGCGCCCGCGACGACGCGGTCGCGATGCAGTTCCTGATCCCCGGCTGGACCTTCAACAACAAGCGCCCCTGCCTGGTGCGCTGACCCCCACCCCGAACGCTGCAACCCGGAGACACCGAATCATGCGCGAGAACAAACTGCGAAGCATCTGGAAGGCCGGCGGCGCCGCCGTGAATGGCTGGCTGGCCATCCCGAACGGCTTCTCGGCCGAAACCATGGCCCACCAGGGCTGGGATTCGCTGACCATCGACCTGCAGCACGGCCTGATCGACTATCAGTCGATGGTCGGCATGCTGCAGGCCATTTCGACCACCTCGACCGTGCCGGTGGTGCGCGTGCCCTGGCTGGAGCCGGGCATTCTGATGAAGGCGCTCGATGCCGGCGCCTACGGCCTGATCTGCCCGATGGTGAATACCCGCCAGGACGCCGAGAACCTGGTGGCCTGGACCAACTACGCGCCGCGCGGCAGACGCAGCTTCGGCCCGGTGCGTGGCTTGCTCTACGGCGGCGCGGATTACCTGCAGCACGCCAACGACACGGTGGTGGCCTTCGCCATGATCGAAACGGCGCAAGCACTGGACAACCTCGACGACATCCTCTCGGTCGAGGGGCTCGAAGCCATCTACATCGGCCCGGCCGACCTGTCGCTGGCGCTGGGCTGCACGCCCACCTTCGACGACGTCGACCCGAAAGCCGCCGAGGCCTTCGACTACATCCTGTC
This sequence comes from Pseudazoarcus sp. NS34, assembly GCF_059703725.1. NCBI lineage: Bacteria > Pseudomonadati > Pseudomonadota > Betaproteobacteria > Rhodocyclales > Zoogloeaceae > Pseudazoarcus > Pseudazoarcus sp. NS34. The sequence continues at coordinate 585,160 of NZ_BAAKIZ010000003.1, forward strand.
GCGCGCCAAGGCCCACGGCAAGATCGCCGGCATCCACAACGGCGCGCCAGCCGCCGCGCTCAAGCGCATCGAGAAGGGCTACCAGTTCGTCACCATCGGCTCGGACGCGCGCCTGATGGCGGCCGGCTCGCAGCAGGTGCTCGGCGCCATGCGCGAGGGCATGCCCGGCGCGGTCGCCACGGCCGGCGGCTACTGAACACGCATCAAGCGATTTTCAGGAACGGGAGCAAGCGCGACCAAAGCAGTCACGCCTCTCCCGCCCGAAGAAGCGGCGGCGTCTTCCCTACCGCCAACTTGCGCAGCAACGCATCACGAGGAGACTTCAAACAATGAAAAAGCTGACCATCGCAATGAGTCTTGCGGCATCCGCCTTCGCCGCAGGCGTCACGGCACCGGCCTTTGCGGCCGACAGTGCCCTGCCCAACAACGTACGCGTCGTCATCGGCTCGACCTCCACCGGGGGCGACACCTATCAGGTCTCGGCCATCGTGGCCGAGGCCCTGTCCAAGAAGCTTGGCATCAACGCCAAGGTCGACGCGGTCGGCCCCACGGCCGCCTTCCAGGCCATCGACAAGAGTGGTGCGGACGCCAGCACCATCATGCTGTTCCACGATCAGTCCTACGCCGGTTTCCACTACGGCGTACGCGGCTTCTTCGACATCTTCGAGAAGTACCGCATCGGGCCTACCGTTGCGATCAACCCGGGTGATGCCTTCCTGGTGCCGGCCAAGTCGCCGTATCAGACCATCGACGACGTCATCCAGGCAGCGGGCAAGGACCAGCGCGTGCGCGTCGCCATTCAGCCGGGCGGCGTGTCGGCGCTGGGCTTCACGGCCATCAAGAACGCCGTGAGCGTGCGTTTCCCGGGCAAGGAAGGCAACGTCGTGGCGGTCAACACCGGCTCGCAGTCGGACAAGAACCAGCTGCTGTTCGACGGCAACGCCGACGTCATCAACGGTTCGGTGCAGGGCAACGAGCAGTACACCCGCCTGCCGGCCGACGACCAGAAGGCCATGCGCTTTGTGTGGATCACGGCGCGCGACAAGACCCTGCAGCAAGCCAACCCCGAAGGCATGGGCCAGACTTCGCGCGAGCAACTGCTCAAGTACGCCACGCCGGCCTCTTCGGTGACGCTCGACGGCAAGCAGGACTGGGCCTTCGACAAGGAGTTCTTCCTGATTTACAACAAGGACATCGATCCGAAGGCCGTCGCCGAGCTGGACAAGGCGCTGGCCGAGATCTATGCCTCTCCGGAGATCCAGGCGACGCTGAAGAAATCCTTCTTCATTCCCAACTTCATGCCGGCCGACGAGGCGCAGGCCTATCTGAAGAAGAAGTCTGACGAAACCAAAACGCTGATCGACAAGATCAAGTAAGCACCATGCGGTGCCGGCCAGCCCGGTCGGCACCGCAATCCGCGCACGCCCCGAGACGGACGAAGCAATGGAAAACATCGCAGACCTGCTGAAGGTTCAGATCGACTTCGACCGGTCGCATCTGCTGTTCCCGAACATCATCGAATGGACGCTCGCCGCCCTGGCTCTGGCCATTGTGGCGACCCACAGCCGACGCTGGCTGGCGCAATGGCGCGAAAGCCCGCTGGGGGAGCGCATGCGCGGCTGGCAGATCGACAGGCGCCGGCTGTTCGGCTGCCTGGCGCTGACGCCCGTGTATTTCGCCGCGATGGAGCCCGTTGGATCGATCTACCCCAACGTCGGCGTTGGCTTTCTGCTGACTTCCTATGTGTACGGTTTCGCGCTGTCGTGGCTGTTCGTGCATGACAACACGCGCCGCAAGACCCTGCTGATGGCACTCAATGCGCTGATCACACCAACGCTGGTGTGGCTCGTGTTCGCCCACCTTTTCCGCATCACGCTGCCCTAAGCGCGAGGACACCCGTCATGGACGCAATTCTCTCTTCGCTCGACGTCACCTACTTCCTGCTGGTGGGGCTGGGCACGATCATCGGCATCCTGTTCGGCGCGATTCCGGGCATGACCGCCACCATGGCCGTGGCCGTGTGCCTGCCGATGACCTACGCGCTGGACCTCAACCACGGCCTGGCGCTGCTGCTCGGGCTGTACGTGGGCGGCATTTCCGGCGGTCTGGTGCCGGCCATCCTGATCAACATTCCCGGCACGCCCTCGTCGATCACCACGACCTTCGACGGCTATCCGATGACGCTCAACGGCGAGCCCGAAAAGGCGCTCAAGATCGGCATCGCCGCATCGCTGTTCGGCGGTCTATTCAGTGCCGCCGTGCTGTTCTGGTTTGCCCCGACGCTGGCCGACTGGGCCATCAAGTTCTCCTACGTCGAGAAATTCCTGATCATCCTGTTCGCGCTCACGGTCATCGCCTCGCTGAGCAAGTCGCTGCTGGTCGGCATCTTCTCCGGCGTGCTGGGTATCTATGTGAGCCTGTTCGGCGTGTACAACATGAGCGCCGGCGGCAACGGCGAGTTGCGCATCATCCCCGAGGCCCTGTCGCCGTGGCTGGAGAACGGCTTCTCGCTGCTGCCGCTGCTGATCGGCCTGTTCGGCCTCTCGGTGATCTTCGAGGAAGCGCAAAAGGGCGTGCGCGACGAACACGCCGAACGCGTCAAGCTCGCGGCAGGCAAGCGCTTCCAGTGGCGCGTATTCAAGGGTCAGGGCACCAACCTGTTCCGTTCCGCATCCATCGGCACCTTCATCGGCATGCTGCCCGGCGTGGGCGGCAGCGCCGCCTCGGTGCTGGCCTATTCGCAGGCCAAGAACTTCTCCCGCGACACCGAGAAATTCGGCACCGGCCACCCGCCCGGCGTGGTGGCCTCGGAATCGTCCAACAACGGTCTGACCGGCGGCGCGCTGGTGCCGCTGCTGTCGCTGGGCATTCCGGGTGACAGCACCACGGCGGTGCTGATCGGTGCCTTCACGCTGCAGGGCATCCAGGTCGGCCCGCTGTTCATCAGCGAAAACCCGGTCACCTGGGACGTCATGATGATCGGCCTGGTGGCCGCCAACCTCGTCATGTTCCTGGTGATGTGGTTCGCCATCCGCCACATCGCCAAGGTCATCACCGTGCCGAAGTACCTGCTCTATCCCGGCATCATCATGATGTGCGTGGTCGGTGCGTATGCGATCAACAGCGGCATCATGTTCGACGTGTGGACGCTGCTGATCTTCGGCCTGGTTGGCTTCGTCGGCGTCAAGCTCGGGCTGGAGATCGCGCCCTTCATCATCGGCTTCATCCTCGGGCCGTCGGCCGAGGTGTATTTCGTCAAGAGCCTGGAGTCCTTCGGCACCTTGAGCATCTTCTTCACCAAGAGCCCGATCGCCCTCTTCCTGTGGGGCCTGATCGCGCTGTCGGTAGGCTATTCGATCTACAGTCACTGCAAGGCGCGGCGCCTGGCCGCCGCCAGCCTGACAGGCAAGTGACGGGCCGTCCCCGTCGCAGGAGAACCCCGTGAGTGCAGCAAACCCTTCCACCGCCCGCGCGCCGCTGGTCATCAGCATGCATCCGGACGACAACGTGGCCATCGTCGCCAACGACGGCGGCCTGCCGGCCGGCAGCGTGCTGGCCAGCGGCCTGACCCTGCGCGAGCACGTGCCGCAGGGGCACAAGGTGGCGCTCGCCGACCTGCCCGCCGACGCGCCGGTGCTGCGCTACAACGTCACCATCGGCTACGCGCTGCAGCCCATCGCCGCCGGCAGCTGGGTGCACGAGCGCCTGCTGCGCATGCCGGCCGCGCGCGAACTGGACGGCCTGCCGATCGCGACCCACAAGCCCGAGCCGCAGCCGCCGCTGGAGGGCTACACCTTCGAGGGCTACCGCAACCCGGACGGTTCGGTGGGCACGCGCAACATCCTCGCCATCACCACCACCGTGCAGTGCGTGGCCGGCGTCGTGGATTTCGCCGTGCAGCGCATCAAGGCCGAACTGCTGCCGAAGTACCCAAACGTGGACGACGTGGTCGGGCTCGAACACACCTACGGCTGCGGCGTGGCCATCGACGCGCCGGACGCGATCATCCCGATCCGCACGCTGCGCAACATCAGCCTCAACCCCAACTTCGGCGGTGAAGTGATGGTGGTCAGTCTGGGCTGTGAAAAGCTCCAGCCCGAGCGGCTGCTACCGCCCGGCAGCATCGCCATCCTCGACGAACGCAACATCGCCGACGTGGGCCTGACCGCCAACCCCGAGCTCGACGTGGTGTGCCTGCAGAGCGAGCATCACGTCGGCTTCATGTCGATGGTCGACAGCATCCTCAAGACCGCCGAGAACCATCTCGGCCGCCTCAACGCGCGCCGTCGCGAGACCTGTCCGGCCTCCGAGCTGGTGGTCGGCGTGCAGTGCGGCGGCAGCGATGCGTTCTCCGGCGTCACCGCCAACCCGGCCGTAGGCTTTGCCACCGACCTGCTGGTGCGCGCCGGGGCCAGCGTGATGTTCTCGGAGACCACCGAGGTGCGCGACGGCATCGACCAGCTCACTTCGCGTGCGGTCAATGCCGAGGTGGCCGAGGCGATGATCCGCGAGATGGCCTGGTACGACGCCTATCTCGACAAGGGCCGCGTGGACCGCAGCGCCAACACCACACCCGGCAACAAGAAGGGTGGCCTGTCGAACATTGTCGAAAAGGCCATGGGCTCGATCATCAAGTCCGGCACGGCGCCGATCAGCGGTGTGCTGGCGCCGGGCGAGAAACTGCGACAGCGCGGCCTGATCTACGCCGCCACACCGGCCAGCGACTTCATCTGCGGCACGCTGCAGCTCGCCGCCGGCATGAACCTGCACATCTTCACGACCGGCCGCGGCACGCCGTATGGCCTGGCCGAATGCCCGGTCATCAAGGTCGCCACGCGCACGGACCTGGCGCGGCGCTGGCACGACCTGATGGACATCAACGCCGGGCGCATCGCCGACGGCGAGATCAGCATCGAAGAGGCTGGCTGGGAGCTTTTCCACTTCATGCTGGAAGTCGCCAGCGGCCGCCGGACCTGGGCCGAAAAGTGGAAACTGGCCAACGCGCTGACCCTGTTCAACCCAGCGCCGGTGACCTGAAACCGCGCCGAAAACGCCGACGACTGAGGTAACTCAGCGCGACGATATCGAATCGACGCGCAGCCTCAGGGTCACGCTCAGAAAGCAATCGCCACCGAAAAATGCAGACGCAGGCGCTGGTCGTCGTGGCCCCACGCCAGATCGATGGCGATCGGGCCGGCCGGACTGCGCCAGCGCGCACCGGCGCCGACACCGACCTTCGGATCGAAGGCCTTGCGGGAATCGGCGGCATCGCCGATGTCGATGAAGGTGGCTACGCCCCACTGCGAATTGAGCCAGTGGATGTACTCGGCGCTGGCCGTCGCCAGGTAGCGCCCGCCCAGCGTGGCGTCGCCTTCCTGCACGCCCAGGCTCTCGTAGTCATAGCCGCGCACCGATTGCGAACCGCCGGTGCGGAACAGGTAGTCGAGCGGAATGCCCTCCCGACTATCAGCCAGCGTGACGCCAAGCTCACCGCGCAGGATCAGCGTGTCCTCGCCAATCGGCAGGTATTTCACGGCGCGACCATAGATGCGCAGGAAGTCCTGATCCGACATCAGCGACTTGGCGCCGCCGCCGATCTCGCCGCGCAATACATAGCCGTTGCGCGGATCGAGGGGGTCATTCACGCGCAGCCGCGTCCATGACACGCTGGCGGTGAGCGCCTTGTTGGTGGCCGCGTCGCCACCATCCGGACGCAGGCGCTCGCGCTGGTAGCGCAGCGACAACGCGGTTTCGTCGTCACCAAAAGTCCATGCGCGCACCGCCCCGATGGCATAGCGGTCGGTACGCAAGCCCTCGATGTCAGTCGCCTCGACCATGGCGCCGAAGCTGTCACGCACGTTCTCGCGCGTAGGCGGCAGAAAGATGTCGGCGAACAGACTCTGGCGCTTCTGCTCCAGCCGCAGGCCGGTGTCCAGCTCCCAGCCGCGATCCATGAAATTCACGTCGCGCCAGCCGACTTCGGCCCGTGCACCGGTGTTGGTGGACAAACCTGCGCCCAGGGCCAACCGCCTGGATTGGGCCTCGGACACCAGCACGCGCACCGGCACGGCATCGGCCAAGGCGCGATCACGCGGGATGTCGACGGACACCGAGGCGAACTGCGGCAGGTTCTGCAAGGTGCTCTGCAGCGCCAGCAGGCGCTCGCGATCAAAGGCCTCGCCCTCCTGCAGCGTGAAGTAGCGTTCGACGAAATCGTCCGGCAGACGCTCGATGCCCTTCACTTCGAGCGCACCGATTCGGAACGGCGGGCCGGAATCGACGGTGACGGCCAGGCGCACGGTGGCGGCTTCGGCGTCGACCTCGGCGCGGCTGGCCGCGATGCGCGCAGTGGCGTAATCGCGTGTCGACACGCCGTAGAGCAGCGACTGTTTGGCAGCGTCCCAGGCCGACTGGCGAAAGACCTGACCGGGCTGCAGCGTCCACGCTGCCCGCAGGCTCTCGCGCCGGGCCGCGGCTTCCGCTCCGTCACCGGCAAGATGCCCTTCAAACGTGATGTCGGCAGCCGTCACGCTGGCGCGCTGCCCCGGGTCGACCTCGATACGCCAGCGCTCGGGCGCCTCACGTTCGAAGTCGATGCTCGGCGCGAAATACCCCTCGGTGGCGAGCAAACCGGCGATGTCCCGACGCGAACGACGGATCAGCGCGATGCGATCGGCAATGCGTTCGGGCACGACTTGCTCGGCACGCAACAGGCGCACGTGCTGCTCAAGCAGCGGACGCAACTCATCGGGCGCATCGAGCGTTACGACAAAGCGCCCCTCCTGCGCCAACAAAGGCGCAGAGAACAGCAGGAAGACGAGAAATAGCGCGACGCGGACTGACATCAACCCTCGCGGTAGTAGTCGGCGACGCGCTCGACTTCAGCGGTCGAGCCCAGTACTACCGGAATGCGCTGGTGCAGCTCGGTCGGCTGCACTTCCATGATGCGTTCGCGACCGGTGCTGGCCGCGCCGCCGGCCTGCTCGATGACCATGGCCATCGGGTTGGCTTCGTACATCAGGCGCAGACGGCCGCCCTTGTCGCGGCATTTTTCGTCCAGCGGGTACATGAACACCCCGCCGCGGGTGAGGATGCGATGCACGTCGGCCACCATTGCCGCCACCCAACGCATGTTGAAATCACGCCCGCGCGGGCCGGCCTTGCCCTGCTCCAGTTCATCGATGTAGCGCTTGATCGGCGCTTCCCAATGACGGTAGTTCGAGGCGTTGATGGCGTACTCCGACGTTTCGTGCGGGATGGTCATGAACGGGTGGGTGTAGATGAAGCTGCCCATCTCGCGGTCGAGCGTGAAGCCATGCACGCCGTCACCGATGGTCAGCACGAACATCGTGGACGGGCCATACAGGCCATAGCCGGCGGCGACCTGTTCGGTGCCCGGCTGCATGAAGGCGGCTTCCGTCGGCTCGCCGTCGGACGGCGGATTCTTGAGCACCGAGAAGATGGTGCCGACCGAAATATTCACGTCGATGTTCGACGAGCCGTCGAGCGGATCGAACAGCAGCAGGTAACCGCCCTTGGGGTAGTCGAACGGGATCTGATGCACCTCTTCGACTTCCTCCGAGGCCATCGCGGCGAGGTGGCCACCCCACTCGTTGGCCTGCAGCAGGATGTCGTTGGCGAGCACGTCGAGCTTTTTCTGCGCCTCGCCCTGCACGTTGTCGCTGCCGGCATTGCCGAGCACGCCTGCCAGAGCGCCTTTTGAAATGGTGACGCTGATGGCCTTGACCGCACGGGCCACGACTTCGATCAGCAGGCGCAAGTCAGCGTTGATGCGGCCTGCACGCTGTTGTTCGATCAGATGCTGGGTAAGGGTGACGCGTGCCATGCGAGGCTCCAGAGTGGTCCGGTCAAGCCGGGAGCGGAATGAAAGGATAGAATTATCCCGCCTGCGGCCCGCTCCGACCAGCATCAAGAAGAAACCGTGATGTCGGACCGCTCAATTCCCCCTCCTGATCCTCTATGCACGTAATGGTTCTCGGTGCTGGCGTTACCGGCGTCACCACCGCCTGGTATCTACTGCAGGCCGGCTTTGAAGTCAGTGTTGTCGACCGCCAGCCCGGCCCGGCGCTGGAGACGAGCTTCGCCAATGGCGGGCAGATTTCCGTCAGCCATCCGGAGCCATGGTCCGGCCCGACCGCGCCGATGATCGCGCTGCGCTCGCTCGGGCGCACCGACGCGCCGCTGCGCCTGAACATCGGCCTAGAGCCCACGCGCTGGCGGTGGATGCTGCGCTTCCTTTACGAGTGCCTGCCGGCACGCCACCACCGCAACGCCCACGCCATCGCCAGCCTGGCGGTGTACAGCGCCGAGTGCCTGCGCGTCCTGCGCGCCGACACCGGCCTGCACTACGACGAACGCACACGCGGCATCCTGCACCTGCTGTACGACACGCGCGAACTTGAGCACGCACGGGCGCGCATGCCGCTGCTGACCGAACACGGCATCCGCTGCACGCTGCAAAGCCCCGCGGAATGCGTCGAGGTCGACCGTGCGTTGGCGAATATCGCGCCGCGGCTGGCCGGCGGTCTGTATGCACCGGACGACGAATCAGGCAATGCGCGTCTGTTCACCACGGCGCTGGCCGAACGCGCGGCAAAACACGGCGCGCGCTTTCACTTCGACACCGAAATCACCGGGCTCGAGCGCCGCGCCTCACGCATGCATGCCGTCAAGGTGCGCACGTCTGGGGCCCCCGCGCAACTTGAGGCCGACGCCTTCGTGATGTGTCTGGGCAGCCACGGCGCACGCCTGCTGGCGCCGCACGGCGAGCGCCTGCCGATCTACCCGGTCAAGGGCTACTCAGTGACCGCGCCGGTGGTGGACACCGCCCGCGCGCCCAGCGTGAGTCTCACCGACGAATCACGCCGCCTGGTGGCCTCACGCCTGGGTGACACGTTGCGCGTCGCCGGCACGGCCGAAATCAGCGGCTACGACGCTTCGCCGGATGCGAGCCGCACTCGCCCGCTGCTGCGCTGGATCGACGATCTCTTCCCCGGCGCCTGCGACACCGCGCGCGCCGAGCACTGGGCAGGGCTGCGCCCGTGCACGCCGTCCTACGTACCGATCATCGGTCGTTCAAAGCTCGACGGCCTATGGTTGAACACCGGTCATGGTTCGCTGGGATGGACACTGGCCTGCGGTTCCGCCAGCGTCCTGACCACGCTCGTGCAGGGTGGCACGCCTGCGGTCAGCGGGTTCCCGCTGCACGGTGCCTGAGACGCCTTGCAACTTATTGCATCCCTGCACTGCCACCACTGCTAGATTAAAGGTGTTGTCCTAACACCGGAGATCACCATGCACACCCCTTCGTTCAGAAGTCTGCTCGTGTGCGTCAGCGCCACGCTCATCGGCGCCACACCGCTGCTTGTTTCCGCGGCACCCCCGGCGCATGCCCCGGCCCATGGCTGGCGCGCCAAGAACGATCCGTCCTACCCCGGCTACACCGGCAAGAAGTGGGAGCGTGACTATGGGGTCATCGATGGCCGCTGTGATCGGCGCAGCGTGGCGGCGGTGGTCGGTGGCGTCGTGGGCGGCGCGGTGGGCAGCCAGATCGGCGACGGCAGCGGACGTGTCATCGCCATTCTGGCCGGCACCGTGATCGGCTCGATGATCGGTGCCGAAATCGGCTCGCGCATTGATCGCGCGGACGAAGCCTGTATGGCGCACAGCCTCGAACTGGCACGCGACGGCCAGGCGGTGCGCTGGGCCGGCGACGACGGGCTGCAATACGCGCTCACACCGCTCGGCCCGTACCGGGATCAACCGGATTGCCGGGTGTTCTCGCTGGATGTGAGCGGCGCTGCGCGCAGCGCAAAGCGTGGGGTAGGTTGCCGTCGCAACGACGGCAGCTGGACGCTGCGCGGGCTGTAAGCCCGGACACGCAGCGAATGTTGTGCGTAACGCTCGTTTCGGGCGCTACGCACAACACGATTCGCAGAAATTACTTGATGACTTTCAGATGGGCGCCGCGGCCACCTGCCCGCGGCGGCTCGTCGTCGGGCGGAGGCACTTCGTCCTGGGTCTCGTCGGCAGCGGCGTGCACGTCCTCGGCAGCATCCGCCTCTTCCTGCTCCGGATGCAGCTCGAAAGCCACACCCTGAGTGAAAGCGAGCCCGCGGCCGTTCTCGCGCGCATAGATCGCCAGCAGATTGCCGTACGGCAACCACAGGTCGTGCGCGGCACCACCAAAGCGCGCCTGAAAGCCGATACCTTCGGGCGAGAAATTCAGCCGGTTGGTCGCGCTCGGATCGAGGTTGAGCACGATCTGTCCCTCACGCGCATAGCCGGGAGGCACCAGCACATCGCCGTCGACACGGACCACGACATAAGGCGTGAAGCCGCTGTCGAGGCACCACTCGTGGATGGCGCGAACAAGATAGGGGTGCGTGGAAGCTGCAGGATTCATGGTATGTCCCGGCGGCTGCCCGGCCGAAGCCGGGCTAGCTGCCGATGCGCTCAGCGGCGCATCACCTTTTCGGAAGGCGTCAGGGCGTCGATGAAACCCTGACGGCTGAAGATGCGCTCACCGTACTTCATGATGCCGGCAGCCGTCTTCGGCAGTTCGATACCGTAGTGCTCAAGACGCCACAGCAGCGGCGCGATGGCCACGTCGAGCATCGAGAACTCATCACCCAGCATGAACTTCTGCTTGGTGAACAGCGGAGCGAACTGGACGAGCTGGTCGCGCACGGCGGCGCGGCTCTTGTCGGCGGCCTTCTGACCCTTTTCGAGCTGATCGATATGGGCGAACAGCTCCTGCTCGAAGCTGTGCAGCAGCTGGCGCGCCCTGGCGCGCAGGATCGGATCAGGCGGCATCAGCTGCGGATGCGGAAAGCGCTCGTCGATGTACTCGTTGATGATGTTGGCCTCGTACAGCACCAGATCGCGGTCAACGAGCACCGGCACACGGTTGTACGGGTTGATCACGGCGATGTCTTCGGGCTTGTTGTACAGATCGACGTCGATCACCTCGAAGTCCATGCCCTTCTCGAAGAGCACGATCCGGCAACGGTGACTGAAAGGGTCAGTCGTCCCGGAATAAAGGGTCATCATGAGATTGAAACTCCCGATTCAAAAAAATACCCCCACGCTCGCCCGCGATCGCGGACTCGCACCCCCCCAAGGGGGCGGTCTTGCCTTGGGGCGGCCCTGCGGCAAAAAACAAAGCGCACCACGCGATCATCGCGTGGTGCGTCTCATCAAAACGGCGCGTCCCGCTTGCGCGGTGCGCCCTGACGTCAGTGGATGTCTTTCCAGTAGTTCTTCTTCAGCACATAAGCCAGCGCGGTGAAGCCCACCAGGAAGATCAGCACATAAACGCCGATGCTCTTGCGCTTCTCGGCCACCGGCTCGCCCATCCAGACCAGGAACGAGACGAGATCGGCAACCGCCTTATCGTATTCGTCCGGGCTCATCAGGCCGGGCTTGGTGATCGACAGTTTCACTTCCTTGCCGTGCTCACCCTGGCTGACGACGGCAGCCTGCTCGCCCTGCAGTCTCCAAAGCGCGTGCGGCATGCCGACGTTTTCGAAGATCACGTTGTTCCAGCCGGTCGGACGATTCTCGTCGCGGTAGAACTGGCGCAGATAGGTGTACAGCCAGTCGGCACCGGAACCGTCACCCGAGTTGCGCTGACGCGCGATCAGCGACAGGTCGGGCGGCGTGGCGCCAAACCACTCCTTGGACTCCTTCGGACGCATGGCGACGGTCATCAGGTCACCGACGCGCTCGCCGGTGAACATCAGGTTGTCGCGAATCTCGTCTTCGGACAGGCCGATTTCGGTGAGCTTGTTGTAGCGCACGAAACTGGCGGAGTGACAGTTCAGACAGTAATTGACGAACAGCTTCGCACCATTCTGCAGCGCAGCCGGATCCATGCTGACCGGAGCACGGTCAAGATTGACCGACGCCGCGGCGCCGAATGCCAGCGCCGGAGCGAAGAGCGCCGCCGCTGCGAGCCGCTTGAGAGTCTTGATCATGCGGATAGTCATTTGAAGGTCACCCTTTCCGGTTCCGGTTTGCACTTGTCGATCTTGGTGTACCACGGCATCAGCAGGAAGAACGCGAAGTAGATCACCGAGCAGATCTGCGCAGCCAGCGTACGGCCCGGCGTCGGGGCGAGCACGCCGAGATAGCCGAGGATGAAGAACGAAACGATGAACACGAAGAGCGCCGCCTTGAAGATCGGGCCACGATAGCGGATCGACTTGGCGGGGCTGCGGTCGAGCCACGGCAGGAAGAACAGGATCACCACCGCAGCGCCCATTGCCACCACGCCCCAGAACTTCGCGTCGAGACCGAACAGCGGGAAGGTGACCGCGCGCAGTACCGAGTAGTACGGCGTGAAGTACCACACCGGCGCGATATGCGGCGGCGTCTTCAGCGGATCGGACGGGATGAAGTTGTTGTACTCGAGGAAGTAACCACCGCCTTCGGGATAGAAGAACAGCACCGCCGAGAAGAAGAACAGGAACACGCCCACACCCACCAGATCCTTGACGGAGTAGTACGGGTGGAACGGAATGCCGTCGAGCGGAATGCCGTTGGCGTCCTTCTTCTTCTTGATCTCGATACCGTCGGGGTTGTTCGAGCCGACTTCGTGCAGCGCGATGATGTGCGCGGCAACCAGACCGATCAGCACCAGCGGCACGGCGATGACGTGCAGCGCGAAGAAGCGGTTGAGCGTGGCGTCGCCGATGACGAAGTCACCACGGATCACTTCCGACAGATCCGGGCCGATGACCGGAATGGCAGAGAACAGGTTGATGATGACCTGCGCGCCCCAGAACGACATCTGGCCCCATGGCAGCAGGTAGCCCATGAAGGCTTCCGCCATCAGGCACAGGAAGATCAGCACGCCGAAGACCCACAGCAGCTCGCGCGGCTTGCGGTACGAACCGTAGAGCATGGCGCGGAACATGTGCAGGTACACGACCACGAAGAACGCCGAAGCGCCGGTCGAGTGCATGTAGCGGATCAGCCAGCCACCCGGCACTTCACGCATGATGTATTCCACGCTGGCGAAGGCCACGGGAATGCCTGCTGCGTTGAGCGAGGCGTCGGGCTTGTAGTGCATGACCAGGAAAATGCCGGTCACGATCTGGATCACCAGCACGAGCAGCGCAAGCGACCCGAAGAAGTACCAGAAGTTGAAGTTTTTCGGCGCGTAGTACTCAGAGAGGTGCGCCTTGTAGTTCGACGTGAGCGGGAAGCGCTCGTCGATCCAGTTCAGCAGAGCCTGGGATTTGGTCGTCATCGCTTAGGCCTTGTCTTCACCCACGAGAATCGTGGTGTCGGAGAGATACATGTGCGGGGGCACTTCGAGGTTGTCCGGAGCCGGCATGCTGCTATAGACGCGGCCGGCCAGATCGAACAGCGAACCATGGCAGGGGCACAGGAAGCCGCCCGGCCAATCAGCGCTCATGCCGCCATCGGCGCCCGGCTTGAACTTGCCGGAGGGCGAACAGCCGAGGTGAGTACAGATACCGACGGTCACCAGGAACTCTTCCTTGATGGAGCGGTACTTGTTCTGCGCGTACGGCGGCTGCTGCGGCTTCTCCGATGCGGGATCGCTCACCTTTTCATCGGATTGCTCGATCGAAGCAAGCATCTCGGGCGTACGGCGCAGGATCCACACCGGCTTGCCGCGCCATTCAACGGTCATCATCTCACCCGGAGAGAGTGCACTGATATCTGCTTCGACCGGCGCACCGGCTGCTTTGGCTCGATCCGAGGGCGTCAGGCTCGCGACGAATGGCACGGCAACAGCAACCGCGCCGGCGCCGCCGACCACCGACGTCGCAACCAGCAGGTTGCGGCGACTACTGTCCATCTCTTGTTCCACGCTCATGGCCTCTTCCTGAAGGAATACAGAATTCCGGTTCAAAAAACTTGCGCATTATAGGGGATAAAGGCAGGTCAGAAAAACCCCGCAACGACAGACGGATGCGAATTACAGCGCACGTCGGTCAAGCAGCGCCTGGGCCACCGTACCTGCATCGACATGTTCGAGCTCGCCGCCGACCGGAACCCCGCGCGACAAGCGCGAGACGCGCACCCCGCGCGCCGCGAGCAGACCGGAAACCATGTGCGCCGTGGCTTCGCCCTCGTTGGTGAAGTTGGTCGCAAGAATCACCTCCTGCACCGCTCCATCCGTCGCACGCGCGATCAGGCGCTCCAGACCGAGCTCACGCGGGCCGATCCCGTCAAGCGGCGACAAGCGCCCCATCAACACGTAGTACAGCCCCTTGTAGGCATGGGTCTGATCGATCACAGCCAGATCAGCCGGCATCTCGACCACGCACAACAGACTGTGGTCGTGCTGCGGATCCGCGCAGCGCCGACAGATCGTGTCTTCGGTAAAGCTGTTGCACATCTCGCAATGGCGCAGCACCGCCAGCGCGTTGTGCAAGGCACCGGCGAGCTTTGCCGCGCCACGCTGGTCGCGCTGCAACAGGTGGTACGCCATGCGCTGGGCGGATTTCGGCCCCACGCCTGGCAGGCAGCGCAGGGCTTCGATCAGGGCATCGAGACTGGATGGGGACATGGGGTACAGGTAGGTCGCGTTGAGCCGAAGGCGAAATGCGACAGCGGCGCGTGTTTCATAGCCGGATGTCGCAATTCGCTACGCTCATCGCGACCTGCGGCGACGTATCAGAACGGCAGCTTCATGCCCGGCGGCAGACTCATCCCGGCGGTGACGCCAGCCATCTTTTCCTGGGTAGTGGATTCGACGCGGCGCACGGCGTCGTTGACCGCTGCAGCCAGCAGGTCTTCGAGCATCTCGCGGTCATCCATCACCGAGTCGTCGATGGACACGCGGCGCACGTCGTACTTGCAGGTCATCTGAACCTTGACCATTCCCGCACCGGACTGGCCCTCGACCTCGATGGAGGCCAGCTGGTCCTGCATCTTTTTCATGTTTTCCTGCATCTGCTGGGCCTGCTTCATCAGCCCGGCGATTCCGCCCTTCATCATTTCTTCGCACTCCAGGTTGTTTACAGCGGCTTGACCGACTCTTCGACAAAACGTGCGTCGAAACGCTCGATCACCTCGCACACGAAAGGATCACTCTCCAGCGCTTCCACCGCAGCGGCATGCTTTGCGCGCCGCTCGGCCTCGTGGCGCTGCGCGGGCGTCTCGTTCTCGATGGCGCCGATCTCGATGCGCGCGCGCAACGTCCGCCCGGCCCGCTCGGACAGCAGCTCCGACAGGCGTGCCGTAGCGCCGACATTCATTTCCAGCAAATGGTGGTGCGTGTTGGCCAGACGCAGCGTCAAGGTGTCGTCGACAAAGCCGGCCCACTCGCAATGCAGGCACAGCTCGCGCAGCATGCCGCTGGGGCCGAGGGCACGCTGCAGCGCATGCCAGTCGGCCGCCGCCAGCGCGGCCGATACCTCGCCGGCTGAATCGGCCGCCACCGGGGGCTGCACGAGCGCGGCCGCGGGCGCCTGATCAAACATCTCCTGAGCCGACACGGGGTAATCGTCCGGCATGGCAGACGGCACGTCCTCCCAGGGCGGCGGCTCGGCAACCTGAGGTGCCGGCGCGGGCCGTGTCTGCGGCGCGGGCGCCGATTCGACACGACGCGCCTGCGGTGCCGGAGCCGGAGCGGGCATAGCTGCCGCAGGCTTCGCGGCTGGCGCGGGCGCTGCGGCGCGTGCCGGCAGCGCTTGCGCACGCCCCGCCCCGCCGCCCGCCGGAGCCGGGCCGCCCAGCGCCGAGGGTTGCTCGGGGCGGAAGGCATGCAGACGCAACAGTGTCATCGTGAAACCGGTGTACTCATCCGGCGCCAGCGCGAGTTCATCACGCCCGTGAATCGCGATCTGGTAGGCCAGCTGCAGATACTCGGCATCGAGCGCTATGGCATACGGCGCAATGCGGGCGCGTTCGGTGTCATCGGCAATCGCGCCCGGCGCGAATTGCGACAGCGCGATGCGCGACAGCAACGAGGCCAGCGACTGCAGCGCGGAATCAAAGGACAGGCTGCGCATTTCCATTGCGTCGGCCACCGCCAGCATGGCCTGTACGTCCGCAGCGATCAGCCCGTCGAGCACGCCATAGAGGTGATCGTCACCGACCGTGCCGAGCATGCGCGAGACGCCTTCTTCCTCGACCTTGCCGGCGCCATGAGAGATGGCCTGATCCAGCAGTGACAGCGCGTCGCGCATCGAACCACCGGCGGCCCGCGCGATGTGCGACAGCGCCGGGCGCTCGAACTCTACGGTTTCCTCGCCGAGGATCTGCGAGAGGTGGTCGACGATGGCGCCCTGCGACATCTGCTTGAGGTTGAACTGCAGGCAGCGGCTCAGCACCGTGACCGGAATCTTCTGCGGATCGGTCGTGGCCAGGATGAACTTGACGTGCTCGGGCGGCTCTTCGAGCGTCTTGAGCATGGCGTTGAAGGCATGCCCGGTGAGCATGTGCACTTCGTCGATCATGTAGACCTTGTAGCGCCCCTGCACCGGCGCATACACGGCGCGATCGAGCAGCGCCGCCATGTCATCGACGCCGCGGTTCGAGGCGGCGTCCATCTCGACGTAGTCCGGAAAGCGGTCGGCATCAATGGCCAGACAGGCGCCGCATTTGCCGCAGGGCTCGGCTGTCATGCCGGTTTCGCAGTTGAGCGCCTTGGCGAGAATGCGGCTGATGGTGGTCTTGCCCACCCCGCGCGTGCCGGTAAACAGCCAGGCATGGTGCAGGCGGCCGGTCTCCAGCGCGTGCGAGAGCGCACGCACGACGTGATCCTGCCCCACCAGGGTGGCGAAGGAACGGGGGCGCCATTTGCGCGCGAGGACCTGATAGCTCATGGCCGGGGATTCTAGCAGGGGGCGAATCCGAGGTCGGGGAAACCGCTGGATCGATAACGAAAATCAATTGAACTCATACCGACGATCCATTGGCGCTATTAATACACGAAGCCTAATCTTCATTTGCTCGTAGCGATCCGCTGCGACCATGAGGGGGAAGAGAGTATGTTGCGGATGCATCAAGTCTTCGATTCGGCACTGGAAACTTTGTGCGCCGTACTCGCTGATTGCGCCGAAGCGGCCTGATCAGCACCGCCATTCCAAGAGCAAGACCAAGGAGGAGCAAATCATGAGCAAGTGCCCGGTAATGCACGGAGGCAACACCGCCAGTGAGAGTTCGGTGACGCAATGGTGGCCGAAGACCCTGAACCTCGACATCCTGCATCAGCAGGACAGCAAGACCAATCCGCTCGGCGAGGGCTTTGACTACCGCAAGGAAGTCCAGAAACTCGACTACGCAGCGCTCAAGAAAGACCTCACCGCACTGATGACCGACAGCCAGCCGTGGTGGCCGGCCGACTGGGGTCACTACGGCGGCCTGATGATTCGCATGGCCTGGCACGCCGCCGGTTCCTACCGTCTGGCCGACGGCCGCGGTGGCGCCGGCACCGGCAACCAGCGCTTCGCCCCGCTCAACTCCTGGCCCGACAACGCCAACCTCGACAAGGCCCGCCGTCTGCTGTGGCCGATCAAGAAGAAATACGGCAACAAACTGTCGTGGGCTGACCTGATCATCCTCGCCGGCAACGTCGCGTATGAATCCATGGGTCTGAAGACCTTTGGCTTCGGCTTCGGCCGTGCGGATATCTGGCACCCCGAGAAAGATGTGTACTGGGGCGCGGAAAAGGAATGGCTGGCGCCGACCGACAACCCCAACAGCCGCTACTCCGGCCAGCGCGACCTGCAAAACCCGCTCGCCGCGGTGATGATGGGTCTGATCTACGTAAACCCGCAGGGTGTAGACGGCCACCCCGACCCGCTCAAGACCGCGCAAGACGTGCGCGAAACCTTCAAGCGCATGGCCATGGACGACGAGGAAACCGCCGCGCTGACGGTCGGTGGGCACACCGTCGGCAAGTGCCACGGCAACGGCGACGCAACGCTGCTCGGCCCTGAGCCGGAAGGCGCCGACGTCGACGAACAAGGTCTGGGCTGGAACAACAAGACCCGCCGCGGCATCGGTCACGACGCGGTGACCAGCGGCCTGGAAGGCGCCTGGACGACCAATCCGACGAAGTGGGACAACGGCTATCTGCGCCTGCTCTTCGGCTACGAGTGGGAGCTCAAGAAGAGCCCTGCTGGCGCCTGGCAGTGGGAGCCGATCAACATCAAGGAAGAAGACAAGCCGGTCGACTCCGAGGATCCGTCCATCCGCCACAACCCGATCATGACCGACGCAGACATGGCCATGAAGATGGACCCGGCGTACCGCAAGATCTGCGAGCGCTTCTACAAGGACCCGGACTACCTGTCCGAGACCTTTGCCCGCGCCTGGTTCAAGCTGACCCACCGCGACATGGGCCCGAAAGTGCGCTACATCGGCCCCGAAGTGCCGGCCGAAGACCTGATCTGGCAAGACCCGGTGCCCGTCGGCCGCAAGGATTACGACGTTGATGCCCTCAAGGCCAAGATCTCTGCCAGCGGCCTGTCGGTCAGCGAACTGGTCAGCACCGCCTGGGACAGCGCCCGCACCTTCCGCGGATCGGACATGCGCGGTGGCGCCAACGGTGCGCGCATCCGTCTCGCCCCGCAGAAGGACTGGGAAGGCAACGAGCCGCAACGTCTGGCCAAGGTCTTGAAGGTACTCGAAGGCATTGCGGCCGGCGCCGGCGCCAGCGTGGCCGATGTCATCGTGCTGGCCGGCAATGTTGGTCTGGAGCAAGCCATGAGAGCGGCCGGCTTCGCCGTCACCGTGCCGTTTGCGCCGGGCCGGGGCGACGCCAGTCAGGAACAGACCGACGCCGAATCCTTCGAGGCGCTGGAGCCCTTGCACGACGGCTTCCGCAACTGGGTGAAGCAGGACGACTACATCCCCACTCCGGAGGAAATGCTGCTCGACCGCGCTCAGTTGATGGGCCTCACCGCCCACGAGATGACGGCACTGATCGGCGGCATGCGCGTACTCGGCACCAACCACGGCGGCGGCAAGCACGGCGTGTTCACCGACCGGGTGGGCGCATTGACGACCGATTTCTTCGTCAATCTGACCGACATGGCCTACACGTGGAAGCCGGCCAGCAAAACCCACTATGAGATCTGCGACCGCAAGACGGGCGCAGTGAAGTGGACCGCCACGCGCGTCGATCTGGTGTTCGGCTCCAACGCCATCCTGCGTGCCTACGCCGAGGTGTACGCGCAGGACGACAACAAGGAGAAGTTCGTGCATGACTTCGTTGCTGCCTGGACGAAGGTCATGAACGCCGATCGCTTCGACCTCGCCTGAGCCCTCGGGCTCTGGAACAGGCTTCAGGGCCTGCTCTTATTGAGTGCCGTCCGGCGCAACCAATAAGAGCAGGCCCTGAAGCCGTTCACAGCGCCGCTCGCGGCATTATGGAAATGCGCAACACATTGAAAGACATGTTGTTTACCCGATCAGACAGGCTAAGTTAGAGTACGTCCGGATTTTCCGGTGCCCGCCGCGCCACGCGACGGGCATGCATGCTCCGGCCCGCCGTGGCCTCAATCCTTGTTCAGGGAAGAGGAAGACGATGGAACAGGCAAGCTCCGCAACCGAAACCTCCCGGCGCCTCCCCGCCCAACACGGCGGTCACTCGCGCGTACCCCCGCATCTTCCGGCGGCCCCAAGGCGCAAGGGCCGAGCCGCACTCGAGGCAGTGGCCGAACTGTTGGCCGAAGCCGACGTGCGCGTCAATGGCGACCGCCCCTGGGACCTGCGCTTCCATCACTCCGAAACCGCCGAACGCATCCTCGCGCGCGGCAGCCTCGGGCTGGGCGAGGCCTACATGGAAGGCTGGTGGGATTGCGATCGGCTCGACGAATTCTTCACACGCGTACTCACCGCTCGTCTCGACGAGAAGGTCGGCAACATGACCATGATGGTGCAGGGGCTGCGCGCCCGGCTGTTCAACCTGCAGACCATGCGTCGCGCCTGGCAGGTCGGCCACGAGCACTACGACATCGGCAACGATCTGTTCGAAACCATGCTCGACGAACACATGGCCTACACCTGCGGCTACTGGGCCGAAGCCGACAACCTGCCCGACGCACAGACCGCCAAGCTCGACCTGATCTGCCGCAAGCTGGGCTTGCGACCCGGCATGACCATGCTCGACATCGGTTGCGGCTGGGGCAGCCTGATGCGCTATGCCGCACGCGAGTATGGCGCGCACTGCAGCGGCGTCACGGTCTCGAAGGAGCAGGCCGAGTACGGCGCCGCACGCTGTGACGGCTTGCCCGTCGAATTTCTACTCAAGGACTACCGCGAAATCGATGGCACGTTCGACCGCATCGCCTCGGTCGGCATGTTCGAACACGTCGGCCGCAAGAACCAACGCACCTATTTCGAGGTGGCGCACCGCGTGCTCGCCGACGACGGTCTGTTCGTGCTGCACACCATCGGCAAGAATCGTCGCGGCGTACCGACCGACCCATGGATCGACCGCTACATCTTCCCGAATGGCGAGCTGCCCTCGCTCGGAGAGATCGCCGACGCCGCCGAGCCCTTCTTCGTGATCGAGGACGTGCACAACTTCGGCGCCGACTACGACCGCACGCTGATGGCCTGGCATGCCAACTTCGAGGCCGCCTGGCCGCAGTTCGCCGACAAGTACGGCGAACGCTTCTACCGCATGTGGCGCTACTACCTGCTGGCGTGCGCCGGCACCTTCCGTGCGCGCACTACGCAACTGTGGCAGATCGTGCTGTCGCCGTCGGGCGTACCCGGGAGCTATCGCTGCCCGCGTTGAAATTCGATTTGCCTATCGGATTCTTTCTTACGTTCAATTGGAACTATTGACGACCTCTGGCGATACTTGAAACGTCCCCTACGTTTTCAAGGAGCTCGCCATGGTCGCCAAAGTCGCCCGCCTGCACTTCCAGCACGCCGGCCTGCCCGGCTTCCTGCGCGCGCTCGGCGGTTGGGCCATCGCCCTGACCGGCCTGTCGCTGCTGCTGTTGCAGATCGCGCACAGCCCACCCGCGCTGCCGGACGGCCTGCGCGGCGCGCTCGCCGGCGGCACCATGGCCGCAGCCGCAACGGCGCTGGGGGCCGTCCCCGTCCTCGTGATGCGCCGCATCTCCAGCAGCGTGCAAGGCGCCATGCTCGGCTTTGGCGCGGGGGTAATGCTGGCCGCCAGCGTGTTCTCGCTGCTGCTGCCAGCGTTCGACACGGCCATCGCCCGAGGCGCCAGCGACACCGACGCGGGCTTGCTGGTGGCCGCCGGCCTGACCGTAGGCGCGGCGCTGCTGTTGCTGATGGATCGCGCGCTGCCGCACACCCACCAGCCGGGGCGCGAGCGCAGCATCGGCGCAGTGTGGCTGTTCGTGTTTGCGATTGCCGTACACAACGTGCCGGAGGGGCTGGCCATCGGGGTGGCGGCAGGCGAGGCCGGCACCGGCAACGCCGTAGCTACCGGCATCTCGTTGCAGAACGTGCCGGAAGGCCTGATCGTGGCCATCGCGCTGGCGACCGCCGGCTACACCCGCAAGCTGGCTTTTGGCGTGGCGGCGCTGTCGGGGCTGGTGGAGCCGGTGGCGGCGCTGGTCGGTTCGGCGGCCGTTACGCTTTCCGCGGCGCTATTGCCTTGGGGCTTGGCCGCCGCTGCCGGCGCGATGTTGTTCGTGGTCAGC
Source organism: Pseudazoarcus sp. NS34 (assembly GCF_059703725.1). Taxonomy (NCBI): domain Bacteria; kingdom Pseudomonadati; phylum Pseudomonadota; class Betaproteobacteria; order Rhodocyclales; family Zoogloeaceae; genus Pseudazoarcus; species Pseudazoarcus sp. NS34. The sequence continues at coordinate 606,798 of NZ_BAAKIZ010000003.1, forward strand.
CACGAAATCATTCCGGAGTCGCATCGCCGCGGCTACGAGACGCTGGCGACAGCCGGTCTGATGCTCGGCTTCGTGACCATGATGTTGCTCGACACCATGATCTGAACGCTTCAAAGCAAACGGGCGTCGCATTGCGCGACGCCCGTTTCATGATCAGGGTGGCGAGCCTGACCCCCGGCACTTGCAGGTTGCAGCTGTGGCTGCTGCCTTCCGGCCCTGACCAGGTTCACCGCTCTGCAATGCGGGGAGACCCGCCACGGGGCGCATTGTATCAGGTTCGACCCGCTCGCCTCAGAGCAACCATTCGATCGGCAGGATCGACAACACGCGAATGCCGAAGCGCTGCAGCGGTCCGGTGCCGGGCTCGAAGTCGTAACGGCGCACGCTGTCCGGGTTGCGCTCGAGCCAGTACACACGCCCGTCTTCGGACAGCCTCACCTCATAGGCGTTGAGCGGAATGGTGCTTTCGAAGGCGTCCGCTACTTCGGCTGCGAGCGCTGGGCTCTCGATCACGAAGCCCAGCTCGGTATTCAGATTCATCGAGCGCGGATCAAAGTTGAACGAGCCGACGAAGACCCGCTGCCCGTCGATGGCGAAAGTCTTGGCGTGCAGGCTCGACCCCGAGCTGCCGAAAGGCCCGACGCGCAGGTTGAGTTGCGGCCCCGCCGCCGGGTTGCGCAGTTCGTACAGCAGCACGCCGGCCTGCAGCAAGGCCTTGCGCCGTTTGACGTAGCCGGCGTGCACCACGACAACGTCGGTGGACTCCAGCGCATTGGTAAGCACACGCACACGAATGCCCTGGCGCACCAGCGCGGCAAAGGCCTCGACCCCCGCAGCAGTCGGCACGAAGTACGGCGACACCAGATCAACCGAGCGCGTCGGCCGACCCAGGATGGCCATCAGCTGAGGCATCAGATGCCCTTCGCGCCCGGCCTTGGCAAGCGCCTTGGCCGGGTCATCGCTGACCATGTGGGTCAGCGCCCACTCGAACGCCAGCTCGCCCGCCAGCAGCGACCGCAGGAAGCCCGAGCGGCGCACCGACCGCAGGTACTTGGTTGCCGCATCGGCGCTTTCCGCAACGGCCCCTGCGGCTTGCAGCTGCTGCAGCGCATCCGGCTCGGGTTCAGGCAGGATCATTTCGGCCGGGTAAGCCGAAGCGCTGGCCCAGTAGCGATCGAAGTCACGCGACGTCTCGTCAACCACCGGACCGATCGCCAGTACATCCAGATCCGCGAAGATCAGGCCGCTGGTCACACCGAAGTATTCGTCGCCGATGTTGCGCCCGCCGACGATGGTGACTTGGTTGTCGGCAGTGAAGGATTTGTTGTGCATGCGCCGGTTGAGCCGACGAAAATCCGTCACGAAACCGAAGTACTTTGGCTGGCGTACAAGAAACGGGTTGAACAGACGCACCTCAACCTTCGGGTGCGTGTTGAATGCGGACATTTCCTCATCCACCGCGGCCGTGCCATGGTCGTCGAGCAGCATGCGCACCCGCACACCGCGGTCTGCAGCGTCGTGCAGCGCCTTGAGCATCAGCGTTCCGGTGATGTCCTTGCGCCAGATGTAATACTGCACGTCGAGGGTGCGTTCGGCGCTGCGCGCCAGCCATACTCGTGCAGCAAAGGCATGGTGGGCGTCGGCCAATGGATGAATGCCGCTCTTGTCGTCGCGCGTGGGCAAGATGCGCTCGACGGCCTGGCCGAGCGTGGTGACGCGCGTCTCCGCCGGGTCGAGGGCGTGGCTGACACTACGCCCTTCCAGCGCAGGCAGCGCGCAACCGGACACGGCCAACAGCACGCAGACAAACCAGACGACGAGACGCCCGGATACGCCAGTTCGCTGCAATCGCGTCACATCGTCCTCCACCGGCCGCAGGCGCGACTGCGCATGTGGCCCGTCACCCCGCGCCCAGATGGGCAAGCGTCAGAAACACTCTGGCATTATCCCCGATCGCGGGGGGAATACCTTACGGCTGTGCCGGCCGCTGCGGTTGCGCGTGTCGGAACTTGATGATTGGATGTACGCAATGCGCGGATCGCGTGATCGCACAAACACCCGAACATGAATGCATAGATCAGAGACTCCCCATGCCCTCTCCCCTTGTCGCCTCGCACGATGAGCCACGTCGCAGCTGACGCGCCCGGCGCGTGCGAAGTGCTGTCGTCGGGCGACGGCACCACGCTGCGCGTAAGCGGCGCGTGGACGCTGCCGCACTACCGTGCGCTGAACACCCGCGTCGCGTCCGTGCGCGAGCGCGCAGCCGGCATCCCGGCGGTCGACGCGTCCGGTCTCACCGCCCTCGACACCGCTGGCGCCAGCCTGCTGTGCGCGCTGCTCGAACCCGCACAACTGGAAGCGGCACTGGCTGTGTTGCCGGCGGAACGTCAGGCCTTGCTGCGCACCGTGCGCGATGCGCGCGAGCGCACAGAACCCGAGGCCCTGGAGCCCTCGCGCTACACGCCGGCCGATATGCTGGCCCACATCGGCCGCACGACCCTCGCGTTCCGCGACCACATGATCGGCATCTGCGGTCTGCTCGGGCTGACGCTGGAGACCTTCGCCCGCACGCTGTTCAAGCCTGGCCGCTGGCGCGTCACGGCCTTCCTCGTGCATCTCGAGCGCACCGGGTTGGACGCCGTACCCATCGTCGCACTGCTCACCTTCCTGGTCGGCGCGGTGGTGGCCTTTCTGGGCGCGACGGTGCTCGCAAACTTCGGCGCCAGCGTGTACACCATTGATCTTGTGGCGTATTCCTTCCTGCGCGAGTTCGGCGTGCTGCTCGCCGCCATTCTCGTGGCCGGTCGCACCGCCAGTGCCTTTGCAGCACAAATCGGCTCGATGCGTGCCAACGAAGAAGTCGACGCCATCCGCGTGATCGGCCTGTCGCCCGTGGAACTGCTGGTTCTGCCGCGTGCGCTGGCGCTGCTGGTGGCGCTGCCGATCCTCGCCATGGTGGCCATGGCCTCGGGCCTGATCGGCGGCATGCTGGTATGCGCGGTCAAGCTCGACCTGAGTCCGGCCATGTTCCTCACCACGGTCGAGAACAACATCGGCCTGCGTCACTTCCTGATCGGGCTGGCGAAGGCGCCGGTGTTCGCCTTCCTGATCGCGCTGATCGGCTGCCACGAAGGTTTCAAGGCGGCCGGCAGCGCACAGTCGGTGGGCGAACACACCACCTCTGCCGTGGTGCAATCGTTGTTCGCGGTGATCGTGGTCGACGCCATCGCTGCGCTGTTCTGCATGGAGATGGGCTGGTGAGCGCGCTCGAAAACGTCATCGAGGTGCGCGGCCTCGACAACCGATTCGGCCCGCAGGTGGTGCACGAAGGGCTGGATCTGGACGTGCGCCGCGGCGAAATCCTCGGCGTGGTCGGCGGTTCGGGCACCGGCAAATCGGTGCTGCTGCGGACCATCGTCGGCCTCAACCGGCCGGCGGCCGGCCACATTCATGTGCTCGGCGCAGACCTCACCATGCTGACGCCGACGCAGCGCAGCCGCGTCGAACAGCGCTTTGGCGTGCTGTTCCAGCAGGGCGCGCTGTTTTCGTCGCTGACGGTGGCCGAGAACGTGATCCTGCCGCTGGTCGAACATGCCGGCCTGTCGCGTGCCGAGGCGGCTCAGCTCGCCCAACTCAAGATCGCCCTCACCGGCCTGCCAGCGGACGCCGGAGCAAAGTACCCGTCGGATCTCTCTGGCGGCATGGTCAAGCGCGCCGCGCTCGCGCGTGCCCTGGCGCTCGACCCCGATATCCTGTTTCTCGACGAGCCCACCGCCGGCCTCGACCCGGTCGGTGCCGCAGCCTTCGACCGCCTGATCCGCACGCTGCGCGACGCGCTGGGTCTGACCGTATTTCTCGTCACGCACGATCTGGACACGCTGTACGCCATCACCGACCGCGTTGCGGTGCTGTCGCAACGTCGCGTACTCATCAATGCGGACCTGGCCACTGTCGCCGCCACCGACGACGCCTGGATCCGCGACTACTTCCTTGGGCCGCGCGGTCGCGCGGCCACCGCATCCTTTACGGAGGGCTCCTGAATGGAAACCCGCGCCCATCACATCCTGATCGGTCTGTTCACCGTGCTCGGCATTGGCGCCGCGCTGCTGTTCGTGCTGTGGCTCGGCAACAGCGGTGCTGACCGGCAGAACGCGCAGTACGACATCGTCTTCCAGGAAGCCGTCACCGGCCTGTCACGCGGCAGCTCCGTGGAATTCAACGGTATTCGCGTGGGCGATGTCGCCAGCCTGCGGCTCGACCCCGCCGACCCGCGTCGCGTGCTGGCACGCGTCAGCGTCGAGCGCGACGCGCCGGTGCGCAGCGACACGCGCGCGCTGCTGGTGCCGGTCGGCATCACGGGCCTGTCGTTCATCCGCCTGAGCAGTGGCGACGACCCGGACAGCCCGCTGCTGCTGCCCGACGGCGACGAGGTTCCGGTGATCGTCGCCCAGCCCTCGCCGATGAGCCGGCTGATGGCGGATGGCGAAGACGTGATGACCAACGTCAACCAGGTGCTGATTCGCGTCACCGAACTGTTCTCGGAGGAGAACGTCGCGCGGCTCGACGCCACGCTGCACAACCTGCAGGAGGTCACCGGCGTGCTGGCCGAGCGGCGCGACGACTTGTCCGCCGCCATCGACGCCACGAGTAACCTGTTGCAGACCACCGACGAACTGGTCGACGTGGAATTGCGCGGCGCGTTGGCCGACGCGCGCAAATCGATGGCCGCGCTGGAACGTACCGTGGGCTCGATCGAGTCGGTGGTTACCGACAACCGCGGCAACCTCGACACCGGCTTGCGCGGCCTGGCCGATGTCGGCCCCGCGATGTCCGAACTGCGCGGCACGATGGCCTCGCTGCGCGCCATCACGCGCGAACTCGAAGAGAACCCGCGCGACTATCTGCTCGGTCGCCAGCCCACCCGGGAGTTCAATCCATGAATAAACACCTTGCCCTTGCGGCGCTGAGCGCCGCCCTGCTCTCCGCCTGCTCGATCCTGCCCGAGAGCCGTCCGGTCGATATCTATCGCCTGCCCAGCGCGCTGAACATCACCGCGCAGCCGCGCCACGATATCGGCGCCGTGCGCGTGCTGCGTCCAACCAGCGGCAACCAGATCGCGGGCCGACGCATCGTTGTTGTGCCGGACGATCTGCGCGTCAGCGTGTATGCCGACTCTGCGTGGGCCGATACCGTGCCGGAGATGGTGCGCGAACGTCTGGCCGACGCGCTGCGCGCCGCCGGCCGCTTCGACACCGTCAGCACCGACGAACACAGCCTGCGTGCCGAATTCGAGGTCGATACCGACCTGCGCGCCTTCCACAGCGAATACCGCAGCGGCGCACCGGACGCCGTGGTGCGCATCGACGCCCATCTGGTGCACGCCGGCTCGCGCAGCGCGATGGCCAGCCGCAGCTTTGAATCACGCGTGCGCGCCGACGGAGAACAATTGCCCGCGGTGGTCAACGCGCTGGGCAAGGCCTCCGACGAAGTGGCCAAGGCGCTGGCGGCCTGGGCGGCCGAAACCGCCGCCGCATCCCCCCGCGCGGAGCGGCGCCGCTGACCCACCCGACCCGCACTGGTGCGCAGCCTCCTGGTTGCGCACCAGTGCGGTGCATATCCTCTCCACCGCCCGCCGTCACAGCGTTGATTCCCGCGCCACAGCCACACCGCCACCTTGGCACAGCGCTTGCTTTTACCAGTGACAGGAAGGTCCGCCCGGCACAGTCGCCGCGGACTTCATCGAATCACGAGTCACTCCAGGCGGGCCGACCAAAGACGGCCGACCCGCCGATCCGCTGAGGCGGGTCGCGGATCAGCGCCGATCCCTGACGACATCGACCCATTTTTCCGGCACTGGCCGGATGGATTGTTGCGAGAGGGAATCATGCGCAAACAGAAACTGGTAATGGTCGGCAACGGCATGGCCGGGGTGAAGACCCTGGAAGAGCTGCTCAAGTACGCGCCCGACCAATACGAAATCACCGTCTTCGGCGCCGAACCGCACGGCAATTACAACCGCATCCTGCTCTCGCCGGTACTCGCCGGCGAGATGGGCCTGCCCGACATCATGCTCAACGACCTGGCCTGGTATGCCGACAACGGCATCACCCTGCACACCGGTCGCAAGATCGTCGAGGTCGACCGCGTACGCCGCATCGTGCGCGCCGACGACGGCACCGAGGCGCACTACGACCGCCTGCTGCTGGCCACCGGCTCCAAGCCCTTCATCCTGCCGGTGCCGGGCGCCGAGTTGCCGGGCGTCATCGCCTACCGTGACATCGCCGACACCGAAGCCATGATCAGCGCCGCCAGCACGCATCGCCACGCCGCTGTCATCGGCGCCGGCCTGCTCGGGCTGGAAGCCGCCAACGGTCTCGCGCTGCGCGGCATGGACGTGACCGTGGTGCACCTGGCCGAGTGGATCATGGAACGCCAGCTCGACAAGCCGGCCGCCGACCTGCTGCAGGCCTCACTCGAAGCCAAGGGCCTGAAGTTCGAACTCGGCGCGCAGACCGCCGCGCTCGAAGCCGGCCCCGACGGCCGCGTCGAAGCCCTCAAGCTGAAAGGCGGCAAGAGCTTGCCCGCCGATCTGGTGGTGATGGCCGCCGGCATCCGCCCCAACACCGAGCTGGCCGAAGCGGCCCGCCTGTACTGCAACCGCGGCATCGTCGTCGGCGACACCATGCAGACCGTGACCGACCCGCGCATCTACGCCATTGGCGAGTGCGTGAGCCACCGCGGCACCAGCTACGGCCTGGTCGCACCGCTGTTCGAGCAGGCCAAGGTCTGTGCCAACCACCTCGCCGGCTTCGGCATCGGCCGCTACGAAGGCTCGGTGACCTCCACCAAGCTCAAGGTCACCGGCGTCGATGTGTTCTCGGCCGGCGATTTCACCGGCGGCGAGGGCTTCGACGAGATCGTGCTGCACGACCGTGCAGGCGGCGTGTACAAGAAGATCGTGCTCAAGGACGACAAGCTCGCCGGCGCCGTGATGGTTGGCGACACCGCCGACGGCGCCTGGTATTTCCAGCTGCTGCGCGAGGGCAAGAACATTGCCGAAATGCGCGATCACCTGATGTTCGGCCAGAGTTTCTCGCAGTCGCACCTGGGCGACGCCGGCCACCAGGGCCAGAACCTGGCCGCCAGCATGGCCGACACCGCCGAGGTCTGCGGCTGCAACGGCGTGTGCAAGGGCACCATCGTCAAGGCCATCAAGGAAAAGGGCTTGTTCACCCTCGACGAGGTGCGCAAGCACACCAAGGCTTCGAGCTCCTGCGGCTCCTGCACGGGTCTGGTCGAGCAGTTGCTGGCCTCGACCGTGGGCGGCGCCTTCCAGGCCACCGACAAGCACTCCAAGCCGATCTGTGCCTGCACCGACCACAACCACGGCGAAGTGCGTCAGGCCATCCGCGAGCACAAGTTCCTGTCCATTCCCGAGGTCATGAAGGCCCTCGAATGGAAGACGCCGAACGGCTGCGCGACCTGCCGCCCGGCGCTGAACTACTACCTGATCTCGAGCTGGCCGCACGAGGCGCAGGACGATCCGCAGAGCCGCTTCGTCAACGAGCGCGCCCACGCCAACATCCAGAAGGACGGCACCTATTCGGTGGTGCCGCGCATGTGGGGCGGTGTCACCACGCCGGACGAGCTGCGCGCCATCGCCAACGTCGCCGAAAAATACGAGATTCCCACCGTCAAGGTCACCGGCGGTGCGCGTATCGACCTGCTCGGTGCCAAGAAGGCCGACCTGCCGCTGATCTGGCACGACCTGGGCGAAGCCGGCATGGTCTCCGGCCACGCCTACGGCAAGAGCCTGCGCACCGTGAAGACCTGCGTCGGCGCCGAACACTGCCGCTTCGGCACGCAGCGTTCGATGGACATGGGCATCAAGCTCGAGAAGATGCTGTTCGGCATGTGGTCGCCGCACAAGGTCAAGCTGGCGGTGTCGGGTTGCCCGCGCAACTGCGCCGAATCGGGCATCAAGGACGTCGGCGTGATCGGCGTGGATTCGGGCTACGAGCTGTACGTGGCCGGCAACGGCGGCATCAAGACCGAGGTCGCGCAGTTCCTGTGCAAGGTCTCGACCGACGAGGAAGTCATGGAGTACGGCGGTGCCTTCCTGCAGCTCTATCGCGAAGAGGGCTACTACCTCGAGCGCACCTGCCACTACGTCGAGCGCGTCGGCATGGAGCACGTCAAGAAGTTCGTGCTCGATGACGCCGAGAACCGCAAGGCGCTGTATGCGCAGCTGCTCTACACCCTGCGCGACGCGCCGGACCCGTGGGCCGAACAATCGTCGCAGCCGAAACTGCGCGAACAGTTCGAGCCGCTCGAAGCCTGACCCTCGGGGCGGGGCCTGGCCCCGCCCGCAGCAAACACCGCCACTGGAAAGATGATGAACATGCCTCTCCCGGAAACCGACCTCACCTGGCGCCGCGTCTGTGCGCTCACCGACATCCCGGCGCTCGGCGCACGCACGCTGGAAAACGCCGCGCACGGCACCATCGCGATTTTCCGCAACGCCGAGGACGAAGTCTTCGCGCTGCACGACAAGTGCCCGCACAAGGGCGGCCCGCTGTCGGCCGGCATCGTGCACGGGCGCAGCGTCACCTGCCCCTTGCACAACTGGAAGATCGGCTTCGACAACGGCCAGGCCCTTGAACCCGACGTCGGCTGCACCGCCCGCTTCGACGTGCGCGTCGAAGACGGCCAGGTCATGATCCGCCTCTGAGCGCCCTCCGCTTACCCTGACAGAGCCGGCCCGCCCGCGGGCATGGCCGGCCCTGTACGCACGCTGGAAACCACGATGGACCGCAAATCATTCCTGCAGGCTGGCCACACGCCCACCCTGATCGCCGCATTCCTGTACTTCGACCTCGCCTTCATGGTGTGGGTGCTGCTCGGCCCGCTGGCCGTCAGCATCTCCACCGACCTGGGCCTGACCCACTCGCAGAAGGGCCTGATGGTCGCCACCCCGGTGCTGGCCGGCGCGCTGCTGCGCTTCGTCATGGGCCTGCTGGTGGACCGCCTGTCGCCGAAGAAGGCCGCCATCATCGGCCAGGTCATCGTCATCGCTGCGCTGGCCTGCGCGTGGTTCTTCGGCATCCACAGCTACGAGCAGACGCTGATCCTCGGCATTTTCCTCGGCGTGGCCGGCGCGGCCTTCGCCTCGGCGCTGCCGCTGGCCTCGCGCTGGTACCCGCCGGAGCATCAGGGCACGGCCATGGGCATTGCCGGCGCCGGCAACTCCGGCACCGCCTTTGCCGCACTGCTCGCGCCGGGGCTGGCCATTGCCTATGGCTGGCAGAACGTGTTCGGGCTGGCGCTGATTCCGCTGGTGCTGGTGCTGGTGTTCTTCGTCTTCGTGGCCAAGGACGCGCCCGACGCGCCGCCGCCCAAATCGATCGCCGAATACCTCAAGGTGCTCAAGGATCGCGACGCCTGGTGGTTCATGTTCTTCTACTCGGTGACCTTCGGCGGCTTCGTCGGGCTGGCCTCGTCGCTGGTGATCTACTTCAACACCCAGTACGGGCTGGACGCCCGCACCGCCGGCTACTTCACCGCCGCCTGCGTGTTCGCCGGCTCGCTGGTGCGGCCGATCGGCGGCAATGTGGCCGACCGCGTCGGCGGCGTAAAATCGCTCTCCATGATGTACGTCATCGCCGCCCTCTTCCTCGCGCTGGTCAGCATCGGCCTGCCCTCGGCGTGGCTGGCACTGGCTGCCTTCGTCGTCGCCATGCTGGCACTCGGCATGGGCAACGGCGCGGTGTTCCAGCTCGTGCCGCAGCGCTTCCGCCGCGAAATCGGCGTAATGACGGGGCTCGTCGGCATGGCCGGCGGCATCGGCGGCTTCTACCTCGCCTCCAGCCTGGGTTACTCGCGCGAAATCACCGGCAGCTACCAGACCGGCTTCATGATCTTCGCGGCGCTGGCGGTGCTGGCCCTGATCGGTCTGACCGGCGTGAAGAATCGCTGGCGCACCACCTGGGGTTCGCCGAAGCTCACTTCCGCCAAGATCTGATGCCGACTTCCGCAGCGGTCCTCGTCGTCGAAGTCGGTCACGCCTCACTGCGTGGTCCGCGCGAGCGCAACGAGGACTTCTGCGGTGCGGCCACGCCCGAAGGCGCCGAACTCGACGCCAAGGGTGTGCTGGCCGCGGTGGCTGACGGCGTCGGCGGCCACGCCAACGGCCGCGAAGCCTCCGAATACACGGTGCGCGGCCTGCTCACCGACTACTACGCCACACCGGATACCTGGAGCGCCGCCAAAGGCCTGAACACGGTCATCGGCGCGCTCAACCGCTGGCTGTATTCGCATACCCAGAAAGCGCGCGAAACCGCCGGCATGGCCACCACGCTGTCGGCCATCGTGCTGCGCGGGCGGCGCTACACCATCGCCCACGTCGGCGACTCGCGCATCCTGCGCCTGCGCGCCGGCCAGCTCGAACGCCTCACCAGTGACCACGTGTGGGAACACCCCGAACTCAACAACGTGCTGTCGCGCGCCATCGGGCTCGACCAGCACGTGGCGGTCGACCTGTCCGACGGCGAGCTGGAAGAAGGTGATGTCTTCGCGCTGCTCAGCGATGGCGTGTGGGAACCGCTGGGCGAGGCGCGCATCCGCGACATGCTGGCGCGCGGCGAGTCACCCGAGAAGATGGCCCGTCTGCTCACCGATGCCGCCATTGGCGACGGCGGCCACGACAACGCCACCGCACTGGTGCTGCGCGTCGCACAACTGCCGGCCGACGGCCTGCTCGACGTCATCGCCCGATTGCAGGCGCGCCCGCTGCCGCCGGTGCTCAAACCCGGCCAGACGCTCGACGGTCTGACGGTAGAGGAAGTGATGCACGAGTCGCGAGCCACGCTGCTCTACCGCGTGCGCGATGCACTGGGTCAGGAGCGCGTGCTCAAAACCCTGCGCCCGGAAGCCGATGCCGCTGAATTCACTGCTGCGTTGGCGCACGAGGAATGGCTCGCCAGTCGCGTGCTCGACGGCCGCTTCCCGCAGGTCGTGCCGCACCCCGAGGCCGCCCACCTGTATTACCTGATGAGCTGGCACGAAGGCGCCAGCCTGAAAGCCCATCTGCGCGCCGGGCGACATTTCACCGCCGCCGAGGTGGCCGATCTGGGCATCGAGATTGCCAAAGGGTTGGCCACGCTGCACCGGCTGGCCATCGTCCATCGCGACATCAAGCCCGACAACCTGCATCTGGCCAGCGACGGCAAGCTGCGCATCGTCGATCTGGGGGTGGCTGCGTCCGACGGCCAGACCGAAACCCAGGCCTTCGGAGAAATCAACAACCCCGGCACGCCGAGCTACATGGCGCCGGAGCTGTATGCCGGAGAAAGTGCCGGTGTGCAGAGCGACCTCTACGCCGCCGGTGTCTCGCTGTACGAACTGCTTACCCGCCACTATCCCTACGGCGAGATCGAGCCCTTCCAGAAACCGCGCTTCGGCGACCCCGTGCCGCCGACGCGCTATCGCCCGGACATTCCGCAGTGGCTCGAATCGGTCATCCTCAAGGCGGTCGCCCGCGATCGCAGCGACCGCTTCGAAACCGCTGAGGAATTTCTCCACACACTGGAAATGGGCGCCCATCGGCCACTCGCCGTGCCGCGCAGCAGCCCGCTGATGAAGCGCGACCCGACGCTGGGCATCCGGCTGTTTGCGGTGCTCTCGGCTGTGGCCAACGTACTGCTGCTGTATTTGCTGTTCGCGCGCTGAGCTCGACGGGTCAGCCCAGCAGCGGCAACACCTTCTCGCGGAAGCGGCTGGCGGCCGTGCTCCCAACCGACTGCACCAGCATGGTGGACAGCTTGTCGACTTCGGCCACCAGTGCGTCGCGGCTGGAGATCTTGTCGATGCGCATGGCGATGTAGTCGGCCTCCGGGCCGAGGAAGTCGATGAGCATGCGCGTGATGACTTGTTTGGCTTCGCCCAGATTGGGGGCACCCGGGGTGGCAGCGGCAGCGGCAGCGGCGGGAGTCGTGGCAGGTGCGGCGGCTGGTACGGCAACCTCGCGCGCCGAGATGAAGCCACCCTCGAGCAGGCTTTCCAGATAGCCGCCGGCTTCGTCAGGGGTCGGGTGATTGAGCAGCAGCTCGCCCACCGACCTGCGCCCATCAACCATGATCAGCATGGTTCGCATGCGCGACGGGATACGTCGCACACGTGTATCGATCTCTTCGTGGCCGAGATCGGTCTTGGCATAAACGGTTGTCGAATCCATTAGATGTCCCCCTCCGCGCCGTCATGTGTTCTTGTTTTTTGCATATGTTGCGCCTGACTGCGTGCTCGAACAATACGCAGTAACCCGGCAGGCGGCCATACACCCACTTTGCAGAGCGTGACGGCGTCGGCCGCGGACGGCGATCCGGTGCTGGATGCTGCGGCGCACCAAGTGCGTGCCTTTGGTGCCCGCGGCGTTCCGGCATGGTGCAGGGCGCTTGCCATGCGCATCCAGAACACACCACGCAGTGAAATTTTCTATTTGAAATCCTTCGGTTAGAAGAATTTTTACAACTGGCACGGAGCTTGCACTAAAGGAATCGAGGCCATCACCACCCAGACCCGACGAAGGGCGCGGGACGATGACCCGGGAGAGCCCTCTCTCCCGCGGAAAATCTGACGCAGCCCGACGACGGGCGGCAACCGGGCAACGGCGCCCATGACGGATCCAGTGGATTCGCCATGGGCGCCGTTGCCGTTTCCGGACACAGGATTCTTTCAATAAGGAGTACGACGATGAAGCACGCAAGAACGAAGTCCCTGCCCACCCGGCTGACGCGTTTCGCGCTGGCCTCGGTCGCGGCAGTCGGTCTGGCCCTGCACACGCTGGGCAGCACCGCCGTGGCTGCCGACGTCGAGAAGCCCGACCTGAAGTTCGGCTTCATCAAGCTCACCGACATGGTGCCGCTGGCGGTGGCCTACGAGAAAGGCTACTTCGAGGATGAAGGCCTGTTCGTCACGCTCGAAGCCCAGGCCAACTGGAAGGTGCTGCTCGACCGCGTGATCTCGGGCGAGCTGGACGGCGCGCACATGCTGGCTGGCCAGCCGCTGGGCGCAACCATCGGCTTCGGCACCGAGGCGCACATCGTCACGGCCTTTTCGATGGACCTCAACGGCAACGCCATGACGGTCTCCAACGACGTCTGGAAGCAGATGAAGCCGAACGTGCCGATGAAAGACGGCAAGCCGGTGCACCCCATCAAGGCCGACGCGCTCAAGCCGGTGGTCAAGGCTTTCCGCGACAAGGGCACGCCGTTCAAGATGGGCATGGTCTTCCCGGTGTCCACGCACAACTACGAGCTGCGCTACTGGCTCGCCGCCGGCGGCATCCACCCCGGCTTCTATGCACCCGATCGCGGCGACACGACCGGCCAGATCAGTGCCGAGGTGCTGCTCTCCGTCACTCCGCCGCCGCAGATGCCGGCCACGCTCGATGCCGGCACCATCAACGGCTACATGGTCGGCGAACCGTGGAACCAGCAGGCCGTGTTCCGTGGCATCGGCGTGCCGGTGATCACCGACTACGAGATCCGCAACAACATCGTCGAGAAGGTCTTCGGCGTGACGGGCAAGTGGGCTGAAGACAACCCCAAGACCCACGTCGCGGTGGTGAAGGCGCTGATCCGCGCCGGCAAGTGGCTGGATGACGAGAACAACAAGAACCGCAAGGAGGCCGCCAAGATGATCTCGGCCTCGCACTACGTCGGTGCGGACTACGAAGTCATCGCCAACAGCATGACCGGCATCTTCGAGTTCGAGAAAGGCGACAAGCGCCCGGCACCGGACTACAACGTGTTCTTCCGCTACAACGCCACCTACCCCTACTACTCGGATGCCGTCTGGTATCTGACGCAGATGCGCCGCTGGGGCCAGATCTCCGAGCAGAAGCCGGACAGCTGGTACCTCGACATGGCCAAGAAGGTGTTCCGTCCGGACGTCTATCAGGCCGCCGCCAAGGCCCTGATCACCGACGGCAAGATGGCCGCCACGGACTTCCCGGACTTCGCCAAGGAAACCGGATTCCGGCCGGTGACCCACACCACCTTCATCGACGGATCGGCCTTCGACGGGCAGAAACCGAACGCCTATATCGACCAGTTCAAGATCGGCCTGAAAGGCAAAGAGAAAGCCAAGTAATCGTGAGGCCGGGGCGCCTCCGCGCCCCGGTCAATGCATCCGCAGGAGCATCAACATGCTGACTCAAACGGCAAACATCTTCGGCAAGCTGGGCCTGACCTGGTTCGTCCCCTTTTTCCGCCTCGCCGCCGGCGAGGACCCGCGCACGCAACTGCGCGAAATCCTGATGCAGATCGGCGTGCCGATCATCGCCTTCTCGCTGTTCCTGGCGCTGTGGGGCGTGCTCGCCTCGGGCGTGCAGACCAGCCTGGGCGCCATTCCCGGCCCGGCCGAGGTTTTTGTCGAAGCGCAAAACCTGGTCGTCGAACACAACAACGAGCGCGCCCGCGAAGCGGCCTTCATCGACCGCCAGGAAGCACGCAATGCGACGATCCTGGCCGAGAACCCCCAGGCCGAAGTCTCGGTGCGCCCGTGGACCGGCAAGCCGACCTACTTCGACCAGATCATGACCAGCCTGTACACGGTGTTCACCGGTTTCGCGCTGGCGACCTTCATCGCCGTGCCGCTGGGCATCCTGTGCGGCCTGTCGCGCACCTTCCAGACCGCCATCAACCCGCTGATCCAGATCTTCCGCCCGGTCTCGCCGCTGGCCTGGCTGCCCATCGTCACGCTGGTCGTCAGCGCGGTGTATGTGTCGTCCGACCCGATGTTCCAGCGCAGCTTCATCATCTCGGCCATCACCGTGACGCTGTGCTCGCTGTGGCCGACGCTGATCAACACCGCGGTGGGCGTGGCCTCGATCGACAAGGACCTGATCAACGTGTCCAAGGTGCTGCGCCTGCACTGGTACACCAAGGTCGTGAAGATCGTGCTGCCGTCGTCGCTCAAGCTCATCTTCACCGGCCTGCGCCTGTCGCTCGGGGTGGGCTGGATGGTGCTGATCGCGGCCGAGATGCTGGCGCAGAACCCCGGCCTCGGGAAGTTCGTATGGGACGAGTTCCAGAACGGTTCGTCGAGTTCGCTGAGCCGCATCATGGTGGCGGTGTTCACCATCGGCATCGTCGGCTTCCTGCTCGACCGCGTCATGGCCACGCTGCAGCAGCTCGTCAGCTTCGGCAACGACAACGCCTGAGGAGGAAACCGTCATGGCTCAAACCGCCCTCAAACCCGCTGTCGAAACGCCGGCCGACGAAGCACCGGTCGCCGCTCCGACGCCGGCCCAGGCCCTGCTCGAACTGCGCGGCGTGTCCAAGTCCTACGGCAGCGGCGCGTCCGCGACCTCGGTGCTCAAGGACATCAACCTCCACATCACGGAAGGCGAATTCGTCGCTATCGTGGGCTTCTCGGGCAGCGGCAAGACCACGCTCATTTCGCTCATCGCCGGTCTCATCGCGCCGGACGGCGGCGAGGTGCTGTTCCGCGGCCAGCCGGTGAAAGGCCCCGGCCCCGAACGCGGCGTGGTGTTCCAGAGCTACTCGCTGATGCCGTGGATGACCGTGCGCCAGAACGTCGCGCTGGCCGTCGACCAGATTTTCAGCAGTCAGCCCGCGTCTGAGCGCAAGGCGCGCGTCGAGAAGTACGTCGACATGGTCAACCTCACCAGTGCGCTGGAAAAACGCCCGGCCGAACTGTCCGGCGGCATGCGCCAGCGCGTGTCGGTAGCGCGTGCGCTGGCCGGCAGCCCCGAGGTGATGCTGCTCGACGAGCCGCTCTCCGCGCTGGACGCGCTGACGCGCGCCAACCTGCAGGACGAGATCATCGAGATCTGGAACAAGGACAAGAAGACCGTCGTGCTGATCACCAACGATGTGGACGAAGGCATCATCATGGCCGACCGCATCATCCCGCTGAACCCCGGCCCCGGCGCCACCTTCGGCCCCGAATTCATCGTCGACCTGCCGCGCCCGCGCGACCGCCGCGCGATGAACCACGACGAAGGCTTCAAGCGCATCCGCAAGGACGTCACGCAGTACCTGATGCGTGCCGGAGAAGCCCGCGCCGCGGCCGGCAGCGCCCAGGTCATCGCCCTGCCCTCGGTGCTGCCCAACACCAGCCGCGAGTACGAAGCCGGCCTCAAGGCCTATGCGGCCGCCGCGCCGGAACGCCCCGCGGCGGACCTGAGCCGCTACGTCGATTTCTCCAAGATCTCGAAGGTGTATCCGACCAAGAAGGGCCCGGTGAAGGTCGTCGAGGACTTCGACCTGAAGATCCGCCGTGGCGAGTTCATCTCCATCATCGGCCATTCCGGCTGCGGCAAATCAACCGTGCTGTCGATGGTGGCGGGCCTGAACGACATCAGCGAAGGCGTGATCGTGCTCGACGGCCGCGAAGTGGCTGCCGCCGGCCCCGACCGCGGCATCGTCTTCCAGGCGCCCAGCCTGGTGCCCTGGCTCTCCGCCTACGAGAACGTGGCGCTGGGCGTCGAGCAGGTCTATCCGCACGCCAGCAAGCAGGAGCGCAACGACATCATTGCGCACTTCCTCGACCGTGTCGGCCTCACCGACTCCATGCACAAGAAGGCTGCCGAGCTCTCCAACGGCATGAAGCAACGCGTCGGCATCGCCCGCGCCTTTGCGCTCAGCCCCAAGCTGCTGCTGCTCGACGAGCCCTTCGGCATGCTCGACTCGCTGACCCGCTGGGATCTGCAGGAAGTGCTGATGGACGTATGGGCCCGCACCCAGCTCACCGCCATCGTCGTGACCCACGACGTCGACGAAGCCATCCTGCTCGCCGACCGCGTGGTGATGATGACCAACGGCCCCAACGCCACGGTCGGCAAGATCCTCGAAGTCGACCTGCCGCGCCCGCGCACCCGCAAGCAACTGCTCGAACACCCGGACTACTACCGGCTGCGCGAGCAGCTGCTGGGCTTCCTGGAGGAGTGCGACCACACGCACTGAGTCGGCCGCATCGCGACCAGGATCAGGGCCGTGCCCATGCGCACGGCCCTGATCCGTTTACCGGAACGCAGACGCCGGGAGCCGGTCACAACGACACATCCCGACAGGCCAGCCGATGACCGAACGCAGCGCACGCCCCCTCGACCGCCGCCGTTTCCTGAGCCTCGCCGCGCTCGGCGCTCTGGGGCTGACGCTACCGCCAGCCCGCGCAGCCGACCCGATCCTGCGCGCCGTGCCGTCCTCCGGCGAACGCCTGCCAGCCATCGGCATGGGCACCTGGATCACCTTCGATGTCGAACCGAGCTTTCGTGCCGGCAACGCACTCACCGAGCGCTGGCAGGTGCTGCGCGAATTCTTTGCCGCCGGCGGACGGCTGATCGATTCATCACCGATGTATGGCCGCGCCGAGGCCGTGCTGGGCGAACTGCTGCCGCAGACGCCCGGCGCGGAAGCGCTCTACTCCGCCACCAAGGTATGGACGCCCGGCCAAAGCATGGGCGAGCGCCAGATGGCGCGCTCACTCGAGCTATGGGGGCTCAAACGCTTCGACCTGATGCAGGTGCACAACCTGCTCGACCGGGAAGCGCACCTGCCCACGCTCAAGCGCATGAAGGAGGAAGGCGCGGTGCGCCACATCGGCATCACCACCTCGCACGGGCGACGCCACGACGAGTTCGAGACCCTGATGCGGCGCGAGCGACTGGATTTCGTGCAATTCACCTACAACCTCGCCCACCGCGAAGCCGAATCGCGCCTGTTACCGGCTGCCGCCGAACGCGGCTGCGCAGTAATCATCAACCGCCCCTTCGACGGCGGCGGGCTGTTCAGCCGCGTGCGCGGCAAGGTGCTGCCGGGCTGGGCGAGCGAGATCGGCTGCGAGAACTGGGCTCAGGTCTTCCTGAAATTCGTCATCTCGCACCCGGCCGTAACCTGCGCAATTCCCGCCACATCCAAGCCCGAACACATGCGCGAGAACATGGGCGCACTGACCGGGCCGCTACCCGACGCGGCAATGCGCCGACGCATGGTTCAGGAGCTGGGGTTCGCGGGGTGACCCAGAAAAGGCTTCAGCGCGCGGGTATGATGATTGGCATGTAGGTCGTCGGCATCTGGCGAGCCGAATATTGAGCGAACACCTCCGGCCCCGCCCGCTCCTTACTCTCGACGTTCTCGACCCACACATGAAACATGTTCTCCCTCACTTGGCCGTTGATGCGGTAACGCTTTCCCGCTTCGACCTCTGCATCCACCATGACAAACACGTGTCGTGCACCCGCGCTACGCGAACCGTCATTGAACGCAGCCTCTACCAAGATTCGACGTTTTCCAGGCGCGACAATGACCAAAGTAGCTGTCTCATCCGCCATGAATCCGTGCCGCACTCTTGCGCCGTCCACGGACAGCAGGGAATACGCTCGCCATTTCGTCATCGCTTCGCGTTCCTTCGCCCCGCTTATGACTGCGAGCTTAGCGTCGGAGGCAGGGTGTAGCCTCACTACTGTTGCTGCACAGCCGGAAAGAAAAACAATCATCACTAGTGCCAGCACTCTCATCCCTTCATCTCCGTCATAGAGGCCCCTCAGACTCGACAGTCGCACCGTCCATCCGACTAGCGGGCCACAATCGCCATTTGCCCAATAGGCGCCGGAGGGGCCGGCCACACGGTCCCGTTGTCCGAGACTGCGCGCTGGACACGTTGAGACCGCGGATCGGCGTAAACCACCACGTATCGAGACCCCGGGGGAACTTGGACCAAGGTCCCGAAATACCACTCAACAAGCATTATTCCCATGTGTCGCAGGGTGACGAGAGGAAGTCTGGAAATCTGTACCATCGGATTTTTATCCCCATCCAGGAAGACAAGCGCCGGATCAACATAGGAGGTCTCTGGCAGGTACTCAACCGAAAGGGACTGGATCTCCATCTTCACGCTTCCTGACGGAAGCTCAAACGCCTGGAAATATGACTTCCCATTAGGAAACGTGTAGATAGGTGAGGCCGCCGTCAGCTCAAATTTGGTCCGCTTTTCGGTCTCCAGCGGCTGAAACATGAAATTCGCATAATCACTACAGCAGTCTCCTTTGGCGCGCAGGTTGTCGGAAGCCTCCTGAATGGGAAGTCCGGAGCACGCTGTCAGTACCAGCGTTGAAATCAGAAGGATCAGATTTATCCTGAGCGGCATTCCGCACTCCTTGCGAGAAATGGTTAAGAGCGACGTGCCTACTTTCGACGACGCATCCACGTTGCGTCATACGCTGCAATAGGGGGTTTGCAGGTGCAGACGCGGCGGTACTGACGGTGAATCAACCAAATCAGCAGGCCTTCTGTCAGCACGAGCCCTGCCACAAAGCCCAGCACGCTGTAGCGCGCCTCGCCGCCCCCTAAAAAAATGGGCGCAAATAGCAGGAAACCGCCGGCAAGTATTACGAGGCTCATGCCTACTCTGCCCGCGAGGTGTGCGTGCTGAGAGATGACCCCGAGCACGCCGAGAATCAACCCGAAAATGAACTTTGATGGGTACAAGGCGCCCGTCAGATAGAGCACCACGGCAAGGCATCCTCCCCCCGTGGCAAACTCAGGAGCTACCCTAGCGAGCATGCGCCAGTGCTTGCCACCCTCACCGCATACAGCAGCATGAACGACGCCGCCGGGGCAGGCATTGGGTGCCGCTGGATCGGGGGATTCGGACATCGACGGCTCACCAGAAATGCATACCCGCACATTCTAGTGGCCACTGCGCCAAGGCTTGCACGAGAATGCCTGTGTCCTCGTGAGGGAATGCCTGTACATTTTCGCGCATGAACCAGCCCCCAAGGAACTATGCCCGGGAGTACCCCAGATTCTGGCTGTATTACTACGTGCTGTCGGCTCTGATTTGGGGGCTCAACATTGCCTGGGAGTTGTTCTGGCGACCCGAGCGGCTGGGCATTGCATCCCTCATCGGTGTGGTATTAGCGCTGCTCGGCTTTCGCATCCTTTATGGGTATTGCAGGCAACGACGCTACGATCCGCTCTGGCTCTGGAAAGCCGTTTTTGTGATCTACGTGCTGGGTGGCGTGTTTGCGGCAGGACTGCTTCTTTACGTGTTCGTACCTGCCCCGTCAGTGCTGGCGCTGGTACCCCTGAGTTCGACGGCGTTGGCACTACCGCATCTCTTCGCGATGCATCAGTACGCCTATCGCAGCCCTCACCTCTGGAACACGAACAACGAAGCTACCTAGGCACTGCCGCCCGTCAGCCTCCGCGACAGCGGCCTCCTTCAGAACCCTTCCAGCACGATTTTCCCGCGCGACTTGCCGGATTCGAGCAGCGCATGCGCGCGGCGCAGGTTCTCGGCGTTGATGCGGCCGAAATTCTCGGCCACGGTGCTGCGGAGCACGCCGTTGTCGACCAGCGCCGACACCTCGGAGAGGATGTGGTGCTGGGCCTGCAGATCGGGCGTGTTGAACAGCGCGCGGGTGAACATCAGCTCCCAGTGCAGCGACACGCTCTTGCGCTTGAGCTTCATGATGTCGAGCGGCACGGTGGGGTCGTCGATGAGGCCGAATTTGCCCTGCGGCGCGATGACCTCGGCGATCTGATCGAAATGCTGCTCGGTGTGGGTCAGGCTCACCACGTAGTCGGGCGCGGGCACACCGGCGGCCTGCAATTGCGGCGCGAAGGGCTGGCTGTGGTCGATGACGTGGTGGGCGCCAAGCTCGCGAATCCAGGCCTGGCTTTCCGGACGCGAAGCGGTGGCGACAATGCTCAGCCCGGTCAGGCGGCGCGCAAGCTGCACCATGATCGAGCCAACGCCACCGGCCGCACCGATGACGAGCAGGGACTTGCCGTTGCTGCGGCTGCCGCGCTCGATGGTGAGGCGGTCGAACAGCATCTCCCAGGCGGTGATGCTGGTCAGCGGCAGCGCGGCGGCGGTGGCAAAGTCGAGCGAGGTCGGCATCGGCCCGACGATGCGCTCGTCCACCAGCTGCAGCTCGCTGTTGCTGCCCTGGCGGGCAACCGAGCCGGCGTACCACACGCGGTCGCCCGGCTTGAACAGCGTCACTTCGGGGCCGACT
Organism: Pseudazoarcus sp. NS34; assembly: GCF_059703725.1. NCBI lineage: Bacteria > Pseudomonadati > Pseudomonadota > Betaproteobacteria > Rhodocyclales > Zoogloeaceae > Pseudazoarcus > Pseudazoarcus sp. NS34. The sequence continues at coordinate 627,844 of NZ_BAAKIZ010000003.1, forward strand.
GCGCGCACCACACCGGTGGCGTCCCAGCCCAGCACCTGCCACTCGCCCGCTGCGGGCTGGGCGCGCATACGCACCTTGGCGTCGACCGGGTTGACCGCAACGGCGCGGACTTCGACGAGCAGGTCGCGCCCGCCCGCCACCGGCTCGGGCAACTCGATGTCGACCAGCGCGTCGGCGTGGTCGAGGGTCAGGGATTTCTGGTAGCCGATGGCTTTCATGAGAGCGCTCCGCAAGTGATCCGGGAGCGTCATCATCGGCGATCACGACGCTTTGCGAAAGCTCAGCCGACCACCACCGCTTCCTGCGCTGCGCCGCGCGCACCCAGCGCCACGGCGATGCGCCGTCGCTCCAGATCCTGCCAGGCGAAGACACTGTCCACCGCCTGCGTGGCGAGCGCAAAGCACTCGGTGGCCGGAATACGCACGCCGTCGGCACCAAGCAGACGCTCGCGCATCGTGCGCACATAGGTCTGCACGGCGAGCTGGGCCTGGTCCTCTTCGGGCGCGGATGCGCCGCGGGCCGCGCCTTGCGCAGTGATCAGCAGGGATTCCGCGCGCGACAACAGGAACACCAGACGCACACGCACGACCGGCGCAACGTGGCTGCGCGCGGCCGCTGCGCTGGACAGCGCACGCGCCTGACCGAGGCATTCGGCCAGCGTCGGCAGACGGAACGAGAAGTTGCGCACGGCCGGCCCGACTGACGAGGTGCCGCCGGGCTGTTCGATGCGCGCCTCGCCAAGCGTGCGCAGCCAGTCGAGCAGCTTCGCGACGATCTGGCAGTGGTCCTGGAAACTCATCTCCGGCGTGCTCGCCGACAGACCCGCCGTCAGGCTGTGCCACTGGCCATGCAGGGCGCGCACGTCGGCAATGCGGAAACACGGATAGGCCTCGCCGGATTCGACACGGGCGGCGACTTCCAGCGACTCGAAGAGGCGTTCGATGACGGCCTGCTTCTGCGGCAGTTTCGCGCCGAAGCTCTGGTCACCGGCCAGCCACGCACCGCTCATGCCGCGGTGTTGCTGAACGTTCTGCAGCAGCACGACGATTTCGGCCGAGGCGGCGAGCGAGCGACAAGCACGCTCGGGGCGCCACGACAGCCCGCGCGCGAGCATCAGCCACAGCGGCATGGCAACGGCGAGTACGACGAGGACAACAAGCCACAGGATTCCCGTTTCCATGATCCGCTCCTACTCGTAGCGATAGTGCTGCAGGTGTTCTTCAAGCCGGCCGACCAGATGCTTCAGGTAGGTGGCCAGTTCACTGCTTTCGGCCAGACGCTGGGCGTTCTCGTCCGCCAGGCGGGCAACGCGCTCGATGTCGCCACCGATGCGTTCCCCGGCGGTGCTCTGCTCGCGGCTGGCGGCGGCGATGTCGTTCATGTGCAGCAGCGCCGCTTCGGCTGCGCTGCGGATCGACGACAGCGCGGCCGAAGCGTCCGCGGCAGCCTCGGCACTCAGGCGCGCCTTCTCGTCGGCCGAGCGCACGGCGCCGCCGAGCACCGCCACGTCACCATGCACCGAAGCAATCAGCGCGGAGATGCTGCGCGTGGCCTCGGTGGTGCGTTCGGCAAGCTGGCGCACCTCGTCGGCCACCACGGCAAAGCCGCGCCCGGCCTCGCCGGCCCGTGCGGCCTCGATGGCGGCGTTGAGCGCCAGCAGATTGGTGCGACCGGCAATGTCGGCGATGGTGGCGACGATGCCGTCGATCTCGCGTGAGCGCTCGGTCAGCGTCGCCGCGGCGCTGGCTGCACCGCGCACATCCACGGCCAGCGCCTGCATGGCCGAGGCCACGCCACCGACCATTTCGGTGCCACGCACCGCTTCGGCCGTGGAGGTCCCGGCGGACTGGGCGGCTTCGGCCGCGCCGTCACGCGTCTGGCTCAGGCTGGTGATGAGCTGTTCGAGTGTGGCGGCCGACGACACGGTGATGTCACGCTGCGCCGACACGCCGTGCTCGCCCGCGGCGGCGTTGGAGGCCGCTTCACCCGACACGCTGCGCAGTTCGGCGGTGGCGCGACCGAGTTCGGTGAGCATCGTGGCAATGCGGCGTGCGGCGCGGTTGAAACACTCGCCCAGCGCGCTGAACTCGTCCGCGGCGGCAGTCGGCAAGCGCGCGGTGAGCTTGCCCTCGGCCAGTTCGTTGGCAAAGTGCGCCAGCTCCGCCAGGCGACGGCGCACCGCGTTGGCCACCATCACGCCGGACGCCGCTGCGCTGAGCGCCAGCCCCAGCGCTACGCCGCGCAAGGCCCAGTCGTCCGCAGCAAAGGCCAGCCCCAGCCCCAGCCCAGCCGCGCCCCAGGTCATGCAGGCCCAGCGCAACAGCGAGCGGTGACTGCTGCCGGCGCGCACGGCGCCACCTTCGACAACGGTCGAGTCGTCCATGTCAGTTCCTTGACGTCGTTTGTGGTTCGCCGGCGCGCACGATGCGCCGCAGTTCGGGCAGGCACGAGCCGCAGGACGTGCCGCACTTGAGTTCGGCCTGCAGGCGGCCGAGGTCGGCACCGCCAGCAACAGCCTCTTTGATCGCGCTCTCCGACACGCCGAAGCAGTTGCACACGGTGCGCCCGGTGGCGGCGGCGCCCTGCGGCGGTTTGGCCAGCGGCGCGAACAGCCACGGCCGCAGCGGGCCGATGTCGGCATTCGCCACCATGGTGTCCACCAGCCACTCGAAGGCCGCCGCCTCGCCGGCCAGACGCACCGCCAGCAGGCGTTCGTCGGCAATGCGGGCGCGCTTGTCGATGCCCCGCTTGTGGTCGGACAGGCGCAGGATCGGGTCCGCCTCGCCGCAGCCAAAAACGCGATCGAGCGGCGCCAGCATGGCCTCGGGCAGCGCCCAGCCGTTGGCCACGCGCAGCACCACCACCGGCCGCTCACGCCCGGTCAGGCTCAGTGCCGCATAGCCGAACTGCGCCAGATGCGGACGCACCGCGCCCATCCACGCCACCGCCTCGGCCGCATCGACGGCTACGGCAGCCCAGCCCGCGCGCCATTCCAGGTTGGCCGACACGATGCCGACCGCGGCCTGCTTGAGCGCGGGCTGACCGGACACCGGGTCGACGGCCTTTGAGGTCAGCACGTTGGGGCCGGCATGGGCCAGCGTCGACGCGCCCCAGTGCATCGGAATCCACGCCTGGCCGGGCGCCACGCCCTCATCTGCGTCCAGTGGCAGCACGATCTCGCCGCGTTCGCCGGTGATGCGCACCAGCTCGCCGGCGTTGAGGTTGCGGCGCACCAGATCAACCGGGTTCACGCCGATCGCCGCGCGCGGCGTGTGCCCCCACAGTTGCGGCACCTTGCCGCTGCGGCTCATGCCGTGCCACTGATCGCGCAGACGCCCGGTGGTGAGCATGAAGGGACGACGCGCGGAGGCTGCCTCGGGGGTGGGCGAATGCTTGACCGGAAAGCCGATCGGCGCAAAACGCGCGCGGCCGTCCGGCGTTGGGAACACGCCATCCTCGAACAGCCGCACGCTGCCGGACGTCGCGCCGGGGACAAAGGGCCATTGCTGCGGCCCCTGCGCTTCGAGCAGCGCGTGACTCAGGCCGCTCATGTCGCAATCGCGCCCGGCGGTGAGCGAAACGTGTTCGGCGAAGATCTCGGCCTCGGAAGCGAAGTCGAACAGCGCTGCGGGCTTGTCCAGCCGCTGGGCGAGACGACGCGCGAAATCGGCGGTGATGGCCCAGTCCGGCCGCGCTTCGGCCGGCGGTTCGATGGCCGGACGCACGCGTGTGACGCGGCGCTCGGAGTTGGTCACGGTGCCGGATTTCTCGCCCCAGCCCGCGGCCGGCAGCAAGAGGTCGGCGAACTCGCAGGTTTCGGTGTCGGCATAGGCTTCCTGCAGGACGACGAACTCGGCCTTTTCCAGCGCCGCACGTACGCCGGAGAGGTCGGGCAGCGACTGCGCGGGGTTGGTACAGGCGATGTACACAGCCTTGACCTTGCCCGCGTGAATGGCGTCGAACAGACCCACCGCCGCCAGACCAGGGCTCTCGGGCAGCGACTCGACCCCCCACAGGCGGGCGACCTCGGCACGGTCTTCGGCGTTCTTGGGGTCGCGGTGGGCCGGCAGGATCGAAGCCAGCGCACCGACCTCGCGCCCGCCCATGGCGTTGGGCTGGCCGGTCAGCGAAAACGGGCCGGCGCCGGGGCGGCCGATCTGCCCGGTGGCCAGATGCAGGTGGATCAGCGCGGCGTTGTTGGCTACGCCGTGATGCGACTGGTTGAGGCCCTGACACCACATCGACAGCGCGGCCTTGGCCTTGCCGAAGCGACGCGCGGCTTCGATGATGTGCGCGGCATCCACGCCACAGGCTGCGGCCACGTTGCCGGGGGAATATTCGGCCAACTGCGTGCGCAGATCGTCGAAGCCGCTGGTGTGGTTGCGGATGAAGTCGCGGTCGATCAGGTCGTCCCACAGCAGCACGTGCAGCATCGCGTTGTACAACAGCAGGTCGGTGCCGGGCGCGATCTGCAGGTGCAGATCGGCGAAGTCGGCCGTCTCGGTGCGGCGCGGGTCGACCACGGTGATGAACAGATCGGGGTTGGCCCGCTTGGCGTCCTCGATGCGGCGGAACACGATGGGGTGCGCCCACGCGGTGTTCGAGCCGGCGATCAGCAGGTGGTCGGCCAGCGCAAGGTCTTCGTAGCTCGTCGGCACGCTGTCGGCACCGAGCGTGTGCTTGTAGCCGGCCACCGCGCTCGACATGCACAGGCGCGAGTTGGAATCGATGTTGTTGGTGCCGACCAGACCACGTGCGAGCTTGTTGAAGACGTAGTAATCCTCGGTCAGCAACTGGCCGGAGATGTAGAAGGCCACGGCATCCGGACCGTGCTCACGGATGATGTCGGCGAAGCGGTCGGCGGCGGTGTCGAGCGCGGTGTCCCAGTCGGTGCGCACCCGCGGCGCGTCGCGCGAGGTGCGCAGCTCGGGGTGCAACGCCCGGCCGGCCGTGCCTGAGGTCAGGTGCAGGGTCGCGCCCTTGGTGCACAGACGGCCGAAGTTGGCCGGATGTTCGGGGTCGCCGCGCACGCCGGTAATGACGCCTGCCGCATGTTCGATGACGACACCACAGCCGGTGCCGCAGTAACAGCAGGTGGAACGCGTCTCGCCCGCCTTGTGTTCGGGTTTCATCAAAATGATCTCCGCTCGATCCATCGTCACGCTCCTCACGCCGCCACGCCCATACGGGCATGGTCATGGGCGCTGTGCGCGAAGGCGGCGACTTCGCCGATAACGAGAATGGTGGGGGCCGTGAGCCCCTCGGCCGCGATGCGCTCGGGCAGCTCGGCCAGACAGCTGGTGACCGTGCGCTGCGCGGCCAGCGTGCCCGACGCAATGGCCGCGGCCGGCAGACGCGGCGACAGCCCGGCCGCGATCAGACGTGCAACGATGGTCAGCACGCGGGCCAGCCCCATGTAGATCACCAAGGTCGTGCCCGCCGCCGCCAAGGCCCGCCAGTCCGGCCCGGAGCCATCGGCGCAGTGAGCGGTAACCAGCGTCACACCGTGGGTGTGGGCGCGGTGCGTGACCGGAATACCGACCACCGCCGGCACGGCGATGCCGGCCGTCAGGCCGGACACGATCTCGGCACCGATGCCGGCGGCGGCAAGCGCCTCGATCTCTTCGCCGGCACGACCGAACACGCAGGGGTCGCCGCCCTTGAGCCGGATCACTACCCGCCCACGTTTGGCGAAGTGCACCATCAGGCGATGGATCGAGGCCTGCGGCGTCGACGGCCGGCCGGCACGCTTGCCTACGCGCAGCACGCGCGCGCCGGGACGCACCATGGCCAGCACCTCGTCCGACACGAGATCGTCGACCAGCACGACATCGGCAGCCTCCGTCAGCAGACGCGCGGCCCGCAATGTCAGCAGATCGGCCGCTCCGGGACCGGCTCCAACCAGGTAGACCTTGTTCATGTGTTTCTCCCGCACAGCCTGCGCATTTCACGCAGGCCTGGATGATTCGTTTCGATGCTCAGATCGTCGGCACGGCAACAAAACAAAAAAGGCGCCGCATCACGGAACCGCAGCTTGTCGCCGCAGCACCGGGATGGACGCCGTTGTCCTGTTCCCTGCAGCAGGTCGACTTCGACCCGCGCTTGAATTCATCAAAGCATGAGGCGTGCCAGCATTGGCGCTTACGCACGCGCTCTCATTCGAACGCTCATCCCGCTGCTCGCTCCGCCACTCTCGCAGCGGTGAAGCGGCTGCGCGCACGCATGCAGTGCAGACCGGCCACGCCCTGCACCCGTCAGGTGCAGAACGCAAAAAAAAACCCCGTCCTGGGACGGGGCTTTGGCGCCGCAGTGGTACTTCAGCGGCACAGCACGTCGTCGCGCACCGATTCGGCAACATCGGCGACCTGACCGATCAATTCAGAAGGCACACCGAGTTCGGTAAGCACGGCGGCAAGGTTCTCGACCACGGCATCGAAGTGCGTGTCGTTGAGGCCCATGTTGGCGACCAGACCAGCGTGAGCCTGACGCATGTTTTTGCCGTCGTAGCCGGAGCTTCCGCCGAAGGCAAAGGTCAGGAACTTCTTCTGGTGTTCGCGCATGCGGTTCATGTCGACGCCGACAAAGAAGTGCTTGATGCGGTCGTCGGCAAGCACCTTGTCGTAGAACTTGTCGACGGCGAGATTGACGGCAGGCATGCCGCCTAGTTTCTGGTACAGACTGGCTTCGGCCATGATGGCTCCTTGGAATTAAAGTGCTTATTTCGCGCCGGCAGACGCGAGCATGTAATCAACGGCAGCACGCACCTCGACATCGCTGAGGCTGTCGTTGCCGCCGCGCGCCGGCATCTCGTCACCCATGGGGCCGAAGAAACCGTTGAGCGCGCTGGCATACAAGGCCTCGCGCCCTTTGGCGATGCGCGGTGCCCAGGCGCTGGCGTCACCGAATTGCGGTGCGCCGGACAGGGGTTCGGTGTGGCATAGCGCGCAAGTGCCCTCCCACACCGCCTTTCCCGACACCTCGGCGGCGGCGGGAAAGGCGGCGAGCAGGGACGATGCGGCCAGCGCGACGCCGACAAGGCGGGCGGAAGCGGTGGCAGTCATCGCGGCGCCTCTTACATCGGCAGGCGCAGCACCACCGCACCCATGGTTTCACCCATCTTGAAATCGGTGCGCGGGCTGCTCTTGTGGTCGTTGTGGCAGCTGATACAGGCCTTGGCGATCGCGCGGTCGGCGTACACGGCGGTGAAGTACTTGGTGCCGCCGATGGTCTCTTCCTTGTAGAAGGGCTTGGCGCCATTCGCCGCCACGGCCTTGAGGCCTTCGGTCTCGGCCGGCGTGCGGGCGACGTTCTGGTCGTTGATCGGCCACTCGGAGATCAGGCGGTAGCTCCACTTCGCGCCCTTCTCGGCGACCATCTCGGAACCGGCACGGAACATCTGCGCCGGCAGCACCAGCGCCTTCTTCTCCAACCAGTCTTCGTGCGCCTCGATGACTTTCTCCTGGTTGGCCAGGCGGTTGACGATGAGGCGGGTGTAGACGGTGCGGTCGGTTTCGAGCACCAGGTGCAGTGCATCGGCAACCTGCTCGTAGGTCCAGCCCTTCTGCTGGGCGATGGCGGGCGCGGTGACGGCGGCAAGAACACTGACGACGACCGCGGCTTTCTTCAGTTGCATGGCTTTCATGGTGGCTCTCCTGATCAAGGATGGTTACTGCTCGGGGGGTGCTTCTTTCTGTGCCTCGCGCTGCTGCGTGAGCTGGCGATCGCGCTCGACGGCCATGCGGATGCTGTCCACCGCGTCCGCTGGGCGACCGTTGAAATTGCGCTGCGCGAGGCCACGGTCGGCCAGCGCATCAAGCGCGAAGCCGAGTCCGTGACAGTTCAGGCACACGCTGCGGGCCATCTTGCTGGCCGGGAACAGCGTGGCGTTCTGGTTGTGCTGCACCAGGGTGCGGCGCGAGAAGTCGTCGCCGATGTGCTCGATGCGCGGCATGTGGCAGCTCGCGCACGACACGCCACTGCCGGCCGGGGCGGTGCCGGCCAGCTCGGCCTGCCACAGCGCGTGGTGCGGGCTGTCGCGGTAGGCCTGCGTGTGCTCGTCGTTGTGGCACGTCATGCAGGCTTCGGCGGCGGCGCGACCGGTGTCGAAGTCATGCGCGCCGTGGCAGCTCGTGCAGCCGAGTTCGAAGTGGGCGGCATCGCCCTTCATCGGCAGGCGTGCATCCGCCGGCGTCATCGGCCCGAGGTCGGTTTTCAGCCGCATGCCGTGCAGGCCGGTCTGGAAGGTCTCGACCTCCAGACCGTGGCAGTTGGCACACGGCGTGTGATCGGGCTTGGCCACCCATTCCGGTTCACGCTTCGATCCAACCTGGTGACAGGCGCTGCAGTTGACGCCGGCGCCGGCATGTTTCGAGGCCAGCCACGCGGCCTCAGCATGTGGGTCGGCCAACGAGGCGTCGTGGTCGGCATCCGATGCAGACAGCTGCTCGATCGGGTAGTCGTCCCACGGGTAGCTTTCGGACTCTTCGAGCACCTGCAGCAGGCGGCGCTCACGCACACGCGGGTCGTCCTTCAGAAAGCCGACGTCGGCGTGGTCGAGCAGGAAGTTTTCCTTCAGCGACAGGTTGTCGTGATAGCTGTGGCAGCCGCTGTTGGCACAGGTGTTGAACTCCATGCCGGCGTGGCTGGGGCGCGTCTCGGCGATGTCGGCATGGCACAACACGCAGAAATCCTTGGGCACCGTGACACCGCCGGCGTGCGCGATGTCCGGTTTGTGCTCGACGTGACAGCTCACGCAGTAGGTCGCGTCGATGGCCTCCAGCCGCTCGAAGTTGGCCGGATCGGTGAATTTCTTGCGCGGGTGCGAATCCTGCCCCGCCTTGAGGCCGGCGGCGTGACAGCCCTCGCACGAGGCCTGCACCTCGTCGCGATCCGCAAAACCGCCGGTGTGACAGGAATCGCAGGCCAGTTCGATCTGGTGGTGGCCGTGCGTGGTCTGTCCGGGCAGGATCAGCTCGCGCAACTGCAGGCTGAGCGGATCAACCCGCCCGTAGGCAATGCTTGCCACGGCCGCGAACACCAGGCCCGCCAGCGCCAGCGTCACACCGCCCCACAGCAGCCACATCCGGAGTTTGCGTTTCGATGCGCTCATGGCTGCCGCTCAGAAGTAGTAGAACTTGAAGATGTGGAAACCGAGCAGCGCAGGCAGGACCCACAGGCTCAGGATGTGCGCCAGCGTCGCCGCGCGCTGGGTGCGTCGCACCAGCCCCGGCGTGAGCACGTGCTGGCGTGCCAGCACGGCGGCGATGACGACACCCGAGAGCAGCGCAGCGACCACCGACAGGCTCAGCACCAGATCAAGGCTGTAGCCAAGCCGCCCGCCGGTGTGGAACAGCAGGCCGGCGATGAGCACGACGCCGATGACGACGTGCACCAGACGCCACACATCGAAGCTGCCCACGCGCACCCGCTCGACGCGCTTGCGCAGGGTGATGACGGCCAATGCCGCCATCACGCCGAGCACCACGTAACCGCTGATTTCCTTGATGTCCTTGTCGCGCCAGATCAGATCCCAGCGGAAATCGGGATCGACGGATTCGGGAAAGGGAATGCCGACCAGCGCATAGAACAGCGCGCCGAGCAGCGCCACCAGCGTGACCACCGCCAGGGCTTTGGCCGCGCGCACGGCCGGCACGGCCGCGCCGCCGAGCAGCTGCGCGAGCAAGGGTCTACAGGAGCCGCACACGCTGCCCGCGCCGGTCTCGCCCGACAGCGCCTCGACGCTGCTGCAGCCACTGCGACAGGCCGCTTCGAGTCGCCCCTTGGTCACGCCCGTACAGTTGCAGATGGTGGCGCTGGCCGGCCACAGCGCGACTTCGTCGCCGGCGTCATCCGCCCACACGCGCCCTTCGGCCGCAAAGCGGCTGCGCTGCCACGGCCACACCATGCGCGCGCTGCGCACGGCTTCCTGCACGCGCGAGCGCTCGGGCCAGTCACCGACGCCGATGGCGCCGACCAACCGCCCCTGACGCAGGCTCAGGCGCCGGTACACCCCGGCCGCGCGATACACGACGGAATGCGTCAGCGAGGCGGTGCTGACCGGGTCGACCTCACCGATGCTGAAGACCTTGCAGCCCATGACCTTGAGGTTGGTGGCCGACACCGAGCCTTCATAGATGGCCGACACGCCACTGATGACGCCGGCCGCAACAGCCGCCTGCTCCAGACCCGGCGCGACCAGCCCGTACACCTTGCCGCGGTGTTCCGCGCATTCGCCGACCGCAAAGATGTGCGGGTCGGCCGTGCGCAGCCGGTCATCGACACGGATGCCATTGCCCACCGGCAGTCCGGCTGCGACCGCCAGCTCGACGCGCGGGCGGATGCCGGTGGCGACAATCACCGTGTCACAGGCGATCTCGCTGCCGTCGCGCAAGCGCACGCCGGCAACACGCCCGTCACCCAAAATGGCGCGCACGCCATCGCTGACGCGGATGTTCAGGCCCATCTCGCGCATCTCGGCGCTGAGCACCTCGGCGGCGCCGATGTCGAGCTGCCGCGGCATCAGCCGGTCGTCCTGCTCGATCACCCACACTTCGGTGTTGAAGCGGCGCACGGCACGCGCCGCCTCCAGCCCGAGCAGCCCGCCGCCGATGACCACCGTCACACGCGAGCGCACCAGGCGCGCCTGCAGACGCTGGGCATCGGCCAGATCGCGGAAGGTGAATACGCCCGACAGCTCGATACCCGGAATGGCCGGCACATGCGGCGACGAGCCGGTTGCCAGCACAACGCTGGAATAGGCTTGCTCGCCGCCGGAGGCATCACGCACGCTGCGCGTCTCGCGGTCGATCGACGCCACGCGCAGACCAAAACGGCAATCGACGTTGGGCGGCACGGGCGCTCCGCCGTTACCGCCATCGACCAGTGCGTCCCACGAAATCTCGCCAGCCAGCAGAGAGGACAGCTTGATGCGGTTGTACGGCAGCCAGCTCTCGTCGCCGTACCACACGATCGGCGCATCCGGCTGCCAGCGCACCAGCTCCTGCACCGCGCGCACGCCGGCCGGGCCCGCGCCGATGACAACGACGGGGGCGCTCACAGACGGACTGTCGGGCACTGACTGGCGGGCATTCATCTACGAGCTCCTGCCGGAATGAAAAAACGGCGACCATCCGCGGCCGGCGCGCAGTGGCCGACTGAAGGATGGACGCCGTTGTCCTGTTACTACCGGGTACTGCTGCGATGCACGATCCACATTGATCCTGCTCGCTGCATATCTAGCAGTTTGCATGCCAGAAATACCGCGTTACACCTCAAACGCAGCTACAGAAGCGGCTTCGAGGCGAAGTCGCCAGAATTTCAGGAGCGTGTTTGATGTGACAAGACGATCTTTTTCGCACTGCTGCAGTGCAAAAACAAAAAGGCCGCACGCGAGCGGTGCGGCCTTTCGTGACAGGACTGCTGGAGAACCGGCGTCAGAGACGCGCGCCAGTTTGCGGCGCTTCAAGGCAATGCGACTGCATCAACTGCGGATCGTCGGCTTGACTCATCGGGCTTGCGCAGTCGTCGGTTTGATCAGCAGACGGGCGCGGCGCATTCCAGGCCACCATCAGCACGAGCACGATGGGGACAACGAAAGCGCAGACGGCGTGGACGCGCTGAGCAGGAGTAAATCGAAGCATCTGCATTCCGGTGCCGAAGCGGTCTGGGGGACCGCCACCCGACCGAACGATGTAGATCCGGTCGACACCCTTCATGCATCATGCGTGCCAGAACACAAGCCGTTGATTACTAAACATATTTATATTTCAGACAAACGGCCATGCACCCGCAGCGGGCGCTCCGCACGCTCGACGCACCGAGTGTGTGCAGCTTGCGGGCCGGGTCAGCCGCGCCGCGCCGAGCCTTCGTTGCCGAGGATGCCGGAGAAACCGATCACGGCCTCGGCCACCTCCACCAGACGCCGCCCCTGATCCATCGCTGTCTGGCGCAACATGCGGTAGGCCTGATCCTCGGTCAGGCCGCGATGCTCCATCAACAACCCCTTGGCGCGCTCGATGATCTTGCGTTCGGCCAGCGCGCCGCGCGCGCGCGCCAGTTCATCGCCCATCTCCTGCAGGCGACGTGACTGCTCGTGCAACAGGTCGAACACCGAACGGCCGAGCCCGACACGGCCGGCCTCGGCTTCGCTCTCGGCCTCTTGCGCAGGCGGGAACATGCTCATTGACGCGGCCGTGGGCGCATCTTCGCGCATGAAGGTGTCCAGCACGGCAGCGTGGTCGTCCAGCGCGGCGCAGGCCTCGGCGGTCTTGCGTTCGGCCAGATGCAACAACTCGACGGCAAGCCGATCCTCGATCTGCTTCATGACGTCGATACGGCGGGTCGTGAGCTGGAACCAGATCTCGCTGCCGTCGCTGACATCGGCCTGCACGGAGGGCGACACCGCCTTGCGACGCAGGCGTTCCAGCTCGGCGAGTTCGGTGGCGGGCAGCGCATCGCGCCAGATCGCCACCGTCGTCGCATCGGCGAATTCCGAGAAAACATCGAAGCAGCGCTGCTGGGCCTCGATCAGATGCACCAGCCGGTGCTGACGGGCGGTGTCGAAATCGCCCAGCGCAAAACCGGCCGCGCCGGTGGCGCGCTCCTGACCGGCCAGCTCCTTGCCCTGCATGAAGTTGAACAGCGCCACCAGGGCCCGCGATACGTCCGGGTCACCGGCGCTGTCGGCCGCTTCGAACACCACGGCCAGCAGCCCCCCGATCAGGCGCGTGTAGGCCTCGATGATTTCTTCCGGGGTGAGTTCAAGCGCGCTCACGCGCTGGCGCAGGTCGGGCAGCGCGTCGAGCCAGTGCACGACGGCAGCGATGCGGCTGAACAGGCGCGCGCCGCCCGGCAACAGGCCGGTCTCGGTATCGAGCCGGTCGAAGCCGGCGCGCACGGTGGCCTCGACGGCCTCGCTATCCGCGATGCGGCTGGCGATCTGATCGTCGAAACGCGCGCCGCGGGACACCGCGAACACGTTGGACACGCCGCGCTCACGCTGCAGCATGTGAATGAGCTGGCCAATGGCACTGACCAGCTCGCAGGTCAGCGCGAGCTGTTCGAGGCCGTGAATTTCACAGCGGCGGGCGGCAAGCAGGAATTTGAGCGCGGCAGGCATGCCGGCAAACCTCCGGGGCGGAACGGCATGGCCGGACACGCCCGATCATGTATCGGGAATACCCGGCCTCAGCAATATGCGTGCCGGGTTAGCGGCCGCGCTGACGAATGGCTTCGAACAGGCAGATGCCGCTCGCTACCGATACGTTGAGGCTCTCGACGCTGCCGTGCATCGGAATGGCCACCAGCTCGTCGCAGGTTTCGCGCGTAAGGCGACGCATGCCCTCGCCCTCGGAGCCGAGCACCAGGGCCAGTGGCCCGGAAAGATCGGCCTGGAACAGGGACCTGTCGACATCCCCCGTGGTGCCGATGACGCGCACGCCAGCGTCCTGCATCCCGCGCAGGGCACGGGCGAGGTTGGTGACGGTGACGTAGGGCACGCTGTCGGCCGCGCCGCTGGCGACCTTGATGGCGGTGGCGTTGAGGCCGACAGCGCGGTCTTTCGGGGCGATCACGGCATGCGCGCCGGCTGCGTCGGCAACACGAAGGCATGCACCAAGATTGTGCGGGTCCTGTACGCCGTCCAGCACCAGCAGCAGGGCGTCGCCTTCGATGGTGTCGAGGACGTCGGCCAGCTTGATCTCGCGCGTCTTGGCGTCGACGCGCGCGACCACGCCCTGGTGACGGCGCGTGCCGACCATGCGTTCGAGGCGTTCGTTGTCGGCCTGGATGATGCGCACGCCTTCGGCTTCGGCAATCTTGTTGACCTCGCGCGCACGGATGTCGGTGCGGCTGTCGGCCAGATAAAGCTCGAAGACGCCGCCGGCGTCGCGCCGCAGCTTGCCGAGTACGGCATGAAAGCCGTAGATGAGGCGGCTTTCGCGCGCGCGCGTATGTTCGTTGTCAGCCATCAGTTTCCTTTCTTGCCAGCGCGCGATCCGGCGCGACGGCTACGTTTCTTGGGTTCTGCCCCCTTGGGAGAAGGCGCTGCCGGCGCTGCGGCCGCCTTGCCGCGCGAGGCGGTGCTCTGCGAACGGCCTCGACCCTTGCGCGGGGTCGGTGCTGCGTCCTCGGGGCGCGGAGCAGCGGCTTCGCGTTCGCGCGACGTTTTACCACGCCGCTCGGTCGGACGCTCGCCCTCGCCGTCGATCATGCGGAAATCGATCTTGCTGGTTTCCAGGTCGACGCGCACAACCTGAACGCGCACGCGGTCGGACAGGCGGTAGCGCATGTTGGTGCGCTCGCCGGCCAGCTCGTGGCGGGTTTCGTCGTAGTGGAAGTAATCGGTGCCGAGCTCGGAGATGTGGATCAGGCCTTCGATGAAGACGTTGTCGAGCGCCACGAACAGGCCGAACGGCACGACCGAGGACACGCTGCCGGTGAATTCCTCGCCGACACGGTCCTGCATGAACCAGCACTTGAGCCAGGCCACCACATCGCGCGTGGCCTCGTCGGCGCGGCGCTCGGTACCCGAGCAGTGCAGGCCAACCTGTTCCCAATCACCCGGCGTGTATTGCTTGCCGGCCAGCGCGGCCTTGATGGCGCGATGCACCAGCAGGTCGGGGTAGCGCCGGATCGGCGAGGTGAAGTGCGTGTAGGCCTCGTAGGCCAGACCGAAGTGACCGACGTTGTCGGGGCTATACATGGCCTGCTTGAGCGAACGCAGCATGACCGTCTGCAGCAGGGCTGCGTCCGGGCGCGTCTTCACCGACTCGAGCAGCTTGGCGTAGTCCTTGGCGCGCGGCTCGTCGCCCCCACCCAGACCCAGACCGAACTCGGCGAGGAAGCCGCGCAGGCGCTCCAGGCGGTCCGGCGCCGGGCCTTCGTGGATACGATACAGCGCAGGCTGTTTGCGTGTCTGCAGGAAGTCCGAGGCGCACACGTTGGCGGCCAGCATGCATTCCTCGATGAGGCGGTGGGCGTCGTTGCGCGTCTCCGGGATGATGCGTTCGATCTTGCCGTTGTCGTCAAAGATCATGCGCGTTTCGGTGGTCTCGAAATCGATCGCACCGCGCTTGGCGCGCGCCTTGAGCAACACGCGGAAGAGACGGTCGAGATCCTGCAGATGCGGCAGCAGCGGCGCGAGCTCGCGACGCATATCTGCGTCGTCCTCGTACAGCGCGGCGGCGACCTGGTTATAGGTCAGGCGCGCGTGCGAGAACATCACCGCCGGATAGAAGCGGTAATCGACGATGTCCCCGGTGGAACTGATGTTGGCGTCGCACACCATGCACAGGCGCTCTTCCTTCGGCACCAGCGAACACAGGCCGTTGGACAGCTTCTCGGGCAGCATCGGGATGACGCGGCGCGGGAAGTACACCGAGTTGCCGCGCTCCTGCGCGTCGACATCCAGCGCACTGCCCGGCTCGACGTAATGCGACACATCGGCAATCGCCACGATCAGGCGGTAGCCGTCGCGCGTGCGCTCGCAATACACGGCGTCGTCGAAATCCTTGGCGGTTTCACCGTCGATGGTCACCAGCGGCAGTTCTGTGATGTCCTCGCGTCCGGCGTGGTCCTTGCGACGCACCGCATCGGGCAGCTTGCGCGCCTGGGCCTTGGCTTCCGACGAGAACTCGAACGGCAACTGATGCTTGCGCAGCGCGATCTCGATTTCCATGCCGGGGTCGGCGTAGTTGCCGATGACCTCGACCACGCGGCCAATCGGCTGCGACACCTTGGTCGGCTGCTCGATCAGTTCGACCGTGACCACCTGCCCGGCCTTCGGGCGCTTTCCGCCCGGCGCGACAAGGATGTCCTGCGCGATACGGCGGTCTTCCGGCACCACCAGCAGCACGCCGTGCTCGTCGAGCACGCGGCCGACGACACGCGTGTTGCCGCGCTCCAGGATCTCGACGATCTTGCCTTCGGGACGGCCACGGCGATCTGTGCCGATGATGCGTGCGATGACGCGATCACCGTGCAGCACTTCGCGCATCTCTTTGGGGCCGAGGAACAGGTCGGGCTGCTTGTCGTCACGCACGACAAAGCCGAAGCCGTCGGCGTGACCCTGCACGCGCCCGCGGATCAGGTCGGCCTTGTTCGGCAGGATGAAGGTGCCGCGACGGTTGCGCATGACCTGCCCGTCGCGCTCCATGGCACGCACACGGCGCTCGAACAGCTCCTCCTCGTGCTCAGCCACGTCCAGCGCCTCGCACAGCTCCTCGAAGCTCAGCGGCACGCCACGCTCGGCGAGGATCTGCTCGACGTACTCGCGACTGGGCAGCGGCTGCTCGTAATCGGCGCTCTCGCGCTCGAAGAACGGGTCGGCACGGCGGACAGCGGAAAGCCCGGCCGCGGGTGTTTTTGAATTTTTCGGTTTTCTCGTCATTGACAGTTTCTTTTGAGTGCTTATAATGCGCGGCTCTTGCCCAGATGGCGGAATTGGTAGACGCGCTGGTTTCAGGTACCAGTGTCGCAAGACGTGGAGGTTCGAGTCCTCTTCTGGGCACCAGTTCTGATGAAAGCCGACCGAAAGGTCGGCTTTTCATTTTGGTGCGACGCTTGCTGCATACAGTGGTAAGTGTTCAAGTAAATTTCAGTTGAGCTTAAAGTGAAAAAGCCGGTCTTGCGACCGGCTTTCGCGTTTCTGCGTTACGCGCCAAACGGATGGCGACGCAGAATGGTTTCGTCCCGCTCGGGTCCGGTCGAGATCACGTCGATCGGAATCTCGCAGATTTCCTCGATACGGTGCAGATAGGCACGCGCCTCCTGCGGTAGCGCTTCCCAGGTCTTGGCGCCGAAAGTCGAGGTCGTCCAGCCCGGCATGGATTCAAAAATCGGCTCGCAACGGCTGACTTCATCTGCCCCCATCGGCAGCAGGTCGATACGCTTGCCGTCGAGCATGTAGCCGGTGCAGATCTGCAACTCACGAATGCCGTCGAGCACGTCGAGCTTCGTGATGCACAGACCGGTCACGCCGTTGATGATGATCGAGCGCTTGAGCGCCGCCATGTCGAGCCAGCCGCAACGACGCTTGCGCCCGGTGACCGTGCCGAATTCACGCCCCTTGGTCGACATCTGCTCGCCCGGAGTGGCAGCAGTTTCGATGTCCAGCTCGGTCGGGAACGGGCCCGCACCCACACGCGTGCAATAGGCCTTGGTGATGCCCAGTACGTAATGCAGACGCCCCGGCCCTACGCCCGAACCGGCCGAGGCCTGACCGGCCACGCAGTTGCTGGAGGTCACGAAGGGGTAGGTGCCGTGGTCGATGTCGAGCAGCACGCCCTGTGCGCCTTCGAACAGCAGGTTGCCGCCGTTCTTGTTGACCGCATACAGCTCGGCCGAAACGTCGGCGACCATCGGACGGATCTCGTCAGCATCCGCCATGGCCTGCTCGAATACGGGCTCGAACTCCACCGGCGGCTGGCCGAGCTGGCCGACCAGTACGTGGTTGTGGTGCTCGATGTTTTCGCGCAGCTTGGCGGCAAAACGCTCGCGGTCGAACAGGTCGTACACGCGCAGCGCACGGCGCGCGACCTTGTCTTCGTAGGCTGGGCCGATGCCCTTGCCGGTCGTGCCGATCTTGTCGGCCGGCGCCCGCGCGGCCTCGCGCGCCAGATCGAGCGCGACGTGATACTGCAGGATCAGCGGGCAGCCCGGACTGATGCGCAGGCGATCACGCACCTTGAGACCGCCGGCTTCGAGCTTGCGGATCTCGGACAGCAGGTGGTGCGCATCAAGCACCACACCATTGCCGATGTAGCAGGCCTTGCCTTCGCGCACGATGCCCGAGGGCACCAGGTTGAGCTTGTACTCCTGGTCGCCAATGACCAGCGTGTGACCGGCGTTGTGGCCGCCTTGAAAGCGCACCACGCCATCCGCGTGATCGGTCAGCCAGTCGACGATCTTGCCCTTGCCCTCGTCGCCCCACTGGGTACCGACGACGACTACGTTCTTTGCCATGTTCTTACCTTTCTCCCTGCAGGGCGGTAACGGTCCAGCCGTCCGCACCCCTGACCAGCTGCCGGTCGCAGCCGGCCGCTTTCCAAGTGCCCGTGTGGCCGGGCAGTTCATTGATGACTATTTCGCCGCTCGCACGCAGCGCAGCGACTTTTTCGATCAGTGCAGCATCGCCATCGAGCGGCGCAAGAATGGCGCTCGCCATCGCTTCGCCGCGCATGCGATGCGCGAACTCGCGCAAATCCAGACTGAATCCGGTGGCCGGACGGCCGCGCCCGAAAGCCTCACCGACGCGATCATAACGCCCGCCCAGCGCCAGCGCCGCGGCCGAGCCGCCGGCGTAGGCGGCGAACACGACGCCGCTGTGATAGTGATAACCGCGCAGATCGGCCAGATCGAAGGACAAGGGCAGATCGCCGAGCTGACTGGCAAGCCGGGCCAGTTCGGCCAGCGCCGCGCGCACCTCGGGCAGGGCCGGCAGCACTTCGGCCGCGCGCCCCAACACCTCGCGCCCGCCATAGAGCTGCGGCAGCGCCAGCAGCGCAGAGCGCTGAGGTTCGGCGACATCGGCAAGCATCTCGGCCAGCCCCGGCACATCCTTGGCCTGCAGCAAATCGAACAGCGCCTCTTCGCGCGCAGCGTCGAACCCGGCGCCGGCCGCGAGGGCGCGGAACAGCCCAACGTGCCCGACATCGATCCGTTGGGCCGCGACGCCGCCCAGCGTCATCACATCGGCGAGCAGCCGGATGATCTCGACATCGGCTTCGATGCCGGCGTGGCCATACAGCTCAGCGCCGAGCTGGATGGGCTCGCGCGTTGCGGTCAGCGAGTGCGGCAAGGTGTGCAGTACGCTGCCGCAGTAGCACAACCGCGTCACGCCGCTGTGGTTGATGAGATGAGCATCGATGCGCGCGACCTGCGGCGTCATGTCGGCACGCACCCCCATGGTCCGACCGGAGAGCTGATCGACCAGTTTGAAGGTGCGCAGACTCAGATCCTGGCCAGCGCCAGTGGTCAGCGAATCGAGATACTCGAGCAGCGGCGGCTGCACGAGCTGATAGCCGCGCAGACGGAAGGCGTCGAGCATGCTGCGGCGCAGCTGCTCAATCGCGCCGGCCTCTTCGGGCAGCGCGTCCTGGATGTAGTCGGGGAGAACCCAGCGCATCGTTGTCACACCAGAATCAGGATCAATACGCCGGCCGCGATCGCGGTGAGGCCGACGAAGCGGATCTGCCCGTCAGCAAGACGGGCGATCTGCAAAAAAGCTTCGCGCCAGCGAGCCGGCGCGACGAAAGGAAGAAGGCCTTCGAGGATCAACATCAGCGCGAAGGCCATCAACAGGGACGTGCCCATGGATCAGTTACGTCTCGCTCCGCCCGAATTCTTCAGGTACTTGAAGAATTCCGAACTGGGGTCGACCACCATCACGTCACTCTTGTTGGTGAAGGTGCTGCGGTAGGCATCAAGGCTACGGTAGAAGGCGTAGAACTCGGAATCCTTCTGGAAGGCATTGGCGTAGATCTGGGTTGCACTGGCATCGCCCTCACCCATGACCTTCTGCGCTTCGCGGTAAGCCTCGGCGATGATGACTTCGCGCTGACGATCGGCGTCGGCGCGAATCTGCTCGGCCGTCGCACCACCTTCCGAACGCAGTTCGTTGGCGACACGCTTACGCTCGGCTTCCATGCGGCTGTATACCGATTCGGAAACCTCGGTCGGAAAATCCACCCGCTTGAGACGCACGTCGAGAATCTGCACGCCGATCAGCCGCGCATCGGTATCGGCCCGCACGCGCATGTTTTCCATGATCAGATCGCGTTCGCCCGAGACAACCTCCGGCACGGTACGACGACCGAATTCCTCACGCAGGCCGGAATTCACGGTCTGCAGCAGACGGGTGCGCGCACGCGTCTCATCGCCGGCCACCGACTCGTAGTACAGGCGCGGATCAATGATGCGCCATTTGACGAAATGGTCGACCAGCACGTTCTGCTTCTCGGCCGTGATGAAGCGCTCGGGCTCAGGCGTATCGATGGTCAGAATGCGGCGATCGAAGAAGCGCACGTTCTGGATCAGCGGCATCTTCCAGTTCAGGCCCGGCTCGTCGATGACTTCCTTGACCTCGCCGAGCTGGAACACCACTGCGTACTGGCGCTCATCGACGGTGAACAGCGTCATCGAGGCGAGCACGCCAGCAAGAATCAGTGCGCCGAAGACGATTTGAATGCGGTTGTTCATCAACGGCCTCCCAGATCGCGCGTGCGCATGGCATCGCGATCGCGCGGATCAAGCGGAATCGGCTGGCTCTGGTGTACGCCGGCTACCGGACTGGTGGGTTGCTGCGAGCGCTGGCTCTCGCTCATCGCGGCCGAGCCTCCGCTCTGCCCGAGCAGCTTGTCGAGCGGCATCAGCAGCAGATTGCCGCCGTTGTCGGCATCGATCATCACCTTGCTGGTGTTCGACAGCACCTGCTGCATGGTCTCGATGTACATACGCTCACGCGTCACGCGCGGCGCCTTGGCGTACTGCTCATAGACCTGCGTGAAGCGCGACGCCTCACCTTCGGCATTCGCGATCACGCGTTCGCGGTAGGCGCTGGCCTCTTCAAACAGACGTGCGGCCGTACCACGCGCACGCGGCACCACATCGTTACGGTAGGCCTCACCTTCGTTACGCAGGCGCTCACGGTCCTGACGCGCCCGCACGACGTCCTCAAACGCGGCCTGGACCTGCTCGGGCGGCTGGGCGTTCTGCATCATCACCTGGCTGATCAGGATGCCGGACTGATAGCGGTCGAGAATCTGCTGCATCAGCGCATGGGCCGTCGCACCGATCTCTTCGCGCCCTTCATACAGCACGAAGTCCATGGTGCTCTTGCCGACGATCTCGCGCATTGCGGTTTCGGCAGCCTGGATGACGGACTCGTCCGGCACGCGGACGTTGAATACGTAATCTTCCGGCGACTTGAGGATGTACTGGACGCTGAACTGGATGTTGATGATGTTCTCGTCCTCGGTGATCATCAGCGCCTCGCGCAGGACCTTGTTGCGGTCCGATCCCCGATAGCCCACCTCGACCGTACGCACACCCGACAGGTCCACGATCTCGTGGGTCTCGATCGGATACGGGATACGCCAGCGCAGGCCAGGCTCGGTGGTTTCGATATGCTTGCCGAAACGCAGCACCACGCCTCGCTCGGCGGCATCGACGGTATAGAAACCGCTCGCCAGCCACACCACCACCAGCAAAACCAGCAGGGCACTCAGGCCGCCGCCGATCTGGCGGAACCCGAAATTCGGCATCTTCGGACCACTTCCGTTTCCACCGTTGCCACCGGAACCACCGCCGCGCTTGCCACCAAGCATGCCCGACAGTTTCTGGTTGAAGTCGCGCCAGACGTCTTCGAGGTCCGGCGGACCCTGATTGTCGCCACGGCCGCGGTCACCGCCGCGCCGATCGTCGTCGTTCCCCTGGTTGTTACCCCAGCGAGGATCATTCAGTGACATTGGGAGACCCGTATCAGATTGAAAGGCGTTCAGACCATCATGTCCGGAACTGCGTTCCGGTCATTTGCAGCACTGACGCGTTGCGCTGCTTCGGCCAAAGCATCGCGCAGCAGGGGCACGCCCTCGCCGCTTGCTGCGCTCAAAAAAGCGCCCACGATGTTACCACACTCGTCCCGATTGACCGCCGCAGGGGCGCCGGTCAGATCGATCTTGTTGAAGACCATGATCTGCGGAACATCGCCCGCGCCGATCTCGCGCAACACGTCGTTCACCGCATCGATCTGGGCTTCGCGCTCGGGGCTCGCGGAATCCACCACGTGCAGCAGCAGATCACTGCTGGCAGTCTCTTCCAGCGTGGAATGAAATGCAGCAACCAGCGCGTGCGGCAGATCCCGGATGAAGCCGACGGTATCCGACAGCACGACATCGCCGACCGGCCCGACGTACAGGCGCCGCGAGGTTGTATCGAGTGTTGCGAAGAGCTGGTCTGCGGCATAACTGCCGGCCTTGGTCAGCGAATTGAACAAGGTTGATTTGCCGGCATTGGTGTAGCCCACCAGTGATACCGACAGCACTTCCCGACGATCGCGGCCACGGCGGCGCACCTTGCGCTGCTTCTCGATCTTGGCGAGGCGCTCCTTGAGTGCCTTGACGCGCACACCGAGCAGTCTGCGGTCGGTCTCGAGCTGCTTCTCGCCCGGACCACGCAGGCCGATACCACCCTTCTGGCGCTCGAGGTGAGTCCAGCCGCGCACCAGGCGCGTCGCCAGATGACTGAGCTGAGCCAGCTCGACCTGCAGCTTGCCCTCGTGACTACGCGCACGCAGCGCGAAGATGTCGAGGATCAGCGCGGTGCGGTCGATGACGCGGCACTGCAGAACGCGCTCGAGGTTGCGCTGCTGCGCCGGGGACAGGATGTGGTTGAACACCACCAGGTCGCCCTTGGCGGCAGTCAGTGCAAGCTCGATCTCGGTGACCTTGCCTTTGCCTGCGAACAGTGCCGGATCGGGCCGCGCACGCCGGCCGCCGACAACGCCTTCGACGCTGCCGCCGGCACTCTCGATCAACAGACGGGTTTCGGCCAGGCGATCTTCGAGCATGCCCTGGTCGAGATCGAGCTGGACGAGAATGGCCCGCTCGCCGGACTGAGGCCGATCAAACATGGGAAGTGCTCAGAACGGAATCAGGCGTCACTGCCGTCCTGCTGAATACTGACGGGACGGGCCGGCACAACGGTGGAAATGGCGTGCTTGTACACCATCTGGGTAACGGTGTTCTTGAGCAGTACGACGTACTGGTCGAAGGAGTCGATCTGCCCCTGCAGCTTGATGCCGTTGACCAGATAGATGGACACGGGAATGTGCTCACGCCGCAGAGTGTTCAGGAACGGGTC
This sequence comes from Pseudazoarcus sp. NS34, assembly GCF_059703725.1. NCBI lineage: Bacteria > Pseudomonadati > Pseudomonadota > Betaproteobacteria > Rhodocyclales > Zoogloeaceae > Pseudazoarcus > Pseudazoarcus sp. NS34. The sequence goes on from NZ_BAAKIZ010000003.1 coordinate 650,701, forward strand.
TTGTAGTAGCTGCCCTTTGTTACTCATTTTTGCTCCTTGAGCATTGGTTTTGTTATGAGGCTGCAGCATAGCATGGTGCGCCGCACCACAATGACAGCGTCCCCCCGCAGGAGTTCAGGTCTTGTCCGCATACGGGTTGTGAGCGGTCTTGAACTGCACCCGCAACGGAGTGCCCTGAAGCTTGAAGGCTTCGGTGAACGTCCGCTCAAGATAGCGCACATACGCCGCCGGCACTTTATCGAGCGCAGACCCGTGCACCACGACGATCGGCGGATTGCTGCCGCCCTGGTGGGCATAGCGCAGCTTGGGGCGGAACACGCCGGCACGCGGCGGCGCCTGCTTGACGAGGGCGGCCTGCAGCACGCGAGTCAGGCGCGGCGTGGCGAGCTTGGCCATGGCGGCCGCGTAAGCGGCATCGACGGACTTCATGACCGCGGCCAGACCGCTGCCCTTGAGCGCCGACACATAGTGGAAGCGCGCAAACGACAGGAAGCCGAGCTTGCGCTCGATATCGCGCTTGACCGTCTCGCGACGGTAATCGTCGATGGCATCCCACTTGTTCACGACCACCACCAGCGCACGACCGGCGTCGACGATGAAACCGGCGATGTGGGCGTCCTGGTCAGCAATGTCCTGCGCGGCGTCCAGCACCAGCACCGCGACGTTGGCTTCCTCGACGGCCTGCAGGGTCTTGATCACCGAGAACTTCTCGATGGCCTCGAAGACCTTGCCCTTGCGGCGCAGGCCGGCCGTGTCGATCAGTGTGTAATGGCGGCCACCACGCTCGAACGGAATTTCGATGGCGTCACGGGTGGTCCCCGGCAGGTCGAAGGCGATGACGCGTTCTTCACCAAGCAGGCCGTTGATCAGCGTGGACTTGCCGACGTTGGGGCGGCCCGCGATGGCAATGCGTGGCCCGCGGGACGGATCCTCGTCGCCCTCGCCATCCACCGGGAACGGCGCCAGCACATCATTGATGACCTGGGTGACGCCGTCACCATGGGTTGCCGAAATCGGCAGCGGTGTGCCCAGCCCGAGCGAATGAAATTCGGCAGCGACCACTTCGCGGCGCATGCCCTCGGCCTTGTTCACGACCAGATGCACGGGGCGCCCCGAACGGCGCAGACGCGCTGCAATCTGCTCGTCGTGCGGCGTCAGACCGACGCGGCCGTCGACCAGGAACAGCAGGACGTCGGCTTCCTCGATGGCGCGCTCAGCCTGCTGCGCCATCTCATGCATGATGCCGGCCTTCACGACCGGATCGAAACCGGCCGTATCCACGACCAGATAATCGCGCTCACCGACTCGGCCGATGCCGTAGTGGCGGTCGCGTGTGAGACCCGGCATGTCCGCAACCAGTGCGTCGCGGGTTCGGGTAAGGCGGTTGAACAACGTCGATTTACCGACGTTGGGGCGTCCTACGAGGACGATGGTGGGTTTCACGTTGACCTTGTGTGTTGTTCTTATTGGATCTCGAAGGCCTGCACCGAACCGTCGCGCGTCTGCACGACGAAGCTGCGCTCGCCCAGACGGCGCGGCGCGGCCTCGATGGCGCCGTCGGCGCGGCCACGGGCAATGAAGCCACCCTGAGTGCGATCGAGCACGTGCACGTAGCCTTCAAAGTCGCCGAATACAACGGCATCACCGACAATCAGCGGACGCGACAGGCGGCGCATGAACATCGGGCCCTGCTTCCACTGGCTGACACCGCTACGGGCGTCGAGACCATGCACGGCGTCGTCGGCAGACGTGATGACGACCATACCGCCGTCACGATCCAGGCCCGTGCTGCTCGAAAACTCGCGCGTCCAGATCACGTTGCGCGAGCGCAGATCGAAGCACGACACGCGCCCCTGATAGGCCACTGCGCAGGCTTCGCTGCTGTTGAGCACGGCGGTGCCGGCAATGTCGGTAACCCGTTCAAGCTCGGTCACACCGCGCGGCGTCGCGACCGTCAGTTCCCACAGCGGGGCGCCATTATCGAGGTTGACCGCAAGCAGCTTTCCGCCCGGGAAACCGACGATGGCAAAGTTGCCCTCGACCTGCATGCCGGCTGTCGCGCGCAGCGACAACGGCGGCACGCTGCGGGAGTAGATCCAGCGGCGCTCACCGTCGGCCGCGTTGAAGCCCAGGATGCGGCTGTCGGATGCGCGCAGCGCGATGGTGCGTTCGGACACTCCCGGCGGCGCGAGCACTTCGACGCCGGCCGGCTTGCGCCACTTCTCGTTGCCGGTTTCGGCGTCGAGCACGATCAGCTCGCCGCGTGAGGAAACCACGGCGACGTTGCGGCCATCGCTGCCGACACCGGCCGTCAGGTCGCTGCCGACATCGCGGCTCCAGCGCGTGCGACCGCCTTCATCAATGCGTGCAACGGTTCCGCCAGCACCTGCGGCGTACACCGAGCCCCCCACCACGGCCGGCTGAAACAAATACCCGTCGCTGCCACCCACTCGCGCCTGCCACAGCGAGCGCATCTCGACCTTGGGCTGGAACTCCGGCGGCTCGGCCGGCTTTGGCGCCTTGGCCGCGAAGGGGTTGAGCGAAGAGCAACCGGACAGGGCGATTCCGGCAACCAGCAACAGCACAGACGTGGGGATGGACCTCATGATTCAGGACTCCAGGGAATCGAGCTTGATGCGGATGATCGAGCGCGCCATGTCCGCCGCCTGCCCGCTCTCGGTGCCGAGCGCAGCCAACGCCGCGTCATAGGCCGCACGCGCGTCGTCACCTCGGCCGGCGGCGCGCAGCACGTCACCCTTGAGATCGTCATAGCGCGCGGACAGCGAAGCTTCCGGCGCCACCGACAGACGTGCCAGCGCCTCATCAAGGCTGCCTTCGTCAAACAACAACACGGCCAGACGCAGACGCGCCAGATCGCGCAGAATTGCATCCCCGCTGTTGTCGACGACCCATTCCAGCTGAGCGCGTGCATTGCGCGAGTCGCCGCCATCCACCTGGACCGCAGCCGACAACAGCGAGCCCAGCGCGGCGTAAGACGAGCCGGAGTGGCGCTCGACCAACTGACCGGCGGCATCGCGCGCCCGCGCAGCGTCACCGGCGGAGGCGGCCTGTTGCACGTCAAAGTACAAGACAGCGGCTTCGGTCGCCTGCTTGTCCTGATACCACTTCCAGCCCTGCCAGCTGACTGAGGCCACAGCGGCCGACACGATCAGGGCAGTCACGTACTTGCCGTACTGCTCCCACCAGGCCTTGATTTGGGAGAGCTGTTCCTGTTCCTCGAGGTCATAGTGCGCCATCGTCTTCCTCGTCTTCCTTGAATAGATATTCGGCTACGGCATCGGCCAACGAATCGAGCGCGATGCGCTGTTGCGCACCCGGCCCACGCAGGGGCTTGAGCCCGACTTCGCCCGCTGCGGCCTCGTCATCGCCGATGATCACGGCGAGCATCGCACCGCTGGCATCGGCCTTCTTCATCTGCGACTTGAAGCTGCCGCCACCACAGTGCATCAGCACGGCAAATCCGAATCCGCGCAAGGCCTCGGCGGCACGGAATGCCACACGCTGCGCCTCGGCACCAGACGCCACGACGTAGACGTCGGGCTGCGGGATATCAGCCTGACCGCCGGACTCCTGCCACAAGGCCAGCAGGCGCTCGATGCCGATTGCGAAACCGGCCGCCGGCACACTTTTGCCGCCAAGCAGCTCAACCAGCGTGTCGTAACGGCCGCCAGCGCAGATCGTACCTTGCGCACCGAGCTTCGTCGTCACCCATTCGAAGACGGTACGGTTGTAGTAATCGAGCCCGCGCACCAGGCGATGATTGATGCGGTATGGAATGCCGGCGTCGCGCAACACGCGCTGCACGCCATCGAAATGCTCAAGCGATTCAGCGCCGAGGTGGTCGAACAGCTTCGGTGCGGCCTCGACGATTTCCTGCAGCGCCGGATTCTTGGTGTCGAGAATGCGCAGCGGATTGGAGTGCAGACGGCGCTTGGCGTCCTCGTCGAGCACGTCCTGATGCTGCTCCAGATAGGCAATCAGCGCCGAACGGTGCGCCTTGCGCTCGTCAGCCGAGCCCAATGAATTGAGCTGCAGTTCGACGTCCTGGATGCCCAGGTCGTCCCACAACCGCGCGCACATCAGAATCAGCTCGGCGTCGATGTCCGGCCCAGCGAAGTTCAGCGCCTCGACCCCGATCTGGTGGAACTGGCGGTAACGCCCCTTCTGCGGACGCTCGTGCCGGAACATCGGCCCGTGATAGTACAAACGCTGGCCACCGGCGTGCAGCAGACCGTGCTGGATCGCGGCGCGCACGCAGGAAGCCGTACCCTCCGGGCGCAACGTGAGGTTTTCGCCGTTGAGTGCGTCCTCGAAGGAGTACATCTCCTTCTCGACGATGTCGGTGACCTCGCCGATGGCGCGCTTGAACAGCGGCGTGTGCTCGACGATGGGCATGCGGATCGGGCGATAGCCATAGCTGCGCAGCCAATCGCGGACGATGTCCTCGAAGTGCTCCCACAATTCGGCGTCGCCGGGCAGGATGTCGTTCATCCCGCGCACGGACTGAAGATTGTTCTGACTCATTGAATGTTTTCGCTGGAGCGGGTCTGCCCCGCCTTTTTCGGATATTTTTTGGCGACGTAGTCGTCGACGAGGGCGCGGAATTCTGCGGAGATGTTGTCACCCCGCAGCGTCACCACCTTCTCGCCATCCACATACACGGGCGCGGCCGGACTCTCGCCGGTACCGGGCAGCGAGATGCCGATATTGGCGTGCTTGCTCTCGCCCGGGCCGTTGACCACACAGCCCATCACCGCCAGCGTGAGGTTCTCGACGCCGTCGCGCTCTTCGCGCCAGATCGGCATCTGCTCACGCACGTAGTTCTGGATGCCGGAGGCCAGCTCCTGGAAGAAGGTGCTGGTGGTGCGCCCGCAACCGGGGCAGGCCGTGACCATCGGCGTGAAGGCCCGCAGGCCCATGGTCTGCAGGATCTCCTGCGCGACGATGACTTCTTCGGTGCGCTTGCCGCCAGGCTCGGGCGTCAGCGACACGCGGATGGTGTCGCCGATGCCTTCCTGCAGCAGCACTGCCAGCGCCGCCGTCGAAGCCACAATGCCCTTGGAACCCATGCCGGCTTCGGTCAGCCCCAGATGCAGTGGGTAATCACAGCGACGCGCCAGATCGCGATACACCGCAATCAGGTCCTGCACGCTGGAGACCTTGGCAGACAGGATGATGCGGTCGCCCGCCAGGCCGTATTCCTCGGCCTTGGCAGCGGATTCGAGGGCGGAAACGATCAGCGCCTCGCGCATCACCGCTCCGGCGTCGCGCGGTTCGGCCAGCTTGGCGTTGGCATCCATGATGCGCGCCAGCACCGACGGATCGAGGCTGCCCCAGTTCACGCCGATGCGCACCGGCTTGTCGTATTTGCAGGCGATCTCGACGATGGCCGCGAACTGCGGATCGCGCTTGGTGCCAGCACCGACGTTGCCGGGGTTGATGCGCAGCTTGGCCAGCGCCTCGGCGCAGGCCGGGTACTTGGTGAGCAGCGTATGACCGTTGTAGTGGAAGTCGCCGACCAGCGGCACGTCCATGTTCAGCGCGAGCAGGCGGTCGCGAATGTGCGGCACGGCCTTCGCAGCTTCTTCGTTGTTGACGGTGATGCGCACCAGTTCCGAGCCGGCGCGTGCAAGCTCAGCCACCTGCATCGCGGTGCCGAGCACATCGGCGGTATCGGTGTTGGTCATCGACTGCACGACGATCGGGGCATCGGAACCGATCAGAACGCCGCCGATGCGCACCTGGCGCGTCAGCCGACGCGCTGCGGACGAGACGAGTTCACTCATGTCTTACTCCACCGTCAAGCGGGCGACTCCGCCCGAAGACGTATGCGGCGCGAGCTCAATGTCGCGCCCTGCGTGCTCTAGCCTCACCCCGGCCGCGTTGCCGATGACGATCGTGAACGGCGGCTGGCCCTGCACGATACGCACAGAGCCTGCGCCGCTGACACCCGCATACAGGCGGCGATCGCGATTGTCCCGCACATCCAGCCAGGATTCCCCCTTCAACCGGAAAACGAGGCGCCCGGGACCGGACGTCACCGCCGTCTCAGCTTCACTGCTGGCGGCGGGCGCTTCCGACACGGCTTCGGCCGCTGGCGCGACAGAGCCTGCATCCAGAGCGGGCGGCTCGACCGGCAACACCTGCTCGGGCAATTGCATCGGCAGCGGCTCGTCGGCCGACAGAGGTGCTACCAGCTCGGGGGGCTGCGGTTGGTCTGTGCCTTCGACAGCATCCTCGTCGAACGGTGGTGCGAAACCCTCCGCTTCGGGCTCGGTCACGGGAGCCGGGGCAACGTCGGAAACCTGCTCGCCGTCTGCCGCATCCGGATTCGGATCAAAGCCGTCGAAATACCACGCGAGTGCGCCGACAAGCACCAACACGAACAAGCCCGGCACCACCAGCCTGCCCATGCGCGAACGCTCGCCCGACATCGGCAGAATGCCTTCGGCATTGGTCATCGGCGCCAGTTCGATCACCGACGCACCGGCGCCCCAGCGCGCAGCCACCATGGAGTCGACGTCGACGCCGAGGTGCCGTCCGTAATTGCGCACGAAGCCCTTTACGAAAGCCGGTCCGGGCAGTTCGGCAAAACGCTCGTCTTCGATCGCTTCAAGCTGCCGCACCGACAGCTTCAGCGCCCTCGCAACATCGGACAGCGACTCGCCGCGCGACTCGCGTGCAGCGCGCAACACGGCGCCCAGCGGCGGAACCTCGTTCCCCGTCTGTTCGCCGATCTCGTTGCCGTCCGTATCGTACTCACTCACTCGTAGTCACCCTTCTTCATCAAAAGGTATTGCGGCGAACTCTTGAAGCGGCCTTCCAGCTGGGCCGCATAACTGGCCTCGGCCGCGCGATTGCCCAGTTTGCGCTCGGCGCGCAGGCCGAGCCACACCGACTCGGCCGTCGGCTCTGCCTGCTGATGCAAGGCGATCAGCAATCGCCGTGCTTCAGCAAACGCACCTTTGCGATACGCGACCTCGGCCATGCCGTACTGCGCCGTAAGGCTGTCGGGCTGCAAGGCCAACGCACGCCGGAAGCGCTGCTCCGCGGCCTCGACTTCGCCGGTCCGCAGATGGCACAAGCCGGCATTGATCTGCGGCCGCACCGGGAAACGGTAATACGGATTGCGCGCGGCAACGTCGAGGCGCCGCAACCCCTCTTGCTCCTCGCCGTTCACGCACAAAAACCAGCCGTAACTGTTGTTGAAATCGGGGTCGTCCGGAGCGGCACTGAGGGCACGTCGAAAGTTCTCACGAGCAGCGCCGTCGTCGCCCAGAAACATATAGACCATGCCCATCAGATGAAACGCAGGAGAAAAGCTGGGCATATGGGCCAAGGCGACTCGCGCCTCGTCGAGCGCGATGTCGTAGCGGCCGATATCGAAATAAGCGGTGCCGAGCTCGACGTGCACCATCGCGCCACGCTCGGATTCGGAGGTGGGCGGCAAGTCGAGCACCGGACGCGCCGCTACCGGTGAGCCGCCACCGAAACCGCTGCTGTCTCCACCCCCACCGCCGGTCGCGCAACCGCCCAACAGCACAACTGCCGACACCGCCATCACCGCCCAAGTGCGCTTCATCCCGAACCCCCTCATGTATTGATCAGTCGCAACGTGCGCCGCGTACGATCCTGCACCTGCCCGGCGAGCTGACCGCAAGCGGCATCGACATCGTCCCCACGCGTGCGACGCGTAGTGGTGACGATGCCGGCGTCGATCAGAATGGCCGCAAAACGCCGGATACGGTCGGCCGACGAGCGTCGGAAATCCGTACCCGGGAATGGGTTAAACGGTATCAGATTGAATTTGCAGGGCACGTCGCGCACCAACTCGACGAGTTCGCGGGCGTGCGCCTCGTCGTCATTGACGCCATCGAGCATGACGTACTCGAAGGTAATGAAATCGCGCGGCGCACGCTCAAGATAGCGGCGGCAGGCAGCCATCAGTTCGACCAGAGGATACTTTTTGTTGATCGGCACCAGCTGGTCGCGCAGCGCGTCATTGGGCGCATGCAGCGACACCGCCAGCGCCACCGGGCACTCATCGCGCAGACGATCCATGGCCGGCACGATGCCCGAAGTCGACACCGTCACGCGACGGCGCGACAGGCCGTAGGCGTTGTCGTCGAGCATCAGACGCAGTGCGGTGACCACGTTGTCGAAGTTGGTCAGCGGCTCGCCCATGCCCATCATCACGACGTTGCTGATGATGCGGCCGTTGTCCTTCTCCCCCGCATCCAGATCTGGCGCGGCATCACGGGCTGCGCCGAGCAGGCGGTTGGCCAGCCACAGCTGACCGATGATCTCGCCCGCCGAAAGATTGCGGTTGAAGCCTTGCTTGCCGGTCGAGCAGAACGCGCAGTCGAGCGCGCAGCCGGCCTGCGACGACACGCACAGCGTGCCGCGGCTGGTCTCGGGGATGAACACCGTCTCGACAGCGTTGGAATTACCGACATCGAGCAGCCACTTGCGCGTGCCATCGGTCGACACACTGTCGCGCACCGGTTGCGGCGCACCGATCACCGCCAGATCCTTGAGCTTGGCGCGCAAGGACTTGGCAACGTCGGTCATGGCGTCGAAATCATCGCAGCCTTCGCGGTGAATCCAGCGCATCACCTGACGCGCGCGGAAGGGCTTCTCGCCCATTTCGGCGAACCAGGCGACGAGGCCGTCGCTATCAAAATCGAGAAGGTTGACCGGCGTACTCATAAGTGGCGAGGCCAACACCCCTGCGGGTGCCGGCCAGCATCCTCAGCGGCTGTGGACGTTCAGGCCCGGGAAGAAGAAGGCGATTTCCGCCGCGGCCGTTTCCGGCGCATCAGAACCATGCACAGCGTTGGCGTCGATGGAGTCGGCGAAGTCGGCGCGGATGGTGCCGGCGTCGGCTTTCTTCGGATCGGTCGCGCCCATCAGGTCGCGGTTCTTGGCGATGGCGCCTTCACCTTCCAGAGCCTGCACCATGACCGGACCGGAAATCATGAACGACACCAGGTCCTTGAAGAACGGACGCTCTTTGTGCACACCGTAGAACTGGGCAGCCTCACGCTCGGACAGGTGCATCATGCGGGCAGCCACAACCTTCAGGCCGGCGCCTTCAAAGCGCTGGTAGATCTGGCCGATCACGTTCTTGGCAACGGCGTCGGGCTTGATGATGGAAAGAGTGCGTTCGATGGCCATGCGGAATCTCCGGTGAGCTGGTCTGTCGTCGTGGACAGAGGGTGTGGATAAAGCCCTGTAGTTTAACAGCGAAGCCTCGCTTTCTCACGCGCTTTCGGCGCCAGCGCGACCCCGTCAACCGCCCTCTGCATGAAAGCCGGTCGCCTGATAGATGTCGCGCAACAGATCCGCTCCGATCCGCTGTGCCGCGCTACGGTGCACCGGCAGCAAGGCACGCCGGAAAGCTTCGCGCTCGGCCGCCGACAATTCGTAAATCCGGGTCGTGCCAGCCGCGCGGATGGCCGCCAGCGCCGCCATGTTTTCCTCGCGGGCAATGTGGTTGGCGTAGTAGGTAGCTTCGCGCATGGCGCGCTCGAGCTGACGTCGCAGGCTGCGCGGCAGGTTGTCCCAGAAACGCTTGTTCACGATCACGGCATAGCCGAGATAGCCGTGCTCGGTCAGCGTCAGATGCTCCTGCACCTCATGCATGCGCTGCGTGTAGAGGTTGGAATGCGGGTTCTCAGTGCCATCGACGACTCCCACCTGCAGTGCTTCATACACGTCGGAGAAGGCCATCATGTGCGGCACCGCACCAAGCGCCAGCATCTGCTCCTCGATCACGCGCGACGACTGGATGCGCATACGCTTTCCGACCAGATCAGCCGGTGTATGGATCGGCGTGTTGGCCGAGAAAGACTTGAAACCGTTATCCCAGAACGCCAGCCCCTTGATGCCACGGACTTCCAGCAATTCGAGCAGGCGCTCGCCGATATCGCCCTCGGTCACCGCACGCAAGGCTTCGCGGTTTTCGAAGATATAAGGGAGATCGAAAACTTCGAATGCGGTTGCACCCAGGACACTGAACTTGGCCAGCGACGGCGCCAGCATCTGCACGGCGCCAAGCTGCAAGGCTTCCATTTCCTCACGGTCCGCATACAGCGAGCTGTTGGCATAGACCTCGACCTTTACGCGGCCCTCGGTCAGCTCCTGCGCGCGACGCGCGAAGAATTCAGCCGCCTTGCCTTTCGGCGCATCGGGCGCAACGACATGACTGAACCGAATGATGATCGGCTCTTCCGCCCATGCCGACGCCCCCAGGGCGCCGAAACACATGGACAACAAGAGCGGCATGAGATATCTCACTGCTTTGCCTCCTGCGGCCGTCAGGCCGCACAATGACCACGATACCGAAGCGCCCCGGATACATGGACACCAGCACGCCGTCTGTCAGCCCCGCCCATCATTGGGCAGCACGCCTGCCCTATGCGGCGCTGGTGCTGTTCGTGCTGCTGATCGGCGCCCTCATCTGGCTCACCCGCATGCACGACGTGGACAGTCAGCGTCACACGCTGATCAGCGACGTACTGTGGATGGAACAGAGCCTGCAGTTCCAGCTCGACCGCAACGCCGCGCAACTCGCACAGCTTGGCCCGGAGCTGGTTGTCAGCGACATCGCCCCCCAGACCGATGCCCGCCTGCGCCAGATGCTGCGCGCCGAAAACGGTCTGACCCGCGTGGTCTGGCTCGACGAAGCGGGCAATATCCTCGGCGTCCTGCCACCGCTATCGGAAGCGCCGGACGGCAGTGCCAGCATCGGCCTGCAAGCCGTCATCGACCCCGACCTATCCCGCCTCGCCCGCACCATCGGGCGCCCGGTCTACGGGCCAGTCTATTCGTCAGCAGGCGGCGGTCACCAGTTTGAAGTGCATATCCCGGCGTTCTCCGACTCCGGCCTGCTCGGCATCAGCGTCGGAGTGTACTCGCTCGAAGGCCTGCTCGCGCGCGAACTGCCGTGGTGGTTCACGGAAAAATACCGGGTCAGCGTCTCCGATTCGGAAGGCCGCGAAATCACCGCGCGCTCCCGCGTAGCACCACTCTCCGACACCCATTCCTACACCATGCCGTTCGACCCGCCGGGTCACGGGCTGATGTTGCAGATCACGGCCTACAAAGGCGATATCCGCTGGATTCCGGTCATTCTGATCAGCTCGATACTCGCGCTGGCCATCATCCTGCTGTGGAGCTTCTGGCAACTTCGGCTGCAGCTCAAGCGCCGACTCGCCGCCGAACAGGCGCTGCGCGGCGAGACGCTGTTCCGCAAGGCCATGGAGGATTCACTCCTTACCGGCCTGCGCGCGCGCGACCTCGCCGGGCGCATCACCTACGTCAATCCGGCCTTCTGCAACATGGTCGGGTTCAGCGCGCAGGAACTCATCGGCCTGCGCCCGCCAATGCCCTACTGGCACCCGGATCACATCGAACGCCTGCAGGAGATCCACGACATGATCCTGTCGGGCCAGGGCCCGCGCGCCGGCGTCGAGGTCAAGCTGCGGCGCAAGAACGGTGAAGACATCGACGCCCTGATCTTCGAGGCGCCGCTGATCGACGCTTCCGGGCGGCAAACTGGCTGGATGGGTTCGATCATGGACATCACCGAGCGCAAGCGCGCCCGGGAACTCGCGCGCCAGCAGGACGACCGGCTGCAGGCCACCTCGCGCCTGATCACCATGGGCGAAATGGCCTCGACCCTGGCCCACGAACTGAACCAGCCGCTAGCCGCCATCAACACCTACAACAGCGGCTGCCTAAACCGCCTGGCCGAAGGCGATGCCGACATCGAGGAACTGCGCGAGGTGCACGAGAAGATTGCCCGTCAGGCCTATCGCGCGGCCGCCATCATCCATCGCGTGCATGACTTCGTGCGCCGCTCCGAACCCAAGCGCGAGCGCATCACCCTCAACGAGGTCATCCGCGAAGCCATCGAGCTGATGGACGCCGACGCCCGCAAGCGCCAGATGCGCATCGTGCTGCATCTGGCGCCGGGCATGCCCACGCTCACCGCAGACCCGGTGATGATCGAGCAGCTCGTCGTCAATCTCGTGCGCAACGGCATGGACGCCGTCGCCGGCCTGCCGGCCGAGCGCCGCAGCATCACCGTGACCACTCAGGAAAAGAACGGCAACCTGATCATGCGCGTGGCCGACCGCGGCCCCGGCATCGACCCTGACCACGCCAAGCGCCTGTTCGAGCCATTCTTCTCGACCAAGCAGGAAGGCATGGGCATGGGGCTCAACATCTGCCGCTCCATTGCCGAACTGCATCATGGCCGTCTCGCCTTCGAGGCCGGCACAGACGGCGGCGCCGTCTTTGTCCTCACCCTACCCGTCGAACTGGAACCCGCCCCGGCATGAATACACCCTGCGCACACATCGTTGACGACGACGAAGCCATCCGCGACGCCCTGCAATGGCTGCTCAAGACCCGCAAGATGCCCTGCACCACATGGGCCAGCGCCGAAGAGTTTCTCGGCGCCATCGGCCACGACTGGGCCGGCTGCGTGGTGCTCGACATCCGCATGGAGGGCATGAGCGGCCTGGAGTGCTTCGACGCACTCCGAAGCCGCGGCAACACCCTGCCGGTGATCTTCATCACCGGCCACGGCGACGTGCCGATGGCGGTGGCTGCGCTCAAGAACGGCGCCCACGACTTCATCGAGAAGCCCTTCAACGATGGCGATCTGATCGCGGTCATCCAGCGCGCCATGGAAATCGACGCCGAGCACCGCCAGGCTCAGAGCGCCAGTCAGGTCGTGAGCGAGCGGCTCACGCTGCTCACCACGCGCGAGCGTGAAGTCATGACGCTGATTCTCGAAGGCAAGTACAACAAGGTCATCGCGGACGAACTGAACATCTCGATGCGTACCGTCGAGGCCCATCGCTCGCGCATCTTCGAGAAGATGTCGGTGCGCTCGGCGGTAGAGCTGGCGCAGATGCTCAAGGGCGCGGCGCTCTAGCCTCGCACCCACTCCGGTAGCAGACCGGCCTCTCCCGCCGCGCAAGCGGCTTCCGGCGCGAAGCCGATCTCGGCGATCCACACCGGGTCGCCGTCGAGATACAGCACCGGAAGCCGCCCTCGCAACCAGGCCGGCACGCCGGCTTCCTGGCACAGGTTCTTGAAGGTATGTCGCGGCCGGCCTGCGGCGCTGCACATGCGCAGCCCTTCGCGACGCACATCGAACAGCACCTCGGACGCGGCATGCAGACGCGACAGGCTCAGCCCCTCGCCAGGTCGCTCAAGCAACCGCAACCGGCCCGCACCCCACGGCAGCTCCCTCTCGCCAAGCCAGCGCACGGCACTTGGCTCTGCGCCCAGCCCCGGCTCGATCCACACCTCTTCTCGGTGCACGCAGCACGCAGCCTCGCCCAACGGCAGATAGAGCGAGCCTGCGGCGCTTTCACGCAGCTGGCGCGCGGTCTCGACCAGACGTGCGCGCGACGAGGCTTCGAGACCCAGTGCATGGATGCGCACGCGGATCAGATTGCGCAGCCGCGGCTCGGGCAAGGCCCGCAAGGCATCGATGCGCAGCCGCTCACCACCGCAGGCGGCAGCATCCAGGCCAGCGAGTTCCGCCAGCAGGGCATCGGCCTCGCGGAAATTGACGGCCGAGCGCGCAAGCATGGCCGAGGCGGCCGGAAACGCCGATTCGATGCGCGGCAGGATGTCGTGACGCAGGAAGTTTCGGGTGTGGCGCGGATCGGCATTGCTCTCGTCCTCAACCCACTGCAGGGCATGCGCCCGCGCGTAATCGAGGATCTCCGTCCGGCGCGTACCGAGCAGCGGCCGCAACCGCCTTGCCTCGATGGCGCTCATTGCCGCCGCACCGCGCACGCCGGCGCCACGCAGCAGCCGAAACAGCACCGTTTCGGCCTGATCATCCTGATGATGGCCAAACACCTGCCAGTCAGCCGATACCCCCGCAAGGGCGGCATGGCGCGCCGTGCGCGCCGCTGCCTCAAGGCCATCCGGGTGATCGCGCTCGACCGTAACGTGCAATGCCGAAAACGGAATCTCAAGCTGCCTGCACAGCGCGGCGCAATGCGTCAGCCAGCGATCGGCATGCGGGCTGAGGCCGTGATGAACGTGAGCGGCAGAAACAGAAAAGCCGGCCGCAGAACGCAGGCCGGCCAGCACATGCAGCAGGACGACGGAATCGACACCGCCCGAGAGGGCGACGCACAACCGGCTGCCGGCAACAATGCCGGCCTCACCCAGCACCGCCGCAACGCGTGCGGCGAGCGGGGCCTCAGGCGGCGCTTGCGTCCTTGAAGCGGCCATAGCTCATCAGGCGTTCGAAACGTCGCTCGACGAGCTCTTCGGCAGTCAGGTCGGCGACCTGGCGCAGGGCCTCCTGCAGCGCCTTGTGCAGACGCGAAGCCGTATCAACGTGGTCGCGATGCGCGCCGCCGACCGGCTCCGGCACGACAGTGTCGATCAGACCCAAGCCGAGCAGACGATCCGCGGTAATGCCCATGGCTTCGGCCGCAACCGAGGCCTTCTCCGCACTCTTCCACAGAATGGAAGCGCAGCCTTCGGGCGAGATCACGGAATATGTGGCGTTCTGCAGCATCAGCACCTGATCGCCGACCGCGATGGCCAGCGCTCCGCCCGAACCGCCCTCACCGATCACGGTGGAAATGATCGGTACCTTGAGCTCTGCCATCACATACAGATTGCGGCCAATGGCCTCGGACTGCCCACGCTCTTCGGCGCCGATACCCGGGTAGGCACCCGGGGTGTCGATGAAGGTGAAGATCGGCAGCCCGAACTTCTCGGCCAGTCGCATCAGACGCAAGGCCTTGCGATAGCCCTCGGGGCGCGGCATGCCGAAGTTGCGCGCAATCTTTTCCTTGGTGTCACGCCCCTTCTGGTGGCCGATGACGACACAGCCCTGACCATTGAAGCGCGCCAGACCACCGACGATGGCCTTGTCGTCGGCAAAGCCGCGGTCGCCATGCAACTCCTGGAAGTCGGTGAACATGTGCTGCACGTAATCGAAGGTATACGGCCGCTGCGGGTGACGGGCGACCTGCGAGATCTGCCAGGGTTGCAGCTTGGCGTAGAGCTCGCGGGTGAGCGACTCACTCTTCTTCTCAAGCCGCGCGATCTCCCCCGAGATGTCGACCGCGGGATCGTCCTGCACGAAACGCAGTTGCGCGATCTTTTCTTCGAGTTCGGCAATCGGCCGTTCGAACTCCAGAAAGGTGGTTTTCATCATTGCTGCCCCAGCATGTCCGGTTGGCGGCCTGCATCGAGCTGCCCGAGTCGGCAGCGCGCATGACCGTGAAACCTCGCATTGTAAACACATCGCTTCGATGCACGCATGCTGCGAGCACCCTGCCGATATGACAACGGGCGCCATCGGCGCCCGTTGTGTCCTGCCGTTTCACGCCATTGGAGGCGCGAACAGGCGTCAGTCGCTGTTCATCACGCCCAGCAGATGCAGCAGGCTGGTGAAGAGGTTGTAGATCGAAACGTACAGCGTGACGGTCGCCATGATGTAGTTGGTTTCGCCGCCGTGGATGATGGCGCTGGTCTGATACAGGATCAGGCCGGACATCAGCAGCACGAACATCGCCGAAACGGCCAGCGACAGTGCCGGCATCTGGAAGAAAATCGCCGCCAGACCGGCCAGGAACGCCACCAGGATGCCGACCATCAGGAAGCCACCCATGAAGGAGAAATCCTTGCGGGTGGTCAGCGCATAGCCCGACAGGCCGAGGAAGATCGCAGCCGTGCCGCCCATGGCCTGCATCACAACCATGCCGCCGTTGGGCAGTGCCAGGTAGTACGACAGGATGGGGCCGAGGGTGTAGCCCATGAAGCCGGTCAGCGCGAACACGGCGAAGATGCCGCCGGTGCTGTTGCGCAGCTTGGTGGTCAGGAACAGCAGACCGAAGTAACCGACCAGCGTCAGGATCATGCCCGGATGGGGCAGGCCCAGCGCCATCGACATGCCGGCAGTGACGGCCGAGAAAGCCAGCGTCAGCGACAGCAGGATGTAGGTATTGCGAATGACCTTGTTGGTGGCAAGCACCGACGTTTCGCTGCGGTTGCCCGGAATGGTGCGATCGATCATGGAATCACTTCCTCCTGATGTTAGTCAGTTCTGCTGGCGCGACGGGGTCGGCCATGTGCTCACTAAGACCGAGCGATGATAACCGAGTTCCGCGTCATTTCTACGCTCGCCGCCCGTGGATGACCAACGCAATGCCGCCCAGTGTGACAACCGAGGCCAGTACCAGGCGCAAGCTCAACGGCTCGGCGAGCAACACCACGCCGCCGAGCGCGGCGAGCGCCGGCACGCTGAGCTGAACGGTCGCCGCTGCCGTACCGCTGAGGCCACGCAGCGCCGCATACCAGATGGCGTAGCCGACGCCCGACGCCAGCGCACCGGAGAGCGCGGCCAGCACTGCCCCAAACCCATCGACGGCGAGCCACGGCAGGGCCAGCAGGGCTGCAACCAGCGCCATCGGCACGCTGCGCAGGAAATTGCCGGCGGTCGTGGCCAGCGGGTCGGTGTTGCCGCGCCCGCGCAGTGAGTACACACCCCAGGCCATGCCGGCCAGGACCATCAACACCGCTGCCAGCCACGGCGGCGCCGTGGCGCCGGGCGCCACCAGCGCGACCAATCCACCGATCGCCAACGCGAAGCCAAGGCATTGCCATGAGCCGAAACGCTCCCCACGCCACAGCGAGTAAAGAATCATCGTGGCCTGGACGGAACCGAACAACAGCAGCGCACCGGCACCGGCCGACAGGCCGACGTACGCGTATGAAAAGGCAATCGCGTAGGCAAACAACGCTGCCGCGGAGCGCCAGTCGCCATGTGACTGATGGGCCACGGAAGTGCGCAAACGCAGGATCACCCACAGCATCAAGGCGCCGGAAAGCATGCGGATCAACGTGAAGGAAGCGGGGTCGATGGCCGTGTCGCGCAAGGCCAGACGGCACAGCAGGGAGTTCGCAGCGAAAGCGGCCATCGCCAACGCGGTCAGCGCAAGGATGCGAGCCATGCGACCTCCGGGGGAAGCGTGATGCCTGTTGCCGCGAATGCTATCATCCGGCCCCTGCAGCGCCGGGCCTGATGAAATGAATTCGAGTGGTGCCGGGAGAGGGACTCGAACCCTCACGCTGTTGCCAGCGGCGGATTTTGAATCCGCTGCGTCTACCGATTCCGCCATCCCGGCCGGGAAAGAGCCGCGTATTATCCATGCCCCAGCCCCGAGCGGCAATACGATGCCACTGACTCTCGAAGATTTCGACTATCCGCTGCCGCCGGAACGCATCGCGCAGCAACCGCTGCCCGACCGTTCGGCCAGCCGTTTGCTGCTGCTCGACGACGGCGCGCTTGAAGATCGCATGTTCCGCGACCTACCCGTGTTGATCGAACCGGGCGACCTGCTGGTGTTCAACGACACGCGCGTCATCCATGCACGCCTGCTCGGCACCAAGCGCGATACCGGCGGGCGCGTGGAAGTGCTGGTGGAGCGCGCCATCGGCACGCACGAGGCGCTGGCCCAGGTGCGCGCAAGCAAATCCCCCGCCGCGGGCACCGTTCTGAATTTGGCCGACGCCTTTGACGTCACCGTCGTGGGCCGCGTCGGCGAGTTCTTTCATCTGCGCTTTCCGGCGGATGAAGATCTGTTCACGCTGCTCGAACGTCACGGCAAGGTGCCGCTGCCGCCCTACATCGAACGCGCCGCCGACGACACGGACGAATCGCGCTACCAGACTGTATATGCCCGCGAGCCAGGCTCGGTGGCGGCGCCTACCGCCGGCCTGCATTTTGACGAAGCCATGCTCGAACGCCTGCGCGAACGCGGCGCCGGCATTGCCTACGTCACGCTGCACGTGGGCGCCGGCACCTTCCAGCCGGTGCGTGTGGACGACCTCGGCGAGCATCGCATGCACCGCGAGCGCTACGTCATCCCGCGCGACACGGTGGAAGCAATTCGTCGCACGCACGCCGCCGGCAAGCGTGTGATCGCGGTCGGCACCACCAGCCTGCGTGCGCTGGAAGGTTCGGCCCAGGACGGCACGCTGTGCGCAGGCGCGGACGATACCGGCATCTTCATCCTGCCGGGTTTCCGCTTTCAGGTCGTCGATGCACTGATCACCAACTTTCACCTGCCCAAATCGACGCTGATGATGCTGGTGTCGGCCTTTGCCGGCATGGAGCCAATCCGCCGCGCCTACGCTCATGCCATCGCCCATGAATACCGATTCTTCAGCTACGGCGACGCCATGTTCATCGCCCACCGCAACGATGCAGTTTGATCTTCTCGCCACCAGCGGCGCAGCCCGCCGCGGCCGCCTGACGCTTGCCCACGGCACGGTTGAAACGCCGGTATTCATGCCGGTCGGAACCTACGGCACGGTCAAGGCCATGACGCCGCAGATGCTCAACGACATCGGCGCGCAGATCTGCCTCGGCAACACCTTCCACCTGTGGCTGCGCCCCGGCCTGGAGGTGATCACGGCGCACGAAGGCCTGCACCGCTTCATGGCGTGGGACAAGCCGATCCTCACCGATTCGGGCGGCTTCCAGGTGTTCAGCCTCGGCGCGCTGCGCAAGATCACCGAAGAAGGCGTGAAGTTCGCCTCGCCCATCGACGGCGCAAAGCTCTTCCTCACGCCGGAAGAGTCGATGCGCATCCAGACGGTGCTCAATTCCGACATCGTCATGATCTTCGACGAATGCACGCCCTATCCGGCCACGCGCGACGAGGCTGCCAAATCCATGCAGCTGTCGCAGCGCTGGGCACGTCGCTCGCGCGACTCTTTCGACGCGCTCGGCAACACCAATGCGCTGTTCGGCATCGTCCAGGGCGGCATGTATGAAGACCTGCGCGACGAGTCGCTGGCCGGGCTCGAAGCGATCGGCTTTCCCGGCTACGCCATCGGCGGCCTGTCGGTCGGCGAGCCCAAGGAAGACATGCGTCGCATCCTGGCCCACACGGCGCCGCGCCTGCCTGCCGACAAGCCGCGTTATCTGATGGGGGTCGGCACGCCGGAAGATCTGGTCGCCAGCGTCACCGCCGGCATCGACATGTTTGACTGCGTGATGCCCACCCGCAACGCTCGCAACGGCTGGCTGTTCACGCGTTTTGGCGACGTCAAGATCAAGAACGCCTTCCACAAGGCCGACACGAGCCCGCTCGACGCAAGCTGCGACTGCTACACCTGCCGCAACTTCAGCCGAGCCTATCTGCACCACCTGCATCGCACCGGCGAAATCCTCGGCAGCATGCTCAACACCGTGCACAACCTGCACTACTACCAGACGCTGATGCGCGAACTGCGCGAAGCGATCGAGCAGGACGATCTGGCCGGCTATACGCTGCGCTTCCACACCGAACGTGGGCGAGGCGCCGGATCCCCCGGAATCCCCTGACGTCCCGCGCAAATTCATGTTGCTATAATGCCCCGTTCGACAACCTCACCCGGAGACTAGAGTGTTCATTTCCAACGCATATGCGCAGGCGGCCGAGTCGGCCACCGGCGGCCTCATGGGCCTGCTGCCGCTCGTCCTGATGTTCCTGATCCTTTGGTTCCTGATGATTCGCCCGCAAATGAAGCGCGCGAAGGAGCACAAGGCCATGGTTGCCGCGCTCGCCAAAGGCGATGAAGTCATCACCCAGGGCGGCATGGCCGGCCGTATCTCCGAAATCGACGAGAACTTCGTGCACCTCGAAGTGGCCGACAAGGTCGACATCGTCATCCAGCGTGGCGCCATCGCCACCGTTCTGCCCAAGGGCACGCTGCGCGCAGTCTGATGCCGCATCACGCCGCGCGCGGGCAATCGCCGCGCGCGGCGCTCTCCGCTGCGGCCTACATCGCCGCGCCAAGCTTCCGACACGAGTCCTGACCACCTCATGAACCGTTACCCGCTCTGGAAGAACATCCTGATAGGCCTGGTGCTGCTGTTCGGCCTGATCTATACCATCCCGAACTTCTATGGCGAGGTGCCCGCCGTTCAGGTCTCCAGCGGCAAGGCCACGGTTCAGCTCGACAGCTCGCTGATCCCGCGCCTGACCGAGACGCTGACCACCGCCGGCATCCCGCCGACGGCGACCTTTGCCGACGAGAACAGCATCCGCTTCCGCTTCGGCGGTACTGAAGATCAGCTGCGCGCGCGCGACGTGATCGAGCGGCAGCTCAATCCGGATCCGTCTGACCCGTCGTACATCGTCGCGCTCAACCTGCTGCCGGCCACACCGAACTGGCTCACCTCCATCAACGCCCTGCCTATGTACCTCGGCCTGGACCTGCGCGGTGGCGTTCACTTCCTGATGGAAGTCGACATGGCAGGTGCGGTGACCAACCGCCTAGACTCCACCTCCGGTGATCTGCGCACGCTGCTGCGCTCCGAGCGCGTACGTCACGCCGGCATCGGCCGCGAGGGCAACAGCGTGGTCCTGAGCTTCCGCGACGCAGATCAACGCGAAGCCGCCCGCCGCGCAATAAGCTCCGAGTTGAGGGACCTGCAACTTTCAGACCGCGATCTTGGCGAAACTGATCTGCGCCTGGTGGCCACCCTGCTGCCGACCGCCGAGCAGACGATTCGCGAGTTCGCGATGACGCAGAACATCACCACGCTGCGCAACCGCATCAACGAACTCGGCGTCGCCGAACCCATCATCCAGCAGCAAGGCGCCAACCGCATCGTCGTTCAGCTGCCGGGCGTGCAGGACGTCGCGCGCGCCAAAGACATCCTGGGCCGCACTGCGACCCTGGAAATCCGCATGGTGGACGACTCACCCGGCGCGCTCGAAGATGCGCTCGCCGGTCAGGTGCCCTTCGGCACCGGGCTTTACACTGAACGCGGCGGCAGCTCGCTGCTGGTCAAGAACGACGTTGTGTTGACCGGTGACCGGCTGACCGACGCCCAGCCCGGCTTCGATGGCCAGAACAATGAACCGGCGGTGTTCCTGACGCTCGATTCGGCCGGCTCGCGCATCTTCCGCGACGTGACTCGCGACAACGTCGGCAAACGCATGGCCATCCTGCTCATCGAGAAGGGCAAGGGTGAAGTCGTGACTGCGCCGGTGATTCGCACCGAGATCGGCGGCGGACGCGTTCAGATTTCCGGCCGCATGACGGTTGATGAAGCCAACAACGTCGCGCTGCTGTTGCGCGCCGGCAGCCTTGCCGCACCGATGGAAATCATCGAGGAACGCACGGTCGGCCCCAGCCTCGGCGCCGAAAACATATCCAAGGGCTTCAATTCGGTGCTGTGGGGCTTCGTCGCCATCGCCGTGTTCATGATCATCTACTACACGCTGTTCGGTCTGGTTTCGGTGATTGCCCTGACGGCGAACCTCGGCCTGCTGATTGCGCTGCTGTCACTGCTGCAGGCCACCCTGACGCTGCCCGGCATCGCCGCCATGGCGCTGACGCTGGGCATGGCCATTGATGCCAACGTGCTGATCAACGAGCGCATTCGCGAAGAGATCCGCAACGGGGTGAGCCCGCAGGCGGCCATCACCGCCGGTTACGAGCGCGCCTTCGGCACCATTCTCGACGCCAACGTCACCACACTGATCGCAGGCATCGCATTGCTGGTCTTCGGTTCCGGACCGGTGCGCGGCTTTGCCGTGGTGCATTGTCTGGGCATCATGACGTCGATGTTCAGCGCCATTCTGGTTTCGCGCATGCTCGTGAACTTCATCTACGGCCGCCGTCGCAAGCTCGACAAACTGGCGATCGGCTAACCCGGACAAGCAGAGGTCGTAGTCATGGAACTGTTCAGAATCAAGAACGACATCCCCTTCATGCGCCATGCGCTGAAGTTCAACATCATTTCGCTGGTCACTTTCCTGCTGGCCGTGCTGTTCATCGTGACGCGCGGGCTGAACCTGTCGGTGGAGTTCACCGGCGGCACGCTGGTCGAGGTCAATTACGCGGAGCCCCCGCGCATCGAGGAAATCCGTCAGGCGCTGGCCCAGGACGGCTACCCCGATGCCCAGGTGCAGAATTTCGGAAGCTCGCGTGACATCCTCGTGCGCCTGCCCAACCGCGACGACCTCGACACCAATCGGGTGTCCGAGCAAGTACTGGCGACGCTCAAAGGCATCGACGGGCCTGAGCCGAATCTGCGTCGCGCCGAATTTGTCGGGCCGCAGGTCGGCGAAGAACTGGCTGCGGACGGCGGCATGGCGCTGCTCTTCGTGCTGGTCGGCATCATGGCCTATCTCGCAATGCGTTTCGAATGGCGCTTCTCGCTGTCGGCCATCGTTGCCAACATGCACGACGTGATCATCATCATCGGCTTCTTCGCATTCTTCCAGTGGGAGTTCTCGCTCGCCGTGCTGGCTGCAGTGCTTGCCGTGCTGGGCTATTCGGTGAATGAGACCGTGGTCATCTTCGACCGTGTCCGCGAGACTTTCCGCAAGCGCCGCGGCATGAGCACACCGGAAGTCATCGACCACGCCATCACGCGTACCATGTCGCGCACTGCGATCACGCACGGCAGCACCTTGATGGTGGTCCTGTCGATGCTGATCTTCGGCGGCGAGACACTGCACTACTTCGCGCTGGCGCTGACCATCGGCATCGTGTTCGGCATCTACTCGTCGGTGCTGGTTTCCAGCCCGCTCGTGATGTGGCTTGGCGTGTCACGTGAGCAGTTCGTGAAGCCCAAGAAGGACAAGGAAGAAGCGGTCGTCTGAGCGCAGGACGCTCACCCAACAAAAAGCCCCGCATGCGGGGCTTTTTGTTGGCGTGGTGCAGTTCAGACCGCGAAGTGGTGCTTCACCCGCAAGGTCTCATTGCGCTCGATCAGGCCGAACAGCCTGTCGATGTTTGGGTGCTTGCCTGGGTTCGCACGCGCGTCTTCGGTGTGCTCGGCATACAGTTCCAGCCCCTTGCGCGCCGCATCGGGCGTAATCGCGCCATGCAACTGCGCCAGATGGTTGAAAACCACGAGAGAACCCGCCTGGCCGGGCTTGTTCTCGATCAGCGCCAAAACATCGTCGTTGTCATCCAGCAACTCGATCGAAGCCAGATGCGACACCTTGGGCATTTGTTTGAGGTGTTCTGCAAAACTCATTTGTGCGTCCGTAACCTGGTTCTGGATCAGATCCGGCGAGCCAACTCGGCAGCCTTGCCGATATAGCTGGCCGGAGTCATTTCAAGCAGGCGGCGGCGTTCCGACTCCGGAATAGCCAGCTGCGCAATGAAGGCCTGCAGCGCTTCGCGCGTGATGCCCTTGCCGCGGGTCATGGCCTTGAGTTGTTCGTAGGGGTTCTCGATGGCAAAACGACGCATCACGGTCTGCACCGGCTCAGCGAGCACTTCCCAGCTCTCGTCCAGATCCGCGGCAATCTTCGCCGGATCGGCCTCAAGCTTGCTGATGCCCTTGAGCATGCTGTCGAGCGCCAGCACCGTATGGCCGAAGCCGACGCCCATGTTGCGCAACACCGTCGAATCGGTCAGATCGCGCTGCATGCGCGAAATCGGCAGCTTCTCCGAAAAATGGCGCAACACTGAGTTTGCGACACCGAAGTTGCCCTCGGCGTTCTCGAAGTCGATCGGGTTGACCTTGTGTGGCATGGTCGAAGAGCCGACCTCGCCCTCCTTCAGCCTTTGCTTGAAGTAGCCCAGAGCGATGTACATCCAGATATCACGGCAAGCGTCGATGAGGATCGTGTTGCAGCGGCCAATGGCATCAAACAACTCGGCCATCGCGTCATGCGGTTCGATCTGGATGGTGTAGGCGTTGAACTCCAGGCCCAGAGATTCGATGAAGCGTTGATTGAAGCCTTCCCAGTCAAACTCGGGCCAGGCCGACAGGTGAGCGTTGTAGTTGCCAACCGCCCCGTTGAACTTCGCCGTCAGCGAAACCGCCGCAATCGAACGACGTGCACGCTCGAGTCGGGCCACAATGTTGGCGAGTTCCTTGCCCATGGTAGAAGGGCTGGCCGGCTGGCCGTGCGTACGCGACAGCATCGGCACGTCCGCCAATGCATGAGCGTGCGCCCGCAGCGCAGCCGTGACACGATCCAGCACCGGAAGCAGTACCAGGTCGCGCCCTTCACGCAGCATCAGCGCGTGCGAGGTATTGTTGATGTCTTCCGAAGTGCAGGCGAAGTGAATGAACTCAGACACCTTCATCACTTCGTCGTTGTGCGCGAGACGACGCTTGAGCCAATACTCCATCGCCTTCACGTCGTGGTTGGTCACCGCTTCGATGTCCTTCACGGCTTCACTGTCAGCCGGCGAGAAAACAGCCATCACGGCATCTAGCTCATCGACGGCTGCAGCCGAAAAGGCAGGAATCTCCACCAGACTGGACTCTGCCGCAAGGGCCTTGAGCCACTCGATCTCAACGCGCACGCGATTGCGGATCAAACCGTGCTCGGAAAAATGCTCACGCAGGGCGGCGACGCGGCCTTCATAGCGGCCATCCAGCGGAGACAGCGCGGTCAGCGGGGAAACGGACATGACGGTACTTCCGGAGAAAAGCTGGTATTTTACAGCCCAATGCCTCCACTTCGGCAGGCAATCCACTGACCGGTCCCGAACCACATGAAGCGATGAGCAATTCGAACACGCATTCGATGCAGATTTCCGTGATAGCCGAGTACCTTCCCGGCCAGTCCAATCCAGATGCGAAGCGCTACACATTCGCGTACCACATCACGATCACCAACACCGGCACACAAGCGGCCAAACTTCTCAGTCGTCACTGGATCATCACCGACGGCGGAGGTCAGGTCGAAGAAGTGCGGGGCGATGGCGTCGTCGGCGAACAGCCTGAACTGGCGCCCGGCGAGCACTACCAATACTCCAGCGGAGCGGTACTCGAAACTCCGGTTGGCAGCATGCGCGGAAGCTACCAGTTCCTTTCATCAGACGGTGTTTCGTTCGCTGGCGTGATTCCGGTCTTCACGCTTGCGATGCCACGGGCGCTGAACTGACTGTGTTTCGGTTGCGGTGGACGCAAAAAAGCCCGCTCGATTTGAGCGGGCTTTTTGCATATGGGGTTAGTCTGACGATGACCTACTTTCACACAGGTATCTGCACTATCATC
>NZ_BAAKIZ010000004.1:0-440621 GCF_059703725.1 Pseudazoarcus sp. NS34
AGCCCGAAGGCCCCGTGGATCCACAATCAACCAAGCACCCACACTTATCGATTGTCCAAATTTTTAAAGAACCGCTGCCACCCGGCAGCGAAGAAGCGAGATTATGTACAACACCCACCTCCTCGTCAAGCCCCTCAGCACAATTTCTACAACCCGCTGAAGAACCCCTCAAACCTCTCAACTCCGCTAAACACAACACTTTCAGCGGCGAAGAGGGGCGCAGTATATAGAGCAGAAACGGGGCGTCAAGCGGTCAAACGCAACTTTCTCGCGGACGACCCGAACAGCATCGCCCGGGCCGATATGGATCAGTAGCTTACGCCTGAAGCGAAATTTTCGAAGCGCGTGCATTCGCCACGGAAAGTCAGCCTCACCATGCCGGTCGGGCCGTTTCGGTGCTTGCCGATGATGAGCTCAGCCGAGCCCTTTTCGGCCGAATCCGGGTTGTAGACCTCATCCCGGTAGATGAACATGATGATGTCCGCGTCCTGCTCGATGGCGCCGGATTCGCGCAAATCGGACATCACCGGCCGCTTGTTGGGGCGCTGCTCCAGGCTGCGGTTGAGCTGCGACAGCGCGATGATCGGAACATTGAGCTCTTTGGCCAACGACTTCACCGAGCGGGAGATATCGGAAAGCTCTGACGCGCGGTTGTCGCTATCGCGCACCCCCGTCATCAACTGCAGGTAGTCGATGACGATCAAACCCAGCGTGCCGCACTGGCGCGCAAGGCGCCGACAACGGGCGCGCAGATCGATCGGATTCAGTCCCGGCGTCTCGTCGATGAAGATCGGCGCGTCGTACAAGCGCCCCATTGCGGAAGTGAGGCGCTGCCAGTCGTCGTCGGTAAGCCGGCCGGTACGTAGCTTGGTCTGATCAATCCGGCCGATCGAGGAGATGAAACGCATCGCCAGCTGTGTTCCGGGCATCTCCATCGAGAAAATCGCCACCGGCAGCTTGCAGTCGACAGCGACGTGCTCAGCAATATTGAGCGCCAGCGTGGTCTTGCCCATGGCAGGACGCCCCGCGACCACGATCATGTCGGAAGGATGCAGGCCGGAGGTCTTCTCATCCAGGTCGGCAAGGCCCGTCGGCACGCCAGTGACCTCGTTGGGGTTGTCGCGGTCGTAGAGCTCCTGCACACGGTCAGCGACCTTCTGCAGCAACGGCTGGATGGACACGAAACCGCTCATGTCACGCGCACCCGCTTCGGCGATCTCGAAAACCTTGGCCTCGGCCTCGTCGAGCAAGGATTTGGCGTCACGCCCGGAGGGGTTCAGCGCACTCGCGGCAATCGAGTCCCCAACCGCCACCATCTTGCGCAGGATGGAGCGCTCGCGAACGATCTCGGCGTAACGCCGGATGTTGGCCGCGGACGGCGTGCTGTTGGCAATCTCGGCGATATAGGCGAGACCGCCGGCCTGCTCGGACTCATTGGACTTCTCGAGCGACTCGAACACGGTGACGACGTCGGCCGGCTTGCCGAGATCGACCAGCTTGGCGATGTGCGAATAGATGCGGCGGTGATCGTCACGATAGAAATCGGACGCCGACACCAGATCGGCAATGCGCTCCCACGCGGCGTTGTCGAGCAGGATGCCGCCGATCAGCGCCTGCTCCGCCTCGATCGAGTGCGGCGGGAGGCGGATCGATGCGATCTGCGGGTCTTCGGAGTAATCGGAACGGGACAGAGCCATCTTGCAACGCCGGACTGGAATTCGGAGGTCGATTCTAGCCCGGATGAGGCATGCCATGCCTGCGGATGCATTTCGCGCGCCACAAATGAAACGGGGCTGCCGAAGCAGCCCCGTTGCGCTTGCCTTGCGGCAGAAGCTTACTGCTGGTCGCCCAGCACCGACACGGTGATCGGAGCGATCACGTCGGAGTGCAGCGCCACGTCAACCTGCACGTCGCCAACCTGCTTGAGTGGGCCGTCCGGCAGGCGCAGCGCGCTGCGGTCGATATCAAAACCCTGACCCTGCAATGCTTCAGCGATGTCAGCGTTGCCGACCGAGCCGAACAGACGGCCGTCCATGCCGGCCTTGCGCACGATCTGAACGATCATGCCTTCCAGCTTGGTGGCAACCGCTTGAGCGGCGGCAAGCTTTTCAGCCTGCACGCGCTCGAGCTCGGCGCGGCGAGCTTCGAATTCGGCCTTGTTGGCTTCGGTCGCACGCTTGGCCTTGCCTTGCGGAATCAGGAAGTTACGGGCGTAGCCGTCCTTGACCTTGACGATATCGCCGAGACCACCGAGATTGACGACCTTCTCGAGGAGAATGATTTGCATGTCCGGTTCTCCTTACTGGTGCAGATCGGTGTAGGGCAGCAGGGCCAGGAAGCGGGCGCGCTTGATCGCGGCCGACAGTTGGCGCTGGTAGCCGGCCTTGGTGCCGGTGATACGTGCCGGCATGATCTTGCCGGTTTCGGTGATGAAGTCCTTCAGCAGATCGACATCCTTGTAGTCGATCTCTTCGATCTTCTCAGCCGTGAAGCGGCAGAACTTGCGACGCTTGAACAGACCGCCACCACGGCGATCATCCTTTTTCTTGAACTTGGACTTCGACTTGAAAGCCATTTTTCGTTCCTTCCAGAAATTCGATCTTGTCCAGGTGAAGAACCAGACTCCGGCTGCGCTGGCTGCGCGCCGCGAGGAATCCACTCACCCGCATTGACATTCCGGGGCTTGCTGCCGCCAGCACCTTGGCCAGCTCGCCGATCGCCACCGCCTGCAGTTCCATCGAAACCTGACGAGACATTCCAGCCTCGACCTGCTTCGACGTGTGCTTCAGACCGCATCCGCTGACCGGAATACCGGCCGGCGTCAGGCGCATCGGCTGCAACTCGACCAGTTCCGCCTCAAGGCAGAGCCGATTGAGCCCCGTATCCGTCACCTCGTGCCGCTCAGGCCTCGTCGCTGCTCGCGCTGTCGTCGTCACCTTCGGTGGCGACCGGGGTCAGCGAACGCGACTTCTCTTCCTTCATCATCGGCGAAGCTGCGGTAACCGCATCCTTACGCTGGGTGACGAGGTGGCGCAGCACGGCGTCGTTGAACTTGAAGGCATGCTCAAGTTCGGCGAGCGTTTCATTGCCGCACTCGATGTTCATCAGAACGTAGTGGGCCTTGTGCATTTTCTGGATCGGGTAAGCCATCTGACGACGACCCCAGTCTTCCAGACGGTGGATCTGACCACCGCTGCCGGTAACAAGCGCTTGGTAGCGCTCGATCATCGCCGGGACCTGTTCGGACTGGTCCGGGTGGACGATGAACACGATTTCGTAGTGTCGCATGCGTACTCCTTGTGGTTTAGGACAGCCCCCCGGCATGCGAAGTCCGGTGGAGCAAGGGAAAGCGCGCGAATTTAGCACGAAGCGGCGACAAATGAAAGACTTGCGCGCAGTGTTTCAGCGCGGGCGCGCATCCCAGATCTTCTGCAGGCGCTTCACACTGACCGGCATCGGCGTCTTCAGCTCTTGCGCGAACAGCCCCACACGCAATTCTTCCAGCAGCCAGCGGAATTCCTCCAACGCCGGCTCGACAACGCCGGCACGCAACCGCGTCATTCGCTCACGCTCGAAGGGCTGCGCCAGCGCACGCCACTCGGCCATCAATTGCGCGTCGCGCGCCGGATTGGCGCGCAGCTTGTCCAGGCGCAGCGTCGCGGCCTTGAGATAACGTGGGAAATGGGCCAGACGCTCCCACCGATTCACGAGCATGAAATCTTTCGCGAGCATCGCCGTCAGCTGCGCGCGAATGTCTTCGGCGACGTCCGGGAAACCTTTCAGGGCAGACAGGCGCTTCTCCAGCACCGCTCGCTCGGCCAGCACCTGCTGCGTCATGCGCATGAATTCCTGCGCCACCAGGCTCATGCGCGGCTTGGCCTCGCCGCAGCGCTTGGCAAAGGCCTCGGCGCCCTGCGGCAGCGGGTCGAGCAGGCACACGCGCTCAAGGGTCGCCGCCACCAATTGCGCCTTCAAATCAGCCTCGCTGCCGAACGGCAGGAAAGCCAGCGCCAGCTCGCGCAGCCCGGGCAAGCGTTCGATGGCGCGCACCTGGTCCTTCAGATTCAGCGCGAACAGCCGCGCCAGACCTTTGCGATGCACCCGCGCGGCCTCTTCCGGCGTATCGAAGGGGCGCAAGGAAACGCTGTCGCCATCGTCGTGCAGCGCCGGGAAGCCGATCACGTCGCGACCGGCCACCCGCACTTCGAGCAGTTCGGGCAGTTCGCCGAAGCTCCATGTCGTCAGACCGGACTGGCTGCTGGCGCCTGCGGCCTTGGCTGCAGGCGTTGTCGGCGCCGACTCTGCTGACACCTCAAGCTCGACCTGCGCCTTGCGAAAACGCTCGGCCACTTCACGGCCGAAACGCGCGCGCAGCTCCGCCAGATTGCGCGACTGCCCGAGCACACGCCCGTGCTCATCGATGACGCGGAAGTTCATCTGGCTGTGGGCCCGCAGGTTCTCCGCGCGGAAGGACTCCAGCGGCAGCTTCAGCGACACGCGCTCCTCGACGAATGTCTGCAGCGCGCGCAGCAAGGGTTCATCGCGCTCGAAGTCACCCGCCTCCGCTGTCGCAACAAACACCGCAGCGCTTTCGGACAAGGGCTGAAGGCGGTGGCGGTGCTTCTGCGGCACGGTCTTGAGCAGCGCCAGCACCTTCTCTTCGAGCAGGCCGGGCACCAGCCACTCGCAGCGCGCCGCGGGAATCTGGTTCAGCATGGCCAGCGGCACGGTCAGCGTCACGCCATCGTCGGCCGCGCCGGGCTCGTGCAAATACGACAGCTTTAGCTTCTGCCCGAGCACCTCGAACTGAGCCGGAAAGCGCTCAGTCGTGATGCCGGACGCCTCGTGGCGCATGAGCTGATCCCGCGTCAGATGCAGCAGCTTGGGCTCAGCCTTTTCGGCCGCCTTGCGCCAGGCCTCGAAACTGGGCACATCCACGACCTCGGCCGGAATGCGGTCGTCGTAGAAAGCCTCGATCAGCGCCTCATCCACCAGCACATCCGGGCGGCGCGACTTGTGCTCCAGCCGCTCGATCTCGGCGACCAGCTTCAGGTTGTGCTGCAGAAAGGCCATGCCGCGCGCCGGCCCGTCGGCGATCTCGCCCTGCACCAGCCCTTCGCGGATCAGCAGCTCACGGCACAGCGCGGGGTCGATGTCGCGGTAGCCGACGCCGCGCTGCACATACAGACTCAGCCCGTGCAGCGTGCCGCGCTCCCAGGCGCGCACGGCGCCGGCGCTCTTGGACCAATGAGGTTCGGACACCTGGCGCTTGATCAGATGCGCACCGACCTCCTCGACCCACTCCGGCTCGATGCGCGCGATACAGCGCCCGAACAGGCGCGAGGTTTCGACCAGTTCGGCGCACATCGTCCACTTGCCGGCCTTCTTCGCCAGCGCCGAGCCCGGGTGCGGCCAGAAGCGGATGCCGCGGGGGCCGACATAGCTGCCGGCCTGCGGCCCACTGGCGTCCTCGGCACGGACGCCGATGTTGCCGAGCAAGCCCGCCAGCAGCGCCTTGTGAATCGCCTCGTAGCCGGCCGGCAGCTGGTTCTCTTTCCAGCCGTGCTCGCCGCACAGCGTCGTCAGCTGGGCATGAACGTCGCGCCACTCGCGCATGCGCAAATGGCTCAGGAAATGCTGCTTGCACCAGGCTTTGAGGCGGCTGCCCGACTCGTGGCGCACGACCTCGTCCCAGGCCTTCCAGGCATTGCGATACCACAGAAATTCCGAGCGCTGATCCTGCTCGCCGCCGCGGAACCTGGCGTGCGCCTGATCGGCCGCGCCCGGCGATTCCTGCGGGCGCTCGCGCGGATCCTGCACCGCCAGCGCCGAGGCAATCACCAGCATCTCGGCCAGGCAGCCGCGATCTCGCGCGGCCAGAATCATGCGCCCGATGCGCGGATCGAGCGGCAAACGCGCCAGCTCTTCGCCGATCGGCGTGAGTTCGCGCGCATCGTCGTCGGTGACCGCGCCGAGTTCGGCCAGCAACTGGTAGCCGTCGGCGATCATCCGCGACTGTGGCGCATCGAGGAACGGGAAGTCTTCAACCGCGCCAAGGCGCAGCGACTTCATGCGCAGGATCACGCCCGCCAGCGAAGAACGCAGGATTTCCGGGTCGGTATGCTCGGGCCGCGCGTTGAAATCGTCCTCGGCGTAGAGACGGATGCACACGCCGTCCATGACGCGGCCGCAGCGCCCCGCCCGCTGCTTGGCGGCCGACTGGGCAATGGGCTCGACCTGCAGCTGCTCGACCTTATTGCGGTAGGAATAGCGTTTGACGCGCGCCAGACCCGTGTCGACGACGTAGCGGATGCCCGGCACGGTGAGCGAAGTCTCTGCCACGTTGGTTGCCAGCACTACGCGCCGGCCGCGCCCGCCCGAGAAAACGCGCGCCTGCTCCTGCGCCGACTGGCGCGCGAACAACGACAGGATTTCCATCGCCGCCGAATGCGGCGATTTGCGCAGCGCCTCGGCCGCCTCGCGGATCTCGCGCTCGCCGGGCAGGAACACCAGCACGTCGCCGGGGCCGATGCGCTGCGCCTCTTCCACCGCGTCTGCGATGGCTTCGGGCAGGTCGCGCCCCTTGTCGCGGCGGGCCTTGCTATCGTCCTCGACCGGGCGATAGCGCATCTCGATCGGATACAGCCGGCCCGACACCTCGATCACCGGCGGCGGCTTGCCGCCCACGGCGAAATGGCGCGCAAAACGCTCGGCGTCAAGCGTGGCCGAGGTGACGATGATCTTCAGATCCGGCCGGCGCGGCAGCAGCGTGCGCAGGTAGCCGAGCAGAAAGTCGATGTTGAGGCTACGCTCGTGCGCCTCGTCGATGATGATCGTGTCGTAGGCCGACAACGACGGATCACCCTGCGTCTCGGCGAGCAGGATGCCGTCGGTCATCAGCTTGATATAGCTGGTGGGTTTGAGCCGGTCGGTAAAGCGGATCTTGTAGCCGACTGCCTCGCCCAGCTCGCTTTTGAGCTCTTGCGCAATGCGCGTGGCAGTGGCGCGCGCAGCAATGCGTCGCGGCTGGGTGTGGCCGATCAGGCCGGAGGCGCCGCGGCCCAGTTCCAGGCAGATCTTCGGCAACTGCGTGGTCTTGCCCGAGCCGGTCTCGCCGCTCACGATGACCACCTGATGGTCGCGAATGGCGGCGGCGATCTCGTCGCGCTTCTGCGTGACCGGCAGTTCGGGCGGGAAATCGGGCTTCGGCAGTTTCGCCGTGCGCTCAGCCAGCAGGCCGCGCGAGCGCTGCTGCAACGCGTCGAAATCCGCCTGCAGCTTCTGTGGACGGTCGCCCTTCTCGCGCGCCATACGCCGCTCGAGCGCATGCAGACGCGGCCGGTCTGCGCTCAGGCAATCGGCAAAACGGATTTCACGGGGGGAGTCGGTGGCGGAACTCAAAGCGCGGGCGAAAGCGAGGTCGGGGTAAGTACAGGCCGGCGATTATGCCAGACCCAACCCCCGCGCCCGCCCGCGTTGCGGTCAGCGCAAGCCCACGACCATGCTCAGGATCAGCGACAGGATCACCATCAGCGCCGCCCAGGCGATGACGCCTGCCATCAGCACGAAGG
The DNA here is from genome assembly GCF_059703725.1 of Pseudazoarcus sp. NS34. NCBI lineage: Bacteria > Pseudomonadati > Pseudomonadota > Betaproteobacteria > Rhodocyclales > Zoogloeaceae > Pseudazoarcus > Pseudazoarcus sp. NS34. The sequence goes on from NZ_BAAKIZ010000004.1 coordinate 7,572, forward strand.
TGCCCATCACCCGCGCCCGACTGTGGCTGTCGAGGCGGAACAAGGGGTACACGCCGTGGTAGATCAGCGCCGCCGAGGCCACCCAGGCCGTGAGCATCACGACCATGTTGAACCACACCGAGGGCACCAGCAGCGCCAGCGATCCGATCCATAGCGGCGTCGGCGCAATCGCCGCCAGCATGAAGGCTTCCTCGTAGCTTGGCGTCGCGTCGACCACGTCGCCCATCTGCTGGATCATCGATGCCATCAGCGCAACCATGCCGAGCTCGATGACGAAGAACACCACCCCCACGCCCACCGCCTCGGCCGTCGAGATCTGCGGCACCACCGCCGGCAGCACCGAGCCCGGCGTGATGGCCATGGCGTACATGAACATCACCGCCGGCACCAGCGACATCGGCGCCACGTACATCCACATCAGCCGATTGACGCCCGGATGCATGCGCATCAGCTCGTGCCAACCTTCGGAATACGAATAGACCATCTTCTGGAAATTGTGCGTATCCATGACTGCCCCTCCAAATGTGAGCCGGAACGCCACCCGGAATTCAGTATAGGAGGCGATTCGCACGACTTCACGGCACAATGTCGGCCCGTGCCCCGAACACGCCGATGACCCGACTACAGGCCTTCCCCCCCGTTGCACACGACGATGCGCACACGCTGATCCTCGGCAGCATGCCGGGCACGGCGTCGCTGACGGCCGGGCAGTACTACGCCCATCCGCGCAACCTGTTCTGGCCCATCGTCGGAGAACTGCTCGGCTTCGACGCGAGCGCGCCCTACGCGTCGCGCATCGAAGCGCTCAGCGCCCGCGGCTACGCATTGTGGGACGTGCTCAGCGGCTGTCGTCGCGCCGGCAGCCTGGATAGTGCGATCGAGGCCGACTCGCTCGAAATCAACGACTTTGCGAATTTTCTCGCCAGCCACCCGCGCATCGACCGGGTGTTCTTCAACGGAACGTTCGCCGCCACGCTGTTTCGACGCCGTGTCGTGGCAACACTCGGCGAGCAGGCTGCGCGCCTGCAGCTCACCCGCCTGCCTTCCACCAGCCCTGCCAACGCTGGCGTATCGCTGGCAGACAAGTGCGCCGCGTGGGCGGCCATCCTGCGATGAGCGTCCGTCATATCGAAGTCGCCGTCATCGGCGGCGGTCCGGCAGGGCTTGCGGCGGCGGAAGTGATCTCGGCCGCAGGCCATCCGGTCGAGGTCTTCGACGCCATGCCGTCGCCGGGCCGCAAGTTTCTCCTCGCCGGCATCGGCGGGTTGAACCTCACACACTCCGAACCATCCCCCGATTTCGTTGCGCGCTATGCCGAAGGCGCCGCACAACTCGCCCCCCTGCTTGACGCTTTCGGCGCCAACGCGCTGCGCAGTTGGGCTGCCGAACTGGGCATCGACACCTTCGTCGGCAGCTCGGGACGCGTCTTCCCGACGCAAATGAAGGCCGCGCCCTTGCTGCGCGCCTGGCTGCACCGGCTGCGCGAGGCCGGTGTGCGGCTCAATGTGCGTCACCGCTGGCAAGGCTGGGACGGCGAGCACCTGCGATTCACCACGCCCGACGGCGAGATCGCTGTGGCCGCGCACGCCGTCGTGCTGGCACTGGGCGGCGGCAGTTGGGCGCGGCTGGGTTCGGATGGCGCCTGGATGCCGTGGCTGGCTGCGCATGGCGTGGACACCGCCCCGCTGCGGCCCGCCAACTGCGGCTTCGATGTGGACTGGAGCGAGCATTTCCGCGAGCGCTTTGCCGGGCAACCGCTGAAGAACATTGCCGCCCACTTCAACGACCCGCTTGGGCACGAGCATCAGCGCGCTGGCGAATGCGTGATCACCGCCAGCGGCATCGAAGGCGGACTGATCTACGCGCTGTCGGCCGCGCTGCGCGACGCCCTCGAAACGCGGGGCGAGGCCACCCTGCATGTCGACCTGGCGCCGAACCGCAGCCTGGAACGGCTGCGCGAGGATCTGGCGCGGCCGCGCGGTCGTCGCTCACTGGCCAGTCATCTGCACGGCAAGGCCGGCATCGACGGCGTGAAGGCCGGTTTGCTGCGCGAATGCACGCCGCGCGAGGTCATGGACGACCCCGCGCAACTGGCCGCCGCCATCAAGCACCTGCCGGTCCGGCTGCTGCGCCCGCGCCCGCTGGACGAGGCCATCAGCAGCGCCGGCGGCGTGCGCCTTGATGCGCTGGATGACGATCTGATGCTCAAAGCGATGCCGGGCACCTTCTGTTGCGGCGAGATGCTCGACTGGGAAGCGCCAACCGGCGGCTATCTGCTCACTGCCTGCTTTGCCACCGGGCGCCGCGCGGGTGAAGGGGCTCTGCGCTGGCTCAAGCGCGCAGCGACATGACCAGCGTGTAGCCGGCCCAGGCCATCGCCAGCGAGCCGGCCACGTGCGCGGCCATATGCGCCGCGAGCCAGCCCCACTCGCCACGCTGCATCAGGTGCAGGCCTTCGGCGGAGAAGGTCGAGAAGGTGGTCAGGCCACCGAGCAGACCGGTGGTGAGGAACAGCTTGGCCGCCACCGACAGCGTCGGCAGCGTCTGGATCAAGGCCAACACCGCGCCCATCAAACCGCCGCCAATCAGGTTGGCCACCAGCGTGCCGAGCGGCAGCGGCGCGAACCACGGGTTCATCAGCAAGCCCAGCCCCCAGCGCAGCCAGGCCCCCAGGGCGGCGCCGATTCCGACGGCGAGAAAGGCGGGAAGGCTGGCCGGGCTCATTGGCGCATTCCGTCAGGCGGCGCCCGGCTCGGCCGGTGGCGCTTCTGCGGCGGCCTCCATGCGTATGCCTTCGGGCAGATGCAGCGTGCGGGTCGGGAAGGCAATCTCGGCGCCGTGGCCCTCGATGATCTCGCCGATCTTGAGCAGCACGTCCTGCTTGACCTCGTGGTAGCGCACCCACTGCGTCGTGCGCGTGAAGGTGTACACCATGATGTCGAGCGAGGAGTTGTTGTACTGGTTGAAGTTCACGATCAGCGTCTGATTGGTGTCGATCTCGTCGTGACCGCGCAGCATTTCGCGGATGCCGTCGACGATGGGCGCAACCACGTGGAAGTCGTCGTAGCGTACGCCAATGGTCTCGTAGATGCGGCGGTTGGTCATGCGCGAGGGGTTCTCGACGGTGATCTGCGTGAACACCATGTTGGGCACGTAGATCGGGCGCTTGTCGAAAGTGCGGATGCGGGTCACGCGCCAGCCGATGCGCTCGACCGTGCCCTCGATGTCACGGTCGGGCGAGCGCACCCAGTCGCCGATGGCGAAGGGCCGGTCGAGATACACCATCAGGCCACCGAAGAAGTTGGCGAGCAGATCGCGCGCGGCAAAACCGATGGCGATACCGCCGATGCCGCCGAAGGCCAGCACGCCCGATACCGAGAAGCCCAGGCTCTGCAGCACCACCAGCGTGGCGGTGATGATGACCGAGATGCGCAACAGCTTGCCCACCGCATCCACCGTGGTGCGGTCGATGGGCCGCTCACGTGCGAGCTGATGGGCGACCACCGCCTCCTCGGCGTTGACCAGAAAGCCGTAGAGGAACCAGGTAAAGCAGAAGATCACGCCGACGGTGCGCAGGGGCTCGAAGAACTCCAGCAGCGGCGCTTCGGTGGCGGTATAGATGATGCGTGCCGCAAACGTCAGGCCGACGACCCACGCCAGCAGCGCGGCCGGCTTGCGTATGGCCGAGACCAGCGCATGACGCCACGGCGTCTCCGGGCCGGCACGCCGTTCGAGCCGCTCGAGGCTGCGCCGGATGAGGAAGTTGGCCACGACCACCAGCAGCACCACCACGAACACCTGCAGAATCAAGGGCCAGCCGCTGTTCTCGCTGGTCAGCCACTGCATCAGTCGGTCGGTGATCTGCTGCCACTCCATCAGCCTGCTCTCCTGCGTCGGAAACCCTGGAGTTTAACGCACTCCCCCGCAGCCCCGCGCCGGGGCCGGTCATCCGCGCTAGAATCGCGCCTTGCGATTCCGCCTGCATCACCGACCACCGAGGCCTATTCCCGTGTCTGATCCCCGCGCCAGCGACGCCGCTCCTGCCACGCCCGGAAACTTCATCCGCAGCATCATCGAAGACGATAACCGCAGCAGCAAGTGGGGCGGCCGTGTCGAAACCCGCTTCCCGCCGGAGCCCAACGGCTACCTGCACTACGGCCATGCCAAGTCGATCTGCCTGAATTTCGGGCTGGCCGAGTACTACGGTGGCGAATGCCATCTGCGCTTTGACGACACCAACCCGGAGAAGGAAGACCAGGAGTACGTCGACGCCATCATCGACGCGGTGAGTTGGCTCGGCTACGACTGGGGCAAGCACCTGTACTTCGCGTCGGATTATTTCGAGACCATGTATCAGTGCGCCGTGAACCTGATCAAGGCCGGCCGTGCCTACGTCGACTCACTGCCTGCGGACGAGATGCGCGCACTGCGCGGCACGCTGACCGAGCCCGGCCGCGACAGCCCCTTCCGCACGCGCACGGTCGAAGAGAACCTTGATCTGTTCCGCCGCATGCGCGACGGCGAGTTCGCCGATGGCACGCATGCGCTGCGCGCCAAGATCGACATGGCCAGCCCCAACATCAATCTGCGCGACCCGGTGATCTACCGCATCCGCCGCGCCGCCCACCACCGCACCGGCGACCGCTGGTGCGTGTACCCGCTGTACACCTTCGCGCACCCTATCGAGGACGCCATCGAGAACATCACGCACTCGCTGTGCACGCTCGAGTTCGAAGATCAGCGCCCGTTCTACGACTGGCTGCTCGAAACGCTGGCCGAAACCGGCATGTTCGAACGCCCGATGCCGCAGCAGATCGAGTTCGCCCGCCTCAACCTCAATTACATGGTGCTGTCCAAACGCAAGCTGATTCAGCTCGTCGAAGAAGGCCATGTAAACGGCTGGGACGACCCGCGCCTGCCGACGCTGGTCGGGGCACGCCGCCGCGGCTTCACGCCGGAGGGCTTCCGCATGTTTGCCGAACGCATCGGCGTGTCCAAATCCGACTCGTGGATCGACATGAGCGTGCTCGAGGAGTGCATGCGCGAGCATCTCAACGAAGCCGCCGAGCGCCGCGTTGCGGTGCTCGACCCGCTCAAGCTGATCATCACCAACTATCCGCAGGGCGGTGAGGAGCTATGCGAGGCGCCCAACCACCCGCTCAAGCCGGAACTGGGCAAGCGCGAGATGCCGTTCAGCCGCGAGTTGTGGATCGAGCGCGAAGACTTCATGGAAGAGCCGGTAAAGGGCTTCCGTCGCCTGTTCCCGGACAACCTGGTGCGCCTGCGCTACGGCTACGTCGTGAAATGCACCGGCTGCGAGAAAGACGCCTCTGGCAACGTTACCGCGGTGCTGGCCGAATACATGCCGGACTCCAAGAGCGGCACGCCGGGCGCGGACAACTACAAGGTCAAGGGCAACCTGCACTGGGTGTCGGCTGCGCACGGCTACCAAGCCGAGGTTCGGCTGTACGACCGGCTGTTCGCCTATCCGAATCCGGGCGCGCGACGCGAAGGCGACGCCCCGGAGCTGGAACGCAGCTTCGTCGATGACCTCAATCCGGACTCGAAGAACCTCATCACCGCCTGGCTGGAGCCCTCGCTGCGCCGCGCACGGCCGGAGGAGCGCTTCCAGTTCGAACGCCACGGCTACTTCGTGGCCGACCGCGTTGATTCGCAGGACGGCGCGCCGGTGTTCAACCGCACGGCAACGCTGAAGGATTCCTGGGCGAAGGCCGCAGGCCAGTAAGCCGACGGGTTCAGTCGGCGGCCTGATCCGGCTTGCCGGCTTCAGCCGCCCGCCTCTCCCGCTCCGCCAGCGCGTCGCCGAGCGGCCCCAGCACCGGCTTGAAGCCGGCGCGATAGGCCGCACGCGATACCGCGTGTGCGGCCAGCGGTGCCGTGGCAAGCAGTACGACGATGGCGAGCAGGGCTTCCAGCGCGGCTTCGCCGTTCGACGCGGCCGCCACGCCCCCCAGAATCAGCATGGCTCCGAGCGCACCGGCCTTGCTCGCGGCGTGCATGCGGCTGTAGCAGTCAGGCAGGCGGCTCACCCCGATCGCTCCGAGCAGGCTGAACAGCCCTCCCAGAACGAACAGCGCCGAGGCAATCCAGGGCATCAGTGAAGCACTCATTTGTGCTCCTCCCCGGACGTCATGCCCGTGTCGTCCACCTCGGTATCCTTGCGGAACAGCAGCGTAAATCCGACCGTACCGAGGAACGACACCAGCGCCAGCACCACCGCGACATCGAGGAACACCGATTGGGTCGTCAGCGCCGCCACGGTGGCAATCGCGGCCACGCCGAGCAAAGTCAGTGCATCAATGGCCACCACGCGGTCAGCCCCGGTCGGGCCGCGCAACAGGCGCAGCAACACCAGCGCACCGCTCACTCCGAGCAGCACCACAACCAGCGGCAGCACCCAGAAGGCTCCGGCAAGTTCAACCGTCATCGAATTTCTCCCGTGCAGTAGCCGGCGAATCGCCGGCGTCGATCCACGCCAGCAATCGCGCTTCGATCTCGCGCACTCCACGCTCGATTTCATCCGTCGCAGCGGCGTCGAGTGCGTGTACGTACATCACCCCGGATTCAGGGTCGTAGTCCATTGCCATGGTCCCCGGTGTCAGCGTCAGCAGGCAGCCGACCAGCGTCGCAATGCGCTCGTCCGGCCGCAACAGTCGGATCGCCACAATCGCCGGCTGCGGCCGGCCATTCAGACCGAACACCACGCGCGCCACGTCCACACTCGCGCGCACCACTTCCCACGCAAACCAGAACACGAAGCCGGTACCCAGCTCAAGGCGGCGCACATATGGCCGGATACCCATCAGGCCAGCGCCCAGCTTGAGTACCAGATAGACCAGCAGGGCCGACACCGTCACCCCGGTGAGCGTCAGCGCGTTGGAAAAGGCAGCCAGCACGGCGGCCAGCAGAAGATGGATTCCAAGCATGCCTAGTCCCCTCCCGCGTGCGCCATGCGCTGCAGATACGCCGTCGGCTCGGCGAGCTGTGCGGCCGCAGCGATGGCGTAGTTCATGACCGGGCCGGCGCCGAGGCCGATCACCACCGTAAGCGCCGCCAGCGCGCTCACCGCCCACCATGCGCCGCGCATGCCCGGCACCGGCCGAATGGCAGCCTCGCCCTGCGGATGCGCCTTGAGAAAGGCCTCGTTCCAGATCTTGCTCATCGACAACAGTGTCAGGATGCCGGTGATCAGCGCGATCGCCGCAGCCCACCAGAAGCCGCCCTCCAGACTGGCCTTGACCAGCACCAGCTTGGCCCAGAAGCCGGACAGCGGCGGGATGCCCGCCAGCGACAGTGCCGGAATCGCGAACAGGATCGCCAGCATCGGCCACTTGGCGTAAAGCCCGCCCATTGCCGCGAGCCGCTCCGAGCCGGTCAGGCGCGCGGCAATGCCGCCGACGAAGAACAGGTTGGCTTTCACCACAATGTGATGAATCAGGTAGAACACCGCCCCCGCAAGCGCCAGCGGCGTGGCCAGCGCGAGGCCGAGGATCATGTAGCCGACCTGACTGACGATGTGGAAGGACAGAATGCGCCGCACCTCGTTCTGCGCCGCCGCGCCCAGCACGCCGATCAGCATCGTCGCGCAGGCGATCCACAGCAGCACCACATGGGCGTCGCCGAACTCCGGCCACATCAGCGTCACCAGCCGGATCAGCGCATACACGCCGACCTTGGTCAGCAGGCCGGCGAACAGCGCAGAGGCCGGCGTCCACGCCACGTGGTAGGACGCCGGCAGCCAGCCGAACACCGGGAACAGCGCGGCCTTGATCGAGAACGACAGCAGCATCAGCACGACCGCCATGGTCGAGCCGGGCGGTATCTCGCCGGAGCGGAAGATGATGGCCAGCTCGCCCATGTTGAGCGTGCCGGTGGCGCTGTAGATCATGCCGGCCGAGAGCAGAAAGATCAGCGTCGCAACGAGGTTGAGCACCACGTAGGTCATGGTGCCAGCCAGCCGGCGGCGCCCACCGCCCAGCGAGATCAGCGCGAACGAGCCGATCAGCAGCACCTCGAACCACACGTAAAGGTTGAACACGTCGGCCGTGATGAAAGCGCCACACACGCCGCACAACAAGCCGTGCACGAAGAGGTGGAAGTCGCGTGCGACCTCGGCCTCACCTTCGCGGCGGATGCCGTACACCACGGTCGCCAGACCGATTGCACCGGTAATTGCGATCATCGCTGCGGATAACCGGTCGATCACCGCCGAGATGCCATAGGGCGCCTTCCAGTCGCCAAGCTGACCGGCCAGCACCACGTCCGACGCAGCAATGCCGACCAGCGCCAGCCCGACCACCAGCAACGCGGCGGCGCCCAGCACGCTGACGATACGCACCAGATCGTGACGCGGGCGCAGCAGCAGACACAGCACGAGCGTGGCGAGGGGCACCGCCATCGGCGCCACGAGAAGGAAATCGCTCATGCGCGCGCCTCCGCGTCTTTGCCGCTCTCATCCTGGGTGCTCTCGTCGTCACGCCCGTCCGGCGCCGGTTCCTCGGTGGCCGCGGTTACGAAGTCGGTCGTGGTCATGCCGTGTGTCTCGCGCACGCTCTTGAGCACGGCCAGCGCAAACACGAACAGGCCGAAGCCGATCACGATGGCGGTCAGCACCAGCGCCTGCGGCAACGGGTTGGCCGGATCCGGCGGCACGCCGGTGGCCGACACGAAGGCGGCCGATTCGCCGAAATAGCGTCCCGAGGTCAGCACGCCGAGGTTGATGGCATTGCCGATGATGGCCACGCCCAGCACGACGCGCACCAGGTTGCGGTCAAGCAGCATCCACATACCAATTCCGGACAGGCCGCCCACCGTCAATGCAGCGATGATTTCCATCAGTTGGCCCTCCCGGCAAGACGTTGCACCATGTGCATGACCGATCCGAAGACGGTCAGGAACACCCCTACGTCAAACAGCAGCGGCGTGCCCAGCTTGAGCCCCGCCGGCGCAAACCACAGCCCGGTCAGAAACGGCTGGCCGGCAACCAGACCGAGCAAACCCGCCAGCAAGGCAATCCCCAGCCCGGCGCCGATCAGCCGCGGCGGCGAGGTCCACATGAGCTCGCGCGCAACGCGGTTGCCAAACGACAGCACCAGCAGGATGAAACCAATGGCGCCGACCAGCCCGCCGATGAAACCGCCGCCCGGCAGGTGATGCCCGCGCCACAACAGGATCAGCGACACCAGCATCAGCACCGCCGCAAACGGCCGCAGGCCCTGCCGCAACAGCGGCGAAGCGAACTCCGGCTCGGGGCGTTCGTGCAGGTCTGCAGGCTTGCCGCCACTCAACAGCGTCGCCGCGGCCAGCGCGGCCAAGGCCACCACGAGGATCTCGCCCAGCGTGTCGAAAGCGCGGAAGTCCACCAGGATGACGTTCACCACATTGCTGCCGTGACCACCGGGATAGCTGTTGGCGAGGAACCACTCGGCGATGTTGCCCGGCAGCGGATGATCCACCGCAGCGATCAGCGCGCCGGCCACGGCCAGCCCGAACAGCACCGAAATCACGGCGTGGAACACGCGCACCGAGGCGTGGCGCGCGCCGATGCGCGGCACGCGCGGCATGCTGCGGAACACAAAGGCCAGGAACACCACGCTCAGCGTCTCGACCATCAACTGCGTAATCGCCACATCCGGCGCGTTGGCCGAAAGGAAGATCAGCGCCAGGCCAAGGCCGCTGGCACCCAGCGCGGTGACCAGCGCCAGCCGTCCGCGCATCACGGCCGCCGCGGCCGCGCCCGCCAGCGCCAGCAGACAGCCCGCCAGGCCTGGCAGCGTGATCTCGGAATACACGCCGCCCGACAGCAGGTTCTCGTCGCTGACGATCAGCGCCACCAGCACCACGGCGCTGAAAACCAGGCACATCATCGTCATGTGCAGGCGCAGCGAACCGTGCTGGAAATTGGCTGCGATGCTGCCGGCGAAGGCGAACACGCGCTTGAGCAGCCGGTCCCACAGCATGTCGCCACTGACGTTCCACAGCACCCGCCAGCGCGCGATGTGTCTCCGCACGAGATGCCGATAGCCGTAGAACAGCGCGCCCAGCGCAACGGTCACCACGCTCGCCAGCACCGCCGGCGTGATGCCGCCCCACAGGTAGAGCTTGACGTCCACTTCGCCGCGCGCCACCGACTGCACGGCGGCATTCACGATCCAGGTTTCCGGCCAGTCATTCCACGCGCCGAGTACGAAGCCGCCAACGGCCAGCAGCACGGGGCCGAGCCACATCGGCAGCGAGACCTCGTGCGGATGAGGGTTGGGGTACGGCCCTTCCTTGCCGAGGAAGGTACGGATGAACACCAGCCCCGCCGCCGCCAGCAACAAGGCATTGGTCAGGATCATCGCCAGCGTCACGACCCAGCCGACCATGCCCATCTCGATCAGGCCGGCATACTTGAATTCCTTGGCAATGAAGCCGAAGAACGGTGGCAAGCCGGCATTGGAGAAGGCCGCCAGCGCCACCGCTGCGCCGGTCAGCGGCATGTAGCGGATCAGCCCGCCGAGCTTGGACAGCTCGCGCGTACCGGTGGAGTGATCGACGGCGCCCACCGCCATGAACAGCGCGCCCTTGTACAGCGAGTGCGCCAGCAGATACAGCACGAAGGCCTGCAGGCCGTAGGTGGTGTTGGTGCCGATCAGCATGGTCAGCTGACCCAGCACGGTCACCGTGGTGTAGGCCAGCAGGCGCTTGAGGTCGGTCTGGCGGATGGCCAGCACCGCACCGACGATGGCGGTGACCGCGCCGAAGGCGACCAGGATCATGCTCCAGCCGCCGTCGCCACCCATCACCGGGTTCAGACGTGCCATCAGATACACACCGGCCTTCACCATGGTCGCCGAGTGCAGGTACGCCGATACCGGCGTCGGTGCGTTCATGGCATTGGGCAGCCACAGGTGGAACGGCACCTGGGCGGACTTGGTGAAGCAGCCCAGCAGCACCAACACCATGATGGCGTAGAAGGCCGGATGCGCTTCGATGGCGGCGATATCCAGCCCGGAGAAGGTCCAGCCGTTGCCGGCCGCGCCCAGCAGCAGCAAACCCGCCAGCAGCGCCAGCCCGCCCCCACCGGTGATCAGCAGCGCCTGCAGCGCCGCGCGGCGCGATACCGCGCTCTCATGCTGGAAGGCGATCAGCAGGAAGGAGGTGACGCTGGTCAACTCCCAGAACACGAACATCACGATGAGATCGTCGGCCAGCACCAGGCCGAGCATGGCCATCATGAACAGCAGCAGATAGGCGTAGAAACGCCCCAGATGGCGGTGGTCGTGCAGATAGGCGCCGGCATACAGCACGATCAGCGTGCCAATGCCGGTAACCAGCAATGCAAACAGCAGTGACAGCCCGTCCAGCCGCAGCGTCAGCGCGGTATCGAGCGCCGGCACCCACTGCATGGATTCGACGATGGCATGGCCAGCCGCCACCGTCGGGATACACGAGACAAACCACAGAAACGCGCCGAATGGCGCAACCGCCAGCAACCAGCCGGCCCGCTCACCCAGTCGGCTCGCGAACAGCGGCCCCAGCAGCGCAGAGAACGCAATTGCCGCGACCGCGCTCAGCATGACGCCCCCTTGCAGGGAACACCTGAATGCATGCCCGTCCCTCCCACTTCGGTCCGCCTGCAAGGCGGGCCTTGTTCTTCTGGTCTGGCACGGCGCGTTCTTCGGCGCCGCGGCAACCCCGCCTCGGATCAAACGCCAAGGCTGAGGTCACGCCATCAGGGTAAACCATGATGGCCCGTCCGACGAAGGGACAACAGCAGTCTGTATTTTGTTCAGTGAATCGCGTGAAACGCGCCACCAGAGCGCGTCAGAAGGACTCTTCCGGACGCAGGAAACGCCATTTCCCGGGCGGCAGATCACCCAGCACGACGCCCCCGATGCGGATGCGCTTGAGCGCCACGACCTTCAGTCCGACGAGGTCGCACATGCGCCGGATCTGGCGCTTGCGCCCTTCTCGCAGCCGGAAGCGCAGGGTGTCCTCGCGCAGCCATTCGACTTGCGCGCGGCGCAGCTTTCGGCCATCAAGCTCCAGCCCGTGATTGAGCAGGTCCAGCCCGCCGTCGATGAGCTGGCCCTTCACGCGCACCACATATTCCTTCTCGACTTCGGAATCGTCACCGATGAGCTGGCGCGCGATGCGGCCATCCTGCGTCAGCACCAGCAGGCCGGTGGAATCGATGTCGAGCCGCCCGGCCGGCGCCAGACCGCGCAGATGCGACGCGCGGAAAACGCCGCCGATCTGATCGTGCTGGGTTTCCGGCACGACCAGCGAAACCGCCGGCGTGTGGCCATCCTCGGCCTGCGCCGAGACATAGCCAATGGGTTTGTGCAGCAGGATGGTGACGCGGTCCGACTGGCGCTGCTTGGCTTCACCGGCGAGATGGATTTCGGCATCCGGGTGAATGCGCGTGCCGAGTTCGCTGACCCGCTCACCGTTGACGAATACCCAACCGCGTTCGATGTAGGCATCGGCCTCGCGGCGCGAACAGATGCCACGCTCGGCCATGATCTTGGAAAGGCGCACGCCCTCGGTCGGCAGGCCGTCCGGGCTTGGCTTTGCCGCTTGAGGCGGCTTTTCCTGGTCGATCGGCGGACGCTCTGCCGGCGGACGCTCTTCCTTCCGGGCCGGCTTGGGCCTGGGCGATGGCGGCGGGCCGGGGCGGACACGCGGTGCGGAGCGCGGCTTGTTGGCCGCCGGCTTGGGCTTGTCTCCGGCAGCAACCGGAACGGAGGCTCGCGCGACGCGTCGGCGGCGCGGCAACTCAGCCACGTTCGTCGGCCGGGTCCTGCGCCTCGGGCTCGGGTTCGGCATGCCCCGGCGGAGCGTCAAAGGTCGCCCAGCCGCAGTTGGTGCCGGTCGGAGGCAGTTCCTTGAGGGACTTTTCGCGCTGCTGGTGCAGGTGAGCCTTGGCGACGAAGTGCGCGGTGATCGGCGCGGTCAGGAACAGGAAGAACACGATCAGCACTTCATGGATCGAGAAATCCCCGCCCGCCGCAAAAAACACTACCGAAGCGAACAGCGCACTGCCGATACCCAGCGTGGTGGCCTTGGTCGGCGCATGCAGGCGGGCCATCAGCTCGGGCAGCTTGATCATGCCGATGGAACCGACCAGCAGGAACACGCCACCGATGACGATCAGCGCGGAGACGATGAATTCGAAGAACAGGTTCATTTCCTTGCCCTCACTCGATCACGTCGCCGCGCAGGATGAAGCGGCAGTAGGCGACGGTGGAAATGAAACCGAACATCGCAAACAGCAGCGCGGCTTCGAAGTACACCGTCGTGCCGTGGAAGATGCCGTAGTAGATGATCAGCGCGATGGCGTTGATGACCATGGTGTCGACCGCGATCACGCGATCCATCACGGTCGGCCCTTTGGCGAGCCGCCACAGGTTGAGCAGCAGCGCGATCGAGACGGTCGCAAAGCCGAACATGAGAGCGTAGGCAATCATCCGAAAATCTCCATCAGGCGGGCCTCGTAGCGCGCCTTCATCTCGCGCACCGCAGTCTCGGCGTCCGGCGCATCCAGGCAATGCACGAGCAGGCTGCGGCCGTCGGCCGAAATGTCGCTGCTGACAGTGCCCGGCGTCATCGTGATGGTGCCCGCCAGAATGGCGATGGCCTCGGGCGTCTTCAGCTCGATCGGCACCGTCACCCAGCGCGTGTTGAGCTCCTTCACCGGGCAGAACAGGATCAGCTTGGCAACGATCACGTTGGCGACGATCACGTCCCACGCGACCAGCAGCATGAACTCGAAGGCCTTGCTCCACGAGCGCACGATCGGCCGATCCGGCCAGAACTGGCTGGTCAGGATCGAGATCGACATGCCCAGGATGAGGCCGACAATCAGGCCGCCAGCGCTGAAATCATTGAGCAGCAGCATCCACAGCAGCACCAGCGCTGCGGTCAGCAGCGGGTGCGGCAGCCAGCGCTGCAGCAAGGTCCGTTCGTCGTGTTTGGCGTGCATCAGCGACCTCCCGCAAGTCCGCCAAACAGCACGGCAGATTGATAGTCACCCGGATTGAATAGCTGGTCGGCGGTGTCCTCGAAGAACAGCATCACCGGCCCGGCGAACACCGTCATCGCCACGGTCAGCGCCAGCAAGGCACCGAGCGCGAAATACGGCAATGCACGCGCACGCACGCGGGCGCGGATCTCGCCCTCCTGCGCCGTGCTCTTCCAGAACAGCGTGCTGCCGGCGCGCCCGAAGCCGATGATGATCAGCAGTGACGTGACCAGAATCAGGCCCCACAGCCAGACGGCCTGCGGCGCCTCGCGCACGGCGTCGAGAATCAGCAGCTTGCCGAGGAAGCCCGACAGCGGCGGCAAGCCGGCCATGGCGATGGCGGCAACGAAGAAGAATGCCGACACCAGACCAAGCTGGACAAAACGCGGCGCCACATTGAGCAGGTCGGCATGACCGGCGCGGCGCTCGGTAACCAGATCGACCACCAGGAACAGCGCCGCGGCGGCCAGCGTGGAATGCACCATGTAGTACAGCGCTGCCGCCATCGATTCCGGCGTGAACACGCCGACCGTCATCAACAGCGTACCCATCGAGGCGATCACGGCGAAGCTGACCATCTGCCCCAGACTGCGCGCGGCCACCACCCCACAAGCCCCGACGACCAGCGTGATCATCGCCGCCGGCATCAGCCAGGGCTCGGCAATCCAGGCCACCTCGTCCGACGTGCCGCCAAAAACCAGCGTGTACACCCGGATGATCGAGTAGGCGCCGACCTTGGTCATGATCGCGAACAGCGCCGCTACCGGAGCCGGCGCATTGGCGTAGGTTCCCGGCAGCCAGAACTGCACCGGCACCAACGCGGCCTTCACCGCAAAAACGACCAGCAGCAGAATGGCGCCGGTGTGCAGCAAGGCCTGATCTTCGGCCACGACCTCGCGCACACCCACGGCCAGATCCGCCATGTTCAGCGTGCCCGTAACGGCGTAGATCAGACCGACGGCAAACAGGAACAGCGTCGAGCCGATCAGGTTGATCACGACATACTGGACGCCGGCCTTCACGCGCAAGGCGCCACCGCCGTGCACCATCAGGCCGTAGGACGCGATCAGCAGCACTTCAAAGAACACGAAGAGGTTGAACAGGTCGCCGGTCAGGAAGGCACCGTTGATGCCCATCAGCTGGAACTGGAACAGCGCATGGAAATGCTGGCCGCGCTTGTCCCAGCCATTAAGCGTGTACAGCAGCACGAACAGCCCGATGACCGAAGTCAGCAACAGCATCGCGGCCGACAAGCGGTCGAGCACCAGCACGATGCCGAAGGGCGCGACCCAGTTCCCCAGCGCATAGCTGAGCACCGTGCCGTCGACCACCATGCCCATCAGGATGCAGGCCAGAACCACCAGCAAGGCGGCCGAGGCGACCGAGAAGATGCGCGCCAGCACGATGTCGAAGCGCATCGCCAAGGCGATTACCGGTGCCACCAGCGCCGGCAGGAGGATCGGGAGAATGACCCAGTGATTCATCGCTCGCCCTTCCCTTGCGTCTCGCCGGGCTGCGCCACGTCGACATGATCGGTGTCGCTCTCGATGTAGGCGCGCAGCGCCATCACCACGATCACCGCGGTCATGCCGAATGAAATCACGATGGCCGTCAGCACCAGCGCCTGCGGCAGCGGATCGGTATAGCCGGTGGCCAGATCACTGATCACCGGAGGTTTGTTGATGGTCAGACGTCCCATTGCGAACAGGAAGACGTTGACCGCGTAGCTGAGCAGCGCAAGCCCGAGCACGACCGGATAGGTTCGTGCCCGCAACACCAGATAGATGCCTGCAGCCGTCATAACGCCGATCGCAGAGGCGACCATGAATTCCATGTCAGTTCTCCCCCGCGGCGGGCGCGGCAAGGCGCGATGGGTTGATGTCCATCGGCTCGGTATTCACGGGCTGCTTGCCGACCCGGCGTCCCAGGCGCGACAGGTTGGCGAGCATCAGCATCACGGCGCCAACCACCGTCAGGAACACGCCCACGTCGAAGGCAATCGCGCTGGCGATCTCGAACTTGCCGACCACCGGCCAGTTCAGATACGTGAAGGCGCTGGTCAGGAACGGGTAGTCCATCACCATCGCGGCAATGCCGGTAGCGGCCGCGATCAGCACACCGGCGCCGATCATGGCGTGATAGTCGATGCGCATGCGCTGTGCCGCCCAGGCGTAACCGCTGGCCATGTATTGCAGCAGCAAGGCGATGGACGCTACCAGACCGGCGATGAAGCCGCCGCCCGGCGAGTTGTGACCGCGCAGGAAGATGTAGGCGGCAACCATCATGGCCAGCGGCAACATGATGCGGGTGGCCACCACCATGATCAGCGGATGGCGATCAGCCGACAACGGCATGTCCGGCGCCCACGAACTGAGCTTGCCGCCGAGGTCGCCGCGCATCAGGCCGTCGAGCAAGGCGAAGATCGCCAGCCCTGCGATGCCGAGCACGATGATTTCGCCGAAGGTATCGAAGCCGCGGAAGTCCACCAGGATGACGTTGACCACGTTGGTGCCACCACCGCCCGGCACCGACTGGTTCAGGTAGTAGGCCGACAGGCTCTCGTAGTCGCGTGAAAGCACAGCCCAGGCCAGCCCGGCAACGCCTACGCCAGCCAGCGAGGCAATCGCGCCGTCACGCAGCTTGCGGCCGCCGCTGCTCTCGCGCGGCGTCTCTTTGGGCATGAAATACAAGGCCAGCAGGATCAGGATGACCGTAACGACTTCGACCGAAATCTGCGTCAGCGCCAGATCGGGCGCCGAGAAGTACAGGAAGCCGACCGACACGATCAGGCCCACGACGCCCACCGACAGCAAGGCCAGCAGACGGCTGCGGTGCATGCACACCGAGGCCACGCAGCAGCCCACCAGCAACAGCCAGCCGACCGCAGCCACTGGCGTGATGGCGATGGATTCGCGAGTACCTGCACCGTGTTCGTGCGTCAGGAAGGTCACGAAGCCGATGATCACGGTGCCGCCAATCATGAACGCCATGTAGCGCTGCAGCGAGCCGTTGTGCAGGCTGAGCACCGTTTTCTGGCTCAGCCGCACCATCGCATTGATGGCGCAGAAGAACATGGCCTTGGCGTCCGGATGCGGCCCGGCCTGCCAGATCGCGCGAACGTTGGTGTAGCGCCACAGCGCGAACAGACCGATGGCGACCGCCGCCATGGACATGAACAAGGCCGGCGTGAAACCGTGCCAGATCGACAGATAGAAGTCCGGCACCGCGCCGCCGATCACGGCGCCCGCGGTCACACGCACCAGCGGGCCGGCAATGGTCTCGGGGAACAGACCGATCAGCACCACCAACACCACCAACAACATCGGCGGCAGCGACATGCCCATCGGCGGGTCATGCGGCTTGCTCGGGTAGTCCGTGCGCTTGGGGCCGAAATAGACGTGCACGATGTAGCGGAAGGAATACGCCACCGAGAACACCGCGCCGAGCGTGGCAAACAGCGGAATCACCCAGCCCTGACCCAGCCAGCTCGCTTTCCAGGCCTCGTCGAGCATCATTTCCTTGGACAGGAAACCGTTGAACAAGGGCATGCCGGCCATCGAGGCCGCGGCGATCATCGCCAGCGTGCCGGACAGCGGCATCAGAAACATCAGGCCGCCCAGACGTTTGATGTCGCGCGTGCCGGCTTCGTGGTCGATGATGCCGGCGTTCATGAACAGCGCCGCCTTGAAGGTGGCGTGGTTGAGGATGTGGAACACCCCGGCCACCGCGGCCATCGGCGTAGCCAGGCCAAACAGGAAGGTCACCAGCCCGAGGTGGCTGACCGTCGAAAAGGCCAGCAGGCCTTTCAGGTCATCCTTGAACAACGCGATGCAGGCGGCAATCACCATGGTCGCCAGACCCGTCGTCGCTACCAGATAGAACCACCAGTCGGTGCCCGACAGCGCCGGCCACATGCGCGCCAGCAGGAAGATGCCGGCCTTCACCATGGTGGCCGAGTGCAGGTAGGCCGACACCGGCGTGGGCGCGGCCATGGCGTGCGGCAGCCAGAAGTGGAACGGGAACTGAGCGCTCTTGGTGAAACAGCCGATCAAGATCAGGATCAGCGCCGGCACGTACATCGGCGATGCCTGGATGGCCTCGCCATGATTGAGGATGATGCTCAGGTCGTAGGAACCGACGATGTCGCCGAGGATCAGCATGCCGGCAATCATCGCCAGACCACCGCCACCGGTGATGGCCAGCGCCATGCGCGCGCCCTGCCGGCCTTCCGGAAGATGCTTCCAGTAACCGATCAGCAGGAAGGACGCGAGACTCGTCAACTCCCAGAAAATCAGCAGCAGCAGGATGTTGTCGGACAGCACAATGCCGACCATGGCCCCCTGGAAGAGCAGCAGATAGGTATAGAAATTACCCATCGGGTCTTCCTTCGCGAGGTAGAACCGCGCGTAGGTGATGATCAGCAGGCCGATGCCGAGGATCAGCCCGGCAAACAGCAGGCCGAGCCCATCCAGAAAGAAATTGACGTTGAGACCCAGCTCCGGCAACCAGCTCCAGCCGGCCTGGATCACCTCGCCACGGAACACCGCGGGCGCGTGGGTCAACAGCAACGCAAACGCCAGCAGCGTGACCGACCCGGTCGCAAGCGCACAGGCATTGCGACCGGCACGAATCATCAGTGCCGGCAATACCGCCCCGAGAAAGGGCAGCATCACGATCAGGGCAAGACTCATTGTTATGGTTTCCTGTCGTCCTCTTCCACCGCACGGCCCGGATCATTCCGGGCGCGCTTGACTACTTCACGCGGCCAGCCACCCTCCTCCAGAGAGCTCGCCGCGCGACACTGCGGGGTAATCCAGCGCCGAAGCCAGGCTGAAAAAAACCCTGTTCCGGCACCAAGCCGGCGCAGGGCTGTACGGGTTTTCACTTACATGGATTCGACCGGCCGTTAAAATACCCCAACTCCACCCTGCCGGGTCAAGTCGGTCGAACGCGACTGATGACCCCGGTCAATTCCCGCGCAATCTCACGGTCCGCGCGCATCAAATCACCCGGTTGCGCGGCTCACCCGCCGCGAAAGCCTCGATGTTGTCGATCACCTGATCGGTCATGGCCTGCATCGCGGCGCCCGAGGCCCACGCCATGTGGGGCGTCACGATCAGGTTCGGAATCCCCGGCTCAAGCAAGGGGTTGCCGTCGCGCGGCGGCTCCTTGGACAACACATCGAAACCGGCTCCCGCGATCAGCCCGGCGCGCAGCGCATCGGCCAGCGCCTGCTCGTCGACCAGCCCGCCGCGCGAGGTGTTCACCAGCACTGCGGTGGGTTTCATGATCGCCAGTTCATCCGCGCCGATCATGCCACGCGTGGCCTCGTTGAGGGGGCAATGCAGCGAAATCACGTCGGCCTCGCGCAGTACCGTAACGAAATCCGTGTAGCCCTCGCGCAGCGCCGTCGCGCCGCGGTGCTCGCCCCACAGGATGCGCATGCCGAAAGCCTCGGCCAGCCGCGCTACGCCCTGCCCGAGACTGCCGCGCCCGAAGATGCCCAGCGTGGCGCCGTGCAGGTCGCCCACCGGATGCCCGAACAGGCAGAAGTTCTCGCTCCTGGCCCACAGGCCGTTCTTCACGTCGTCGCTGTAGGCCCGCAGACTGCGGCGCAGCGCCAGCATCAACAGAATGGCGTGCTCGGGCACGGTGTTGACGGCATAGCCGCGCACGTTCGATACCACCACGCCGCGTTCGCGGCACGCTGCAAGATCGATGTTGTCGGTGCCGGTGGCCGAAATCGCCACCAGCTTCAGGCCAGGCAACTGCTTCAGATGTTCGGCCGTCAGGCGCACCTTGTTGATGATCGCCACCTGCGCGTCACGCAGGCGCTCGACCACCCGCTCCGGCGAGGTCAGCGGATACTCGATCCACTCATGCGGGATCGACGGCGTGCGAAAGCTCGAGGCGACGGATTCACCCTCGAGGTTCACGATACGGATGCTCATGTCTCGTCTCCGGAAGGATCGTGCTCTGCGCGCAAGCGCTTCGAGCAGCAAGTCGCCGGCCATGGTAGCTGCGCGGCCTGGCCGCGACACCTCGCAATAACCCGTAAAGCGCAACCTGTTTCACTAGGCGAAACGAGATGCCTTGGTTACACTCGGGACACGCTTATCCCCACGGTATTGCTGTGATCCAAGCTGCGGAAAACAAGAACCCGATTCAGGTTGTCGAGCGCATGATGACGCTGCTCGACGTACTCGCTGCGCACCCCGACCCCGTGCCGCTCAAACAGATCGCGCTCGAAAGCGGCCTGCACCCCTCGACCGCCCACCGCATCCTCGGCGCCATGGGACAAAGCGGCTTCGTCGAACGTGGCGATGGCGGCACCTATCGCCTCGGCATCCGCCTGCTCGAACTCGGCAACATCGTCAAATCACGCATCTCGCTGCGCGACACGGCCATGCCGTTCATGCTCAAACTGCACAACGAAACCGGCGAGAGCGTGAACCTCGGCATGCGCGACGGCGACGCCATGGTGTACGTCGAACGCACCTCCAGCGGCCGCTCGTCGGTGCGCGTGGTGCACATCGTCGGCGCGCGTGCGCCGCTGCACACCACCGCCTCGGGCAAACTCTTTTTGGTCGAGGACGGGCGCGACAAGGTGCGCGACTACGCCAAGCGCACCGGCCTGCCGGGCAGCACGCCAGCCTCCATCACCGATCTCGACAAGCTCGAACGCGAACTCGCCGAAGCCCGCCGCCACGACGTGGCTTTCGACCTCGATGAAGTAGAACTGGGCGTGCGCTGCATCGCCGCCGGCATCCGCGACGACAGCGGCGATCTGGTCGCCGGCCTGTCGCTGTCCACGCCGTCGGAGCGCTTCAAGCGTGACTGGGCGCCGCTGGTGCGCAGCACGGCGCAGGAAATCTCTCGTGCGCTGGGCTTCACCGAGCCGGCGTCAAAACGGCGGTAGGCAGCATGAAAAGCGATCTCGTTGCCACCATTGAGATCGATGAGCATGGCCGCTTGCACATCACACCGACCGCCCAGCAATTCCCGTTTATCTATCGTGAGGCAATGGAAATTGCCTGGGACCCGGACAAACACGCACTCAGCACTCCACCACCTCGGGAGTGGAGTTATGGTCGCTGGTTTCAGCAGGTCCAAGCTGCTGCTACAGCACAGGGGACCTGTTTGCTTCTTGGCCCAGAGACTCAATGGGTCAATGTCCTGGCGGACGTTAAGCTAGAAGTACTGGAAGCAGCGTCGCATGCTGCTTAATTCAGGCGTTAGGCTTCCGACCCGGTAGCCGCTTCCAGCACCTTCAGCAGACTCGACGTATCGTCGTAGCCCCAGCCCTGGTTCATCAGCGCATTGAGTTGCTGCCAGGTCTGCGCCGCGATCGGCAGCGGTGCGCCGATCTTCACCGCCTCGTTGAGCAGGATGCCGAAGTCCTTGTGGTGCAGCCGCGCCTGGATGCCGGCCGAGAAGTCGCGCTGGACCATGCGCTCGCCCATCACCTCCATCACCCGCGAGGCCGCCGAGCCGCCCAGCAGCGCAGTGCGCACCGCAGCCAGATCGACGTTGTGGGCGCGTGCCAGATGCATGGCTTCGGCGCAGGCCTGCAGCGCGCACACCATGACCATCTGATTGCAGGCCTTGGCGACCTGCCCGGCACCGGGCTCGCCGATGCGCACGATGGTCTTGCCCATGCATTCAAACAGCGGGCGGACACGCTCGAACGCCGCCTCGCTGGCCCCGGCCATGATCGCCAGTGTGCCAAGCACCGCGGCCTGCTCGCCGCCGGACACTGGCGCATCGACCCAATCGACACCCCGTTCGGCATAACGTCGCGCAAAGTCGCGCGCTGCATCCGGCGCAATCGTGCTCATGTCCACGTGCACGGCACCGCGCACAAAACCGGCCGCCAGCCCGCGCTCGCCGAAGGCCACATCTTCGACGTCCTTGCTGTTGGTGATGATGGTGATGACCACATCACACGCCGCCGCCAGCGCTGCCGGCGTGTCGTAGGCGGTGGCGCCCTGCTGTACGAGCGGGTCAAGCGACTCCGGCCGCCGCGCCCATACGTTCAGGGAGTGGCCAGCGTGCATCACGTGCTCCGCCATCGGGCGCCCCATCACGCCCAGTCCGATGAATCCGACGCGCATCACCCTTCTCCCCCGCTCATGCGTTCAAACAGCTTCAACATCGCCACCGAATCCTCTTCACCCAGGCCACTGCCGACCATGGCGTTGTAGAGCTGCGCTGCCGCCGCCGCGGTGGGCAATTGCAGGCCGAGGCGGTGCGCCTCGTCGAGCACGATGCGCATGTCCTTCTGGTGCATCCACGACTTGAAGCCGGGCTGGAAGTCGCGCTTGACCATGCGGCCGCCGTGCGCGTCGAGAATGCGCGAGGCGGCGAAACCGCCCATCAGCACCTCGCGCACTGCGCCGGCATCCACGCCGCTCTTGCGCGCGAAGTTCAGCGCCTCGGCCACTGCCGCCACACCCACGCCAGTCACGATCTGGTTGCAGGCCTTGGCGACCTGGCCGGCGCCATTGCCACCGATCAGCGAAATGGTCTTGCCCATGGCTGCGAACAGCGGTCTGACGCATTCGAAGGCCGAGGCCTCGCCGCCAACCATGATGGTCAGCGTGGCGTTGATCGCGCCCGGCTCGCCGCCGGACACCGGCGCATCGAGCATGCTCACGCCGCGCTCGTGCAGGCGCTGGGCGATGGACTGCGTAAGCTCCGGCGAGATGGTGCTCATGTCAATGTGGATGAGGCCCGGACGCGCGCCGTCGGCAATGCCGTCCGGCCCGAGCGCGACGCGCTCGACATCCGGCCCGTCGCCAACCACCGTAATCACCACGTCCACAGCGGCCGCCACGTCGGCTGCACTGGTGCCGGCAGTCGCGCCGGCGTCGAGTAGCGGCTGCATGGCCTCGGGCCGGCGCGCCCACACACGCAGGGCATGCCCCGCGCGCATCAGGTTGAGCGCCATCGGGCGCCCCATCAGGCCCAGGCCGATGAATCCGACATTCATTGAAAACCCCTCAGAATTCCTGCGCCCGCAACGGGCAGCAATGGCTATGCAGCGCCACGGCGACAACCGATAATTGCGCCATGAACCTGCCCGCAATGATCAAGGAAATCGGACGAGGCGCCAAGGGCGCGCGTTCCCTCACGGCCGAAGACGCCGAAAGGCTGTTCGGCGGCATGCTCGATGGCACCGTGCCCGACCTCGAACTCGGCGCCATCGTGATCGCGCTGCGCGTAAAGAGCGAATCGCTGGACGAACTCATCGGCTTCAAGCACGCCATGGATGCGCGCTGCACCCACGTCGAGGTGCCCGACGGCCCGCGCTGCGTGGTGCTGCCGACCTACAACGGCGCGCGCCGCCAGGCCAACCTGATGCCGCTGCTGGCGCACCTGATTGCGCGTGAAGGCGTGCCGGTGCTGATCCAGGGCCGGCACGATTTCGACAGCCGCGTCAGCCCCTTCGAGCTGCTCGCGGCGCTCGACATCCAGCCGGCCGCCAGCGCGAAGGAGGCCACCACGCAACTGGCCACTTCGCGCATCAGTTGCCTGCGACTCGAAGACTTGCTGCCCGGTCTGGCCACGCTGCTGTCGCTGCGCCTGCGCTTTGGCGTGCGCGGCAGCGGCCACACCATGGCCAAGCTGCTCGACCCCTGCCCGGGGCGCAGCGTGCGCGTGGTGGCGGTGACGCATCCGGAGTATCTGGAGCGCATGAACGACTTCCTGCGGGCCGATGGCGGTATCGCCATGCTGCTGCGCGGCACCGAGGGCGAAGCCTTCGCCAACCCTCGTCGGCGCCCGCGCATGGAAGTGTTCGTGGATGGCGTCGCCAGCGAAGGCTGGCCGGCCGAAGAAGGCGGCGCTCCGCCGCTGGCGGGACTGCCGGATGTGCCCGGCGTAGCGGAGAACGCGGCCTTGATCCGCGACATGCTCGACGGCCGCGTCGCGATACCTCAACCGGTGCGCGAGCAGGCCGAATGTCTGATCGCGCTGGCGCGGGCCTGAGTCTGCTCAGGCCGCCTGGCTCTCGTCGGCACGCCGATAGTCCGGCCGCGTGGCCTGCAGCGGCGTGAAGTCCTCTCGTTCGCAGATGTACCAGGGGCGCGGCTCATCCGCGGCAAACGGCGCCGCGGGCCGGTTCTCGACGCTGTTGTAGACGAAGAAGACATTCGAGCGCGGCCACGGCGACAGATTGCCCGCCGAGCCGTGCAAGGTATTGCAGTCGAAAATCGTGACCGTTCCGGGGCGCCCGGTGGCGGCATGAATGCCGCGCTTGGCCATGCGCTCGATGCTCGCGGCATCGGGCAGCCCCGCTTCCTGACGCTGCAGGGAGCGGCGGTAGTGATGGCCGGGGGTTTCGCCTACGCACTGGATGTACTCGGTGTGCGATCCGGGAATCAGCATCAGCGGCCCGTTGAAGGTCGTGTTCTCGGTCAGCGACACGCTGACCGACAGCGTGCGCATGCGCGGCAGCCCGTCCTCGGTATGCCAGGTCTCGAAATCGGAGTGCCAGTAGAAGCCGCCTCCCCCCAGACCCGGCTTGAAGTTGACGCGCGACTGGTGGACATAGAGCGGGCTGGCAAGCAGGAATTCGGCGATGCCGAGCAGGCGCTCGTCGCGCATCAGCTGCGCGTACAGCGCGCTGTGGCGATGCGCGGCGAACAGCGAACGCAGGGCCCGCGAGTCACGCTCGACCACACATTCGGGCCGCCCTGCCAGGTCGGCGCGGCGGCGCAGGCGTTCGAGCTCGTGTTGCAGCCCGACCACCTCGGCTTCGTCAAAGAGCCCGTCGAGCACCAGGAATCCGTCGCGGCACCAGGATGCGTACTGCGCTTCGCTCAGCCCGCAACCGGGCTGCCACGGCTGCCAGGCCACCGGATCCTGGCGCGTCAATACGCCCGGTTCGGTGCCACAACGGGATGGATACAGATCCGTCATGAAATCCTCCTCATGAAATTCTCGGTTCACATACCTTGAAGGTCTTGCAAACATCCTGACGGGACGCTCGCAGTTTGTGAACCTCGGGACGTAACGTCCGATTTCAAGAGAAAGGAACCGATGCAGCCGGACGACTTCAGCGCATGCGGCCGGCGCGAAAATCCTCGACGGCCTGGTGGATCTCGTCGACGGTGTTCATGACGAACGGCCCGTGCTGCACGATCGGCTCGCCGAGTGGCCGGCCGGCGATCAGCAGCACCCGGGCAGGCTTCTCGCCCGCTTCGATGCGCACGCCGTCCGCCGCTTCGGCGTTGTCGAGAATGGCCATGCGGCCGGATGTCACACGTTTGCCGCCCACCGTCACCTCGCCCCGATACACATAGAAAAAGGCGTTGTGCTCCGCGGGCAGTGCCTGCTCGAAGCGAGCACCGGCCGGCAACGCGATGTCGGCATACAGCGGAGCGGTGACCTCGCGCGCTACGGCACCTTCAACGCCATGGCTGTGGCCGGCCACCAGTTTCACCGCCGCACCCGCCGCGGTCGTGAAGGCCGGAATGTCGTCCGACTTCAGATCGCGGTAGCCGGGTGCACACATCTTGTCGCGCGACGGCAGGTTCAGCCACAACTGGAAACCTTCCATCAGCCCGTCCTGCTGCTCCGGCAGTTCGGAGTGGATCAGGCCGCTACCGGCCGTCATCCACTGCACGCCGCCGTTCTCCAGCAGGCCTTCATTGCCGCCGCTGTCGCGGTGACGCAGACGGCCGGCGATCATGTAGGTGACGGTCTCGAAACCGCGGTGCGGGTGGTCCGGGAAGCCGCCGATGTAGTCGTCCGGGTTGTCGCTGCGGAAGGCATCGAGCATCAGGAAAGGGTCGAGGCGCTGCTGCAGGTCGTCAGTGAGCACGCGTGTGAGCTTGACGCCAACACCATCGGAAGTGGCCATGCCGGTGACCAGCCGTTCGACGCCGCGCGGCCGCTCGACGCGCTCCTCGACCAGCGCCTCGCGGTTCGGCACGATGGCGTCGATCTCGGCGTGCAGTTCGGCTTCGCTGCGCCCGAACATCAGACGTTTGAAGGTGCCGGTAAAACTCTTGGTGCTCGTGCTCATCTCAGTTCCGCGCTCAGGCGAGCGCGGCCTCCACCTGTTGTTCGGCGTCCGCAAATGCCTTTTCGACCGCTTCCGGCCCCATGCCGAGGCCTTCGGCGTAGATGAATCGTACGTCGGTCATGCCGAGGAAGCCCAGCACCATCTTGAGGTAGGGCACCTGGGTATCGGCCGCGGTGTCGCGGTAAAAACCTCCACGTGTCAGCGCGACATGCACAGTCTTGCCCTTGAGCAAACCCTCGGGGCCGTTGGCGGTGTACTGGAAGGTCACCTTGGCACGCGCGACGGCGTCCACCCAGTTCTTCAGCTGCGAGGTAATCGAGAAGTTGTACATCGGCACGCCAATCACCAGCACGTCGGCGGCCTGCACCTCGGCAATCAGATGATCATCCAGCGCGACACGCGCAGCCTGCTCGGGCGTGCGTTGTTCGGCCGGCGTGAAGAGTGCCTGCAGCGCCGGTTCGTCGAGGGTCGGGTGCGGGGTGACGGCCAGATCGCGCACGGCAACTGCGGCTTGCGGGTGGCGCTCGAGCAGACGCTCGACGATGCGGCTGGCGAGGCGGGCGGACTGGGAGCCTTCGCTACGGGCGCTGGCGTTGATCTGCAGGATGTTCATGGTCGTCTCCGTGGGGGATGGGGCTACGGAACTCATGGTATTGACGATCAATCAATGCATTAAGCCGCCATTCTGGATATGATTGTTCCGCCCATGGAACAAACGCCCCCCATTGATCCGAATGACCTGCTCGTTTTCGCGCAAATCGTCGAAACGGGCAGCTTCACGCGTGCCGCCGAGCACCTTGGCCTGCCCAAGTCCACGGTGTCACGCCGCCTCACCCATCTGGAAGAACGGCTGGGCGAACGCCTGCTGCAACGTACCACCCGCAAACTGACGCTCACCGACTTCGGTCACAGCATCATCGGCCACGCCCGTCAGGTATCCGCCGAGGTCGACGCCGCCAATGATCTCGCCGAGTACCGCCGGGCACGCCCGACCGGTCGGCTGCGCATCTCGATGCCGGCGGACTACGCCAACTCGATCCTGCGCGACGTGCTGGCGCGTTATATCGCGCTCTACCCTGAAGTCACGCTGGATCTCGACCTGTCGCCACGGCGCGTTGACCTGATCGGCGAGAACTTCGATCTCGCGTTGCGTTTCAGCGAGCTGCCCGATGACGCGACGCTAGCCGCGCGGCCACTGGGCGTGTTCGATCAGACCCTGTTCGCATCCCCCGACTATCTGATTCGCCACGGCCACCCCGCGGTACCGGAAGACCTCGCCGCCCATCACGCCTTGTGCCTGGTGGGCCGAGACGGCCAGCCACGGCTGTGGGACCTGTGTGACGGCAAGCGCCGCGTCGAAGTCGCGCCGCGCGCGCGCGTCACCGCCAATTCGCCCGACATGCTGCTCGGCCTGGCCGGTGCCGGCTGCGGCATCGCGCTGGTGCCGGCGCACTATGCAAACGAGGCGCTGCAGGCAGGGCGCCTGACGCGCGTGTTGCCGCAGTGGTCGTCGCCGGGCGGCAGGGGATGGGCAGTTTTTCCGGGGCGCCGCCTGATGCCAGCGCGCACGCGTGCCTTTCTCGATTTGCTCGACGAATTGCCCAATGCAGATAAAAGCCACGGCAGCTGAAACCCCGCGGGGCGGCAATGCCCTACAATCCCGACACTTCAACGGAACCGCCGCCATGTCCCGCTTCACGCCACGCCAGCTTCTTGCCCTGCTGCTTCTGGCCTGCATCGCGCTGCTCGCCTACGGCCTGTATCTGCAACACGTCGTCGGCCTCGAGCCTTGCCCGATGTGCATCCTGCAACGCTATGCGTTTGTCGCCATCGCGGCCATCGCACTGATCGGCACCGTGCACGGCCCCGGCCGCGCAGGCAGCGTGGTGTATGGCGGCTTGCTGCTGTCCGCGGCGGTCGCCGGCGGCGTGGTGGCGGCACAGCAGTCGAAACTGCAGCGTGAGCCGCCTTCGCTGGCCGAATGCGGTCCGGGTTTCGAATACATGGTGGAGAACTTCGGTCTGGGCGAAGCCCTGCCGATGATGTTCCGCGGCGCGGGCGATTGCGCTGCGATCGACTGGACTTTTCTCGGCCTGACGATCGCCAACTGGTCGCTGATCTGCTTCACGCTGATCGCGCTGCTGGCGGTCTGGATGATGCTGCGCGGCGGCCGCAAGAAGCGGTCATCGCTGTGGGATGTACGTATCTAGACTTCGGCCGGGCTTCGCTGCGCGCGCTGACGGACGCAGCGAGAAGCCGCCCTCAGCCGATGATTTCAACAATCGCGCCACCGATCTCGTACAGCTTTTCGCTGATCTGGTGACAGCGCTTGACCTCCACCCGTGCAACCAGCGGCGGACGCGGCAAACCGGTGGTCGGCGTCGGAATCTCGACCGTCACCACCTCGCCCTCGCCCGGAACATAGTCGCCGCGCAGGGTCATGCCACCCACCGAGATGTCCACGCATTCAACATCAATGGCGACCCCGTCTTCGCCAATCAAACGGGCCGCCGACCCCATGGTCAGGCGACGGCTGGCTCGGCGTTCAACGGGTGGGGGCGCACTGGTCATCGAAGTGTCACAAAACGTGTTGCCCGCCATTCTAGCCGGCAATGCGGCGCGTCGGCGGCCCGCACTTCAGTCCGTTTGCCGGGCGCCCTGCAGGGCGTAGGCCGCCATTGCGGCGACCACCGGTTCGGCCTCGCCGACCGCCGCCAGCAAGTCGAGCTTGCAGTGCGGATGCAGCGCCCGCGCCTCATCGAGCAGTACCGGCAAGTCCTTCTTCACATGCCCACCCTGGGCGAGAAACATCGGCACGACAGTGACCTGCGTGGCACCTCCGCGCGCAACGCAATCGATGGCATCGACCAGGGTCGGCTGCATGAACTCAAGGAACGCCACCTCCACTTCGACGCCGCTGGCGGCGGCGCGCACTGCGTCGCGCACTCGCTCCATCGGGCGTGCCCACTCGGGATCGCGCGCACCGTGGCCGAACAGGATGATTGCCGACTTGCTCATTGCCCCACCTCCGTAGATTGGCTTGCCTTGCTGACGAGCGCGTCAAGCGCGCGCGCCGCCGCAAAAAGCCCGACGCTGGCGGTCACGGCCATGCTCGAACCGTAGCCGGCACAGGCCAGCCCCTGCGGACCGGCGTCGCACACCGCGTCCGGCATGTGCGGGGGCTCGTCGGAATACACCGCCAGTACGCCGAAGCGCCGCCGAGGATCGCGCGGAAAACCGTGCTCGGTACGCAAGCGCTTGCGCAACTTGGCCAGCAGCGCGTCCTGCTCGGTACGCGACAGGTCATCAACGCGGATGCGCGCCGGATCGGTCTTGCCGCCGGCGCCGCCGCACACCACCAGTGCAATACCCGCATCGCGGCAGGCCAGAATCAGAGCCGCCTTGGCGCGCACGTTGTCGATGGCGTCAATCACCACATCGCAACCCGCCACCAGTCCGACGGCGTTCTCTGCGGTCAGGAAATCTTCCACGGCTTCGATCTCGACACCGGCATCAATGGCCTGGATGCGCTCTCGCATCGCCAGCACCTTGGCCTGACCGAGCGTGGGCTCCAGCGCATGGATCTGACGGTTGATGTTGGATTCCGCAACGTGGTCAAGATCAACCAGCCGCAAGCGGCCAACGCCGCTGCGCGCCAGCGCTTCCGCCGCCCATGAGCCGACGCCGCCCACTCCGATGACACAGGCACGCGAGCGCTTGAGCGCATCGAGCACAGGCTCACCATACAGGCGCGCGATTCCGCCGAAGCGGCGAGCGCGGTCGACGTCTGCAGAAAGGGTTTGCGGACGGCTCACGCGGCGGCCGGCTCGGAACACTTGTCGAGCCACATACCCAGGCCCTGCGCATTCATGTCGAGATCGGTGCGCAGCAACTCAAGCACCTCGTCATCGGCGATCGGCGCGCCCTGGCGCTCGACCTCGTCACGCACGATCTGCTCCAGGCCGGAAAGGATCTCGACGTGGCGCTTGATACCGTAGCCGCGCGCAGCGCGCGCCACCGCCACCTGGGCATCGATCAGCCGATGCAGATCGGCGGCAATCCGCTCAACGCCGGTCACGCGGCTGTAGTGGCCGAGGTAAATGGCTTCCGGGCGCATCGCGACGATGCGGTCGATGGATTCATGCAAAGCGTCGGGGTCGAACTCCGAAGGCATGGTGGACGGGAACACGAAGCAGCGACCATCGCGGTCGAGCTGGCGATACGACACGCCGAAGGTATCCCCGACGAAACATGAGTGCGCCTGCTCGTCCCACAAGGCGATGTGGTGGCGGGTATGCCCAGGGGTGTCGAGCACGCGGAAAACGCGCTCGCCAAGCTCAATGCGCAGCCCCTCTTCGGCAGGAACGATGCGCTCGACGGGAATCGGCACCGGCTCACCGTACAGTTCGAGCACGCGCTCCGAGCCATACACCTCGGCATTCGCGCTCCACAGGCGGGTCGGATCTGCGAGATGACGCACGCCGCGCGGATGCACCAGCACCTTCGCGTTCGGCAGCGACTGCATCAACAGGCCGGCACCCGCCGCGTGGTCGAGATGGATGTGCGTCAACACCAACCAGTCGACACAGGCCGGATCGATCGCGGCGGCCTGCAACGCCGCGAGCACGCGCGGCACCGACGTTGTCGTACCGGCGTCGACAATGGCTGCGCGGCCGCGGTGGATCACGAGATGGATTGCTGCCAGACCTTCCCGGCCGTAGCCGGCATCGATCGCTAGAACCCCGTCGGGGTGCGCGGTCACGAACTGCACTTGCTTCCTCCAGGCGCGGGGCGCCGATGAACCGCGGTATTGTATATGGGCCGCAGCCAAAACCTTTCAACCGCAATACCTTGATCCAGTTCATGCCAACCGATTTCGACGACATCATCGACCGCCGCAGCGTCCCTGGTGACAAATGGGGCCGCTACGCCGGCCGCGACATACTTCCCCTGTGGGTCGCAGACATGGACTTCGCCGCCCCGCCGGAAGTTCTCGCTGCATTGCGCGCCCGCATCGACCACGGCGTGTTCGGCTACACGCACCCGTGGCCGTCACTGCACCAAGCCGTGGTCGACGGCCTCGCGCGCGATCACGACTGGCACATCGAGCCCGACTGGCTGGTGTGGCTGCCCGGCGTCGTCACCGGCCTGAATCTGGCCTGCCGCGCCGTCGCGCCGGCCGGCTCGAAGGTGTTCACCGCAACGCCGGTGTACCCGCCCTTCCTGGCCACACCCGCCAACAACGACTGCGAGCTGGTCAGCGTGCCGCTGGAAGAACGCAACGGCCGCTGGGAGTGGAACCGAGCCGGAACCGAAGCCGCACTCGACGACGCCACCCGGCTGTTCCTGCTGTGCAGCCCGCACAACCCGACCGGCCGCGTCTTCGACGCCGACGAACTGGCTTGGATCGTGGCGCTGGCCGAACGCCACGACTTCGTGATCTGCTCCGACGAGATCCACTGCGGCCTGGTGCTCGACCAGACTCGCCCGCACCGCCCGCTGGCCGCGCTCTCGGCGCAGGCCGCACGCCGCACCATCACGTTGATGGCGCCGTCCAAGACCTGGAACATTCCGGGCCTGTACTGCTCTTTCGCAGTCATCCCGGACACCGCCTTGCGCAGCCGCTTCGAGCGCGCCATGCGCGGCATCGTGCCGACGCCCAACGTGCTGGGCCTGGTCGCCACCGAAGCCGCCTACCGCGATGGCGACGCCTGGCGTCAATCCCTGCTCGCCACCCTGCGCGGAAACTGCGATCTCGTGATGAACGAAATTGCCCGCATGCCCGGCCTGCGCACAACGCGCCCGGAAGCCACCTACCTGGCGTGGATCGACTGCCGCGAGTCCGGCCTTGCCGACCCCGCCGCCTTCTTCGAAGCCGCCGGTGTCGGCCTGTCGGATGGCGCGCCTTTCGGCATGCCCGGCTTCCTGCGGTTGAACTTCGGCTGCCCGCGCGCCACGCTGATCGAAGCGCTGCGCCGCATGCATTCAGCCCTGCAGACGCGCTGAAACGGTCATGACGCCGCTACGCGCCAGCACTCCGGCGCTTCGGGCGGCACCTCGCCGCTGAGCGTCCACGAAATGTCAGCCTGCACACCCGATGGCAGACACAGCGCCAGCACCGCCTCGTCGAGGTGCCACAGCCACGCATTCGCTGCAGTGGCCTGCGGCTCGGTTTCAATGTCCCGCAGCGGGCGCGACGCAATGCCCTCTCCTCGCGATTTGAGCCAGGCTTCCTTGAGTGCCCAACAGGTGGTGAACTGGCGAGGCAAATCGTGCGGGCTGCAAGCCGCGAGACGGCTCTGCTCGGCCGGCGAACACACCATGCCGCTCAGACCAGCGTGATCGCGCAGCGGGCCGACCCGCTCGACATCTACGCCGACCGGGATTGTCGCCATCGCACACAGCAGCCAATCACCGCTGTGGCTCAGACCAAGAAGAATCGGGGAGTTGGAGCGCGGAGAAAGCAGCTCCGGCGGCGCGTTCACCGGCGCATTCAAGGGCCAGTCCCGCAAGGGATCGCCGCCATGCACGGCGGCGAGAAGACTGCGTAGCGCGAGGCGCGCGGCCAGAAATTCGCCGCGGCGGCGCTCCGAGCGCATCTGCGCCAGACGCCCGAGTTCGGACACCGAAAGCCAGCCGGGCACAGCCGCCTCGGCCTCCGCCGCCACGCTCGAAATACGACTCAGCCCGAGCGTGACAGCGGGTGTCACCAACTTACTTGGCGATCTTGGCGTAGGTACCCTTGAGCGTCACGCCGGCCATGATGGCGCCCTCGGCACACTCATAGTTCTCCGGGTCCTTGAACACCTTCTGCTTGTACCAGCTGTACATGCCGACCACCGCGTTGGCGCCCATCTGCTTGGCCGAGTTCTCGAACGCCATCAGTGCGGACAAAGCCGCCCAGTTGCAGGCCGTCATGGCGTCCTTGCCAAACGAGTTGGTCTTCTTGTTCGACACGTTCTCGCCCATGCGCGAGAGGACCTTGGGCGTGGGCTGACCTTCCAGATAGAAGGACACGCTGCCGTCGAGCTTGCCCTGGGCAATGCCCATTTCAACCACCGCGGCGAGCGGAAAGTAATTGGGAACGTCCGCTGCCAACACGGGCGTCGACAGGAGTCCGCAGGCGGAAAGGACCATCAAATTGCGCTTCATCGGGCAATACCTCGCAAGGCTTCGATTCATCGGGAAGGGGCCGTGAGAGCCAAGCACAGCGCACCCAAAACGGCTGCCGACCTTATATGACAGGCACGACGGCTTTGCAACCGCATGGCATCAGGCCTGGGGCCAGCGCCGGAAGATCAGCGACGTATTGATGCCGCCGAACGCGAAGTTGTTGCTCATGACGATGTCGGTCTGCAACTCGCGTCCGCTGCCGGTGATGTAGTCGAGCCGCGCACAGCGCGGATCAACCTCGACCAGATTGACGTTGGGCGCAAACCAGCCTTCGCGCATCATCTCGATCGACAGCCAGGCCTCCAGCGCACCGCAGGCACCCAGGGTATGGCCCATGTAGCTCTTCAGCGACGAGATCGGAATGTCGCCGCCCATGACCTGCAAGGTTGCGGTCGATTCCGCGATGTCGCCCTGATCGGTGGCCGTGCCGTGCGCGCAGATGTAGCCGATGTCGTCCGGCGTCACGCCGGCATCCGCCAGCGCCAGCTCCATCGCCCGTGCCATGGTCGCTGGGCTGGGGTGAGTGACGTGCACGCCGTCGCTGTTGGTGCCGTAGCCGAGCACTTCGGCATGGATGCGCGCACCGCGCGCCAGCGCGTGTTCGAGCTCTTCGAGCACCAGCGTGCCCGCACCCTCGCCCAGCACCAGACCGTCGCGCCCGGCATCGAAGGGGCGCGGGCTGTCCTGCGGGTGGTCGTTGTTCACGCTGGTCGCAAACAGGGTGTCGAACACGGCCGCTTCGGTGGCATCCAGCTCGTCCGCCCCGCCCGCCAGCATCGCCACCTGCTTGCCGGCCTGGATGGCCTCGAAGGCGTAGCCGATGCCCTGACTACCGGACGTGCACGCGCTCGACGTAGTGACGATGCGGCCGGTGATGCCGAAGAACACGCCGATGTTCACCGCCGCCGTGTGCGACATCATCTTGATGTAGGTGTTGGCGTTGATGCCGTCGGTGTTCTTCTCGCGGATCATGCAGGCGAAATCACCGACTGCCGCCGGCGTACCGGCCGACGAACCGTAGGCGATGCCCATGCGGCCATCGCGCACGATATCGGCGCCCAGCAAGCCGGCATCGATCAGCGCCAGTTCGCTTGCACGCGTGCCCATCAGCGCCACCTTGCCCATGCTGCGCATGGTCTTGCGCGTGTAATGCGCAGGCAGCTCGAAAGGCTTCACGGTGACGCCGAGCAGGGTATTGAGCCCTTCATAGGCTTTCCATTCTTCCATCACCTGCACGACGTTGCGCGCAGCGCGCAGCGCCTCGCGCGCAGTCGGCCAGTCGTGGCCCAGCGGGCTGATGGCGCCGAATCCGGTTACGACGACACGCTTCATCCGATCATTCCTCCGTTCACCGAGATCACCTGACGCGTGATGTAGGCGGCATCTTCACTCAGCAGGAAGGAGACGGCAGCAGCCACCTCCTCCGGTCGCCCCATGCGTCGCACGGGGATTATCTTCATGGCTTCTTCGAGCACCTCGGGCGACACCATTTCGGTGTCGATCAGTCCCGGCGCAACGCAGTTGACGGTGATGTCGCGCTTGGCCAGCTCGACCGCCAGCGCCTTGGTGGCGCCGATCACGCCGGCCTTGGCCGCGCTGTAATTGGTCTGCCCGCGATTGCCCATCAGCCCCGACACCGAGGCCAGCGTGACGATGCGCCCCGGCTTGCGCCGACGCACCATCGGCATCACCAGCGGGTGCAGCACGTTGTAGAAGGCGTCGAGGTTGGTGTGGATGACGCTGTCCCATTCCTCGCCGGTCATCGCCGGGAAGGCCGTGTCGCAGGCGATGCCGGCGTTGCACACCACACCGTAGTACGCGCCATGCGCCTCGACATCGGCCTCCAGCGCAGCGGCGGCGGCCGCACGATCCGCCACATCGAACTGCAGCAGGCGCGCTTCACGGCCCATCGCGCGGATGGCGGCAATGACCTCCTCCGCCTGCTGCACGCCGGAGCGGCAGTGCACCACCACGTCGTAGCCCTCGCGCGCAAGGCGCAGGGCAATCGCCCGGCCGATACCACGACTCGAACCGGTGACCAGCACCGTGCCGGAACTGCAGGATTGATCAGACATTGGAACTGCTCTTGGCTGGATTATCGAGAAAGGCCGCGCCGTCGGGCGGCTCGAAGACGGAAACCTTGGCGCTGGCCACCGGCTCGCCGTTGATCAGGATGCGGCACGAAAACATGCCGAGGCCGTTCTCGCCGACCAGTTCGCACTCGGCCTCGATGCGCAGGCAGGCGCCCACGGGAAAAGCCGGCACCGAGGATTCGTAGCGACGACTGCCGAGCAGGAAGCCGACCTTGGGCGGCTCGCCCGCACGCTGTGCGCGGCCTCCGGCCCAGGCTGCCACGGTCTGCGCCATGTATTCCACCCCGACCCAGGCCGGCACGGCATCGCCGCGCACGAACAGGCCGTCCGGACGCAGCTCGACCTCGGCCACCGCGCGCTCCTCGTCCACCGACACGATGCGGTCGAGCAGCAGCATGCTGCCGCGATGCGGCACAAAGGATTCGAGCGGAAGGTTGGATGAATGGGTCATGAGCATTCAGGCCGCAGAGAACACCAGGCTGGCATTGCTGCCGCCGAAGGCAAAGGAGTTGCTGAGGACGTGACGCAGCGGCCGGCCCAGCGCCTCGCCGGGAGCGACCAGACGGATGGCGGCGATGTCGGGGTCGACCACGCCGTCCCACCAATGCGGCGGCAGGCGCCCTTCGGGGTTGTCGACCAGCGTCATCCACGCAATCGCCGCCTCGATGGTGCCAGCGGCGGCCAGCGTGTGCCCGGTCAGAGGCTTGGTCGAGCTGCAGGGCCTGCTCGCGCCAAGCACCTCGGCCACGGCAAGGCTTTCCATCGCGTCGTTGTGCCGCGTGGCAGTGCCATGCAGATTCACGTAATCGATGTCGCCCGGTGCCAGGCCGGCGCGCTCAAGCGCGCCGCGCATGGCCGTCATCGCGCCGATACCGCTGGGGTCGGGGGCGGACATGTGGTGCGCGTCCGAACTCTCGCCCCAGCCGGCCAACCGCAGCGGACCTTCGTCACGGCTGAGCAGGAACAGCGCCGCGCCCTCACCGATGTTGATGCCGTCGCGATTCGCCGAGAGCGGGTTGCAGCGTTTGGCCGAAACCGATTCGAGCGCCGAGAAACCGGCAACGGTAAAAGCGCACAAGGCATCCACGCCGCCGGCCACCACCGCATCGACCATGCCTGCACGCAGCAGGCGCGCGGCTGAAGCCAGCGCCTTGGCGCCGGACGAACAGGCCGTCGAGATCACATAGGCCGGCCCGCTCACGCCCAGTTCGCGGGCAATGAACAGCGCGACGCTGCCCATTTCCTGCTGGGCGTATTCGTAATCGGCGGGGAAGACGCCCTTCTCGCTCAGCGCACGCGCGGCGCGCTCGCCCTCTTCCGCACCCGAGGTGCTGGTGCCGAGCACGATGGCCACGCGCGACGGACCGAAGCACGCAATGGCCGCATCGACCTGCGCACGGATCTGCGCCAGCGCAGCCGCCGCCATGGCGTTGTTGCGACTACGCAGGCGCACGGGCAGGTGCTCCAGCGACGGCAAGGGGCCGTCCGGCAGGCAACCCAGCGGCAGAACGCGGCCGCCGGCGTAGCGTTCGGTCTCGGCCACCCCGCCCGGCGCATCGGCACGGAAGAGGTTCGCACGCACTTCCTCGGCCGAACGGCCCAGTGCGCACAACACCCCCATCGCATTCATGAATACCGCGCTCAAGACGCCCCTCCTGCCTGCGCCGACTCGATCACGATGCGATAGCGATCCCGCTCGTGCATCAGTTCGGCATGCGAGGGCGAAACATACACCACGCGGACCACCGCCTCGCCGGCCTGACGCAGCACGCGTCCATTCACCGTGGCGTCCAGCGTCCACCCTTGGGGCAAGGCGCCGCGGATGGCCTCGACCGGCCACAGCACGAGTTGCAGGTCATTCAGGATGCGCTCGCCGCGCACCGCCGCAGGCCACCAGTCGGCATGCGATTCGCGCATTTCCACGCCGTCCCACTCCAGCCGGGCCGCGGTCTGACCGAAGCCGAGTACGGCCAGACGCACGCTGGCT
Source organism: Pseudazoarcus sp. NS34 (assembly GCF_059703725.1). Lineage (NCBI taxonomy): Bacteria > Pseudomonadati > Pseudomonadota > Betaproteobacteria > Rhodocyclales > Zoogloeaceae > Pseudazoarcus > Pseudazoarcus sp. NS34. The sequence goes on from NZ_BAAKIZ010000004.1 coordinate 44,885, forward strand.
GCATCGACCTCCAGCATCACGTCGAGTGTCTTCACCTTCTCGCCGGCGTGCACGCTCAGGCGTTGCTGCACAAACAGCTCGTGCCCGAGCGCATCCGGCGCCAAGCGCAGCAGCGGCACTGCGTCGCCATGGCGCACCGCCTCGCGCGGCACGCTGGCGCAGGCCGACAGCCACAGCGCCGCACACACCGACAGGAAGAAAGCGAGCCGACGCATCACGCCGAACACAGCTCTTGCAGCACACCCAGGCGGCGTACCGACTCGGCGACATAGGGGTTGCTGCGGTCCCAGGCGTAGCCGGCCAGGATGGACGCGATCATGCGGCGGATTTCGGGCGAATGTCCCTCGTGGAAAATGATCTTCTGGAAGCCCCCGGAATACCAGGCCTCGACGAAAGCGCGGAAGGTGTCGACGCCGGCCTTGAGCGGCGCGGCGTAGTCCTTCTGCCAGTCCACGCTCTCGCCGGCAAATCTGCGGGCGATGCACTCGCTGGCGAGGCTGGCCGACTTGAAGGCAATCGTCACGCCGCTGGAAAACACCGGATCGAGAAACTCACCGGCATTGCCGAGCAGCGCGTAACCCTTGCCCCACAGCGCTTTGACGTTGGCCGAATAGCCGGTGATCTCGCGCGCCGGTGTGTCCCACACGGCGTTGGCCAGCAGACCCGCCAGCCGCGGCTCCTCGCCGACGATGCGCTGCAGACGTTCGGCGGGCGTGCCCTCGAAGCGCGCCAGAAAGGCCGCCTCGGCGACCACGCCCTGCGAGCAGCGACCGTCAGAGAACGGAATCGTCCAGTACCACACGTCCTGATGCTCGGGATGCACCGAGATCAGGATCTTGTTGCGGTCAAAGCCGCCCGGCGGAACATTGTCCTGCAGGTGCGTGAAGATCGCGCCGCGCGCCGGGAAACCCGACGGGGTTTCAAGGTTCAGCAACCGCGGCAGCACGCGACCGAAGCCACTGGCGTCGAGCAGGAAACGCGCCTCGACGGTGAAGGTCTCGCCGTCAGGCGAACGCACCACCACGCGCGGACGCTCGCCTTCGACGTCCACCGCGATGACTTCGTGGCGATAGCGGATCTCGGCACCGGCCGCAGCCGCCGCATCCGCCAGCACCTTGTCGAAACGCGCACGCTCGACCTGGAAGGTGGTGCCCCAGCCGCAGGAGAACTTGTCGCGGAAATCGAATGCGGTGTATTTGTCGCCGCGCGCAAAGGCCGCGCCGTTCTTGAACTGGAAGCCGGCCTCAATCACCGGGCGCAACATGCCGGCCGCCTCGATGTAGGCCATGCTCTGCGGCAGCAGGCTCTCGCCGATGGAAAAGCGCGGGAAGACCTCGCGCTCGAGAATCAGCACCTGCCGCCCCTGCTGGCGCAGCATGCCGGCCGCCACGGCACCGGCCGGACCGGCACCGATGATGAGGATTTCAGTCTGGATCACTGGGTCGGTCTGCACGGAACAGACTCCCGTTTTGCGTTGAGCTTCATGCTCTGCATGTCCTGATAACGAGTCATCACACGGAAGGAGAAACCACCGGCGCCGCAGCCGCGCGAAACAGCGGCGCCAGAAATGCCACGCAAGCCAGACCGACGATCAGCGTCAGCCCGAAGGCGTGCAATGCAGGCGTGCCCGACAGCGCGAGCAGACCGAAGGCCAGCCCGGTGCTGGCCGCACCCAGCAACACCGCGACCCAGGCCGCGCCGTCGCCACGATGTTCGAGCAGGAAGATGCCGTAGTCGATGCCGACGCCGAGCAGCAGCGTGAAGGCCAGCACGTTGAAAAGCTGCAGCGGCTGACCAAGCAGGCCCAACACGCCCAGCGTCAGCACGGTGGCCAGCGCCACCGGCAGCCACACGCGCCAAGCCTGTTGGCGGTAGCGCACCAGCAACACCGCCAGCACCGCGAGGTGGCCAACCAGCAGCAAGGCACTCATGTTGAGGCGGTAGCGGGCCAGAAAATCGGAGATCTCGGTGGGCTTGTCGACCCAGCGCACGCCCACCAGCCCTTCGGCCGCGCGCTGCAATTCGGGCAGGCGCGACACTTCATTCAAGCCGCGCAGCAGGATCACGCTGGCATGGCTGCCATCGGCCAGTTGCCCCAGCCACAGGGGACGCATCTGTTGAGACACCGGATGCGCAAGCCACGCCTCCAACGTCAGCGCGGTAGCGGCAAAGGCCGGCCGTTCGATTTCCTCACCCAGCGCCTGATTGATGCCATCGAGTACGGCCTGCTCGACCTGCGCCGTACGTTCGGCATCGGCTTGCTGACGCGCCGCCGATGGCACCCAGTCGGACACCGCGCCATAACCGGCAAAGGCGCCGTCGGCGACCAGCACGTCGAGGCGCTGCCTCAGAGCCTCTTCGCGTTCCAGCACCTGATCTGCACTGTCACCACGCACCAGGAAGAACTGTGCCGGGCTGGGCAGCCCGAGCAGACGACCGACCTCGCGCTGCTGCGCGATCAGATCGGCCGGGGAATTCTGCAGTTGCCGCACGTCATCGCGTGCGCCGAGCTGGAACAAGCCAAGACCGCACAGCACCGCCACCACAAGCCAAGCCACAAACGCAGCCGGTGCCCGCGACAGGCGAGGAAAGCGCGCCAGACTGCCGCCGAGCCAGTCGGCGAAACGACTGCGGCGCACCTCACCCCGGTCGATCAGCGGGAACCACAGCACCACGCACAACAGCGTGGCAACCAGACCAACCGCCGAGAACAGCGCCATCTGGCGAAGCCCCGGAAAGGCCGCCACGCCCAACGCGAGGTAGGCCACCACGCTGGTCAGCATGGCCAGCAGCAGCGCGGGGAGCAGCTTCGACATCAGATTGCGCGGCGCCACGCCGGGGTGCCCCTGCCGGCTGGCGAAATAATGGAAGCCGTAGTCCTGCGCCACGCCCACCAGGCAGGCGCCGAACACCAGCGTCATCAGATGCACCTCATGGAAGACCCAGGCCGTCACAGACAGGGCGGTGGCGCAACCGACCAGCAGCGACAACCCGACCAGCACGATGGGCCGCGGCGCGCGAAAGGTCAGCCACACCAGCAATAGCACCGCGGTGAGCGAACCCCAGCCGATGGTGCGGATCTCGCGCCCGGCCTGCACGGCTGCAGCCTCGGCATGCAGCGGCACACCGGCCTGCATCACGCGCAGCCCCGGCACCGCCGCAGTGGCTGCAGCGCTGGCGGATTGCAGCGCGTCACCGTAGGTTGCCTCACCGGTCAGGCTGAAGCCGCTACCGGCAATCTCGTAGCGCAACACGGCCCAATGCTGGCCGTCGGCTTCGACCGCCAGCAGGCCGTCGCGCGGGCGGGCCGCGCTTTCGGCGGCGCGCCCGCTCCACCACTGCGGCCACAGGCCCAGCGGGTCAGCCGCCCAGTCCGACAGGCGCACACGTACCGCCGGTTGATACAAAGCCGCCAGCGCCGCCTCGGCCAGACGGTCGGTCGGTTCGCGCTGCAGCATTTCGCGTTGGGCGGCGGTCAGCAGGCGGTCGCGCCAGGGCAGATAGAAATCCAGCGCCTGCGACATCTGCGCGGCGTCGGGCACCGGGCGCTCAGACAGCGGCGCGTCTTTCAGTGCGTCGCGCCAGCGCGCAACGGCCTGCTGCGTCCGCGTCCAATCCGGCGTGCCGAGCATGATCACGATTTCGCGCGTGGCGGCGTCGGCCAGCTGACGCACGGCCAGCGTCACGGCCGGCTCCCGCTCGTCCACCGGCAGCAACGCCATCACATCGGACTCAAAGCGCCCCTGCTGCCAGAACTGCCATTGATGCGCCGCCACGCCACACACCGCGAGCAGCCACAGCAGCGCGGCGACGCGCCACAGGCGGTTCGCAGGCGCGGCCGTGGAAACCGGGACATCACTCAAGAGCGGCCGCCTCTGCGGGATTCAGCGTCTGCGCTTCGTTCTGGGCGCGGAAGCGGATCTCGGTGACGTCGCCTTGCGCGTCCTCGAAGCGCACACGCTGCACATGGCGGTTGCCGTCGAGTTCAACGCGCGACAGCCAGCGTGCAGCCATGGCGTCGGGCGGCAGCAGCACCAGACGCCAGGCGTCATTGCCGACCAGTTCGCCGTTCACGGTGAAGCGCGTCTGCAGCACGTCGAGGTCAGCCGCCATGACGGCGAACAGAATTTCGTTGATGGCGCGCAGGCCCGGCTCCTTGCCGGTCTCGATCACGGTATCGACTTCACCGTCGGCGCGCCGCGAGAGCAGGCGCTCGCGCGTCACGACCAGCGACGAGGCGAACGGCGAGCGCGTGTTCCACAGCACGCCGCGCTCGCGCGCGACGAGGAAGTCACCGCGCGACACCAGGGGCTTGCGGAAGCCGTTAACGCTCTTGTGCTGCTCGAACTCGCCGCGCAGCACCGGCGCGTCGGCGAGTCGCTCGCGCAGCCCGGCAATCAGGGCTTCCTCGGCCGCTGCGGCCGGCATGAGCCACGTCAGCGCGATCAGCAGAAAGAGACGCCGCGCGATCACGGCTCGACTCCGAGTTTTTGCCACAGCACGGGCGGGCAGACGTAGCACATCTCGCGCGTGCTCATATCCACCGCCACCTGGATGGTCGAGGCGGAATTGAGTTTCTCGCCGGTCTGCGCGTCGCGAATCTCGTATTCGATGCGCAGGCGGAATTCCCACTCGACGATGGTCGCGCGCACCTTCAAGGCCTGGCCATACACGACCGGCCGCACGTACTTCAGGCGCATATCGACGATGGGCCAGCCATAGCCCGATTCGCGCATGCGCGGGTAGTCGTAGTCGTACTTGGCGAGCAGCGCCGAGCGCGCCACTTCGAGATAGCGCACGTAGTTGCCGTGGTAGACGATCTCCATCGCGTCGATGTCGCAGAACGCGGGCAGAACGTCGATCTCGATGCTCAGCGGGGGTTCCGTCGTCACAGAGGCGTCATCAGACATCGTCATGCAGGCTCCATGCGCGCGAGCGGATCGCGCCCAACAGTTGCTGGAGTTCGCCGTCGAGCGCGCGGTCTTCGACCACTGGCTCGATGCGTTCTTCGAGGTCGGCCTGGAAGGCTTGCAGTTCGGGGCTGAGTTGCACCGTGTCATCAAGCGAACGGCGCAGCGCCACGCCCTGACGCGAGGCGATCAACATCGCCGCCACCACCTGCTCGCTCAGCTCCAGCACGCGCAAGGCGTCGCGCGCGGCGATGGTACCCATGCTGACCTTGTCCTGGTTGTGGCATTCGGTCGAGCGCGAGAATACCGAGGCCGGCATGGTCAGCTTGAGCGCTTCGGCGGTCCACGCCGACACGCTGATCTGCAGCGCCTTAAGGCCGTGGTTGATGGCCGCGCGCGGGCCAGTGGCGCCCGACAGGTTGGCCGGCAGGCCATGGCTGTAGCGCGCATCGACCAGCAGCGCGAGCTGGCGGTCGAGCAGGTCGGCAACGTTGGCCACCGCGGCCTTCAGCCCATCCATCGCAAAGGCGATGTGGCCACCGTAGAAATGACCGCCGTGCAGCACCTGCTCGCGCTCGCCGTCGATCAACGGATTGTCGTTGGCGCTGTTGAGTTCGTTCTCGATCAATTCGCGGAAGAAACCCAGGCCGTCTTCCAGCACGCCGATGACGTGCGGCGCGCAGCGCAGCGAATAGCGATCCTGCAGGCGCTGTTCGTTGCGCGGCGGGCGGTCGGCCGCCAGATCACTGCGCAGGCGCGCGGCAATGCGCTGCTGACCGGCATGCGGCTTGACCGAGAACAGCACCTCGTCGAAATGATGGGCGTTGCCGGCACTGGCCAGCACGCTGCAGGCGGTGATGCGGGTGGCCAGGCGCGACAGGTATTCGGCACGCTGCCAAGCCAGGCAGGCCAGTGCTGTCATGACTGCCGTACCGTTCATGATCGCCAGGCCTTCCTTGGGGCGCAGGCGCAGCGGCGTGATGCCGAGGGCAGCCAGCACTTCGGCGGCGGCGCGGCGCTCACCGCGGAACCACACCTCGCGCTCGCCACACAGCACGGCCGCCAGATACGACAGCGGCGTGAGGTCGCCGCTGGCGCCAACCGAACCCTCAGCCGGAATCAACGGCAGCACGTCATGCGCGAGCAGCTTCTCGATCTGCTCCAGCAGGCCGGGGCTGACGCCCGAGAACCCCTGCGCCAGCGACACCATCCGCACCGCCAGCACGGCACGCGTCTCTTCCGGCGTGAGCATGCGCCCGGCCCCGCAGCCGTGATAGGTGTAGAGGTGATGCGGCAATTCGGCGACCAGCGCGGGCGGGATGGCCACGGTGCAAGAGTCACCGTAACCGGTGGTTACGCCATACACCACGCCGTCCTCGCGCAGCAGACGGTCGAGAAAATCCGCGCCGCGCTGGATGCGCGCTCGGAAGGCCGTGTCGGCCGACAATTCGACCACGGCAGTACGCTCGGCCAGCGCGACGATGTGCTCGATACCCAGGCGCGAGCCGTCGACGCAGACGCGCGGCAGTTCAATGGCTTGATTTGTCATGGTGCTCGATAGGTCGGGACGACTGGTCCCAGAACGGAAAGAAGTTGAACCACTCGTAGGGCGCGGTGCGCAGTCTGGCTTCGACACGTGCCACGAACCGTTCAGCATGTTCGCGCACGGCTGCCTCGCGCGACGCACGCGGCAGCTCGATGCGCTCGGCCAGCTGCTCGAAATGCACGCCGTGGCCATCACCCTCGCGTACGCAGGCGAGCAGGAACACCGGGCACTTCAGCAGGGAGGCCAACACATACGGGCCCACCGGGAACTCCGCATCGTGGCCGAGAAACGGCACACGCACGGTTTTGCTTACGGTCACCGGCACGCGGTCTCCCGCGATGGCGACGAATTCGCCCTGCGCGACGCGCTCCTGCAACATCACGGCGGTGGCCACATCGACCTCGGTGACCTGCATCAGGCGCACGCCGTTGTCCGGGTTGAGGCGCTCGAGCATCTGATTCCAGCGCTCGGCGTGGCGCGTATGCACCAGCACCGTGAGCCTGAGGCCCGGCTGACGGTCGGCCGAGGCCTGGCACAGTTCAAGGCAGCCCATGTGGGCAGTGATGAACACGCCGCCGCGGCCGGCCGCGATCAGGTCGAGCACCGGCTGCTGGCCGTGGAAGTGCACGCGGTCAAACTGGTAGCGCCCGCTCAGCGCCAACATCTTGTCGAGCAGCGCCTCGGCAAACGAAAAGAAATGACGCAGTTCGTGACGCGGGCCGGGCGGCTCGCCGATCGCGCCGTATGCAGCCTCAATGCGCTGCAGATACTCGCGCGAAGCACGCCGCGCCAGCGGACGCGTAGCCCAGTAATAGCTCACCACCGGATACAGACACAGGCGAAACGGCCAGCGCCCGCACAAACGATGCAGGTGGTACAGAAACCACGTCCCGATGACGCAGGAGCTTTCGCCGATGCTGGCCCAGTGCGGTGCCGCGCGGCTGCTCACGCGCTCACCGCCTTGCGCCACAGAAGTCGCGGCAGGCGCAGCAACATGCCGAAGAACAGCCGCGCATGCATGCGCGAAATCAGGCAGTTGTCGCGCCACAGCCGGAAATGCGAAACGCCGTCCTCGGGGTAGTGCACGCGCGTCGGCTGATTCACGACCGGCACGCCGCGCCAGAACAGGCGCACGATGATGTCGACGTCAAAATCCATGCGCCGGCCGATGCGCACTTGATCGATCAGCGCCACCGTGCTGCCCAGCGGATAGACGCGGAAGCCACACATTGAATCGCGGATGGTCAGCGACAAGGTGTTGATCCACACCCATACGTGGGTGGCGTAGCGCGCATACAGGCGACTGCGCGGCACCGAATCATCGTAGATCGGACAGCCGCAGATCACGGCCTGCGGGTGTTGCGCGGCGAGTTCGAGAAAGCGCGGGATGTCGCCTGCGTCGTGCTGGCCGTCGGCGTCGATCTGCAATGCGTGGGTGTGGCCCAGCCGCTGCGCCTCGCGCAGGCCCGCCATCATCGCCCCGCCCTTGCCGCTGTTCTGTGCGAGCCGCAGCAGATGCACGCCCTCTGGGTGAGCCGCGGCCAGTTCGTCGAGCACGCGGGCGCAGTCGGCCTCACTGCCGTCGTCCACCAGCACGCAATGCAGGCCGTGCGCCTGCACCGCAGCGACCATGCCGCCGATGGTGGCCGGATGGTTGTAGACCGGAATGACAACAACCGGGCGAAAACTCATGCCGCCTCCGCGAAGACGATGCGGCCGCTGGCATGCGCGCCGTGCACCGACGAGTAACGGAAGCCCAGCGCACCGCTCTGCGCGTTCCACTGCAAATCAAGCTGCAGCGCCGTGCCGGGCAAAACCGGCAGCTGGAATTTCAGCACTTCGCAACGCTGAAAGTCGCCCTCCAGGGCAAAACAGCTGCGTGCAAACTCGACCGCCCAGTCGAGCTGCGCGACGCCCGGAACCAGCGGGGCGTCGGTGAAGTGGCCATCGAAGACGACCAGCTCGGGCGTGACGTCGAGCATGGCGCGCGCCGCCTCGGGCTCGCGCTGCAACCACTCGACCGTCGGCAGATAGGGGCGGAACAGCGTTGCCAGTTGCGCCGCGGTGGTCTTGCCTTGGGCGTTGACCGGCAGCGACACCACGTGGCGCCAACTGCGCGGCAACACCACCCGCTCGACGCTGTGCAGAAGCCGCGTGCGCAACGCCTCGTTGAAAGCCCGCCGACCCTGGCTGCGCAGCTTCTCCCAACCCTCGGTGCTCAGCGCCACGACGGCTGCCAGCTTCTCCGCACCGGGCTCGCCCAGCACCACCGCCTTGGCGTCTTCGACATCGGGCAATTCACACAAGGCGCGCTCGATGGCGCTCAGCGACACGCGCTTTTCCTCGATCTTGGCGATGCGGTCAGCCCGTCCGCGCAGGATGAATCCAGTGCCATCCGCGGAGGCCTCGGCGCGATCAGAGGTCGCGAACCAGTCATCCTGACCAACATGCGCCGAACGCACCTGCAACATCTCGCCCTCGCAACGCCAGGTCACGCCGGGCAAAGGCTGCCAGCACTCGCCATGTGAAGCCTGCTGCCGCCAGGCGATGCCGCCGGTTTCAGAGCTGCCGAACACTTCGATGGGCGAAGCCTGCAGCAGCCTGGAGCAATTCGCTGCGGCCTCGACCGGCAGCACACCTCCAGACGAAAAAACGGCCCGCAAGCCCGTGCATGCGTAGCGCCAGTCGAGCGTATCGGGCAGACGCTTGAGATGAGCCGGGCTGGACACGAGCACGCTCGGCGCCGGGCCCAGGCACTGCGCCATTTCTTCGGGATAGGACAGGCGTTGCGCGGCAAAGGGGCGTCCCGCCGCGAGCGGCCACAGCACGACGAACAGCAGTCCGTAGATGTGCTGGTGCGAAACGGTGGCGTAGGTCGTTGCCCCCTCCAGCCCTGCACCGAACTGCTGCTGCAGCGCGCGAACTTCGGCAGCGAGCTGTGCGAGGCACTTGTCGATAGCGACCGGCGCGCCGCTGGAGCCGGACGTGAACAGCACCAGACGAGTCGCTTCGATGCCCAGCGGCTCAAGCGGCGCAGTTGCCGCGAGAGCACCCTGCGGCATCACCGCACCGGGCAGTTCGCCAGCCGAGAGATCAACATGCGCGGCGAGACGGTCGATGGTTTCGGGCTGGGCGTCGCCGGGCAGAACCACAGTCTTGCCAGCATGCCAGGCGCCGAACAGGGCCGTGGCGAAGTCGTAGCTATCGCTGAAGTACAGTGCCACGCGGTCGCCCGCATGCGCTCCGAAACACTGCTGCCACGCAGCGACATCAAGCACGAAACGCGTATGCAGGATGCGCTCCTGCCCGCGCACTGCAACGCAGTGATCGACCGCGGGCCGCGCCGCAATGTTCGCAAGCTCGACCCCGTCAGCCACGTGCGCCCTCCCGCGCGGCGATACGCGCCTGCACCCGCCTGCGCACCAGCCATTCTCCGGCGAACAGGCTACCCATCAGCACATAGGCAACAAAGCCGTTGTAAAGCGCCCACTGGGCCGGGCTCGCCCACAGGGCGGTGATCAGGGCCATGCCGCCGTTGAAAACGAAGAACGCGCACCACACCTGGGTCACGCGACGCGTGTAGACCACCGCATCGGGCGGCAACACAGGATCGCGCAGACGCGCCAGACGCTCGACGACGGTAGGCGGGCGCCACAGGCTGAATGCGAACACGGCAAGAAAGGCCAGGTTCACGAGTACCGGGTAGAACTGCAGGGCCAGCACGTCATCCGTGAGCAGGCAGATTGCGGCAATCACCGCTGCGGCTGCAGCAGCCAGCAACCAGCGGCGCGAGCGCGAAGCCCAAGCGCGTGCCAGCGCCAGCGCCAACAGCAACAGGGCAATCCACACCGGCGCGAACCGGTCGAGCGCGAAATAGACCGCACCGGGATACAGCACCGTGAGGACAGCCAGCAGCGGCGTGACGCACTTGCGCAAGGAGGAAGCCTCAGGCCTGGACGTTTTCGTGGACGAGGCCGTGAATGGCATCGACCACATCCTGGATGGTGCGCACGGACTTAAAGGCTTCGGGCTGAAGGCGCCGACCGACCAGCCCCTTGAGCTGCACGATCATGTCGACGGCGTCGATGCTGTCGATGTCGAGGTCTTCGTAGAGGCGCGCATCGGGAACGATTCGGTCGCCCTCGATATCGAAGGTGTCCGTGAGAATCTCGGTGATGCGTCGGAGGATGTCGTCCTTGGTCATGGGAATACCTATGAAGTGTGCAGTCACAGGGACTTACGCCGCGCGGCGCTCGCCGACGAAAGCGGCAAGTGCACGCACGCTGCTGAAATGGCGACGGGTTTCGTCGGAGTTGGCCGAAATGCTGACGCCGTACTTTTTCTGCAAGGCGAGCCCCAGTTCGAGCGCATCGATCGAATCGAGCCCAAGACCGTCTACAAACAGCGGCTCCTGCTCGTCGATGTCTTCCGGACGTACGTCCTCGAGCGCCAGCGCCGCGATGATGAGTTCCTTGATTTCCTGTTCAAGACTGGGCACGACTGATCTCCCGCGAGAAATATTGGGTGAGGAATTCGGTGAGCTGCCGGGCAGCGAGCGCTTCACTCTGATTGTTGGCGGAGAAATCCCGCACCGGGATGTCTTCACACACCTCGATCACGAAATGAGCCCGCCGAGCCGGAACGCGGTACCACGGCACGCCCTTTCTCAGCATCGGCGGATCACTGGTGATCCGCACCGGCGTCACGTTTATCCCGCCACGCACGGCGATGTTCGCCGCGCCACGCTGGAAGCGGGCTCCGCCTTGCAGCGGCGTGCGCGTCCCCTCAGGGAAAATCACCAGATTGTTGCCGGAACGGATCGACGCGATGCATTCGTCCACCATTCCAGGGCCCGATTCGTTGCTGACATAGCCGGCCGCCGCGATCGGACCCCGCGTGAACGGGTTACGCGCCAAGCCAGCTCTGACGATGCAATCCGCGCGGTCGATCAACGACACGAGAAAAACGACGTCAATCAGGGACGGGTGATTGGCCACTACCAGCAAGCCGGTCCGGGCAAGCCTGTCGCGCCCACGCACCTCATAGCTGATCACCCCCACGGCCGCCATCAGCCCGACAAACCATCGGAAGGACTCGTGCACGACTTTCCTGGCGTACAGCGCACGGCGCGTTCGCTCGCGCGCCAGCAAGCAGATCGCGGGGTAGGCCAGCACGCCGATCAGCACGCCCCCGAGGCCGAACATGGCAAAACAGAATCCGGTCGCAACAATGCGGTACCACCTGTTCAGCCGCTCAAGCATGGCGCTGCCATTCCCATGCACCGCCATCAATCATGCGCCGCATGCGTGCGTCTCCCGACAGCATGAAACGCAACACGTCCAGGCCGTATGGCAGCGTTGCCATCGCGTCGTCCGCCGAACACTCCAGCGCCAGCGGACGCAGGCTGAAACGGACCGTATCGGATGGCGTCGGCCTACCCAGCACCCACGCCCATGCATAGTGGCACGCCGGCTCATCGGCGAACGGCGCGTACTCGCCGGGCAGAGGCGCGTCGTAACAAACCAGCATCACCGCATCAGCACCGTCGGCCAGCAGGCCCAGAGCCTCGATCATGCCACCGACCACACTGCCGGCGCCGCTGGCCACAGCGACGTAATTCCCTCGATCGGCGCGCGCAATTGAATATTGCGCTCCGATGGCATTGTGCACCGCCAAGCCGAATGCCGTCGGCGACAGCGGATTGCCGACGGCCTGTTCGCGCAGCAAATCCAACGAACGCCCGGCATCGCCGTAACGCGAGGCCAACACCACCGGCATCCCGCCCGCGGCTTCCTGACACCAGAAACCGACCTGCGCAACCATGCGGCCAAGCAGGCCCAGACGACGACGCGCCGGAACCGGAAGTTCGATCAGCTCCGGCGGCTGCTCACCCATCGGCAAGGCCGGCCGTTCGGCCCACGCCCGCCAGGCCGCCTGCGCGCCAAGGCCGTCGGCATAAGCACTCCAGGCTCTGATCGAGAATTCGAAACTCATCAAGCTTCAACCAGTCACGCAAGCTGCCTGCGCAACCTGCCGGGCGATTCAATTGCCGAGGCGGCGGACGGACATGCCGCCTGAATACCCGGGCCCGCTGAGCGGCATCAAATCAGCCGCGCAGAATACCGCATCCATAAAGCAAAACGATAGTCCGTTACGTCACTGACGCGACCGAATGCACATCCGAAAAAAATCGGGACCAGCATCACTGGTCCCGACTGGCTGCATGCATCGGCAATACAGATTCAGAACGGAATATCGTCGTCGAAGTTGCCAAAGCCGCCGCTCTCGGCAGGCTTGGCAGCGGATTGCTGCGGGGCCGCCGGGCGCTGCTGGCGCTGCGGGGCCGGGGCCTCATCGTAGCCGCCGGAATCCTGACGTCCCATCGGCGCGTCACCACCGCCGCCGCCACCCGAACGCCCGCCGAGCATTTTCATTTCGTCGGCGCGGATCTCGGTGGTGTAACGATCCTGGCCATCCTTGTCCTGCCACTTGCGCGTCTGCAGGCGCCCTTCGATGTACACCTGGCTACCCTTGCGCAGGTATTGGGCGGCAATCTCGGCCAGTCGGCCGAACATCGCGACGCGGTGCCATTCGGTGGCTTCGCGCTTTTCGCCGGAGGTCTTGTCCTTCCAGGTGTCGGTGGTCGCGATGCGCAGATTGCAGATCGCGTCGCCGGACGGTGCATAACGGGTTTCGGGATCGGCGCCGAGGTTGCCGATCAGAATTACTTTGTTGAGGGATGCCATCCCGTCCTCCTGGTTCGTCGATTCAACCCGCCGGCGCCGCAGCTTCTACCCTGCGGGGTGGCGGTGTCATGGTGAAAGCTAGTGCCAGCCAGATCAGTGCGATCGCTGCGCAGAACAGATTGACCGCTCCGGCGCCGAAATACTGGCCCAGAAAACCACCCAGCATGCCGCCGAGAAACAGGCCGGCCGACTGCAAGGTATTGTACACGCCGAGGGCAGTGCCTTTGGCTTCCGGCGGCGCAATGCGCGAAATCCAGGACGGCTGCGTCGCCTCCAGCACATTGAAGGCAATGAAAAATCCGGTCAGCCACAGCGCGATGGTCCACACGCTGGAGCCGGCAAACAGCAGCCCCAGCTGCACGACCACCAGCAGCATGATGGATGCATTAAATACGAGTTTCAAGCGCCCGTGTCGCTCGGCCAGAATGATGGCCGGGATCATGAATATGAAGGACACCAGCACGGCAGGCAGGTAGACCTTCCAGTGCTCGATCAGCGGCAGCCCGCCGGTTGCGACCAGCGAGGCCGGCACCAACACCCACATGGTGGTCTGGATCAGATGCAGCGCGAACACGCCAAAGTTCAGCCGCATGAGCTGTCCGTTTCTCAGCACTTCCCCAAAGCTGCCGGCTGTCGGGCGCGGCACGGGCGGAGCATTTGGCACGACCTTGAGCACTAGGAAGATGGCGCCGCAGGCGAGCAGCGCGGTCAGCCAGAAAATGCCGCTCATGCCGATCACGGCATACAGCAGCGGCGCGGCGACCATCGAGAACGCAAACACCAGCCCGATGCTGGCTCCGATCATGGCCATGATCTTGGTGCGATGCTGATCGCGCGTGAGGTCGGCGGCCAGCGCGGTGACGGCCGCAGAAATAGCCCCCGCCCCTTGCAGCACACGGCCGGCGATGACCACATAGATATTGGGCGCCAGCGCGGCAACGGCGCTGCCGAGAATGAACAGCACCAGACCGAACACGATGACCGGCTTGCGCCCGAATCGATCCGATGCGGCGCCGAAGGCGATCTGCAGGAAAGCCTGGGTCAGACCGTAGGCGCCGATCGCCAGCCCCACCAGCGTCAGGTCGTCGCCCCCCGGGATCTGGTGGGCATGCACGGCAAACACCGGCAGGATCAGGAACAGCCCGAGCATGCGCAGGCCGAAGATCGCGGCCAGGCTTGCGCCGGCGCGCCGCTCGGCGGAGCTCATCTTGTCGTGCGCGGGGAGACTCATGCAGAAGGTCAGGACGTTTCGGACGAAGGGGCGATTCTATCAGCCGCGCGTCCGTTCGCGGCAGCGCTGCCTCCACGTCGTCAAGTTGCAGCCGGCACCCCGGTTTGTGCGGGGCCGGCCTTCTCTCGTATAGTGGCGTGTTACCCACATCCAGCCGACGCCATGGAAGAAATCCGCATCCGCGGTGCCCGCACGCACAACCTTCGCAACGTCAGCCTCGACCTGCCGCGCAACCGACTGACCGTGATCACCGGCCTGTCCGGCTCCGGCAAATCGTCGCTCGCGTTCGATACGCTCTACGCCGAGGGACAGCGCCGCTACGTCGAATCGCTGTCGGCCTACGCGCGTCAGTTTCTGCAGGTGATGGAGAAGCCCGATGTCGATCTGATCGAAGGCCTGTCGCCGGCGATCTCGATCGAGCAAAAGGCCACCAGCCACAACCCGCGCTCGACCGTCGGCACTGTCACCGAGATCCACGACTACCTGCGTTTGCTGTACTCCCGCGCCGGCACGCCCCATTGCCCGGACCATCCAGAGCAGCAACTAGCGGCGCAGACCATTTCGCAAATGGTGGACCACGTGCTCTCGCTGCCCGAAGACACGCGGCTGATGATCGTCGCGCCGGTGGTCTCCGGCCGCAAGGGTGAGCAGAGTGATCTGTTTGCAGAACTGCGCGCTCAGGGCTTCGTGCGCGTTCGCGTTGATGGTGAGGTGCACGACCTCGATTCGCTGCCTGCGCTGGAAAAGGGTCGCCGCCACACCGTAGAGGTGGTCATCGACCGCCTCAAGGTGCGCGCCGACCAGCGCGGGCGCATTGCCGAATCATTCGAGACAGCGCTGCTGCATGCCGAGGGCCGGGCAATTGCCGTGGAACTCGACAGCGGGCACGAACATCTGTTTTCCGCGCGCTTTGCCTGCCCGATCTGCAGCTACGCCCTGGCGGAGCTGGAACCGCGCCTGTTTTCGTTCAACAACCCGGCCGGCGCCTGTCCGACCTGTGACGGCCTCGGACATGTCGAGTTCTTCGACCCGGCGCGCGTTGTCGCTCACCCGGAGCTGTCGCTGGCTTCCGGGGCGATTCGCGGCTGGGATCGACGCAACCAGTTCTACTTTCAGATGCTGACCGGGCTTGCGGTCCATTACGACTTCGACGTCGACACGCACTTTGGCGAGCTCCCCGAGGACATCCGCGACATCGTCCTGCACGGCTCGGGCAGCCAGAAAATCACTTTCCGCTACTTCTCCGACAGCGGGCGACTGGTCGCGAAGGAGCACCCCTTCGAGGGCATCATCCCCAACCTCGAACGACGTTTCCGCGAGACCGATTCGGTCACGGTCCGCGAGGAGTTGGCCAAGTATCGCGCGACCCGCGCGTGCCCGGCCTGCGGCGGCTCACGCCTGCGCGCCGAGGCGCGCCATGTGCTGATCGGAGATCTGCCGATCAACCGCGTCGCCAACATGCCGCTGTCGGAAACCCGCGCCTTCTTCGACAACCTGCAACTGACCGGCCAACGGGCGGCGGTTGCCGACAAGATCGTGCGTGAAATCGGCAACCGGCTCGGCTTTCTGATCGACGTCGGACTGGGATACCTGTCACTCGACCGCTCTGCCGACACGCTATCCGGCGGCGAAGCCCAACGCATCCGACTGGCAAGCCAGATCGGCTCGGGCCTGACCGGCGTGATGTACGTGCTCGACGAACCGTCGATCGGCCTGCACCAGCGCGACAACGACCGTCTGCTCGACACGCTGCGCAAGCTGCGCGACCTGGGCAACACAGTGATCGTCGTCGAACACGACGAGGATGCGATCCGTGCCGCCGACTACGTTGTCGACATGGGGCCTGGCGCCGGCGAGCATGGCGGGCGCGTGATCGCGTCCGGCACGCCGGATGAGGTGATCGCTCACCCCGACTCGATGACCGGCGCCTACCTGTCTGGACGCCGCAGCATCCCGATGCCAGCCCACCGGCTCTCGCCGGACCCACAGCGCACGCTGCGCCTGACCGGCTGCCTCGGCAACAACCTGAAGAACGTCGATCTGGAAATCCCCTGCGGCCTGCTCACCTGCGTCACCGGGGTATCGGGCTCGGGCAAATCGACGCTCATCAACGACACCCTGTATGCCATCGCCGCGCGGCATCTGTATGGCAGCAACACCGAGCCGGCACCGTTCGACGCCATTGAGGGCCTGGACCACTTCGACAAGGTCATCAACGTCGACCAGTCACCGATCGGCCGCACGCCACGCTCCAACCCGGCCACCTACACGGGCTTGTTCACGCCGATCCGCGACCTGTTTTCAGGGGTGCCGGATTCGCGCGCGCGCGGCTACGGCCCGGGACGTTTCTCTTTCAACGTCAAGGGCGGCCGCTGCGAGGCCTGCCAAGGCGACGGCATGATCAAGGTGGAAATGCACTTTCTGCCCGACATGTACGTCCCGTGCGACGTGTGCCATGGCAAACGCTATAACCGCGAGACGCTGGAGATCCGCTACCGCGGCAAGAACATCCAGGAAGTTCTGGAGATGACGGTAGAACAGGCTCTGGATTTCTTTGCGGCGGTGCCGAGCATCGCGCGCAAGCTCGACACCATGATGGACGTCGGCCTTGGCTACATCCGCCTCGGCCAGAGCGCCACGACCTTGTCCGGCGGCGAGGCCCAGCGCGTCAAGCTGGCGCTGGAACTGTCCAAACGCGACACGGGCCGCACGCTCTACATTCTGGATGAGCCGACCACCGGCCTGCACTTTCATGACATAGAATTGCTGCTTGGTGTCGTGCAGCGTCTGCGCGACCACGGCAACACCGTCGTCATCATTGAGCACAACCTTGATGTAATCAAGACCGCCGACTGGGTGATTGACCTCGGTCCCGAAGGGGGCGATGGCGGCGGCATGATCGTATGCAGCGGCCCGCCGGAAAGCATTGCGCAGCATGCCGGCAGCCACACCGGGCGCTACCTGTCGCGCACGCTGCAGATACACGAAACTGCAACGGCCTCAGCCGAAACGGATTGAACGACGGTTCAGGGAGCAAGCGATGAGCGAACAGCTGAACGAAGCGGAGACACGGTTCATGGAGCGCATCGACCGACGGGTCGAGTTCCTCAAGACGCTGCTGAGCGCCGAGCTCGGCATGTATCTTCCGCCAGACGAGCAGTTGCGCAAACGCGCCATCGAGCTGATCGTGCGCATGACCGCCCGGCAGAAGGAATTACCGTACATCCGCCCGGAAACCATGCAGAAGGCGACTCAAATGTTCACGAGCCACCTCGAAGCCATGCAGAAGGTGCTCCCCAACGACGTGCAGTACCGAAACCGCGTACGCAAGCACTGGTAAGCACTCTGCCTCTGATCCTTGTAGCGACTGCCGCAGACGCAGTCAGGCATCAGGACTCGAGCGCGCACTCCCGCAACAGCTCCAGTGGAATGATCTCCAGCGCGGCACGATGCGTGGCCGCCAAAACCACGCCGGGCGCAGCTCCCGCTCGATGAGCCTCCAGCCAACGCGCTGCACACAGGCACCAGCGATCTCCTGGCTGAAGGCCTGCAAACCGGAATTCGGGCCGCGGCGTGCTCAGATCGTTCCCGGTAGACCGAGAGAACTCGAGAAATTCACGCGTCACCTTCACGCACACCACATGACGTCCGACATCCTCGCCACTGGTCTCGCAGCAGCCGGTCCGGAAGAATCCGGTCAACGGCGCGTAACTGCAGGCCAGCAGTGGCCCGCCCAGGACATTGAGCTGTTCCTCAATCTGCGTATCGCTCACGGCGCCTCCTTCCACTTCACTTTGTCGTTTCGCTTGAATATCCGCGCGGGTTTTCTGATTGCCAACGCCAGGCATCGGTGCACATCGCCGTCAGATCGCGCTCGGCGCGCCAATCCAACACTCGCTGCGCCAATGACGGATCGGCCCAGCACTCCGCGATATCACCAGCGCGGCGCGGCATTACCTTGAAGGGAATCTGCCTCCCACTCGCAACCTCGAAGGCACGCAAGACTTCCAGCACACTGTAGCCGCGTCCCGTCCCAAGGTTGATGCAGTGGATACCGGGAAGACTGTCGATGCGCTCCAGCGCATGGAGGTGCCCCCGAGCCAGGTCCTCAACGTGGATATAGTCGCGCACTCCGGTACCATCGATTGTCGGGTAGTCATCACCGAACACCTTTAGTTCCGGCAAGCGTCCGACAGCCACCTGGCTGATATACGGCATCAAATTGTTAGGCAAACCCTCTGGATCCTCGCCGATCAGCCCACTGGCATGAGCTCCGACCGGATTGAAGTAGCGCAGCACGGCAACCGACCAGCCTGGCTCGGCCTGAGCCACCTCGCTGAGCACGTGCTCCATCATCCATTTGCTCCAGCCGTAAGGGTTGGTCGGAGCGGTCGGAAAATCCTCACGGACCGGCACCGCCACTGGATCCCCGTACACCGTGGCAGACGAGCTGAACACGAGACGGCACACCCCCGCATTGCGCATTGCGCTCACCACAGCGATGGTGCCGCCGACGTTGTTGTCGTAGTACTTGAGAGGTTCGGCCACCGACTCGCCGACAGCCTTGAGTGCAGCAAAATGAATCACTGCATCGATCGAGTGTCGCTCAAACACGTCCGCAAGCGCGGGGGCCGAACGCACGTCTATGGCATAGAACGCCGCGAGTCGCTTACCCGCAATTCGCTCGACACGCTCAAGTGCTTGCGGGTGAGCATTGACCAGACTATCCACCACCACGACGTCGTATCCCGCGGCGAGCAACGCAACGCAAGTATGCGAGCCGATATAGCCAGCCCCACCGGTCACGAGCACACAAGCCATCGCCGTCTCCGTAGAATTGGTGAGAGGCGTACATACACCTCCGTTTGAGCCGCCAAGGATACCAGTCATGCCACGCAACAATACCCACGACACAACACCTGGTAACGAAGGCGTACGCATCGACAAGTGGCTGTGGGCTGCGCGCTTCTACAAGACACGCAGCATCGCCGCAGCAGCGATCGACGCCGGACACGTGCGCGTCGATGGCCTGCGCTGCAAACCCGCCCGCAACGTACGCGTCGGCGACGTGCTCAGGCTGCTGAAGGACTCACTGGATCGCGAACTGGTCGTTCTCGCGCTAAGTACACAGCGCGGCCCAGCCACTACCGCCCAGACTTTGTATGCCGAGACTGAAGAGAGTCTGAGCAGAAAAGTCGAAGCCGAGGCACTACGCAAACTGGAGCCAACGCACGAGACCACCGCCGGCCGGCCAACCAAGCGCGATCGTCGGTCCCTTGAGCGCTGGCGCGATGGAAATCATTGAGCTGCAATACAAAAAGGGGCCCAAGGGCCCCTTTTTGAGATCAACGGCGCTGAATGCTCAGGCCGCTTCTTTGACCTGATCGGCAGACGCTTCGTCCGTCTCCGGACGATCCACCAATTCGACCAACGCCATCGGCGCATTGTCGCCATCGCGGAAGCCGTACTTGAGGATGCGCAGATAACCGCCGTTACGCTCAGCAAAACGCGGGCCAAGCTCATTGAAGAGCTTGACGACCATATCGCGGTCGCGCATGCGGTTGAATGCGAGGCGGCGATTTGCCACCGTCGGCTTCTTGCCAAGGGTGATCAGCGGCTCGACGACGCGGCGCAGCTCTTTTGCCTTAGGCAGAGTCGTCTTGATGACCTCATGCTGCAGCAGCGAGTTGGCCATGTTGCGGAACATCGCCTGGCGGTGGCTGCTGGTCCGGTTCAGCTTGCGAAGACCGTTGCGGTGACGCATTTTCTATTACCTCATTCGACCCGCATCAACCGAGCTTTTCAAGCCCGGCCGGCGGCCAGTTTTCAAGTTTCATGCCAAGCGTAAGACCACGGGTGGCCAACACTTCTTTGATCTCGTTGAGCGACTTGCGACCCAGGTTCGGGGTCTTCAGCAGCTCAGTCTCGGTGCGCTGGATCAGATCACCGATGTAGTAGATGTTCTCGGCCTTCAAGCAATTGGCCGAGCGCACCGTCAGCTCAAGGTCGTCAACCGGGCGCAGCAGCACCGGGTCGATCGTCACGCTCTCAACGCGCTCCTCAACCGGTTCCGTACCTTCCAGCTCAGCGAACACCGACAGCTGATCCATCAGCACGCGGGCCGAATAGCGGATTGCCTCTTCAGGATCGACGGCGCCATTGGTCTCGATGTCGATAACCAAACGATCAAGGTCGGTACGCTGTTCGACACGGGCGCTTTCGACCATGTAACTCACGCGACGAACCGGGCTGAACGACGCATCAATCATGATGCGGCCGATCGCCTTGCTCTCGGCATTCTCCGGACGCACATTCGCCGGCTCATAGCCACGGCCCTGCTGAACACGAATCTCCATGTCCAGCTTGCCGCCCGGCGCGATATGCGCAATCACGTGATCCGGGTTGATGATCTCGACATCATGACCGATCTCAAGATCCGCGGCAGTGACCACACCTTCGCCGCTTTTCGAAAGACGCAGGGTCGCATCGGGGCGGTTGTGCAGCTTCAGCACGACGCCCTTCAGGTTGAGCAGCACGTCGACGATGTCTTCGCGCACACCGTCGAGAGTGGAGTACTCGTGCAGCACCCCTTCGATCGTAACTTCCGTCGGGGCGCTGCCGGGCAGCGACGACAGCAGGATGCGACGAAGCGCGTTGCCAAGCGTATGACCAAACCCACGCTCGAACGGCTCCATCGTGACTCGCGCCTGCACCGGCGAGATGTTCTGCACGTCGATGATGCGCGGTTTCAGCAGTGCATTGCTTTGCATCAGCAGTTCCTCGGGCCTTATGTCCTGGGGCTAACCGGAGTTAGCGCGAATAGAGTTCGACGACCAGATTCTCGTTGATCGTCGGGGGCAGTTCGGCACGTTGCGGGTAGGCCTTGAAGGTACCTTTGCCAGCTTTAGCGTCAACGTCGAGCCACTCGGGGAAACCACGCGAGTTCGCGGCCTCGAGGGCAGCCTTTACACGCAGTTGGCCACGCGCAGCTTCGGTCAGCTCAACCACATCACCCGGCTTCACGACATACGAGGGAATGTTCACCCGCTTGCCGTTGATCAGGATCGCGTTGTGACGAACCAGCTGACGCGACTCGGCACGCGAGCCACCAAAACCCATGCGATACACGACGGAGTCCAGACGGCCTTCCAGCAGCTGAAGCAGGTTCTCACCGGTTTGGCCGCGGCGACGATCTGCCTCGGCAAACACTCGGCGGAACTGGCCTTCGAGCACGCCATACAGACGACGGATCTTCTGCTTCTCACGAAGCTGAACACCGTAGCCGGACATACGCTGGCCGGAACGCTGACCGTGCTGACCCGGCGCGTAGGAACGACGCTCGATCGAACACTTATCGGTAAAACACTTTTCGGCCTTGAGGAACAGCTTCTCGCCTTCGCGGCGGCACTGACGGCACTTGGGATCCAGATTACGAGCCACTTTCTACTCCTTCGTCAGATACGACGCTTCTTGGGCGGACGGCAACCGTTGTGCGGAACCGGCGTGACATCCGTGATGCTGGAAATCTTGATGCCGATCGAGTTGAGCGCACGCACGGCCGATTCACGACCCGGGCCGGGGCCCTTGATACGAACCTCGAGGTTCTTGATGCCGCATTCCTGGGCAGCCTTGCCGGCGGCCTCCGCAGCGACCTGCGCCGCAAACGGAGTGCTCTTGCGCGAGCCCTTGAAACCGGCACCACCCGAGGTCGCCCACGACAGGGCATTGCCCTGGCGGTCGGTAATCGTGATGATGGTGTTGTTGAAGCTCGCGTGAACGTGGGCGATACCCTCGGCAACGTTCTTCTTGACCTTCTTGCGAACCTTCGCAGCAGTCTTAGCCATTTATTAACCCCTGATCACTTCTTCTTGCCGGCGATGGACTTGCGCGGACCCTTGCGAGTACGAGCATTCGTGCGAGTACGCTGACCACGCATCGGCAGACCACGGCGGTGGCGGAAACCACGGTAGCAACCGAGGTCCATCAAACGCTTGATGTTCATCGTGACTTCACGACGAAGATCGCCTTCTACGACGAACTTCGCAACGCCATCACGGAGACGGTCCATGTCCGACTCGGTCAGATCCTTGACCTTGACCGAACGGGCAATAGCGGACTCGTCGCAAATTTTCTGGGCACGGGTGCGGCCAATGCCAAAAATGGCAGTCAGCGCGATCTCGACGTGCTTATGGTTGGGAATGTTGACCCCAGCGATACGTGCCATTCGGCTATACCCCAAAAAGCGAAACGTTAAATTGTAATCTTAGGCAGCGCGGAGATCAACCCTGACGCTGCTTGTGACGCGGATCCGTGCAGATGACGCGAACCACGCCTTTGCGACGAACGACCTTGCAGTTGCGGCACAGCCGCTTGACAGAAGCTTGGACTCTCATTTTATTGCTCCTAATATCTTGAATTACTTCGTCCGGAACACGATCCGGGCTTTGCTCAGGTCATACGGCGTAAGTTGAACCGTTACCTTGTCGCCCGGAAGAATCCGGATGTAGTGCATGCGCATCTTCCCGGAGATGTATCCGAGTACAACGTGTCCGTTTTCAAGCTTCACGCGGAACGTCGCGTTCGGGAGGTTTTCAAGTACCTCCCCCTGCATCTCGATTACGTCTTCCTTCGCCATTTGCTCACCTGGAGGGCAAACCGGCGCCTTTGAAGTTCGCTTTCTTCAACAGGCTTTCATACTGGTGCGACATCACATGCGACTGCACCTGGTTCATGAAATCCATCGTCACCACCACGATGATCAGCAGTGAGGTGCCACCGAAATAGAACGGCACATTCCAGCGCAGGATCAGAAACTCCGGCAACAGGCACACGAGAGTGATGTAGATCGCGCCGACCATGGTGAGGCGCGTCAGGATCTTCTCGATGTAGCGAGCCGTCTGGTCACCCGGACGAATACCCGGCACGAACGCACCGCTCTTCTTCAGGTTGTCTGCAGTCTCACGGGGGTTGAACACCAATGCCGTGTAAAAGAAGCAGAAGAAGATGATCGCCAGCGCGTACAGCATTACGTAAATCGGTTGCCCCGGAGCCAGCGTCGACGAAATGTCGCGCAGCCAAGTCATGCCCTCAGAAGCTCCGAACCACTGACCGAGCGTTGCCGGGAACAGGATGATGCTCGACGCAAAGATCGGCGGAATCACACCAGCCATGTTCAGCTTCAAAGGCAGATGCGAGCTCTGCCCGCCATACACCTTGTTGCCGACCTGACGCTTGGCGTAGTTCACCAGGATCTTGCGCTGACCGCGTTCAACAAACACCACGAAGCCAGTAACCACCACCACCAGCACGCAGATCACGAGCGCCGTGAAGGGATGCATTGCACCGGTACGTACCAGCTCGAACAGACCAGCGATAGCGCTGGGCAACCCCGCCACGATGCCGGCGAAAATGATCAGCGAAATCCCGTTTCCGATACCGCGCTCGGTGATCTGCTCACCCAGCCACATCAGAAACATGGTGCCGGTCACCAGCGTTGCCACGGTCACAAAGCGGAACATCAAGCCCGGATCGAGCACCAGCCCAGCCTGCGTCTCAAGTGCAATCGAAATTCCGATCGCTTGAGCCAGAGCCAGCACCAACGTCCCGTACCGCGTGTATTGCGTGATCTTGCGTCGGCCAGCTTCGCCGTCCTTCTTCAGCTGCTCCAGCGACGGAACTGCCACCGTCAGAAGCTGCATGATGATGGACGCCGAAATGTACGGCATGATGCCCAGCGCGAAAATCGTGAAACGCGACAGCGCACCGCCCGAAAAGAGGTTGAACACCCCCAGGATGCCACCAGCTTGCGACTGGAACAGCTCTGCGAGCCGCTCCGGGTCGATGCCGGGCACTGGAATGTGCGCACCAAGACGATAGACGATGAGCGCACCGAGCACGAAGAACAAGCGACGCTTGAGATCTCCGAAACGCCCGGTGCTACCCAAGGTGCCTGCGGTGTTTGCCACTGTGCTTTCCTTGCCTTATTCGGCCGAGACGGAGCCGCCGGCGGCTTCGATCGCCGCGAGCGCACCCTTGGTGGCACCAACACCACGCAGGGTTACTTTGCGACCGATCTCACCCGACAGGATGACTTTGGCCGAAAGAGAATCCGCCGGAATCACGCCAGCCTGCTTCAACACCAGCAGATCGATTTCGTCGATCGGCAGCTTGTCGATCTCGGACAGACGCACTTCCGCATTGCGAGCACGCGTCAGCGACACGAAACCACGCTTGGGCAGACGGCGCTGCAGCGGCATTTGACCGCCTTCAAAGCCGACCTTGTGGAAACCGCCCGTACGGGACTTCTGACCCTTGTGGCCACGACCGCAAGTCTTGCCCAAACCAGAACCGATGCCGCGTCCAACGCGACGTACGGCCTTCTTGGAGCCCTCACCGGGCTTAATGGAATTCAGTCGCATATCAACCCTCGGACTTCACAAGGTACGAAACCTTGTTGATCATGCCGCGCACTTCGGGCGTGTCCTGCAGTTCGACCGAGTGGTTCAGTCGACGCAGGCCCAGGCCACGAACCGTCGCGCGGTGCGATTGCTTGGTACCGATCACGCTTTTAACGAGCGTGACCTTGATCTTCTTGTCGGACATCGCTTACCCCAGAATCTCTTCGACGGATTTGCCGCGCTTGGCAGCAATTTCCGCCGGCGTGCTGATTGCGAGCAGGCCGCTGATCGTTGCACGCACGACGTTGTAAGGGTTGGTCGAACCGATGCACTTGCAGATCACATCGGTCACGCCCATCACCTCGAACACCGCGCGCATCGGACCACCCGCAATAATGCCGGTGCCGTTAGGAGCAGGCTGCATCAGCACGCGAGCGGCGCCATGGTGGCCGATCACGGTGTGCTGCAGGGTGCCATTGCGCAGGGCAACTTTCGCCATCTTGCGGCGAGCCTCGTCCATTGCCTTTTGCACAGCGACCGGCACTTCGCGGGACTTGCCCTTACCCATGCCGATACCGCCATCACCGTCACCGACCACGGTCAGCGCTGCGAAACCGAGGATGCGACCACCCTTGACGACTTTCGTCACGCGATTGATGGCAACCATCTTCTCGCGCATGTTGTCGTCGCGCTCTTCAGCTCCAGGCGCTCGTTTGCTTTGTTGCTTGGCCATACGAATCCTCGCTTAGAACTTCAGTCCGCCTTCGCGGGCTGCATCGGCCAGCGCTTTGACGCGACCGTGATAAAGAAAACCGGAACGATCGAACGCGACCTGCTCGATGCCGGCAGCCTTGGCGCGTTCGGCGATGAGCTTGCCGACCACCGTGGCGGCTTCCTTGTTCGCACCGGACTTGAGCTGGGCGCGGACATCTTTTTCCACCGTGGAAGCAGAGGCGAGCACCTTCGAACGGCAGCCCGAGATGATTTGCGCATAAATGTGCGCGTTCGTCCGGAACACCGTGAGACGCACTGCTTTCAGTTCCGCGAGCTTGGCCCGGGTTTTGCGGGCACGACGCAGACGACCTAGTTTTTTGTTCATGAAAACCGCCCTTACTTCTTCTTGGTTTCCTTGAGCACGATCACCTCGTCCGCGTAACGGACGCCCTTACCCTTATAGGGTTCAGGCTGGCGATATGCCCGCACTTCAGCCGCAACTTGGCCGACTTGCTGCTTGTCGATCCCCTTGATGAGGACCTCGGTCTGGGTTGGCGTCTCCACTTTCACACCAGCCGGCATCTGATGCACGACGGGGTGAGAGAAACCCAGCGACAGATTCAGCTTGTCGCCTTGGGCTTGGGCGCGATAACCGACACCGACCAGCGTGAGCTTCTTTTCAAAGCCCTTGCTGACGCCAAGCACCATATTGTTCACCACTGCACGAGCGGTACCCGACATGGCGTGGCCATTCGCTGCGCCTTCACGCGGCGCGAACACCAAGGCTTCACCATCACGTTCGATCGTGATGTTATTGCTGAACTGCTGGGTCAGCACGCCGAGAGGCCCCTTTACGGTGACCTGACCCGCGCTGATCGTCGCTTCCACACCCTTCGGGAGCGCGACCGGATTCTTCGCTACACGAGACATGCTTACTCCTTAGGCGACGTAGCAGATGACTTCGCCACCGACGCGGCCGGCACGGGCCGCACGGTCGGTCATGACGCCCCGGGGAGTCGACACGATGGCCACACCCAGTCCGTTCATGACGCGCGGAAGCTTGTCGCTACCCTTGTAGATACGAAGACCTGGGCGGCTCACGCGCTCAATGCGCTCGATGACCGGACGGCCGGCGTAATACTTCAAACCGATGTCAAGTTCCGGCTTGCCGCCGTTCTCCCGCACCGAATAGGAATCGATGTAGCCCTCGTCCTGAAGAACCTTCGCAATTGCGATCTTCAGTTTCGAGCTCGGCATCGTGACCGTGACTTTCTGAGCCTGCTGTCCATTACGGATGCGTGTCAGCATGTCGGCGATCGGATCGGACATACTCATTTCATACCCCCCTTACCAGCTCGCCTTGGTCACGCCGGGCACTTCGCCGCGGAACGCGAGTTCACGCAGCTTGTTGCGACACAGACCGAACTTGCGGAACACACCACGCGGGCGACCGGTGAGCGTGCAACGATTGCGACCGCGGACCGGGCTCGCATTGCGCGGAAGCTGCTGCAGCTTCAAGCGCGCAACCATGCGCTCCTCTTCGGACAGCTTGCTGTCCTTGATCTGGGCGATCAGCGCGGCGCGCTTAGCGGCATACTTTGCCACCAGCTTGCTACGCTTTTCCTCACGATTGATCAGAGCCAATTTCGCCATAACAGCCTCAATTCTTGAACGGGAACTTGAACGCCGCGAGCAGCGCCTTCGCTTCCTCGTCGGATTTCGCGGTCGTCGTGATGCTGATGTTCATCCCGCGGAGAGCATCGATCTTGTCGTACTCGATCTCCGGGAAAATAATCTGCTCTTTGACGCCCATGTTGTAGTTGCCACGACCATCGAAGCCTTTCCCGGAAATACCGCGGAAGTCGCGGATACGCGGGATTGCCACAGCGACCAGACGATCCAGAAACTCGAACATTTGCGGACCGCGCAGCGTGACCATGCAACCGATCGGATAACCGTCACGGATCTTGAAACCCGCGATGGACTTCCGAGCCTTGGTCACCACCGGCTTCTGACCGGCGATCTTGGCCATGTCAGCCACCGCATTCTCGAGAATCTTCTTGTCGCCAACCGCCTCACCAACACCCATGTTCAGGGTGATCTTGGTGATGCGGGGCACCTCCATGACCGACTTGTACTCGAAGCGCGAAGTCAGCTCCGAAACAACCGTGTCTTTATAAAACTCTTTCAAGCGCGCCATCGTCACTCCCTTAGGCGTCAACCAGTTCGCCGTTCGACTTGAAGAAGCGGACTTTACGACCATCTTCAAGCACCTTGAAGCCAACCCGATCGGCCTTTTGAGCGGCCGGGTTGAACAGGGCAACGTTGGAAACCTGGATCGGCATCTCTTTCTCGATGATGCCACCCGTTTCGCCCTTCATCGGATTCGGACGCACGTGCTTTTTAACGCGATTCACGCCTTCGACGAGCACGCGCTCATCATCGACGCGACGCAGCACGGCGCCACGACGGCCCTTGTCCTTACCGGCCAGGACCACTACTTCATCACCTTTACGGATCTTGTTCATCGCAAAACCTCTCAGAGCACTTCGGGCGCGAGCGAGACGATCTTCATGAACTTCTCGGTACGCAGCTCACGGGTGACCGGTCCGAAGATACGGGTACCAATCGGCTCGAGCTTGTTGTTAAGCAGGACTGCGGCGTTGCCGTCGAACTTGACGAGCGAGCCATCCGGGCGACGAACGCCCTTGGCGGTACGCACAACCACCGCACTATAGACATCACCCTTCTTCACGCGACCACGCGGAGCAGCATCCTTGATGCTGACCTTGATGATGTCCCCAATGCCGGCATAGCGACGCTTGGAACCACCAAGAACCTTGATACACATCACCGAACGCGCGCCAGAGTTATCGGCCACATCCAGCATGGACTGCATTTGAATCATGAATTTATCTCCAACTTTTCCCGCCGGAGCGGTCAGTCTTGGAACCCGTTCGGGTGGGATGCCCTGCCAGGGGCGGAATTACAGAAGCGAAGACCGAGCAGTATAATGGCGGAATATCAAATCCGCAAGCCATTAAACTGCTCGGCAGTAAAAAAGGCGATCAGATGACGCGCGCCTTCTCCAACACCTTCGCAACACGCCAAGCAACAGTCTTGGCAATCGGACGGCACTCTTCAATCTCGACAAGATCTCCAGCGCCAGCCAGCTCTTCGCTGTCATGTGCATGGTACTTCGCAGTCTTCGTCATGATCTTGCCGTAAAGCTCGTGCTTCACACGACGCTCGACGAGCACGGTCACGGTCTTCTGCATCTTGTCACTCACGACGCGCCCCACCAGGGTGCGACGTACGCTTTGAGTCTGTTCGGTCATTTCTGCACCGCCTTTTCACGCAACAGGGTACGGACACGGGCCACATCGCGACGCACTTTGCGCAGCTGGGTCGTATCGCCAAGTTGCTGAGTCGCGTGTTGCATACGCAGAGAGAACTGCGCCTTCAGCAACTCGAGCAACTCCTTGTCCAATTCCTCTACGCCTTTGGCGCGAAGTTCACTTGCTTTCATCAGATCACCCCAAGTGGCGATGCACGAAAACCGTCGCAAGCGGAAGTTTCGCGGCAGCAAGCCGGAACGCTTCGCGGGCGAGTTCTTCGCTGACGCCATCCATTTCGTACAACACCTTGCCCGGCTGAATCTCAGCAACCCAGTACTCCGGGTTACCCTTACCGTTACCCATACGGACTTCGGCAGGTTTGCTGGAGATCGGCTTGTCCGGGAACACGCGGATCCAGATACGACCGCCACGTTTGATGTGACGGGTCATCGCACGACGGGCGGACTCGATCTGACGAGCAGTCAGACGACCACGACCAACCGCCTTAAGGCCGAACTCACCGAAACTGACCTTCGCACCACGAGTGGCGACGCCGGTGTTACGGCCCTTCTGTTCCTTACGATACTTCCTTCTCGACGGCTGCAGCATCGTCTACTCCCGATTTCTTCGTACGTGCGCCGCTCTTGTCGGCATCCGGTTGATCTGCTCGACGGCCGGCGCGCTTGGGAGCGCGACCATCAGGTGCATCGGAACGCGGCGCGCGACGCGCCTTGCGAACCTCGCCTTCACCCTCTACCGCAGCAGGCTTTTCATTGCGACCGAGCATCTCACCCTTGTACACCCACACCTTGATGCCGATGATGCCGTAGGTGGTCTTTGCCTCGGAGAAGCCGTAATCGATGTCCGCACGCAGTGTGTGCAGCGGCACGCGACCTTCGCGATACCACTCGGTACGGGCAATCTCCGCGCCGTTAAGGCGGCCGGAACTCATGATCTTGATACCCTGCGCGCCGAGACGCGTGGCGTTCTGCATCGCGCGCTTCATGGCGCGACGGAACATGATCCGCTTCTCGAGCTGCTGAGCAATCGAGTCAGCGATCAGCTGAGCATCAACCTCGGGCTTGCGGACTTCCTCGATGTTCACGTGAACCGGAACACCCATGATGCCCTGCAGTTCGCGCTTGAGCGTCTCGATGTCCTCACCCTTCTTGCCGATGATCACACCAGGACGAGCACTGAACAGCGTAATGCGTGCGTTCTTGGCCGGGCGCTCGATGATGACGCGACCGACGGAGGCATGCGCAAGACGCTTCTTGAGGAAGTCGCGAACCTTGATGTCTTCACCAAGCATCTTTGCGTAATCGCCCGTCGGAGCGAACCAGCGCGAGGACCAGTCGCGCGTAACCGCGAGACGGAACCCGGTCGGATGAATTTTCTGACCCATAGTTGCTCCTTACTCCCCGACCGACACGTAGATATGGCAGGTGGGCTTGAGAATGCGGTTGCCCCGACCTTTCGCACGCGCAGTGAAGCGCTTCAGCGAAGTGCCTTCCTCGACCATGATCGTCGTGACTTTCAGGGTATCGATATCGGCACCGTCGTTGTGCTCGGCATTGGCAATCGCGGACTCGACCACCTTGCGGATGATCTCGGCACCTTTCTTCGGTGAGAAGGCGAGAATGCTCAGCGCCTGATCAACCGGCTTGCCTCGCACCATGTCAGCAACCAGTCGGCCTTTTTGGGCAGACAGGCGGACACCGCGGAGAATCGCTTTGGTTTCCATGTTTTCCCCTTACCTCTTCGCCTTCTTGCTCGCAGCGTGACCTTTGAAGGTACGCGTGAGCGCGAACTCGCCGAGCTTGTGGCCGACCATGTTCTCGGAAATGAATACCGGAACGTGCTGGCGACCGTTATGCACCGCGATCGTCAGACCGACGAAGTCGGGCAGGACCGTCGAACGGCGGGACCAGGTCTTGATGGGGCGCTTGTCGTTGGACGTGCGCGCCGCATCCACCTTTTTCAGCAGGTGACCGTCAACAAACGGTCCCTTTTTTACGGAACGTGCCATCTTTTACCTCTTATCGCTTGTAGCGGCGCTGCACGATCATCTTGTCCGTGCGCTTGTTGCTCCGCGTACGGTATCCCTTGGCCGGCTGACCCCACGGACTGCGCGGAACACCGCCTTCGCCCGTACGGCCTTCACCACCGCCGTGCGGGTGATCGACCGGGTTCATCGCGACACCTCGCACCGTCGGGCGGATGCCACGCCAGCGGTTGGCACCGGCCTTGCCGATCTTGCGCAAGGAGTGCTCGGAATTGCCGACCTCACCAATGGTGGCGCGGCATTCAACGTGCACCCGACGGACCTCACCCGAACGCAGGCGAACCTGAGCGTAAGAGCCTTCCCGTGCGAGCAACTGGACAGACGCTCCGGCGGCACGCGCCATCTGAGCACCTTTGCCCGGCTGCAACTCGATGCAATGAATCGTCGTACCGACCGGAATATTGCGAATCGGCAGCGTGTTACCCGGCTTGATCGGCGCCTCTGAGCCGCTCACGACCTGCTGGCCAACTTCGAGCCCTTTCGGCGCGATGATGTAGGCACGCTGACCATCGGCGTAGCAGATCAGCGCGATGTTGGCCGAACGGTTCGGGTCATACTCAAGACGCTCGACCTTGGCAACGATGCCATCGCGGTTGCGACGGAAATCGACGACACGATAGTGCTGCTTGTGACCGCCACCCTGGTGACGCACCGTGATGCGACCGTTGTTGTTACGGCCTGCATTCTTGGTCTGCTTCTCGACCAGGGCCGCAAACGGACGACCTTTGTGCAGATCGGGGTTGACGACCTTGACGACCGCGCGGCGACCAGCAGAAGTAGGTTTGACTTTAACGATTGCCATGTCTTTACTCCCCGGCCGCGAAGTTGATTTCTTGGCCCGACTTGAGGCTCACGAAGGCCTTCTTCCAGCCCTTGCGGCGACCGATCGTGCGACCGAAACGCTTTTCCTTGCCCTTGACGTTGGCAATGTTCACCGCGCTAACCTCGACCTTGAACAACAGCTCGACAGCGGCCTTCACTTCCGGCTTGGTGGCCGAAGAATGAACCTTGAACACTACCTGCCCGTTCTGGTCGGCGAGCTGGGTCGCCTTCTCGGAGATCTGGGGCGCGAGCAGCACCAACATCAGACGCTCTTGGCTAAATCCACTCATTGCCAGACCTCCTCCATCTTGGCCAGCGCACCCTTGGTGACCAGCACCTTGGCGAAATTGACCAGCGAAACCGGATCCGCCTCAGACACCTCGAGCACGAGCACGTTGTGCAGGTTGCGCGAAGACAGGAACAGGTTCTCGTCGAACTGATCGGTGATGACGAGCACCGAGTCGAGACCCATGCCCTTCAGTTTCTGCGTCAGCAGCTTGGTCTTCGGCGCCTCGAGCTCGAGACTGTCGATGACGGCAAGACGATCTTCACGGGCGAGCTGCGACAGAATCGTCGCAACGCCGGCGCGATACATCTTGCGGTTGACCTTATGCGTGAAGTTCTCGTCCGGCGAATTCGGGAAGGCACGACCACCTCCACGCCAGATCGGGCTCGACGACATACCGGCGCGAGCACGACCCGTACCCTTCTGACGCCACGGTTTGCGCGTCGAGTGCTTGACGTCGTCGCGGCCTTTCTGCTGTCGGTTACCCGAGCGCGCATTGGCCATATAGGCCACCACGATCTGGTGCACCAACGCTTCGTTGTAATCACGTCCGAACAGCGAATCCGACACTTGCAGCATCGAAGCCTCTTGGCCCTGTTCGTTCAGGAGCTTCAGTTCCATTTCACCCCCGCTCAGCTATTGGCCTTGACCGCCGGATGGACGATCACGTCGCCACCCTTCGATCCCGGCACAGCCCCTTTGACCAGGAGCAACTGACGCTCGACATCCACGCGCACAACCTCAAGGCTTTGCGTCGTGCATGTGACCGCACCCAGATGACCCGCCATCCGCTTACCCGGGAATACACGACCCGGATCCTGCGCCATACCGATGGAACCCGGCGCATTGTGGGAGATGGAGTTACCGTGCGAGGCGCGGTTCGACGAGAAGTTGTGACGCTTGATGGCGCCCGCAAACCCCTTGCCGATAGAAGTGCCGGTGACGTCAACCATCTGACCAACGGCAAAGATGTCGGCAGCAACAACATCGCCGGGCTTGAGCGCGGCGAGCTTGTCGGTTTCGACGGTGAATTCTTTCAGAACGCTACCTGCCTCTACACCAGCTTTGGCGTAGTGACCGGCAAGCGACTTGCTCACGCGGCTTGCGCGACGCGAACCAAACGCAACCTGAACCGCGGCATAACCGTCGGTTTCGGGCGTCTTGATCTGGGTCACACGGTTGTTCGACACGTCAAGCACCGTCACCGGGATGGAACGACCATCCTCAGCAAAGATGCGAGTCATGCCGACCTTGCGACCAACAAGGCCTAGACTCATTTTTTTCTCCTGAACCCCGGTTTCGATTGACCAGGACCGTTTAGGGACTACCAAATTGCGCCGAAAAGCGCAAAGGCCGGATTATACCGGCCTTTCGATCTCGCATGCAAGCATGCGAACATTCTTACTGGAGCTTGATCTCCACATCCACACCAGCCGGAAGATCCAGCTTCATCAGCGCATCAACCGTCTTTTCCGTCGGGTCAATGATATCCATCAAACGCTGGTGGGTACGGATCTCGAACTGATCGCGCGAAGCCTTGTTTACGTGCGGCGAGCGCAGCACGTCAAAACGCTCTTTGCGGGTCGGCAGCGGCACGGGGCCACGAACGACGGCGCCGGTGCGCTTGGCGGTCTCGACGATTTCCAGGGCGGACTGATCGATCAGACGATAGTCAAAAGCCTTGAGGCGGATGCGGATTTTCTGGTTCTGCATGTTTGTTCCTAAAGAGCAAAAAGAGCAAAGCGCCCGACGCCTCGCGACGCCGGGCAGTATTGGTATTACTCGATGACTTTCGCCACGACGCCGGCGCCAACGGTACGGCCGCCTTCGCGGATCGCGAAGCGCAGACCTTCTTCCATGGCGATCGGAGCAATCAGCTTCACCGTGATCGACACGTTGTCACCCGGCATCACCATCTCGGTGCCTTCAGGCAGCGTGATCGCACCAGTCACGTCCGTCGTACGGAAGTAGAACTGCGGGCGGTAGTTGGCGAAGAACGGAGTGTGACGACCACCCTCTTCTTTGCTCAGCACGTAGATCTCGCCCGTGAAGTGCGTGTGCGGGGTGATGGAACCCGGCTTGCACAGCACTTGACCACGCTCGACGTCTTCACGCTTGGTGCCGCGCAGCAGCACGCCGACGTTGTCGCCAGCCTGACCCTGGTCGAGCAGCTTGCGGAACATTTCCACGCCCGTGCAGATGGTCTTGACGGTGGCCTTGATGCCGACGATCTCGATCTCTTCACCGACTTTGACGATGCCACGCTCGACACGACCGGTCACGACGGTGCCACGACCGGAGATGGAGAACACGTCTTCGATCGGCAGCAGGAACGGCTTGTCAATCGCGCGCTCCGGGGTCGGGATGTAGCTGTCGAGCGCTGCAGCCAGTTCGAAAATGGCCGGCTCGCCGATCGGCGACTGGTCACCTTCGAGGGCCTTCAGAGCCGAACCCTTGATGATGGGGATGTCGTCACCCGGGAAGTCGTACTTCGAGAGCAGCTCGCGAACTTCCATCTCGACGAGTTCGAGCAGCTCTTCGTCGTCGACCATGTCGCATTTGTTCAGGAACACGATGATGTACGGCACGCCAACCTGGCGAGCCAGCAGAATGTGCTCACGCGTCTGCGGCATCGGGCCGTCAGCGGCCGAGCACACCAGAATCGCGCCGTCCATCTGCGCAGCACCGGTAATCATGTTCTTGACGTAGTCGGCGTGGCCCGGGCAGTCGACGTGGGCGTAGTGACGCGCCTCGGTCTCGTACTCGACGTGCGCGGTGTTGATCGTGATGCCGCGTGCCTTCTCTTCCGGCGCGCTGTCGATCGACGCGTAATCTTTCGCTTCGCCGCCGAACTTCTTCGACAGAATCGTCGTGATCGCAGCCGTCAGCGTCGTCTTGCCATGGTCAACGTGGCCAATCGTGCCTACGTTCACGTGCGGCTTCGTACGTTCAAACTTGCCCTTAGCCATTATTCAGTCCTCTCTCGATCTCTGAGCTTACTTAGTGCGATTGTTGATCACTGCCTCGGCGACGTTCTTCGGCGCCTCGGAGTAGTGTTTGAATTCCATGGAATACGTGGCACGGCCCTGCGACAACGAGCGCATCTGCGTCGCGTAGCCGAACATCTCGGCCAGCGGAACCTCGGCCTTGATTTCCTTCATTCCGCCCGGAATGTCGTCCATGCCCTGCACGATGCCACGACGACCGGAAAGGTCACCCATGACGTTACCCATGTACTCTTCCGGGGTTTCGACAACCACGGCCATCATGGGCTCAAGCAGAACCGGGCTGGCCTTGCGCATGGCGTCCTTGAACGCCATCGATGCAGCCATGCGGAACGCGTTTTCGTTCGAGTCAACGTCGTGGTAGGAACCGTCGAACAGCGTGACCTTGACATCAACCACCGGGAAGCCGGCCAGCACGCCATTCGGCAGCGTATCCTGCAGACCTTTGTCGACCGCCGGGATGTATTCGCGCGGAACCACACCACCCTTGATCGCATCCACGAACTCGTAACCCTTGCCGGCTTCGTTCGGCTCGAGCTTGATCCACACGTGGCCGTACTGACCGCGACCACCGGACTGCTTGACGAACTTGCCTTCCTGCTCGACCGGCTTGCGAATCGCTTCGCGATAGGCAACCTGCGGCGCACCAACGTTGGCTTCAACGTTGAATTCGCGCTTCATGCGGTCAACCAGAATCTCAAGGTGCAACTCGCCCATACCGGAAATGATGGTCTGACCGGACTCTTCGTCGGTGCGCACGCGGAAAGACGGATCTTCCTGAGCCAGACGACCGAGCGCGATACCCATTTTTTCCTGGTCGCTCTTGGTCTTCGGCTCGACGGCAATGTGAATCACCGGATCCGGGAAAATCATGCGCTCAAGGATGATCGGCGCAGACGGATCGCACAGCGTCTCACCCGTCGTCACTTCCTTGAGACCCACGCAGGCGGCGATGTCACCGGCCACAACTTCTTTGATCTCGGCGCGCTCGTTGGCGTGCATCTGCAGAATTCGGCCGATGCGCTCCTTCTTGTTCTTGATCGAGTTCAGCACCGTCGCGCCGGACTCGAGAACGCCGGAGTACACACGCACGAAGGTCAACTGACCGACGAACGGGTCACTCATCAGCTTGAATGCCAGTGCAGAGAACTTTTCGGAGTCGTCCGCCTTGCGGGTAACCGGCTTCTCGTCGTCATCCACACCGGTAACAGGCGGGATATCGATCGGCGAAGGCAGCAGTTCGATCACGGCGTCGAGCATGCGCTGCACGCCTTTGTTCTTGAACGCAGTGCCACACAGCATCGGCTGGATTTCGCAGGCGATGGTACGGGTACGCAGACCCAGAACGATCTTCTCCTCGGACAACTCGCCGTTCTCGAGGTACTCGTTCATCAGGTCTTCGGATGCCTCGGCAGCAGCCTCGACCATCTGCTCGCGCCACTTCTCGGCTTCAGCCTGCAGCTCAGCCGGAATCGGCTGATACTCGAACTTCATGCCCTGGCTGGCCTCATCCCAGATCACCGACTTCATCTTCAGCAGGTCGACAACACCCCGGAAACCCTCTTCGGCACCGATAGGAATCACGATCGGAACCGGACTCGCCTTCAGGCGGAGCTTCATCTGCTCGACGACCTTGAAGAAGTTGGCGCCCTGACGGTCCATCTTGTTGACGAAGGCAAGGCGCGGAACCTTGTACTTGGTGGCCTGACGCCAGACAGTCTCGGACTGCGGCTGAACACCACCGACGGCGCAATAAACCATGCACGCACCATCGAGCACACGCATGGAGCGCTCAACTTCGATGGTGAAGTCCACGTGCCCCGGGGTATCGATGATGTTGAAACGATGCTCGGGGTACTGCTGATCCATACCTTTCCAGAAGCAGGTCGTGGCAGCCGAGGTAATGGTGATACCGCGCTCCTGCTCCTGCTCCATCCAGTCCATGGTCGCAGCGCCGTCGTGCACTTCGCCAATCTTGTGGCTCACGCCGGTATAGAAAAGGATGCGTTCGGTCGTCGTCGTCTTGCCGGCGTCGATGTGCGCGGAGATGCCGATGTTGCGATAGCGCTCAATGGGAGTCTTGCGAGCCACGATAATCCTGCCTTCTGTCTATGCGCCTCGTGGGCGCGTGAAATTCCTGCCGTACAAAGCAATCGAGCCCTTGTCGGGCCCGAGTCACTACCGTTTCAAAGAATCAGAAACGGTAGTGCGAGAATGCCTTGTTTGCTTCCGCCATACGGTGCACTTCTTCGCGACGCTTCATCGCGGAACCGCGGCCTTCGGCAGCCTCGAGCAGTTCACCGGCCAGACGCTGGGCCATCGACTTCTCGGCACGCTTGCGAGCCGCCTCACGCAGCCAGCGCATCGACAGCGCCATACGGCGGGACGGACGCACTTCAACCGGCACTTGGTAGTTTGCGCCACCGACGCGACGACTCTTGACCTCAACCACCGGCTTGACGTTGGTGACCGCAGCCGCAAACACCTCCAGCGGATCCTTGCCAGCCTTGCCGGAGATGTGATCAAAAGCACCGTAGACGATGCGCTCGGCAACCGACTTCTTGCCGGATTGCATGATCACGTTGATGAACTTGGAGACATCCTGGGAAGCGAACTTCGGGTCCGGCAGGATTTCGCGCTTCGGTACTTCGCGACGACGGGGCATAACGACCTCTGACTAATGTCTGTAAGCGTGGATCAGGCCTGCTTCGGGCGCTTGGCGCCGTACTTGGAGCGGGACTGCTTGCGATCCTTGACACCCTGGAGGTCAAGCGAACCGCGAACGATGTGGTAACGGACACCCGGCAAATCCTTGACGCGGCCGCCACGGATCAGCACAACCGAGTGCTCCTGCAGGTTGTGGCCTTCACCACCGATATACGAAATGACCTCAAAGCCGTTCGTCAGACGCACCTTCGCAACCTTACGCAGCGCGGAGTTCGGCTTCTTCGGAGTCGTCGTATAGACGCGCGTGCACACGCCGCGCTTCTGCGGGCAAGCCTCAAGGGCCGGCACCTTGCTCTTGACGACAACCTTTTCCCGCGGCTTGCGGACGAGCTGATTGATAGTAGGCATAGTAGTCAGTCTTTCAAATGGTCCGAGGCGGCGCGCACGCCACCTCGGACGGATTGTTCCGCGGCGGAACAGGCAATATGGGCCATTCCGCACAAAGAGGCCGGATTCTATTCCGGCACAAGCCCTGCGTCAACCGGCCTGAACATCCTGCGACGCTTCGCCCTCGGCTGCAGCGCTTGCGGCGGCGTTCTCCGCAACCGCTTCGTCGAAGCCAGGCCAGGCATGATCGCCACCGAGATCGCCACCCGCCTTCTGCACACGACGGTTGCGGTGGTAGGCCATACCGGTACCGGCCGGGATCAGACGACCAACGATGACGTTCTCCTTCAGACCACGGAGTTCGTCGCGCTTGCCCATGATTGCGGCTTCGGTCAGCACCCGCGTGGTTTCCTGGAAGGAAGCTGCGGAGATGAACGAATCGGTCGACAGCGAGGCCTTCGTGATGCCGAGCAGAACGTTGTCGTAGTTCGACGGCAACTTGCCTTCGGCGACCATCTTGTCGTTCTCTTCGTACACGTCAGAACGCTCGACCTGCTCTTCACGGATGAAGCGCGTGTCGCCCGGATCGGTGATGACCACCCGACGCAGCATCTGACGCACGATGACTTCGATATGCTTGTCGTTGATCTTCACGCCCTGCAGACGATAGACGTCCTGCACTTCGTCGATGATGTAACGCGCCAGAGCCGGGATACCCTGCAGACGCAGGATGTCGTGCGGATCGGCCGGACCATCGACAATCAGTTCGCCCTTGTTCACCACCTGACCATCGTGAACCATCAGGTGCTTGTCTTTCGGGATCAGGAAGTCGTGCGACGTGCCATCCGGCTCGGTGATCACCAGGCGTTGCTTGCCCTTGGTGTCCTTGCCGAACGACACAGTGCCGGTGAACTCGGCCAGCACGCCAGCATCCTTCGGCGCACGCGCCTCAAACAGCTCGGCCACACGCGGCAGACCACCGGTGATGTCACGGGTCTTGGCCGATTCCTGGGGAATACGTGCAAGCACGTCACCCACACCGACCTGCTGACCGTCCTTGACGGTGATGATCGAGCCCACCTGGAAGGTGATGGCGACCGCATGCTCGGAGCCTGCGATGCGCACTTCCTGGCCCTGATCATCGATCAGCTTGACCTGCGGACGCGACGCCTTGACGGTCGACCCCGAACCACGACGCTTGGCATCGATCACGACCAGCGTCGACAGACCAGTGACTTCGTCGATCTGCTTGGCAACCGTGGAGCCCTCTTCCACGTTCTCGAACCTCACCGTACCGGAGTACTCGGTGATGATCGGACGGGTGTGCGGGTCCCACGTTGCGAGCTGCCCGCCGGCCTTGACGGTCATGCCGTCATCAACGAACAGCATCGCGCCGTACGGCAGCTTGTGACGCTCGCGCTCGCGGCCCATGTCATCTGCCACGACCAGTTCGGCCGAACGGGCAATGACGACCTTCTCGCCCTTGACGTTGGTGACGTAGCGCATGTTGCCGGCGAAACGGATGGTACCGGCCGACTTGGCCTCGACACCGCTTGCAACGGCAGCACGCGACGCAGCACCACCGACGTGGAAGGTACGCATCGTAAGCTGGGTACCCGGCTCACCGATCGACTGGGCAGCGATGACGCCAACTGCCTCGCCGACGTTGACGTCGGAACCACGGCCCAGATCGCGGCCATAACACTTGCCGCAGATACCAAAGCGCGTTTCGCAGGTCAGCGCCGTGCGGACCTTGACCTCGTCGATACCGAGGCTGTCGATCAGCTCAACCATGTCTTCGGTCAGCAGCGTGCTGGCCTCGATCACGGTTTCCTGCGTATCCGGATTCACCAGATCTTCCGCTGCAACACGACCCAGGATGCGCTCGCGCAGCGGCTCGACAACTTCGCCGCCCTCGATCAGGGCCTTCATGACGAAGCCTTCACGCGTACCGCAATCATCTTCGGTCACGACCAGATCCTGCGTCACGTCGACCAGACGACGGGTGAGGTAACCCGAGTTCGCAGTCTTCAGCGCCGTATCTGCCAGACCCTTACGGGCGCCGTGCGTGGAGATGAAGTACTGCAGAACGTTCAGACCTTCACGGAAGTTGGTCGTGATCGGGGTCTCGATGATCGAGCCGTCCGGCTTGGCCATCAGACCACGCATACCAGCCAACTGGCGGATCTGCGCAGCAGAACCACGCGCGCCGGAGTCGGCCATCATGTAGATGGAGTTGAACGACTCCTGCTTGACCGTGTTGCCGTCGCGATCGACCACTTCTTCCTGGCCGAGCTGGTCCATCATCGCCTTCGCGACCTGGTCACCACAACGACCCCAGATATCGACGACCTTGTTGTAACGCTCGCCATCGGTCACCAGACCCGAAGTGTACTGGTCGGCAATGTCCTTGACCTCAGCCTCGGAGGCGGCGATCAGGCGATCCTTCTCGCCCGGCACCAGCATGTCCTTGATCGAGATCGAGATACCGGCGCGGGTCGCCAGCGTAAAGCCGTACTGCATCAGCTTGTCGGCAAAGACGACGGATTCCTTCAGACCGCAGCGACGGAAGGCCGCGTTGATCAGGCGGGAAATCTCTTTCTTCTTCAGCGCCTTGTCGATCACGCTGAACGGCAGACCAGCCGGAAGGATCTCCGACATGAGCGCACGGCCAACGGTCGTTTCATAACGACGTGTCACCGGAATGCGCTCGCCTTCGGCACCGAACTCGATCGTGTTCAGACGCACCGAAACCTTGGCATGCAGGGAAGCATTGCCAGACTCGTATGCGCGACGGGCCTCGGCCACGTCTGCGAACTTCATGCCTTCGCCGAGCTCGTTCACACCTTCACGCGTGGCGTAGTACAGGCCCAGCACGATATCTTGCGACGGCACGATGATCGGCTCGCCGTTGGCGGGCGACAGCACGTTATTCGAAGCCAGCATCAGCGTGCGCGCTTCCATCTGCGCTTCAAGCGACAGCGGAACGTGGACGGCCATCTGGTCACCGTCAAAGTCGGCGTTGAACGCAACGCAAACCAGCGGATGCAGCTGGATGGCCTTGCCTTCGATCAGTACCGGCTCGAAGGCCTGGATACCCAGACGGTGCAGCGTCGGCGCGCGGTTTAGCATCACCGGGTGCTCGCTGATCACCTCTTCGAGGATGTCCCACACCACCGGCTCGTGGCTCTCGACCATCTTCTTGGCTTGCTTGATGGTGGTGGCCAGACCGCGCAGTTCGAGCTTGTTGAAAATGAAGGGCTTGAACAGCTCAAGCGCCATCAGCTTCGGCAGGCCGCACTGGTGCAGCTTGAGCTGCGGGCCGACCACGATAACCGAACGGCCCGAGTAGTCGACGCGCTTGCCCAGCAAGTTCTGACGGAAACGACCGCCCTTGCCCTTGATCATGTCGGCCAGCGACTTGAGCGGACGCTTGTTGGCGCCCGTCATGGCCTTGCCGCGACGACCGTTGTCGAGCAGCGAGTCGACCGATTCCTGCAGCATGCGCTTTTCGTTGCGCACGATGATGTCCGGCGCCTTCAGTTCGAGCAGACGCTTGAGGCGGTTGTTGCGGTTGATGACGCGGCGATACAGATCGTTCAGATCCGAGGTCGCAAAGCGGCCACCATCCAGCGGCACCAGCGGACGCAGGTCCGGCGGCAGCACCGGCAGCACTTCGAGGATCATCCACTCGGGCTTGATGCCGGAGGTCTGGAAGGCTTCAAGCACCTTGAGGCGCTTGGAGAACTTCTTGACCTTGGCTTCCGAGCCGGTGGACTCGAGTTCGCCACGCAGCTTCTCGACTTCGTGGTTGAGATCGAGCGTGCGCAGCAGTTCGCGCACGGCCTCGGCGCCCATCAGGGCGTCGAAGTCGTCACCGAACTCCTCGACCTTGGCCAGGTAGTCGTCCTCGGTCAGCAACTGACCGCGCAGCAGCGGGGTCAGGCCCGGCTCGACCACCACAAAGGCTTCGAAATACAGCACACGTTCGATGTCGCGCAGGGTCATGTCGAGCACCATGCCGAGACGGCTCGGCAGGCTCTTCAGGAACCAGATGTGCGCGACCGGGCTGGCCAGCTCGATGTGGCCCATGCGCTCGCGGCGCACTTTCGACAGCGTCACTTCGACGCCGCATTTTTCGCAGATGACACCACGGTGCTTGAGGCGCTTGTACTTGCCGCACAGGCATTCGTAGTCCTTCACCGGGCCGAAGATCTTGGCGCAGAACAGACCGTCGCGCTCCGGCTTGAAGGTACGGTAGTTGATGGTCTCCGGCTTCTTTACTTCGCCGTAGGACCACGAGCGGATCTTGTCGGGCGAGGCGAGGCCGACGGTAATCGCGTCGAACTCTTCCTCTTGCGGCAGGGTTTGCTTGAACAGATCAGCGAGCATGCCTTTCATTATTCACTCCATCCGGGTTGGCAGTGGGCTTTCACCCGGTTCAGTACGTATCCAGATCGATATCGATCGCAAGGGAGCGGATTTCCTTCACCAACACGTTGAAGGACTCCGGCATACCTGCATCGATCTTGTGCTCACCCTTCACGATGTTCTCGTAGACCTTGGTACGGCCTGTCACGTCATCGGACTTCACGGTCAGCATTTCCTGCAGCGTATAGGCAGCACCGTAGGCTTCCAGCGCCCAGACTTCCATCTCACCGAAACGCTGGCCACCGAACTGTGCCTTGCCGCCCAGCGGCTGCTGGGTAACAAGCGAGTACGGGCCGGTCGAACGCGCGTGCATCTTGTCGTCGACCAAGTGGTGAAGCTTCAGCACGTGCTTGTAGCCAACCGTTACCTTGCGGTCAAACGCATCGCCGGTGCGGCCGTCATACAGCGTGACCTGGCCACTGGAATCAAGTCCGGCAAGCTCGAACATCTTCTCGAGCTCCATTTCCTTGGCGCCGTCGAACACCGGCGTGGCAAACGGCACGCCTTTGCGCAGGTTGGACGCCAGCTCGATGATCTCGCCGTCATCAAAGGACTTCAGGTCTTCGCTGCTGCCGGTGGTGTTGTAGATCTCGTGGAGCAGCCCACGGATTTCCTTGACCTTGGCATTCGCCTGCAACATTCCGTCGATCTTCTGACCCAGCGCCTTGGCAGCACGGCCCAGGTGGGTTTCGAGGATCTGACCGATGTTCATCCGCGACGGCACGCCCAGCGGGTTCAGCGCGATGTCGACCGGCGTGCCGTCATCCATGTACGGCATGTCTTCCACCGGCACGATGCGCGAAACCACACCCTTGTTACCGTGACGGCCGGCCATCTTGTCGCCCGGCTGCAGAC
The DNA here is from genome assembly GCF_059703725.1 of Pseudazoarcus sp. NS34. Taxonomy (NCBI): domain Bacteria; kingdom Pseudomonadati; phylum Pseudomonadota; class Betaproteobacteria; order Rhodocyclales; family Zoogloeaceae; genus Pseudazoarcus; species Pseudazoarcus sp. NS34. The sequence continues at coordinate 88,285 of NZ_BAAKIZ010000004.1, forward strand.
GGCGCTTCACCGCAAGGTGAACCTTGACCATCTTCTGCACGCCCGGCGGCAGTTCGTCGCCCTGCGTGAGTTTCTTCTTCTTCAGTTCAAAAGCGGCATCGAAGTCCTTGCGCGTCTTCTCCAGACCATCACGCACGGCTTCGAGTTGGGTTGCCAGCTCTTCGTCCGCCATGCGGATGTCGAACCAGTTGTACGGCTCGATATCGTCGAGATAGACCTCGGTAACCGCAGCGCCCTTGGCCAGCTTTTTCGGGCCGCCATTGACTTTCTGACCCACGATCATGCGGCGGATACGTGCAAACGCATCACGCTCGACGATACGCATCTGGTCGGCGAGGTCGGTCTTGAAGCCACGCAGCATGTCGTCGATGATCGACTGGGCACGCTTGTCGCGCTCGATGCCTTCACGCGTGAAGATCTGCACGTCGATGACGGTACCGACCATGCCGGACGGCACGCGCAGCGAGGTGTCCTTCACGTCGGAAGCCTTCTCGCCGAAGATCGCGCGCAGCAGCTTCTCTTCCGGCGTCAGCTGGGTCTCGCCCTTGGGCGTGACCTTGCCGACCAGCACGTCACCGGCTTCGACTTCGGCGCCGATGTACACAATGCCCGACTCGTCGAGACGGCCCATCTGCGCTTCGCCCAGCGAAGCGATGTCGCGCGTGATCTCTTCAGGTCCAAGCTTGGTATCGCGAGCAACGACCGTCAGCTCCTCGATATGAACCGAAGTGAAACGGTCGTCGGCGACCACACGCTCGGAGATCAGGATCGAGTCTTCGAAGTTGTAGCCGTTCCACGGCATGAACGCGACCAGCATGTTCTGGCCGAGAGCAAGTTCGCCGAGGTCCGTCGAGGCACCGTCAGCGATCACGTCGCCCTTGGCCAGCACGTCACCAACCCTCACGATCGGGCGCTGGTTGATGTTGGTGTTCTGGTTCGAACGCGTGTACTTGATCAGGTTGTAGATATCCACGCCGACTTCACCGGCCAGCGTTTCCTTGTCGTGCACGCGCACCACGATACGGTTGGCATCGACATAGTCGACCACGCCGCCACGCAGGGCCTGCACGGCCGTACCGGAGTCGACTGCAACCGTGCGCTCCATGCCGGTACCGACCAGGCACTTCTCGGGACGCAGGCAAGGCACGGCCTGACGCTGCATGTTCGCGCCCATCAGCGCGCGGTTCGCGTCATCGTGCTCAAGGAACGGAATCAGCGACGCAGCCACCGACACGATCTGGCCCGGTGCGATGTCCATGTACTGAACCTGCTCGACGTTCGACAGCGTGAACTCGCCCTTATGGCGGCACGACACCAGATCGCCGGTCAGTTCGCCCTTGTCGCTCACCTCAGCGTTGGCCTGGGCGATGACGTAGTGGCCTTCTTCAATAGCCGACAGGTAATCAACCTGATCGGTCACTTTGCCGTCAGTAACCTTGCGATACGGCGTCTCAAGGAAGCCATAGCGGTTGGTGCGTGCGTACACGGCCAGCGAGTTGATCAGACCGATGTTCGGGCCTTCCGGCGTTTCGATCGGGCACACGCGGCCGTAGTGGGTCGGGTGCACGTCGCGCACTTCAAAACCGGCGCGCTCACGCGTCAGACCGCCCGGGCCGAGGGCCGAGACACGACGCTTGTGCGTGATCTCGGACAGCGGGTTGGTCTGGTCCATGAACTGCGACAGCTGGGACGAACCGAAGAACTCCTTGATCGCGGCCGAGATCGGCTTGGCGTTGATCAGGTCGTGCGGCATCAGGTTATCGCTCTCGGCCTGGCCGAGGCGCTCCTTGACGGCGCGCTCGACGCGCACCAGACCGGCGCGGAACTGGTTCTCGGCCAGTTCGCCGACCGAACGCACACGGCGGTTGCCGAGGTGATCGATGTCGTCGATTTCGCCGCGACCGTTGCGCAGCTCAAGCAGGATGCCGATGACGGCCAGGATGTCCTGGTTCGACAGCACGCCCGGACCGACTTCTTCCTGCTTGCCGATGCGCTCGTAGAAACGCTTTACCCAAGCCGGAGCGCGATCGTCGATCGCTTCCGGGTAGGCGCGGCGGTTGAACTTCATGCGGCCTACGGACGACAGGTCGTAGCGTTCTTCGTTGAAGAACAGACCGTGGAACAGCGCTTCGACGGCATCTTCCGTCGGCGGCTCGCCCGGACGCATCATGCGATAGATCGCAACGCGCGCGGCCCACTGGTCGTTGGTGTCATCGATACGCAGCGTCGAGGAAATGTAGCCGCCGCGATCGAGGTCATTCACGTACAGCGTCTGCAGTTCGGTAATGCCGCCTGCACGAATCTTCTCGACCAGCTCTTCGGTGATCTCGTCGTTGGCCTTGGCCAGGACTTCGCCGGTTTCCTTGTCAGCGAGGTTGGTCGCCAGGATGCGGCCCAGCAGGAACTCGTCGGGCACCAGCATCGTCTTGACGCCGGCCTTCTCGAGCTCGCGGATATGGCGAGCGGTGATGCGCTTCTCGCGCTCTACGATCACCGTGCCGTCCGGCGCGGTGATGTCGAAACGCGCGACTTCGCCACGCAGGCGCTCGGGCACCAGCGTGAAACGCACGCCATCCGCTTCGATGCGGAAATCGTCAAAATCGTGGAACGAGGCGAGGATTTCCTCGGTGCTCATGCCGATCGAACGCAGCAGGATCGACACCGGCATCTTGCGGCGGCGGTCAACCCGGAAGAACAGGGCGTCCTTCGGGTCGAACTCGAAGTCCAGCCAAGAGCCGCGGTAGGGAATCACGCGAGCCGAGAACAGCAGTTTGCCGGAAGAGTGCGTTTTGCCACGGTCGTGGTCAAAGAACACGCCCGGCGAACGGTGCAGCTGCGACACGATGACGCGCTCGGTACCGTTGATGACAAACGAGCCGGTGGTGGTCATGAGCGGAATCTCGCCCATGTACACTTCCTGCTCTTTCACTTCCTTGATGGTTTCCTTCGGCGCGTCGCGGTCCATGATGACCAGACGCACACGAGCGCGCAGCGGCGCAGCAAACGTCAAGCCACGCTGCTGGCATTCCTTGACGTCAAACGGCGGCTCGCCGAGGTTGTACTGGACGAATTCCAGTCGGGCGTTGCCGCTGTGGCTGGAGATCGGAAAGATCGACGTGAAGGCCGCCTGCAGGCCGTCGTTGATACGACGGTCGACCGGAATCTCGGCCTGAAGGAAGGACACGAAGGAGTCGATCTGCGTGGCCAGCAGAAACGGGACGTCCCGCTCGGAAGTGCGCTTTGCAAAACTTTTGCGGATGCGCTTCTTTTCGGTATAGGAATACGCCATGGGGGCTCCGGGTAGAGATCAGACGTCAAACAGCAGAACAAAGCGTCGGCATGCACAGCCAAACCGCATCGCACGCTTTGTTGTGCCATCTGGCAAGCAGAAAGCACGAAAGGGCTGGCGCCCTTGAAAGGTCGCCAGCCCTGCGAAAAGGCGAGAGATTACTTGATCTCGACCTTGGCGCCAGCTTCTTCGAGTTGCTTCTTCAGCGCTTCGGCATCAGCCTTCGACACGCCTTCTTTGACGGCCTTCGGAGCACCGTCAACCAGGTCCTTGGCTTCTTTCAGGCCCAGGCCGGTAGCAGCGCGCACGACCTTGATGGCCTCAACTTTCTTTTCGCCAGCAGCCACGAGAACGACGTCAAACTCGGTCTTCTCTTCGACAGCAGCAGCAGCCTCGCCGCCAGCAGCAGCCGGGCCAGCAACGGCAACAGCGGCAGCAGCCGACACGCCGAACTTCTCTTCCATATCCTTGATGAGCTGGGACAGCTCAAGAACGGACATGTTGCCAATCACTTCCAAAATATCGTCTTTGGACACAGCCATTTTTCTACTCCTGAATCAGTCGTTTGCCCCGTTACAGGGCGATTACGTGGAAATTACGCAGTCTCTTTCGAATCGCGCAGGGCAGCCACGGTGCGCACGAACTTGCCCGGAACCTCGTTGAGGGTCTGAACAAACTTCACCACCGGGGCCTGCATCGTCCCGAGCAGCTTCGCAAGAAGCTCCTCGCGGCTCGGCATCGACGCCAGCGCCTTGACGCCATCGGCGTCCATGACGTAGTTCGGCATCGCGCCGCCCTTGATCACCAGCTTGTCGTTGGTCTTGGCGAACTCTTGCAGGACTTTGGCGGGGGCCACCGGATCTGCGGAGATACCGTAGATCAGCGGACCAACCAGCTGCGAGGTCAGACCTTCGAACGGCGTGCCATCAACGGCACGGCGCACAAGCGTGTTTTTCAGGACGCGCAGGTAGACGCCCGACTCGCGCGCTTTGGCACGCAAGGCGGTGATCTGCCCGACTTCGAGACCACGGTACTCAGCGACAATCACGGCCTGAGCGTTCGCAACTTCTGCGGACACCTCGGCTACAACTGCCTTCTTGTCATCAAGATTGAGACCCAAGGCCATCTCCCTTTTGAAACATCCGTCCGCGCCGAAAAACCGGCACGGACAACCACGGCGACCGTATTCAGAAGACTGGTCTGCCGCCTCGCGGCGGCACAACCGGAATCCTGCTTCGGGATACGCCATCTGCGTTGGGCCCGAGGAAACCTCGCGGATTAAGACAAAGCTCCAAAGCTGCCGGACACCTTGCCCCCAACGGTCTTTGACAACCTGTTGCCCGAAGGCAACAGCCCAAAGTCATCGGACGGCCGGAGCCGTCCGGGTACAAACTCAAGCGGCGTTGATCGTCGACGGATCGACTTTCACACCAGCACCCATGGTGCTCGACACTGCAATCTTGCGCAGATAGATGCCCTTGGAGGCGGCCGGCTTGGCCTTCACCAGTGCATCGACCAGAGCGCCGACGTTTTGTTGCAGCGCCTCAACCGAGAACGAGGCACGACCAACGGTGGCATGCACGATGCCAGCCTTATCGGTACGGTACTGAACCTGACCGGCCTTGGCGTTCTTGACCGCGGTCTCGACGTCCATGGTGACGGTGCCGACCTTCGGGTTCGGCATCAGGCCACGCGGGCCGAGCACCTGACCGAGCTGACCGACGACGCGCATGGCGTCCGGGGTAGCGATACACAGATCGAAGTCGATATTGCCGGCCTTGACTGCAGCAGCCAGATCGTCGAAACCGACGACGTCAGCGCCAGCGGCCTTGGCGGCCTCGGCCTTGTCGCCCTGGGCGAACACGGCCACGCGCACGCTCTTGCCGGTACCGGCCGGCAGCACGACCGAACCACGCACCAGCTGGTCGGATTTACGGGCATCGATGCCGAGGTTGATCGAGATATCGATCGACTCGTCAAACTTGGCGGTCGCGCAACCTTTGACCAGACCGAGAGCATCGCTCACGGCGTAGCTGCGGTTGCGGTCAACCTTGGCGCGCAGCGCCTGAACGCGTTTGGAAAGCTTTGCCATGATCAGAGACCCTCAACCGTGATGCCCATGCTGCGGGCGGAACCAGCGATCGTACGCACGGCGGCGTCCATATCGGCAGCGGTCAGATCCTTCATCTTGGTCGTGGCAATTTCTTCGACCTGAGCGCGCGTCAGCGAACCGATCTTGTCGGTGTGCGGGCGCGGCGAGCCCTTGGCGACTTTGGCAGCCTTCTTGATCAGGACCGACGCCGGCGGCGTCTTCATGATGAAGGTGAAGCTCTTGTCGGCGAACGCGGTGATGACCACCGGGATCGGCAGGCCGGGCTCAAGGCCTTGAGTCTGCGCGTTGAACGCCTTGCAGAACTCCATGATGTTCAGACCGCGCTGACCCAGCGCAGGACCGATCGGGGGGCTGGGGTTGGCCTTGCCGGCCGGCACCTGCAGCTTGATGTAGCCAATGATTTTCTTTGCCATGGTGGCAATCTCCTTGTTTGAGTACTAGCGCACCAGCCGCAGCCGGCGCTCCTCGTCTGCCCGAAAACGGGCAATGGGCGCCCTCACGGGCGCCCGCTCGCTCAGGTCTTCTCGACCTGGGCGAAATCTAGTTCCACCGGGGTCGCACGACCGAAAATGGTCACCGACACACGCAGCTTGCTCTTCTCGTAATTGACGTCTTCCACGTTGCCGTGGAAGTCGGTGAACGGACCATCCTTGACCCGAACCACCTCGCCGGTCTCCCACAGCACCTTGGGACGCGGCTTGTCGACCCCTTCCTGCATCTGGGTCATGATCTTTTCGACCTCCTTCTCGGAGATCGGACTCGGCTTGTTGGCAGTACCGCCAATGAAACCGGTCACTTTCGGCGTGGATTTGACCAGATGCCAGGAGTCATCGTTCATGTCCATTTCAACCAGCACGTAGCCGGGAAAGAACTTGCGCTTGGAAATGCTCTTCTGGCCGCCTTTCATTTCGACGACTTCTTCAACCGGCACCAGAATCTGGCCGAAATGCTCTTGCATGCCGGTGCGATTGATCCGCTCGATCAGTGCCTGCTGCACCGAGTTTTCAAAACCCGAATACGCATGCACGACATACCAGCGCTTGGTCATATTCACTTCCATCCCAGAACGAGATCGTACATGACCCACTCCAGGCCCTTGTCCGTCAGCCACAGGAAGATCGCCACCACCACCACGAAGGCGAACACCATGCCGGTCGACTGCACGGTTTCCTTGCGAGTCGGCCAGACGACCTTGCGGGCCTCGTTGATCGACTCACGCACAAAACCGAAGAACCGACGACCAGGAGCCGAAGTCCATGCCACGGCCACGGCAGCGATGACGCCACCGAAAACGCATAGCACACGGACAACGAGGGCCTGCTCCGCAAAGGCGTAGAAGCCGGCAATACCGGCCGCAACCAGGGCCAGTGCCAGCAGGAGCTTGATCTTATCGGCCATCAGGATCTCGTATTACGGAAAAGCATTGGCAGGGGCAGAGGGAATCGAACCCCCAACCTTCGGTTTTGGAGACCGACGCTCTGCCAGTTGAGCTATACCCCTGCGACAGAGACTACAAAGCGCTCCCTCGCGGGAGCGCTCTTGATCGATCGGTTACCCGAACGATTATTCGATGACTTTCGCCACGACACCGGCACCAACGGTACGGCCGCCTTCGCGGATCGCGAAGCGCAGACCTTCTTCCATGGCGATCGGAGCAATCAGCTTCACCGTGATCGACACGTTGTCACCCGGCATCACCATCTCGGTGCCTTCGGGCAGCGTGATCGCGCCGGTCACGTCCGTCGTACGGAAGTAGAACTGCGGGCGGTAGTTGGCGAAGAACGGGGTGTGACGACCACCCTCTTCTTTGCTCAGCACGTAGATCTCGCCCGTGAAGTGCGTGTGCGGGGTGATGGAACCCGGCTTGCACAGCACTTGACCACGCTCGACGTCTTCACGCTTGGTGCCGCGCAGCAGCACGCCGACGTTGTCGCCAGCCTGACCCTGGTCGAGCAGCTTGCGGAACATTTCCACGCCCGTGCAGATGGTCTTGACGGTCGCCTTGATGCCGACGATCTCGATCTCTTCACCGACTTTGACGATGCCACGCTCGACACGACCGGTCACGACGGTGCCACGACCGGAGATGGAGAACACGTCTTCGATCGGCAGCAGGAACGGCTTGTCAATCGCGCGCTCCGGGGTCGGGATGTAGCTGTCGAGTGCTGCAGCCAGTTCGAAAATGGCCGGTTCGCCGATCGGCGACTGGTCACCTTCGAGGGCCTTCAGAGCCGAACCCTTGACGATGGGGATGTCGTCACCCGGGAAATCGTACTTGGACAGCAGTTCGCGAACTTCCATCTCGACGAGTTCGAGCAGCTCTTCGTCGTCGACCATGTCGCACTTGTTCAGGAACACGATGATGTACGGCACGCCAACCTGGCGAGCCAGCAGGATGTGCTCACGCGTCTGCGGCATCGGGCCGTCAGCGGCCGAGCACACCAGAATCGCGCCATCCATCTGCGCAGCACCGGTAATCATGTTCTTGACGTAGTCGGCGTGGCCCGGGCAGTCGACGTGGGCATAGTGACGCGCCTCGGTCTCGTACTCGACGTGTGCGGTGTTGATCGTGATGCCGCGTGCCTTCTCTTCCGGCGCGCTGTCGATCGACGCGTAATCTTTCGCTTCGCCGCCGAACTTCTTCGACAGAATCGTCGTGATCGCAGCCGTCAGCGTCGTCTTGCCATGGTCAACGTGGCCAATCGTGCCTACGTTCACGTGCGGCTTCGTACGTTCAAACTTGCCCTTAGCCATGTCAACACCTCATGTACAAAATTCAGAATTAGCGGACCAACGCCGTGGCGATCCGACCGGATCGGTAAAACCTGGTGCCCTTGACGTGGATTGAACACGTGGCCTCTCCCTTACCAAGGGAGTGCTCTACCACTGAGCTACAAGGGCTCTTACTACTTAAATCAATAACGCCCGTTTGGAGCGGGTGAAGGGAATCGAACCCTCGTCGTAAGCTTGGAAGGCTTCTGCTCTACCATTGAGCTACACCCGCACACGACGCGGACTATCCGCATCACATTGCGCCGAAAGCATCACTGCCGGCAGCGCCGAATCTGGTGGAGGGGGAAGGATTCGAACCTTCGAAGGCTGAGCCGTCAGATTTACAGTCTGATCCCGTTGACCGCTTGGGTACCCCTCCGGGCGACAAGCCGCGCACTATAGTGCCTCTCAGAACCAATGTCAAACCTGATCCGACATAAGCTTTGGCCGCGCCAGACACCGTTCTGCTAAGGTTTGAAGCTTCGCCCGCACAAGCCTCTTCGATGACCTCACCGCTGCCCGATCGCCGGCCATTTCCCAGCTGGCTGGCCGCACTATTCGCCCAGATTGGCGGCACGCTGCTCGCCTTCGCACTGGCACGTACGGGCATCCTGAGCTCATTGCTGCCGCTGATCATCACGCAGGCGCTGTGTGCCGCGCTGCTTTCCGTGCTGATGCGGCGCGAGCGCTGGTGGGTCGTCATTCACCTCTGCTTCATGCCGCTATTGCTCGCCGCGCACTCGCTCGACGTCAATCCACTTTGGGCGCTGGCGGTTTTCGTGCTGCTGCTGCTGGTGTTCTGGGGGACGTTGGGTACGCGGGTTCCGCTGTATCTCTCCGGCAGCGATGCCGTCGATGCGGTCGACGCATTACTGCCAGCCGATCGCCAGCTTCGCGTGCTGGACCTCGGCTGCGGCACCGGCGCAATGCTCATCCCGCTCGCACAGCGCCATCCCGAACATCGCTTCACCGGCATCGAATCCGCTCCGCTGCCGTGGCTGATTGCGCGCATCGCGGCACGGCGCTGCACGAACCTGCATATCGCACGCGGCAACTTTTTCGCACACGACTGGAGCGCCTACGATGTGGTGTACGCATTCCTGTCTACGCATCCGATGAACCAGGTCGGCGACAAGGCCCGCGCTGAACTCGGGCCGAAGTCCTTGCTGATCAGCAAGGACTTCGCTGCGCCGGAGTTGAGCGCCGAGCGGACGCTGCAACTGCCATCCGGCGCCACGCTGTACTGCTATCGGCCCGGGGCGCGGACGGACAGCACGGATTAACGGGGCAATTCCACCGTTTTTCCGGAAATCAGGCGACATCGCGACCGGGATAATGCGCTGCATGGAGAACTGCATGCAGACAAAGGGGCAGCATGGCTGAAATCATCTGCGTCATCGGCAACAAGGGCGGCACAGGCAAGACTTCGATCTCGCACATGCTGTGCCAGGGCTTGGGCTTGCTGGACCAGCGCGCTGCCTGCGTGCTGACGGACACCTCACGCGAACCGCTCAACCCGGCCCGACGACGCTACGTCACCGCCGATGCACGCACTCGCGAATCGCTGACCAAGGTCGTCGACAAGCTGCGCACGCTCGAGAACTGGATCGGCGTCATAGACGGCGGTGGCAACCGCACCGAGATGGACCGCAAGCTTTACGCAATGTCGGACATCGTGCTGCTGCCGTTCCGCGAATCACACGAAGACATTCGCACTGTCGTGCGCGACCTGGAGATGTTTCCACGCGCCTATGCCGTGCCATCTCAGTGGCCAACCAATGCCTGGCAGCGCGAAACGGCAGACCGCAACGTGCGCACCATGATGCGCCCCTACCGTCACCGCCTCCTGAACCCGGTCAATGCCCTGTCAGCAAGCAAATTGTTGCTGCAGAAGGACATTCCGGAACAGTTTCCGACGCCGCTGGCAAACGCCTGCCGAGCGCTTGCGCGTCAGGTGCTGGAAGTCCTGGAAATCGACGTACCGGATAGTGCTGGCTCGCAGCTGGCCGCCGTCAGCGAGCGAGACCGCATTGCCGCCGACGAGATGCCACTGCGCATAGGCAACCGACGCTAATCACGCCCGTGCGGTGGAGCGCGACAAGGCCACCAGCGCCTGCGCGCGGTTGCGGACGTTCATGGCGCGGAAGATGGCTGACATGTGCACTTTCACGGTGCCTTCCGAAAGACCCAGCAAATCGGCGATCTCGCGGTTGGTCTTGCCCTGACCGAGCAGCTCGGCAACACGTGTCTGCGCCGTGGTGAGGCGGTAGCGCTGCTCCAGCGAGCGGTTGCCACGGCGCCCCTCGTCCGGCGCGTCCTGCGGCATGAAGAACACGCCGCCATCCAGCACCGTACGCACGGCCAGGCGCAATTCGTCACCCGAGCTGCTCTTCGACACGAAACCCGAAGCACCGACCTTCATCGCCCTGCGCAGCGTTGCCGCATCGTCGAGCGCCGACACGACGATGGTCGGCATGTCGGGATAGCGCTTGGCGAGTACGCCGAGCAGGGAAAAGCCCGACATATCCGGCAGCATCAGATCGATCACCGCCAGATCCCAGTCGCTGCTTGCGGCGAGCAGTTCCAGCGCCTCTTCCGAGCCACGCGCTTCGACGCACAGCAGGCCGACCTCCAGACGATTGAGCGTCTGTGCCATGGCCTCCCTGACGAGCGCGTGATCCTCGACGATCAGAACCCTGGTCACCTTGCTGACTCTCCTGCCGTTTGAGCTGCACCAAAATGTGGCAAGCATAGCACCCTGCGTCTGCACACGCGTCGCAGCCTGCGCCGAAACATTGCACAATCCGCGGGTGAAGCGGACACGGCGCCGCAGCGGAGATCGGGACATGACGTTCAACTGGGGCGTGCGAGCGCGCGTAATGCTCGTGGCGGTACTGCCGATGCTGGTGGTCGCACTGCTTCTCACGGTGTTCTACACCAGCTCGCGGCTGGCCGACATTGAAGAAGCCCACATCGCCCGCGGCAAGGCTTACGCCCGCCAGCTCGTTGCCGCCAGCGAGTACGCCGTGTTCTCGGGCAACCACGACGCGCTGCAGAAGCTCACCGAAGCCAGTCTGGCCGAAGAAGGCATGACCGGCGTGATGATCATCGACCTGTTCGGCGAGACACTGGCACGCAGCGGGCGTCTGGACGCGACCTTGCCGGCCGAGCAGGAACTGCGCTCCGACTCCGCCTACCTCGGCAACACGTTGACGATGCGCATCATCGAGCCGATCTACGCCAGCCAGGCCTCGCTGGGCATCGACTTCAACGACGAAGTCTTTCGCTCAGGATCGGCCGTCGTCACCCCGATTCTGGGCAATGTCATCGTCGACCTCGGCCGCGACGCCGTCGAAGCCAAGCGACGCGACCTGCTGCGCACCGGCATGCTCACGGTGTTCGCCGCCCTGCTCGGCACGCTGGTGCTGGCCACTTCCATGAGCCGCGGCGTATCCGGCCCGATCCGCCGCATCGCCGCAGCAGTATCACGCATCGGCAAGGGGCAGTTCGACGAACGCGTGCCGCTGGTCGGCGGTGGCAGCCTGCGCATGCTGGCCGAAGGCCTCAACCAGATGGGCGCGGAGCTGGCCAGCATGCACGCGCAGATGAGCGCACGCATCGACGAAGCCACCGCCGAGCTGCGTACGCGCAAGGAAGAGGCCGAGAGCGCCAACACGGCCAAATCACGCTTTCTGGCGGCCGCCAGTCACGACCTGCGCCAACCGATGCACGCGCTTGGGCTGTTCATTTCCGAACTGTCGCAGTGCCGACTCGATGCCCCGGCAAGACGCCTGCTGTCCAAAGTCGCGGCATCGGCCGAGGCCATGGAGGATCTGCTCGACAGCCTGCTCGACATCTCGCGGCTCGACGCCGGCGTGCTTGAGCCCAATGTGCGCGCCTTCCCGCTGCAGCCCATCCTCGAGCGCATTGCCGCGACGCAGCGCGGCGCAGCGATCGAGAACAGGGTTCATCTGCGTATCCGGCCGACCTGGGCCTGGGGCATCAGCGACCCGGTGTTGTTTGAACGCGTGCTGGGCAACCTCGTCAGCAATGCCGTGCGCTATTCGCCAGGCGGCCGGGTGCTGGTGACGTGTCGGCAACGCGGCGAGCGCTGGCGCATCGAGGTGCGCGACAACGGCATCGGCATCCCGCAACAGGCGCAGGAGAGCATCTTCCAGGAGTTCGTCCAGCTTCAGAATCCAGAGCGCGCACGCGACAAGGGCCTGGGGCTCGGGCTGGCCATCGTGCGGCGCCTCACGGACATGCTCGGCCACCCGCTGGAACTGCGCTCTGCTCCGGGACAAGGCTCGGCCTTCGCCGTCACCGTGCCCGCCGGCAAGGTCGAAGACATCGATACCAGCGAAGAAGAAGCCCGGGAACCCGGCGATCTCGGCGGCCTGTGCATTGCTATCATCGACGATGACCCGCTGGTCCTCACCGCCATGGAGAGCCTGCTCGGTTCATGGGGATGCGATGTCATCGCGGCCGCCGACCTGCACGGCGCGCTGGAGCGTTTCGACGCCCTCGGAAGGGCCCCGCAGGCCATCATCAGCGACCATCGGCTTGCGCGCGGCACCACCGGCACCGAGGTCATTCGCGCACTGCGCCAGCGCTTCGGAGACGATCTGCCGGCGGCCCTGGTCACCGGCGACACCGGCCCCGACGCGCTGAGCATGGCCGAACGAGAAGGCTATCCTGTACTGCACAAACCGCTGCGACCGGCGCGACTGCGTGCACTGCTCAACCGATTCGCGGCACACTGCGACTGACGCGGAGGGAGATCACCATGAGCGACAAAAGCACCGGCGGGCCTGACCCGCTCGAAGCACTTCGTCAGATGTGGAGCGCCGCGGGCATACCGCTGCCCGGCATGATGGCGCCCACGCTGGATGTCGATGACCTCGACAAACGCATCAAGGATCTGCGCACCGTAGAGAACTGGCTGTCGATGAACCTCAACATGCTGCAGGCCACCGTTCAGGGGCTGGAAGTGCAGCGCTCGACGATCGCTGCGCTCAAAGCCATGAGTGAGCAGGCCGCCTCTGGCAAGCCGGCGAGCGGTGAAGCCCCACCCAACCCATTCGCACAGATGTGGCCGTGGAACATGGCCGCGCCGGACGCGGCGAAGCCGCCACCCGAGGCGCCAAAGAAAAAGCCCTAGAGCAGCGCCAGCCAGAGGGTCAGTGTAGGCATGGCCAGAATCGTCGTGGCCGAAATCAGCCAAGCCACGCCAGCACCGTCACCGCCCATGCGCATCGCAAGAATGTAGGCTGAACTGGCGGTGGGCATGGCGGCGTACAGCACCAGCAGATCAAAGGCGATGCCTTCCAGCCCCACCATGCGCCCCAGCCCCCAGGCGATCGCCGGCAGCAGCGCAAGCTTGACGGTGACGATCCACGACGAGCCCAGCACATTGCCGCCGGCCGAACCCCAGCGCAGCGCAGCCCCCACCGTCAGCAGGCCCAGCGCCACCGCGGCATCACCGAGCCGCGTCAGGAAAGCGTTGGCCGGCTGCGGCAGTTCGCCGCCGGACAGATTGAAGGCCATGCCGGCCAATGTGGCCAGTACCAGTGGATTGCGCACCAGCTCGCGCACCAAACCGCCCTGACCGTGACGCGCCAGCATGCCCACTGCCATGATGTTGGCGAACGGCACCATCATGCCGCACAGCGCGCCCATCAATGCCACGCCCTGCGCACCGTGCAACTGACCGGCGACGGCAATCGCGATGTAGGTATTGAAGCGGTAGGAACACTGCAGACGCGAGGCGAAGCTGATGCCCGACAGCCCCATCAACGGCCGCCCGGCCAGGCCCAGCACGAAGCCGATGAACATCACCGCCAGCCCCGTGGCGACCAGTGGCAGGGTGTTGTCCAGATCGATGCTGACCGACGTCAGCGCGCGGAACAGCATGGCCGGGAACAACACGAAATACACCAGCCGCTCGACGCCGGTCCAGAAGCCGATGTCGGTGAGCATCCAGCGGCGCAGCAACACGCCGAGCAGGATCAGGGAGAAGTCGGGAAGGAGCGTCAGCAGGCTTTGCATGGGGCGCAAGGATAGCCTGTCGCGACGCCCTCCCAAAGCGGGCTCGACCACAAGGCGGCAAGACGTGACAATGCGCCCTTCTCCCGCCCGAGCACACCGTCATGAGCGCACGCCCCTTCCGCATCCTCGGCATCCAGCAGATCGCCATCGGCGGCCCAGACAAACAGCGTCTGGCGAAGCTGTGGGTCGATCTGTTCGGCCTGGAACGCACCGGCACGTTCACCAGCGAACGCGAGAATGTGGACGAAGACATCTGTGCCATCGGCAGCGGCCCGCTGCGTGTCGAAGTCGACCTGATGCAGCCGCTCGACCCCGACAAGAAGCCGGCCGTGCACGCCACGCCGCTCAACCATGTCGGCCTGTGGGTGGACGATCTGCGTGCGGCCGTCGACTGGCTCACGACACAAGGATTGCGCTTCGCTCCCGGCGGCATCCGGCCGGGTGCCGCCGGTCATGACATCGTGTTCGTGCACCCCAAGGCCAGCGACGAGTTCCCGATCGGCGGCGAAGGCGTGCTGATCGAGCTGGTGCAGGCGCCGCCGGAAGTCATCGAGGCCTTCGCCACGCTGGCCGCGCATTCGCGCCCGCTGGGCGAGACGCTGTAATCGCCCGCGCACCAAGAGAAAGCCCGCCGATGGCGGGCTTTTTCTTGGGCCGGATCGGTCAGCTCGCCGCCGCGAGCTTGTGCTCACGCATCGAAGCGTATTCGTCCTGCCAGAACCACTTCTCTTCGAAGGCCGGCTGCAGGCCATCGAGCCAGGTGGCGTGTTCGTCATACTTCGCGAAGAACGGGCGCTGCACCCAGTCCGGGTTGCGCGCCTGGATGAAGCGCAGCACGAACACCTTCTCGCCGGCAATCTCGGCCACGCCCTGCACCTCGACCTTGCCGGGGCTGGCGCTCATGCTCGGTCCGCGCGCAGTGCGCGACACGCCCGACACGTGCTGCATGGCCTCGCGGTAGATCTCCCAGGCGCGCAGCAGCGGCACCTCGAAGTAGGCGCTGGCGCCGGTGTCGCGCTCGACGAACAGGTAGTACGGCACGATGCCGAGCTTGACCTGGGTCTTCCACATGCGCGCCCACACCGCCGGATCGTCATTGATGTGCGCAATCAGCGGCCCCTGGGCGCGGATCACCGCGCCGGTCGAGCGGATGCGGCGAATGGCCGCCTGTGCAGCCTCCGGCTCCAGCTCCTTCCAGTGGTTGTAGTGCGCCATGATGGCGACCTGCTTGCCGGCTTCGACCAGACGTTCGAGCAGACGGATCAGGTCGTCCGCATCCGGCGCACCGAGGAAACGGTGCGGCCAGAAGCTCAGCGCCTTGGTGCCGATGCGAATGGTCTGGATATGGTCGAACTCCGGCGCCAGCAGCGGCTCGAGATAGCCGGCCAGGTGCGAGGTCTTCATCACCATCGGATCGCCGCCGGTGATCAGCACATCGGTCACCTCCGGGTGCACGCGCAGGTAGTCATGCAGCTGTGAGGCTTCGGAGCTGGCAATACGCAGCTCCTTGTCGCCGACAAACTGGGCCCAGCGGAAGCAGAAGCTGCAGTAGCTGTGGCAGGTCTGCCCCTGACTGGGGAAGAACAGCACCGTCTCGCGATACTTGTGCTGCAGGCCGTCGAGGCGGTTGCCGGCTTCGTCGAGCGGCATGTTCATGGCCATCTGGTCGGCCGGGTGCGGGTTCAGGTCGGCACGGACGGCGTCGACGGCGGCTTCGAGTTCGGCCTTGTCGGCGCCAGCGCGCAGCAAGCCGGCGATGCGCTCGTAGTGCGCCTGCGACAACATGCCGCGCTGCGGGAAGACGAGCTGAAAAATGGGGTCGGCCGGGATGTTGCTCCAGTCGATCAGCTCATCGATGACGTACTGGTTCACGCGGAACGGCAGCACCGACGACACCACCTTCATCTCGAAACGCTGTGCCTCCGTCAGGCTTTGCAACGGCGCAATGCGGTCCAGATCACGCTGGGTGTAGACCTTGAAGGCTACGGTTTCCTGAAAACTGCTGGGCGGCGGCGCGACACGTCGCACCAAGGGCGAGACCACTGCGGTCATGGACAATCCTCCTGGCATTGCGCCGTCCCTGAGCCTCACCACTGCGGCAGCGGCAGGGATGAACTCTTGCTAACGGGACGAACGGCGGCCGGCACTGGATGGCGACCCTGCTACAGAGACGGGCGCCGGCACTGCGTGAAGCCGGCAAAAGTGCCGGAACGCATCAACGGGAGACGGATAGTATGCGATGAATAATGTTTGCGCAAATCGTACGCCCAGCAATGAAAAGGCCTTGTCCGATGCCATTCGGGCAAGGCCTTTTCATTGCTGGACGGTACGGCGTACTTCAGTCGAATTCGAGGATCAGATCATCCACGGCAAGACTTGCCCCGGCTTGCGCATGAACGCGCTTCACACGTCCATCGCGCTCGGCGCGCAGCACATTCTCCATCTTCATGGCTTCGATCACGGCCACTTTTTCGCCGCTCTTGACCTCCTGCCCCTCACTCACCGCCACCTCGCGCAACAGGCCGGGCATCGGCGAGAGCACCAAGCCGGACATATCCGGCGGCAGCTTCTGCGGCATGCGCGCGAGCATCGCGGCAGCGCGTGCGCTCATCACCATGGCTTCGACCTGCAGTCCGAAATGCGTGATGACGTAACGCAGGCCACGTCGCTCGACCTGCATGCACACGTCCCGCCCCTCGATACGGCCGCGGAACATCAAATCGTTGAATCCCCAGACGGATTCGACACGCAGGCTGCGTTCGCCCTCGCGCACCATCAGCGCACCATCGCACGGCTCGACAACGAGGCAGTAGTCGTGCGTCCCCACCACCACCGTCCACTGACGCGGCGGGTTGTACGCCGCGCCGTCCATCTGCCCGCTGATCGCCGCATCGCGCTGCACGCGGCGCCAGTGCGCGAACATCGCCACCGCTGCGAGCAGCAACGGATCATCGTGCGGCACCTTGGACGCGTCGAATCCGCTGCCGTACTCCTCAGCAATGAAGCCGGTGTTGAAATTGCCTGAGCAGAAGCGCGGATGCTGCAGCAGCGCAGCCTGGAACGGAATGTTGGAACTGACGCCGCGAATCACGAAAGCGTTGAGCGCGTCGCGCATGCGCGCAATCGCCTCGGCGCGGTCGCGCCCATGCACGATCAGCTTGGCGATCATCGAGTCGTAGAACATCGGTATCTCGCCGCCCTCGTACACGCCGGTGTCGACGCGCACCGCGCCCGGCACCTCGGTAGGCGGACGAAACTTCACCAGCCGCCCGGTCGAGGGCAGAAAGCCGCGGAACGGGTCTTCGGCGTTGATGCGGCACTCGATCGCCCAGCCGTCGAGCCGCACATCTTGCTGCGTGAAGGCCAGCTTCTCGCCGGCCGCGACGCGGATCATCTGCTCGACCAGATCCAGGCCGGTGGTGAGTTCAGTGACCGGGTGCTCGACCTGAAGGCGCGTGTTCATCTCGAGGAAGTAGAAAGACTTGTCCGCCCCGACGACAAACTCCACCGTGCCAGCCGACTGGTAGTCCACGGCCTTGGCGAGCGCCACCGCCTGCTCGCCCATGGCGCGGCGGGTGGCGGCGTCCAGGAACAGGCTCGGCGCCTCTTCGATGACTTTCTGATGACGGCGCTGGATCGAACATTCGCGCTCGTTCAGATACACCACGTTGCCGTGCGCATCGCCCAGCACCTGGATCTCGATGTGGCGCGGCTCGACGACGAATTTCTCGATGAACACGCGATCGTCGCCGAAGGCGTTGGCCGCTTCCGAGCGGCACGCCGCGAACCCCTCAAACGCTTCCTCGTCGTTGAAGGCCACTCGCAGGCCCTTGCCACCACCGCCGGCCGAAGCCTTGATCATCACCGGATAGCCGATGTCGCGCGCGATCTCGACTGCACGCTCGGGCGATTCGATAGCTTCGTTCCAGCCCGGGATGGTGTTAACGCCGGCCTGTGCGGCGAGCTTCTTGGAGGCGATCTTGTCGCCCATCGCCGCGATCGCCGCGTGCTTTGGCCCGATGAAGACGATGCCGGCCTCTTCCAGCCGACGGGCGAATTCCTCGTTCTCGGACAGAAAGCCGTAGCCCGGGTGCACGGCTTCGGCGCCGGTCTCGCGACAGGCCGCGATGATGTTGTCCATCGCCAGATACGACTGTTTGGAGGGCGCCGGGCCGATGCACACCGCCTCGTCGGCCAGCTCGACATGCAGCGCGCCGACGTCGGCTTCGGAATACACCGCGACCGTGGCGATACCCATGCGGCGGGCGGTCTTGATGACGCGACAAGCGATTTCGCCGCGGTTGGCGATCAGGATTTTCTTGAACATAGCGCCCTCTCAGAAGTCAGGCCAACTGCCACACGCCTTTCTCGGAGTGCGGCCGCACCCGACCTTTCTTCCGCAGCACGGTGCACGCCCAACGCATGTCGTACTGCCACGTAAAGAACAAGTCGCCAGCAGCTTTCAGCTCTGACTGATGGTTAACCCAAATATCTTTGGCAACATCAACAAGATGCGCTGATCCCCCTTGCCTCTTCAAAGCCTCAATCACCCAAATTTGCAGCGTTTCTTTGGTAACCATGCATCCTCCGATATTCACAAAGGCATGTTGCCGTGCTTGCGCCACGGATTATTCAGCTGCTTGTTCTTCAGCATCGCCAGCGACCGGCACACGCGCTTGCGCGTCTCGTGGGGCATGATCACGTCGTCGATGAAACCACGCGCGCCGGCCACGAAGGGGTTGGCGAAGCGCGCCTTGTATTCGGCCTCGCGCGTAGCGATTTTCGCCGCGTCGTCCTTCTCACCGCGGAAGATGATCTCGACCGCACCTTTCGGCCCCATGACCGCGATCTCGGCCGTCGGCCAGGCGATGTTCACATCGCCGCGCAAATGCTTGGAGCTCATCACGTCATAGGCGCCGCCGTAGGCCTTGCGCGTGATGACCGTGACCTTGGGCACCGTGCATTCGGCGTAGGCATACAACAGCTTGGCGCCGTGCTTGATGATGCCGCCGTATTCCTGCGCGGTGCCGGGCATGAAGCCGGGCACATCGACGAAGGTCACCACCGGGATGTTGAAGGCGTCGCAGAAGCGCACGAAGCGCGCGGCCTTGATCGAACTCTTGATGTCCAGACAGCCCGCCAGCACCAGCGGCTGGTTGGCGACGATGCCGACCGTCGAGCCGCCCATGCGGGCGAGGCCGATCACGATGTTCTTGGCGTAGTCCGGCTGCAGTTCGAAGAAGTCGCCGTCATCGACGATCTTGGTGATCAGCTCCTTCATGTCGTAGGGCTGGTTCGCATTCGCCGGCACGAGCGTGTCGAGCGACATGTCGGGGCGATCCGCCGGGTCGCCGTCGGGCATCTGCGGCGGCGCCTCGCGATTGCTCGCAGGCAGGAAGTCGATCAGCCGGCGCGTCATCAACAGCGCCTCGACGTCGTTGTCGAAGGCCAGGTCCGCCACGCCGGATTTCGTGGTGTGGGTGCCGGCGCCGCCCAGTTCCTCGGCCGTGACTTCCTCGTGCGTGACGGTGCGCACCACCTCCGGCCCGGTCACGAACATGTAGGACGAATCCCGCACCATGAAGATGAAATCGGTCATCGCCGGGCTGTACACCGCTCCGCCCGCGCACGGCCCCATGATCAGCGAGATCTGCGGGATCACGCCGGAGGCCAGCACGTTGCGCTGGAACACGTCGGCGTAGCCACCGAGCGAATCCACGCCTTCCTGGATGCGCGCACCGCCAGAGTCGTTGAGCCCGATCACCGGCGCGCCGACCTTCATGGCGTGGTCCATCAGCTTGCAGATCTTCTCGGCGTGGGTCTCCGACAGCGAGCCGCCGAACACCGTGAAATCCTGCGAGAACACGAACACCAGGCGTCCGTTGACCGTGCCGTAACCGGTCACCACGCCGTCGCCGGGGATGGTCTGCCCGGCCATGCCAAAGTCGGTGCAACGGTGCTCCTTGAACATGTCCCACTCTTCGAAGCTGCCGTCGTCGAGCAGCAGTTCGATCCGCTCGCGCGCGGTGAGCTTGCCCTTGGCGTGCTGCGCGGCGATGCGTTTGGCGCCGCCGCCAAGACGCGCCTGCTCGCGCTTGTCCTCGAGTTGCCGAATGATGTCCTGCATCGTCTCTCTCCCCCGGATCAGATGTTGTCGAGGTGCCCGAGCAATCGTGCCGCCGCGGCAGCCGGTGTGACCTGTCCCCGCTCCACCTCGGCCTGCAGGCCGGGCAGTTCTTCCGCGACGCGCGCATTCGCACGGAAGCGCGCGCGCAAGTCGTGATCGATCAGTTCCCACATCCACGCGCCGGCCTGACGACGACGGCGCGCCTCGAACGCGCCGTTGGCGACCATGGTTTCGCGGAATCTCAGCACCGTGCTCCAGAAGGCAGCGATGCCCTCGGCCTTCAGCGCCGACACCGGAATCACCGGCGGCGTCCAGTCGGGATGGGCGTGGCGCACCATCGAAATCGCCCCCTGCATCTGCGCCTGCGCGCGGTGCGTGGCGGCCTTGTCGATGTCGGCCTTGTTGATTGCCACCAGGTCCGCGATCTCGACAATGCCCTTCTTCATGCCCTGTAGGTCGTCGCCGGCGTTGGGCAGTTGCAGCAGACAGAAGATGTCGGTCATGCCGGCCACGGCGATCTCGCTCTGGCCGACGCCGACGGTCTCGACCAGTACGACGTCAAACCCCGCCGCTTCGCACACCAATATGGCTTCGCGCGTGCGCTGCGCCACGCCGCCGAGCGCACCGGCCGCGGGGCTGGGGCGAATGAAGGCTTCCGTGCGGCGCGACAGCAATTCCATGCGCGTCTTGTCGCCGAGAATCGAGCCGCCATGCACGGACGAAGAGGGATCGACCGCCAGCACCGCAACGCGATGTCCCTGCTCGATGAGATACAGCCCGAGCGCCTCGACGAAGGTGGATTTGCCCACGCCCGGCACGCCGGAGAGGCCGACGCGCAGCGCGCCGCCGGTGGCCGGCAGCAGCGCTTCGATCAGCGCATGCGCCTGCTCGCGATGATCCTGGCGCGTGGATTCGACCAGCGTGATGGCTTTCGCTAGCGCGCGGCGCTTGCCGGCGCGCACGTCGTCGGCAAGCTCGCGGATGGCGTCCATGGGTGAAGTCACGCTCAGCCCTTGGCCAGGGCCTTGCGAATCTGTTTGAGCACTTCGCGCGCGGCGTCCGGAATCGGCGTGCCCGGCCCGAAGATGCCGCTGGCGCCGGCGTCATACAGCATCTGGTAGTCCTGCTGCGGGATCACCCCTCCGACGAAGACGATGATGTCGTCGGCCTCTTCCGCGCGCAGCGCCTTGACCAGTTCCGGCACCAGCGTGCGGTGCGCGGCGGCCAGCGTGGAGATGCCGACGGCGTGCACGTCGTTCTCGACGGCGTGGCGCGCGGCTTCTTCCGGCGTCTGGAAGAGCGGGCCGATGTCGACGTCGAAGCCGAGGTCTGCAAAGGCCGAAGCCACCACCTTGGCGCCACGGTCGTGGCCGTCCTGGCCGAGCTTGGCGATCATGATGCGCGGCCGGCGGCCGAAGTCGGCCACGAAGGCGTCGATGTCTTTCTGCAGCACCTGCCAGCCCTCCTCGTTCTCGACGACCTTGCCATATACGCCGGACACGGTCTGCGTGTCGGCGCGGTAGCGGCCCCATACGGCTTCCAGCGCATCGGAAATCTCGCCAACCGTGGCGCGCGCCCGCACGGCGGCAATTGACAATTCCAGCAGGTTTCCGGCGCCGCCTTTGGCGCATTCAGTCAGCGTGGCGAGCGCCTTTTCAACGGCCGCTGCATCGCGTGCCGCGCGAATCTTCGCCAACCGCGCGACCTGTGATTCACGCACGGCGTGG
This sequence comes from Pseudazoarcus sp. NS34, assembly GCF_059703725.1. Lineage (NCBI taxonomy): Bacteria > Pseudomonadati > Pseudomonadota > Betaproteobacteria > Rhodocyclales > Zoogloeaceae > Pseudazoarcus > Pseudazoarcus sp. NS34. The sequence goes on from NZ_BAAKIZ010000004.1 coordinate 110,361, forward strand.
TTGTCGATGTCGAGGAAGTCGATCGAATCTTCGCTCTCGAGCTTGTACTTGTTCACGCCGACGATGACGTCCTTGCCCGAATCGATGCGCGCCTGCTTCTCGGCCGCGCATTCCTCGATCTTGAGCTTGGCCCAGCCGGACTCGACGGCTTTCGTCATGCCGCCCATGGCCTCGACTTCCTCGATGATCTCCCAGGCCTTGTCGGCCAGATCCTGCGTGAGCTTTTCCATCATGTAGGAACCGGCCCACGGGTCGACGACGTTGGTGATATGCGTCTCTTCCTGGATCACCAACTGGGTGTTGCGCGCGATGCGCGCCGAAAAGTCCGTCGGCAGCGCGATGGCTTCATCGAGTGCGTTGGTGTGCAGACTTTGCGTGCCGCCGAACACCGCCGCCATGGCCTCGATGGTGGTGCGCACGACGTTGTTGTACGGGTCCTGCTCGGTCAGCGACCAGCCCGAGGTCTGGCAGTGCGTGCGCAGCATCAGCGAGCGCGGGCTCTTCGGATTGAACTCCTTCATGATCCGCCACCACAGCAGGCGCGCGGCGCGCAGCTTGGCCACTTCCAGATAGAAGTTCATGCCGATGGCGAAGAAGAACGACAGCCGCCCGGCGAAGTGATCCACGTCCAGGCCGCTTTCCAGCGCGGTGCGCACGTACTCGCGTCCGTCTGCCAGCGTGAAGGCCAGTTCGATGGCCTGGTTCGCGCCCGCTTCCTGCATGTGATAGCCGGAGATCGAGATCGAGTTGAACTTCGGCATGTTGCGCGCGGTGTAGCCGATGATGTCGGCGATGATCTTCATCGACGGCGCGGGCGGGTAGATGTAGGTGTTGCGGACCATGAACTCCTTGAGGATGTCGTTCTGAATGGTCCCCGAAAGCTGGTCCTGCGCGACGCCCTGCTCCTCGGCCGCGACGATGTAGCCCGCCAGCACCGGCAACACGCCCCCGTTCATGGTCATCGACACCGACACCTTGTCGAGCGGGATGCCGTCGAACAGGATCTTCATGTCCTCGACCGAATCGATGGCCACGCCGGCCTTGCCGACGTCCCCGACCACACGCGGATTGTCGGAGTCGTAGCCACGGTGCGTGGCCAGATCGAACGCCACCGACACGCCCTGCCCGCCGGCGGCCAGCGCCTTGCGGTAGAAGGCATTGGACGCTTCGGCCGTGGAGAAGCCGGCGTACTGGCGGATGGTCCACGGCCGCACCGCGTACATCGTGGGCTGCGGCCCGCGCACGAAGGGCTCAAAACCCGGCAGCGTGTCGGCGAACGGCAGGCCGTGCAGATCCGCCGCGGTGTACAGCGGCTTGACGCGGATACCCTCGGGCGTGACCCAGTCGAGGCGGCTCACGTCGCCCTCGGGCGCGTGGCGGGAAGCGGCCTTGCGCCAGGCGTCCACGTCGGACGGCGGCACGGGCGGAAAGGCGGATTGCGACATCGTGAACCTCGTGTGGCGATTGCGGCAGACAGCTCCAGCGGCGACGGCGCGCGGGCTTGACTTGCGGGCGTGCCGGAAGAATACTGCATCCATAATTATGGATACAAGCGGCGCAGGTTTCTCTGTAACTCTGCGCCCACCCAGATAGCTACCGATGAACGCGCCCAATCCCATCGCCCCGCTCGCGCTGTACCAGGAAGTGGCCGAACGCCTGCGCCAGCGCATCTTCGCGCACGAGCTCAAGCCCGGCACCTGGGTGGACGAGCAGTCGCTGGCCGAGGAATACGGCATCTCGCGCACGCCGCTGCGCGAAGCGCTCAAGGTGCTCGCCGCCGAAGGGCTGGTCACGCTCAAGCCGCGCCGCGGCTGCTATGTCAATCAGGTCTCGGAAGGCGATCTGGACGAGATCTTCGGCGTCATGTCGCTGCTCGAATCCGAAGCCGCGCGACTCGCCGCCACCAAGGCCGGCAAAACCGATCTGACGGCGCTGGAAGCCATTCACACCAGGCTGGAGGCGGCTGCACAAGCGCGCGACATTGACCGCTTCTTCGAGGCCAACCAAGCCTTTCACCGCAAAGTGCAGGACGTTGCCGGCAACGGTTGGCTGACGCATGTGGTCGACGACCTGCGCAAGATGATCAAACTCTCGCGCCACCACTCGCTGTTCGGCGACGGGCGGCTCGAGCAGTCACTGGAAGAACACCGCGCCATCATCGCAGCGCTGCTTGCCGGCGACGCAGAAGCCGCCGGTCGGCTGATGCACGATCACATCCTGAGCGGACGGGCCGCGCTCAAGCGCATCGCAGCCGCCCCCTAGGGCGCGCTCGTGCCTGGCGGACGGCTCGGTCACCGCACCTGCCTCTTACCCGGAGCGCGACCATGAGCCACAAACACATCAACCTGCTGCGCAGCATCTTCCAGGAACCGGCCCCCGCCAACGTTCACTGGCGCGAAATCGAATCCCTGCTGCGCCACCTCGGCGCCGACATCGAACCCTCGCACGGCGCGCGTTTCCGCATCCTGCTCAACGGCCGCGAAGGCTTCCTGCATCACCCGCATCACGGCTCGACCTGCTCCAAGAGCGAGATCCGCCTGTTGCGGGAATTCCTCGCGGCAGCGGGCGCAACGCCGTCCACGCTGGAAGGCTGAGCGCCCGTCTCGACGGCGGTGATCGACGTTCAGTCTTCGAGTTCGATCTCGGTCGCGACATGGCGCCCGTCGCGGTAGTCGAAATCAATCTCGACCCGCTGGCCCGTGCGCAGATCCTCGAAACGCTTCAAACCGTCGTCGTAGTCGGTCGAAGCCGTGGTGTGAAACGTGATGCCCTGAACGGTCAGCGTTCGGCCGGCCGTGTCGATCTTATCGATCGCACCTTCGATGTCGTCAGCCCAGGCGCTGGCAGCGGCGCCTGCAAGCACGGTGGCCAGTGCGGTCTTGATCAGCAAGCTCTTCATGTATTTCTCCACAGTCACATTCATGTTCCGCGGAATCTGCCATGTCAGGGCAGTCCACTCGTCTATGCTTGAATGGTGATATTCAGAGCATGTCGCGCTTTGCGCGACGAGACAGAGGGACACACACATGGACGACGAAGTTCTCAACATGAGCATCCGGAAGTTTCTGAAGACGGTCGGCGTGCATTCCCAGATCGCCATCGAGAAAGCCGTTCGCGAAGCCGCTGAAGCCGGCCGACTGAAGGGCGGAACCTTGCCGGCGTCGATGACGCTGCACATCGAAGGCCTCGCACTTGAAGTGCGCTTCGACGATGAGCTGCGGCTGGGGTAGGCCTTCACCGCTGCGGGCCACCATATGGTCTCGACCTCCGTTTCCGCCAGTCGCTGGTGGCCCGTACTGGCCGGGGTCGTCGCGAGCACGGCCGCCGCCGCGCTGTTCGCCGGTGCATTTGAGCTGTGGCAACGCCAGTCGCTGGCGCAGTGGGAAAACCGCGTGCAGCGGTCTCTGTCCGAGTTGCGCGCCCAGGTCGAAGCCGAGCTGTACGGCAACCTGCATCTGGGCACCCGCATGGCGGCCTTCGTCGACGGCCAGCCTGAGCTGAGCGAAGCCGAGTTCACCGAGTTTGCGCAGGGGCTGCTGTCTTCCGGACAACACGCCGTGCGTTACCTCGCTTACGCCCCGGACCATGTGGTGCGCTTCATCCACCCCCGCTCGGGCAACCGGCTGAACGTCGGGCGGGTGTTGTCGCGCGACTCCCTGCTTGCGCCGGAGGTGGCCGCGCTGCGCCGGGACCGCGTTCCGCGCATCGCCGGCCCCTTCGAACCCGTTCCAGGCGCGCGCGAACTGGTGGTACAGATCCCCTTGCTCAAACACCCCGGCAACGGCAAGGGCGCGCCGGAGGTCACAGGTGAGGTCGATGCCTCACTCGACTTGGAGCAGATCTACCGTCGCGCCGAGATCTACCGCTTCGCCGAAATCGTCGAGCTGGCCATCCGCATCAACAACACCCATATCGTGTTCGGTCGTGAGGGAGTCTTCAAGCAGGGGCCCATCCTCACTGAGATCGAGCTCCCTGGTCTGACGCTGGAGCTGGCCGCCATCCCGCACGAAGGCTGGAGCGCCGTCGAGCCTGTACCGGCCTTCGTCGCCCCGCTGTCGCTGCTGATGCTGCTCGGGGTATTCGCCACCACCTGGAGCGTGACAGCACAGGCCGGACGCCTGCGCATCTCGGAGGCGCGCATGCGCTCGACCGGCGAACGCTTGTCCACGTTGCTGGCGGCCATGCCCAACCTGGTGTCCATCGTAGAGCGCGACGGGCGCTGCTCCGGCCTGTTCGGCGGCCGCGGCACCCGGCACTTCCACATCGACGAACAGCGCATCGTCGGACGCCGTATCGATGAAATTCTGCCGCCGGGGAAGGCGCGCAAACTGCTCGCCGCACGCGACCGCGCCCTGCAGGAAGATGCCCTTCAAACCCTGGAATTCGACATTACGCCCACCGAAGCCCGCCCCTTCGCAGCCGCAGACTGGCCCGAGCAGACGCAGTGGTTCCGCGCTGCCATCGCGCCGCTGCAGGAAGAACACGCCGAGCCCGGCGCCACGCTGTGGATTTACGACAACATCACCGAAGCGCGCATGGCAGAGCTGGCACTCAGAAGCTCGCACGACCGTTACCGACAACTCAGCGCCGCCGTGCAGCAAGTGGTGTTCGAGACCGACCTGAGCGGCCGCATTGGCTTCATCAATCCGGCCTGGGAAAAGCTCTCGGGCGAGCTCGCCGAACAGAGCATCGGGCAGCCCTGGATCAGCCTGATCCACCCGGAAGACCGGGACGCCCTGCACGCTGCGTTCGTTGACCTGATGACCGGCCGCACAAAGCATGTTCAGCGTGACGCGCGGCTGGCCGGGCCAGGCAGCGTGCCGCTGTGGGTGAACGTCTATCTAATGACGCTCAGCGACGAGCAAGGCGGGCGCGCACGCGGCGCCATCGGCACGCTATTCGACATCAATGAACGCAAGATCAACGAGAGCGCGATCCGCCATCAGGCCCTGCACGACGCGCTGACCGGGGTGCCCAACCGCCTGCTGCTGATCGAGCGTCTGGAGCAGGCTCTGGGCCGGCTGCGCCGCCAGGGCTCACAGCTCGCCGTGCTGTATGTCGACCTCGATGACTTCAAACTGGTCAACGATCAACACGGCCACCTGGCCGGCGACCAGCTGCTGCGCATGAGCGCACAACGCCTGCGCGAACAGGTGCGCGACACGGACACCGTTGCGCGCATCGGCGGCGACGAATTTGTCGTGCTGCTCGACGGCATCACCGCTCCGGCCGACGTCGACACCATCGCCGCAAAACTCGTCACCGCCATCGGCCAACCCTTCGAACTATCCCTGCCAGGCGGCAAGACCAGCTGCCACATCGGCGTCAGCATCGGCATCGCACTCGCGCCGCGCGACGGCACCACCGTCGACGCCCTGCTGCACCACTCCGACAATCGCTTGTACCGCGCAAAAGCCAGCCGCAAGCGCACGCCCCTGTCAGACCCGAACTGACACGCTGCACTGCACAAAATTAACACCATCTTGATTCCCGTCTTCCTAGCATTCGTCCATCCCCTAAGGGTTCAACAGGACGCCTGCAGTGAAGATCATCATTCTCGGCGCCGGTCAGGTCGGCACCTCGGTGGCCGAAAACCTGGTTTCCGAAGCCAACGACATCACCCTCGTCGACATCAGCGCCGAGTTGCTCGACAGCTTGCGCGACCGCTTCGAGGTGCGCACCATCTGCGGCAACGGCGCCTCGCCGTCGGTGCTGCACGAAGCCGGCGCGCAGGATGCCGATCTGCTCGTCGCGGTGACGCAGTCCGACCAGATCAACCTGTGCGCGTGCCGCGTCGCGAAGACGGTGTACAACATACCGACACGCATCGCCCGCTTGCGCTCGGGCGAGTTCGTCGACCACCCTGAACTGCTCGCCGCCGACAATTTCGCCGTCGACTTCTCGATCTGCCCGGAGCAGATCGTCACCGACTACATCCGGCACCTGATCTCGTTTCCCGAAGCCCTGCAGGTGCTGGAATTCGCCGACGGCGCCGTCAGCCTGATCGGCGTACAGGCATTCGAAGGCGGTCCGCTGGTGGGGCACCCGCTCAAGGCCCTGCGCTACCACCTGCCCAACATCGACGCGCGCATCGCGGCGATCTACCGCAACGGGGAGGCGCTGATTCCCGAGGGCGACACCATCGTCATGCCGGGCGACGAAGTGTTCTGCCTGGCCGCCACGGTGCACATCCGCCAGGTCATGCGCGAACTGCGGCGCAGCGATCAGCCGATGCGCCGCATCATGATCGCCGGCGGCGGCAACATCGGTTTCCGTCTGGCGCGCTCCATCGAGCGTGACTGCAACGTCAAGCTGCTCGAACTCGACAAGCGACGCGCGCAGTTCCTCGCCGGCAGTCTCGACCACACGCTGGTGCTGCGCAGCGACGCCACCGACGAGGGCCTGCTGGAGAACGAGAACATCGACGGCATGGACCTCTTCGCCGCGCTGACCAACGACGACGAAGACAACATCATGTCGGCCTCGCTCGCCAAGCGCATGGGCGCACGGCGCACGCTGGCGCTGATCAACCGCAAGAGCTACGTCGATCTGGTGCAGGGCGGCCCCATCGACATCGCCCTCTCGCCGGCACAGATTTCCATCGGCACGCTGCTCGCACACGTGCGGCGCGGCGACGTGGTGGCAGTGCACAGCCTGCGCCGCGGTGCGGCCGAGGCTCTGGAGATCGTCGCGCGCGGTGACCGACGGCATTCGCGTGTGGTCGATCGCCGCATCGACGAGATCGCGCTGCCGCGCGGGGTCACCATCGGCGCCCTCGTGCGCAATGAGGTCCGCGACGAGCGCGTGATCCGCCGCGAAGTCATCATGCCGCACCACGACACCGTGATCGAACAGGACGACCACGTCATCGTCTTCTGCACGCACAAGAAGCTCGTGCGTCAGGTCGAGAAGCTGTTCCAGGTCACGCCGGGGTTCCTCGGATGAACGGCCTGCTGTCCGTCCTCAACGTGCTGGGCCGGCTGATGGCCTTCTTCGGCGTGGTGTACGTTATTCCCATCGCCGGTTCACTGGCCTTCGCCGACGATCTGGTCATCGACTACGTCTACGCCATGGCGCTGACCGTCGGCATCGGCCTGACGATGGTCCTCGTCACGCATCGCCACTACCGCGAACTGCGCGCCCGCGACGGCTTCGTGCTGGTGGTCGCAGCATGGGTACAGATGGCCGCCATCGCCACCATTCCGTTGCTGCTCGTGTATCAGGACATGAGCTTCACCGACGCCTTCTTCGAGACCATGTCGGCGCTGACCACAACTGGCGCGACGGTGATGACCGGCCTCGACGACGCCCCGCCGTCGATCAACCTGTGGCGCCATGCGCTGCAATGGCTGGGCGGCATGGGCATCATCGTGCTGGCCGTGGCGGTATTGCCGCTGCTCGGCGTGGGCGGGCGCGAACTCTACAAGGCCGAAGTCCCCGGCCCGATGAAAGACGCGCGCCTGACCGCCCGCATCGCCGATACCGCCAAGGCGCTGTGGCTGATCTACTGCGCCTTCACCGTCGCCTGCGCGCTGGCGCTGCGGCTGGCCGGCATGGAGTGGCTCGACGCCATCTGCCACGCGTTCTCGGCGCTCAGCCTCGGCGGCTTCTCGACGCGCGACGCCAGCGTCGGCGCCTGGAACGACCCGCTCATCGAGGCCATTCTGATCGCCTTCATGGTCGCTGCAGCGCTGAACTTCGCATCGCACTTCGCCGCCATTCACGGGCGCAGCCTGCGTCCGCTGTGGCGTGACATGGAGGCACGCAGCGTCATCGCCGTACTCGCGCTGTCCTCGCTCGGCGTGGCCTGGTATCTGCTCGCCACCGGCGTCTACCCCGACTACCTGACCGCGTTGCGCCACGCCAGCTTCAATCTGGTCTCGCTCGCCACCGACTCCGGCTACGCCAGCCAGGATTTCAGCGCCTGGCCACCGTTCGCGACCTTCTGGATGTTCTATCTGTCGTGCGTCACCGCCAGCTCCGGCTCGACCGGCGGCGGCATCAAGATGATCCGCACGCTCACCCTCGCCAAGCAGGGCCACCGCGAACTGATGCGCATGATCCACCCCGCCATCGTCAATCCGATGCGCATCGGCGGCCTGCAGCTGCCGGTGAGCGTGATCCAGGCGATGCTGGGTTTCATTTTCCTGTACTTCATGACGGTGGTCGCTTCAAGCTTCCTGCTGATGGCCTCAGGGCTGGACTTCATCACCGCCCTCACCGCGACCGTGGCCTGCATCAACAACATGGGCCCGGGCCTGGGCGACGTGGCGTCCAATTACGCCGGCCTGACCGACTTCCAGAAATGGGTATGCGTGGCCACGATGCTGACCGGGCGACTGGAGGTGTTGTCGGTGCTGGTGTTGTTTACGCCGGGATTCTGGCGGCGGTGATGCTAGCGGCGGTGATGCTAGCGGCGGTGATGCTAGCGGCGGTGATGCTAGCGGCGGTGATGCTAGCGGCGGTGATGCTAGCGGCGGTGATGCCGAAATCATGGGAGTCGGCGACTCAGCCCTCGACCGGCCGGGATTTCGCCCCGGCGGGCGACCTTCTTTCTTGTGGTGCAACAAGAAAGAAGGCAAAGAAGTGCACCCTCCTCACCGCCCCTTCGGGGTCCCTTCGCTACGCGCACTCCCGGCGGCCGGCCTAGCGAACTCGCTGCGCTCAGACAGCAAGGCCGGAAGGCCCCGCCGTGAGCACTCTTCGCTCAGCGGCTCAGAAGGGATGGAAAACCATCCGCAGCACCATGCCCTCGAAGGTCAGGTAAGCGCCGCAGGCGCGCACCCGACGTCGGCCTCGACACCTCTCAAACGCACAGCACGTCCGGCGCAATGCCCTGCGGTTATTGCGCCCTACGGTCGAGCGGGCGCCCTCATCCCCTCTGGCTCGCCGAGTGCAGGGTGGTTTCGCCGGGGTAGTCCGGTCCTGCTGTCTGAGCGCCAGCGAGTTCAGGACCGGCCGGTGAAACCGCCCGGAGCGAGGGAACCGGCGAAGCCGGCGAGACGGCGGGGCACGTTTCTTTGCTTCCTTTCTTGGCGTGCGCCAAGAAAGGAAGTCGCCCGCCGGGGCGAAATCCCGGCCGGTCGAGGCTTGAAACGCCGACTCCCCCAACAACAGCCGATGAGCACTTCGGCCAGAGGCCCAACGACTACAGCACCAGCCTGTACCCCACCCCCGTCTCCGTCCGGATATGCGCAGGAAACGCCGGTGTCACCTCCAGCTTGCGGCGCAGGCTGGTCATGTGCACCCGCAGGTAATGCACGTGCTCGACGTGATTCGGCCCCCATATCTCGGCAAGCAAACGACGGTGCGTCATGACCCGGCCGGCGTTGGCCACGAGGTGGGCGAGCAGCTTGTATTCGATCGGCGTCAAATGCACCGTTTCGCCGTCGCGCGTGACGTTGCGGCCAGCCAGATCGACCTCCACCGTGCCGAAGCGCACCAGTGCCGAATCGGCGCCGCGCGCCAGCGCGGTGCGGCGTAGCAGCGCACGCACCCGTGCCATCAGTTCGGCAACACCGAAGGGTTTGGTCAGGTAGTCGTCAGCGCCGGCATCCAGCGCGGCAACCTTGTCGCCCTCACCAGCGCGCGCCGACAGCACCAGGATCGGCAGCGCCGACCACTCACGCACGCTTCGAATCACCTCCAGCCCGTCCCCGTCCGGCAGACCGAGGTCGAGGATCAGCAGGTCGGGCTTGCGCGACTGGGTCTCGATCAGGCCACGCGCAGCGGTTTCAGCCTCAACCGCGTGGCAGTCGCCGGCTTGCAGCGCACTGCAGATGAAGCGGCGGATCTGCTGTTCATCCTCGACGACGACCACCACCGGATCGGGCGAACGACTCATGTGACAGGTTCCTCCAACAGCGGCGGCGTGCCCAGCGGCAGTTCCAGCGTGAAGCAGGCGCCGGCCGGTGCGCGGTTGGCCGCGCGCAATCGGCCTCCGTGGGCACGCACCACCGCGTCGACGATGGCCAGTCCGAGGCCGGTGCCGGACACGCCGGAGACCGCGCGACCGCGCACGAAACGGGCGAACAGATCCTCGACCGGGCCTTCGGGCAGGCCGGGGCCGTCGTCGCAGACGCTCACTTCCATGTGCTCGCCGGAGACGCGCGCGGAGATTGCGATGGTCGAACCGGCAGGTGTGTATTTGGCCGCGTTCTCGACGAGATTTCCGAGCGCGCGCTCCATCAGCACGGCGTCAACCTCGACCATCGGAAGCTCGGCAGGCAGATCCAGTTCAAGGTGGTGTGCGCCGAGCAGGGACGAAACCGACTGCAACGCCGCGCCGACGATTTCCTCCAGCGGCTGCCATTCGCGCCGCAGGCGCACGCCGCCCGCCTCGAAGCGTGCCATGTCGAGCAGGTTGTGCACCAGCGCGCCGGTGCGCAGCGCCTCGATGCGGATTGCGCCGACCATTTCGGCCTGCTCCGGCGACAACGCCGGGGGCTTCAACGCCACCGTGTCGGCCAGCCCGGCAATCGCCGTGAGCGGCGTACGCAGGTCATGCGACAGCGCCGAGAGCAGCGCATTGCGCAGGCGCTCGGACTCGATCTCGATACCGCTACGCTGCGCGACGCTGACGAAATGAATGCGTTCCAGCGCGATGCCGAGCAGGCTGGCAAGAGCCGTCAGCAGCGCGTCGGGCGGCTCTATGCCAGGCTGCTCCGGCGCCAGTTCGAGCACGCCGCGCACGCGCATCGGGCCGAGCAGCGGAACACAACGCGCACCATCGTCGCCAAGCACCGTCCGCCCCTCGGCAAAGGCCGTTGCCACGGCTGCGGGCACTGCGTCCGCCGGCTGCAGCCTGGCCTCGTCGTCGGCCGCCCACAGCCGTCCCGCGGCGCCGAGCAGATCGCGCGCGCAGTGGGTGGCCACTTCGGAAATCTGCTCCACCGTCAGCGCTGCCGACAGGTCGCGCGCGATCGCATACAAGGCCTCGTTCTGACGCCCGCGCACCTCGGCCACGTCGCGTTCGCGGCGCAACCGCGCAGCCAGCTCGGCGGTGATCAAGGCCACCACCAGCAACACCACAAAGGTCAGCAGGTACTGCAGGTCATTCACGCCGAGCGTGAAGCGCGGCGGCACGAAGAGCACGTCGAACAACAGCACCGACAGCAGCGCCGCCAGCACCGCCGGGCCGCGCCCGAGGCGGATCGCCGCGAACAGCACGGCAAGCGGGAACAGCATGGCGATGTTGGCGAGGTCGAGATGTCCGAGCAGCGGGGCCCCGAGCGCCGCCACCAGCACCACCACAAGCGCCGCCAGCACATAGCTGCGCGGCGGTGAATGCTCGACAGTGGACGGAGACGGCGGGCGGGACATGGGCGACTGCACACTCGATGCCGGTAAGCGGCGCATCTTACCCGCAGCGACAGCTCAGGCGGGCAGATCGAGCAGGTGGTTGTCCCAGCGTGCGGTGTTGATCTGCGCGTCCAACGCCATGCGTGTGGCATCGCGGGCATCGACCCGGCGCATGCCGCCCAGACCGCTGCCGACCACGAAGCGGCCCGCCCCGTCGGCCCCTAGCGCGCAACCGTCCGGCACTTCGACCAAGGCCACCGGCTTGTCGGCGTCGAGGTCGTGAAACAGGGCCACGCCGCCGCGCGGGCTGGTCAGGCCGAGGATGCGGCCGCTGGCGTCGAAATCGACACTGCCGACGTAGTTGGACAGCCGCGACTGCAGGGCCAGCTCCAGCGGGCGCAGCGCCTGGCCGGGGCGCAGCACCGCCACCAGCGGCACGTCATCGACACGCGCGCCTTCGTATTGCATGCCGACCGCGATGGTGCCGTCGGCGCGCGCCGCCATGTGACGCAGGCCGAGCCGGCGCAGCTCGTGCGGCAAACGGTGCAAAGCCTCGATGCGGCCGTCGCGCGCGTCGATCAGCGCCAGCGAGGAATTCATCGAATCCGGGTTGAGCACCACGCCGGGCGCGTCGACATGCGTCAGCAGACCGCCGTTAGCCACCGCCACGGTGTCGCCGAGCGCCAGCAACTGGTGCGGGTCGTGTCCGCCGCTGGGGAACTCGCCGACGCGTTGATACGCGCGTGCCGGGTCGTAGACGCCGATCAGGCCGTTGCCGATCTCCGGCGGTTCGTCCGCAACCAGGGTTTCGGTAGCGAACAGCAGGCCGCGCGCAAACACGGCGTGGCCGTTGAAATAGCGCTGCGGGGCGGCGGCCACCTGGTGACGCAACGCACCGCTGGCGGCGTCGAGCACCAGCAGGTAGTCACCGGGCCGGCGTGACACCACGATGATTTCGCCGCGCGCGGCAGAGAAAGCCGCGCCATGCGCACGTGCCGGCAGCGCCCGCTCGAAGCGCAGGCTGCCGTCGGCGTCAAAACGCACGGCATGCGCCCGCCCCTCGGCATCTACATGCGCGCCGAGCCAGCCATGCGTGGCTTGCTTCGCCAGCGCGTGTGGCGCAACCCCGGCCGCCAGCGCCGCGAGCGAGGCTGACAGGAAGTCGCGCCGGCGCATCAGTCGCCGTCCAGCGAATTGAAGCCCAGCGCAATGCCCAGCGCGGGTGCCAGGCGCTGCGCGAACAGCGCCTTGAGCGCGCCCGCCTCGCGTGCGAGCTTCTGCACTTTGGCGCGTTCGGCCGGATCCACCACAGCCTGTGCGAGCGGCAGCGTGATCGAGTCGGCCGTGCCGCGGGTCTGCCGGAAGGCGCGGCGCAGCAGCTTGTCGAGCGCCGCATCGCCGGCCACCTCGCGCACGATGCGCGAGAAACCGCCGTTGTCGCCATCGCCCAGATACAGCGCTTCGGCGGCTGCCAGATTGGCGCGGATGTTGGCCACGGAGCGAGCGCTGCGGGCGGACTCTGCGAGTTGGGGCTTGGCCGTTTCAACGGAAGCCCCCAGCGCGCGCGCCAGCTTGTGATCGGCAATCAGTTCGAGCGCGGCGTGCGCGGCTTTGAAGAAGTCTTGCGTGACTTCCTGATCGCTCTGGTAATGCGAGGCGCCGGCGGCGGCCTGGGCGACCACTTCACGATAGGGGCGCTCGCCGCCGCGCCAGCCTTGCAATGTGTCGGCGGCCATGCTCGCCACACCGCCGGAGATCGTCGTCAACAGCGCGCAGGCCGGCGTGCCGGGCGCGGGCGGCTCGCCGTACAGCAGCGCTTCGATGGCCGGAAAACCCTGCGCCGGCACGGTGAGTTCGTCAAAGGCCGGCACGGGCGCTCCCTTGGCCAGCAGGCCTTCGATCTCGCGCCCGACACTGTTGCGCGGATCGGGCCAGAACTGCATGCGCATGCCGCGCATGAACAGTTCCACCGGCCCGAAGCGCAGGTGCTGCACGCCCTGCCAGGCGTCGAAGGCTTCGCCCCAGGCGGCGCGTGTCTCCTCCAGCGAACCATTGCCAGCGCACAGGCGGCCGGCCTCGGCGTCCAGCGCGGCACCACGCTCGGCCAGACGGGTGTAGGCCGGCAGCACCACGGCGTCGACCAGTTCGAGGTTGAGCCGGCGGTAATCCGCGGCCTCAGGCGTGGCCGCCGCAGCGCTCAGCGGCAGCAGCGCGACCAGCGCCATCATGAAGGTGCGCATCATCGGAACAGTCCTCACAGTGAATTCAGGAAGGTCAGCAACGCCTCGCGTTGCTCGCGCTGCAGCGCCACCACGCGGTCGCGCGATGCCTGTGCCTCGCCGCCGTGCCACAGGATGGCTTCGAGCAGATTGCGCGCCCGCCCGTCGTGCAGGAAGAAGCTGTGAGCGCTAACCGCCTCGGTCAGGCCGATCCCCCACAGCGGCGCGGTGCGCCATTCGCGCCCGTCGGCGTCGCCTTCGGGGCGGTGGTCGGCCAGGCCCTCGCCCATGTCGTGCAACAAGAGGTCGGAATACGGCCAGATCAGCTGGAAGGATTGCTCGGGCTCGACCGCATCACGCCGCGTGACGAATTTCGGCACGTGGCAGGTCGCGCAGCCCGACTCATAGAACACCTGCTTGCCGGCCAGCACCTGCGGCGCATCGACGTCGCGCCGCGCCGGCACGGCGAGGTTGCGCGAGTAGAACACCACGAGGTCGAGCATCTGACGCGTAGCCTCGACGCCCTCTTCGGCGTGGCGGCCGTGTGGCGCTTCGCGGCACCCTGCCTGCGCCAAGGTGCAGTCACCCCACGGCGAGTCGATCAGATACGAAGAAATGCCGATGTCGCCGGCAAAGGCATGCACGCTCTGGTCGGTAACGCCGGCCTTGCCTGCCTTCCAGCCGAAACGGCCAAGCTCGACACGCTGCGTCTCGTCACTCCAGACGCGGTTGGGACGGCCTGAAATACCGTCGCCGTCGGCGTCCTCGGGGTCGGCGTGGGCGAGGATGGCGGCTTCGGGAATGGCTTCCAGCAGGCCCATGCCGAGCATGGTCGGCGCCACCCGCGGCGACAGCATGGCCTGCGGATGCAGCGGCCCGTAGTTGAGGTCTTCGACGCGATAGCTCGGGCGGCGCAGCTGCACCACTTCACCGTCGGCCAGCGTCACCGCCTCTTCCGTGTACTCGATCTTCATGCGCCCTTCGGCCGCCACGCCCTGCACCGAAAAGTTCTGCAGCTGGGTGCCGTAGGTCGGCTCGGCAATCACGCTCTTGATGCGCGCGGCCAGCGCCGCGCGATCCGCATCGGTCTGCGGCGGGATGGACAGGCGCAGGAACATCGACACCGCTTCCTCGTCACCCACCGGCGGCGCACCGCGGCCGTCCTTGAGGTGGCACGACTGGCAGGAGCGCGCGTTGAACAGCGGGCCAAGGCCGTTGGACGACTCGGTGGAGCTGGGCGCCGAGACCCACAGCTTGCGGAAGATGCCGTCGCCCACGCGGAAATCGAGCTGGCGCTCGAAGCTCATGTTGGCCGACGGGTGCGAGAAGCTGCTGCTGTTGACGAACTTGGTGACCGTGCCGGCGCCCGCGGGATTGGACTCGAAGGGCTCTGCGCGTTCGAACTGCGTGGTCGGCGCGGTGACGCGCGCAATGCGCGCCGCCTCGTCGGCGGGCACGCCGGCCGGCGCGGCGGTCAGCGTACAGGCCGCGGCAAGGGTGGCCGCGGCGACAAGACTGCGTTTCATGGGACTCCTGCCGATGCGGGGCCAAGCTGGCCCCGCACGAGAATTACTGGAACACCGCTTCCGGGTTGTCGAGGCTGTCCGAGCCTTCGATCTGGATGGGCTGCAGCGCCAGCGCGGTGACCACACGCTCGATGCTGCGCGTCTGCACCGTCAGCGCGTCGATGGCGGCCTGGATCAAGGCGTGGCCGGCGGTGTTGCCGGCGGCGATGAGCTGATCGTAAGCCTCGCCCGCCTCGGCGCGCGCCTTGATGGCAGCCAGTGCCGCGAGGCTGGCGTTGAGCCGGCTGCGCATCTCGGCGTCGAGCGTGACATCGGCTGCGGCAGCCAGTGCCGACAGGCTCGGCCCCTGCAGCTGCGTACCATCCCGGCGCTGGTATTCGCCGAGATACACCGCGCGCATGCCGACGACGTCGTAGTAGTGCGAGTTGTGGGTATTGTCGGAGAAGCAGTCGTGCTCCTCTTCCGGATCGCCGAGGATCAGGCCGAGCTTCATGCGCTCGCCGGCCAGTTCGCCGTAGGACAGGCTGCCCAGGCCGGTCAGCGCCATCGACAGACCGCGCGCCGGGTCCGCCGTGACGGCCTGGCGGGCCTCGCCGTCGGCACCCCATTGCGCCACGATCCATTCCAGATCGTCGATCAGCAGTTCGGTGGCCACTTCCAGATAGCGTGCGCGGCGCTCGCAGTTGCCGCCGGTGCACTGCGCACCCTGCGCGTAGTCGGTCCACGGACGCTTGCCGGCCCCCGGCCCGTTACCGTTGAGGTCCTGACCCCACAGCAGGAATTCGATGGCGTGATAGCCGGTCGCGACGTTGGCCTCAACCCCGCCCATCTCGTGCAGCCGCTCGGTGAGCAGCTCCTTGGTGATCTCGCCGGTGTCGACCACATCAGCGCCGAAACGGATCTCGGTGTTACCGATGACGTTGGCGGCGTACAGCGGGTTCTCGTCCGAAGCCGTGCCGTAGGAAGCATCCACGTAGTCGATCAGGCCCTCGTCGAGCGGCCAGGCGTTAACCTTGCCTTCCCAGGCATCGACCACCGGGTTGCCGAAGCGATAGACCTCGGTCTGCTGATACGGCACGCGGGCCGCCAGCCAGGCGCTTCGGGCCGTCTGCAAACTGTCCTGCGACGGCGTTTCGACCAGCGCCCGCACAGCGCCCTGCAGCTCGCGCGCGGCGCTCAACGAATCGGCGTACATGGCTTGAGCGAGATCGGCGTAGTGGGTGACGACTGCGGCACGCTCAACCGCCAGCACGGGCGCGGCGACGGAAAACACTGCGGCGGCCAGCAGGCCTCGGGCGGAACGGACGAACATGGTCAGGAACTCTCCTAGGCAGCGACGCAATGGGTGCGTCGACAGGGACGGCAGGAGGTCGCGAGAATAACACAGTATTGCGACTCATTCTTATTTGCACTGCGACTCGACCCGCCGTATATCGAGTGCGGCGGGCTAAGATGCGGCACGCCCCGAGGACTGCCGCATGACCGCCTCCTGCCCACCCCCAGCCACACCACCGCTGTGGCGCCACGTCGTGATGCTCGGCATTACGCAGGTCATTGCATGGGGCACGCTCACCTACGGCATTGCCGTGCTGGCCCCGTCCATCTCGGCCGAGCTGGGCATGAGCACCAGCATGGTGTTCGGCGCCTTCTCGCTCGGACTAGGCTTCTCGGGGCTGGCCGCGCCAGCCGTTGGCCGCGCCATCGACCGCATCGGTGGCGGCAAGGTGATGGCCGGTGGCTCGCTGCTCGCAGCGCTTGCCATGGCCATGGTCGCGCTGTCGGACGGGCCGATGCTGTTCTTCCTCAGCTGGATCATTGCCGGCCTGGCGATGGCGGCCAATCTGTACGACGCGGCCTTTGCCGCATTGAGCCAGTTCGCCGGCTCGCGCTACCGCCAGGCGCTGACCGTGCTGACGTTGATGGGCGGGCTGGCCAGCACGGTGTTCTGGCCGCTGGCGTGGTGGATCGACGAGTTCGCCGGCTGGCGAACGGCCTTCTGGGTGTTTGCCGCGCTGCATCTGCTGCTGTGCCTGCCGTTGCATCTGTTGCTGCCCAGACTTCGCCGCAAACCAAAGGCCGAAAAAGCAGCGCCTCCGGTTCAGCCCTCTCCCGAAGCCGGCGCCGCCCAGCGCAGGCAACTCCTGTGGCTGGCCAGCGCCTTCACGCTGGCGGCCTTTGTGGTGTCGGGCATGGCCGCGCATGTGGTTGGCGCGCTGCGCGCCAGCGGCCTGGAAGCCGCCACGGCCATTGCCGCGGCCTCGCTGATCGGGCCGATGCAGGTGCTCGGACGGATTCTGGAGTTTGTCTTTGCACGCAATCTGCCGGCCGTGCGCGTGGGCCTGGCCTCGCTGGTGACGATGGGGCTGGCCATGTTGCTGCTGGGCGTGGCAGGCGTCGCGCCGTGGCTGGCCTTTGCCTGCGCGTGCATCTACGGGCTGGCCAACGGGATATTGAGCATCGTGCGTGGCACGGTGCCAGCCGAGTTGTTCGGGCGCGAAGCCTACGGGAGTTTGATGGGCCGTCTGGCCCAGCCGGCGTTCTTCGCCAAGGCCGTCGCGCCGCTGGCGGTGGCCTTGCTGATCGGCGCCAACGAGGCCTACGGCCGCATGGCGCTGCTGTTCGTGGCGTTGATGCTGGCGGCGGGCGTGGCTTACATCGTGGCGACGCGGCGCCCGCAACAGAGCACGCGCGTCTAGCGCGACTCCAGCACGCGACGATCGAAACCGTCCTGCAGCGGGCGCGCACTCGGCGGATGCAGCTGGGCGATGATGCCAAGCTGCTCCCACGATACGTTCATGGGCTGTTTCATGACCACGCGCAGCACGCCCTCGGTGCATGGTGGTGAAGTCAGCGAGCCCACATAGAGAAAGTGGGCCGGGTCGGCCGGCAACAGCGGACGCAGGTCTACGCCGAACTCGGGCGCGTATTGCCCGCCGCGTTCCAGCGGCAGGCTGGACAGCCAGGTATTGAGCACCGGATTGGGCGTGGTGCCCACGCGAAACTGCACCGACACCACCGCCAGACGCCCGTCGGCGGCACGATGATGCAGGTCGACCGACAGGTCATGAATGACGCCGTCTACTCGCGCCTCGCCGGGACGGTGCAGCTCGATATAGATGAGCTCGAAGCGCTCGCCGCGAATGCGCGCGCTCAGGCCCTCACCGGTCTGGATGCGCAGCAGGCGGCCGGTATCGACCACGCTGAAGAAGGTCGGACGATAGTCGAATTCGACCGGCTCCAGATTCACCACCAGACCCGACTGCAGATCAAGCGGCGACTGGCGCCGACCGGTCGCGCAGGCAACCCATTCCGGACGCAGCTTGCCCCACATCGGCGGGCCATTGGTCTCGTTGTAGCTCCATTCGGCCAGGGGGTGGCGCGATGCGGGGGCGGGCTTGGCTGGCGGCGCGGGCGGGCGGGCAGGCGCGGACTCTGCGCGTGGCAGCGCAGCCGGCGCGGAGGACGCAGCGCCCGCTGACGCTGGCGGCGGGCTTGCCGGTGCAGAGGCCGACGGCACGGCCGCAGGCGGCAGGCTCTGCAGCGCAGCCGCCAGGCGATCGGCCTCGTCGGCCAGTGAGGTCAGGTCGCCAGTGCTTGGCGGACGGCAGATCTCGCGCCAAAGACGATCATCGACACCTCCCGGAGCCACCGGACGCATCACCTGATCGCGCACCTCGTCCTCGCGCACCACGATGCTGCGCTGATCCACATAGCGGCGACGGATGGTGGTGAAGCCGCGGTTCAGGCAGTCGTAGCGGTTGAGCGCCATCACCGACGAATAGCCCGCACGTGCAGCCTCTTCAGGGGACAGCACCAGGCGCGCCCAACCCACCTTGGTGCCGGCGTCCGACAGGATCACGCTGCCGGGGTCAATCTGGATCTCGCGACTGCCGTCACGCGACACCGTCACCCAGTCGTCAACGGCAAACACCGTCAGCGGCAGAGCAAGGGCGAACGCCGCAAGCGTGCGGCCAAGACAGGAGGGCATGTCGATCCGTCGTGAAGGAGTGAGCGGGCTTCCAAGTCCTACAACGGCTCGCGCGGCGGATTTCTTTAGCGCCGACAGCGAATCAAGTAGAATCCGCTCCGTCATCGGGGAGTAGCCGCTTCCGCTCCGGCGGAAGGAATGCGTCAACATGCTTGTCCATCGGACATGGCGCATTCAGCCCGAGGCGTCGCTCGCGCACGTCCTAGCTTCGCGCGCCGACCCTCCAGCCTGGCAAGACCGCTGGCCGTACGCACTCCGCTGTTCGGGCCGGGAGTGCGTCGGTCATCGGTTCACACCACGGCCCGGAGGACCTCATGAATTTCACCGCACAGCCCTTCGACGCATTCCTGGTTTCGACCGGCATCGTCGCGCTCGCCGAAATCGGCGACAAAACCCAACTGCTGGCTTTCATGCTGGCCGCGCGCTATCGCCGCGCCGGCCCCATCGTGCTCGGCATCTTCGTGGCGACGATCGCCAACCACGCGTTTGCCGGTGCGGTCGGCACCTGGCTCACGCAGTTGCTGGGGCCCGACGTGCTGCGCTGGGTGCTTGGCATCGGCTTTCTGGCGATGGCGGTGTGGACCCTGATTCCAGACAAGCTCGATGCCGACGATGTGCAACTCAAGAGCGGCATGGGCGTGTTCACGACAACACTTATCGCCTTCTTCCTTGCCGAGATGGGCGACAAGACCCAGGTCGCCACGGTTGCGCTGGCCGCGCAGTACGAGGCCTTCGTGGCCGTCGTGCTCGGCACCACGCTGGGCATGATGATCGCCAACGTGCCGGCGGTACTGGTCGGCGACCGTCTGGCGCACCGCATGCCCATCCGGCTGATCCACGCAATCGCTGCTGCGCTGTTTGCGGTGCTCGGCGTCGTCGCCCTGAGCGGGGCCTGGCAGGGCTGAAACGCCGCCCGAACGACGTTTTGACGGCAAAATCTTGATCTGTGTGGTTGTCAGCACCCGGCGTGCTGAGATAGTCTTCGCACCTTCGTTGGGGGTGCCCGCAATCGCTTGAGCGGGCTGAGAAAATACCCTTGGAACCTGAACCGGTTAGCACCGGCGTAGGAAAACGCGCAATGAACGCCTGCTCTACTCCGCTCCGCGGCCTGCCCGCCCAGCCCCCTCGTTCGACAGGGGGCCAGCAATGACCCGCAGCATTCCGAACGTTGTCAGCATCGCTGGCGTAGACCCCAGCGGTGGCGCCGGGGTCCTGGCTGATCTCAAGGCCTTTTCGGCGCTGGGCGCCTATGGCTGCGGCGTCATTGCCGCACTCACCGCCCAGAACACCCAAGCCGTCACCGGTGTACACACGCCGCCGATCGACTTCCTGCGTCTGCAGATCGACACCCTGTTTGCGGATGTCGAAATCCACGCCGTCAAGCTGGGCATGCTCGGCACCGCCGACATCGTGCGCACCGTGGCCGACCGTCTCGAGCACTTCAAGGCATCGTTCGTGGTGTGCGACCCGGTGATGGTGGCCAAGAGCGGCGATCACCTGCTGGCACGCGAAGCCGTGGCCATGCTGCGTGAGGCACTGCTGCCGCAAAGCTTCATGATCACCCCGAACCTGCCCGAAGCCGGCGTGCTGCTCGAATGCAGCGAGCCCGACTCGGTCAAGGCCATGTATCGCGCCGCCGAACGCCTGCGCGAACTGCTGCCGACCACGTCCCAGCGCTGGGTGCTGCTCAAGGGCGGCCACCTGCCCGGCGGCGAGCTGATGGACCTGCTGTTCGACGGCGATCGCATGATCGAACTGCCGGCACAGCGCATCGAAACCAAGAACACCCACGGCACGGGCTGCACCCTGTCCTCCGCCATCGCAGCCCTGCTGCCTCAGTCCGCCGGGGGCCTCGCCCCGGTCGAAACCGCGGTACGCAGCGCACGCGACTATCTGCTGCGCGCCATTGCCGCATCCGGCCAGCTCTCGGTCGGCAGCGGCCACGGCCCGGTACACCACTTCCACGCTCTGTGGCGCTGACGCGCCGCTGATTGCTGGTTCGCGGCCGCCCTGGCCGCTCGTCCGGGTGTACTGATGCACAACACAAGCACATGCGCGTACGCGTGCGCATTCCGCCCGGCTCCTCGTCGCCATTCACATGGCATACAACGCTGCAGGAGACGTTCATGAACGCCAATGAGAAATTCATCGCCGCCAACGCCCACGTGGACGCGGCCGCAGTCGCGCCGCTACCCAATTCACGCAAGGTCTACGTCCAGGGTTCGCGCTCCGACATCCGCGTGCCAATGCGCGAGATCACGCAGAGCGACACCTCGGAATCCATGGGTTTCGAGCACAACCCGCCGGTCTATGTGTATGACTGTTCGGGGCCCTACACCGACCCGAATGCCCGCATCGACGTTCGCTCGGGCCTGCCTGCACTGCGTCAGGCCTGGATAGCGGAGCGCGGTGATACCGAGCAACTGGCCGACCTCAGTTCCGAGTTCGGCCGCCTGCGCGCTGCCGACAAGTCGCTGGATGAGTTGCGCTTCCCGGACCTGCACCGCCAGCCGCTGCGCGCCAGGGCCGGCGCAAATGTCACGCAGATGCACTACGCGCGCCAGGGCATCATCACGCCGGAGATGGAGTTCATCGCCATCCGCGAGAACCTGAACCGCGAGCAGTACATCGAGTCGCTGCGCGCGGCCGGCCCCAAGGGCGAGAAGATGGCCGCGATGATGCTGCGCCAGCACCCCGGCCAGAGCTACGGCGCCAGCCTGCCGCAGACCATCACGCCGGAATTCGTGCGTGACGAGGTCGCGCGCGGACGCGCCATCATCCCGGCCAACATCAACCACCCCGAATCCGAGCCGATGATCATCGGCCGCAACTTCCTCGTGAAGATCAACGGCAACATCGGCAATTCGGCCGTGAGCTCATCGATCTCCGAGGAAGTCGACAAGATGACCTGGGGCATCCGCTGGGGCTCGGACACGGTCATGGATCTGTCCACCGGCAAGAACATCCACGAGACGCGCGAGTGGATCATCCGCAACAGCCCGGTGCCGATCGGCACGGTGCCGATCTATCAGGCGCTGGAGAAGGTCGACGGAAAAGCCGAAGAGCTGACCTGGGAAATCTTCAAGGACACGCTGATCGAGCAGGCCGAACAGGGCGTGGACTACTTCACCATCCACGCCGGCGTGCTGCTGCGCTACGTGCCGATGACCGCCAACCGCCTCACCGGCATCGTGTCGCGCGGCGGCTCGATCATGGCCAAGTGGTGTCTGGCGCACCACAAGGAAAGCTTCCTCTACACGCACTTCGAGGAAATCTGCGAAATCATGAAGGCCTACGACGTGAGCTTCTCGCTCGGCGACGGCCTGCGCCCCGGCTCGATCTATGACGCCAATGACGAAGCGCAACTGGGTGAGCTAAAGACGCTGGGCGAGCTGACCCAGGTGGCGTGGAAGCACGACTGCCAGGTCATGATCGAAGGGCCGGGCCACGTGCCGATGCAGCTCATCAAGGAGAACATGGATCTGCAGCTCGACTGGTGCAAGGAAGCGCCGTTCTACACGCTGGGACCGCTGACCACCGACATCGCGCCGGGCTATGACCACATCACCTCGGGCATCGGCGCCGCGCAGATCGGCTGGTACGGCACGGCCATGCTTTGCTACGTAACGCCCAAGGAGCACCTCGGCCTGCCGAACAAGGACGACGTGAAGGACGGCATCATCACCTACAAGCTCGCCGCCCACGCCGCCGACCTGGCCAAGGGGCACCCGGGCGCGCAGATCCGCGACAACGCACTGTCCAAAGCGCGCTTCGAATTCCGCTGGGAAGACCAGTTCAACCTCGGCCTCGACCCGGACCGCGCGCGCAGCTTCCACGATGAGACGCTACCCAAGGACTCGGCCAAGGTCGCCCACTTCTGCTCCATGTGCGGCCCGCACTTCTGCTCGATGAAGATCACTCAGGATGTGCGCGAATACGCCGCTCAACAGGGAGTCGACGAGCAGGCGGCGCTGAACAAGGGCATGCAGGAGAAGTCCATCGAGTTCGTGAAGACCGGCGCCAGGGTCTATCACAACATCTGACGCGGCTTTTTCATCGGTAATCAATGGGCCGCCGTGAGCGGCCCGTTTCCATCTGGAGGACAGAAACATGGACAACGAACTCAGCACTCGCAGCTGCACCCCGTGCCAGGGTGGCATTCCGCCACTCGGACCGAGCCGCGCGAAGGAACTGCTCGCCTCAACCCCCGGCTGGAGCCTGCTCGACGAAGTACGCCGGCTGGAGAAGCGCTATACCTTCAGCAACTTCCGCGAGGCGCTGGATTTCGTCACGCGCCTGGGCGAGCTGTCCGACCGGCAGGGCCATCACCCTGACATTTCCTTTGGCTGGGGCTGGGCGACGGTGTCGTGGCAGACCAAGAAGATCAAGGGCCTGCACGAGAACGACTTCATCATGGCCGCCCGAACAGACCGGCTTGAAACGCCCCGAAATTAGCCGGGGATACCTATAAACCACACCTGCGCGCAGCCAACGCAATCCGTACTTGTCCCTACAACGGATTCCGATAGACTCGGTTGCCGCCCCAGCCGGAACTTGATTGATGCACTCCCAGCACCACCTCCCCACCAATCCAAAACGGATGTACTGACCCATGTGGTCGCCGGTGCTCGCCGCGCTGCTCTACAACGCTGCCCTGCTGCTGGCGATGGTGCTCGTGTTCGAGCTGGCCACCGGGCGCTTCCGGCTCGACCGCAGCCGCCGCACGCAGTTGCTGATCGGCGGCGTGCTGGGCCTGATCGCAATCGGCGTGATGAAAGCCCCTTTGGTGCTGACCGAGGGCGTGGTCTTCGATACGCGTACCGTCATTTTCGGCATGTCGGGGCTGTTCTTCGGCGCGTTGCCGACGGCCGTGGCCGCAGTGATTGCCGGCGCCTACCGCTACAGCCTGGGTGGTGGCGGCGCCCTCACCGGCATCCTCACCATCCTTGCCGCCTCGCTAATCGGCATATTGTGGCGCGCACGCATGCGCGGTCCGCTGGAAGACATGCGCGGGCGCGAGCTGTATGCGCTGGGCATCGTCGTGCACGCAGCCATGATCGCGCTGATGATGACGCTGCCGGGCGGCGCCGGCCCGGCCGTGATTGCTGCCATCGGCCTGCCGGTGATGATCGTGCACCCGGCAGCCACCGCCGCGCTGGGCATGCTGCTGGCCAACCGCCTGCGCCGCGACCGCAGCGAGCATGAGCTCGAGAAGAACGAGGCCTTGTACCGGTCATTGGTCGACAGCCTGCCGCAGAACATCTTCCGCTACGACCTCGAAGGGCGCATCACCTTCGCCAACAAGGTGTTCCAGGAAACGATCGGCAAAAGCGAGCAAGAGCTGATCGGCATGAGCGTCTATGCCCTGGCCCCGCCGGAGCTGGCCCAGCACTACCGCTCGATCGACGCCGAAGTGATCAGTTCGGGAGAATCGGTTTCACTCACCGCCACCCACCCGTCGGGCCGCACTGGCGAAATCGTGCACGTGGAAATCGTCAAGGCGCCGATTCGCGGCGCCGACGGCACTATCGAGGGCCTGCAGTGCGCAGTGGTGGACGTGACCGACCGCAAGCAGACCGAAGAGCGCATCCATCGCCTGGCTTATTACGACACGCTCACCGGCCTGCCCAACCGCAGCCTGCTGATGGACCGTCTGACGCAGGGTCTCACCGCTCACCTGCGCAGCAATCAGATCGAAGCCTTGATGCTGCTCAACATCAATCGCTTCAAGATCATCAACGACGCGCGCGGCTACCGCGTCGGCGACGCCTTGCTGGCCGCCTTCAGCGCACGCCTGGAAGGCCTGCTGCACGGCGGCGACACGCTGGCACGCATGACCGGTGACGAGTTCGCGATCTTGCTGCCGGACACCTCGGGCAATCCCGACCGCGCGAGCCGCCGCGCCTTGAGCGTGGCCGAGAAAATTCACTCCGGATTGCGCGAGTCGCTGGCCATTGATGGCGAGGAGTTCGCGCTGACGGTCAGCATCGGCATCACGCTGTTTCCCGAAAGCGGGCCGGAAGAGTCGCCGGAAACCATCCTGCGTCGTGCCGACACGGCGCTGCATCGGGCCAAGGCCGCGGGCGCGGAGCAGACGGCCTTCTTCGATATCGTCATGGGTGAATCAGCCGCCCAGAGCTTCCGCGTCGAACGCGATCTGCGTCAGGCGCTGGCCGACGGGCAGTTGCGCCTGTTCCTGCAATCGCAGGTGCATGCCGAACGCGGCGTGGTCGGCGCCGAGGTGCTGGTGCGCTGGCAGCACCCGCAGCGCGGCCTGCTCAGCCCGGCAGAGTTCATCCCGATGGCCGAGGAATCCGGCTTGATCGTGCCGCTCGGCGCCTGGGTGATGACCGAGGCCTGTTCGCTGATGGCGCTCGAAGCGCGCGCCGGACGCACGCTACGACTATCGGTCAACGTCAGCCCGCGCCACTTCCGCCAGCGCGACTTCGTGGTGTGGCTCAAGGCCGTGCTGAACGATACCGGCGCCAACCCGCGGCACCTGACGCTGGAAATCACCGAGGGGCTGTTCATCCACAACATCACCGAGATCGCCCAGCGCATGAACGAACTGGCCACCCTCGGCGTACGCTTCTCGATCGACGATTTCGGCACCGGCTACTCGTCGCTGTCCTATCTCAAGCGCTTGCCGATCCACGAACTGAAGATCGACCAGAGCTTCATCCAGGACGCCCCGCAAGACCCCAACGACGCGGCGCTGGTCGAAACCATCCTGTCGGTGGCCGGCCACCTGCAGCTCGACGTGGTGGCCGAGGGCATCGAAACGCGCGAGCAGGCCGACTTCCTCGCCAGCCGCGCGACCATCGTGCATCAGGGTTTCTATTACGGCCGCCCGACTGCCGCCCGCGCATGGCTGGACGGTCGGCCGGGCGCCTGATCAGGCCGGCACGAGCGGCCAGAAGAACGGAATCATCACGCTCGCCAACACCCACACGATGAGATTCATCGGCACGCCCAGCCGCGCGAAGTCGGCAAAACGGTAGTTGCCGGCGTTGTACACCAAGGTGTTGGTCTGGTAGCCGATGGGGGTCGCAAAGCTCGCGCTGGCGGCAAACATCACGCCGACCACGAAGGGCCGCGGGTCGACACCCAACTGCTGCGCCACGCCGATCACCACCGGCGTAAACAACACCGCCACGGCGTTGTTGCTGACGAACTCGGTGGTGATCGAGGTCAGCAGAATCACCAGCGCAAGCATCATCCACGGGCTGAGTCCGTCGCCGGCCACCACCAGACCGCGCGCCAGCAGGTCGGCCAAGCCGGAATCGCGCATCGCGATCGACAGCGCGAGCATGCCGAAGATCAGCACGATGATTGGCCAATCGATGGATTTCCAGGCCTCGTCCGAGCGGATGCAGCCGGTGGCAATGACCACCGCCGCACCGATCATCGCCAGCCCTTCGATGGGCATGACGTTAAAGGCCGCCAGCAGCATCACGCCGACGATGGTGGCGAGCGCGATCGGCGCTTTCTTCGGGCGGTTGGCGGGCGCCTTGCCGTCGGTGATGGCGAACAGGTCGCCGTTCTCGCAGAAGCGCTTGATCTGGCCGGGCGTACCTTCGACCAGCAACACGTCGCCGAACTGCAGTTGGAAGTCGTCGCCGATGTCCTCGATCGATGCGTTCTTGCGATGCACCGCGATCAGGTGGATGCCGTAGCGCGCCGCCAGATCGAGGTCGCGGATCGGCCGCTGCACATAGCGCGAGGTCGAGCCGACAATCGCCTCGACCATCACCACGCCGCGCCGACGCAAGGTTTCCAGATCGTGCTCGCCGCCGGGCATCTTCAGCCCCACCAGATCGCTGCTGCGCAGATCCATCATGCCCTTGCTGCGGCTGTGCACGACCAAGCGGTCGCCGACCACCAGCAGGGTGCCGGGCGACGGCGACGAGATCTCGTCGTCTCCACGGAACAGCGTCAACACCTTGATCACCCCGTTCGACAGGCGCGCCTCCTTCAAGGTGCGGCCGGCCAGGCGCGAACCTTCGGGCACGAACAGCTCGGTCATGAACAGACGATCGCCACTGCCGGTGAATTGCTGCGTCAGCGTCTCGCGGCTGGGCAGCCAACGCGGCGCAAAGAAGTACATGAAGGCGCAGCCGACCAGCGCCAGCACAATGGCCGGAGCGCTGATCTCGAACATGCGGAAGGGCTCCAGCCCCATGTTGCGCGCCACGCCATCGACCAGGATGTTGGTCGAGGTGCCGACCATTGTGATCAGCCCGCCCAGAATGGTCGCGTAGGACAGCGGAATCAGCAGGCGCGACGGCGCGATGTTGTGGCGCGCGGTAATCGCGATCACCGCCGGAATCATCACCATCACCACCGGCGTGTTGTTGATGAAGGGCGACACCACCACGCCCACGCCAAGCATGGCCAGCAGCAGACGCCGCTCGCTGTTGCCGGCCAGCGCCGCCAGCCACTCGCCGAGACGGTCCACGCAACCGGTGCGGGCCAATGCGCCGCTGATGATGAACAGGCAGGCGATGGTGACCGGCGCACTGTTGCCGAAGACGCCCAGCACCTGCCCCGGCTTGAGCAGCCCGAGCGCCAGCAGCAGGGCGACCGCGCACATTACCGCAACCTCGGGCTTGAACCATTCGCGCACGAAAGCGGCGAACAGCATGACCAGCGTCAGGCCTACGATGGCAGCGTGCAGTGATTCCGGAACCATGGAGCGCCCTTGCGCGGGGGATGGACAGGCCTCGCACATTAGCCGCATGCCCTGCAAGCTCAAAAGAATTTGATATTCAGTTTTTATATGTTTTTGAGCATATGCCGACGGGCGTCGCAGCCGACGCCTGCGGATGCGACAATCGCGCCATCACATGCACACTTGCACCATGACCGACGACGCCCCCGCCCCGCTTGCCGCGATCCTGTACACCCCGGACGATCCGGTCGAAGACTTGATGCTCGAGGTGGCTCACCTGCTCGCTCAGCGCGGCCTGAAGCTGGGCGGTGTGCTGCAGCACGACATCGGCATGGAAATTGAAGACCCCTGTGCGATGGAGCTGGAGAACCTTGCCAGCGGCGAGCGCTTCTCACTGTCACAAGAGCTCGGCCGCGGTTCGGAAGCCTGCCGGCTCGACCCGGCGTCGCTGGCACACGCCGCGGTAGCCATTCGCCGCGCGGTCACCGACGGCGCACAACTGATCTGCGTGAACAAGTTCGGCGCCCAGGAAGCGTTGGGCAGCGGGCTGCGCGAGGAAATCGGTCTGGTCGTGGCGGCCGGCATTCCGTTGCTCACCGCCGTCGGCAAGCGCTTCCAGCCGGAATGGCAGGAGTTTTCCGGCGGCTACGGCGAACTGCTGCCGCCCGAGCGCGAGGCCATTCTGGCCTGGTGTCTGCGCGTCTGCGCGGGCTGACCCGGTATGGACTGCCGTTCAAGCTGTGGCGCGTGCTGCATCGCCCCCTCGATTTCCAGCGCCATTCCCGGCATGCCAAAGGGCAAGCCGGCAGGCGTGCCGTGCATCCAGCTGGACGAAGAGCTGCGCTGCCGCATCTTCGGCCAGCCCGAACGCCCGGCCTGCTGCAGCGGGCTTACTCCGTCCGATGAAATGTGCGGCGCAGAACGCAGCTACGCGCTGAACTGGCTCACCCGTCTCGAACTCGACACCACTCCGCAATGATCATCTACCTGCACGGTTTTCGCTCGGCCCCGGCCTCGAACAAGGCGCGAACACTCCAGCAACGCATGCAACAGCGCAACCTCGCCGATGCCTTCTGGTGCGAACAATTGCCGCATGTTCCGGCGCATGCGCTCGCGCTCATCGAGCACGCCATTCTGGAGGCGTACGAGCGCAGTCCGGATCGCCCACCAACGCTGGTCGGCAGTTCGCTGGGGGGCTACTACGCGACTTTTCTGGCCGAGCGGCATTCGCTACGGGCCGCCGTGGTCAATCCGGCCGTGGTCGCGCCAATCGATCTCGCGCCGTGGATCGGCACCCAGACCAATCTGTACACCAATGAATCCTTCGACTTCACGCTGGAGCACATCGACCAGCTGCGCGCGCTGGACACCGGCCCGCTGGGCGACCCGTCACGCTACTGGCTGCTGGCCGAGAAGGGAGACGAGGTGCTGGATTATCGCCACGCGCTCGAAAAATACCGCGGCGCCCGCCAGACCGTTCTGGATGGCGGGGACCACGGTTTCTCACGCTGGAACGACTACCTCGACGACATCATCGACTTCGCCGGCCTGGGCTGAGCGCGCTCAGTCGCGGCGGGCCGTCTGCGCTTCGGCGGGCGCAAGCTCTGACGGCACTTCGATCGGCTCACGGCGCTCCTCGCCCATGGCCTGAGCGGCCTCGGCGTCGGCCTGCACCGGGTCGACGCGCTGCGCTTCGCGCTCCTCTGCTTCAGCCATTTCGGCCGGCGAGGGCGCCTCGGGATGCACGCCGTTGAGCAGTTCTTCAGCCTCGTCCGAACGCGCGTCCGGTGTCGACAAAGCCTCTTCGGTGGCCACGCTCTCAGCCGGCGTCACTTCAGTCTGCTGCTGCGGAGCGTCAATCAGCAGCGTTGCGACGTGCTCCCGGAACAGGTCGCGACCGGAGCCGTCGGACAGCTTCTCGTAGCCACTCGAAAGGTGCTCGAACAGCGCCTTGTAGGACCCGGCCATGGACACGAACAGCGTCGCGCTCTTGTCGAAATGGGCATCGACTTCGCGGCGATAGGCGGCCAGTTCGGAATCCTTGCGACCAACGGCTTCCTCAGCCTCCCGCACACGCTCCTTCATGCCGCTGTTGCTGACGCGGCCGAAGAAGAACCCCAGCCCCGCTGCGGCCAGCACCAGAACGATCACAAAGGCCCACAAGGCTTGTCCAGACATGCTTCTACCTCACTGATTTGGAAAAAATTGTGCTGCGCGACGCCTTACTCGATCTTGATGTAGGCGAAGCCTTCGCTCTGCTGCAGCTCGGCAATCCGCACCACGCCCGACTTCACCATCGTGACGCCGTCATACAGCTTGTCTTCGGCCAGTCCGATCTGCGAGCGCGTGATATCGCACAATTCGAGCTTCACACCCTGCACTTCGTTCAGCGCGCGCAGCCGGCTGGCGTTGTTCTCGCGCCGCTCGGCCATCTCGGCGTCTTCCTCGAAGGGCGTGCCGGTGAGCTTGTCATCGGTAACGAAACGGATGCCGTGGGCCACGAAGACGATGCGCACGTCGTAGTCGATGAGCTCATTCTGGTAGTGCGTGACCATGTTGTTGATGCTGGTCAGCATGGCGCTGAAGCGGCGCGGATCGGAGAAGTCCGCGTGATACACCACCTTGGGTTCATCCTCGGCCCGCACCGGGGTCGCCACGAAGGCCAGCGCGAACAGCAGCGCAGCAAGCACAAAGGCAACGGGACGCCCGGCGAACGGAGCGAAGCGGCTGGCGATCATGGAGTTCTCCTGAGGAAATCGGCGGTGTTTCCGGACCGGGCTTCGCGCCATGGCCGAAAGCTGAAGTATACGTCCCGAGACCTGCGCTGCCGCGCCCGGCGGACGGCGACGACCCTGCTAAACTAGCACGCTCATTTCCTCACGGCGACCCCGGATGTTTGTTCTCTTCGAAGACAGTGGCGCGTTCAAGGCAGGCACGATCCTGACCGACAACGACGCCACCCTGCAGATCGAAACCACCCACGGCAAGCGGCTCAAGCTCAAGTCCTCGCACGTGCTGATGCGTTTCCGCGAACCGGCGCCGGCCGAGCTGCTGGAGCGCGCCGAGCGCGAGGCCGAGGCGCTGGACACCGATTTCCTGTGGGAGGTCTGCGGCGACGAAGAGTTCGCCTTCGAGGAGTTCGCTGCCGAATACCAGGGCCACACCCCGAGCGCGCTCGAATCTGCCGCCGTGCTGCTGCGCCTGCACTCTGCCCCGATCCACTTCCACCGCAAGGGCCGCGGGCGTTTCCGCAAGGCGCCGCCGGAGATCCTGCAGGCGGCGCTGGCCGGGCTGGAGAAAAAACGTCTGCAGACCGAGGCCATCGAGCGCATGCGCGCCGAGCTGGTCGACGGCCACCTGCCGGCCGAACTCAACGGCATGATCGAACAGGTGCTGTACCGCCCCGACCGCAACCGCCCCGAGGTCAAGGCGCTGGAGGCGGCCTGCGTCGACGCCGGGCTGTCGGCCCCGCGTCTGCTGCTCAAGTGCGGCGCGCTGCGTTCGAGCTACGACTTCCACTACAACCGCTTCCTGTTCGAGCAGTTCCCGGATGGCGCAGCCTTTCCGGCCTTCGAACTGCCGGATGCGGACTTTGCCGAACTGCCGCTGGCGCAGGTCGCCGCCTTCTCGATCGACGACGCCACCACCACCGAGATTGACGATGCCTTCTCGGTCACGCCGCGCGACGGCGGCGGCTGGCGTATCGGCATCCACATTGCCGCGCCGGGGCTGGGATTCGCGCGCGGCTCTTCGCTCGATGCCATCGCACGACGCCGGCTGTCGACGGTGTACATGCCGGGCAACAAGATCACCATGCTGCCGGACGAAGTGGTCGAGCGCTTCACGCTTGCCGCAGGGCGCGAATGCCCGGCCGTTTCGCTGTATCTGGACGTCAGCCCGGCGCTGGCGATCAGCGGTTTCGAGAGCAAGGTCGAACGCATCCCGGTGGCCGCCAACCTGCGCCACCACGACATCGAACCCTTCTTCAACGAGACCACGCTGAGCCAGGAGAACGTGCCCGACTTTCCGTGGAAGCGCGAACTCGTGCTGCTGTGGGAACTCGCCACCGTGCTCGAAGCGGGGCGCGGCAAGCCCAGCGCCAACTCGGATCAGGTCGACTACAGCTTCTTCGTAGACTGGACCATCGATACTTCCGACGGCCCCGGCCAGGTCACCATCAGCGACCGCAAGCGCGGCTCGCCGATGGACAAGCTCGTGGCCGAGCTGATGATTCACGCCAACGCCACCTGGGGCAAGATGCTCGACCAGGCCGGCGTGCCCGGCCTGTACCGCGTGCAGAACGGCGGCAAGGTGCGCATGAGCACCCACGCCGAGCCGCACGACGCGCTCGGCGTCGATTGCTACGCCTGGTCGAGCTCGCCGCTGCGCCGCTATGTCGACCTCGTCAACCAGTGGCAGATCGTGGCCGTCGTGCGCGGCGAGACACCGGCTTTCGCGCCGCGCTCGACCGAGCTGATGGCCGCCATGCGTGACTTCGAACTGACCTACTCGGCCTATGCCGAATTCCAGCGCATGATGGAGCGCTACTGGTGCCTGCGCTGGTTGCGCCAGCGCGGTGAGCCGGAGATCACTGCCCGCGTGCTGCGCGACAACGTGGTGCGTATCGACCGCACGCCGATGGTCGTCAAAGTCCCGTCCATGCCGCTGCAACTGCCCGGCGCGCAAGTGCGTCTGGCCCTGGAAGGCACCGACCTCGTCGATCTCGACCTGAGCGCGCGCCACCTTGCAACCCTGTCCGAGCCCGACCCCGAGGAAACCGGTGAGGCGCTCTTCGAAGGCAGCTGAGCCCACGCGATGACGCTCCCGGCACGCGCCCCGTTGCTCTCGCGCGCTCGCGACGGCGCCCGCTCACACGCAACGAGCCTGCCGCTGCCGTTTGCGGTCGTCGCATCGTTGGTGCTGCACGCCGTGGTGCTGGCCATCACCTTTTCGCAGGCGCCTCCGCCAGCACGTCAGCAGGTTCATCAACTCGACGTGGTGATGGTTAACGCCAAGCGTGAGCGCGCGCCCGACAAGCCCGATGTATTGGCCCAGGCCAACCTCGACGGAGGCGGCACGACCGAGCGCGAGGACGCACGCCCCAGCACTCCGACCCCGCCGCGCCAGCAAGACATCCGTGGCGATGCCTTGGCTGACGCGCGACGCGCAACGCCGCCGCCAGCGCCTTCGCCCCCCCTGCCTGCTGCGGAGCCGCCCGCCCCGCAACCCACACCTGCGCCCACACCTGCTCCTGCGCCCGAGCCCAAACCAGAACCGACACCCGCGCCGACGCCGACGCCACCAGTCATCACCACGCCCGAGCCCCTTCCGGCTCCGGCTCCGGCTCCGGCTCCGGCTCCGGCTCCGGCTCCGGCTCCGGCCCCGGCGCCCACCCCAGCCCCTGCCAAGGAGCCGGTCCGTCAGCAGTTCAGCTTCGATACGCCCGAACCGGCGCGTGCCGAAGCACCCCCGCCACCGCCCCCGCCGGTCCTGACAGCCATCGAAACGCCGGTCATCACCGCGCCACCGCCGCGTCCGCAACTCCCGCCGACTCGCAACGATGCGGCGCCAGTCGCCAGCGCACCGCCGGTCACCGAACCTGCGCCGGCAAAGTCGCCGGCCCCTGCTGCGCCCGCCCCCCCGGCGCCCAAGCCCGAACCGGCTCCCGAACCCGCGCCTGCGCCTGCGCCTGCGCCGCAGCCCGCACCAGAACCGCCGGCACCGGCGCCAAAGCCAGCCCCCGAGCCGCCCCCTCCCCCTGCCGCCCCGGCGCGTCCGGCGTTGTCGGGCCTGGACCTGATGGATTCGGTTGCGGCCATTGCACGCCTGGAGGCCCAGATCGACCGGCGCCTGGACGAATTCTCCAAACGGCCGCGCAAGGTCCAGATCGGCACCCGCGCACGCGAACACCGCTTCGCCCAGTACGCCGAGGACTGGCGCCAGAAGGTTGAGCGCATCGGCACGCTGAACTACCCCGAGGCGGCGCGCGGCAAGGTCTACGGCAATCTGGTGCTGACGGTATCGATCCGCGCCGACGGCACGGTCGAGCGCATCGACGTCGACCGCTCATCCGGCCACGACGTGCTCGACAAGGCCGCCATCGAGATCGTGCGGATGGCCGCACCCTATGCCCCGTTCCCGCCGGATATCCGCGCAGACACCGACCTCATCGAGATCACCCGCACGTGGTCGTTCACCAACTCCGACCAGTTGAGAACCCGCTGAACATGGATCAGTACGCCGTCATCGGAAACCCGATTGCCCACAGCAAGTCGCCGCAGATCCACGCTGCCTTCGCCGCCCAGGCCGGCCAGCCGATAACGTACGGCGCACTGCTCGCGCCACTCGACGGTTTTCGCGACGCAGTTGCGCGCTTTCGCCGCGACGGCGGGCGCGGTCTCAACGTCACCGTGCCGTTCAAGCTCGAGGCGCACGCGCTGGCCGACACATTGTCTGCGCGCGCCGAGGCTGCCGGCGCGGTCAACACCCTGCGTTTCGACGCCGCTGGAATTTTTGGCGACAACACTGACGGCGCCGGACTGGTGCGCGACCTGGTGCACAACCTCGGCCAGCCGGTGGACGGCGCCCGCGTGCTGCTGCTTGGCGCGGGCGGCGCGGCGCGCGGCGCCATCCTGCCGCTGCTCGAAGAACGGCCGGCCGGCCTGACGATTGCCAACCGCACGGTGGCGCGCGCCGAAGAACTGGTCGCGCGCTTCGCGCCGGGCGCGGTCGGGACGCAAGTGGCCGCTTGCGGCTTTGACGCACTCGCCGGACACAGCTTCGATCTCGTCATCAACGCCACCGCCGCCAGCCTGTCCGACGAGGTACCACCGCTTCCGGCAGGCCTTTACGCAGCGCAGTCGTTGGCCTACGACATGATGTACGGACGCGGCGACACGCCCTTTCTTGCCGCCGCGCGCACGGATGGCGCAGCGCGACTGGCCGACGGGCTGGGCATGCTCGTCGAGCAGGCCGCCGAGAGCTTTCTGCTGTGGCGCGGCGTGCGCCCCGCAACCGCGCCCGTGCTGAATGCCTTGCGCGCGCAGATCGCCCCCGCATGAAACGCACGATGCGCCGCGTGGCACTCGCCCTGGGCGCCGTCTTGCTGGCCTTTGCGCTGGTGCAAGGCTGGTTTCTGGCGCACGTGCTGTGGTGGCGCAGTCACGATCCAGCCATGACCAGCTTCATGCAGATCCGGCTGAGTGAGCTGCGCGAGAGCGACCCGCAAGCCAAGCTCATGCATCGCTGGGTGCCGTACCAAAGCATCTCTACGCACCTCAAACGCGCCGTGGTGGCCGCCGAGGACGACGCCTTCATGGACCACTATGGCTTCGACTGGACCGGCATCCAGCGCGCCATCGAGCGCAACCGCACGCGCGGCGAGCGCGCCTCGGGCGGCTCGACCATCACCCAGCAGCTCGCCAAGAACCTGTTCCTGTCGCCCAGCCGCAGTTATGTGCGCAAGGCGCAGGAGGCCGTCATCGCGGTGATGATCGAGACCACCTGGAGCAAGCGCCGCATCCTCGAGGTGTATCTGAACGTCGTGGAATGGGGCGACGGTGTGTTCGGTGCAGAAGCCGCAGCACGCCACCATTACGGCATTGCAGCAAGCCGGCTGGGGCCGGTGGAAGCGACCCAGATGGCGGTCATGCTGCCCAACCCGCGGCACTACGGAGAAGTCTTCGGTCCGCGCCTGTCGGCCATTGCCGAGAGCGTGCGCGCGCGCATGCGGTACACCCGCATCCCCGACTGAAGCAAGGTCGGGCGCGCGCAAACTGCGGTCGCGTCGCAGCGCACAAGCCCGTAAAATCTGCGCGCAAGCACCTTCCTCGCACATCCAGCCCCGCGCCGAGATAGCCCATGTCCGCTGAAGAGCAGCAGCACCCGCCTGACGACGTCCAGCAGCACCTGCGCGCAGTGCAGGAACTGCTCGCGCGCCATCGGCTGGTCGAGGGGCTAGTGCATCGGCAGGACATGGCCCGTCAGGACATCGTCGAGGGGCTGATCCATCGCCAGCATCTGGGCGAGCTGCAGGACCTGCTCGAAGGCATGCACCCGGCCGACATCGCCTTCGTGCTCGAAGCGGTGCCGCTCGAAGACCGCCTGTTCGTCTGGAACCTGGTCAAGGCCGAGCGCGACGGCGAAATCCTGCTCGAAGTCTCCGACGCGGTGCGCGAGTCCCTGATCGAAACCATGGACTCGGAGGAGCTCAAGGCTGCCGCCGAGAGCCTCGACGCCGACGAATTGGCCGACCTTGCGCCCGACCTGCCGCCCGAGATCATCCAGGACGTCTACCAGTCGCTCGACACCGAGGGGCGCGAACAGCTGCGCGCGGCCATGTCCTACCCCGAAGACACCGTCGGCGCGCTGATGGACTTCGACATGGTGACGGTGCGCGAAGATGTCTCGCTCGAAGTCGTGCTGCGCTACCTGCGCCGCTTCGAGGAACTGCCGGACCACACCGACAAGCTTCTGGTGGTCGACCGCGACGACCACCTGCGCGGCATCCTGACGTTAGAGAACCTGCTCATCCACGACCCGGAGATGGAAGTATCCGAGGTCATGGGCACCGAGCCGGTGATCAGTTTCATGCCCGAAGACGACGCCAGCGACGCGGCCCAGGCCTTCGAGCGCTACGACCTCGTCTCGGCACCGGTCGTCGACTCCGAGCGGCGCGTCATCGGCCGGCTCACGGTGGCCGACGTGGTGGACTACATCCGCGAAGAATCCGAGCAGGAAATCCTCAGCAACGCCGGTCTGCGCGAAGAGGAAGACATCTTCGCCTCGGTGTGGGATTCCGTGAAAAACCGCTGGGCCTGGCTGGCCATCAACATGGCCACGGCCATCCTCGCCTCGCGCGTGATCGGCCTGTTCGAGGGCTCGATCGAAAAACTCGTGGCGCTGGCGGCGCTGATGCCGATCATTGCCGGCATCGGCGGCAACTCGGGCAACCAGACCATCACCATGATCGTGCGCGCCATCGCCATGGGTCAGGTCGAACAGAGCGCCATGCGCCGACTGCTGCGCAAGGAGGTCGGCGTGGCGCTGTTCAATGGCGTGGTGTGGGGCGGTCTGCTCGGCGTGATGGCGTGGTGGCTCTACGGCAGCTGGCAACTCGGCGCCGTGATGACCAGCGCCATGATGCTCAACCTGCTGCTCGCCGCCGGCGCCGGCGTGGTGATCCCGATGTTGCGCATGCGCATGGGCAAGGACCCGGCGCTGGGTGGCTCGGTGATGATCACCGGCCTGACCGACTCGGGCGGCTTCTTCATCTTCCTCGGGCTGGCGACGATCTTCCTGCTGTGACCGTCGCCGGCCGGGTGTTCAGCCGGCCATGTCGGCAAACACCTTCGCGGCCTGCGCCACCGTTGCGTCGATATCCGCATCGCTGTGGGCGATCGACACGAAGCCGGCCTCGAAGGCCGACGGCGCGAAGTAGTGGCCGGCGTCGAGCATGGCGTGGAAGAAGCGGTTGAAGGCCTCCTTGTCGCAGCTCATGACCTCGGCAAACGAAGCCGGCACTGCATCGGCGAAATACAGGCCGAACATGCCGCCCACCGAATCAGCCTTGAAGCGCACGCCCGCCGCGTCTGCCGCCGCCTGGAGGCCAGCCGCGAGACGCTGCGTACCGACCTGAAGCCGCTCGTAGAAGCCCGGCTCGCCGAGAATCTTCAGCGAAGCCAACCCCGCCGCCACCGCCACCGGGCTGCCCGACAGCGTACCGGCCTGATACACACTGCCGAGCGGCGCGATGCACTGCATGATGTCGCGTCGCCCGCCGAAGGCGCCGACCGGCATGCCGCCGCCGATCACCTTGCCCAGCGTGGTCAGATCCGGCGTGACGCCAGCGAGGCCTTGCACGCCCTGCGGGCCGACACGGAAACCGGTCATGACCTCGTCAAAGATCAGCACAGCGCCGTGCTTGGTGCACAGCTCGCGCAGGCCTTCGAGGAAACCGGCGCGCGGCTTGATCAGGTTCATGTTGCCGGCCACCGGCTCGACAATGATCGCTGCGATCTCGTCACCACGCGCCTTGAACACCTCGGCGACCTGATCGAGATCGTTGAAGTCCAGCACGACGGTGTGCTTTGCAAAATCGGCCGGCACACCGCCGGAAGACGGGTTGCCGAAGGTCAGCAGGCCGGAGCCCGCCTTCACCAGCAGGCTGTCGGCGTGACCGTGGTAGCAACCTTCAAACTTGATGATGGCATCGCGCCCGGTGAAGCCGCGCGCCAGGCGGATGGCGCTCATCGTGGCCTCGGTGCCCGAACTGACCAGACGCACCATCTCCACTGACGGCAGGCGCGCGCAGATGGCTTCAGCCATCTCGATCTCGCCCTCGGTCGGCGCTCCGAAAGACAGACCGCGCAACGCAGCCTCACGCACCGCCTCGACGATCGCCGGATGGGCGTGCCCTGCAATCGCCGGCCCCCAGGAACCGACATAGTCGAGATATTCCTTGCCGTCGGCATCCCACACCCGCGCGCCCTGCGCCCGTTCGATGAAGCGCGGTGTACCGCCGACCGAACGGAAGGCTCGCACGGGCGAATTCACGCCGCCGGGAATGGTGCGCTGGGCGCGCTCGAACAGGGATTCGTTGTGATGGCTCATAAGTCTCGCTTCAGTCGTAAAGGGCCTGGAAGGCAGCCGCGCGGGCAGCCGGATCGGTCGCCTTGAAGACGTCGGAAATCACGGCCAGCATGTCGGCACCCGCCTCGACCAGCAATGGCGCGTTGTCGAGCGTGATGCCACCGATGCAGCACACCGGCACCGCAAGCTCAGCCTTGGCGCGGCGCACCAGCTCAAGCGGCGCCTGCACCGCCTCGGGCTTGACCGACGACGCAAACATCGCACCGAATGCGACGTAGTCCGCCCCGTCCGCCACCGCCTGCCCGGCGCGCGCCCACTCGTCGTAACACGACACGCCCAGGATGCGCCCGGGACCAATGGCAGCGCGCACCGCAGCAATGTCGCCATCTTCGCGGCCGATGTGCACCCCGTCGGCTCCGACATCCAGGGCCAGCTCGACGTTGTCATTGACGATGAACAGGGCTCCGGCTGCGTGCGCAAGCGCCGCGGCCGCAGCAGCCTGCTCGCGCCGCGCGTCATCAGTGGCCAGTTTGTTGCGGTACTGGACGATGGCAGGGTGTCCGCCCAGGGCATCGTGCAGGCAGGCCAGCAGTTCGCCCGTGTCACGGCAGTCAGGGGTCACGAGATAGAGACCCCGGGAAAGCTTTTCGGTCATAAGGAAACTCCACTAACCCCGCGAAAAATGGCGCATTTCCGGGAAAGCGGGCTCGCGGGTGAGGGCAGGAAAATACGGTAAGATGGCCCGGATTCTACCGTCAAACCATACGGAGCACTTCGACTGATGAGCAACCCCGAGTACAAGAAATACATGTGCCTGATCTGTGGCTTCATCTACGACGAAGCCGCCGGAATCCCCGACGAAGGGATCGCGCCTGGTACGCGCTGGGAGGACGTCCCCCCCAACTGGACCTGTCCGGAATGTCAGGCGCGCAAGGAAGACTTCGAGATGGTCGAGATCTGAACGCAACGTGAAGCAATACGCGTTGCGAATAAGCCGCAGCGCCTGAAGGGGCATTGCGGCTGAGGCATTTCTGCAGCATAGTCGCGACAAACTCCCGCACGCGCAGGCCGATCTGGCCCGCCAGCGGGCCATCAGCAACGAGGAACTGTTCATGGATTTGACCGGCTTGCGGGTGATGGTCATTGATGACAGCAACACCATCCGCCGCAGCGCGGAGATCTTTCTTGGGCAGGCCGGCTGCGAGGTAGTGCTGGCAGAAGACGGCTTCGACGCGCTGGCCAAGATCGCCGACCACCACCCGGACGTCATTTTCATGGACATCATGATGCCCCGCCTCGACGGGTATCAGACCTGCGCCCTGATCAAACGCAACAGCCGCTTCGCCTCGACGCCCGTGATCATGCTTTCGTCGAAAGACGGTCTGTTTGACCGCGCCCGTGGTCGCATGGCCGGCTCCGACGAATACCTCACCAAACCCTTTACGAAGGACAGCCTGCTGAAGACCGTCGCTCAGCACGCCGGCCAGAAACAAACCGATTGAACGCCAGCAGTGGGACCCAGATAATGCCGATCAAGAAAATCCTCGTCGTCGACGACTCCCCGACCGAACGCTTCGCGCTGAATGAAGTGCTCACCGCCAACGGCTATCAAGTAGTCATCGCCGAGAATGGCGAAGAAGCCATTGTGAAAAGCAAGGCAGAAATGCCTGACCTGATCCTGATGGACGTGGTCATGCCCGGCATGAACGGCTATCAGGCCACTCGCACCATCTCGCGCGACGAAGCCACACGCGCCATTCCCATCATCATCTGCACCACCAAGGGCCAGGAAACCGACCGGATCTGGGGCATGCGTCAGGGCGCTCACGACTATCTCGTGAAGCCGCTCGACCACGCTGAGCTCCTTGCCCGCATCAAGGGATTGGGCTGATCGCATGGCACGTCGCGTCAGCCTGCGCGAGTTCCAGGAGAGCCTCGCCCGGCGCCTAGCGGAATCCCGCGAAGGCGAGCACCGTACGCTGCTCGGCCTGCAGACCCCGACCGAGAACTGGCTGGTCGATCTTGCCGACACCGGCGAGGTCCTGCCCGTCCCGCCGCTGGCCGATGTGCCGATGACCCAACTCTGGTACCGCGGCCTAATCAATGTGCGCGGCAGCCTGTGCGGCGTCGTCGACTTCTCGCTGTTCCATTCGGGTGAAGCCATCCCGATCGGCGGAAGCGCGCGCGTCCTGCTTATTGGCGCACGGCACGGCAGCGGCACGGCGCTGCTTTTTTCGCGCACCACCGGGCTGCGCAGCCCGGAAGAATTCACCCCTGAGGACGCCTCGGATCCCAGACCGTGGGTTGGATCAATTCTCAGCGACGTCCAGGGCCATCGCTGGCTGAAACTGGACATCGCCGCCCTTGTACGCACCCCGGCCTTCCTTGAGGCCGGCGTCATTGAAGTCTGAGGAAACCGGCACCACCGGTTAACTTTCTCGCTGCGGAGCATAAAAATGGGATTCAATCTTTCGGCACTCTCCTTGGGCGGCGCGAAGAAAGGCAAGGACGCCGATTCGTCTGACGAGACCATTCTCGATACCGGCGCTGAAACCGGAGTCAAGCCCGGCGCTGCCGGCGCGCAAGACGAGCGCCCGGTATCGGAACGGATGAAGAAACACTTCATCCTCTTCGGCGCGCTGGTCATCGCTGCCGCGGTGCTGCTCACCCTGCAGAACCGCCAATCCACGTTTGCCACGCTCTACGTGGCGGCATCCGGTGAATTGCAGATGCTCTCGCAGCAGATCGCCAAGGCCGCTCAGCGCGGCATTCAGGGCGATCGTGAAGCCTTCACCGAACTGCGCACGGCCAGCCAGCGCTTCACCACCGTACTCCAGACGCTCAAATCCGGTGGTCAGCTGCAGGACCGTACGGTTCCGCCCAGCCCGCAATCGGTTCAGCCAGCGCTCGCCGAGCTGACCGAACGCTGGGTTCCGATCGAGCAGGACGTGCAATGGCTGCTTGAGGGCGAAAACAGTATCGCCACGCTCGATCGCTCGGTGGCCATGATCAACGCCTTCAACCCGCTGCTGTTCGACCTCACGCAAGCCATCGCCCGCCTGAAGACCGAGGGTGACTCGTCGATCCGCGAGATTGCCCTGTCGAACAATGCCGTGCTGATCACGCAGCGCATCGCCAAGAACGCCAACGCCCTGCTCGCCGGCGAGACAATTGATCCGGAAGCTGCGTTCCAGATGAGCCAGGACCCGGAGAACTTCAACACGACGCTGGCCGAGCTGATGCGCCTGTCCGCCAACGAACCGGCTTCCCAGCAACGGCTGGTCGACATCGAGTGGTACGCCGAAGAAACCCTCGCGGCGGTGGGGCGCATCAACGACAACATCCAGAACCTTGCGCAGTCCAAACAGACCGGCGTGCGGATGTTCCGCGCCTCGCCCGGCCTGCTTGAAGGCACGCGCAACGTCTCGGGCGCGTTCGACAGCCACTACCGCGGGTTTGACCCGCTGATCGCCGGCATCATCGCCGCCAGCCTTGCCGCCCTCGCGGTGATCGCACTCATCGTCAAGGCCTACAACGCCGACCTTATGCGTCGCCGCGCGGAAGCCGAACATCAGCGCCAGGAAGCCCAGGACGAACGTAACCTGGCTCAGCAGGCCATTCTTCGCCTGATGAACGAGATGGGCGACTTGGCCGACGGTGACCTCACGATTCGCGCCACGGTGTCGGAAGACATCACAGGCGCCATTGCCGACTCGGTGAACTACACCATTGAAGAACTCTCGGTTCTGGTACGCCGGATCAACGACGCGGCCACGCGCGTGACCGCCGCAACGGAGTCCGCCCAGAAGATTTCGGGCGAACTGCTCGACGCGACCGAGCGCCAGTCGCAGGAGATCGAAGAGGTCGGCTCGACCGTCGAACGCATGGCCGCATCGATGACCGACTCTTCCGAGCGCGCCCTGCAGTCAGCCCAGGTTGCGCGCCAGTCCCGCGACGCCGCCCAGAAGGGCACGACCGCGGTGGAAGACACGATTCGCGGCATGAACGACATCCGCGAGCAGATTCAGGAAACCTCCAAGCGGATCAAGCGCCTGGGTGAGTCCTCGCAGGAGATCGGCGAGATCGTGGAACTGATCTCGGACATTACCGAACAGACCAACGTGCTCGCGCTCAACGCCGCCATTCAGGCCGCTTCGGCCGGCGAAGCAGGCCGCGGCTTCACCGTGGTTGCGGAAGAGGTGCAGCGCCTGGCGGAGCGTTCCGCCGAGGCAACGAAGCAGATCGCGTCGATCGTGAAGTCGATTCAGACCGACACCAAGGACGCCGTGGCGGCAATGGAAACCGCCACTCGCGACGTGGTCGAGGGTGCCCAGCTGTCAGACGCCGCAGGTCAGGTGCTGTCGGAGATCGAACGTGTTTCGACCGAAACGGCCGAGCTGATCGAACAGATCTCGGGCGACATCCAGGAACAGGCGGCCACCGCCGGCCGTGTTGCCGGCACCATGAAGGACATTCTCGCGATTACCGACCAGACCACGCGCGGCACGCAGCAGACCGCCGTGTCGGTTG
The DNA here is from genome assembly GCF_059703725.1 of Pseudazoarcus sp. NS34. Taxonomy (NCBI): domain Bacteria; kingdom Pseudomonadati; phylum Pseudomonadota; class Betaproteobacteria; order Rhodocyclales; family Zoogloeaceae; genus Pseudazoarcus; species Pseudazoarcus sp. NS34. Next base: position 153,186 of record NZ_BAAKIZ010000004.1, read on the forward strand.
GCGAACTGGCCGACCTCGCTGTCGAACTGAAGGGTTCCGTGTCCGGCTTCAAGGTCTGAACGAGGCAAGCTCATGACGCAATCGCAGGAACTGGACATCGGCCCGCTGAGTTGGGTTCGTGGTGAGATCGATCAAGCACTCACACTCGCTGCCGAGGCCGTCGGCCAGATCGGCGACTCCGACCCGGCTGACCAGATCCAGTTTGCCCGGAACCATCTACATCAGGCCCGCGGCGCGCTGTCTGTTGTAGGCCTCGACGGCCTGTGTCATTTCGCTGACACGCTGGATAAGCTGCTTGCCGGCATGGCAGACGGCAGCATTCCGCCCGACGACGCCCATACCGGGCTCGCCCGCCGCGGCTGCTCCGCCGTCGCCAATTACCTCGGTGATCTGGTCAATGGCTCCGGCGATCAGCCTCTGCGCTTGTTTGCGCTGTATCGGGAAATCGCCACGTCCACCGGCCGCGACGAAGTCAGCCCGGCCGAACTGTTCTACCCCGACCTGAGCCGCCGCCTGCCGCGGCGCAAGCTGCGAAACGCGCCCCGCCCCGGCACACCGGGCGGCGATGAACGCATGCGCGGCGCCCGCGCCGCGCTCGAACGTGGCCTGCTGCAATGGCTCAAAGCCCCCGCTGATCCAGCCGGCCCCAACGGCATGCGCGACGCAGCCATTGCTCTCGAGGCACTGCAGTCGAGCCCGGCCTTCTACACATTGTGGCGTGTCGCCCAGGCTTTCTTTGACGCCCTGTCGCACCAGGACTTGCCTGCCTCCGAGATGCGCATCAAGCAGCTGTGCACCGGCATGGTCAAGGAAGTACGTCATCAGGCCAGCACCTCGCACCGCATTCCCGAACGTCTGTTGCGCGACATCCTCTTCGAAATCGGGCAGGCCCCGGTTCGCACCCCGGCGCAGCGTCAGGTGCGTCAGGCATGGAACCTCGACGCATGGTGGGCCGATCCGGGCGAAGTCGTCACCGAGGTCCCGCTGGGGCCTCTGCTGCGCAAGCTGCGCGGCGAGCTTTCCGCCGCCAAGAACGATTGGGATCTTTTCGGCAGCGGCCAGGCGTCGGCCCTGCAGGATTTCGACACCCGCATTCAGGCCATCACCGCCGAAGCCGCCCGCCTCGGGCGACCCGCGCTGCTAGAACTGCTGTCCGGCACGGCCAGGGTTTCGCAATGGTTGCGTTCCGATCCGGCGATGAACGGGGACGAAACGCTGGCGGTCGAGGTTGCCACGGCGCTGCTGCTGGCCGAACTCAGCATTGAAGGTGGCATCGCCGACAACGAACTGGCCACCCAGGGCAGATCCTGCCTGGCCCGCCTGGACGCAATCATGGCCGGCGAAGAACCGCCGGCGAGTACAGACAAGTCGCTTGATGGCACCCGCAGCACCCACGAGTGGGACGCGCGACAACAGGTTGCCCGGGAGATCGCATCCAACCTGGGACACATCGAACAAACGCTCGACGACTTCTTCCGCAATCACGCCAAGCGCGGCCCACTGGCGCAGTTGGCGGCGCCGATGCGCCAGATTGAAGGGGCACTGGCCGTCATCGAAGGCGAGCAGGCCATTCCGCTGGTGCGCGAAGCCATCAAGCGCATCAACGATCTTGCCAACAGCGAACTCGAGCCCGACGACGAGCAGCTCAACCGCCTCGCCGACCAACTGTCGACCCTCGGATTTTTTGTCAGCGCCCTGCAGCACGGGCAGGCCGATCTCAACGACTTCCTGCCGCCGGACCAGCGCAAGCAAGCCGCCGAGTTCGACCCGGCGTTCGAGCTAGATTTCGACGAAACGGTAGAGGCCACCGACCTTGTGCCGGAAGAGGATGTTCCGGAGGCGCCGCAACGCGTAGCCGCCCCCGCCATGACTGCGCCCGCGCCAGAAACGGACGCCGATGTGGACGCCGAGTTGCTGGCGATCTTCATCGAAGAGGCGCATGACGTTTTGGGGAACATCAGCGACGGACTCAAGACCGTCATGCCACATGGCAATCAGGATGCACTGGTCGACATCCGGCGCGGCTTTCACACACTCAAGGGCAGCGGCCGCATGGTTGGCCTGGCCGACTTCGGCGAAGCCGCGTGGGCCATCGAAGAGACGCTCAACCGCTGGCTTCAACTCGAACTGCCAGTCACCGAAGAGCTGCACGCGCTGATCGGATCGGCGCATCAGACCTTCGATATCTGGGTAGAACAGATCGAAAGCGGTGGCAGCCACGCCTTTGATTTCAGCGCTCACGCCCAGGAGGCAGAGCGCCTGCGCTGTTCCGAACTGGCCGCCGGAAGCACGGACACAACGGCGACGACAAAGTCACCTGCGCCGCTGGTCCCGGCCGAAGAGAGCGAGGGCAAGGCCGAAGCCGACACCACCGAAGCTGCGCCGCAGCTCGACGAGGCGCAATTGGTTGAAGCCGCAGCCGATAGCTTCGAGGCACCGGAACTGCCGAACTTCGACTTCGGTGACCTACCTTCACTCGACTTCGATGAACCTCCTGCGGCAGCCGAAACGTCGGTTTCAGCCGGCGAGATCGCGCCGCCCGAGCTTGCAGATGATGCATTCGATAAGGTTATCGTCCAAGACATCGCCGAGGAACCCGAAGAATTCGTCGCCTTGGATCTCGATGCCCCGCAAGAGTCCGAAGCCGAAGCTGAGCCGGCCGACGCAGTAGGCGCCTCGGAATCGAGCAACAGTCCGACCATTAGCATCGGGGGCTACGAGCTTTCACGCCAGCTCTATGACCTCTATCTGAACGAGGCGCGTGAGCACCTCGATGTGCTCGGCAGCGAACTCAAGCCCTTGCGCCGCAATCCCGGAAAGCCGTCGGACAAGCTTCAGCGCACGGCGCACACGCTGTCCGGCATCTCCGGAACAGCTCACATCCCGGCGCTGCAGAACCTCGCTCGGGCCCTTGAGTTTTCATTCGACCGCTTGCGTCAGACCGAGCAGACTCCAACTGTCGAACAGATCGACCTGCTGGCCACGACTGTCGACACGCTGCAGGCCATGCTCGCTGAGGTCACCCGCGAACAACTGCCGCTCGAAGTCCCGGAACTCGAGCACCAGCTCGATGCCGTGGGTCGTCCGCCGGTCACCGGAGAGCCGGTCGCCGAAGCCGAAATCGACGCTCCGGACACCTCAGCCGACGCCGACGTCGCCACCGCTGCGCCAACCGAGACACGACGCCCCGCCGCACTCGCAGAGTCACCCGCGGACGATGACGCATCAGGCGTGACCGTCCACGATGACCTCGACGAGCAACTCCTGCCGATCTTCCTGGAAGAGGCAGAAGAACTCATGTCGGGACTCAGCGAGCGTCTGCGACTGTGGCAGGCCGACAATGCAAACCCCGAGCATGCCCGCCTCGCCGCGCGACAGCTGCACACCCTCAAGGGCAGCGCGCGGATGGCCGGCGCCATGCAACTGGGCGAGCACGTGCACCGCATCGAATCCCGTCTTGAAAGCGGTCTTGCGCGTCAGCACGACACCCCGCGGCTGATTGACGAACTGACCGGCGGCCTCGACCAGGCCGCGCAGCTGATTGCCGCTCTCAGCGGCGAAGCATCCGCTGAAGCCTCGTCGGCGGACACTGCCGCCGCGCAGACATCGGACTCGCTCACGGCCGCCATCGCGATCGATACCGGCGAAACCGCAGCCGACCCGGCGCACACCGGCGGCACCTTGCGCGTACGCGCCGAAACGCTCGGCGGCTTCATCAATACTGCTGGTGAGATCGGCATTGCGCGCACGCGCATCGAAGGCGAGTTGCGCGTGCTGCGCCGTTCGTTGCTGGACCTCACCGAAAACGTCATCCGCCTGCGCAACCAGCTGCGCGAAGTCGAACTGCAGGCCGAAACGCAGATGCAGTCGCGTATCGCCCAGGCCGATTCTGCGCACGGCGAGTTCGATCCGCTCGAGATGGACCGCTACACCCGTCTGCAGGAACTCACCCGCATGATGGCGGAGAGCGTCGGCGACGTGACCACGGTTCAGCAGCAGTTGCTGCGCAACCTCGACGGCGCCGAACTGGCGCTGCACAGCCAGGCGCGCTTCGCACGTGACCTGCAGCAAGCGCTGATGCAGGTGCGCATGGTGCCGTTCGACAGCCTCGCCGACCGTCTGCACCGCGTCGTGCGCCAAAGCGCGAAAGATCAGAGCAAGCGGGTCAACCTCGACATCCGTGGCGGCCGTATCGAGATCGATCGCAGCGTGCTCGAACGCATGACCATCGCGGTCGAACACATGCTCCGCAACGCGGTCGCCCACGGCATCGAATCGGTCGAGGAACGCCGCGCCACCGGCAAGGACGAAATCGGCCAGATCTCGCTGACGGTGCTGCAGATCGGTAACGAAATCGCGATCGACCTTTCCGACGACGGACGCGGCCTTGATTACGACGCCATCCGGACTCGTGGCATCGAGCGCGGCCTGCTCCAGCCCGACGAAGAAGCCGACGAGCGCAAGCTCACCAACCTGATCTTCACGTCCGGCTTCAGTACCGCCGAAGCCGTCTCGACCATCGCGGGCCGCGGTGTCGGCATGGACGTCGTGCGGGCCGAAGCCGCTGCGCTGGGCGGACGCATCGACGTCCACGCCAGCAAGGGTCAGGGCACGCGCTTCCGTATCTACCTGCCGCTGACGCTGGCCGTCACGCAAGCCCTGTTGGTGCGCGCCGGCACGGCAAGCTACGCCATTCCGTCGAGCATGATCGCGCAGGCCATGGAACTGCGCGCCGACGCCATCGAACGCGTACGCGCCGACGGCTTCGTGGAGTGGCAGGGCCAGCGCTACAACTACCGTTATCTTCCGGAGCTGCTGGGCGACCGTCGCACCCGCCCCGAGATTCATCGCTTCAACTGGGTGCTGCTGCTGCGTGCCGGCGGTGAAAGCCTCGCCGTTCACGTTGATTCGCTGCGCGGCAACCATGAAATCGTCGTGAAGTCGGCCGGGCCGCAGTTGCTGCGTATCGTCGGCGTATCGGGGGCAACGGTGCTCGGCGACGGCGAGATCATGCTGATTCTGAACCCCATCGCACTCGCCAGCCGCTTCGCCGCACCGGAGACGCTGACCGCACCGGCGTCAGCCGACGACGTAGCCGCAAGCGCGGCACTCGCGGACAGCGTCAAGCTGCCGACCGTCATGGTCGTTGACGACTCGCTGACCGTGCGCAAGATCACCGGCCGCCTGCTCGAGCGCGAAGGCTACCGCGTGATCACCGCCAAGGACGGCGCAGATGCGCTCGACCAGCTCGAAGAGTCGTTGCCCGACGTCATCCTGTCGGACATCGAAATGCCGCGCATGGACGGCTTCGAGTTCGTGCGCAACCTGCGTGCCGACGAGCGCCTGAAGGATGTGCCGGTAATCATGATCACCTCGCGCCTGGCCGACAAGCACCGCGAATATGCCCAGAAACTCGGCGCCAACGAGTACCTCGGCAAGCCCTACGACGAAGATGAGTTGCTGCGCCTGCTGCAGCAGTACATCCCGACCACGGCCACGCACTGAGCCTCAGCGCTCGGTGCGTGCGCTCTTCGTCACCTCGAAGCGCGCCAGCGTGCGCGCGCGAGCTGCTGCGTGGTCAACCACCGGGCCCGGATAATCCCGACCAATCGACACGCCGCACTGCTTCTGCAGTGAGGCGTCCATTTTCCACGGCGCATGAATGTAGCGATCCGGAACGCGTTCAAGTTCCGGCACATAGCGCCGGATGAAACTTCCCTGCGGATCGAATCGCTCTGATTGCGTCACGGGATTGAATATCCGGAACCACGGCTGGGCATCGCAACCGGTAGACGCAGCCCACTGCCAGCCGCCGTTGTTGGCGGCCAGATCGAAGTCATTGAGCAGTTCGGCAAAGTGCTGCTCACCCTCCCGCCAGTCGATACCCAGATCCTTGGTCAGAAAAGCGGCGGTGACCATGCGCAGGCGATTGTGCATGTAGCCGCTCTGCGCAAGCTGACGCATGCCGGCGTCCACCAGGGGATATCCGGTTCGTCCGTTTTTCCATGCAGCCAGCAAATCCGGCGCGTGATCCCAGCGCACGACATCGAATTCCGGCCTGAAGTTGTCGCGCACCACCCGCGGGTGGTGCCACAGAATCATGTGATAGAAATCCCGCCAGATCAGTTCGTTGAGCCAGGTGCGCGCCCCGTCGCCGACCTGGCTCCAGGCGAACCGTGCCAGTTCGCGGATCGACACCGTGCCGAAACGCAGATGCACCGAGAGATAGGAAACGCCCTTGCGCCCCGGATAGTCGCGAGCCTCGTGGTAGCCATTGATGCGGGCCGCGAAATCCTCGAACAGCGCATGTCCGCCACTCATGCCGACCGGCAGGCGCAGGCCTTCCAGCGTGCCGGCCTCGAAGCCGATGTCCGTCAGCGCCGGCACGCCACATTGCTCCGAGCGAGGCGCGAGATTCGCCGCATGCGACGCCGTTGACCAAGCGCTCAGATCGGCCGCTTCGAGGCGCCGCATCCATGCATTCCGATAGGGCGTGAACACGCTGAATGGCCGGCCATCCTGCGTCAGCACTTCGGACTGCTCGAATACCACCTGATCCTTGAAGTCCTCGAAATCGATACCGGCCTCGTCCAGTGCGTCGGCGACCTCGCGGTCCCGCTTGATCGCGGCCGGCTCATAGTCCCGGTTGGCAAAGACCGCCGCCACACCCAGTTCCGCCGCAAGACGTGGAATCTCCGTTGTCGCGGCGCCGTGGCACACGATCAGTCCCGCCCCCGAGCCGCCTGCTTCGCGCGACAGCTGATCCAGTCCGGCGTCGAGCTCGACCAGACTTTCGCGAATGAACTCCACCCTGCGATCCCGGCGCGACGGCAGCGCTTCGAGAATGTTGCAGTCAAACACGAAGACGCAGTACACCTGCCTGAAATCCCGCAGGGCGTGATGCAGCGCGGCATGATCGAAGCTGCGCAGATCGCGCCGAAACCACACTAGAGCAGAAGAAGTCATATCGGGGATCGCATCGGGACAGGCTGGATTGGAGGAGCACAGGTCGGGCAGGTTCCTGCAACGCTGACGCCGTGAAAGCGTAAAATGCCACGCATGAGCGCCATCATCGCAAACCTGACCAATCATTTCCTGATTGCCATGCCTGCCATGGCCGATCCCAACTTCTCGCGCACGCTTACCTACGTCGCTGAACACAACGAGCAGGGCGCGCTCGGCATCATCGTCAACCGTCCGCTCGACATGACGCTGGCCACCCTGTTCGAACGCATCGATCTGCCCCTGCACTCGGCCGAATTCGCCGGCCAACCGGTGTACTTCGGCGGCCCGGTGCAGACCGACCGTGGCTTCGTGCTGCACCGGCCCGTCGGCGAATGGCATTCGACCCTGTCGGTTAACGACGAGGTCGGGCTGACCAGTTCGCGCGACATCCTGCAATCACTTGGTGAGCGCAGCGAACCCGGCGAAGTGCTGGTTTCCCTGGGCTATGCAGGCTGGTCAGCCGGCCAGCTCGAACAGGAACTCGCCGATAACGCCTGGCTGACGGTTCAGGCCGAGTTGTCGATCATCTTCGACCTGCCCCCGGAAGAACGTTTTGCGGCGGCCCTGCAGCAACTGGGGGTGGATTTCGCCAACCTCAGCGAGGTCGCCGGACATGCCTGAGGCAGGCGCGGCCGCCCCGCCGCTGCCGGCCCGCGGGACTGTACTCGGCTTCGATTTCGGCCTGGCACGTATCGGCGTAGCAGTGGGCGAACTCGAAACCCGCCAGGCCAACGCGCTGACCACCATCGCTGAGGAATCCCGCGAGCGTCGCTTCGGCACCATCGGCGATCTGATCGCCGAATGGCGCCCGATCGCCATGGTGGTCGGCATCCCGCGTCACCTCGATGGGTCGGAGCACGACATGACCACGCGTTGCCGCCGCTTCGCCAACCAGTTGCACGGGCGCTTTGCGTTGCCGGTGCATCAGGTTGACGAGCGCCTCAGCTCGGCCGCCGCAGATGCGGCGCTCTTCGATGCCGGCACCACCCGCTGGCAGGCGCGCAAGCCGCAACTCGACGCCGTCGCCGCACAGATCATCCTGCAGGACTTCCTCAACGGACCCACCCATGCAACTTCCTGACGCAGAGACCCTGCTCGATGCGCTGATTGCGCAGATGCGCCCGCAGGTCACACCCGACACCGCGCTGGTCGGCATCCGCACCGGCGGTGTTTGGCTCGCCGAGCGCCTCCACGCTGCGCTTGGCCTGACCGGCCCCATCGGCTCGATTGATGTGTCTTTCTACCGTGACGATCTCGGCGCGCGCGGCCTGCCGCCGAATCCGCAACGCACCGACATTCCCTTTGAGGTTGAAGGCGCCCATATCGTCATCGTCGACGACGTGCTCTACACCGGCCGCACCGTTCGCGCCGCACTCAACGAGTTGTTCGACTACGGCCGCCCGGGCTGCGTCGAGCTGGCCGTGCTGGTCGACCGCGGCGAGCGCGAACTGCCCATCGCCGCGCGCTACTGCGCCCACACGCTGTTTGAACCCCTGCCGGCCTCGCGCACCCTGGAACTGAGCCGCGACGCCGCCAACATGCTCTCCCTGAGGCTGATCGATGCGTAATCCCCAGCTCGACCCCAACGGCGGCCTGCGTCACCTGCTCACGCTCGACGGCCTGCCGCGCGAGATACTTGGCGCCATCCTCGACACCGCAGCACCGCTCACCGAAGTAGCGGAGCGCGAGGTCAAGAAGCTGCCGGTGCTACGCGGCAAGAGCGTCTTCAACCTGTTCTTCGAGAACTCCACGCGCACCCGCACGACCTTCGAGATCGCCGCCAAGCGCCTGTCGGCCGACGTGGTGAACCTCAACGTATCGACCAGCTCGACCACCAAGGGCGAGAGCCTGCTCGACACCGTCGACAACCTGTGCGCCATGCAGGCCGACATGTTCGTCGTGCGTCACGCCGCCAGCGGCGCGCCCTTCCTGATCGCGCAACACCTCATCGCCCACGGTCGCAACGACATTCACGTCATCAACGCCGGCGACGGGCGTCACGCGCATCCGACGCAGGGCCTGCTCGACATGTACACCATCCGCCACTTCAAGGGCGACTTCACGCGCCTGGTGGTGGCTATCGTTGGCGACGTGCTGCACTCGCGCGTGGCGCGCTCGCAGATTGCCGCGTTGAAAACGCTGGGGGTGCCCGAAATCCGCGTCATCGGCCCGAAGACCCTGCTGCCGACCGGCATCGAAGCCTGGGGCGTGCGCGTCTTCCACGACATGAACGAAGGCCTCAAGGACGTCGACGTGGTGATGATGCTGCGACTGCAAAACGAGCGCATGAACGGCGCGCTGCTGCCAACGCCGCAGGAGTTCTACAAGGTGTGGGGACTGACTGCCGAGAAACTCGCGCGCGCGCGACCCGACGCCATCGTGATGCACCCTGGGCCGATGAACCGCGGCGTGGAGATTGACTCCGCCGTGGCCGACGGCGCCCAGGCCGTCATCCTCAACCAGGTCACCTTCGGCATTGCCGTGCGCATGGCTGTGATGAGCATGCTCGCCGCCTGACCGACCGGAGCCCACCTCAAACATGAAAATCAAGATCAGCAACGGCCGCGTCATCGACCCCGCCCACGGCATCGATGCGGTACAGGACCTCTACATCGCCGCCGGCCGCGTGGTCGCGCTGGGCGACGCGCCGGAAGGCTTCGAGCCGCAACGCGTCATCGATGCCAACGGGCTGGTGGTGTGCCCAGGCCTCATCGACGTAGCCGCGCGCCTGCGCGAGCCGGGCTATGAGTACCGCGCCACGCTCGAATCCGAGATGGACGCGGCCATGGCCGGCGGCGTTACCAGCCTCGCCATCCCACCCGACACCGACCCCGCGCTCGACGAGCCCGGTCTGGTCGAAATGCTGTGCTACCGCGCCAAGCAGCTGAACCGCGCCCATGTCTATCCGGTGGGCTCGCTGACCATCGGGCTGAAGGGTGAGCGCCTGTCCGAGATGGCACAACTGGTCGAAGCCGGCTGCTTTGCCTTCAGCCAGGCCAATGTGCCAATCGTCGACAACTCCGTGCTGATGCGCGCCATGCAGTACGCCGCGACCTTCGGCTTCCGGGTCTGGCTGCAGCCGCTCGCGCCTTTCCTGTCGCGCGGCGGCTATGCGCACGACGGTGAGTTTGCCGCGCGTCTGGGGCTGACCGGGATTCCTGTGGAGGCCGAAACCGTCGCGTTGTTCACGTATCTGCGGCTGGCCCGCGTCACCGGCGCACGACTGCACATCACACGCCTGTCGAGCGCCGAAGGGCTGGCACTGATCGAGCAAGCCCGCGCAGACGGCATGGACGTCACTTGCGACGTATCGATCAACCACCTGCACCTGTGCGATCAGGACATCGGCTATTTCGACGCCAACTGCCATCTCGTGCCGCCGCTGCGCGCCTCGGCAGACCGCGACGCACTGCGCGCCGGCCTCGCCGACGGTTGCATCAACGCATTGTGTTCGGACCACACACCGGTGGACGATGACGGCAAGCTCGCACCGTTCAGCGAGTCCGAAGCCGGCGCCACTGGCCTGGAACTGCTGCTGTCATTGACCTTGAAGTGGGGTGAGGACTGCGGCCTGAGCCTGCCAACCGCGCTCTCGCGCGTGACCTGCGATGCCGCACAGCTGATCGGCATCACCAAGGCCGGCCATCTGGCGCCGGGCACACGCGCCGACGTGTGCATCTTTGACCCCGTTGCACGTCACGTCGTCACTCGTGACCGTCTGCGCAGCCAAGGCAAGAACACGCCCTTCCTCGGCCATGAACTACCCGGAGCGGTGCGCTATACCCTGGTCGAGGGACAGGTGATGTTCGAGGGCTGAGCAGGCTCAAAGACCGCCAACGATCAGCGGCATGAAGGTGCCCCGCAGACCGGCCAGCACGACCAGCAAAATCTGCAGCAACAGCAGCAAGACCAGCGGCGACAGGTCGACTCCCGCAACCAACGGGATGAGGCGACGAAATGGCCGCAGGAATGGGTCGGAAAGGTGACGCACCACCGGAGCGGCCGGTGCGTGCGGCGCCACCCACGACAGTACGGCGGACACCAGCACCAGCGCAAACACCAGATAAACCGCCATCCGCGTGAGCTCGATCAGGCCCATGCCGGCCAGCCCCAGCGCAACGCCCCCGGCGCCGCCGAATGGAACGCCGCGTAGCGCCAGCTCGATCGCAACAAACGCGACCTGGGCCAACCAGGCTGGTAGCAGGCTGGCCATATCCAGCCCCCACAGCCCTGGCACCACACGCCGCAGCGGGCGCACGATCCAGTCGGTGGTTTTCAACACGAACTGACCTAACTGGTTGCGGAACGGCACGCGCTGCCACTGCATGAAGAAGCGTGCGAGCAGCAGCAGGGTGAACGCCCCGAACACGAAATTGATCAGCAAGAACACAATCTGCCCGAGCATCTCAGCGCCCTCCCAGTTCGTCGCCGAGTTGGCGACCGCGCGCCTCGGCTGCGGCGACCGCGCGACCGACCAGATCGACGAATCCACCGTCGCCCAATACGGCCAACGCGGCTGCAGTCGTACCCCCCTTGGACGTTACCTTTTCGCGCAGCACCGCCGGAGAATCTCCCGAGTCGGCAGCGAGCCTGGCCGCCCCCAACACCGTGTCGAGTGCCAGACGGCGCGCGGTGACACCGTCAAAGCCACGCGATACAGCAGCCGCTTCCAGTGCCTCGATGAAATGAAAGACGTAGGCCGGACCACTGCCCGACACTGCCGTCACGGCATCCATGCGTGCTTCGTCGTCGACCCACACCACACTGCCGACCGCCGACAGAATGCGCTCTGCAACTTCACGGCCGGCATCATCGACGGCCGCTGGCGCATACATGCCGGTAACCCCTGCCCCGATCAACGCCGGGGTATTGGGCATCGCACGCGCCACGCGCTCATGCCCACCCAGCCAGCGCGACAGATCCGCAATACGCAAACCGGCCGCGACACTGATCACGAGCGTCTTGCCGAGGTGCCCGGTGAGTGGCGTCAGGGCCTCGCGCATCTGTTGGGGCTTGACCGCCAGCACGAGCACGTCGGCCCCCGAGGCATCGCTGACATCGGCAGTCACACCGATACCGAAAGACTGCGCGAGCCAACGCTGTCGTTCCTCTGAAAGCTCGACAACCAGCACATCCTGCGCGTCAAAGCCGCGCTCCAGCATGCCGCCGATGAGCGCGGTCGCCATGTTGCCACCGCCTAGAAATACGATTTTCATACTGCCTTTCACTCCGTCGGAGATCGTGTGTAATCGCGCGCGCCGAAGATCGCACTGCCGACACGCACCAGCGTGCTGCCCTCGGCAATGGCGGCCTCCAGGTCATCGGACATGCCCATCGACAGCGTGTCGAGCTCGATGCCTTCAGCAGCGAGCTGGTCGCGCAACGCGCGCAGGCGCGCGAAACTCGCGTGCAGCAAGGCCATGTCGGCAGTCGGTTCGGGAATGCACATCAGTCCGCGCAAGGTCAGCCGTGGCAAATTAGCAACGACTTTAGCGAGCGCCGAAACCTCGTCTGGGGCGACGCCGCTCTTGCTGGCTTCACCGCTGACATTGACCTGGATGCATACCTGCAGCGGCGGCTGATCGCTGCCGCGCTGCTCGGAAAGGCGACGAGCGATCTTCTCGCGCTCGATCGAATGGACCCAGTCAAAAGTCTCGGCAACCTGCCGGGTCTTATTGGATTGCAGCGGGCCAATGAAGTGCCATTCGAGCCCCAACCCGGACAGCTCTGCGAGCTTGCCCACGCCCTCCTGGACATAGTTCTCACCGAAGGCGGTCTGCCCGGCGACTGAAGCCCCACGAACGGACTCCGCAGGCCAAGTCTTGCTGACCGCGAGCAGCCTTATCCCGTCGGGATCGCGTCCTGCTGCCGCAGCGGCGGCGGCAATGCGGGCGCGCACGGCTTGCAAGTTGGCAGCGATTGATGTCATATACCTGCGTCCGGCCCGTCATTCCAGCAGGCGCCGAGTATAGCACCGCGCCTCAGGCCTCCTTCCGACCCAACCAAGCCCATACCACTCATGGACATTACTGAACTGCTCGCGTTTGCGGTCAAGAACAAGGCCTCGGATCTCCACATGTCGGCTGGTCTGCCCCCGATGATCCGGGTGCACGGTGACATCCGGCGCATCAACCTGCCGCCGATGGAGCACAAAGACGTACACGCCATGGTGTACGACATCATGAACGACTCGCAGCGCAAGCAATACGAGGACGAACTCGAATGCGACTTTTCGTTCGAGATCCCCAACCTGTCGCGCTTTCGCGTCAACGCCTTCAACCAGAACCGCGGCGCCTCAGCCGTGTTCCGGACCATTCCGTCCAAGGTCCTGACGCTCGAAGACCTCAACGCGCCAAAGATCTTCAAGGATATCTCCGAGCAGCCGCGCGGCATCGTGCTGGTCACCGGCCCTACCGGCTCGGGCAAGTCGACCACGCTGGCGGCGATGGTCGATTACATCAACGAAAATCAGTATTCGCACCTCCTCACCATCGAGGACCCGATCGAATTCGTGCATACCTCGAAGCGCTGCCTGATCAACCAGCGCGAAGTGCACCGCGACACCCTCTCGTTCAACAATGCTCTGCGCTCTGCACTGCGTGAAGACCCGGACGTGATCCTGGTCGGCGAAATGCGCGACCTCGAGACCATCCGCCTGGCCCTCACCGGCGCCGAAACCGGCCACCTGGTGTTCGGCACGCTGCACACCTCATCGGCGGCCAAGACCATCGACCGTATCATCGACGTCTTTCCGGCCGAAGAGAAAGAAATGGTGCGCGCCATGCTGTCTGAGTCCTTGCGCGCCGTCATCTCGCAAACCCTGCTCAAGACCAAAGATGGCAGTGGCCGAGTCGCGGCGCACGAGATCATGCTCGGCACACCCGCGATCCGTAACTTGATCCGCGAAGGCAAGATCGCTCAGATGTACTCCTCCATCCAGACCGGGCAGTCCATGGGCATGCAAACGCTCGACCAGTGTCTGCAGGAGCTGGTGCGCCGCAACGTGGTGTCGGTCAGCGAAGCGCGCACGCGCGCACAGAACAAGGATGCCTTCGCCGGCTAAGGCCGTCGAAGACTGCCAACGGAGCGAGTAGATGGAACGCGATCAGGCCCTCAAATTCATGCACGATCTGCTCAAGCTGATGGCGCAGAAGAACGGCTCGGACCTTTTCATCACTGCAGGCTTCCCGCCGGCCATCAAGGTCGACGGCAAGATCCTGCCGCAGTCCAATCAGGTTCTGACTTCGCAGCACACCGCCGAGCTGGCTCGATCGATCATGAACGACCGTCAGGCCGCCGAGTTCGAGGCCACCAAAGAGTGCAACTTTGCGGTTGCGCCGCCGGGCATCGGCCGTTTCCGCGCCAATGCCTATCTGCAGCAGAGCCGCGTCGGGCTCGTACTGCGCACCATCTCGCAAACCATTCCGACCTTCGAGGACCTCGGCCTGCCGACCATCCTCAAGGAAGTCGCGATGACCAAGCGCGGCCTGGTGATCTTTGTCGGCGGCACCGGTACCGGCAAGACCACCTCATTGGCTTCGATGGTGGATTTCCGCAACGAGCATTCCTACGGCCATATCATCACCGTCGAAGACCCGATCGAGTTCGTGCATCAGCACAAGAACTGCATCATCACGCAGCGCGAGATCGGAATCGACACGGATGGCTGGGAGTCCGCGCTGAAGAACACCCTGCGCCAGGCCCCGGATGTAATCCTGATGGGCGAAATCCGCGACCGCGAAACCATGGATTACGCAGTGGCCTTCGCCGAGACCGGCCACCTGTGCATGGCCACGCTGCACGCCAACAGCACCAACCAGGCACTCGACCGCATCATCAACTTCTTCCCGGAAGAGCGTCGCCAGCAGTTGCTGATGGACCTTTCGCTGAACCTGCGTGCGCTGATCTCTCAGCGCCTGCTGCCGCTCAAGGATCGCAAGGGCCGCGTTCCGGCCATCGAGGTAATGCTCAACTCGCCGCTGATCGCCGACCTGATCTTCAAGGGCGACGTACCGGGCATCAAGGAGGTCATGAAGCGCTCGCGTGAGCTCGGCATGCAGACCTTCGACCAGGCGCTGTTCGATCTGTACGAAGATGATTTCATCAGCTACGAAGATGCGCTGCGCAACGCCGACTCGGTCAACGACCTGCGTCTGCAGATCAAACTCAACAGCCGCCACGGCGACCAGGATTTCCTCGCCGGCACGCAGAACCTGGACATCGTCTAGGAAGCGTTTGCGCCGGCGGCTACGCCAACGGCGTCAACCTGCTCAGGCCGGAGGCTTCTCTCGGCCACTGCCTTCGAACATGCGGTACTCGTACAGCCGGCATTCCAGCGCTCCGTTGAACAACGGCGTGCGGCGGCTGGCCTTAAGCCGCATTCCTTTCGGCAATGCCGGGTCGGCACTCAGGAAGTAGCAGCGCCAGCCTGCCCAATGCCCCTTCAATGCGTCGCCCATCTCGGGGTAGAACGCTGCCAGTTCGCTCTCTTCACCAAGGCGTACGCCATACGGCGGGTTGGTGACCATCACACCGCCCTCGGCCGGCGGATCGACTTCCAGAATGTCCGCGCTCATCAGCCGGACGCAATCGGCCACACCCGCCGCTTCGAGGTTCACGCGAGCGCGCCGCACCTGCTCGGACACCAGATCGGACCCGTACAGGGCAAGCTGGCGCGCCGGTTTGCGGCGCTGTTCGGCCGCCTTGCGCATTGCCGCCCAGGCGGCGCGGTCGAAATTGCGCATCTTCTCGAAAGCGAAATTGCGGCCCAGGCCCGGCGCCACATCCAGCGCGATCTGCGCCGCCTCGATGAGGAAGGTGCCGCTGCCGCACATCGGATCAATCAGCGTCTCGTCCGGCGTCCAGCCCGTCAGGCGCAGGATGCCGGCGGCGAGGTTCTCCTTGAGCGGCGCCTCGACCGCGGCGCGCTTGAAGCCGCGCTTGTACAGCGGCTCACCCGAGGTGTCGATGTACAGCGTCACCGCGTCCTTGGTCAGGAAGGCGTGGATACGCACGTCGGGGCTGGCCGTATCCACGCTCGGCCGCTTGCCCGAGACCGTTCGGAAGTGATCGCACACCGCATCCTTGATACGCAGCGTGACGAACTCCAGGCTCTTGAGCGGCGAACGCTGCGCCGTGACATACACGCGGATGGTCTCGTCGGACGTAAACCAGCGCGCCCAGGTCGGTGCGTAGGCGATACGGTAGATGTCCTCCTCGCCGCGATAACGCCCCTCGGTGATGCGCCACAACACCCGCGTGGCGATGCGCGACTCGAGGTTCACGCGATAGCAGGTCATCCAGTCGCCCTTGAAGCCGACACCACCATGCGTCGGCTCGATCGACTGCGCTCCCAGCGCCTTGAGTTCTTCGGCCAGCGCGGCTTCAAGACCGCGTGGACAGGGGGAGAAAAACGCTTCGGCCATCAGGCCCTCCGGATCAGAACGGCTTGAACACCGTCAGAAATACGATTGCGAACAGCACCAGTACCGGCACTTCGTTGAACCAGCGATACCACACGTGGCTGCGCGTGTTGCGGCCCGCCGCAAAGTCGCGCATCAGCTTGCCGCAATACAGGTGATAGAACACCAGCACGAGCACCAGCGTCATCTTGGCGTGCAGCCAGCCGCCGGAAAAACCGTAGCCCTGCCACAGCCACAGGCCGAAACCCAGCGCCAAGGTGCCCAGCGGCGTCATGAAACGGTAGAGCTTGGACTCCATCAGCGCCAATCGCTCGCGCGTTGCGGCGTCCTCGACCATGGCGTGGTTGACGAACAGGCGCGGCAGATAGAACAAGCCGGCAAACCACGAAATGACGAATATCAGATGCAGCGATTTTACGATCAGCACGCGTCGCTTCCTTGTTGGGCGAGGGCCGCGGCAAAGCCGTCCGCGACCGTGGGATGAACCAGCCGCATGCGCAACTCGCGCAGCACGCGCGAACCATTGATGCGGCGCGACTCCGACATGAAAGACAAGGCCATCGGCGACAGCCTCTGCGCCAGTTCGGCGCGACTGACTCGTGGCGGCGGCGACACATCGAACACTTTTGCCGCCAACTCGAAGTACTCACCCATCTTCATGTCGGACTGATCGACAGCATTGTAGACGCGCCCCGCGCAACCCCGGAACAACGCCAGACAAGCCATGCGGGCCAGGTCTTCGGCGTGGATGTGATTGGTGAACACATCTTCGTCCGGCTGCAACACCGGATCGCCACGGCGCAGACGATCGAGCGGCAGGCGGTCAGCCGCATAGATGCCCGGCGCACGCAGTATCGACACCGCAACGGCATTGCCAGCTCCGAAAGCACGCAGCCGGCGCTCGGCGTCCACGCGCCGGCGAGCTCTTGCCGTCGTCGGCCGGCACGGCCGCGTCTCGTCAATGCGAGCGCCGGCGCAATCGCCGTAAACCCCTGTCGTACTTATGTATATCAGGCGCTGTGGTAGACTCCGGCCGCCCGCCAGCGCCGCCAGCAAACGCTGCGTGCGCACATCTCCCGACCCCTCGGGCGACGGCGGTGCGAAGTGCAACACCGCGTCGGCGATGCCGGCAAGCCGCGTCAGGCTGGCGCGGTCGTCGAGATCTGCCAGCAGCGGTATTGCGCCCAGGCGGCGCAGGCGCTCTCGGCCTTCGGGCCGGCGCGTTAGCGCGAACACGCGAAAGCGCCGCGCAAGCCACGGGATCGCGCGACCGGCCACGTCGCCGGCGCCGACGATCAGGATTCTTTTCATCGCAGGATTATCCCACGTCCGATGCCCTTCACGATTTCACTCCAGCCCGGCGGGCAGCAGTTCCCCATCACTTCCGACCAGACCGTGCTCGAAGCCGCGCTCGCCGCGGGCTTCGTGGTCCCTTACGGTTGTCGCGACGGCGCCTGCGGCGCCTGCAAGGCCCGCGTTGACCGCGGCACGATCGAACAAGGTGCCGTTTCGGCCACTGCTCTGACTTCGTCCGAACGCGCCGAAGGCATGGCGCTGCTGTGCAAGGCGCACGCGTTGAGCGACCTCGATGTCACCGTGCGCAGCCTCACGCGCGCTGGCGACCTGCCCATCAAAAAGCTGCCATGCCGCGTCCAGGGCATCGACTTCGCAGCGGCAGACGTGGCGGTGCTGAAGGTCAAGCTGCCCGCCTCGGAGCCTTTCCGCTTTCGCGCCGGGCAGTACATCGACTTTGTGCTCGAAGGCGGCCGCCGACGCAGCTTCTCGATCGCCAATGCACCTGCGGTGAGCGATCAACTGGAATTGCACATCAGGCGCATCGAAGGCGGCAGCTTCACCGGCCACGTGTTCGAGCATATGAAGCCGCGCGACATCCTGCGCTTCGAGGGACCACTGGGCAGTTTTGGCCTCGGCACGGGCAACGGCCCCGCGGTATTGATCGCCGGCGGCACCGGCTTCGCACCGATCAAGAGCATGGTCGAGGATCTCATCGCGTCCGGCCGGCAACGCCAGCTCACGCTGTACTGGGGCTCGCGCAACCGCGAAGGCCTGTACATGGACGCGCTAGCCCGCAGCTGGGAACAAGCACTGCCCGGTTTCCGCTACGTTCCGGTGCTCTCGGAGCCTTCGCCCGCAGATGGCTGGACAGGGCGCACTGGCCTCGTACATCATGCCGTCATGGCCGACCTGCCCGATCTCTCCAGCTTTGAAGCCTATGCTTGTGGCTCTCCCGCGATGATCGACGCCGCTCGCGCTGATCTGGTGAGCCGCTGCGCCCTGCCGTCGGACGCCTTCTTCGCCGACGCATTCACCTTCGCCAGCGCCTGAGCCATGCCACAAACGACCATCTTCACCCGTGAGCCCGTCGTTAACCGCAAGCGGGCCATCACAGCCAACCGATTGATCGCACACGGGCCCGACGTCGCGTCCGTGGTCGAGACGCTCAACGCGCTGCAGGACGTGTGGCCAAGCCATTACCCAGTGTTCGTCTCGCTGGCGCGGCTGGTGCCCACACCCGATCTGATGGACTGGCAGGCTCCGCCCAATGCCATGGTCGAGATCCCCGCGCAGGCCATCAACCACCCACGCACGCTGGAACTGCTTGAGCAATTGCGCTCGGCCAATGTGCAGACCTGTCTGGCCTGGCATGCTCCGGATACGGTCGTACCGCCCAACACCGACTGGCGCTTTGCGATTTCCGACGCCCGCAAGCACCCCGCACCGGGAAGCCCGCCTGGCGTGCCGCTGGCGTGGGGCCTGAACGATCTCGCGGCATTTCAAGGCGCCGTGCAGCAGGGTTACGAAGGGGCATCCGGCTGGTTCTTCCTGCGCGGCCACCCGGCGCCCAAGGCGCTCGCACCCGCCCACGGCCAGATCGTCCAGCTGCTCAATCTGGTCCGCAACAACGCCGACATCGGCAAGATCGAGCAGCTGCTCAAGCAAGACGTAGCCATCTCGTACAAGCTGCTGCGCTACATCAACTCGGCCGGCTTCGGGCTGATGGTCGAGATCCAGTCCTTCCGTCACGCGGTGAGCATCCTCGGCTACGACGCGCTCAACAAATGGCTGTCGCTGCTGCTGGTCACCGCCAGCCGTGATCCGTCCGCCCCGGCGCTGATGCAGACCGCCATCGTGCGCGGCCGCTTCATGGAAATTCTCGGCGCCTCATGGCTCGACAACAGTCATCACGACAACCTCTTCATCACCGGCGCCTTCTCGCTGCTGCCGCTGCTGACCGGGTCGAGCATCGAGGAAATCGTCGAGGCCATGACCCTGCCCGAAGGCATCGTCGATGCGCTGGTGCACAACATGGGCGAGTACGCCCCGCTGCTGCGCCTGGCCTACCTCACCGAAGGCTTTGACGGCGCCGCGCTCGCCAAGCAGGTCGAAGAGCTGCAACTGCGCCCGGAACAGGTCAACGCCGCACTGCTGTCCGCGCTCAGCTTCGCCGACAATCTCACGGCCTGATCCGCGCGCCAGCCAAACTTTCCGGCTGATCCCGTCGGCCCTTGGGTACAATCTGGGATTCCAAATCCGCCCGGCATGACACCCATGGGATCGAGCATGCTCCATCCGCAGGTTCTCCTGCACGATGCAGCCTCCCCCGCGCAACGCGATGCGCTGCTCGGCCTGCTCGGCGCGACCCCGCCTGACCTCGATTCGGTCGCGCAGTGTTTTCTCGACGACCCGGTGCTGCTTCACGCCCTGCTACGCGCCATGCCGCTTGACGGCGAGCGCCTGCACAACCGCCTGCCCGACGCGATCGAAACGCGCATTCGCGAACTCGGGCCCGATCTGCTTACCGCCTGGCTGCTGTCGCGCTCCGGCCCCACGCGGGCTTCGCGCACCGACATCGCACTGCGCAGTCAGTCCCAGCACGCAGCCAGCCTGGCGCGCAGCATCACGCACGCCGCCGGCCACCACTTTGCTGACGATGTAGCACTTGCTGCGCTGTGGTCCCGGCTGGCCCAGCTGCTGCGCGTAGGCCCCCTGCCCGGCGGAGGCCAGCAGGCGCCCTCGCGCCAACTCAATGCCCGCCTGGCCGAGGAATGCGGCTGCACTCCGCTCATCTGCGACGCGCTGATGCTGGCCGACGGCGCCGAAGAGCAGGTCGCCCAGGCGCACCCGCTGATCGTCATTGCCTGGTGCGCCAACCGTCTGGCCGCCAATCCCGACCACTGGCTCGACGCCTGCTCGCGCGTGAGCGGGCTGCCCCGCGATGAGCTCATGGGCATTGTCGCCAGTCAGATCGCCGCTCCGTTGCCGGCGCCGGAAGAAGCTGCCGAGGCCGACCTGGCGCTGCCAGCGCCGCTGGCTACGACGCCGCCGGGGCTCGTCGAGGCTGCACTGGCCGGCTTCGCTCACAAGGCCTTTGCCGGACTCGAACCCGACGCGTTGCGCCTTCGCTACGAGGCCGCAGCGCGGCTGCTGTGCGACCAGCACCCATTCATCGTGGTTGTGGCGCAGGACGAGCGGCTGAACGTACTGCCCCTGACCGGCGAGCAAACAGTGGCGGAACTGTACCGCGAGTCGTCACACCCGCTCGATGATGAAGCCAGCGTTCTGGCACTGGCCGTGCGCAGCCAGACGCCCACGTCCTGGCATCGCGACGATGACGGCCCGGGCCGCTCGGTCCGCGACTGGCAGCTCGCCCGCTGGATCGGGCGTACCGGGTTCGTCTGCATCCCTTTCACCGCCGGCGCCACACCTGGCGCGATCGTGGTTGCACCCGAACGTTCGCCGCTGCCCGCCACCGACGTGGCGCGCATGCTCGTGTCGCTGACCTCGGCTGCCGCCAGCGTCGCAGTCGAACAGCACGCCCGCGAAGCGCTAGAGCAGCGCCTGCGCGCGCAGATCGAGCAGCGCCATCGCGAACACGCGCGACGCATCGCGCATGAAGCGCGCAACCCGCTGTCGGTGATTCGCAGCTACCTTCACCTGATTCCGCAGCGCCACGCCGATGTAGCCGGGCTGAGCGACGATCTGCGCATCGTGCACGACGAGATCGAACGCCTCGGCAGCTTGATCGACGCCGCCACCCTGCCGCCCGACGAACCCGTCGAGGCTCCGTTCTGCGACGTCGTCACGCTGTTGCGCGACATGCAGACCATGCTCGATGAATCCCTGTTCGGCAGCCGCGGCATCCACCTTGAACTGCGCCCGCTGTCGGCATTGCCTGCAGCGGCGATGCCCGCTTCGGCGCTGCGTCAGGTGATGCTCAATCTGCTGCACAATGCAGCCGACATCCTGCATCCCGGGGGCCGCTGCACGGTCGCCCTGGCGGGCGAACTGATTGCCGATGGCCGACGCTGCATCGAGATCCGCGTCATCGACAATGGCCCCGGACTGCCACCCGAACGCCTCGGCGATCTCTTTTCGCCACAGCCCAGCCGCAAGGGCGGCCAGCATCAGGGTCTGGGACTTTCGATCACGCGTGACATCCTGGAACGCTGGCATGCCCGCATCCTGTGTCGCAGTCAGAATGGCGTTGGCACAAGCTTTCAGTTGCTTGTGCCGGTCGTTTCCGAATAGATTAAGACGTCATTTCGCAACGCAGCACGGGGCTTATGGTCATACCTGGTGACGCTTTCTTCCAGAATCAGTTCTCTGAGTCCCCAAGCGGCGCCGAGACCACTACGCGCATCCTGATCGTCGACGACGACGCGTCGCTGCGCCGCACCCTGCCGCAGATACTTGCCAATCCGGGCCGCAACTTTGAACTGGCCTGCAATGTGGGCGAAGCGCTGACCCTCCTGGGCGCCCGCAAATATGACCTTGTCGTGCTCGATTACCGCCTGCCGGACGGCACCGGGCTGATGGTGCTCGACTGGCTGTCGGAACATCAACGCGAAGAAGCCGTTGTCATGATCAGCGGCGAAGACGCCATTGACGCCGTCATCGGCGCATTGCGTCGCGGAGCCGATGACTTCGTGCGCAAGCCCTACCATGTGGCGCAATTGCAACGCGCCGTCCAGAACGCTCTGCACAAGACCGTACTCGAACGCGCCAACCGCGCGATGAGCGAGCGTCTGCGCGCTTCAGAGCGTCTTCACCGCTTTCTGGTCGAACACTCGCCCGACCTGATCTTCACCCTCGACGCCCACGGACGCTTCAGCTTCGTCAATCCGCGCATCGAGGAGTTGCTCGGGTTTCAGCGCAATCACCTGCTCGACACGCCGTTCGCCGAACTGGTGGTCGATGAAGACGCCGACCGCGTCGCCGACCTGCTCGACGCCCAACAGCAACGGCCGGAGGCCAGTTTCACGCTCGAACTGCGCTTGCGGCGCGCCCATCCCATGGGGGAACCGTACGTCAGCGTCGTGCTGCAGGGCATTCCGATGCTCGGCCGCGGCGACAACGCCGAGAACGGCTACGCCGGGCTGTACGGCATTGCGCGAGACGTCTCGGACCAGAAGCGGGCCGAAGAGATCATCAGCTTCCAGACCTATCACGATCAGCTCACCCGCCTGCCCAATCGCAGCCTGTTCCGCAACCGGCTGGAACTCGCCCTGACGCACGCGCGTCGGCACAGCCGGGCGCTCGCCGTGCTGTTCGTCGACATCGATCGTTTCAAGCTGGTTAACGACACCTATGGCCACAGCGAAGGGGACGCCCTCATCCGCGGCGTGGCGGCCCGCCTGTCCGGCGCGCTGCGGCGTAGCGACACGCTTGCGCGGGTAGGCGGCGACGAATTCACCATCCTGCTGCCCGACGTCCGCGGCGCCGAGGACACCGATGCCATCGCCCACAAGATCCTGGCCGCGATGGATGCTCCGCTGGCGCTGAACCATGGCGACTTTCGCGCAACGGTCAGCATCGGCATCGCCATGTATCCGGCCGACGGAGAAACCTGCGAGACCTTGCTGCAACACGCCGACATCGCGATGGCCCAGGTCAAGCGTTCGGGCAAGAACGGTTTCCGCTTCTTCGCCCCCGAGCTCAACACCACTCACCAGGGCCGGCTCGCGCTGGAGAACGATCTGCGCGTGGCACTCGAGCGCAGCCAGTTCGAACTGCACTTCCAGCCGCAAGTCAGCCTGTCGCGACGGAGGGTGATTGGCGTAGAGGCGCTGCTGCGCTGGAACCATCCCGAGAACGGTCTGATCAGCCCGTCGACCTTCATACCGCTGGCCGAAGAGCTGGGCATGATCGGGGACATCAGCCAGTGGGTGCTGGAACATAGCTGCGCCCAATTGGCGCACTGGCGCAGCCGTGGTCACGAAGACATCAAGATGTCGCTCAACCTCGCCGCTCAGGATTTCGAGCGCGGTGACATCGTTACCAGCGTCACCGAGTGCATCACCCGCCACGCGCTTCCTCCTGGGCAGGTCACGCTGGAAATCACCGAACACATGATGATGCAGGACACGCCCGGCGTAACCGACAAGGTGCGTCGCCTGCGCGAAGCCGGCGTGGGCATCGCCATCGACGACTTCGGCACCGGCTACTCTGCGCTGGCTTATCTGCAGAAGCTGCCGATCAGCGCGCTGAAGATCGACCGCAGCTTCGTCAAGGACCTGGGCGGACTGATGACCAACCCGATCATCTCCGCCATCATCGGCATCGCTCGCGGCTTCGACCTCGAACTCATCGCCGAAGGTGTCGAACATCCTCAGCAAGCGGCCATGCTGCGCGCGCTCGGTTGCGACGTGATGCAGGGTTACTATTTCGCACGTCCGGTTCGCGCCGACGATGCCGAAGCACTGTTCTCGATGCCACCACGCGCCGTTTCGAACTGAAGCCGTTCGCACGCAGACAACAAAAAAGCCGGCATTGCCGGCTTTTCATTTGTGTCTGGAAGAAGCTTACTTGGTGCTCAGCACCCAGGTAGCCAGTTTCTTGGCTTCATCCTCACTCACGGCATTGGGCGGCATCGGGACCGGGCCCCACACGCCGGAACTACCGTTCTTGATCTTGCCTGCAAGCATCGCCGCCGCACCAGCGTTGCCGGCGTACTTGGCTGCGACATCCTTGTATGCCGGGCCGACAAGCTTCTTGTCGACGGCATGACAGGCCATACAGTTCTTGGACTTCGCCAGAGCCGCATCGGCGAAGGCGGGAGCGGCGCAGAGGAGACTGGCTGCTGCGACGATGGACAGGATTGCCTTCATGTTTCCCTCTTCCCTCTAGTGATATAAAAAGCAGACCTTTTCAGGGTGGTCCGATACTACCCGAGTCCCGCGCGGCTTGCCTAGCCGGGAAAACCCTGCATTGTCAGCATTCGTGACAGTTCCGTGACATCCGAAACAGGCGGCAGACACGTTGTGCCGTTGCACACCCAGGCGGCAGCCCCACCTGCGGGCGCACGTCTGAGCAGCAACGGCGGCACTCCCACCGCATCATCAGGCACCACGACCCCGGTTACTCGCGGCAGATAGCGATCATTGACGCAGTCCCGCAATGGCGCCAGTGCTTGTGCCTCGCCGCTCATCACGACCAGCGTCGGCGGCTGCAGCACATCCTGCAAGGCCAGCAGCAAACTCGCGCAGCCCTGCGGGTTGCGTTCCAGCAGCGACCACGCCGAGCGCAGCGTCCGCTCGGCCGAGTCGAGATAGCGCACCTCGCCGGTCAGCTGTGCCAGCCGCGCCAACGCACGGGCAGCCACGCCGTTGCCAGACGCGGTAGCGTTGTCGTGCAGCGGCCGGGGCCTCAGGATCAGCGCCTCGTGGTCGTGTCGGGTGAAGTGGAAGCCACCGTTCTGGCGGTCTTCGAAGTCGTCGAGCAAGGCCTCGGCGAGGTCCTCGGCGAAGGTCAGCACCTCCGCGTCGAACTCACACTGGAGCAGCTCAAGTGCGCCATCGATCAGCCACGCGTGATCATCCAGATAGGCATTGAGCCGCCCCGGTCCACCATCGCTGGTGGCCAGCAGTCGGCCATCGCGCCACAGCTGGCTGCGTACGAAGTCGAACGCGCGGCGTGCCGACGCCTGCCAGTCGCTGCGGCCCAACACCCTGCCGGCGTGGGCCATACCGCCGATCATCATGCCGTTCCAGCCGGCCAGACGTTTGCTGTCGCAACCCGGCCGCATGCGCTTCTCGCGCTCGACGAACAAGGCATGGCGACCACATTCAAGCAGCCGCGCAAGTTCACCCTCGTCCACCTTGGCTTTTTTGGCAGTGCGCTCCAACGGTTCGGCGACATACAGATGCCATGCGCCTTCGAAGTTGGCACGGCCGTCCAGCCCGTAGTGTCGCTCAAACGCTTTCCACGCTTCGGGCGGCACGACCCGCTGCGCGTGCTTGCGATCCCACGCGTAAAAGCAGCCCTCCCGCCCCTCGGAATCAGCATCCAGCGCAGTGTAGTAGCCGCCCTCGGGCGATTGCATGTCACGCATCACCCATTCAGCCGTGCGCTCGGCCGCCGTGCGGAAACTGGCCGTGCCGCCATACGCGAAGGCGTCCGCATACAGCCGCAGCAACGCCGCGTTGTCGCACAACATCTTCTCAAAGTGCGGAATGCGCCATTTATCGTCGGTGCTGTAGCGGAAGAAGCCTCCGCCCAGATGATCGAACAGACCCCCTTCGGCCATGCGCTCAAGGGTGGTCAGGGCCATGCTTCCGGCGGCTTCGTCCCCCTCGGTGGCGGCACGCTGGAGCAGGAATTCCAAATCGCTTGCCCGCGGAAACTTCGGCGCCTCACCGAAGCCGCCGTGACGCCGGTCGAAAGCGGCCTTCAGGCCGTCGCGCAGCATGCCGAACGGGCGTTCGTTAAGTTCTGAATGGTGGGCAACAGCTGTCGGTGCTGAGAGCCGGGCCAGCTCAGAGCGCAGGCGCACACCTCCAGCCTCCAGTTCGGCCCGCTCGGTCACAAAGGCCTGAGCGACATCGCGCATCAGATCGATGAAGCCGGGCAGGCGGAAGCGCGGCATCTTCGGGAAATAGGTGCCGCCGAAAAACGGCAGCCCGTCGGGCGTCAGGAACATGGTCAGCGGCCAACCGCCGGGGCGTCCCTTGAGCAACTGGTGGGCCGTCTGATAAATGTGGTCGAGGTCAGGTCGCTCTTCGCGATCAACCTTGATGTTGACGAAATCGCGGT
This sequence comes from Pseudazoarcus sp. NS34, assembly GCF_059703725.1. Lineage (NCBI taxonomy): Bacteria > Pseudomonadati > Pseudomonadota > Betaproteobacteria > Rhodocyclales > Zoogloeaceae > Pseudazoarcus > Pseudazoarcus sp. NS34. Next base: position 179,666 of record NZ_BAAKIZ010000004.1, read on the forward strand.
TCATCACCGCCGCCACATCGGCATCCTCGAAGCACTCGTGCGCCATGACGTGACACCAGTGACAGGCGGAATAGCCGATCGACAGCAGAATCGGCTTGTCCTGGGCGCGCGCCTGCGCCAGCGCCTCTTCGCACCACGGCCACCAGTCGACCGGGTTGTCGGCATGCTGGAGCAGATAGGGAGAAGTTTCGGAGGCGAGTCTATTGGTCATGAGCGAGGAATCGAACAGGAGGGCTTCAAGCGCTGCGCCTCTGCCGAGGCGTCACGACTTCATTGTCTGACTTCGAACAGGTTGCCGACGCAAGGTTCGCCGGGCGTGGCACGGAAGGGGTTGATGTCGAGCCCGCCGCGGCGTGTGTAGCGCGCCCACACGGCCAAGCGGCGTGGGCTGCAGGCCGCCAGCACATCGCAGAACACGCGTTCCACGCACTGCTCGTGAAATTCGTTGTGCGTGCGGAAAGACACGACGTAGCGCAGCAGCGATTCGCGATCGATACGCGGGCCGGCATAGCGCACGGCAATCGTCGCCCAGTCGGGTTGGCCGGTGACGAGGCAGTTGGACTTGAGCAGGTGCGAGTACAGCGTTTCTTCGACTTCGTCCCCCGCCTCGACGCGCAACACGCCGGGCTGCGGCGCGTAGACATCGATGTCCACGTCCAGGTCGTCGATGAGCGTCCCCGATGGCACGCCGAAAAGGCGCTCGGGCGCATCCGACAGCGACGTCAGTTCGACCGCCACGCCGGCTCCGGCGGCCGCCGAGAGATCCGCCACGAGCGTCTGCCGCACGGCATCCAGCGAGTCGAAGTGCGTCTGGTTGAAGGAGTTGAGATAGAGCTTGAGCGACTTCGATTCGATCAGCCGCGGCGAAGCCGCCGGCACCGTAAAGCGTCCGAGCGCCACAATGGGCTTGCCGCGTGGATTGAGCCACGACACTTCGTAGGCATTCCAAACGTCCTCGCCGGCAAAGGGCAGTGCATCCGCCCGCACCCCGAGCTCATCACGCTTGCTCTGGCGCTCGATGGGAAACAACAACTCGGGTGCATAGCGGTCGCAGTAGGCCACCGGCCGACCAAGCGGAGAGTCTTCTGCACCGTGGGAAGCGATCGAATTCATGCCCAGATTGTACGTCAGGCGCAACAACCCACACGCGGACGCCCACCCGTACACCCCCTTTCGACAGAGCTTGTCAGGGATATGGTGTAAGTTGCACCAAAGGCGGGCGGCAGTCCCGCCGCTGCCCGGACAGACCGCCAGGATGAGCACACGCGCATGCCCGATACGCTGTCGCACAAGCACGAAACGCCGCTGACCGATCCGGTCCGCAACGCGCCTCCCGGCGCCGCGCCAACGGCCGACCCAGCCCCTCGCGGCGCGGCGGTCTCGCTGAATACGTTGGCGTGGCTCGGAGCCGCTCTGGGCGCCATTGTGGTGTTCGTGGGAGGCGCGCTGATCTGCCTGTCGGTGGCAGGCGGAGAACTTGAGCGCCAGCTGCAGGCGCGCGACCGCGACGCTGCAACCCTGCTCGGCCTGCTCGCATCACAAGCCGGAACCGAGCGCGAAGCCCTCTCCCCGCTGGTCGAGGCGCTATCCGACAGCGGTGACTACGCCTTGGTGCGCATCGAGCATCCCAGCGGCGAGATCATCGTGCAACGCACCGCCGAACCGACCCCGCAGGTGCCGTACTGGTTTGCGTCGCTGCGCCCGCTGGAGATCGTGCCGGCGAGTGTCGAACTGGCCGCCGACGGCCTCCCCATCGCAGTCGTTACCGTCGCCAGCGCGCGCGCCGACGCCCACACCGCGCTGTGGCGCACGCTGCAGGGGTTGATGCTGTGGCTGGCACTGGCCGCGCTCCTGATCGGCGTGACCATGAGTGCGCTGATCCGCCGCCTGCTTGCCCCGCTTTCGGCGCTGGAGGCCCAAACGCGCGGCTTCGCCGAACGCCGTTTCAGCCGCGTCGCCGAGCCGACCGCAACCGAGTTGCGTCCGCTTGCAGACGCCACCAACGCCCTGGCCGCCAGACTGGAGGCCGATAGCGAGGAACACTCGGTGCGCATCGACCAACTCGACCATCTGGCCGGGCACGACGAACTCACCGGCCTGCCCAACCGCAGCCGCTTTCTGGCGCTGCTCGACACCACGCTCGACCTGGCCACCGCCAACCCCGATCTGCGCGGCTCGATGGCCGTGCTGCGCGTGGCCAATCTGCACGGGCTCAACCGCAGCTTCGGCCGCAGCGCCACCGACAAGCTGCTGGTCGACGTGGCAGCGCGGCTCCGCGCCATCGCCTCGGCTCGCCCGGGCCGCAGCGTGGCGCGACTCAACGGTTGTGATTTCGCACTGATTGCACCGGACGTCGAACGCCCCTCTTTGCTGGCCAGCGAACTGTCGAGCGCCCTCACCCCGCTCGAGAAAATGCATGGCGAGGGGCTGATGAAGCGCTTGCCGATCGGCGTGGTCGGCTACGCCGGCGGCGAGCCGCGCGAGCGGCTGCTGTCGCGGCTCGACAGCGCCCTGGCTTCCGCCGAATACGCCCGCCGCGGCGCGGCGCACATTGGCGATCCCGAAACCGTGATGCCGGCGCGCACCGACCTTGCCGGTTGGCGTGAAGCGCTTGAATCCGCGCTCGATCATGGCCATGTACGCATCGACGCATTCCCGGTGCTCGACCAGCGCGGCGCGCTGCTGCACTACGAAGCGCCGTCACGCATCCTGGTCGACGACCTGTGGTATTCGGCCGAAGCCTTTCTGGCCTGGGCCGAGCGGCTCGGCCTGACCGCGCGCATCGACCTCGCCGCGCAGCATCTGGCACTCGAACGCATCGCAGCCGAAGGTCGTCCGGTCGGCATCAACGTTTCGGCCAGTTCGCTGCGTGATCCGGGCTTTCTGGATGCCTTTCGCGATGCGCTGCAGGAACGCCCGGAAGCCGCGTCTCTGCTGTGGATCGAACTGCCGGAACAAGGCGTCGTGGCCGACCTGGCGGCCTTTCGCGCGATGTGCCGCGTGGCCCGCCCCTTTGGCTGCCGACTCGGCATCGAACACGCCGGGCGCGAATTCGGGCAGCTGGGCGGGCTACATGATGTCGGGCTGGACTACGTCAAGATCGACGCCGGCCTGGTGCGCAACATCGCCACCAATCAGGACAAGCAGGGTTTTCTTGCCCGCATCTGCGAGCTCGCGCGGGCCATCGGTCTGCAGGTGATTGCCGAAGGCGTGGACCATCAGGACGACCTGGAAGTCATTCGCACACTGGATTTCGACGGCATGACCGGCTCGGCCATCCGTCTGCAGGGAGCCCATACCGATGGATAGCCAACGCCGACATTTCTCGCGCATTGCCTTTGAGTGCGAGGCCAGCTTCACCTGCAACGGCACCACACAGCCGTGTCAGCTGCTTGATCTGTCGCTCAAGGGCGCGCTGGTGAAATTGCCCGCCGCAGTCGATCGCGGCGGCCAACCCTGCGAACTGCGACTCGATCTGGGCGAAGACGCCGTCGTGCGCATGCGTGGCCACGTCGCACACACCGAAGGCGCACGCATCGGCATCCACTGCGAGGACATCGACCTCGACAGCATCACCCACCTGCGCCGCCTGCTCGAACTCAATCTCGGCGACCCCGCCCTGCTCGAACGCGAACTGGCGGCGTTGATCGTCGACTGAGCTGCGCGCAGCTTCGGCTCACTCGTACTCGACGACGCGCATGCCGGTCATACGATAGCCCGAGGTTCCGAGCTCCGAGGTCTTGCGATCCACCGTCATCACGCCGCTGACCCACACCGGCACCATGTTCCAGTCGGCCTTGATCGGCTTGTCGGGCTTGACCAGAATCAGCTGATTGGCCGGCGGCGGCGGTACGTGGATGCAGGCGCCAAAATACGGCACCAGCAGAAATTCGCGGATGGTCTTCGCGTCGCCTTCCAGCGGCACGACAAAGCCCGGAATGCGCACACGCTTGCCATTGAAATCGGACACCAGCGGCGCGTTGTCCCAGGCCTCACGCACCTTCTGCATGAGTTCGGCGGCACGCGGGTCGGTGTCGTCGAGCTTGTCGAGGTTCACGTCGTTGAACAGATCCTCGAACAGTTTCTCGGGCATCCAGTCCTTCGGAATAAGGTCATCCCACTCGATCTCGAGGTAGCCGTCGACCATCTTGCCGGCTGCCGCGCCGACGCGGTCGCCCACCTGATAATCGCCCTGCTGGGCCGCCACCGGAGCGGCCAACAGATTCAGGGCAAAAAGTATCGCCAGCAGTTTCTTCATCTTCAGACCCGTATCGTCATTCCATCCGACAGCGACTGGCGATAGCCGCGCACACCTGGCACCAGACTGGCAACCAGCGTCGCGACCAGCACACCCCCGAGCAACATCCATTCTGTCGCTGAAAGCCAACGCGCCGACAGCAGCAAACCATACTGCGCCTGCAGCCATGGCCCCACAAAGAAAGCTGCAGCCTGCACCGTCAGCACGCCGAGCAGGCAACCGGCCAGACCGATCACCAGGCTCTCCAGCGCCAGCAGCGCAAACACATGACGCGGCCCGGCGCCCATGGAGCGAAGGATCGCCAGTTCGCGCCTTCGTTCCCCAAGGCTCGCAGTAACCACCGCCACCAGCCCCGCCAGGCCGACCAGCACGACCAGCGCCGAAACCGCCAACAAGGCGCGTTCGGCGATCGCGATGATGCCCCACAACTGCTGCAGGGTCGCACCCGGCAAGGCGGCAGTGAGCGGCTCGTCAGGAAAGGTGTTGATGTAGCGTTGCACGCGAAACACTGCCACGCGCGACTTGAGCCCGACCAGCGCCGCTGTGACTTCCTTGGGCGAAAGATCAAAGCGCCGCACCTGTTCGGCGGGAATATTGAGGCCCGGCATGCGCGCGCCGCCGGACCAGTCCAGATGGATGGCTTCGATGCCCTGCAGGCTGACCAGCACCGAGCGATCTACCGGCGTGCCGGTGCGCGCGAGCACGCCAACCACGGTAAAGGGTTTGTCGTCGTGCTGCGCGAAGCTCACGTCGCCTGCGCCATGCGCGACGACAATGGATTCACCCACCGCATAACCCAGCCGCGCGGCCACTTCGGCGCCAATCACCGCCTCGAACACGCCGTCAAAGGCTTTACCGTCCGCCAGCCGCAGCGCGCGATCCTCACCGTGGCGATAGCGCTCGAAGAATTCCGCCGTGGTGCCGACCACACGGAAACCGCGATGCGAATCGCCCAGCGACAGCGGCACCAACCACTCCACCTGCGGATGTTCGGCGATGCGCTGCAGGCTCTGCCATGACACGTTATTGGTGGCGTCTCCGATATGGAACACCGAATACAGCAGCAACTGCACCGCGCCGCTGCGCGCTCCGACCACCAGATCGGTGCCTGAAATGGTCTGCGCAAAGCCCTCGCGCGCGTCCGAGCGCAGCCGCTCGACGCCCAGCAGCAAGGCCACCGACAGCGCCACCGAGACGATGGTCAACACCACCGTCAAGCCGCGGTTGGCGATGCTGCGACGGGTCAGATACCACAGCGGGGTCATGCGAGCTCCGGCGCGGCGCCGGCCCGGTTGAGTTCGGCCAGCGCGATCTGGCGCGAAAAGCGGGTGGCCAGGCGCAGGTCGTGGCTGACGAACAACAGGCTCGCGCCGGAAGCCTCGCATTCGGTCAGCAGCAGATCGACAAAGGCGCACTGCCGATCTGCGTCGAGCGCCGAGGTCGGCTCGTCGGCCACGATCAGGCCGGGCCGGCCGATCAATGCGCGTGCGGCGGCTACCCGCTGTTGCTGCCCCACTGACAACTGTGCCGCCGGCCGCGCCAATAACACTGGGTCAAGGTCGAGACGCGCAGCCAGCCGCCGCGCCTCGTCACCCGGCGACCCGCCGACACGGGCCGCGCGCTCGCGTGAGAAACGGCAGGGCAGCACGATGTTGTCGAGTGCCGACAGATACGGCAGCAGGTTGAAGAGCTGGAACACGAAACCGATGTGTGCCGCGCGAAAGCCGTCGCGCGCCGGCGCAGACAGCGCCGCCAGATCCTGCCCCTGAACTGCAACACGCCCGGCTTGCGGCAACACAACGCCGCCAATCAGTGACAGCAGCGTGGACTTCCCGCTACCGCTGGGGCCATGCAGGAACACGCGCTCGCCGGCCGCGATGGCCAACTGCGGAATATCGAGGCAAGGCGCGCTCGCACCGGGCCAGGCGAACACGACGCCGGCGAGCGTGACGGCCGCGGCCGACGTCGTGGGCTCGCTCACAGCGCGAGCTGCGCCTTGGGCGATTCAATGCGCGTCGCCGACTGGCCACGCGGGCCGGCAGTTTCGCTGCGCAGCACACGGATCGCCGGGAAGGCCTCCATCACGGTCACCTCGATCGCCTGCGGCGCGAGCTTGCAGACGAACTCCCATGCCGCGTAGGCATCCGCATGCTCACTCGCGTGCTCATGCTTGTGTTCGTGCTTATGGTCATGGTCGTGTTTGTGGTCGTGGTGGTCATGCTCATCGACGCCGGGCAATTCAAGCTCAACGTCCTTGAGCTCGCAGCCCGAGGCAGCCGGCAGAGCGAACAGACGGTCGGGCGCGCGCAGTGCTTTCTCCAGATCGGCCATGGCGGCTTTGTCAGCGTCGGAACGCGCAGCATGCTCGAAGCCGACCAGGTTGGCGAGCGGCGAATCGAACTCGACGAGTACAGTCGAGCCCTCAAGCGCGACCCTGAATTCCGCAACGCCGTGTTCGTGGGCATGTTGCTGGGCCGACGCCCCGGAGGCCAAGCCCAGCGCCAATGCGGCGGCAAGGGAAGAAACGGTGAGCTTCACTGCAATCTCCTGAAGTTGTTCACGGGCAGCGACGCCGACCCGTGCTTGCGACCGCCAAAATGCTACAATGTTGCATTCTCCGCCACAAGCCTTGCCGACCATGCCCCACGATCATTCACACCCCCGCGATCACGCGCATGCCGCTCCTGCCCTGTCGGTGTTGTCGTCGGGCATCACCTTGCGCCTGATCGTGGCCGGCATTGCCGGTCTGGGTCTGTGGCTGACCATCTGGTGGGCGCTGGCATGAACGCGCCGGAAGCCTTCGCACTCGCCTGCGACAACCTGACGCTGGGTTACGACCGTCATCCGGCCGTGCACCACCTCGACTGCTGCTTTCCGCGCGGCACGCTGGTGGCCGTCGTCGGCCCCAACGGCGCCGGGAAATCCACGCTACTCAAGGCCATTGCCGGCGAACTCGCTCCGATCGAGGGCGCCTACCGGCTTGGCGTGCCGCGCGGACGCATTGCCTATCTGCCCCAGAGCGGTGAGCTGGATCTGGCCTTCCCCGTGTCGGTTTTCGACATGGTGGCCATGGGCCTGTGGCGCGAGATCGGCGCCTTTGGCCGGCTACGCCCGGCGCAGGCCGAGCAGGTGCGCAACACGCTGGCGCGCGTCGGCCTGAGCGGGCAGGAACAGCGCCCGATCGGCACGCTGTCGGGCGGCCAGCTGCAGCGCGCGCGCTTCGCCCGCCTGATGCTGCAGAACGCAGACCTGCTGTTGCTCGACGAACCCTTCAACGCCATCGACAGCCGCACCACCGAAGATCTGGCCGCCATCATTCAGGAATGGCACGCCGAGGGGCGCAGCATCGTCGCGGTATTGCACGATTTCGAGTTGGTGCGGCGCATCTTCCCGCACTGCCTGCTGCTCGCCCGCGAGCAACTCGGCTTCGGTCCGACGGCCGAGGTGCTGACACCCGAACTGCTCGGCCGTGCACGCGCGCTGGCCGAATCCTTCGACGAAGACGCGCAGGTTTGCCACCGCCACGCGGAGGCCGCGCAGTGATCGACCTGTTCGTATCGCCGTTTGTGGACTTCGAGTTCATGCGCCGCGCGCTGGCCGGCTGCCTGGCGCTCGCCCTGGGCGCCACACCGGTCGGCGTGTTTCTGTTGCTGCGCCGCATGAGCTTGATGGGCGACGCGATGAGCCACGCCATCCTGCCCGGTGCGGCACTGGGCTACCTGGCCTTCGGCCTGTCGCTGGGCGCGATGACGGTCGGCGGCATCGTCGCCGGGCTGGTGGTGGTGCTGGCCGCCGGGCTGGTGGCGCGCTCGTCCATCCTCAAGGAAGACGCCAGCCTCGCCGCCTTCTACCTGATGTCGCTGGCTGCCGGCGTGCTGATCGTTTCGCTGCGCGGGCGCAACCTCGACCTGCTGCATGTGCTGTTCGGCTCGGTGCTGTCGCTTGATGACGGCTCGCTGCTGCTGATCGCGGCCATCACCAGCGTCACGCTGTTCGCACTCTCTCTGCTCTACCGTCCGCTGGTGCTGGAATGTTTCGACCCCAGCTTCCTGCGCAGCATCGGGCGCTGGAGCCCGATAGCGCACTACGGCTTTCTCACGCTGGTGGTGCTGAACCTGGTCAGCGGCTTTCACGCACTCGGCACGCTGATGGCGGTCGGCATCATGATCCTGCCGGCCGCTGCCGCGCGGCTGTGGGCCAAGACCCTCCCCGCCATGCTGGCCTGCGCTGCAGGGCTGGCCTTTGTCAGCGGCGTGATCGGGCTGCTGGCGTCGTTTCACCTCGACGTGCCGGCCGGCCCGGCCATCGTGCTGACTGCCGGCCTGGCGCACGTTGCCTCCATCCTGCTCGCACCGGGCGGCGCCTTCGGCCCGCGGCTGTACCGTCGCCGCCACCTCGAAGCGTAAATGCCATGAAATACGTTCTTGCCTGCCTCCTGCTTGCCTTGAGTTCAACGCTGTCGGCTGCACCGCTCAAGGTCGTCACCAGCTTCAGCATCCTTGCCGACTTCGCCCGCGAGATCGGTGGCGAACGGGTCGAGGTCACCGCACTGGTCGGCCACGATGCTGACGCCCACGCCTGGCAGCCGCGCCCGTCCGACGCGCGCACGGTACTGGAGGCCGACGTGGTGGTTGCGAACGGGCTGGGCTTCGACACCTGGATGGAACGGCTCGCGGCCTCTGCCGGCAAGCGCAGCGTGGTCCTCGCGGCAGACGGCGTAAAGCCGCTCGAACAGCACGACGACCATAACCATGCCGGCCACGACCACGGCCCGATCGACCCGCATGCCTGGCAGAGCGTAGCCAATGCGCGCATCTACGCCCGCAACATCGCCACCGCACTGATCGCCGCCGACGCGGCGGGAGCGGCCCATTACCATCAGCGACTGGCGCGCTACGACGCCGAACTGGCGGCGCTGGACGCCGACATCCGCCAACGCTTCGCCGCGCTGCCGGAAGAAGCACGCAAGGTGGTCACCTCGCACGATGCCTTCGCCTACTTCGGCGCCACCTACGGCATACGCTTCATGTCGGCGGCCGGCGTCGGCAACCGCAGCGAGGTTTCCGCCGCGGCCATGGCGCGCCTGATTCGCCAGTTGCGCAAGGAAAAGGTGCCGGTGGTGTTCATCGAAAACGTGAATGACGCGCGCCTGATCGCGCGCATCGGCGCCGAGGGCGGCGCCCGGGTTGGCGGCACGCTGTATTCCGACGCACTGTCCGGCCCGACCGGCCCCGCCGCCAGCTACCTGGCGATGATGCGCCACAACGCCGACACCATCCTCGCCGGCATCCAGCCGTAGGCCTGCTCAGAAGAAGACGGTGTGCACCATCTTCGCCGACAGCAGCAGGAAGAACACCGCAAACACCTTCTTCAGCCGCTTCACGGGCATGCGGTGCGCCAGCTTCGCGCCGAACGGCGCCGTCAGCACGCCGGCCACCGCGATGGTCGCCAGCGCCGGCAGGTAGATGAAGCCGGCGCTGTATTCCGGCATGCCCGGCGTATCCAGCCCATTGACCAGATAACCGATGGCACCGGCCACCGCAATCGGCCAGCCGATGGCCGACGAGGTGCCGATGGCGTGCTGCAGCCGCACGTTGCACGCCACCATGAACGGAATCGACATCGCTGCGCCGCCAATCGCCACCAGCGACGAAACGCCGCCGATGCCGAAACCCACCGCCGACACGCCCAACTTGCCGGGCAGTTCGCGCGTGGGTTTGGGTTTGACGTCAATCATCATCTGCGCCGACATGAACGCCATGAAGATCGCAAAGAACAGCGCCAACGGCTTGGACGGCACGGCCGCGGCAAAGAAGGTGGTGGCGAACGCCCCAATCATGATGCCCGGCGTAATGCTGCGGAAAATATCCCAGCGCACCGAACCCAGGCGGTGATGTGCGCGCAGGCTGGAGATGGCGGTAATCACCATCACCGCCATCGAAGTACCCAACGCCAGATGCACCACGTTGGCCAGCGGCACCCCCTGCGCGACGAAGATCGAGGTCAGGATCGGCACCATCATGCCGCCCCCGCCAATCCCCAGCAGCCCGGCCAGAAACCCTGCCACCGCACCGAGCGCCAGATAGGCCATCCACCACACGTCGAAGCTCATGCATCCATTCCCATCATCTCGCGCGTGATGAAGCGCCACTCTGCAGGCTCGACCGGGGTGATCGACAGCCGGTTGCCACGAGCCAGCACACGCATGTCTTCCAGCTGCGGCGCCGCCCGCAGTGCGGGCAGACCGATCAGCGGCGTCTTGGTCACCAACTCGACGTCGACCAGCACCCAGCGCGGCTCTTCAGGCTGCGCCTTCGCATCGTAATACGGACTCGCCGGATAGAACTGCGTCTCGTCCGGATACGGCCCGCTCGCCACCCGCACGATGCCGGCAATCCCCGGCTCGGCGCAGCTCGAATGGTAGAAAAAAGCCAGATCGCCGATCTGCATCGCGTCGCGCATGAAGTTGCGCGCCTGGTAGTTGCGCACCCCGAACCACGGCACGCGCTGGCCGGGCAGCTCTGCGAGCATGTCGATGGAGCATTCGTCGGGTTCGGATTTCATCAGCCAGTAGCGCATTCCTGTCCTCTCCGTCTTCTGCACCCCATACAAGCCTTGCGATGATCCCATGCTGACGGCACCCCAGTGGCAAATCGTTCTTTCAGCGAAGCAAGCAAAATTTGATCGGTTCCGGGCTCAATGGCCCGCAACGACAGTTGTCGCCGCCACGACCCTGACCGTCGCCGCGCTCGGCACCGCCTGCAGCACAGACCATGGGATCTTCACCTACGACCCCACCAGCGAGTTCTACCGTGGTTACAACGCTGCCTTCCAGGCCTGGAGGGCGCACGACGGCAAGGACGCGACCATCCGCCAGTCGCATGGCGGCGCCGGCTCGTAGGCACGTCCCCTGAACGCTCGCGCTCAACAACAGTTCGCCATACACCTCGACCACCGTGGTGCTGGTGCGCAAGGGCAACCCGAAGAGGATCAAGGAATGGAACGGAATAGGTGACAAGCTGTTCGTGCGCCGCGGCCATTACTTACGCGACTGTTCATACCGGCTTCTCGAGTACTGCGCGCTGGAGTTGCCTACCCCACAGATCACGGACGCACTGCTGCAGACAAGCGAGTTCTGAATTCAGCACACGCACGCCGCACCTACTGAGGCAAAACCGATGGCGGAGCTTTGAAGAGTGAATTCGGCAGTGAATCCAGGGAGCGAAGAGCCCGACGGAAATTACGACAAAAAGCATCGCCGGACAGCCGCTCTTTGAGGAACTGCTGTCGGTTGCGCTCACGCACGGAAGCCAGAAGCGCTGCCGCATCCTGCCGCGACAAACCATCTTTAGCCAAGTCACGCATCAACGCTTCAATGATGCCGTCGTAAATTGGCTGATTGGTTCGCAGCCAATGAACGTAAATCGGGCGCGAAGGAAAGCCGCGCGACTCACACTGCTCTGCCATCACAGCAACGCCGTCGAAATACGTGATATTCAAGAAACTCGTTTCCAACGTGTCAGCGCTTGCACTCCCGGCAGACATACCAAAAGCGAAAAACCACCAGCATCTTGAAAATTTCTTCATGGAAACCTACCGAGATTAACAAGCGCGCGAAGAACTCGAGAACCAGGCGCTTCTCTCACGCCCATGTTCGCAATTACCCGGCGTCCAGCAATTCGACTCTCACTGCATCGCTTGGGCGGCGTTCCATGGCGAACTTGTGCGTGAAGGAGAAGCTTGAAGTCAGCCTTACACCGTCAAGGGGCCCGTCCTCGGAGATTAGCCACTGAGCGGCTCCGATAAACGAAAATCGCCCACGCACAAATGGCGAGCTCCACAGCGAACGACCAGTGCAGGATAAAGCTCAGCCACCACGGCTTGAATCTGGCCGGTACGGTGAACATGGCGTACGGCTGATCAATGAATGGAGCGAACCACCAGACATCGCCGACGAAGGAGTCGAGCATCACGTGCAAGACACCACCCAGGCAAAACACCAGCGACAGCGCAGCCGCTTTGGATTGTCGGGCGCAACAGAGCCAAATAGCCGAAAGCGCAGTCAGGCTCAGCCAGAGGATTGGCCAGTGAGAAAGGTACTTGTGATGGTGCGTCTGCCTGTTGTCGATCAGGTGGAAGTACAGCATGTCGAAGTCCGGCGCCAAAGCACCGATGATCCCCGCGACAATCAATGCCCCTGCCGAGACCGGGGAATTCGCCATGCGCCTGACCAATGAGGTTGCCAAAATATAGCCTGCCGGAGCATGGGCGATGATCATGAGGCGCTCTAACTCCGTTGTCCGCACCAAGCCGTCGTGCAGGCACGGCGGGCGGCGTGTGAATATTTGCAAGCAGCATAACCAACAGGGCATGACATAGGCAAGGCAGTCACCCTTGCCTGCTTATCCCTCCGACAGTCTCTTGCAAACACGACACAAATCGGCGGCCCTTCAATTGATCAGTTGCTGCGAAAGCGGCCCATTCCCCCAAAACCAGCCAGCCATTTCGTGACCGCCAATGCTTTAGATCAGTAGCACATGAGGACCTGACGCACCCCCGCGTTACACCAACCGGTCCCAACTCATACGCATCGTCGTCGGATCACCGCGAAGCGCGGCTTCCCAGTCATCACTTCACTGCATCCCGGATCTTGGGTTCCATCTCCGGGGTCACCTCAGCGGTGCGCGGGGGAAGAGCGGTCGCCCCCCTCTCGCCGTTGCGTGAAATGTCCTCAATGAGGAGCTTCATCATTTCAATTTCACGGACCTGAGCCGCGATGATCTCGTCTGCCAGTTCCCGGACCCGCGGGTCGCTGATGCTCGCCTTTCGCGCGTTGTTGATGGCGATGGAGTGATGCGGAATCATCGACTGCATGAAATCGACGTCGTTGATCACGGCCTGGCTTCTGTTTGCTGACAGCAGAGCGACGCCAAGCAGCGCGGCCGCTGCGAGCACCGCGATCTTGGTTTTGGTTCCTTTGTACATCGACCACATGGAGCCGAGCATCACGATGGTCATGACGCAGCCCATCGCCAACGAGGCGATCAGGCGGTTCCAGCTGAACAGGGCGTGGTCAAGTGAGTAGACGAGCTGGTACATGAGGAAAAACATGACGACGATCGAGGTCGCGATCATTGCCGCGAACCGAACCCAGCTCGTACCCATCATTTGTTTGTTCTGATCCATTTTCGGCGGCTCCTTGATACGGTCAGCGATTGCAGCAAGCGGCCGTTTCGCGCAGCGTGGAGCGACGCTTGAAACGGCGCCAGCTGAATGAGAAGTTGGAGCACTGCGTTCCTGAAGCAGGCCTATCCAGTGCCTGCATGAATACACCTTGAGGTTCTGCTTGAGGGGGCGGCCCCGATCACGGCGGCACAGCACTTACTTGCCCACCGTCACATCGCCTCCTACTGCTTGCGCTCCAAACCATTCGAGACGCCCGACGGGCGTCTACTCGGCTGAACCCAGCATAGCCAAGGCGCCGCGGCGCCGGCAAACGGGCAGAACCTGGATTTGAGCCCCGATTCGCCAAGCAGGCGTTCCCGCACGCGCAGCGCATCGGGAGCGCCGGAAGCCCTGTCTCACCCGCAAGCAGCGCTGCAGAGGCGCCGCGCGCCCTTCTCAGCCACTCCAAAAGCCCTGATCCAAAACCGCCAGCCAGTGCTACAGTTCGTAACACTCTCTACCCCGCACCGGAGACCTCGGCTTGGACAAGATCGTCATCCTGTTCCTGTTCGGCGCCCTGCTGTTTGCGTCGCCCTGGGTGCATTGGTGGGCGTCCGGCTCGCTGCCTTGGTACGTGCCCTATGTGCTGTGGGGGCTAGTGATCGCCTTGATCGCGGTGGTGCAGCGTCGTGATCTCTGAGATCGGCACGCTCTATGCGGTGGGCGTGGCGTATCTGGCGCTGCTGTTTTTCATCGCCCACGCCACCGATAACCGCTGGCTGCCGGACAAGCTGGTGCGGCATCCGCTGGTGTATGCGCTGGCGCTGGGGGTGTATGCGACGTCGTGGAGCTTCTACGGCAGCGTGGGTTTTGCGCAGTCGCAGGGCTACAACTTCCTGACCATCTATCTGGGTGTGACGCTGGCCTTTGTGCTTGCACCGCTGATGCTGGCGCCGTTGTTGCGGCTGGTGCGGGAGCACCAGCTCACGTCGATTGCCGACCTGTTTGCCTTCCGTTACCCGAGCCCGTGGACCGGCACGCTGGTGACGCTGTTCATGCTGGTCGGCGTGCTGCCGTACATCGCGCTGCAAATCAAGGCGGTGGCGGAGTCGGTGGCGATCATCACGCAGGAGGCGCCGCCGCATCTGCTGGCGCTGGGCTTCTGCGCCACGCTGAGTCTGTTCGCGATTCTGTTCGGCGCGCGCCACGTCACGCCGCGCGAGAAACACGAGGGGCTGGTGGTGGCGATTGCCTTTGAATCGGTAATCAAGCTGCTGGCGCTGCTGGCCGTCGGCGCGCTGGCGCTGTTCGGGGTGTTCGACGGCTTCGGCGGATTGAGCCGTTGGCTGGAACACAACCCGGAGGCGGTCGAAGCGCTGTATGCGCCGGTGCGCGAGGGGCCGTGGTTCACCTTCATTCTGCTGGCCTTCGCGGCCGGCTTTCTGTTGCCGCGCCAGTTCCATATGCTGTTTGTCGAGAACATCGAGCCGCGCGCCCTGAAGACCGCGACCTGGGCGTTTCCGGCCTTTCTGTTGCTGCTCAATCTGCCGATTCCGCTGATTTTGTGGGCGGGCTCCATCAGCGTGCTGGACACGCCGCCGGACTATTACGTGCTGGGCCTGGCGGCCGAGCACGGATCGCGCCTGCTGACGCTGTCGACCTTCGTCGGCGGGGTGTCGGCGGCCAGCGCGATGATGATCGTGACCACGCTGGCGCTGGCCGGCATGGTCATGAACCACCTCATTCTGCCGGCGCATTTCCGCCAGCAGACTTTCCCGCAGGACGACCTCTACAACTGGCTGCTGTGGGGCCGGCGCACGCTCATTGTGGTGATCATCGCGCTCGGCTACGGCTTCTACCGGCTGCTTGAAGTGCACCAGGGGTTGGTGCAGATCGGGCTGATCTCGTTCGTGGCGGTGACGCAATTCCTGCCCGGGCTGGCCGGCATGCTGCTGTGGCCGCGCGCCACCACCATCGGCTTCATCGCCGGCCTGACCGGCGGCATCGCGGTGTGGAGCCTGTCGCTGATCATCCCGCTGCTGCACCAGTCCGGCCTGCCAGTGACCGGTTTCAACCTGCAGGATTGGGTCGGCGCCGGTGATCAGGACCGCTGGACCTTTGCCACCTTCTGGTCACTTTCGATCAACGGCGCGCTGTTTGTCGCAGCCTCGCTGCTGACCCGCCCGTCGGTGCGCGAGACGGCCGCCGCGGCTGCAGCCCGCCCGCGCGACAACATCAGCGATGCGCCACCGATCGTGCCCGAGGCACGCAGCGTGGGTGAGTTCGAGGCACGTCTGGCACAGGCCGTCGGCCCGCAGACGGCTCGCCTGGAGATGGAGCGCGCACTGCTCGATCTGGGCATGGACCGCGAGGCTTCCCGGCCCGACGAGCTCGGGCGCCTGCGCGAACGACTGGAACGCAACCTGTCGGGCCTGATCGGCGCCCAGCTCTCGCGCATGATCGTGGACAACCGCCTGCAAGTCGCGCCGCCCGCGCGGCGCGCGCTGGCCGACAGCCTGCGTTTTGTCGAGGCACGACTGGAGCACTCCAACGTGCGCCTGCAGGGTCTGGCGGCGGAGCTGGATACGTTGCGCCGCTACCACCGCGAAGTGCTCAACGAGCTGCCGCTGGGCGTGTGCTCACTCACCCCGGAAGGCGAGATCCTGATCTGGAACACCGCCATGGCGCGCATCTCGGGCATCGCCGGGCTGAATGCGCTGGGGCGGCGCATCGATCAGCTCGACGCGCCGTGGGAAGGCGTGCTGGGCGCCTTCGTGCGCGGCGAGGACAGCCACTTGTACAAGCAACAGTGCAGCGTGCGCGGGCTGAACCGCTGGATCAATCTGCACAAGGCGGCGATCGACTCGGGCGAATTCGACGCGGCCAGTTCCGATGGCACGGTGCTGCTGGTCGAAGACCTGACCGAACTGCACGTGCTCGAAAGCGAAGTCACCCACAACGACCGGCTGGCCTCGATCGGGCGACTGGCGGCCGGCGTGGCCCACGAAATCGGCAATCCGCTGACCGGCATCGCGTCGCTGGCGCAGAACCTGCACTTCGAGACCGACCCGACAGAGCAGGAAACGGCCATCCGGCAGATCCTGGTGCAGACCCGGCGCATCAACGAGATCGTGCAGTCGCTGGTCACCTTCAGCCACGCCGGCAACGACCCTGCGGCTGCGCGTCAGGCAGTGGACCTGCGCGAATGCGTGGATGAAGCCATCCACCTCGTGCAACTCGGTCGCGAAGGACGCGGCATTGAATGCTGCAACGAGGTCTCCGCCGGGCTGGCCGTACATGGCAATTCGCAACGCCTGCTGCAGGTCTTCGTCAACCTGCTGTCGAACGCCATTCAGGCGTCCGAAGCCGGCAGCCGGGTGCGCATCGACGCGCGTCAGAACAACGCCTGCATCGAGGTTGCGGTCGAGGACGAGGGCCACGGCATTCCGCCGGCACTGCTCGAACGCATCTTCGAGCCCTTCTTCACCACCAAGCCACCCGGCCAGGGCACCGGCCTTGGCTTGTCGGTGGTCTACAGCATCATCGAGGAGCATGGCGGCACGGTGACCGCCAGCAACCGGCCAACACGCGGCACGCGCTTTGAACTGAGCCTGCCCGTCGCGGCCGGCACCACGCAAGACCGGGAGGAACCCACCGCATGAACCGTATTCTCATCGTCGATGACGAGGCCGTGATCCGCAGCGCGCTGCGGCGCCTGCTCGAACGCGAAGGCTATGCCACGGCCGAGGCCGGGCGTCTCGACGAAGCCCGCAGCATGTGCACTGCCGACAGCTTCGATCTGGTCATCTGCGACTTGCGCCTGCCCGACGGCGACGGCATGGAACTCCTGCCAGACTGCAGCGACACGCCGGTGCTGATCATGACCAGCTTCGCGAGCGTGCGCTCGGCGGTAGAGGCCATGCGCCAGGGCGCGGCCGACTACATCGCCAAGCCCTTCGATCACGACGAAATGCTGGTGATCGTCGCGCGCCTGCTAAAGCAGCGCGTGCTCGAACGCGACAACGCCCATCTGCGCAAGGATCTCGCACAGGTCTATCCCATCGAAGGCATGGTCGGGCGCTCGTCCGCCATGGCCAAGGTGTGCGAGACGCTGGCGCGCGTCGCGCCGACCGACACCACCGTGCTCATTCGCGGCGAGTCCGGCACCGGCAAGGAACTGGTGGCGCGTGCGCTGCACGCCAAGAGCCCGCGCGCCGACGTGCCGCTGGTGTCGGTGAACTGCGCGAGCATCCCCGAAACCCTGCTCGAATCAGAGCTGTTCGGCCATGAGAAAGGCGCCTTTACCGGCGCCACCGCCAGCCATCGCGGCCTGATCGAGGCGGCCGACAGCGGCACGCTGTTTCTGGACGAAATCGGCGAGCTGACCAGCGCTGCGCAATCGCGCCTGTTGCGCGTGCTGCAGGACGGCGAGATCCGCCGCGTCGGCGCCACCACCAGCCGACGCGTGGACGTGCGACTGGTCGCGGCGACCCACCGCGATCTGGAACAGATGGTGCGCGACGGCCGCTTCCGGGAAGACCTGTATTACCGGTTGGAGGTCGTGCAGATTCACCTGCCGCCATTGCGCGAACGCGGCGACGACATTCCGCTGCTGGCCGAATTCCTGCTCGACGAGGCCTGCAACCGCGTCAAACGCCAGAAGCTGCGCTTCACGCCCGAGGCCATGCAGGCACTGCAGCGCCACACCTGGCCGGGCAACGTACGCGAGCTGCGCAACGCCATCGAACGCGCGGTGATTCTGGCCGATGATCGCATCACGGCCGAGCTGCTGGCGCTGCAGCCGCCCACCGACGCACGCGGCGAGACGCGCGAGCTGAGTCTGGATGATTACTTTCAGCGCTTTGTCATCGAGCACCAGGGCTCGCTGACCGAAACCGAGCTGGCCCGCCGCCTCGGCATCAGCCGCAAGGCGCTGTGGGAGCGCCGTGCCCGCATGGGCATTCCGCGTCCGCGGGCGGAGTCGCGCTGAGCCTCGCCCAAGGCGGCTTTCAGCTTGCTGACTGCGCCTTTCAGACTTCTTACATTGCATAAATCGGGCGTTACCCGCGGTAACAGGTGTTACCCAAGGTAACGCCCGATTTTCTGCTCACGGCCCTGCATCCCAAGACCTGCAAGCTTCCTTGTTTTGGCATGCGCCTTGCTGATGTTTGAGCAGCGCCGGAATACACGTGCGCGCAACAAACCACCAAAGGAGGATCACCCGTGACTGAACTCACCGCAGAGAATCGCATTGCGCACTGGCGGCGCACGCGAAACCTGATGATCGGACACCTCAGTGTCTGGTTCGTCTTCGCCTACGGCGTACATCTGTTTGCCTATCAGCTCAACAGCATCAACTTCTTCGGTTGGCCGCTCGGCTACTACTTCGCCGCGCAGGGCTCGTTGATCGTGTTCGTGGTGCAGCTGTTCCTGTTCAACAAGCAACAGCACGCGATCGACGTCGAATTCGGCGTGGACGAAGAAGAATAAGGGGGACAGATCATGGGTATGCAATGGGAAGGAAAGTCCTTCATCGATAATCTCCCGAAGATCTACGGTATCTACACGGGTGGATTCTTCGCATTCTTCGCGCTGATGGCATGGCTGGAGACCATGGGCGTGGGTGCCGACACCATCGGCATCCTGTTCGTGGCCTTCACGATCGTGATCTACGCCTTCATCGGCATCCTTTCACGAACGATGGAGGTCGGCGCCTACTACGTCGCCGGCCGCTCCGTACCGCCGGTGTTCAACGGCATGGCAACTGCGGCGGACTGGATGTCCGGCGCGTCCTTCGTGGCCATGGCGGGCGGCATCTTCATGTCCGGCCATGCCTACATGGCGTTCATCGTCGGCTGGACGGGCGGCTACATCCTCGTCGCGACGCTGATGGCGCCGTACCTGCGCAAGTTCGGCTGCTACACGGTGCCTGACTTCATCGGTACGCGTTACGGCGGCAAGGCCACACGCTTCATGGCCATCGTTGTACTGGTGGTTGCATCCTTCACCTACGTGACCGCGCAGATCACCGCTACCGGCACGATCGCAGCACGCGCCTTCCAGATTCCGTTCGAGGCCGGTGTGTGGTTCGGTCTGGCCGGCATCCTGGTGTGCTCGATGCTCGGTGGCATGCGTGCGGTGACCTGGACCCAGGTTGCGCAGTACATCGTGCTGATCTTCGCCTACCTCATCCCGATCTTCTGGATGTCCGGTGCGCAGGGCTTTGGCTGGTTCCCGCAGCTGGCCTACGGTGGTGCGGTTGAGCGCATCATGGAACTGGAGCCGATGATCGGCGTCGGCACCAAGGCTGCAGAAGCCGTTCCGGGCCTGTCGGTGCTGACCGCACTGCATGCCACGCCGGCCGAAAGCGGCATGGCCGCATGGAAGTTCGTGACCCTGGTCGCGTGCATGATGATCGGTACCGCTTCGCTGCCGCACATCCTGATGCGCTACTTCACCACCCCGTCGGTGCGTGCTGCGCGCAACTCGGTGGCCTGGTCGCTGTTCTTCATCTTCCTGCTGTACTTCTCGGCTCCGGCCCTGGCGACCTTCAGCAAGCTGCAGCTGATCGACCCGAACCTGGCCACCTCCATCATCGGTGACCGGATCGAATCGGTCATGGCGCTGGAATGGATCCAGAAGTGGGGCGCGATCGGCATGATCGCGATCAAGGACAGCAACATGGACGGCATCCTGCAGATCAACGAGTTCTTCCTGAACCCGGACATCATCGTGCTGGCAACGCCGGAAATCGCCGGCCTGCCGTACGTGATCTCGGGCCTCGTTGCTGCCGGTGGTATGGCTGCCGCAATGTCCACCGCTGACGGCTTGCTGCTGGCCATGGCCAACGCCCTGTCGCATGACCTGTACTACAAGATCATCGACCCGAAGGCGGAGACCAAGAAGCGTCTGCTGACCGCACGTATCCTGCTGCTGATCATCGGTGCAGGTGGCGCGTTGGTGGCCTCGATGAAGCTGACCGGCATTCTGGGCGCAGTGGCCTGGGCCTTCTGCTTCGCGATGTCCGGTCTGTTCTTCCCGCTGGTGCTTGGCGTGTGGTGGAAGCGTGCCAACCGTGCAGGCGCACTGGCCGGCATGATCGTTGGTCTGGGCACTGGCTGGTGGTACCTGATCGCTGTACGTAGCGGCATGGACCCGTGGCTCGGCCTCGACCACCTGCGTTTCGGCATCGTCGGTATCAGCGCCAGCCTCGTCGCAATGGTCGTGGTAAGCTTGCTCACGCCCGCGCCGGACGAGGAAATCCAGCGCATGGTCGATGAGGTTCGCATCCCGAAAGGCGCGACCATCATCTCCAGCTCCTGATGAGTATGTGGTGATGTAATCAAGCCGGGACGAGGTAACTCGCCCCGGCTTTTGTTTGGGCTCTGCCCCCGCAAGAACATGGGCCACCGCGCCCGTTTCGGAGTGCTTGAATGATCGAAGGAATTCCCGGCTGGGCAATCGCCCTGGACTACGTCCTGGGCATGATCATGTGGACGCTGATCGGCCGTTTCGGCATGCGTCTGTTTCTGCCGGAAGACAGCAAGTTCTTCTTCAGCCGCTTCTTCATCCGGGTCACCGACCCGCTGCTGAAGCTCTTTGCGCCAATCACACCAAGCTTTTTGGTGCCGGCCATGATCCCGCTGTATGTAGCGTGGTTTTTCTACATGGCGCGTTTCTATGTGATGCCCTGGCTGCTCGGTTATTCCGTGCTGGGCATGCTGTCGTTCCCGCTTGAGGGCGAAATCGCCCGCGGCATCAACCACCTGTTCGGCCTGATCTTCAACTAGGGCGTGCGCCCGCTTGCGCTGGCGGTTCACGCGGGTCTGCAGGCAGTGACGGCACGACGCCGGCGGCGTCAGTGGCTGCGCGCACTGCTAGACGCTACGCGGCGGGGCCACCCGAAAGGCTGAGCCCAAATAGCGGGTGGGTACAGACCAGTTTCAGGCTTCGACTGCGCCGGCCATGACGCCGGCCGGGTCGAGGTTTGCGCGCAGATCGCGGCGGATTTCCTGCCAGCGGAAACGCACCGAGTTCTGCACGATTTCCGCGTCGAGATCCTTGAACTCCTGCACGACCGGGGCCCATTTCACGAGGGAATCGGGGCTCGCCGAGAACGGGCCTTCGTCATCCGTCATCTGCGCCCAATCGCACGCCGCGAGGCGCTCGCGCACGCCTTGCGCGTGCGCGCTGAACTCTTCACCGCAATCAGCTGGCACCCCGGTGGAGTCGAGGATCTCGCCGACCAGCTGCTCGATCAACGCCCCGACCTGCGCGGGCTCATGCCCCGCTCGCACGAGTGCGCCGCCGGCAAAGCAGGCCAGATCGCCGAGGCAATCCAGCCAGATCTGCCATTTCGCGACGTTGATGCTGATGACGAAATGATCGTCATCGAAAAGCTCGGGGTAACGCGTACCGGCGCGGGTCCGCAGGTAGCCATACAGGGAAGTCTGGGCAACAAAGCTGGCGCGGGTTTCGAGAAAGCGCTGCAGCGCGGCACGGTCATGCACCGGCTCGATACTGCGACGCGACAGCCCGAAATACGACTTGAGCGTGGTGAGCAGCGTTGCCGGCGACTTGAGCGCCTCAAGTACGGTGATGCGCGGCTCGGTCGATGCCGCGGATGACTTTTCACTCACGTTGCGCTCTTCCTTGTGACGTCAGGTTGTCCGGCCATTATAGGGGCAAAGCACCGCCCTTCCAGCGCCCCGAGCCTCGCGTCAAAATGCAAAAAGGCGCGCAGATTCTGCGCGCCTTTCAAGCATCTGGCCCCCCGCCTGTGCCGTCTCCATCGATATCCTGAACCGGGGGTTCAGGGCGGTCGCCTGACTTCCGCATCAGGCTTCCCCTCAAGGGGGCTTGCACACCAGCGGTTAAGTATTCGGCAACCATGCTCGCAAGCATTGGTTCAAGGAACTACGACTTCAACGAACACGGCAGGGGATTGAACCGGTTACACGCCTCGACAGTGCGTCAGAACAGTCGTTCCTGGCTGTCGATCGCCTCGTCGAGGCGGGCTGTGATGGCCCCGATTCTACGCTTCAAGTCGGGCATGTCAAACCCGCCGGAGCGCTGAAACGCGAGGAATTCGTGGGTGATATTGAGGGCCGTCATGACCGCCAGCTTTTCACCCGCGGCTCCGGTTTTTGCGGCCAGCTTGCGCAACTGCTCGTCGAGATAAGCAGCAGCATCGATCAGCGCCTGGCGCTCTTCCGGGGGGCAGGCCACGTGGTACTCGCGGCCATTCAGATTGATGTCGATGGCGTTGTCAGGCATCGTCGGCCTCCGTCTGCGGCAAGCGTCCGAGGATGGCTTCCAGCCGCTCCGTCGCGCCACGCAGGCGGTCTCGCAAGGCCTTGTTCTCGGCTTCCAGTTCGACGCCGCGGGAACGCTCCGTGCGAAGATCCGAACGCCCCGCTTCGTACAGCGTTATGAGCTTGTCGAGTTGCTCTTCAAGACGGGCGATTTCGGCATCCATGCGCGGCATGGTAGTGTCCGCCCTCGGCACGGTCAAGAATGCCGATGGATTGCCGCTCGCCGCCCGTCCAAGCTGTCTCTTCGCCGCACATGCCGAGCTCGAAGCGCGCCCTGTTGGACGCAGCAGACCGCCCGCACGAGCGACCACACGCCTTTCGGAACCAGCCAGATGCTCGTCCATCCTCAGCCCGACCCCGTCGCACTGTCGCTCGGCCCTCTGTCCATCCACTGGTACGGCGTGATGTATCTGCTGGCCTTTGCGCTGTTCATGATGCTGGGGCGGGTACACGCGCGGCGTCGGCCCGAGCTGGGCTGGGATGGCAAGCAGATCGACGACCTGCTGTTCTACGGCATGCTCGGCGTGATTGCCGGCGGCCGCCTGGGCGAGGTGCTGTTCTTCCAGCCGGCGTACTACCTGGCCAACCCGCTCGAGATCTTCATGATCTGGAAGGGCGGCATGAGTTTCCACGGCGGCTTCCTCGGCGTGCTGGTGGCGATGTGGTGGTACGGCCGCGCGCAAGGCCGCGGCTTCTGGCAGGTCACCGACTTCATCGCCCCACTGGTGCCGCTCGGCCTCGCGCTCGGGCGCATCGGCAACTTCATCAACGGCGAGCTTTGGGGCCGCGTAGCCTCGTCTGATCTGCCTTGGGCGATGATCTTTCCGTGGGTCGACGATCTGCCGCGTCACCCCTCTCAGCTGTATCAGGCGGCTGGCGAGGGCGTAGTGCTGTTTGTCCTGCTGTGGCTGTACGCTGCCAAGCCGCGCGCGCTGGGCGCAGTGTCTGCAGTCTTCCTGATCGGTTACGGCAGCCTGCGTTTTCTCGCGGAGTTCTTCCGCACGCCCGATCCGGGCATCTTCGGCACCTTGTCGTTGGGGCTGTCCACGGCGCAATGGTTGTGCATTCCCATGATCGCCATCGGCATCTGGCTGCTGAGCACCCGCCGCAAGCACTGAGTTTCCAACCTGTCCGAACGATTCCTGCTTGACCCGAACCCCGCTTTGGCTGTTAAATACGAATTGTTTTCATTTGCGTTAGTTTCATCATGCATAACAGCCCCTCCACCGACTGCCCTGATCGCACTGCCCACGCCGCACTGCCGCCGACCGACGCGGCGCTGCAGGCCGAAGCACTGTCGAGCGCGGCACTGCTGCAGGGCAGCTCATGCATCGCCATCGACCACCTTGGCACACGCTACGTCCTGCGCGCGACGCGTGCCGGAAAACTGATCCTCACCAAATAAGCGGGTCCAGCCGGACACGCGGTTTCATTGAGAGCCTCCGGGATGTACATTTGCATCTGCAACGCGGTTACCGAGAAGCAAATTGAGCACGCAGTCGAGCAAGGCGCTTGCCGCATGCGCGACCTGCGTCAACAGCTTGGGGTGGCCGCCGATTGTGCATGCTGCGCGGAATCCGCGCGGCGCTGCCTCGCCACCGCGCTCGAAAATCGCGCAGACCGCTCATGGAACCCCGTGCCGGCCTGCGCCGGCAGCGTCGCTTTTGCCCTGGAGGCATCATGAAAGGCGACAAGAAAGTCATTCAGCATCTGAACCGTCAACTCACCATTGAGCTGACTGCAATCAACCAGTACTTTCTGCATGCCCGCATGTACAAGAACTGGGGGCTCGCCAAGCTCGGCAAGCACGAGTACGACGAATCCATCGAGGAAATGAAGCATGCCGACATGCTCATCGAACGCATCCTGTTCCTCGACGGCCTGCCCAACCTGCAGAACCTCGACAAGCTGCTGATCGGCGAGAATGTGCCTGAGTGTCTGGCCGGCGATCTGAAGCTCGAAACCGGCGGTCGGACCCACCTGATCGACGCCGTTGCCTACTGTGAGTCCTGTAAGGACTACGTGTCGCGGGAACTGTTTGAACACATTCTCGAGGACACCGAGGAACACATCGACTACCTCGAAACGCAGATCAGCCTGGTCGAACAGGTCGGCCTGCAGAACTACCTGCAATCACAGATGGAAGCTGGCAGCTGATTCTGTCCCCGGCGTCGCGCCGGGCGCGGCGCCGTCTTCCGAAACTCCAGCCAGCCAGTTCTCGCACGGAACGAGCCAGCCAGCGAGTCCCCAACGCGAACTGGAAACATGTACCAATCATCGGCCTCGGATTCCCCTCCGCAGCACAACGTCCGCCGACGGGCTTTTGCGCCCTTGCGCACCCTCGTCTTCGTGGCGCTGCTGGCCGTACTGCTTGATCTGATGCTGCGATGAACTCGGGGCCGATTTCCCGCTTTGCGGGCTCCAACGGCGAGCGCCGCGTGTTGCTGACTGCCGTGATCATTGCTCACGCCAGCGGGCTGTTCGCGCTCACGCACGTCCAGCAGCGCCCGGAGCTGCTCCCCGAACCCGTGTTTGTCGTATCGCTGGTGGACGACGTCGTCACCGTCGAACAATCCGAGCCGACGCCCCAGCCCGCTCCGGCTGAACCCGTTCAGCAACCGGAGCCGCAACCCGCACCGCAGCCACAGCCGGAACCTCCGCCGCCTGAGCCCGAGCCCGTGCCCGAGCCGCCCCCGCCGGAACCAACCCCTGAACCCGAACCGGTCCCAGACCCTCTCCCCGAACCGGAACCTGAGCCGGAACCGGAACCTGAGCCGGTCCCGGAGCCTCTCCCCGAACCTGAGCCTCTCCCGGAACCCGAGCCGAAGCCTGAGCCGAAGCCTGAGCCGAAGCCTGAGCCGAAGCCTGAGCCGAAACCCGAGCCGAAACCCGAGCCGAAACCCGAGCCGAAACCCGAGCCGAAACCCGAGCCGAAACCCGAGCCGAAACCCGAGCCAAAGCCCGAACCAAAACCCAAGCCGCCGCCCCCGCCGGAGCCCGCGCCGCGAGCCAAGCCCGAAGCTCGGCCGCTGCCTCCGCCGCCGGCCAGCCCACCTGCACCGCCAGCGCCCGTTGCTTCGGTCAGCGCCGCGCCGCGCAGCCAGCCGGCGGTCTCGAGTCAGCCGGTTATCGAGCCACGCTTTGATGCGGCTTACCTGAACAACCCGCAGGTAAGCTACCCCTCGCTTTCCAAGCGCATGCGCGAAGAAGGAAAGGTCATGCTGCGCGTCTTCGTCAGCCCCGATGGGCGGGCAGACAAGGTCGAGATCTCGGAAAGCTCGGGCTCGCCGCGCCTCGATCGTGCCGCCAGCAGTTCCGTGGCACGCTGGCGCTTCGTGCCGGCCAAACAAGGTGAGCGCAACGTCGCTTCCTGGGTACTCGTACCCGTCGTATTCAAACTAGAGGGATAACGTTCATGACCCCGAATGAAACCTTCGGCCTGGCCCATTTGTGGGCGCAGTCCGACATCGTCATCAAGCTGGTCGCCTTCACGCTGGTCGTGATGTCGGTGGCGAGCTGGTATCTCATCGTGCTGCGCTCGATGCGCCAGCTGCGGGCGCGCAGTCACGAAGGCGCGGTCGAATCGTTCTGGAAGGCAGCCAGCCTCGGCGAGGGGCTGGAGCGACTGTCGCACGCCGCGCCCGATTCGCCCTTCGAGGCGCTGGCCCGTCAGGGCATGGCGGCAACCGAGCATCTGCGCAATCACTCTGCCTCCGAAACCCTCGGCGGCCGGCTGGATGCCGACGAGTTCGTGACGCGCGCGCTGCGCAAGTCCATCGCCATTTCCACGGCCAAACTTGAATCCGGCCTGACAGTGCTGGCCTCGATCGGCTCCACCGCGCCCTTCGTCGGCCTGTTCGGCACGGTGTGGGGCATTTATGGCGCGCTGATCGGCATCAGCACTTCCGGTGTCGCCACCCTCGACGCCGTTGCCGGCCCGGTGGGCGAGGCGCTGATCATGACCGCCTTCGGCCTCTTCGTCGCGATTCCGGCGGTGCTCGCCTACAACGCCTTCAACCGCGCCAACCGGCTTGAGCTGAACGAGCTCGACGCTTTCGCGCACGACCTGCACGCCTGGTTCTGCACCGGTTCGCGACTGGCCAGCGGCGCGCAGAACGCCCGCGCCCGCAAACCTGCGGCGGCCGAACTGCGCGCGGCCAATCAGGGAGCGGCGTAATGGCTTTCGGTGGATTCAATCAGCAGGGCGGCACGCCGCAGATGAGCGAAATCAACATGGTCCCGCTCATCGACGTGATGCTGGTCCTGCTCATCGTGTTCATGATCACCGCCCCGCTGCTGACGCACTCGGTCAAGATCGACCTGCCGAAGGCGTCCAGCCAGGCGACGAACCAGAAGCCCGAAACGGTCACGCTGGCCATGGACGGCGACGGCAAGCTGTACTGGAACGATCAGCCGGTGGAGCGCAGCGAGATCCCCGCACGGCTGGACGAAGCCGCAAAGCAGGATCCCCAGCCCGAGCTGCACCTGCGTGCCGACCGCGACACGCGTTACGAAGTGCTGGCCACGATCATGGCCGAAGCGCGCAACGCCGGCATCGCCAAGATGGGCTTCATCACTGTGCCGCAACGCTAGGCACGCCCGTTTCCACGATGGCGAACTGCAAGCACGGCGCTCCCGATCGGAGCGCCGTTTCCTTTCGTCCGCAGCGCATTGCACGCGGCATGCTTCACTACGATACAAAGCGCGAACGCACAGCGTCGTAAGCTTGTCTCTGTAGCCACCTCTCCGCCCATTCACAAGCATCGACGACATGACCGCCACCCCGCCCCGCTCGCGCTCGCCCCGACTCATCGCCGCTGTCTGTACGCTGGCCATCGCGCTTGCCGCCGGCCTGTGGTTTGCCCGCGGCGCACTCTTCAGCAGCGGCGACGCAAACCCGGGGCTGGTGGTGACAACCGTTCAGCGCGGCACGCTGGAAGACATCGTCACCGCCACCGGCACCTTGCAGCCACGCGACTATGTCGACGTCGGCGCGCAGGTTTCCGGCCTGCTCAATCACATCCACGTCGAAGTCGGCAGTGAAGTCTCGGACGGCGATCTGCTGGCGCAGATCGACGCGCGCGTGCTGGCCAGCCGGGTAGACGCCACCCGCGCGCAACTGCGCAGCCAGCGCGCCCAGCTGCTCGAACGCCAGGCCAACCTGCAGCTGTCCGAATTGCAGACCCGTCGCCAGCGCAACCTGATGGCCGAGGACGCCACCACACGCGATGCCCTGCAGACGGCCGAAGCCGGCCTGCTCGCAGCCCGGGCGCAGATCGAAGCGCTTGAAGCGCAGATCGACCAGACCGAGGCCAGTCTGCGTGCCGACGAAGCCAACCTCGAGTACACCCGCATTGCCGCCCCGATGGACGGCACCGTCGTGTCGATCAGCGCACGCCAGGGGCAGACGCTCAACGCCAACCAGTCCGCCCCGACCATCCTGCGCATCGCCGACCTGTCGACGATGACCGTCGAGACGCAGGTTTCCGAAGCCGACGTGGGACGCCTGCGCCTGGGCATGGACGTGTGGTTCACCACGCTGGGTGCCAACGGCCAACGCTGGGAAGGCAAGCTGCGCCGTATCGACCCGACGCCGACGGTGACCAACAACGTCGTGCTCTACAACGCGCTGTTCGACGTCCCCAACGCCGACCGCCGGCTGATGACGCAAATGACTGCGCAGGTGTTCTTCGTCGTCGCACGCGCCGAGGACACACTGAGCGTGCCTCTCGCCGCCATCTCGGGCCTGAGCTCGCGCCCGACTGGCCAGCGCCCTGCGCGCGGCAACGGTGACGGCACGCCGCGTGCTGATCGGCCTGCGCACACAGCCGACGCCCCGGCCGACGGCGGTGAGCGCCGCGGCCCGCCGGCGCGCAAGGCCACGGTACGTGTGGTCGGCGACAACGGCACGATCAGCGAACGCGAGGTGCAGGTCGGCCTCACCAGCCGCATCGCGGCACAGATCGTCTCCGGCCTTGAAGCCGGCGAACGCGTGGTGGTCAGCGCCCGCACCGCCGGCGCGCGCAACCCCGCCATGCCGCCGCGATGAAGGCCGAAGCCCATCTGGACACGCACGCCGCCAGCGGCACCGACGGCACGCCGTTGATCGACCTGCGTGGCATCACGCGCACCTACTACAACGGCGAGATCGAGACGCGCGTGCTGCACGGCATCGATCTGGCCATCCACGCCGGCGAGTTTGTCGCCATCATCGGCGCCTCGGGCTCGGGCAAGTCGACGCTGATGAACATCCTCGGCTGCCTCGATCGCCCGAGCAGCGGCGAATACCGCTTCATGGGGCAGGACGTATCGCAGCTCGATCGCGACGAACTGGCCCGCCTGCGGCGCGAAGACTTCGGCTTCGTGTTTCAGAGCTACAACCTGATCGGCTCGGCCACCGCCACCGAGAACGTCGAAGTGCCGGCCATCTACGCCGGCACGCCGCCGGCCGAGCGCCACGCCCGCGCCTCCACCTTGTTGGGCGACCTCGGTCTGGCCGAGCGCAGCCATCACCGCCCCAGCCAGCTCTCCGGCGGCCAGCAGCAACGCGTGTCGATCGCCCGCGCGCTGATGAACGGCGGCCGCATCATCCTCGCCGACGAACCCACCGGCGCGCTCGACACGCGCAGCAGCGCCGACGTGATGCAGCTCATCCGCGAGCTCTCGGCCAAGGGTCACACGGTCATCCTGATCACGCACGATCGCGAGGTGGCGGCACACGCCGACCGCATCATCGAGATCAGCGACGGCCGCATCGTGTCCGATCCGGGCCCGCAGCGGCCTGCCGTGCCGGTGGCCTTTGAACCCCATGTCGACCGCAGCTCGCCGCTCGGTGAATTGCTTGAAGCCACACTGACCGCCGTGCGGGCGCTGCGCGCCAACGTCTTCCGCACCATCCTGACGCTGCTCGGCATCGTCATCGGCGTAGCCTCGGTGATCACCATGCTGGCCATCGGCGACGGCGCCAAGCAGGAAGTCATCGACCGCATCAGCGCAATGGGCTCGAACCTGCTCACGGTGCGCCCGGGCACCCCCAACCAGCGCGGCCGCGACGTCACCGCCACGCTTACGCTGGAAGACATGCGCGCCGTCGGCGAACTGCCCGGCGTGCTCGCCTCAGTTCCAGAGCAAGAAGGCAGCGTCACCATCCGCTACGGCAATGCCGACCATCGCACCACCGCCAGCGCCACCTCGGCCGACTTCGTGGTCGCGCGCACCTGGGAGGTGGCCGAAGGCAGCTTCTTCAGCGCCGAGGACGACGCCCGCTACGCCACCGTTGCCGTGCTGGGAAAGACCGTGGCCAACGCGCTGTTCGGCACGCGCTCACCAGTCGGCGAATACGTGGTGATCAACAACGTCATGTTCCAGATCGTCGGCGTCATGGCGCCGATGGGGGCGACCGGCTGGGGCCGCGACCAGGACGACATCATCTTCGTACCCTGGACCACCGGCAGCCTGCGCCTGTTCGGCCAGCGTTATCTGCGTTCGATCACCGTCGCCGTCGAAAGCGGCCATGACGTCGACACCGTGCAACAGCGCGTGCAGGAAGAGTTACTGGCACGCCACGGCCTGGAAGACTTCAACATCCGCAACATGGCCTCGATCATCGAGAGCGTGTCGGCCACGCAGAACACCATGACCATCCTGCTCGGCTCGATTGCCGCCATCTCGCTGCTGGTCGGCGGCATCGGCGTGATGAACATCATGCTGGTGTCGGTCACCGAGCGCACGCGTGAGATCGGCATCCGCATGGCCACCGGCGCGCGCACGCGCAACATCCTCCAGCAGTTCCTGATCGAAGCGCTGACCGTGTCCGCGCTTGGCGGCCTGATCGGCGTCGGTGCCGGGCTGGGCACCACGGCGCTGATCGAATGGCTCGGTACGCCGGTGGTGTATTCCGTCGCCCCGGTAGTGCTGGCCTTCGGCTGCGCTTTCGCCACCGGCCTGATCTTCGGCTTCCTGCCGGCGCGCAAGGCCGCGCGCCTGGACCCTGTCACCGCGCTCGCTTCCGAATGAAAAACACCCTATCCGCCCGACTTCTGCTGCCGACCCTTGCCGCGCTGGTACTGGCCGGCTGCGCCATCACCGAACCTTCGTCACGCCCCGACTACGCGCTGCCGACGAACTGGAACGAAGCCGCCGACCCAAGCATGGCCGCTGTCGACGCCCAGTGGTGGCAGGCCTTCGACGCCACCGCACTCGATACTTTGGTGCGCGATGCACGCAGCAACAATCCGGGCCTCGCGATCGCCACCGAACGCGTCGTGCAGGCCGAGCTGGCCTTGCGCACAACCGGCGCCTCGCGCCTGCCCGGCGTGAGTCTGGGCGCCAACACCAGCGAGCGCAGCAGCCGGCCCGACGGCGCATCTACAAGCTCCACCGAGGCCACCTCGGCCAGCCTGTCGATCTCGTGGGAAGTGGATCTGTGGGGGCGTCTCGCCGCCGGCGTGGATGCGGCCTCGGCCAGCCTCGCGGCGAGCCGCTTCGACCTCGACGGCGTGCGCCTGAGCCTGGACGCCAACGTCGCATCCACGTGGTTCCAGACCCTCGCCCTGGCCGAACGCCTGGCCATTGCGCGTGAAAACCTCGCCATCGCCGAACGCCTGCTCTCGCTGGTCGAGGCGCGCTACCGCAACGGCGCGGCCTCGGCGCTGGATGTATCGCGCCAGCGCACCACGGTGCTGTCGCAGCGTGCCACCATCACGCCGCTCGAAGTGCAGCTGCGCCAGGCGCGCTCGGCCCTGGCGCTGCTCGCCGGACGCTTCCCGCAGGAGTTCGAATCGCCCGAGGGCGCGCTGGCAGCGCTGTCGGTACCGGCCGTGGCGGCCGGACTGCCGTCCGATCTGCTGGTACGCCGCCCCGACATTGCCGCTGCCGAAGCACGCCTGGCCGCGGCCGACGCCAACGTCGCGGCAGCGCGCGCGGCTTTGCTGCCGAGCGTACAGCTGACCGGCTCGGGCGGACTCGCCAGCGCCGCCCTGCTGTCGCTGGCCGATCCCACACGCAGCACCTCCATCGCCGCTGCCCTGGCGCAGACCTTGTTCGACGGCGGGCGTCTGCGCGCACAGGTCGACACCGCGCGCTCGCGTCAGCGCGAACTGATCGAAAGCTATCGAGAGAACGTGCTGACCGCCCTCAAGGAAGTCGAGGATGCACTCGGCAACGTCGCCCGCGCCAACGAGCTGGAGCAGTCGCAGCGCGCCATTCTCGATGAGGCGCAACGCAGCCTGCGCCTGTCCGAGTTGCGCTACCGCGAAGGTGCGGACGACCTCGCCGCCGTACTCGACGCCCAGCGCACGCTATTCCAGGCGCAGGACCAGTTGGCTCAACAGCGCCTCGCGCGCCTGACCGCCACCACCGATCTTTACAAGGCGCTGGGCGGCGGCTGGCGCCCGGGCGCCGCCGCTCAGTGAGTCAAATCCGCCACAATTGTTGCAAACTTTAATGCGAGTCATTATCATTACGTGATTCGTAGCCAGCCACCTGTACGTGCCACCGTGGCGCAATCCAGTCAGCCAGCCATCGCCCCATCCCTGACTGGAGTTCCACCATGGCTCGTCCCCTGCGGAGCGCTTGCTTCGCCGCTTCCCTGCGCCCTCTGCACTGCGCGCTCGCCCTGGCCTTCGCGGCGCCGCTGGCCTTTGCGCAAGACACCGACACCCGCCTGGACGACGTCGTCGTCACCGCCACCGGCTTCGAGCAGAAGATCACCGACGCGCCGGCGAGCATCTCGGTCGTCAGCAAGGAAGAACTCGCGCGCAAGCCCTACACCTCGCTCGTCGACGCGGTACGTGAACTGGAAGGTGTGGACGTCGGCGAGACCACGGACAAGACCGGTCAGCGCACCATCAGCATGCGCGGCATGGGTTCGGACTACACGCTGGTACTGATCGACGGCAAGCGTCAGAACAACCACGGCGACATCTACCCGAACAACTTCGGTGGCAACCAGTTCAACCACGTCCCGCCGCTCGACGCCATCGAGCGCATCGAGGTCATCCGCGGCCCGGGCTCCACGCTGTACGGCGCTGACGCGCTGGGCGGTGTCATCAACATCATCACCAAGAAGGACGCCAAGGAATGGACCGGCTCCGTGACCTACGGACGAACCTTCCAGCAGGAAAGCGACTTCGGCGACGCCACGACCACCGACTTCAGCCTGCGCGGCCCGATCAAGCCCGGCCTGCTGTCCATGAGCGTACGCGGCAGCCTGTATGACCGCGAAGCCTCCAGCCCCGACCTCAAGGCCACGCGCGCGCCGGACGGCACGCCCTACTCGCCCTCGCTGGGCTTCGGCGGCGGCGGTCGGACGGTCGACAACACCAACAAGGCGCTGGGCTTCAGCCTGCACCTGACGCCCACCGACAACCAGCGCATCACGTTTGACTACGACGCCTCCAAGCAGGAGTACGACAACAAGCCCTACGACACCAACAGCTTCCCGCTTGGCACGGTCGACAGCATCGATACCATCTGGCGGGATACCGGCGGCATCGTCCAGCCGCGCGCCGGGTACGCCGACGAGCAGGAGTTCACGCGCAATGCGTGGTCGCTCAGCCATGAGGGCGATTGGGATTTCGGCACCAGCTTCGTCGCCCTGTCCTACATTGAGACCGACAACAAGGGCCGCACCCTGCCGTTCACTGTGGCCGAGCGGCAATTGCTGCAGCAGATGTACGACGGCACCGGCGCCTATGCCGGTCTGGACGAGGCAGAGCGCCGCGCCCTCGCGGAGAGCACTTTCCTGCCGCGCGGCAAACGCACGCTGCAGAGCAACCAGTACACCCTCGATGGTCGCCTCGACATTCCGCTCAGCGGCCTGGCCGGCGATCACCTGCTGGTGGTCGGCGGACAGATCATCCGCGGCGAATTGAAGGACGACGTGTTCGGCATGGAAGATGGCTCGCCCGGCGATCTGCAGGAACACAAGATGTGGTCGCTGTTCATCGAAGACAACTGGATGCCGACCGACAACTTCACGCTCACCGCCGGCGTGCGCCACGACGAGCACGACCTGTTCGGCAGCAACGTTTCGCCGCGCCTTTACGGCACCTACCGCGTGAACCCGCAATGGACGGTCAAGGGCGGCATCAGCACCGGCTACAAGACGCCCAAGACCACCGACCTGTACGACGGCATCACCGGCTTCGGCGGCCAGGGCACCTCGCCCTTCGCCGGCAACCCCGACCTCAAGCCCGAGAAGAGCCGCAACACGGAAGTCGCCGTGTACTGGGACCACCCGGCACGCCACAACTTCAACATCACGCTGTTCCACAACGACTTCAAGGACAAGATCATGTCCGGTGAAGCCACGCAGAGCTGCGAGGCCACCGGCGGTGTGCGCCCGTGCGTAAACCTTGGCGACTATTCCGACCTGGGGTACAGCAGCTACGACCAGAAGATCAACGTCGACAAGGCGGTGATCAAGGGCATCGAAGTGGCTGGCCGCTGGCAGATTGCCGAGCGCTGGGCGATGCGCGGCAATTACACCTACACCGACAGCAAGCAGAAGAGCGGCGAGGACAAGGGCATGCCGCTGACCCAGACCGCCAAGCACATGCTCAACGCCACGCTCGACTGGCAGCCGCGTACCGACCTCAACGTGTATCTGACGATGGAAGCGCGCACCAAACGCTACCGCGGCAAGATCAACGACAAGGCGGCGTACTACAAGAGCTACGAGATCTTCCACCTCGGTGCGGTCTATCAGCTGACCAAGAACCTCACCCTCAGTGGTCGCATCAACAACCTGCTCGACGAGGATTTCACGACTTACAAGGTCGTGCCATGCACCTCCCGTTGCGGCGGCGAAACGTGGTCCACGCAGTACGACTACAACAACGTCGACGCGCGCCGCAACCTCTGGGTTTCCGCCAACTACCGCTTCTGAAGCCTCACGGGAGCCGCCTCCGGGCGGCTCCCGTTTTCTGAATGATCACAACCAAACGCCAGGCCACAACCATGCAAGGTGCCTCCGCTGCCGCGCCGTCCCAGCAGGCTCGCCGCGCCTGGTGGATGCGCCACCTCATGCAGTGGCACTGGATCAGCTCGGCCATCTGTCTGGTCGGCATGGTGCTGTTCGCCGTTACGGGCTTCACGCTCAATCACTCCGGCAGTCTGGAATCCGCGCCGCAGCGCAGCAACGTGACGCGCGCCCTGCCGGCCGAACTGCTCGTGCAGCTCGAAAGCGCCGACGCCGACGAAACACCATTGCCCCGCGAAGTGCGGCGCTGGCTCGGCTCCGAACTAGGTCGCCACGTGCCGGCCCTGCCGGCCGAGTGGTCGTCCGACGAGGTCTATCTGGCACTGCCGCGCCCCGGTGGCGATGCCTGGCTGGCCATCGACCGCAACAGCGGTGAGGTGGAGTACGAGCACTCCAGCCGAGGCGCCGTGGCTTACCTGAACGACCTGCACAAGGGCCGCAACACCGGCACCGTCTGGAGCTGGTTCATCGACATCTTCGCGGCGGCCTGTCTGGTGTTCTCGCTGACCGGCCTGTTCATTCTTGCGCTGCACGCCCGTCAGCGCGCCAGCGTGTGGCCGCTGGTGGCCTTGGGCGCAGTGCTGCCCGCCCTGCTCATCCTGCTGTTCATCCATTGAAAAGGAATCGCCCGATGAAACGAAGCCTGCTGTGCGCCCTGTGCGTCGCAGTCCCTGGTCTGGTAAGTGCCGCCGACCTGCGTGTGGAGGTCGAACTGCCCGATCTGTCGCCGCGCCCGTATGTCGCGGTGTGGCTGGAGCGCCCCGACAACAGCGTCGCCGCCAATCTGGCCGTCTGGTACGACGGACGCATGCGCAACGACGAAGGCAAGACCTGGCT
This sequence comes from Pseudazoarcus sp. NS34, assembly GCF_059703725.1. NCBI lineage: Bacteria > Pseudomonadati > Pseudomonadota > Betaproteobacteria > Rhodocyclales > Zoogloeaceae > Pseudazoarcus > Pseudazoarcus sp. NS34. The sequence goes on from NZ_BAAKIZ010000004.1 coordinate 215,223, forward strand.
GAAGGATCTGCGCCAGTGGTGGCGGCGCATCGGCCGCGACACACCGGTGCCGATCGACGGTGTGACCTCGGCCACGCGCGGCGCCGGCGTGCACACGCTGTCCTTCAGCGCCGGGCAGGCCCCGTTGGGCACGCTCGCCAAGGGCGAATACCAGCTCGTCGTCGAAGCCTCGCGCGAACACGGCGGTCGCGAGGTCATCACCCTGCCGCTGCAGTGGCCGCCCACCGCGCAGAAGCGCGAGTCGGCCAAAGGCGAGCGCGAGCTCGGCCGCGTCGCAATCGAGCTCATCCCCTGATTCAACCTGAAGGAGCACCCACCATGAAACTCCGCACCCGTATCGCCCTCGCCGCGCTCGCCTCGGCCCTCGTCGTGCCACTGGCCGGCGCCCATGAGCGCTGGCTGCTGCCGTCCTCCACCGTGCTGTCGAAGGCCGGTTACATCACCGTCGACGCAGCCTCGTCGAACGAAGTCTTCTACTTCAACCATCGTCCGCTGCAGATCAACGACAGTCTGGTGATCACCACGCCGGACGGCAGCCAGGTCACGCCGGAGAACGTGCAGACCGGCAAGCTGCGCTCGGTGTTCGACGTGAACCTGAATGCTGCCGGCACCTACAGCATCGCGATGGTCAGTTCCGGCGTCATGGCGAGCTGGAAGGAAGGCGCCGAGACCAAACGCTGGCGTGGCACGCGTGCCGAACTGGCAAGCAAGGTGCCGGCAGACGCCGCCGAACTGAGCGTGCGTGAAGTCGCCAGCCGGGTCGAAACCTTCGTCACGGTCGGTAGCCCGGCCGCTCCGCAGCTCACCGGCGAAGGGCTGGAACTGGTGCCGGTGACCCACCCCAACGACCTCTACGCCGGAGAGGCGGCGACCTTCGCGTTCCACTACAACGGCCAACCCGCAGTCGGCGTCGAAGTGCACATCATTCCCGGCGCGATGCGCTATCGCAACGCACCCGACGAGATCAAGCTGGAGGCCGACGCCGACGGCCGCATCACGGTGAAGTGGCCGCAGGCCGGCATGTACTACCTCAGCGCCTCGATCAGCGGCGCAGCAGAAGGCAATATCGAACGTCGCGCGTCCTACATCGCCACGCTGGAAGTGCTGCCGCAGTGAGGCTGCGCGCTTGATCACCGACCAACTGCCGCGTCTGGCCGGCGCCGCCGGCCTGCTCGCCGGCTGGGTTGGCCTGTGCCTGCGCGCGTGGTGGGCGGCCCGCGCGACCGCCCCTGTGACGCGGCCTGTCACCGCCGCCCCTGCGGGCGCGCCGGTGCTGATTGCCTTCGCCAGCCAGACCGGCTTTGCCCACGAACTCGCTGAAGAGGCGGCGCTCGCGCTGCGTACGAGCGGGGTGGAATGCGAAGTCGCGGCGTTGGGGGATGTCGACGCAGCGCGCCTGCGGCGTGCCGGGCTCGCGGTGTTCATCGCCAGCACCTGCCGTGAGGGCGATGCGCCCGACAACGCCGCCACTTTCGTCGAGCGGGTCATGAACGCCCATCCCGATCTGCGCGGAGTACGCCATGCCGTGCTGGCGCTGGGCGACCGCCATTACCAGCGCTTCTGCGGCTTCGGCCGCGAGCTCGATGCCTGGCTGGGCGACTGCGGTGCCGAGGCGCTGTTCCCGCGCATCGATCTGGACGGCGCCGAACCCGCCGGCCTGCAGACCTGGCGTCACCGCCTGGCCGAATTCGCCAACGCCGCTGAACCTGCAGAGGAGGCGGCTACGGGCTGGTGGCGCATCCGTGCGCGTCGCCACCTCAACCCGGGCAGTGCAGGCGCCGCGGCTTTTCATGTGGAGCTCGAAGCTGTCGGCGGAACCGAGGCAAACGCGGCTTCGCTGCCGCTACCCACCTGGGAAGCCGGCGACCTGTTGCAGCTGCTGCCCCCCGGCGGCGACCATCGCCCGCGCACCTACTCGGTGGCGTCGCTGCCGGAAGACGGCGCGGTGCACCTGCTGGTACGCGCGGTGTTCGACGCCGACGGGCTGCCCGGCCTGATGTCGGCACTGCTGTGCGGCGAAGCGCCGGTCGGCACCACGCTGCGCGGGCGCATGCGTCCGCATCACAATTTCCGCCTTGGCGACAATGCTTCGCGCCCGCTGATCCTGATCGGCAGCGGCACCGGCCTGGCGGGGCTGCTGGCGCTGTTGCGCTGGCGCGCGCGCCAGGGAATGGGCTGCAACTGGCTGCTGTTCGGCGAACGCAATGCGGCGCACGACGCCTTCCACGCTGTCGAGATCGAGCAACTCAAGCAACAACGCCTGCTGGCGCGTTGCGACCGTACGTACTCCCGCGACGAGCCCGGCGAGTATGTCCAGCAGCGTCTGGCGCAGTCCGCCAACACCCTGCGCCAGTGGGTACGCGACGGAGCGGCCATCTATGTCTGCGGCAACGCCGTGGGCATGGGGCCTGCCGTGCATGACACGCTGCGCGTGATCCTCGGCGATGAAGACCTCGCCCAACTCGCTCGCGACGGCCGCTACCGTCGCGACCTCTACTGACCGATTTCTCACCAAGGAGCCTTCCATGCAGAAGACCCTCAGCCTGATCGCCCTCGCCGTGGCGCTCACCTTCTCCACCACCGCCTTCGCCGACGAGAAAGCGCCCGAGCGCGTGGCGCACTACCAGGGCAAGCAGGCCGCTGGCCTGGCCGAAGCCGTGGCCAACCTGCGCGAAGCCAACGCCAAACTCGCCGAATTGCTGGGCGGCGAGGTCGGCGAGTACGACATCCACGACATCCACAGCCTGTCCTACACGCTGGAAGAGTCGCTGGCCAAGCTGCGCAAGGAAATCGAAAACCTGCAGGGCGATGTCGAATCCATGCACTTCTACAGCGAAGGCCTGAACCGCGACGAGGTCATCCAGTACGGCAATGCCTATCTGCAGGGCATCGCCCCGCTGCTGCCGCCGCAGTAAGCGGCTTCAGTCGGCGGCGGCTTCGTCGTCGAGCCAGCGATACAAGGTGCGCCGCCCGATGCCCAGCAGCGCGGCGGCGCGGCGGCGGTTGCCGCCAACCTCGTCGAGCACGCGGCGCACGTAGCGCTTCTGCACTTCATCCAGCGTCGGCAACACGGAACCGTCGAGCAAGCCGCCGTCTCCGCGCGGTGCGCTTGGCGTGGCCAGCTCTGCCGGCTTGAGCACGCGCTCAGGCAGGTGTTCCAGTTCCACTGTCTCGGCCGGGCAAAAGGCCACCGCCCGCTCGACCGCGTTCTGCAATTCGCGCACGTTGCCGGGAAACGGGTAGGCACGCAGCGCCGCCAGCGCGTCCGGCGAAAAGCCGCGTGCCGGACGACTCTGCGCGGCGGCAAAGCCCGCCAGAAAGCGTTGCGCCAGCAGTTCGACGTCGTCGTCGCGTTCGCGCAGAGCCGGCACGCTCAGCGCAAACGTCTCCAACCGGTAGTACAGATCCTCGCGGAACTCGCCGTCGGCCACGCGCTGTGCCAGATCGCGGTGGGTGGCGGCGACGATGCGTACATCCACCTGTTCCTCGGTGTCCTGCCCCACAGGGCGGATCGAGCCGTCCTGCAGCGCGCGCAGCATCTTGGCCTGAAGCGCCAGCGGCATTTCGCCGATTTCGTCGAGCAACAGGGTTCCGCCGTGAGCCTGCTGCAGCAGGCCCCGCCGGGCGGTGCGCGCGCCGGTGAAGGCGCCGGCCGCATGGCCGAAGAACTCGCTCTCCATCAACTCCTGCGGCACGCCGGCACAGTTCACGGCCAAAAAGGGGCCATCGGAGCGCTCGCTCTCGACGTGAATGGCGCGCGCCACCAGCTCTTTGCCGGTGCCGCTCTCGCCATTGACCAGCACCGGCCCCTGCGCCCGCGCGACGACGCGCAGCTGATCGAACAGCGCGCGCATGGCGGCGCTGCGCCCGAACAGACCATGAAACGACTCACCCGCGCTGCTGATGCGCCGGAAGCGCGTCACCTCGTCGCGCAACTGGCGGGTTTCGAGCACGCGGTCGACGCAGATCAGGAAGTGATCCAGGTCCAGCGGCTTGGTCAGGAAATCGTCGGCCCCGGCCTGCAAGGCCTCGACCGCCTGGCGCACGCTGCCGAAGGCCGTGACCACGATGATGGCCGGACGGTCCTCGCGCGCCACCAGTTCGCCCACCAGTTCCATACCGTGGCCGTCAGGCAGGCGCAGGTCGGTTACCACCATGTCCGGCTGCTTGTGGCCCAGTGCCGCGCGAGCCTCCGCCAGCGTCGCACAGGCCACCACGCGGCGCCCCGAGGCTTCCAGTTCATCGACCACCAGCCGCGACAGCGCCGGATCGTCCTCGACCACCAGGATGTTTGCGCGCTCAGTCATGCTTGTCCTCCAACATCTTCAACACCAGCTCAAAGCGCGCACCGCCCAGTGGCGAAGTGCTGACCCGCGCCTCCCCGCCGTGCTCGCGTGCAATCCGCTCGACGATCGCCAGCCCCAGCCCCGTGCCTTCGCCCGGCAGGCGTGTGGTGTGGAAAGGCTCGAACACGCGCCTGCGCTCCGCCTCCGGCACCCCTGGGCCAGCGTCATCCACGTAGATCGCCACACGTCCGTCGTCGACCCGCCAACCCAGCTCGACAGCGCCCTCCGGGCAGGCCTGGCGCGCGTTGCGCAAGAGATTGACCAGCGCCAGCTCGAGGCCCAGTGCGTCACCGCGCACGGTTGCCGGCTCCGCTTCACTCAAGCTTGAGGTCACGCCCTCGCTGGCGGCCAGCGCATGCACGCGCGCGACCAGTTCTGCGACCGCCAGGCGGTCGTGCCCGCTGCGGGCGCCACGCGCGTAGGCCAGCAGTTGCTGCACGATGGAGGTCATGCGTGCGACCTGATCGCGGATTTCACCGAGTTCGCGCGCATCCTCGTCACTGCGCGCAACGCGCTGCAACCGTCGCGCGCGTCCATCGACAACCGACAGCGGCGCCCCCAACTCATGGGCCACGCCGGCCGAGAGTTGGCCCAATGCGGCCAGCGTCTCACTGCGCCGCAACTGCGCCTCGATGCGGTTGCGTTCCTCGCGCTCGGCCGCCTCGCGCGCCTCGGCATCATCAATGGCGTCGAGCATGACGTTGAAGCGCCGCGACAACTGTCGCAACTCAAGCGGGCCGCTGGGGCTTACGCGGTGTTCGCGCTCACCGGCGGCGACGCGCTGCACGCTCTGCAACAGCTCTTCGAGCGGCCGGCCAATGGCGCGCCGATGGGTGAAGCCGAGCATGCCGAAGACGAGCAGCGCCGCCAGTCCAAAGCCACCCCAGGTTCGCAGGTGCAGCTTGCGCAGCTCGGCTTCGATGTCGCTGCGCAGTCGCGTCACCTGCAGCAGCCCGTCGGGCTGACCTCCGGCGTCGAACAAGGGCAGGAAGAAGGAATAGACGTTCTGGCCGCGAATGGTCTCGTACTGCTCGAACTGCCCTTCGCGCGAGAGCTTGAGCGCATCACCGGCCTGGGCGCGCGTCGGCTGGCCGGTGCCGAAGCTGAGGATGCGATTGCCCTCGCCATCGAACAGATAGGCGCCGTACACCTCGCTCATGCCGAACACCGATGCGAGGCTGGACTCGATCTGGCCGATGTCGCGGCGGGCCAGTGCTTGGGTGACCGGGAAATGCACGGCCCGCGCGACCAGTTGCAGATCGCGCTGCATGCGGCCTTCGACAAACTGCCCGAGCACCGCCAGCAACACGATCAGAACGAGCGCCAGCACGGCCAGCACGGGAGCGACGACCTGCAGCGCAAGCACGCTACGCAGACTGCCTAAAACAGCGGGGGCACGCATGGTTTGACTCCAGCGAATGGATGACACATGCGCCAAAATGACACACTCAGACGGGCGCGGTCAATCCATCCGACGCCGCACCGCGCACAGAGGAGGCTCATACCCACCTGTTTCAACTGGATTTTTTGTCGAAATGGCAAAACTGGCACGAAGTTCGCATTACCTCCCCTGCATCACCTACAAAATGGAGGTACTACACATGAACAAGCTCACTCCGCTTCTCGCCAGCCTCATGCTCGCTTTCGGCGCTTCCACCGCAGCTCTTGCGCAGTCGGCTCCGCCGCCGCAGCAAGGCGCCCCGGCCGCCCAGTCGGCACCGCGTTCGGCGGATTTCAGCGACGAGGAATTGGAAAAGTTTGCCGAGGTCCAGCCCACGATCGAGACCATCCGCGCTGACTACTCGCAGCGCCTGCTCGACGTGAATGACCCCGAAAAGGCCGCCAACCTGCAAACCGAGGCCGTCGAGCAGATGGTGGAAACAGTCACCGAAGCGGGTCTTGAGGTTGAAACCTACAACGGCATTGCCGTCGCACTTCAGTCGGACACTGATTTGCGCATGCGTGTCGAGTCGATGATGAACTGATCCTCCTTAACATCATCGACTCACCCCTGGGCGGCCTCCTCCCGCCCACCTTGCGGACGGTGGACACGGCGCAATACGCGCCATGCCCACCGTCCGGCTTTTTTGTGGATCGGCTCACCGAGAACCATCTGCTGGCCGCACTGGCCACTTCCCGGAGCAGATGGCCGATCAGGCGCTGGAGCAGGCTGCGGAGCGCATGATCCCCACGCGGCCTCGGAAAAGACAACGCCCCATGCGGCAACCGCATGGGGCGTTTCATATTGCTTCGGCGCAGCCAGGTCAGGACGCCAATGCGCCTTTGGGCAGACACGGCATGTCGGCGCACAGCGAACGGTATCCATCCCATTCGGCGCACATCTCGCGGGCGCATGTGCGCACTTCGTCCGCCAGCCGGGGGTCGGCCGCAATGACTTCCAGATGCTTCACAACAGCGTCCGCCACCACCGGCGAACGGCGTGCCGGGAAGCGCGACATCAACTGCATGACGGCCGCCAGCGCAAGCTCGGGGCGGGCCTCGTAGCGCAGGGCGTCGCTCATGATTACATCCTCACTGCGTAGTATTCGACGACGTGCTGGACTTCCACCGGGAACGGAACTTCGTCGTGGTGCGGCACGCGCGTGACGCTGGCAGTGACCGTCGTAGCATCAAAGCTGATCCACTCCGGACGCTCCAGCTCGGGCTTCTCAATGCACTCCACCGTCGCGGGGATACGGCGCCCCTTGTCGGTCAGCGTGATCACGTCACCCGGCTTGATGCGGATCGACGGAATGTTCACCGACTTGCCGTTGAGCAGCACATGCCGGTGGCTGACGAGTTGGCGGGCAGCGATGCCGGTCGGCGCAAAACCGGCGCGGAACACGGCATTGTCGAGACGACGCTCGAGCAGTTCGAGCAGCTTCTCGCCAGTCGGCGCCTTTGAATTCTTGGCTTCGCGGAACAGCTTGCGGATCTGACCCTCGGTCAGTCCGTAGTTGAAGCGCAGCTTCTGCTTCTCCATCAGGCGCAGCGCAAAGTCCGAACGGCGACGGTTCTTCTGGCCGTGCTGACCCGGCGGGTAATCGCGGTTTTCCATGGATTTGCGCGACAGCCCCGGCAGGGCTGTGCCCAGCGCGCGCATGACTTTGAGGCGGGGACCGGTGAGACGAGACACTTGCTTCTCCTGTGCGTGCTGGCCGCTCTTGAGATACCGGCCATGAATGCAGAAATCAGAAGAAGATGATAGTTACTCTCATTTGTAATTGCAAATCATTCTCTTAACGCCGGGCTGTCAGCGCCCGCTTTGCGCCATCTGGCGCCGCGCCTGCAGGATCTCCTGCGGCCATGTGCTCTGGATGTAGGCCAGCACCGCTCGGATCTCGTCGTCGGACAGAACGTCGCCGTAGGCCGGCATGTCGCTCAGATAGCCCTCGGGCGCCAGCGGCGGCACCAGGCCGTCGTGCACCATCGCAAAAAGCATCTCGTCGGAGTGGTGCCAGGTATGGCCGTTGGCGTCGTGCGGGGGCGCCGGCAAACGGCCGTCGGCACGACGTATGCGCCAGTCGGCCTGGCCTTCGAGCTTCTCGCCGTGGCACGCGGCGCAATGGTCCGCATAGACCTCCTGGCCGATGGCGAGCTTGGCGGGGTTGGTCGGGTCGATGCCACGTTCCGGCCATGGCTCACCACAACCGACGAGCAACAGCGCGCCGGTGGCGGCCAATGCGTACAGCGGAACGGGCAATCGGCGCATCGCGTCCCCTACGAGTTCAGCAAACCCGAATCAGTGACGCGAGAACACCGTGGTATTGCCCTGCGCGTCAAAACCCACAACATTGTAACGCTCGGCCGGATACGGGCCTTCCATGCCCGGCGAACCGAGCGGCATGCCGGGCGCCGAGACACCCACCAGCTTCGGCTTTTCGGTCAGCAGCCGGCGAACATCCGACGCCGGCACATGGCCTTCGACAACGTAACCGCCCACCTGCGCCGTATGGCACGACCCCAGTGCACGCGGCACGCCAGCTTCGCGCTTGACCAGCTGCATGTCGCGCGCGGCGACTTCGCGCACCTCGAATCCGTTTTCGCGCAAGTGGTCGGCCCACTTGCCGCAGCAACTGCAATTCGGATCTTTATAGACCACGACTTCCTCGCCGGCGGCAAAACCGACCGACGAGCCGAGCAAGCCCGCGCACAGCGCAATAATGCCGAAAGCATTCCTGGAAAGCATCCTGTTTCTCCCTTGGGGCGTATTCACGGTGACCATGGCAGTCGGGGTGGCGGATCGCGAGCGGCTGTGAGGCCTCGCCCTGATTGGTCATGGAGTCGAAATCATGTCGACAGGTTCCGCACGCCGACACGGCAAGTGCAATGTAAAACGGGTCGTCCCGTCGCTCGAGAGCAGCGATACGCCGCCGCCGTGCGTCTCGACGATCGAGCGCGTAATCGCCAGGCCCAAGCCAGCACCCTCACCGCGGCGCGGGCGTTCGTCTTCGATACGGTGGAAGCGCTCGAACAGCCCGGCCGCGCGTTCGGGTGGAATATCGTCACCGGCATTGCTCACCGACACCCGCACTTCAGCCGTGTCCGACTCGATGACGATGTCCACGCTGCTTCCGGCCCGGGCGTGGCGCACGGCGTTCGACAACAGATTGGACAGCGCGCGGCGCAGCATCAAGCGGTCGCCGGTAACGGTCGCGGCGCCGGCCACCCGGATCGCCACGCCATGCTCCTCGGCCAACGCCTCATAGAACTCCGCCAGCGCGGCGGCCTCGTCCTGCAGCGCCACCGCCTCGGCGGCGCGGGGCAGACGGCGCTGGTCGGCCTTGGCCAGGAACAACATGTCCGAAATCATGCGCGCCATACGCTCGAACTCTTCGAGGTTCGAGTGCAGCGTATCGCGGTATTCCTCGGCGCTGCGGGCGCGCGACAAAGCCACCTCGGTAGCCGTCATCAGGTTGGACACCGGTGTACGCAGCTCGTGGGCAATATCGGCCGAATAAGCATCGAGCCGGCGAAAAGCGGCCTCGAGCCGCTCGAGCATGCCGTTGAACGCTTCCACCAGCTCCTGCATCTCGGCCGGCGCATCACGCAGCGTGAGCCGTTCCCCCAGGCCTTCGGCGGAGAGGCGGCGCGCCGTCGCGCTCACCCGGCGCAGCGGCGCCAGCCCACGCCTGGCGGCGAACCATGCCAGCCCTGCCGCAAGCAGCGCCACCAGAGAGATGCCCAGCCACAGGCGCAACCGCACGGCATCAAGAAAATGGCTGTGGTGCGAGATGTCGAGCGCAACGCGCAGGTGGATGCGGCGCGGCGGATCGAGCGGTAGCTCCAGCGTTGCGGCGCGACCGATGAACTCTCGCCCGTCGCGCGTCCATTTATGCGGCGAGCCGTTGACGGCAACCTGGGTATCAGGCGGGAAGACGTCGCCACGCACGGCATGGAGCACGCGGCCGGCGGAGTCGGTCACGACGGCCGCCACCATCGAATGTCCGCCCAACATGTCATCAAGCCGCGAGCCCATGGCACCGAACTGCGCTTCCGACGCGGTGTGCGCGAGCAGATTGCTGACGACCGAAATCTGGGCGCCCAGATCGTGCTCGTCGAGCTCGTCAAAGTGCGTCGCCACCGCACGCTCGATGATCATGCCTGCCACCAGTAGCACGCTGGCCGCGAAGGCGGCGAAGATCAGCGCGAAACGCGCCGTCAGCGACAAGGGGCGGCGCACGCTCATGTCGTTTCGTCCGCCTCCAGCACATAGCCCATGCCGCGCACGGTGCGGATCAGCCTGGGTTCGAACGGTTCATCAACCTTGGCGCGCAGACGCCGCACCGCAACCTCGATGACGTTGGTGTCACTGTCGAAATTCATGTCCCACACCTGCGAGGCAATCAGCGAGCGCGGCAGCACCTCGCCCTGGCGGCGCAGCAGCAGTTCGAGCAGCGCGAACTCCTTGGCGGTGAGATCGATACGCTGACCGGCGCGCAGCACGCGGCGGCGCAACAGGTCGAGCTCAAGATCAGCCGCGCGCAGCACCTCGGGCTCTTTGCTACGACCGCGCCGCAGCAGTGTGCGCACACGCGCCAAAAGTTCGGAGAAAGCAAAGGGTTTGACGAGGTAATCGTCGGCGCCAAGCTCCAGTCCGCGCACGCGGTCTTCCACCCGATCTCGCGCCGTCAGGAACAGCACCGGGGTCTGCTGCCCGCCACGCCGCAAGGTCTCGAGCACACCCCAGCCGTCAAGCCGCGGCAACATCACGTCGAGCACGATCAGGTCGTACTCGCTGCTCTGAGCCAGATGCAGGCCGTCGAGCCCGTCGCGCGCCAGATCGACGATAAAGCCCGCCTCCGCCAGCCCCTGGCGCAGGTAATCACCGGTCTTCGGTTCGTCTTCGACGATCAGGATCTTCATGCAGTCATTCTGCCAGCGCGCCCGCGCCGGTCGCGAAGATTACGAACTTGTAATGCGCGCGTCAGGCTGTAGACCGCAGCCGCTGGCCATTATCGGACTGCTGCGGACGAACGGTCGTCCCCATGCGCCCTGGAGACTGACCATGAATGCCATTCGCCGCTTTGCTTTGCCGCTGATCGTTCTTGCTAGCGCCGTGCTGTCGGGCGGCGTGCTGGCGTCTTCGCACGACACTCAGAACCACTCTGCCCATCATCCCGCGCCCGCCACCGACGCGCCTGCCATGCAAGCCGCCGCGGAAAAGGGCTGCCCGATGATGTCGGGCGGCATGGGCATGCACGAGGGGATGCCCATGCAGCAGATGATGCAGACACGCATCGACGCGCTGGAGAAGCGCGTCGACATGCTGCACACGATGCTGCAGATGCAGATGAAAGGCGGCATGCCCGGCCGCTGAAGCACAGGAGAACGCATCGTGCCCATCAAGCGCGCACCACTCTTGCTGCTGATCGCAGCGCTTGCCACCGGCGCCGCACAGGCAGCCCCGCCATATGCTCCCGAGGCGTCCGTCACTACGCTGGCTAACTCGCCCGTCGTCTGGCCCGAGCACGATCCAGCTCTCGGCGAACGCAACTGGCGTGATGCCAACGCAACAGTCGGCCGCTTCGAGCGCGGGCACATTGACCTGCTGCGCTGGGAAGCCGCCAATCTACCCAAGACGGCAGACGCCGCGGACGGCCGCCCACTGCTCACGCCGAGTGCGGCCGTTCGCATGGCATTTGCGCAACGCCCGGCGCTGTTCACCACGAGTGACATGAACGCGCAGGAGCGCGCCGTGGCTGACGTATCGGCCGTGGAACTGGCGCGCGAAGTGCAGCAGGCGTGGATCGGCGCGGTCGCAGCGCAGGCTGAACTGCGCAGCGCCGAACGCGCGCTCGAGGCTGCCAGCGTGGCCGACGAACTGGCTGCACGCATGACCGCCGCCGGCAATTGGGGGAGGGACCGGCTGGTCGGCAAACGCCTTGATCTGGTCGACGCGAGCATTGTCCAGACTCAGGCGCGGCATGCGGCCTTTGCTGCGCGTGAGGCGCTGATCCGCGCAGTCGGCTTGTCCGGCGAGGCGGCGCAGTTCTCACTGCCATCCGGGCTGCCACCGCTGCCACAGCTTGTGCAGGCCGCCGACGGCGTCGAAACCGAAGCTTTGCGTGCGCACCCATTGCTGACCATCGCCGCCGCCGAGGCCGAGCGCGCCGACATGGCCCTGTCGCAAGGCGACCGTGCCATGTGGCAGGCCGCCTCCACAACCGGCCTGCCGGACGCGGCTGACGCCACCTTACCGACCGCCGCCCCTTACATCGACCTGCGCCGCACGCCGCTCTCGCATGACCTGCAGCGCACGCTGCGTACCCGCGCCGAAGCCACCACGCTGGCCGTGCGCGTGCGCTCGCAAGCGCGCGAAGCCTGGCATGGCTACGCCACGGCGCACGAGCTTGCCACGTTGCTGCGAGCGCGCAGCCTGCCGCTCGCCGTCGAACGCGAAGACGACATGGTGCTGCGCTACAGCGGCATGCTCAAGAGCACCTGGGACCTGATCGACGCCACGCGCGAACGCATTACCACCGAATCCGCTGCGCTCGCCGCCGAGCGCGATTTCTGGCTCGCCCACATCAACCTGCAGGCCGTGCTGGCCGGCGCCGAGCACATCGGCACCGGCGGCGAGGTCGCGCGCAGCGCTCGCGGCGTCGCCGCAGGAGGTCACTGATGGATCGCAGAACATTCTTTGGCCATGCCGCCTTTGGCGCGCTGGCTGCCGGCAGCGTCAGCAAGGCGGCACTGGCCGGCCTGCCCGAGCCGGTGATCCGCAACACGCCCGACACCGCGGCGCCGCTGATCCCGCAAAGCGGCCCGGACTACAAACCGGTGGTCACACTCAATGGCTGGACCGCGCCGTGGCGCATGAACGCCGGCGTCAAGGAATTCCATCTGGTCGCCGAGCCGGTCGAACGCGAGATCGCGCCCGGCATGGTGGCGCGGCTGTGGGGCTACAACGGCCAGAGCCCCGGCCCGACCATTGAGGTCGTGGAAGGCGACCGCGTGCGCATCTTCGTCACCAACAAGCTGCCCGAGGCCACGTCGATCCACTGGCACGGCCAGCGCCTGCCCAACGGCATGGACGGCGTGGTGGGGCTGAACCAGCGCGCGATTCCGGTCGGCAAGACCTATGTTTACGAATTCATCGCGCGCCGCCCCGGCACCTTCATGTACCACCCGCACGCCGATGAGATGGTGCAGATGGCGATGGGCATGATGGGCTTCTGGGTCACGCATCCGCGCGAGGCGCACCCCGCTATCAATACCGTCGACCGCGACTTCTGCTTCCTGCTCAACGCCTACGACATTGATCCGGGCAGCATCGTGCCGAAGATCAACACCATGACCGACTTCAACCTGTGGACCTTCAACAGTCGCGCCTTCCCAGGCCTCGACTCGATGAACGTGCGCCACGGGGATCGCGTGCGCATTCGCGTCGGCAACCTGACCATGACCAACCACCCGATCCACCTGCACGGCCACGAGTTCGAGGTCACCGGCACCGACGGCGGCCCGACGCCGCCGGCTTCACGCTGGCCCGAAGTCACCACCGACATCGCCGTGGGCCAGATGCGTCAGGTCGAGTTCATCGCCGACGAGGAAGGTGACTGGGCATTCCACTGCCACAAGAGCCACCACACCATGAACCCGATGGGCCATGACGTGCCGACCATGATCGGCGTCGACCACCGCGGCTTGGTCGGCCGGCTGCAGAAGCTCTCACCCGACTACATGGTGATGGGCGAGCGCGGCATGGCCGACATGAAGGACATGGAGATGCTGATCCCCGAACAGACGCTGCCGATGATGACCGGCCACGGCCCGCATGGCCCCATCGGCATGGGCGGCATGTTCACGACGCTGAAGGTGCGGCGCGACCAGCCGCATGGGGACTACTCCGATCCGGGCTGGTACGCGCAGCCCGCCGGCACGCAGGCCTTCGAGTGGAATGGCCCGCTGCCCGAGCCGGAGCGCTTCGCGGCGGAACGCCCGGACGCACCCAAGGTCGAGATGGAAGTGCGCAAACCACAGGGCGGCCACGGCCACCAACACTGAGCAACGGAGAGACTCATGCACAGGAAATACATGATCGCGCTGGCCGCTGCGCTGGCACTGTCCGGTACAGCCCAAGCGCACGGTGAGCGCCATGCCGGTGACGTCGAGCCGCGGCTGAAGGAACAGACCGGCTGGGGCATCGCCGCCGAAGCCGATGAGGCCACGCGCACACTGGAAGTCGTCATGAGCGACGACATGCGCTTCACGCCGGACAAGGTCGCCGTAAAGGCCGGCGAAACCCTGCGCATCGTCGTGAAGAACGCCGGGCAAGTAATGCACGAGCTGGTCATCGGCGACCGGGCCTCGCTGGCGGAGCACGCCCGGATGATGGTCAGGTTTCCGAACATGGAGCACGACGAGCCCTACATGGCTCACGTGCCGCCTGGCAAGACCGCCGAGATCGTGTGGACCTTCAACCGCAGCGGCAACTTCGAGTTTGCGTGCCTGATTCCCGGCCACTATCAGGCCGGCATGCTCGCAGCAGTCGAGGTTGCCGACCCAGTAGACGCCCACCACAAGCACTGAGGAAGCCCGATGAAGCGATTGATCCCCTTGCTGGCGCTGGCACTGCTGCCGGGGCTGGCCGCGGCCGAAGCGCAATTGCCGCTGGTCGATGCCGAAGTACGCCGCGTCGACGCGCAGGCCAACAAGCTGTCGCTGCGCCACCAGCAGATTCCCAACCTCGACATGCCGCCTATGAGCATGGTCTTCCAGGTCGCCGACCCGAACCTGCTCGAAGGCCTGAAGGCTGGCGACAAGGTGCGCGTGACCATCGACCAGATCGACGGCACCTACACCGTGCTGTCGGTTCAGCCGGCGGACTGAGCCAGTTCGCCCCGCGCCTGCCGCATCACCGCCCGGCCGGCGCTGATCGCCAGGCCGGCAATCAGCGCCGCCACCAGCAGATCCGGCCAGCGACTGCCGGTGCCGAACACGCCCAGCGCTGCCAGCAGCACGGCAACATTGCCGATGGCATCGTTACGGCTGCACAGCCACACCGAGCGCATGTCGGCATCGCCATCGCGGAAGGCATACAGCAGCGCTGCCACGCCGGCGTTGGCGGCCAGCGCCAGCACGGCGATGACACCCATCGTGAAGGCCTCCGGCGGCACGCCGGCATAGGCTGCCCAAAGCGTCTTGGCGATCACGAAGGCACCGAAAACCGCCATCGTCGCGCCCTTCACGAAGGCCGCGCGCGAGCGCCACACCAGGCCCATCGACAGCACCGTCAAGGACAGCCCGTAGTTGGCGGCATCCCCGGCGAAGTCCACCGCGTCGGCCAGCAGCGACACCGAACCGGCCGTCAGCCCACCGACAATCTCGACCCCGAACATCAGCGCATTGACCACCAGCGCGATCCACAACGCGCGACGATAGCGCGGGCTGACCGCCGCGCGCGGCGATGCGCAACCTGATTCGCAGCATCCTGCCATGCTCACTCCTTTCTCTGGTTTGTCGTGCCACAACCGCCGCCCAGATCACCGAGGATCGGGCAATCAGGGCGGTCATCGCCGTGACAGCTTCCCGCGAGCTGACGCAGCGTTCCGGCCATGTCCTGCAGCGCGGCGATGCGCGCTTCGAGCTCGCCCACATGTTCCAGCGCGATGCGCTTCACATCGGCGCTGGCACGCGATCTGTCGTGCCACAGCGCGAGCAGTTCGCGGATCGCATCAACACTGAAGCCGAGGTCGCGTGCCCGGCGCACGAAGCGCAGCACGTGCACGTCGTCCTCCGAATACACGCGGTAGGCGGTGTCGGTACGCCGCGCCGGTGGAATCAGCCCGACCGACTCGTAGTAGCGGATCATCTTTGCCGATACGCCCGAAGCGGCGGCGGCCTTGCCGATGTTCATGCCGGGGTCCTCCCCGTATCAAACCAGCGCAGACGCAAGGCATTGCTCAGCACGAAGACG
Source organism: Pseudazoarcus sp. NS34 (assembly GCF_059703725.1). NCBI lineage: Bacteria > Pseudomonadati > Pseudomonadota > Betaproteobacteria > Rhodocyclales > Zoogloeaceae > Pseudazoarcus > Pseudazoarcus sp. NS34. Next base: position 230,991 of record NZ_BAAKIZ010000004.1, read on the forward strand.
CTCGACAGCGACATCGCCGCTGCCGCGAACACCGGTGACAACAACAGCCCGAAAGCCGGGTAGAACACGCCAGCCGCGAGCGGAATCAGCGCGGCGTTGTAGGCGAAAGCCCAGAACAGGTTCTGGCGGATATTGCGCATGGTCGCGCGCGACAGTGCGATGGCGCGCGGCACGCCAGCCAGATCGCCCGACATCAGCACCACGTCGGCGCTCTCGATGGCGATGTCGGTGCCCGAGCCGACGGCCATGCCCACGTCGGCCGAGGCCAACGCCGGTGCATCGTTGATGCCATCCCCAACGAAGACGATTCGCCGGCCCTCGCCACGCAGCCGTCCCAGCGCCTCGACCTTGCCGTCGGGCAGCACCTCGGCGGCCACATCGTCGATGCCGGCCAGGCGTGCGATGGCCTGCGCGGTGCGGGTGTTGTCGCCGGTCACCATCGCCACCTTCAGGCCCATCGCGTGCAGCGCGCGGATGGCCTCGACCGTGGTGTCCTTGAGCGGATCGGCCACCGCAACGATGGCGGCGAGCTGGCCGTCGATGGCGGCATATAGCGGGCTCTTGCCCTCGTCGCCGAGGCGTGCCGCTGTCTCTGCAAAGGCGGAAACGTCGAGCTCCAGCCCGCGCATCATGCGATCGGCGCCGACTTCCACGCAGCGTCCGGCAACCTGCGCCCGCACGCCATGCCCGGCGGTGGCCTCGAAATCTTCAGCCTCGGGGATGTCGAGGGCTGCCTCACGCGCGGCCGCAACAATGGCCTCGGCAATCGGGTGCTCGGAACGCCGCTCCACCGCAGCAACCAGTGCCAGCACCTCGTCGCGCGCGAAACCCTGCGCCGCGTCCAGATCGGTCAGTTGCGGCCGGCCCAGCGTCAGCGTGCCGGTCTTGTCGAAAGCCACGACGTCGACGCGCGACAGCTCCTGCAGCGCGTCGCCCTTGCGGAACAGCACGCCCATCGCTGCGGCGCGGCCGGTGGCCACCGTGATCGAGGTCGGCGTGGCGAGCCCCATCGCGCACGGGCAGGCGACGATCAGCACCGCCACGGCGCACACCAACGCAAAGCTCAGCGCGGGGGACGCACCGAAGATCATCCACGCCACAAAGGTCAGCAGGGCCACACCCATGACGATGGGCACGAACACCATCGTCACCTTGTCGACCAGCGCCTGGATGGGCAACTTGGCGCCTTGCGCGTGTTCGACCATGCGGATGATCTGCGCCAGCACCGTGTCGGCGCCGACCCGCGTGGTGCGAAAGGCCAGCGCGCCACGCGTGTTGAGCGTGCCGCCGACCACCTGCGCGCCGATCGCCTTCTCGACCGGCACCGGCTCGCCGGTGATCATGGATTCATCCACGAAGGACGCACCCTCGACCACCTCGCCGTCCACCGCGATCTTCTCGCCGGGGCGCACCTCGACGATGTCACCGACCACGACCTCGCCGATCGACAGCTCCACCGCGGCGCCGTCACGCCGCACGCGCGCGGTGCGTGGTGCAATCTTCATCAGGCGGCGGATGGCTTCCGAGGTGCGGCCCCGGGCGCGCGCCTCCAGCAAGCGGCCGACCAGGATCAGCGTGACGATCACCGCCGCCGCCTCGAAATAGACGTTGGCCGTACCCTCCGGCAACAGCCCCGGCGCGATCAGCGCCACCAGCGAATAGGCCCACGCCGCGCCCGTGCCGAGTGACACCAGCGCGTTCATGTCCGGTGCTGCGCGCAGCAGTGCCGGCACGCCCTTGCGGAAAAAGCGCAGACCGGGGCCGAACATCACGGCGGTAGTCAGCACGGCCTGGATCCAGCCGTTGGCGGTACGGCCCAGTGTGGCCATCACCCACTCGTGCATGCCCGGAATGAGGTGCGAGCCCATCTCCAGCACGAATACCGGCAGCGTCAGTGCAACAGCGATCCACACATCGCGGCGCAGATCGCGCTCCTCGGTGGCTGCCGCGGCCTCGCGTGCGCCCTCGGCAGCTTCGGCTGCCGGCTTTGCCTCGAAGCCGGCCTTCTTCACGGCCGCCACCAGCGCGGCCATCGGCACCTCTCCGGCGGACTCGACGCGCGCATTGCGCGCCGCCAGATTCACATTGGCCGCGACCACGCCCGGCACACGCAGCAGCACCTTCTCGACGCGCCCGACGCAGGCCGCGCAACTCATGCCTTCGATGTCGAGCACGGTTTCATCGCGCACAACTTCGTAACCGGCCTTCTCCACAGCCTGCACCAGCGCATCGAACGCGACCTCCGGCGCGGCGGTGACCGTCGCCGTCTCGGTAGCGAGATTCACGCTCGCGGCCTCCACACCCGGCACCTTCAGCAAGGCCTTCTCGACGTGAGCGACACACGAGGCGCAAGTCATGCCGCCCACGTGCAGACTGCGCGTATTCATCGCTGCGCCTCGGATACCGGCTCGGCGGTGTAGCCGGCGTCTTCAATGGCGCGTACCACCTCGCGCGCCTCCAGATCAGCCTGCACGCGCACGATCCCGGCGCTCTGATCGATCTCGACCTTGGCTTCGTCATCGACATTGGTGATCGCCGCCACGATCTTGCGCACGCAGCTGCCGCAACCGATTCCCGTAACCTTGAAACTTTGCATTTCGCACTCCGGCGATTGGTGACAAACCCAGTCTCTTCCTTACCACCATGGGAAGGTCAAGCACAAAAAGCAAGAGCCGCCCGTAGGCGGCTCTGCTGAAATTTCAATGCTCCACCACACCGGGCCTGCTCGTCCCTTCTTCTTCAAAGAGCAGGCGGCGCCTATCCGAACTGCAGCTTACGAATGCAGCACCGCCTCAACCCCCTCCATCGGCCCGAAGCCAACCGGCAGGATGTGCTCGACCCGACTGCGACCGATGGTGTCCTTGCACACCAACATCAGCATCTGGTCGCCCTCCAGCCCGGCCGGGACGACCATGCGGCCACCCGGCTTCAACTGGTTGAGCAGCATGTGCGGAATCATCTCGGGCGCACAGGTGACCAGAATGCGGTCGTACGGCGCATGCGCCGACAAGCCGTTGGCGCCATTGCCGCCAAGCACCACGACGTTGGCACAACCGTGGTGCGCCAGCCGCTCGGCCGCCTGCGCCGCCAGCTCATCGACGAATTCCATCGAATACACCTTGCGCGCGAGCTTCGACAGGATCGCCGCGTGATAGCCCAGACCGGTACCGACTTCCAACACCGTGTGATACGGCTCGACCTGCAGCAGATCGGTCATCGTCGCGATGATGAGCGGGTTGGAAATGGTCTTCTCGAAGCCGATCGACAGCGGCCGCACCTCGTAGGCGTAGTGCTGCAACTCCTGCGGCACGAATTCATGCCGCGGCGTGGCGCGCATGGCATTGAGCACGCGCTCATCAAATTCGTCGTGGCCGAGTTGTTCGGACATCAGGAGCGCACCGAGGGAAATCTCGGTGAGCATGGCTTCGTTCAGGACTGCGTGGAAATTGCTCATCAGTTCAACCGGGCTCTTCGCGACACGCTTCGATTATTTCACGCGAGGAGATCACTGCAACCCGCCTCCCCCGCTCAAAGCGCATCAGCCCTCGGCAGCGGCCTCTTCGATCAGCCAGTCGCGGAAGCTCACCACCTGCGGCGTATCCGCAACGTTCTCTGGCGACACGATGTAATACGAGAAGCCGCAACGAATGCTGATGTCAAACGGCGCCACCAGCCGCCCGGTGGCGATCTCGCCTTCGACGATCTGTTTGGCCAGCAGCGCGACGCCGAGGCCGTCGATGGCGGCCGAAATCGCCAGTCCGGAGTTGGAGAAGTGCGGGCCGGCAACCCGCACGCCGTGCACACCGGCCGCGGCCAGCCACGATTCCCAGCGCGGGCGGAGCGCCCGATCGGGGATGGTTTCGTCGTGGATCAGCGCGAAGTGGCGCAGGTCTTCGGGCTTGTTGAGCGGGATGCGTCGCTGCAGCAGCGCAGGGCTGCACACGGCGGTGTATTCGGGCTCGAACAACTGATCGGTGCGCACGCCGACATAGTTGCCCCGACCGTAGCGCACCCACACCTGCGGTACGTCGCGGTTGCGGCCACGCCGCTGGTCGGCGTCGTCGCTGTTGTGGGTGCTTTGCTGCGCCGACGAATCGATGGCCTTGATCGAGCCGCGCAGATACAGCTCGATGTTGGGTTCGCGCTCGTTGTAGCGCCACAGGCGGGGCATCATCCAGCGCTGCGCGAAGGATGGCGGGGCCACCACACGCAGGCGAGCGCCGGGTTTCATGCTGCGCACGTCAGCAACGGCGGAGGCGAAGCAATCCATGCCTTCGCGCACCTTGGGCAGCATGGCTTCGCCTTCGGTGGTGAGTTCGAGCGCGCGGGTCAGGCGGCGAAAGAGTTCGACGCCGAGAAACTCTTCGAGGCCGCGAATCTGGTGGCTGACAGCCGTCGGCGTGACGGACAGCTCTTCGGCAGCGTCCTTGAAACTCAGGTGGCGGGCGGCGACCTCAAAGGTACGCAGGGCATTCAGGGGTGGCAGGCGGTCGGTCATGTATGTTCGCTCATGGATGAGTTCAGCTCATCCGTCGAGTGACAATACATCGTTTGTTGCGCCGCGTCATGCTTTGTACATTTCATCCCGTGCTTACACGATGAGCTCAAAGGAGAGAAAGACATGTACGACGAAAACATCGACGTGACCCACATCATTGTCGCCGCGCACCAAATGCGCAACCAGATCATCGCGGACTTGCTCCGCACTGCCGTCCAGCGCGTTCGTGACGCCGTTCGCAACGCTGCTCCCGGCCTGAAACACCACCACGCTGCCTGAGCGGCGCGGTTTTTAGAACTCCGTCGGCGCCCGATTCTCCCTCCTCCGTCGGGCGACGACTTGTTGAGTCACAGGTTTTGCTCAACCTGTGCGGTTGTCCTCCCCTGACCCCGGCCGCGCGCCTCGCGCCAGCCGGGGTATTTTTTTATGCTCAAGCCTGCGGCACCCGCAACTCAGCGAGCCTCGGCCGAAGCACCCACGGCTTTCAGCGCACCCGCCAGATCAACATCGTCCGGCCCCAACACACGCAGCAAGCGCCCGCGGGCGTCGATCAGGGCCACGCTCGGCACGCTGCGCACACCAAAAGCTGCAAACGCCGCCCCGCCCTCGTCCAGCACGAGCGGCGTACGGATCTGGTTGGTGGCTCCATACTCGCGCAGCTCTTCCGCTGTGGTCCACAGATCCGACGCCACCGTTAGCCACTCGATGTCACCGCGACCAGCCAGCGCATCCACCTGGGTACGTACGCGCTTGCACGCCTCGGCAGTCTGCGGACGCCGCTCTGCCACATACCACTCGCACCACGCCGCCGTGAATACCAGCCCGCGCGGCTTGCCATTGCGGGCGCCCGGCCACTGCACGGCTTGGCCGTCCAGCGTCCGCAACACAACGCCGGTCACGTCGTCGCCGGGTTTGAATGCCTTGAGTTTCGGCAGCTCCGGCACCTCACCGGCCGAAACCGCAGCGGACTGGGCGATGGCCTGGCGGAGTGCGGCATGCAGCTTCTCGTCGTCGCGGTGGCCGACGTGCATGATGCGGCCGTCGCGCCCCACGACCAGATGCTGCGGCGTGACGCGCAGGTTCAGCGCACGTGCGAGCCGACCGTCATCAATCACGATGGGCATGCGCATATCCAGCTTTTCGCGATAGCGCTGGACGGCCGCGAGGTCGTCATTGAACCCGGTGTTTAGCGCAATCACCTCCAACTCGTCGCCGAGCCCGGCGTGGATGGCGTTGAAATCAGGCATCTGGGCCAAGCACGGGGCGCACCATGTTGCCCAGAACTTCAGATATACCGGCCGCTTGCCGCGAAAGGCGCTGATGTCGATGCGCTTGCCATCGATCGTCTTGAGCTCCAGCGCCGGCAGGCGTTGGCCAATCAAGCCGGCACCCGCGATGGCGGCCCGGCGCTCGCCCTCTTCGGAATAGTCCGGCTCGCCCTGATCGGCTGCCATGGCCGCACTCAAAGTCAGTGCAACCAACCCGGCAAGCAACAGACGCAGCAGAACACTCATGGCGAAACCTCCGAAGGGTGTACAGCGGAGCCTGTACGAGGGGTGGATGATGCGGCCTCCGCGGGCCGCCACGGCCACGCCGGAAACCGGAAACACTTCAGCCCTGGCGGCGCGAGCCGCCGCTGCGCGTACCGTTCGCACGCGAGGCAGGCTTGCCGTGCGACGGCCGGGCTGAGCTTTTCTCGTGCGTCTTGCGCGGCGTCGGCAGCGGCAACGGACGTGCGCCGACCGGTTGGTGATGCGGCACCAGCTGATCCGGCCGGTTGCCGATCAGGTCGGCGCGGCCCATGGCCTTGAGGCCCTCGCGGATCAGCGGCCAGTTGTCGGAGTCGTGCCAGCGCAGCAAGGCCTTGTGGAACTTGCGCGTCTTGCCGGAGCGCGCCGTCTCGACGGTTTCGGAGTCAGCCGTGACCTTGCGCAGCGGGTTCTTGCGCGAGTGGTACATGGTGGTCGCCATGGCCATCGGCGTGGGCATGAAAGTCTGCACCTGATCGGGGCGGAAGCCATTGCTCTTGAGCCACAGCGCCAGATTGAGCATGTCCTCGTCGGTACTGCCCGGGTGGGCCGCGATGAAGTACGGCACGAGATGCTGCTTCTTGCCCGCTTCGGCCGAGTACTTGTCGAACATCTTGCGGAAGGCGTCGTAGCTGCCGATGCCCGGCTTCATCATCTTGGAGAGCGTGGCCTCCTCGGTGTGCTCGGGCGCGATCTTGAGCAGGCCGCTGACGTGGTGGGTGACCAGCTCCTTGACGTACTCGGGCGAGCGCACGGCCAGGTCGTAGCGCAGGCCGGAACCGATGGTCACGCGTTTAACGCCCGGAATCGCGCGCGCCTTGCGGTACAGCGAGATCAGAGGCGCGTGGTCGGTGTTGAGGTTTTCGCAGATGCCCGGATACACGCAGGACAGACGGCGACACGACTGCTCGATCTTCTCGTCCTTGCAGGCCATGCGGTACATGTTGGCGGTGGGGCCGCCCATGTCGCTGATGTGGCCCTTGAAGTCGGGGATCTTGTCGCGGATGTCCTTGATCTCGTTGAGGATGGACTCTTCCGAGCGGCTCTGGATGATGCGCCCCTCGTGCTCGGTGATCGAGCAGAAGGTACAGCCGCCAAAGCAGCCGCGCATGATGTTGATCGAGAACTTGATCATGTCCCAGGCCGGGATACGCGCGTCGCCGTAAGCAGGGTGCGGAGCGCGGGCATACGGCAAGCCGTAGACGAAATCCATCTCGGGCGTGGTGAGCGGAATCGGCGGCGGGTTAAGCCACACGTCGCGCCGGCCCGGCCCCTCGCCATGCGCCTGCACCATGGCACGGGCGTTGCCGGGGTTGGATTCGAGGTGGAACACGCGCGAGGCGTGGGCGTACATCACCGGATCGGCGCTGACCTGCTCGTACGACGGCAGGCGGATGGCGGTCTTCGCGCGGGCGGCACGGCGCGTGGCCACGCGCTCGGCCAGCGGCACGATACGCACGGCCTGAACCACGCCGGTGTTTGCGCCGTCAGTGCTACAGGAGGCGCCACTCTTGGGCTCCGGCTCCATCGCGTAGGGATCGGCATGCGGCTCAATCCGCCCCGGGCGATCGAGTGCGAGTGAATCCACCTCGGCCCAGTCGTCGCCCGGCAGCCAGCCCGGCTTGACCATGAAGGCCGTGCCGCGCAGGTCGCGAATTTCCTTGATGTCCTCACCGGCGTCGAGCCGGTGTGCCAGATCAACCAGCGCGCGCTCGGCGTTGCCGAAGATCAGCAGATCGGCCTTGGAATCGGGCAGCACCGAGCGGCGCACCTTGTCCGACCAGTAATCGTAATGCGCGATACGGCGCAGGCTCGCCTCGATGCTGCCGACCACTACATTGGCGTCCGGAAAGGCTTCGCGAGCGCGCTGGGCGTACACCGTGACGGCGCGGTCAGGCCGCTTGCCGGCCTCGGCGTTGGGCGTATAGGCGTCGTCGGAGCGGATCTTGCGGTCGGCCGTGTAGCGGTTGACCATCGAATCCATGTTGCCAGCCGTCAGCCCGAAGAACAGACGCGGCTTGCCGAGCGCGCGGAAAGGCTCGGCGCTGGTCCAGTCCGGCTGGCTGATGATGCCGACGCGAAAACCGTGCGCTTCGAGCATGCGCCCGACCAGCGCCATGCCGAAGCTGGGGTGGTCGAGGTAGGCGTCGCCGGTCACCACGATCACATCGCACTGATCCCAGCCAAGCGCATCCATCTCCTGGCGCGACATCGGCAGGAAAGGGGCGGGGCGGGAAGGCGGACGGGCGCGCGACTGGATCGACGCGGGGGCACTGCTTTCGGCTAACACGGGAAGACCTGCTGCGGGGTTCAAGGCCGTGATTCTACGCGGTTTTTGTTAGCGGCGCGGGCGATGCAATGCTGGTGCCGGCCTGCGCTACGCGGCGCCTGCGGGCGCCGTCCGCTTACGCCCCATCGCCAGCCGGTAGATCAGCGGAACCGCGAACAGCGTGAGCACCGTCGAGAAGCCCAAGCCCCACACGATGCTGGCCGCCACCGGACCCCACATCAGCGATTTTCCGCCCAGCCCGACCGCCAGCGAGAAGAGGCCGCCGATGGTGGTGATCGAGGTGATCAGAATCGGCACGACGCGACGGCGTGCGGCGTAGATGGCGGCGTGCTGCACGCTCATGCCGAGGCGGACGCGCTCATTGGCGGCGTCGATCAACACGATGGCCGAATTCACCGCGATGCCGGTCAGCGCGATCACGCCATACAGCGTGTACAGCGACAGCGGATTGTTCGAGATCAGCAGCCCGAGGATCACGCCGGTGAAAGCCAGCGGCACGGTGGCGAGAATCATCATCGGCTGCCAGTAGCTGCGGAACTGGGTCGCGAGGATCAGGTAGATCAGGCCCACGCCGAAGGCGAACAACCGCGCCATGGAGTCCAGGCTTTCCTGGATGTCGTCGAGCTCGCCGGAGAAATCCAGCGTGACATTCGGGAAGCTCGCCTGCAGCTCGGCCCAGCGCGCCTTGAGCTGGTTGTTGGCGGCCAGCGTGTCGATCTGCTCGCGATCCAGATCGGCCTCGACGGTGATCGCGCGCTTGAACTGATAGTGACGGATGTAGCCCTTGGAGACGCGCGTCTGCGCGTCGACCAGATCACCCAACTGCACGCTGCGCCCGTCGGGCAGCGGCACCGGGCGCTGCAGGATTTCGGTGACGTCGATCAGCGATTCGGGGCGGGCGCGCACGATGACTTCCATCTTCTCGCCCTGGTCGCGCGTGACGCCCACCACCTCGCCCTCGCCGTACAGGCGCAGCAGGCGCGCCACCTCGCCGGCCGGCACGCCGGCGCGCGCGAGCTTCTCGCGGTTGGGGATGAGCCGCAGTTCGTTGCGCCCGGCCACGTCGTCGTCAGTGACGTCGCGCGTGCCGGGGATGTCGCGCACGGCGCCGATCAGCGCGTCGGCCGCGGCGCGCAACTCGGCGTAGTCGTCGCCCTTGATCTTGACGCTGATCGGCTTGGAGGTCGGCGGGCCGCCCTTGAGTTCGAGGAAGGCAAAGCGCCCCTCGCCGTTCAAGGCTTCGATTTCGGGGCGCAGGCGCTCGATGATCTCGCCGGTTTCGGCCATGTCGCCGTAACGCGGCGCGAGCGAGACGATGACCTGGCCGTACTGGTCGCCATACAGCGGCTCGGTTTCGGTGAACTTGGTGCCGGCCGAGGCCACCAGCCCGCGCATGTCTTCGTCGCTGACCCGCCCCCGCACGATCTCGGCGGCGCGCTCTGCCTGGGCCAGCGTGCGCTCCAGCGCCACGCCCGGCGGCATGTCGACGTTGATGTAGAACAGCCGCACCGAGTCGAAGGCGAAGAACTGCATCTTCACGACGCCGCTACCGACCGCGCCGACGGCGGCGACGATGGTGACCAGCACCACCGCCAGCGCGGTCTTGGGCCGGCGCATCACCGCCACCAGCAGGCGCGAATATTTGACGCGCACCTTGTGCGTGAAGCGCTCGCGCAGGCGTTGGGCGCGACTGGGTTTGCGCGTGAAGTCCGGGCGCACCGCCAGCACGTGCGAGGGCAATATCCAGAAGGCCTCGAACAGGCTGATCAGCAGCGCCACGGTGACCACGAAAGGCACGACGAACATGAAGTCGCCGAGGATGCCGGGCAGCAACATCAGCGGCAGAAAGGCCGCAATGGTGGTCAGCACCGACGAAAGCACCGGCGCGCCAACCTCGGCAACGCCGCCGATCACCGCGTCGAGTGGCGCCTCGTCACGCTGCAGCCGGTAGTAGATGGCCTCGACCACCACCACCGCGTCGTCCACCACCATGCCGAGCACGATGACGACGCCCAGCAGCACGGTGAGGTTGAGCGTGGAGCCGATGCCGTCGACCACCAGAAACGCCCCTGCCAGCGAGAACGGAATGCCGATGGCCACCAGCAAGGCGATGCGACTGCCGAGGAACAGCCAGCACATGCCGAGCACCGCAATCAGGCCCAGCAGCGCGTTCGATTCCATGATGCCGATGGCGCTGCGCGTCTGGTAGGTCTGGTCGTCTACGGTGACCAGCTGCACGCCCTGCCCGTGCAGCAGCGGATTGCGCTCGGTCGCGAAGGCTTCGAGCCGGCCGACCAGTTCCAGCGTGTTGGCATCGGGCTGCTTGGTGATCGACAGCAGGATGGCCGGCTGGCCGTTGTAGGCGACCAGCTGGGTGGTGCGCTCGTGGCCGCGCGCCACGCGCCCGACCTCGCCCAGCGCGACGCGCCCTTCCGGCGTGACGATGGCTGCGCCCGCCAGCACCTGCGGATCGGCCGTCTTGCCCTCCATGCGCACCAGCCACTCGCCATCCTGCACGCGCACCCGCCCACCCAGCGTGTTGCGGAACCAGCCGCTCACGCCGTCGGCAATCTGGATCGGCGACAAGCCGGTGGCGGCGACGCGCTCGGGATCGAAATCGACGTGCAGCTCGGGCTCGTCCAGCCCCAGCGCCATCACCTGGTCGACGCCGGCGAGTTGTTCGATGTCCTTCTTCAGTGTGAAGGCCGCGCGGCGCAGCGTCTCGCCGCCGGCCGGCGCGTACACCGCCATCATCGCGGTGGGGAAACCGTTGGATGAGGTGATCTCGAGTACCACCGGATCGGTGGCGTCAAACGGCAGTTCGGCCGAGGCCTTGTTCTGGATCTCGCGGCGCAGGTCGTTGATGCGGCGGTCGAACAGACGCTCGCTGATGTCCTCGAAGCGCACCAGGATCGACGACACGCCCTCGCGGCTCGATGAGGACACGAACTTGATGTCCTTCACCTGCGCCAGCGAATCTTCGAGCGGACCGGTCAGTTCGCGCTCGATGTCCTCAGCCGAGGCTCCGGGCAGCGCGGTGGTGATGTTGACCCAGTTGAAGTTGATCTCCGGGTCCTGCGCGCGCGGCATCGTCACATAGCTGAAGATGCCGCCGAAGATGACCAGCGCAAAGGCGATATTGGCGAGCGGATGATTGGTGATCAGGCGCTCGAACACAGCCCTCACTTCCCGCCCCCGTTGCCATTACGCGGCGGCAGATCGAGACTGAAGCGGCCTTCATCGACCAGCAGCGTATCCGCCGGCAGGTCCACCGCCACCGGCCGGCCCAGTTCGGCCTGGGGCAGCGGCTGGAACACCGGCTTGCCGTCGCGCGCCAGCCATACGCCGAGTGTGCCGTTGCGCTGCTGCACCCAGGTCGGCGGCAGATGCGCTTGCGGGCTGGCCCAACGCAGCTCTCCGGCCAGCCCGGGTGACAGTTCGGCGGGGGACGAGAACACCACCTCGCGCGCCTGCCCGGCCGCGGACACCAGCGGTGACACGCGCACCAGCCGCAGCTCCGCCTCGGCTTCGCCGGCCACCAGACGCCAGCTCTTTGCCGCCCGCAGCCCCTCCACCTGCCCGGCCGGCACACGGGCGTGCACCTCGACACCGTCGTCCGCTGCAAACACCAGCAGCGGCGTGCCGGGTGCGGCGAGATCACCAACGCTGGCAATGCGCTCGCGCACCGTGCCGTCGAAAGGCGCGCGGATCACCGTGCGCGCAAGCGCCAACCGCGCAGCTTCCAGGCCCTGCCGCGTGGCAGTGAGTTCGCTCTTGAGCACGGCCAGCTCGGTGCGACGCACGCGCAGGCCGTCCTGGCTGATGAAGCCGCGCGCGGCCAGCGTCTCCGACTGGGCGAGCTGCGCCTCGGCGAGCTTGAGGCGGTTGGCCACCAGATCGACCTGCGCCCGCGTGCGCTCGACCTCGACGCGGTAGCTGGCCGGGTCCAGCCGCACCAGTTCGGCGCCCCGCGCCACTCGCTCGCCGACCCGTGCCGGCATGGCCTCGACACGCGCAGACACCTCGGCCGAGATACGCGCCTCGTCGGCCGCCACGACTTCAGCCGGCGCGCGAAATTCGGGATGCACCGACACGTCCGCCAGCACGCGCGTAGTCCAGTCGGCCGCACCCACTGCGGGCGACAGCATGAACAGCAGGAGATAGAGCAAAGGCTTCAGCATCGGCAACGCCCCCGGAGCGGGGGACCTGGCTCACGCAAATGGAATGACGCGATTGTCCGTCGGCCGGGACGTGGCGTCCACAGCAGCTTTGTGACCGGTTGCCGCACGCGGGCGGACTTGCGTCATGACTGATTCATGGTCCATACCACCAGAAGCAACTGGAGCGCTAAAGCATTGCCGCGAGCGGCCGAAAGAGCCTGCATAACAATTCAATTCAATAATCCGGACGGACACCCTACGGAGCCTCGCATGCGAATCAATCAACCCTGTACCACTGTCGAAACGGAAGTCCCCGACGGACGTTTCATCTACAGCCGCACCGACACCAAAGGCATGATCGACCAGGCCAACGACCTGTTCGTCGAACTGTCGGGCTTCAGCCGCGAGGAACTGATCGGCCAGCCGCACAACCTGGTGCGCCACCCCGACATGCCGACAGATGCCTTTGGCGACCTGTGGGGCAGCCTCAAGGCCGGAAATCCGTGGAGCGGCTACGTCAAGAACCGCCGCAAGGACGGCGGCTTTTACTGGGTGCACGCCTTCACCTCGCCGGTGCGCGAAAACGGCGAAATCGTGGCCTATGAATCCGTGCGTCGGCGCGCGCCGAAAGACATCGTCGCCGCCGTCGAGCCCGCCTACCGCCGCATGCGCAACGGCGCCGGGCTAACCGTCGAGCGCGGGCGCGTGGTGCGCAAAGGTCTGTTCGGCACGATTGGCGGCATGTCTCTGGCAGCAAAGCTGCAGACGGCACTCGGTGTGGTGGCCCTGTTCGCGCTGCTGATCTTCGGCCAGGGGCTGACCGGCCTTCTCGACAGCCAGGCAGACGATCGCGACATCAAGCTCATTGGCCTGGTGGCCACCTTCAGCGCAATGCTGATCATCCAGATCTATCTGGCTGTAATCCTGATTCCACGCACCATGCGTGACCTTGGCGCACTGAGCGATGCGATGTCGGCCACGCAACGCGACGGCGACTTGCGGCGCGTCGTGCGCCTGAGCCGTCGTGACGAGATCGGCCGCATTGCCGATGCCTACAACGCGATGATGGCCAACCTGCAGGCCATCCTGATCAACGTGCAGGGCGCCGCCACCAACACGCAGAATCAGTCCGAAGCGGTCTCGCATTCCATCGACGACATGTCCAAGAGCGCGAATCTCGCGAGTGAGGCCGCTTCGTCCACTGCGGCCGCGGTGCAGCAGGTAACGGTGGCCATCAACGAAGTCGCCAACAACGTCCAGGAAGCATCGACCTCGGCGCGCAAGAGCGCTGATGATGCGCAACAGGGCATTACCACCGCCGAGCGCGCGGCAGCTCAGATCCGCGAACTGGCCAGCAATGTGCAGGACACGACCCAGACCATGGGGCAACTGTCGAAGTCTTCGGCCGAGATCGGCAAGATCGTGGCGGTGATTTCGGACATCGCGGCGCAGACCAACCTGCTCGCGCTCAACGCGGCTATCGAGGCGGCACGCGCCGGCGAATCCGGCCGTGGTTTCGCCGTGGTGGCAGACGAGGTGCGCAAGCTGGCTGAACGCACCAGCCAATCCACCACCGAGATCACCACGATCATCGACGCCTTGACCGAAGAAACCGACACCGCAGTCGCGGCCGTCGACCGCGGCCAGCAGCAGGTCGAACTCAGTGTCGAGGAAGTCATGGCGACCGCTCAGGCGCTGGCCGAGATCAAGGCTTCGGCCGAGCACACGCTGGGATTGATCGACGGCATCGAACTGGCCACGAAGGAGCAATCCATCGCCGCCAACGAGATCGCTACCAACGTAGAACAGATCGCCCAGCGCTCGGAAGACAGCGCCAACGCAGCACTGGATATCTCCAATGCGGCAGGCTCGTTGGCCGACGTAGCGACCGGCTTGAACGAGACGCTGGCGCGCGTGCGGGTTTAGGGCGCGTCAGCCTTCACCCGTTGCGCTTCTGCACCGAAGGCAGGCGCAGCGGGCGCCCGTACTGCGAGGCCTAGCCGCCGTCCCCGACCAGGTGCCCGAATATGCGCGCGCCACCGACATAGGTGCCGATGGCCGAGCCCAGCGTGGTGAACAGGAAGACCAGCAACACGCGCGATACGCGGTTGCTCCACCAGCCGCGCCACTGCATGACGTCGCGGCGCAGCGTGGCGAAATCACTGACCTGCGGCTTGCGCAGGAAGATCTCGGTGGCGGCCGTGACAAAGCCGATGCCGATGGTGGGGTTGAGCGAGGTCAGCGGCGCACCGACCGCCGCGGCCAGAATGGTCAGCGGGTGGCCCAGCGCAATGATGCCGCCCAGCGCCGCCAGGCCGCCGTTGATGAGCACCCACTCGACCACCATCTGCATGCCGATTTCGGTATTGCGCGAGAAGCCGATGATGAAGCCGACCAGGATCACCGCCACGATGACCCACGGCAGCACCTTGGGCCAGCGCGCACGCGGCGGCGCCTGCTCCAGTTCGGTGATGATGGCTTCGGGTGCCGGCTCGGTCTCGGCCAGATGCTTTTCGATGCCGGCCAGATGGCCCGCGCCGACTACCGCCAGCACGCGCCCGCTGCCACGTTCCGCGGCCAGACGGCGCAGATGCGCCGCCATGTAGCGATCGCGCTCCTGGATGACCGGGCGGTATAGCGATTCAGACTGCTCGGCAAACTCGCTGAAGGTCGACTCGAGCATGTCGCCCTGCTTCAGGCGCTCGATCTCGGCCTCTTCGATCTTCTCGCGGGTGAGCACGCTGGAGAGCAGGCCGCCGACCAGCTCGGTGCGGCGCCACCACGGAATCGAAGCATAGGTGCGGCGCAAGGTCAGGCCGATGTCGCGGTCGATCAGCGCCAGCGGCAAACCACGCTCGAGCGCGCCGTCGATGGCCGCGCGCAGTTCGGCGCCAGGCTCGATGCCGTACTGCTCGGCAATGCGCATCTGGTAGGCGCCCAGCGCGAGGCTGGCGGCAACCATCGCGACCTGGCGATTCTTGACCACGCTGAACAGATCGAGCCGACCCATCGCATCCGGGTCGAACATTGCGCGCTGGCGGCTCTCGCACAGCTCGACCGCCACGGCGTCGAAGGATTCGGTAGCGAGCAGATCGCGCACCGCCTGGACGCTGGCCGGGGAGACGTGGGCCGTGCCAAGCAGCACGATTTCCACCTCACCAAGGCGGACGATGCGGTGAGGCTCTGAAGCGAGGAGTTCTTGCATGGAGTGCGCTGCCATGAGGTCCAGCGCGCCATGCTATCAGAGCCGAAGCACGCTACCGCAGCCACGCGCGGAAGGAATCCACCAAAGTGTGGCAAATCCTTTGCTGTGGCCGAATCCGGGCTTTACCTGAACGGCATGGGGCCTATACTGGCTGAACAACAAAAGGTGATCTCGCACGCGCTGCTGCCGGAACGAATCGACAGCAGCAGCAAGCCGCGGATTGCCGCATATCGGGCTGCTCCGCGGCCCACAATTTCTCCCGTACGCGCAGCCTCCCGCAATGGGTTCGGCGGCATGCGACGGAGCCCCACTTGGAGGAAGGCATGCTGGCCAGAGCATCGAGGCTGTTGCTCGAGCATTCTCCGGACGCTCTGGTCGTGCTGGCGCCCGACGGCGTGGTCGCGCACTGGAACGTTGGCGCCGAAACGATTTTCGGCTACCCGGCCGAAGAAGCCCTCGGCCAGCCCCTGGTCGCGCTTGTCGTGCCGCCTGCCCAGATCGATGAAGAGCAACGCCTGCTGCGCGACGTACTGGACGGCCAACACGTCACCTTCGAGTCCATCCGCCGACGCAAGGACCATTCGCTGGTCTATGTATCCATCTCCAGCAAGCTTGTGCACGACGCGCCGGACGGCACGCCCTACGTGCTGGTCAGCATGCAGGACATCACGCAACTCAAGGTGCGGCGCGACGCGCAACTGGTCGACGCGCGTTATCACGACCTGCTCGACTCGATGCCGGACGCCATCGTCATCGTGAACATGACCGGGCGCATCGTGTTCTCCAACCACCAGGCGGAGATGCTGTTCGGCTACGACAAGGACGAACTGCGCGGCGTGCCGGTGGAAGAGCTGATGCCGGCCCGCTTTCGCGAACCCCACGTCGGCCACCGCTCGCACTATTTCGGCCAGCCGCGCACGCGGGCCATGGGCATGGATCTGGACCTGTTCGGGCTGCGTCGCGACGGTAGCGAGTTCCCGCTCGAGATCAGCCTGAGTCCGTTGTCGACGGACGAAGGTGCGCTGGTACTCAGCGCCATCCGTGACACCTCCGGCCGCAAGAAGGCCGAGGCGAAATTCCGCGGCCTGCTCGAATCCGCGCCGGACGCGATCATCATCGTCGACCAGAACGGCAGTATTTCGCTGGTCAACTCGCAGGCCGTGCAGCTGTTCGGCTATGCCCGCAGCGAGATGATCGGCAACCCGATCGAAATGCTGCTGCCCGAACGCTACCGCAAGCACCACCCGAGCCACCGCAACGGTTTCTTCCGCGACCCGCGCGTACGCCCGATGGGCGTTGGCCTGGAGCTATACGGTCGCAAGAAGGACGGCACGGAGTTCCCGATCGAGATCAGTCTGAGCCCGCTCGAAACCGAGGAAGGCACGCTGGTATCGAGCGCCATTCGCGACATCACCGATCGCAAGCGCTTCGAGCAGGCCCTGCAGGACAAGAATGTCGAACTGGCCCGCGCCAACGCCGCCAAGGATCACTTCCTCGCGACCATGAGCCACGAACTGCGCACGCCGCTCAATGCCATCATCGGCTTTACCGGCACCTTGCTGATGAAGCTGCCTGGCCCGCTCAACGCCGAGCAGGAGAAACAGCTGCGCACCGTGGCGAGAAGCGGGCAGCACCTGCTGTCGCTGATCAACGACCTGCTTGATCTCGCCAAGATCGAGGCCGGCAAGTTCGAGCACGCCTGCGAACCCACCGACCTGAGCGAAGTGATCCACGAAGTCGCCGGCACACTGGAACCGCAGGCCGAGGGCAAGGGGCTGAGCCTGCAGGTCAGCGTGCCCGCCGAGGCCTGCATGCTCGACACGGACCGCAGGGTGGTCAGCCAGATCGTCATCAACCTGACGCAGAACGCCATCAAGTTCACCGAGCACGGCAGCGTACGGGTCACGCTGAGCACAAGCGATGACGGACGTCAGACGTCGATTCACGTCGAAGACACCGGCCCCGGCATTCGCCCCGAAGACCTTGCGCGGCTGTTCGCGGCCTTCTCGCGCATTGAAGGTACGCGCGGCACGTCGCCCGAAGGCACCGGCCTCGGCCTGCACCTGAGCCGCAAACTCGCCGAGCAGCTGGGCGGGCGCATCGACGTTCACAGCACCGTCGGCGAGGGCAGCACCTTCACCCTCGTCCTGCCGGAGGCATGAAGATGAGCGCACATTTCCTGGTCGTCGAAGACAACCCGGTCAACATGGAACTCGTCGTGTATCTGCTGCAGTCGCGTGACCACGCGGTGTCCACCGCCGCGAACGGCGAGGAAGGGCTGTCCGCTGTCGCCCGACAACGCCCCGATCTGGTGATCTGCGATCTCGAGATGCCGGTCATGAACGGCTTCGAGTTCCTTCGGGGGCTGCGCGCGCAGCCAGAACTGCGAGATATCCCGGTCATCGCCGTCACCGCCTCGTCCATGCCCGACGACCGTCGCCGGGTCATGCAGGCGGGTTTCGACGGCTACGTTTCCAAGCCGATCACCCCCGAAACCTTCGTCGACGAAGTCGAAACGTATCTGCGCACACCGCGCCGACCGGCAAACAACGCAACGCCCGAGCACTGAGTCCCATGGCAAAGATCCTGATCGTCGATGACAACGCCGCCAACCGCGAGCTGATCGTGACCCTGGTCGGCTACGACGGACACGAGGCCCTGCAAGCCGGCGACGGCGCCGAGGCATTGACGCTGGCGCGCGCCGAACGGCCGGACCTGATCGTGTGCGACATCCTGATGCCGACCATGGACGGCTATCAGTTCGTGCACCAATTGCGGGCCGAACCGGAGATCGCAAATACCCGGGTGATTTTCTACACCGCGAATTACCACGAGCGCGAGGCGCGCGAACTGGCACGCAAGCTCGGCGTCCAGCGCATCATCACCAAGCCCTGCGTGCCGACCGACGTCATTGCCGCCATTGACGCAGAGCTGGAGCAGACCGCGCCGGCACCGTCAGAGACCAGCAACGGCTCCTTTGACGTCACCCACCAGCGCGTGCTGACCGACAAGCTTGCCGCCAAGGCCGCCGAACTCGAACGTGCCAACCAGCGCCTGGCGGCACTGACCGAACTGAACCTCAAACTCGCAGCGGAACGCGACGTGGCAACGGCCATGGACAGCACCTGCCGCGGCGTGCGCGAACTGCTTGGTGCAGGCTATGCCATCGTCTGCATCGAGCCCCATGGTGACCGCAATCGCAATCAGTGGCGGGCAGGGTTTGCGCCGTCCACGGCCGACCATACGGAATCGCGCACACTCACCGGCCAGGCCTTTACTCAGGTGATGACACAGCGGCGCTCGATGCGCAGCCGCGGCCAGGACGGTGTGCACGAGGGCATCGAACTGCCCGCGGACTTCCCCCCGATCGAATCCTGCATGGTCGCGCCGATTGCGTCCGCACTGTCGGTGTTCGGCTGGGTGTGCCTGCTGAACAAGATCGGCGCACAGGAATTCACACACGACGACGAATGGGTGGTCAATGCGCTGGCCAGCCAGGCTGCGCATATCTACGAAAACCGCGACCTGAACAACCGGCTCGAAGCGCGCGCCGCCGACCTCGGCGTGGAAGTGCACAGCCGCATGCAGATCGAACAACAATTGCGCCGCGTCTTGCGTGCGCGGCGCGTCATGGCCGAGTGCAACCGGACTCTGGTGCGCGCCTCCGAAGAAGTCCGCCTGCTGCAGGAGATGTGTCGTCTCATCGTCGAGCATGGTCACTATCTGCAGGCGTGGACGGCGCTGACCCGGCCCGGCAGCCACGACGTCGAGATCGTCGCCTGCGCAGGGCAGCCTGAAACCATCGGCCGGCTCTGCCGCACCGACTCCGAGGCGCCGGCCGACCGCCTGGCCCTGCAGGCGATGCACGCGCGACTGCCGAAACTGCTGCGCGCCCAGGCCGACCCGAGCGCTGTCGACGGCTCAGGCCGGCACACTGCCGCGATCCCGCTGCTGGCCGGCAGGCACAAGATCGGCGTGCTGTGCCTCGCCAGCGAAGAGCCCGGCGCCTTCGACAGCGAAGACATCGACCTACTGTTGGAACTGGCCGACGACATCGCCTATGGCGTGGAATCCCTGCGCACGCGCGAGCTGCACAGACAGGCCGAAGAAACCCTGCGTCTGCGCGAACGGGCCATCGAATCGAGCATCAACGCGATCGTGATCAGCCGCAGCGATCCGGCAAACGACCACCCCGTGATTTATGCCAATGCCGGTTTCGAGAAGATGTCCGGCTATTCGGCGAGCGAGGTCCTCGGTCGCAACCTGCGCTTGCTGCTCGGCGAGGACGTCGACCAGCCCGGCATCGGCCGACTGCGCGACGCGATCCGGCTCGGTCATGAGGCGCGGGTCACGCTGCGCAACTACCGCAAGGACGGATCAATGTTCTGGAGTGACATTGCGCTGTCTTCGGTCCGCGACGCCGTTGGGCGGGTCACCCACTACATTTCGGTGTTCAACGACTGCACCGAAAGCAAATCCTACGAAGCCGAACTCGAACGCCATGCCAACCACGACGCACTGACGGGCCTGGCCAACCGCAACCTGCTCGGCGACCGCATCGGGCAGGCCCTGCTGCACGCCGAGCGCACGCATTCGAATGTGGCCGTATTGATGCTCGACCTCGACCGCTTCAAGCGCGTCAACGACGGCCTCGGGCACGCCGACGGCGACCAGCTGCTGCAGGAAATGGCGCTGCGACTGCGCCGCACCGTGCGCTGCGACGACACCGTGGCGCGGCTTGGCGGCGACGAGTTCGTCATCGTCGCGCCGTCGATTTCGTCGGAGCACGATGCAGTCATGCTTGCCCGCAATATCCTCGACGCACTGTCGCAACTGATCAAATTGTCCGGGCACGAATTGCGCGTCACCGCCAGTCTCGGCATCACCCTCTATCCGCGCGATGGCGGGAGTGTCGAGCAATTGTTGAAGAACGCCGACCTGGCGATGTACCGCGCAAAAGAGCTGCAGCGCGGCAGTTTTCAGTTCTACGCACCTGAGCTCAACACTCAGGTAGTCGAGCGCATCGAGCTTGAAAACGGCCTGCGCCGGGCGCTTGAGCAGGACGAGCTGGAACTCCACTACCAGCCCAAGGTAGATCTGCGCAGCGGGCGTATCACCGGCGCAGAAGCGCTGGTCCGCTGGCGCTGTCCGGACCGCGGGCTGGTCCCCCCGGACGCCTTCATTCCGCTGGCCGAAGAAACCGGGCTGATCGTGCCGATCGGCGACTGGGTCATTCGCACGGCTTGCCGCCAGCTTGGCGCCTGGCGCGCACTGGGACACACCGACATCCGCATTGCGGTCAACGTCTCGGCCCGACAATTCACCGACGGGACCTTGCACCGAACGCTCGCCGAATCGCTCGCACAGTACGACATCAGGCCGCAGGCCCTGGAGGTGGAGGTCACCGAAAGCGCGATGATGGAAGACCCGGAGCGCACGATCCACATTCTCGATGCGCTGGCAAAGCTGGGCGTCGGCGTCTCGCTCGACGACTTCGGCACCGGATACTCCAACCTGACCTACCTGAAGCGCTTCCCGATCGGCAGCATCAAGATCGACCGCTCCTTCATCGAAGACATCACCAGCGCAAACGGCACGGCTATTCCGCTAATGGTGATTTCGCTGGGACACAGCCTCGGCCTCACCGTCATCGCCGAAGGCGTTGAAACCGCAGCGCAGGCGGACACCTTGCGCCTGCATGGCTGTGACGAAATGCAGGGCTTCCACTTCAGCCGACCGATACCGGCCGAGGACTTCACCCGCCTGCTGGCCGACACCGAACGCCCCGGCTGACCCCAAAAGAAAAGGCCCGGTATGCGCCCGCAACGCGGCGCATACCGGGCCTGTCACCTTCGAGCAGCGGTCAGACGCGGAAGCGGCCGACCAGCGTACGCAGCGTAGCCGCGAGGTTTTCGAGGTGGTGCGCGGCCTCGGAAGTCTCCCGCACCGCTTCGTTGTTCTGCTCGGCCATCTGCGCAATGCTCTCGACGTTGCGCGCGATGTCGTTGCTGGCCGCGGTCTGCTCCTTCACCGACGAGGTGATCTCGCCGACACCGTCGGAGGCGCGCTCGACCGAACTGGTGGCTTCGGCCAGCAAGGCCACGACCTGGGCAACGCGTTCCTGACTGGTCGCGAGCGAGTTCAGACCGAGTTCGATGCTCTTCTCGACACCCTCGGATTGCTCGCCCAGCGTGCGCGTGACCACGTCGATCTCGCTCGCCGCGGCGCCGGATTTTTCGGCCAGCTTGCGCACTTCGTCGGCCACCACCGCAAAGCCGCGACCATGTTCGCCGGCGCGGGCGGCCTCGATGGCGGCGTTGAGCGCGAGCAGGTTGGTCTGGTCGGCCATGTCCTTGACCTGCTTGGTCATGCTGGTAATGGCCTGGCTGCTGCGCACGAATTCGTCCACCGAGCTGGCGATTTCCTTGACCGCGCTCTCGACGCGATTGACCTCGGTCAGCAGCTCGTTGAGTCCGCGGTTGCTGTTCGACGTCAGCTTCATGCTCTCGCGGGAAAGGACCAGCACTTCCTCGGCACCCTGCGCGACCGAGGAGATCGACACCGTGATCTCTTCCACCGCGGCGGCCGTGGAAGCAGCCGACTCGCTTTGCGCCTGCGAGCTGCTGGCTACGCCAGCGGCCGTGGCGGACAGCTCTGTGGAGGCCGACGACACCTGGTCGGAGCACTCCGACACCTGCCGGATCAGCTTTTGCAGGTTGTCCATGAAGTGGTTGAAGTAGCGCGCCAACTCACCGATCTCGTCCTGACGCCCGTCGGGCAGACGCTTGGTGAGGTCGCCGTTGCCACTGGCCAGTTCCGACAGCGTGCTGCTGACTTCGCGCAGGGGATTGGCAATGGTGCCGGGCAGGAACACACCGACCACCACACACAGGGCGATGCCCGCCAACGAGACGCCAATCAGCATGGCGCGCGCCGCTGCATAGGAAGTGGCTGCCTCTTCACGGTATTTGCCCATTCGTGCCTCAAGGCGCTCCTGCTCCCGGTTGAGCACTTCGCGCATGGCGTTGAACTCGGGTTCGCCTTTGTATACCGACATTGCCATGGCAGCGATGGCGTCCGCCTGCGTGCCCGTGCGCATGGTATCGATGACGCCTTGCGAGGTGTCTTTCCAGACTGCCGCCAGCTGCTTGAACTCGGCCAGGGCCGCAGCGGCCTCGGCGTCGGCCATCAGCTCAGCGTATTTCGCGACTCCTTCGTCGGTCTGGGCAATGTTCTCGACGTAGTCCTTCTCGAAGTTGGCGAAGAAGTCCGAGTCAGCCTCGACTGACAGGATGCTGCGTTCTGCCACCAGCGCCTGTTGCAGGTCGCGATCCGAGTTCAGCAGGTTGTCCTGCGCCAGCAAGTAGCGCTGCGACAGCGCATCGACGCGATCGTTGAGCGTTGCCAGGCGCGTCACACCAATCACGCTGATCGCAATCAGCATCAAGGTGATCAGCGCAAGCGGCACCAACAGCTTTACGCGCACCGGAGCGTTGTTTACGACGTTCATGATCCTCTCCCAATCGTTGTTGCAAGCGGCGGTTCGTTCACGGATGTGGCCGGGCAGACGCTTCGTGAACATCGCTTACGGCAGACATGTCAGGAACTTTAACCAGAATTAAGGCCCGGTCCCGCTTCAGTGCTGAGGATTCGTGCACAGCGCAACGTCGATTGTTTATAAACATGGCTTATGGGCGGATAACCACTCCTTTGTAAACAAAGACTTTCATACACACAGAAGGAACTTTTATGTTTCAATTCGGCCCACTAAGCCTTACGGGTTCCTTACAACAGCCCAAGGTACGCCGGTGAACAGGGCGCCTCGCTCCTGTCACCCAGCAAAAGATGATTCGTGCCGCCTACCCGGCGACCACGCATCCGCTTGCAGACGGCGAACCCGCCTGCACATCGCCGGGAGGCGACAGCGAACCGGGGCCTCCCGGCTCGGCTACTGTCCTCGACCGCAACCGCCACTTACCCGCAATCGCGCGGGGCACGCGGCTTTTGCGGCCAGAGTCCGGGGCCAAACAACACATAAAAAATGATTTCCCGCGTCACGTCACGCGGGAAGCACGCGGAAGAGTTAACCAACGGCGCGCCTATGCGGCCGCCAGATTCAATGCCCGGCCGGGCGACCGGTCGTCGCATTGACGCAAGGAGAGTCATCCAATGTCATCGAGCAACCAAACGGGCACCCTCGACGCGGGTGTCGTCCAGGGCGGCAGTGCCGCACCCGGCCAATCCGGCGGCAAAGCCGTCCACATTCCGGAAGTCGAGAAACTCGAACTGCCGGATATGTCCCCTCTGAGCATGTTCAAGCACTTCGGTCCCGGCATGCTGTTGATGATGACCGGCATCGGCACCAGTCACCTGGTGACCGCACCGGTTGCCGGCGCCACCTTCAGCTATGCGCTGATGTGGTCGGTGCTGCTGGCCTTCATCATCAAGTACTACGGCTTCCAGATGTCGTTCCGCTTCACCAACGCCACCGGCAAGTCGGTGATGGACGCCATGTGCACCACCAAGGGCAAATGGGCCATCTGGTACGTGCTGTTCATCACCATCGCGCAGTGTGCGATCGGTCAAGCCTCGCGTGTCGTGGCTGCAGCCGCGGTGATGTACTTCCTGTTCACCGAGCACCTGGGCTGGGGCTTCGCCCTGTGGCAATACGGCATCTTTGTCGGCCTTTCGAGCTGCGCGCTGGTGCTGTCGGGCCAGTACAAGGCGCTTGAAACGGCGACCAAGTTCCTCGTCATCGCGCTGGTCGTGACCACGCTGGTGGTGTTCTTCTGGAACCCGCCGAGCCTTGAGGTCTACAAGTTCTTCATCGCACCGCATCCGGAATTCGGCTACATGCCGCCGGGCTCGCTGCTGTTCCTGGCCGCCTTCCTGGGCCTGCTGCCGACCGGTATGGACGTCGCGCTGCAGTCGTCCGAGTGGGGCAAGGCCAAGAAAGCCGGCCTGCCGATGCTGCGCAAGACGCTTGAAGAGAACGGTGTTGCCGGCAAGTTCGACTCGTTCAACCCGCGCAAGGAAGACCTGACGGTGCACATGGACCGCCTGTCGCCGCACGCGCAGGAGTACTGCCGTCGCTGGTTCAAGATCGGCAACATCGACTTCGCCGTCGGTCACTGGGTGTCGTTCGCCATTGCCTCGATCTTCATGATGCTGGCCGCGATGTACCTGTACCCGGCCGACGTCAAGGGTGCCGCCGTCATGGGCACGCTGGCACGCATGTTCACCGAGTCCATCGGCCCCGGCATGATGTACGTCTTCATCATCGGTGCCTTCGCTGCTTGCTACTCGACCGCCATCAACTACTTCGACGGCTGGCCGCGTGTCGTCGGTGCTTGCTGCCGTAACCTGTTCCGCAAGACCGCGGACCTGTCCGGCATCGAAGACCCGAGCCCGGAAGCCAAGAAGTCGCTGGCCTCCGAGTACAACATCTGGCGCATGACCATGATGTACTCGCTGGTTGGTTCGTCGGCCATCATCTACGGCTTCGAGCGTCCGGTCATGCTGGTGCTGATCGCCTCGGCGATGACGCTGCTGTTCTCGCCGGTGATCTTCTATTACGTGTATTCGTTCTGCCTGAACGTGATCAAGAAGACCGACAAGGTCTACTACCCGAGCGCGCTCGTTCGTGCCGTCTCGTGGATCACGCTGGTGCTGTTCACGCTGGCCACCGGCCTGGCGATCTACTCGCAGCTCGGCAAGTTCCTGAAGTAATTCCGCCGCGGGCCTCGTGCCCTGCAGCGTGATTCGGCCCCGGAGCTTGCTCCGGGGCTTTTTTGTTTCGCAGACACCCGTGCAAGGCCGCGAAAAGGCGGCTATTTGTTGCACAATCGTAAGCAGTTCCGCACGCGCGGCCCCGACTCCGAAGAGGACCCCAATGGGCGTCATCACCAAGAACATCCTGACCGGCCTGATCACGCTCCTGCCGATCACGCTGACCGTCTACCTGCTGTACTGGCTGACCACCTCGACCGAGCAACTGCTCGGCGAACAACTGCAGGTGCTGCTGCCCGCAGGCATCTACCGCCCCGGCCTCGGCGTGGCCGTCGGGCTCGCGCTGTGCTTTGTGGTCGGCATGCTGATGCACACCTACGTCATGCAGCGCCTGTTCGCGTGGAGCGAGGCACTGTTCCTGCGCCTGCCGATCATTCGCAGCGTGTACCCGACCATCCGCGACTTCTTCGAATACTTCTCGCCGATGCGCAAGAAGGACTTCCGTCAGGTCGTCGCCGTAAAACTGCCGGAGAACGGCCTGGAAGTGGTCGGCCTGGTCACGCAGACCGACCGCAGCCGCATGCCCAAGAACTTCGGCGAAGCCGAAGACAGCGTGCTGGTGTACCTGCCGATGAGCTACATGATCGGCGGCTACACGGTGGTGGTGCCGCGCGACAACGTGCGCGCACTCGATATCACCATGGACGAGGCCATGCGCTTCATCCTCACCGCCGGCGTAACCGGCATCGGCCCGCGCAAGAAGCCGCCCGTCCCGGCGGTTGCGCCCCCAGCCAAAGCAGAACAGTGACCGACCACGCCGCCGACATCACCCCGCTCGACGACTTCCCACCCCAAGCGCTGCTCACCGCGCAGGGGCAGGTGCTCGACGAGTGGCTCGATCACAACGGCCACATGAACGTGGCCTACTACCTGCTGATCTTCGACCGCGCGACCGATCGCTTTCACGCCCTGCTGGGCAAGAACGCCGATTACATCGCGCGCACGCAGTGCTCGACCTTCGCGCTCGAGATGCATCTCACCTACCAGCGCGAACTGCTGCCGCATGCGCCCTACAAGGTGCTCACGCGGCTCGTCGACCACGACCACAAGCGCATCCACCTGGTGCACCGCATGGTGCACGGCGAGCAAGGCTGGCTGGCTGCCACCAACGAGTCGATCAGCATGCACATCGACCTGAGCGCACGCCGCTCCACGCCCTTCCCCGCCGAAATCACCACGCGCCTGGAACGTCTGACCACGGCACACGCCGACCTGCCTGCGGACGAATACGTCGGCCGACGCGTGGGAATCCGCCGCTAAAGCCACTAAAGCCTGCGCCGTTCAGGCCGATACTCAGTAACCGGCGACTCCACCGCCACCTCAGAGAGCACTGACATGAATGCATTCGACAACCTCGGCATGCGCGCCAAGCTGTTCTGGTTCGCAGGCCTGACCGGCGGCGTACTGGCGATTGCCATCGCCTTCACGCTGTTCCAGGTACAGCGCATCAGCGACGAGACGCGCGCCATTGCCGAACACTCGCTGCCAGGCATCGAGGCCGCCTCCGAGCTCAGTCAGCTGCGCCTGCGCTATCGCGTACGCAGTCTCGAGTACCTGCTGCCCGATCCGCCCGAAAACGCAGCCAAGATCGAGGCCTCGCTCGAATCGCTCAACGACCAGCTGGTCAAGGCCTTCGCCGAGTACCGCTCGCATGTATCGGATCCGGAAGAGCAGACCATGCTCGACAATGCCGTTGCCCGCGCCAAGGCCTATCACGCAGCCGTCGGTCAGGCCCGTGAGCGCATGCGCGCTGGCGACATGGACGGCGCACAGAACCTGCGCCGCACGGTGTGGGTGCAGGAAGCCAACGGCGTGCGCGACGCCATCGACGGACTGGTGGCCTTCAACAAGAAAGACGCGGATGCTGCCGCAGCGCGCGCCGAAGCCGAAGTCGTCAGCACCCTCACCTGGGGTGTCGGCGCCGCAGCGCTTGCAGTGCTGATGACCATCGTGCTGACCCTGATCATGGCTTCGCGCCTTGGTGGGCGCCTGCGCGAGACCGTTGAAGCCGTCGAGCACATCGCCAACGGCGACCTGCAAGCCCCGCTGCCGTCCGGCAGCGACGACGAGATCGGCGCGCTGATCCACGCTGTCGCGGCCATGCAGAAATCGCTGCGTCAGGCCATCTCGCTGACCCGCGATTCCGCCAACCAGGTTGCCACCTCGGCGCGTGAGCTCAAGCGCAGCGCGTCCGAAGTGCAGGCCAGCACGTCGGCGCAAAGCGGTGCGGCAGCGGCGATTGCCGCCAACGTCGAAGAACTGACGGTGTCGATCTCGCATGTCGCCGAACGCACTGGCGACGCCAGCGAGCTGGCGGCCGACTCCGACCGTCAGGCGCGCGACGGGCGCGAGACCATGGGCCGACTCGTGGCCAACATGAAGCAGGTGGATAACGTCGTCGGCCAGGCTGCTCGCCAGATCGCCAGCCTCGAAGCGCAGTCCGAGAAGATCTCGCGCATCGTCGCGGTGATCCGCGATATCGCCGAACAGACCAACCTGCTGGCGCTCAACGCCGCCATCGAAGCCGCACGTGCTGGCGAAGCGGGTCGTGGCTTTGCCGTGGTGGCCGACGAGGTGCGCAAGCTGTCCGAGCGCACCGCGCAGTCCACGCAGGAAATCGCCGCCATGGTGTCCGAAGTGCAGGGCTCCACGCGTGAAGCGGTGGCCGGCATCGAGCGCGGCGTGTCTGCCGTGCAGGCCAGCAGCGAAGAGGCCGGTCAGGCCAGCGACATCATCGGCAAACTCCAGGGCATTTCGCAGGAAGTCGCCGTGATCGTGTCGGAACTCGATTCCGCGCTGCGCGAGCAGTCCATGGCCTCGGCCGAAGTGGCCCGCCGCATCGAGGAAATCGCCCAGCAAGCCGAGGAAACCAACAGCACCATGGAAGCCTCGGCCGCCAGCGCGGAAGAGCTGGACGCTACCGCCGATCGCATGATCGGCGTGGTGCAGCGCTTCCGCGTCTGAGTTCTACGCCGCTTCCAACGGCAGCGGCGGCAGGATGGACACGTCGCCGTTGCCGCGCGGCGAAGCCGTGGCGGTGGCCAGCCGCCGCATGATGGCTTCGAGCGACAGCACCACCAGGATGTCCCGCCCCGGCGCAGCCGGGTCGGGGCGCACCAGGCTCTCGGTCATCGACGCGCCGGATTGGCCAAGCATGGCCGGCACCGGGTCGATGCGCCCGACCGGAATTTCCGGAATATCCCCCAGTTCGTCCACCAGAATGCCGAAACGCAGATCCTGTTCCGGCATGCCCAGCACCACCAGTTGCCCTTTGCCCTTCAGCCCTGGCTTGCCCGGCAGCAGCGGCGTGAGGTCGAACACGCTTATCGGCCGCCCCTGATACATGGTGCAGCCACGCACCCACGGCGGCATGCCCGGCACGGGCGTGATGTTGCAACGATCCGCCGCCTCGATCACATGTGCGGCGCGCACGCCGTACCAGCTGCTGCCGATGTAGAAGGTGGCGATTTCCAGCGCATCTTCAGCGCCGGCCGGGCGCGTCATGTACTGCCCCGTTGCGCTGCGATCACTTTCCAGGCTGCCGGCCGACACCACGCGGTCGGACAGCGGCACCAGCACCAGCGCGACAACGTCATTGCGATACGCATCCTCGGCGCTCTTGTACTCGCGATAGCCGGCCGACGTGCGCGAACCCACCGCGTAGTAGCGCCCCTGATGCGACACCACGTTGGCGCAGGCCTCGCCCGCAGGGAGGTCGAAGAAGGCACGCCCGATATCGAGCTTGGAACCGATCGGCAGCACCTCGTCGGTGCTGGCGACAATGCGCCCGTCGCGCTCGGCAAACACCGCGATGGCGCCGTCGACGATGTGCCCGTCCTCGGTGCGCGGCAGCGCGTCGCGCAGCATGGCAATGAACTGCGGCGTGGAATCGAACACGATGGCAATGCCACCCACGGCCTGCGCCTCCGCATCCGGCGCGCGGATCGCGGCCGAATACACATAGGTTGATTGCCCGCCGTACAGCGCCGACGGCACGAAGTCCGACACGCAGTAGCTCTGGGTATCCGGCAGCGCCAGCGTCTCGCGCACCCAGTCGGCGTGCAGGGTCTCGCCCACCATGTCGGCATAGGCCGGGTTGGATACCGAGACGATGCGCGCCTGAGCGTCGAACACCAGCAGGTTGGAATACACCGTGTACAAGCCGTTGATGGTCTTGAGGATGCCGGTCAGGCGCTCGCGCTCGGCCGGCTCGAAGGCACGCCCGGCTGCCAGCGATTCGCGGAAGGCGCTGGTCAGCGCCCACCAGCGGCAGTCATTGGCGCGCTCGTACAGGTTGCGATCCATGATGTCCATGGCCAGCGAAGCCTGCGACGCGCAGTCGTAGAGCACTGACGACACAACCGTTTCATACAGGTTGGTGGTCGATTCGCTGAACACGTTGCGCGTGCGCACGCCGGTGCTGCCGATCTCCCACAGCAGCACCTTGGCGAACGAGCCGTTGAGCGCATGCGCGTCGCGGGTGAGCCACAGCGTGCCGTTCCACACCGCGCGGTTGAGTTCGTGCTGGATGCGCGTGGCGCGCAGAGGAATGTCACGCAGCGCCTGCGAGAACAGCGTGGTGGTTTCGAGCACGCCCTGGCGCAGCTTGGCCGGCACGGCTTCAAGCTCGTGCGCCACGGCCATCTCGAAAGCGTGGTTGAGCGGCGCCAGCGCATGGCCCACCCAACCCGGCCCCATGTAGCCCTGATAACCCTGCGACTCACGCGTGGTGGCCAGATACTCGCGCCCGGCAAAGCGCACGATGCGCGCCTCGTCGCCGTCGCAGCATTCAAGCTGCGCACCGACCGGAAACTGGTACGGGTCGCTGCTGGAGATCACCCGACCGTCACGGTCGAGCAGCGTGATGACGGTCCAGTCGTCCTCGGCCAGCAGACCGTCGAAGATGCGCGCGCATTCGTCGTGGAAGCGGAAGCACAGACACAGCACGCCGACCGGCCGCGAGCCGTCCGCCGACATCACGCGGTAGGCGTAGATCAGCGGCGAGTCCTCGTCGGGCAGCAGGTCGGTCTTGCGGAACACCTCGACGTAGGGCTCGGAGGTGCTCAGCGCCTCGCGGATCAAACGATCGGAAGACGCACCGACCGGATTGTCGCGGTCGAGTTGTGCCAGCACCTTGCCGTCGGGCGAGAGCAGGATGATGTTGTGATAGACGGAGTACTTCTTCACGTACTCGTCAAAGCGCTCGACCAGCGCCGCGACGCGGCTGCGGTCGCGTGCCACATGGGCGTCGCGCCCGACGTCTTCGGCAAAGGCGCAGACGTCTTCGTCGGTGGCCAGAAAGCCGATGTCGGCGGTGCGCTCGAACAGGTTGCGCACCAGGATATCGATGGCCACACGCGCGTCCGAGCCGAGGCTGCGCACGGCCTTCTTGCGCAGTTCGCGCGCGAGCTGGTCGAGCAGCTCGGCTGCCAGGTCGTTGAAATCGGAGCGCATGCCGGTGATGTCGGTACCAGCGCACAGCAATTGGCCGAGCAGCGTGAGGTTGTCGTACACGCTCTGGATTTCGCGCAGTTTGCGCTGATCTTCGTGCAGGCCGCTCATGAAGCGGGTGAGGTAGGCCAGGTCGGCCACGGAACGCTCAGACTGGCGTCTTTTCATGATGATGCTCCCTGCGGGCGGCGTCGCCCGGTGCGCCGACGAACCACGGTGTCCGTCGTTGTAAGCAAACGTTCAGCAAGTGCCATGCCTACCAAAACCAGCCTGAATGCGGCTTTCAGCGCTGCTGCGCGACCGGTTTGCGTGCATTGGAAGAACTGCCATGCACCATTTCGGCGCATACCGACCGCCTTCGCCTCAGGTGCGGAATATCACGGATTCCCCGATTCACGCGCCTTGCTAAACTGGCCGTCACGCAAACCGCATCACCGGAGACTCTCCATGTCCGCCCCCTCTGCTCCGCGCCCGCGCGTAGGGCTGTTCGCTACCTGTCTGATGAATGTCTTCCGCCCCAGCATCGGCTTTGCCTCGACCAAGCTGCTGGAAGAGGCCGGCTGTATGGTCGAAGTGCCTGACACACAGACCTGTTGCGGCCAGCCCGGCTACAACAGCGGCGATTTCGACGCCGCGCGCGCCCTGGCGCAACAGGTCATCACCACCTTCGAGCAGTACGACTACGTGGTTGGCCCGTCCGGCTCGTGCATGGCGACCATCCGCCACGACTACCCGGTGCTGTTCGAAGACGATCCCGCGTGGAAGGCTCGCGCCGAGCGCCTCGCAGCCAAGAGCTTCGAGCTCATGTCCTTCCTGCACGACGTGCTCGGTGCGTCGATACCCGACGGCGTGCGCTTTCCGCACAGCGCCACCTACCACGACTCCTGTTCGGGCATGCGCAGCCTGGGCATCAAGGGCCAGCCGCGCGCACTGCTCGCCAAGGTCGAGGGCCTGGCGCTGCGCGAGATGGCCGACACCGAGGTGTGCTGCGGTTTCGGCGGCACCTTCTGTGTGAAGTACCCGGAGATCTCGACCAAGATGGTCGACGACAAGATCCGCAACGCCCTCGACACCGGCGCCGAAGTGTTGATCGGCGGCGACCTGGGCTGTCTGATGAACATCGCCGGCCGCCTGCGCCGCATCAACGCACCGATGCGCGTTTTCCATACCGTCGAGGTGCTGGCCGGCGTGGCCAACGGCACCGGCATCGCCGGCGACGGGAAGGAGATCGACTGATGGAAATCCGTTCCCGCGAATTCTCCAAACGCGCCGTCTTCGCCATCCACGATGCCAATCTGCAGCAGGCGATGAACCGCGCACGCGACGGTTTCATCGGCACCCGCGCAGCGCGCGCCGCCGAGCTGCCCGAGTTCGAGCAGCTGCGCGAAGAGGCCAAGAACCTCAAGAACCACATTCTCGAAAACCTCGACCACTACCTCGAAAAGTACGAGGCCGCGGTCACCGCCGCAGGCGGCCATGTGCACTGGGCGCGTGACGCGGCCGAAGCGCGCCGCATCATCCTCGACATCTGCAAGCGTCGCGAAGCCAAGACGGTGTGCAAGGGCAAGTCGATGGTGTCGGAAGAGATCGGGCTCAACGACGCCCTGATCGACAACGGCATGGAAGTGGTCGAGACCGACCTGGGCGAATACATCATCCAGCTCGCCGGCGAGCCGCCGTCACACATCATTGCGCCGGCCGTGCACAAGACCAAAAAGCAGATCACCGAGCTGTTCGCCGCATCGCACCAGCTTCCGCCCAAGACCACCGTGCCCGACCTCGTCAACGAGGCGCGCGAGGTGCTGCGCAGCAAGTTCTTCCAGGCCGACATCGGCATCACCGGTGGCAATTTCATCATTGCCGAAACCGGCTCGTCGCTGATCGTCACTAATGAGGGCAACGGCGATCTCACGCAAACGCTGGGCAAGGTGCACATCGTCACCACCGGCATCGAGAAGGTCGTCCCCACGCTTGACGACGCCACGCTATTGCTGCGCCTGCTGGCGCGCAGCGCCACCGGCCAGGAGACCGAAAGCTACACCACGCTGTCCACCGGCCCGCGCCGTAGTGATGACATCGACGGCCCCGAGGAATACCACGTGGTACTGGTGGACAACGGCCGCTCCAAGATGCTGGCCGGCAAGTTCCGCGAGATGCTGCGCTGCATCCGCTGCGGCGCCTGCATGAACCACTGCCCGGTATACGGCTCGGTCGGCGGCCACGCCTATGGCTGGGTGTACCCCGGCCCGATGGGCTCGGTGCTCACGCCGCTCATCAAGGGCCTCGACAACAGCTACGACCTGCCCAACGCGTGCACGCTCAACGGCCGCTGCGGCTCGGTCTGCCCGGTCAAGATTCCGCTGCCCGAGCTGCTGCGCGAGCTGCGCCACATGCAGCACGAGCGCAAGATCTCACCGCCCATGCAGCGCCATGCGCTGAAGCTGTGGCGTTTCGCCGCCACGCGGCCCGGCCTGTACCGCTTCGGCGAACGCATCGCCACGCGGCTGCTGGCACTGGCCGGCAAGCACAGTCGCATCCACAGCCTGCCGCTGGCCGGCGGATGGACCGACTCGCGCGATCTGCCAGCCCCATCGGGCAAAACCTTCATCGATCAGTGGAAAGCCCGCAGGGGGCAAAAATGAACGCTCGTCAGTCCATCCTCGGCTCGATCCGCAACGCGCTCAACCGCAGCACGCTGAGTGCCGCCAGCCGCGCCGCACTCGACGCCCGCGTCCCCAGCCACACTCGCCCTGCGCAGGATGAAGACCCGGTCGAGCGCTTCGTGCGCAAGTTCGAAAGTCGCGCCGGCACCGTGATGCGCATCGACAGCCGCGAAGGGATCGTCGCCGCCATCGAGGCCTACCGCGCCACCCACGACATCAAGAAGAAAGCTGCCGTCGGCGGCGCCCTGCGCGAACTCAAATGGCCGCGCGGCTGGAAGGTGCATCACGAAGCTGCCGGCATCGAAGAAGCCCTGTCGGTGACCACCTGCTTCGTGGCCGTGGCCGAATCCGGCAGCCTGATCTTCGCGTCCGGCCCGGACAACCCGACCACCCACAACTTCGTGCCCGACGACCACATCGTCGTGCTCGAACGCAGCCAGATCGTCGAGCACTTCGAGGACGCCTGGACGCTGCTGCGCGAACGCGGCATGCCGCGCGCCACCAATATCGTGTCCGGGCCGTCACGCACGGCAGACGTCGAGCAGACCATTCAGCTCGGCGCGCATGGGCCACGGCGCGTGCACGTCATCCTCGTCGGCTGACGGCCGGCACCCCACCTCATCAAGGCTGAGGGCCGCCGTGTGCATTCGGCGGCCCTTTCCAATCCGCATGTACACATCGACCTTCACTTTTGCCCCCGGCAACTTCGACGCCGACTTCCACACACTGGATCAGGCGATTGCCGAAGTCGCCCGATCCACCCCGGGCTATCTCGGCGAAGAAGCGTGGGAGAACCGCGAAACGGGTCTCGTCTCGAATGTGTATTACTGGGAATCCATGGAAGCCCTGCAGGCCCTGATGCAACATCCCAAACACCTCGAAGCCAAGCGCCTTCAGGCCCAATGGCTCAACGGCTACCGGGTAGTAGTCGCACAGGTTGTCGCCACCTACGGCGATGACGCCATTACCCATCCGCTCAACGGGCGGCAGTTTCCCGCGCGCTGAGCGCACCGCCGCCGCGTTGCTGCACGCAGTTGCGTGGGGCGGATAAGCGCACCGCATCCGCCGCTGGGCTTCCCACAAACGAAGTCGGTTCAACACACCTCGATCGGCTGAGATTCCGCCGCGGCGGGCGACTGAAAATGAAACAGCAAACAGCACGCGGGAACAATCGCGGCGCCGACCCTTCCATCGTGAAGAGTCGGCCCGCCCTTGGCTCGGCGGCCGACGCCCACAGCAACGAGGGG
The DNA here is from genome assembly GCF_059703725.1 of Pseudazoarcus sp. NS34. Taxonomy (NCBI): domain Bacteria; kingdom Pseudomonadati; phylum Pseudomonadota; class Betaproteobacteria; order Rhodocyclales; family Zoogloeaceae; genus Pseudazoarcus; species Pseudazoarcus sp. NS34. The sequence goes on from NZ_BAAKIZ010000004.1 coordinate 265,823, forward strand.
GCTTATATGGAAACCGTCGTACTTGGCGTATTTGCAGCAGTCGCAGTCGCGGTCACTGCCTACGCGCAATACCGCATTCCCTTCCACACGCGGGGCGAATGGAACCAGATATTCCTGCGACTGACGTTGATGGCAGCCGGCACGGGGTTGGGACTGCTGTCGGCGGCGGAATATGCCGGCATCCAGAGCGTGCTCGGCTTTATTGGCGCGTTCGGCGTGGTCCACTTCCCGGCGGCCATCATCCTGTTCATCAAACGCCAGCGCGGTGTGACGCGCTAGCGCACCCAGCCCGGGCCACCGGTGCTGGGCGCAGCATCTGACTCACTGCCAACTCGCCTCTATAGCTTGCCAAGCAACAACAGCACGAGAAGCACGACCACGACCAGGCCGAGGCCGCCGCTGGGGCCGTAACCCCAACCGCGGCTGTGCGGCCAGGCCGGAAGGGCGCCGAGGAGGAGCAGTATCAGGATGATCAGAAGAATTGTGCTTATGGACATGGCGGGTCTCCAGAGAGGACATCTTCGCGGGCCGGGGTCCGCGAGCGTCTCCGAAAGCCGTCGTTGCCGCCCATTGCTGCGGCGTCGGGAGACGGCCATCAGAGCTTGATGGTGCGGCCCCACCATGACACATGCAAAACCGGAAGTCTGTGCGCCGGCGCGCCAATGACGTATGCAGATATGTCAGCGCTGGCGGCCCGACCAAAGGGCGGAGCTGCAAATACGCGGACGACTGCTGTGCAGGCGGCGTCTGGCACAGGCTGTGCTGTTCAAATCTGGCGAAACAATAGGGCTGGGCTTCCGTAGTCACACACCGCTGGCCGAAAATCCTATCCCGGAGGCTGTCTGGAGCATCGCAGGCTACGCCGCAAGGTCAGCCGAGTGAGTGCTCTGCACTCAACCTGACGGCGTACTTCGGCGGCAAGGCAATGATCATGTCGTACGTTCCGCGGGCGACTTCGGACGTCATCACGATACTTCGAACGTCCTTTCGGCCGAAAAGCAATTCGGATACGTTTCTGAGCCTTCGCGAAAGCCAGGTCTGCCTGTCGCGGTCGGTTTCGATAACGCACATCTCATAGCCGAGGCTCCTCAGGAAGTCGATTGACGCGGTCTCGCCGCCCTCCACGAATTCACTTTCATGCTGCTCAAAGGCAATGACCGGCTGATTTGATCGGATCGTCGCAACAGCGCCCTTGAGAACATTGAGCTCCATTCCCTCTACATCGATCTTGATCAAGCGCACGTCACACATTTTTTGTGCAACGCCGTCCAAGGTTTTGACTTCAATGCTGACCTGCGAACCGCTACCGACCTGCAACACGGCCGAAGACCCGCCATAGTTCACGATGTCTTCGGACAGCAGCAGGGTCTCTTCCTTGTCGGACAGGCCATGATTGAACACGACGATATTCGGACAGAAATCTGGGTCGAAACTCAGCAAGAGAGAAGCCGTTCATCACGTCATGGTCATTACGCCGACCGCCACGAGAAAGGGCATGGCATACGTCCGTGATTACATCCCCGAACACTTTGACGACCTTCCTGAAAGCCCTTGCGAACATTGGGATTCTGCAGTGTCGGTGCAAGCAGACGTGGTTTTCGGGGGTGGTCAGAGCATAAACCGCTTCCTATAGTCTGCTCGTCCGGCATCGCTCCAGGAGCGGCACCGGCAGCGGGAGCCCGGCTCGCGCTGTGGCCCTGCTGATTCTTCCCAACGCTTCAGACAAGCGGGACCATTCAACCCGAAAGGAGAAAGCATGAAGAACATGACCTGGAAACTTACTCTGACCCTGCTGGCAGCAGCCTTTGTGATTGGTGGCTGCAACACCATGGAAGGCGCCGGCAAGGACATCGAACGCGGCGGCGAGAAGATTCAGAAAGAAGCTCGCTGATTGCACTCTGCTCGATAAGGGTCAGCAGCAGCGCTGCTGACCCTTCCCTCTTCGCCACGCCCGACGCCCCTCTCGGTTCAATACAAGCGCCCGCAATACGTCGGGCGTGGCGACCTCCGCCGGCAACGGCACCCTTCCTTCCGGCCCATAACGCCCAACCCGGCCGTCCTCCGGCTTGACGACGGGCGCAGCTGACCGAACCGCGCCAGACAACCCCGGCGACGCCTTGATCTACCGGCCGCGCCGACAAACCCCGGATACATTGGCAACATCCCGTAGCGAGGCATTACAGCCCGGATACTTGCCGCTCTCTAGTCTTGCATCGTGGTTGCACGACATCCCGCCGTGCGGACCAATGAGAGGAGGTCCCCATGAAAGCCATCAAACTTCATCAGCTTGTCCTGCCGCTGCTGCTGGGCGGCACGCTGTTCGCTGCTTCCCTGCCGGCCATGGCTGATCGCGACGACCGTCGCCACGACCATTCGCGCAAGGAGCACCGACACTACGATCACGACCGCAAGGATCGTCATCACTACCAGCGTGGCAAGTCGCATCATCACGTGAAGAAGCACTACTACCGCCCGTCGCACAACGTGGTGTATCAGCACCATTACTACACCCCGGCGCCCCGTTATGCGCCGCGTCACTACTACGAACCGGCAGTGGTGTTCCGCGTACCGCCGATTGTCATCAACCTGCGTTGATTCGCGCAGCCCGAGGCTGCTTGGAGAATTGCGAAAGCCTGATCCCCATGCGGCGTACTTCGCACGCATTTTCGAGCCGGCCCCGGCAAGCAGCCCGGGCCGGCTCAGTCTTTGTCTCAGTCGCTGCGGGTAGTCCGGCCGCAGCAAGGCCGGCACGATTGTCACGGGCGTGGATGGCGGTCGGGAGCTGTACCCCCAGTATTCAGGCTCGCACAGTCGCTGAGATAGGGCAGACGTGGCGCAAGCGGCGTTCTTACATCCCCGAACATTTTGATGACCTTCCTGAAATCCATTGCCGATACTGGGATCCTGCAGTCTCGGTGAGGGCTGATACGGCCCATGGGGGTAGTCAGATCATGAATACCTTCCTATAGTCTGCCCGTCTGGTGTTGCTCCAGGAGCGGCGCCAGCAGCGGGAACCCGGCTAGCGCTGCGGCCCTGCTGATTCTTCCCAAAGCTTCAGACAGACGGGACCATTCAACCCGAAAGGAGAAAGCATGAAGAACATGGCCTGGAAACTTACTCTGACCCTGCTGGCAGCAGCCTTTGTGATTGGTGGCTGCAACACCATGGAAGGTGCCGGCAAGGACATCGAGCGCGGCGGCGAAAAGATTCAGGACGCTGCCCGCTAGTCGATCTGCAAGACACGGGCCGGCTGCACTGCTTGTGGCCGGCCCTTCCCCTCCTCGCCACGCCCTATAACTCCCCTCTGAGTTCAGCAACAAGCGCCTGCAACACCTCGGGCGTGGCGACCTCCGCCGGCAACGGCGACCCCACCACCAGTTCCACCCGCGACGACGGCCTTCTGCAAAACGGCTTGGTCATCGCCGGCCCGTGTTTTCGGCTGAAGAAGCTACCCCACATACCCCGCAAAGCCATCGGCACCACCGGCACCGGCGTGCGCTCGACGATGCGTGCGATGCCGCTGCGGAAGCGCTGCAATTCGCCGGTTTCGGTGATGTGCCCCTCGGGGAAAATGCCGACCAGTTCGCCGGCTTCGAGCGCGCGGGCGATCTCGTCATACGCACGCTCCAGCAGTGCCGGGTCTTCCTTCGCCGAGGCGATGGGAATGGCGCGACCGACGCGGAACACGAAGGACAGCACCGGCCAGCGGAAATAGCGGTGGTACATCACGAAGCGGATCGGGCGGCGGCATGCGGCCATGATGATCAGCGCATCGACAAAGCTGACGTGGTTCGCCACCAGCACCGCCGCGCCGCGCTCGGGCACATTCTCCAGCCCCCTGCCATGCAGGCGATAGACGCTGTGCACCAGCATCCACACGATGAAACGCAGCAGGAATTCCGGCACCAGCGTGAAGATGTAAACCGCTACGACGGCGTTGAGCAGCGCGGTGACCAGAAACAGTTGCGGTACGCTCAGCCCCGCTGCGAGCAAGCCGGCGCCGAGTCCGGCGGCCACCACCATGAACAGCGCGTTGAGGATGTTGTTGCCGGCGATGATGCGTGAGCGGTGCGAGGCTTCGGAGCGGATCTGGATCAGCGCATACAGCGGCACGATGAAGAAGCCGCCGAACACCCCGATCATGACCAGATCGAACAGCACTCGCCAGGTGGTGGCGGACGCCAGCACCTCACCAATTGGCAGGCCGACGCCCACGCTGCCGAGCGTCGGGCTGGCCCACCACAGATCGAGCGCGAACAGCGTGAGACCGATGGCGCCGAAGGGCACCAGCCCGATCTCGACCTTGCCGGCCGACATTTTCTCGCAGGCCAGCGAGCCAACTCCGATGCCGACCGAAAACACCGCCAGCAGCAGCGTCACCGCCATGGCGTCGCCCCCGAGATGCTCGGAGGCAAAGGCCGGAAACTGCGACAAGAACATCGCCCCGTAGAACCAGAACCACGACACGCCGAGGATGGACAGGAACACCGCGCGGTTGCCGCGCGTGAAGCGGATCATGCGCCAAGTCTGGCGCACCGGGTTCCAGTCGATCTTCAGCCCCGGATCAGCAGCCGGAGCCGCAGGGATACCCCGGCTGGCGGCATATCCCGCCAGCGCGATGGCGATCACGCCAAGCGACACCCACAGCGCGCCGCCCGGCACCGCGATCAGCAGCCCGCCGGCAATTGTGCCGATCAGGATCGAGATGAAGGTACCGGCCTCGACCAGCGCGTTGCCGCCGACCAGTTCGTCCTCGCGCAGATGCTGCGGCAGGATGGCGTACTTGACCGGCCCAAACAGCGCCGATTGCGTGCCCATCAGGAACAGCACACCAAGCATCAGCGGCAGCGAACTGAAGGCGAAGGCCAGCGCCGCAAGCAGCATGATCACCACTTCGAGCAGCTTGGTAAGCCGGATCAGCCGACTCTTCTCGAGCTTGTCGGCAAACTGCCCGGCGGTGGCCGAGAACAGAAAGAACGGAAGGATGAACACACCCGCCGCGAGGTTCACCAGCACGCCGGCCGACAGCGCGCTCAGTGTCGCGGCCTGGAAGGTAACCAGCACCACCAGCGCGTTCTTGTAGAAGTTGTCATTGAAGGCACCCAGAAACTGGGTCACGAAGAACGGCAGGAAGCGCCGCTCGCGCAGCAGCTTGAACTGGGAACTCATGCTGGGCTCCGGTCAAAGAAGCGGCGTGTTTCGAACACCGCCGGCGCAAAACGGCGGCCGTTGCTGACGAGCAGGCGCTTGAGCGCAAAGGTGAACAGCACCGGATTGTGCTCGCGCACCGATTCGAGCACCGACACGGCGGCGGCGTTGAGCATGCCGGCACGCGCGAATGCTGACGGAGAGATCAGCGGCACCACCCCGGGCAAGGGGTAATCCGTGCCGAACAGCAATCGCGGGTGCCATTCCTCCCGCTCGATCAGCGCCCGCACGGTGTCGATGTGGCGGTTGCGCTGCACGGTGGCGGAGATGTCGCCGAACAGCAGTTCGCCGTAGCGCGCTTCACCCATCATGCGGGCAAACAACTCGAAGCTCGGCACGCGCGGGCCATTCGGCCCCCTGTCGGTATCGACGTCCTCGCCATGGCTGGCGCAATGCGCCATCACCACCCGCACACCCAGATCAAGCGCGCGGCGCAGGCGCAGCGGGTTGCCCCACTCCGGCCGTGCGATGCCGGCCACGGCCTTTTCCTCACCGACGTGCGTGATCAAAGGCATGTCGAGCCGCGCCAGCGTGCGGTAGAAGTCGTCGCATTCAGGCGCCCCTGGATCGATGCCCATCGCGGGCGGCAACCACTTCACCGCGCGTGCTCCACCGGCCGCAGCGGCCTCCAGCGCGGCAAGCGCATCACGTCGCGCCGGGTGCACCGAGCACACCCACTCGAACCACTGCGGCTCGGCCTGCGCCACTTCGCGTGCGTAGGCGTCGGGCACATGGAAAGCCGACAGGTCCGGGCGCGGCGTGCCATCGGCGTCATGCACGCGGTCGAAGGCGTACAACATCATGCGGAAGCCCTGCGGCATGCCTTCCATGAGGTTGTGCAGGCGCTCGACGTAGCTCTCGTCTACCCGCCCCGGCGCGTCGTGCGCGCAGCCTGCATTCATGTAGAACAGGCGCTGCACGAACAACATCGGGTTGAGCGGGCTGAGCATCTTTGGCGACATCTCGATGCCGCGGCCGGAATCACCCGTGCCGGCCAGATGGGCGTGACAGTCCCACACCATGGCGGGGTCGATGCCGTCCCACACATCGGTCAGCAATGGATGGTCGATGAGTTCGGGCGGCAGGCCAGCCAGGCACGGGTTGATCAGATGGGGCTTCGCCAGCACGCCAACGGTAACGCCTGCCCCGGCCAGCGCACCGGCACCAAGGGCGGCGCGCAGCAGCCGGCGACGCAGGGGAGATGCCGGCGCGCTCATGCCGCCACCTCAGCCATCTGCTTGAGCGTGACATAGTCGAGCTTGCCGGTGCCAAGCAGCGGCAAGGCCTCGACGACCTCGATGCGGCGCGGTACGGCGAGTTCGGCCACGCCCTGGGTCTTGGCGGCGGCGAGCAGTGTGTCGCGGTTGAGGCTGGCGTCGGTCGTGAACAACACCAACGCCTCGCCCTTGGTCGCATCGCTCACGGCCGTGGCGGCGTGCTGCGCGGCAGGCGCCGCGACGGCGGCGAGCTTTTCGACCACTTCCAGGCTGACCATCTCGCCAGCGATCTTGGCGAAGCGTTTGACGCGTCCCGCAATGCGCACGAAGCCGTCGTCATCGAGTTCGACAATGTCACCGGTTTCGTACCAGCCCTCGCCCAGCTCGGACGCCGGCGGCTGGATGACGCCGGGCCGGTCGAACTTGAGGTAGCCGCTCATGAGGTTTGGCCCGCTGACATGCAGCATGCCCTGGCGGCCGCCCTTGTCGTCGATTCCCGGCACCGGCACGAGCCGCGCATGCAGGCCCGGCAGCACCTGCCCGACCGTGCCGCGGCGGTAGGCCATGGGCGTGTTCACTGCGATCACCGGCGCAGTTTCGGTGGCGCCATAGCCTTCGAAGATGCGCAGGCCGAACTTGTCGAACCACAGCTCGCGCACCGGCTCGGCGAGCTTTTCGGCACCGGCGATGACATAGCGCAGGCGGTAGAAGTCATACGGGTGAGCGTGTTTGGCGTAGTTGGCGAGGAAGGTCGAGGTACCCAGCAGCACGGTGCAGCCGCGGTCGTAGGCCAGCTCGGGAATCACTCGGTAGTGCAGCGGGCTCGGATACAGAAAGACATGGGTACCGGCCAGCACGGGCAGCAGGCCCCCCGCAGTCAGACCGAAAGAGTGAAACAGCGGCAGCGCGTTGAGGATCTTGTCCTCGACCGAGAAATCGACCACCGAACGGATCTGCGCGATGTTGGCGAGCAACGCGCGGTGCGACAGCACGACGCCCTTGGGCTTGCCCTCGGAGCCGGAGGTGAACAGCACCACGGCCGGATCTTCAGCCGAGCCGATGTGGGTGGCGAGTTTCGGGAAGGGCAGCGCCCACAACATCAGCCACAGCTTGTCGGCCAGCGTCATGGCGGCGCGCAGGTCTTCGAGGTAGAGCAGGCGCACGCCCTGCAGTCCCGCCAGTTTGTCAGCCAGCCGCGCCTGCTCGACGAAGGCGCGCGAGGTGAGGATGGTGCGCACCTGCGCGGCGGTGCAGGCCGCCTGCATGCCGTCGGTGCCGGCGGTGTAGTTGAGCATGGCCGGCACGCGCTGCTGCGCGCTGAGGCCGAACACCAGCCCCAGCGTGGGAGCGAGATTAGGCAGCAGCACGCCGACGTTTTCGCCCGGAGTGGTCTGGCGGGCCACCAGACGGCCGAGCGCGAGCGACATCTTGAGCAGATCGCGGTAGGAATATTCCTCCTGCTTGAGATCCTCGACCAGACGGCGCGAGCGGCCGTGGATGGAGGCGGCATCGAGCAAGGCCTCGAACAGCGTCTGCTCGGGGCGGGTGGCAAAGATCATCTCCTGCATGAGGCGTCGCATGGCCTCCCCTGCCTTGCGACGGCGCTCGCGCGACGTCGGGGCCTCGGGCATGTCGATATGCGTGACAGGCTGGATGTGCAGCCCGATGCGCGGGAACAGATGGCGCGGAAAGCGCCCGCCCATGCGCGAGAACCAGGTGCGCGCGGCGCCGTCGATGCGCACCGGCAGCACCGTGGCGCCCGTGCGTGCAGCAACGAAAGCCGGGCCATCATAGGTTTTCATCAGGCTGCCGGTGGTAGTGATGCGCCCTTCCGGGAAGATCACCACCGGGCGACCGGATTCGATCAGGCGCACGACCTTCTTCATGGCCATCGGGCTGGTGGGGTCGACCGAAAGGTAGTCGACCAGCATCAACACCAGTCGAAACCAGCGGCTCTTGGTGACACCGGTATGCACCACGAACACCGGATCGAGCGGCAGGAACAGGCCCAGCAGCAGTCCGTCGAGAAAGGACTCGTGGTTTGCGACGACCAGCAGGCGCGAAGGCACGACCGGCATGCGGCCGGCAACACGCACACGGAACACCAGCCGTGCGACTACGCGCAGCACGGAGCGGATCAGGGAACGCAGCATCAGAAACCTCACGGAAAGGTGATCGGGTGTTCAGCGCGCACGACCGGGCCAGCCGGACGGGTCGCGCAACATGTCGCGAAAGGACGCCATCAGCCACGAACGCAGCGCGACGACCAGCGTGTAGGGGCGGCGCTGCTGCGGTGCCAGCTTGCGATCAGCCAGATGCTGAGCGGAGAAATCCTGCCCGACGCGAGCGAGACGATCGCGCAGGCCGGCGGCAGCGCCCGGCGCAATCTGTCCATGCACCATCAGCAGCAATTCGCTCTCGTCGTCGAAGCCGGCGTCGAAGTAGTCGTCGACCACCTCGTCGCGGAAGAAGGCCATCACCGACCCGTTCGGCCGCCAGCGAAAACCCTTGGCAACGCGCAGGCGGTAACGGTTGAGCGGGCGTAGTTCGATGATGCCAAGGCGGTCCAGCCGCGCGAGGCAGGCCACGCATTCGGCCTCATCGATGGCGTAGGTGGCCACGATCTGCTCGGCCGACCATTGGCTCAGGCAGCAGGTCGCCACCAGCAGCAGGCGACGGTCGGCCACTACGGCTTCCTCCTGCTCGGCGGTGAGTTCAAGCAGCAGCGGTTGCGCATCTGCAACACGCCGCGCGAGCTCGGCAAAGTCGGTGCCGAGCACGCGGCAGATTTCGTCGATGCGCGACAGCGGCATGTCACCAGCGCGCGAGAACATGCGCTTGACGCTGGATTCGGCCAGCCCAAGCTGCGCCGCGAGGCTCGCGTAGCTCATGTTGGCGGCGCGCAGTTCGGCCTTCAGCGCGGCGATCAGATCGGAGGTAGTGCTCATGCGACTTCCCGAAAAATGACGAACGGGACGCAGCCTACGCCGAGCGCTGGCGGATGACGAGGGGCTTGGGCGAAGTATCGGGTAGCGATACCCATGGTGGTGTTAGCCGCACCGCACGTGGGCTTCGGTGCCGCTGAAACATCCCGTAGCCACGCATTACAGCCACGACACGTGTCGATCACTACTCTTGCAGCGTGGTCTGACGGCACTCCGCTGCTCAGACCGGATTCGGGAGGCTCCCATGAAAGCCATTGAACTCCGCCACTGGATATTGCCGCTGTTGCTTGGCGGCACCTTGTTTGCCGCTTCGCTGCCGGCCATGGCCGATCGCGAGCATCGTCGTTACGATCCGCCGCGTCAGCACCAGAAGCATTACGACCAGCGCAAACACAACCACCACTACAACCGCAGCAAGTCGCATCACGTTGAGTACCAGAAGCATCACACGTACGGCGTGGTGCATCACTATTACTTCCCGCCAGCACCGATGTATTCGCCGCGGCCCCGCGTGCATTACTCCTACGAGCCGGGCGTGGTCGTGCGCACCCCGCCGATCGTGATCAACATCAGATAATTCGCAAGGCCCGGTGGGCGTCGGCAAATTGCCGTGCATCGGGCATGAAGGCGAGAAAATCCGCTTCAAAAGCAGCGCGGTCTGCGCGCAGCACCGAGCCGGCCCCGGCGAGCAGCCCGGGCCGGCTCAGCCTTTGGGACATGCGATCGAGCGCACGCGCCACCGATTCAAGCTCGCGGTAGGAAGCCAGCCAGTCGTCCTCGCGCATCCACGGCAGGATGCGCTGCAGGCGCGGTGGCAGCAGTGCATGGTGCGCCGCCAATAGCTGATACGAGTCGGCGGTGAAGAGCGGCAGTGGCTGCTCACTGAAGTCTTCCCAGCGGAGCGCCAGAAAGTGATCGAAAAACATGTCGACGAGGATTCCGGCGGCACGACGCCGCTCGGTCGGCACACGGGCGCAGGCGCGGCGGAAAGCGGGGTGCGTGTCGGCGAAGCTGTCGATGCTGCGGTGCAGCCGCACCCCCGCAGCAATGTCCGGCGGCAAACCGGCCGGCAGCGGCCCTTTGACGAAATCACCGATCAGACCGCCGAGACGGTCCGGCACGGAATCTCCCGCCAGCCAGGCGTGCGCCAGAAAATTCATGGGGCGTGTCGCGCGACCTCGGCGTGGCGGTAGCAACCCACAACGTGGTCATTCACCATGCCGGTGGCCTGCATGTGTGCGTAGCAGATGGTTGAACCAACAAACTTGAAACCGCGCGCCTTGAGCGCCTTGGACATGGCGTCGGACTCCGCCGTGTACGCGGGAATCTCGGACAGGGCCGTCCAGGCATTCTGTTTGGTCTGTCCGCCGACGAATCCCCACAACCAGTCCACCGGATCAATACCGGCATCACGCATCTCCAGCCAGGCGCGCGCGTTGCCGATAGCGGCATCGACCTTCGCGCGGTTGCGGATGATGCCGGCATCGGCCAGCAGAGCGGCCTTCTTCGCGTCGTCATAACGCGCAATACATTCGGGGTCAAAGCCGTCGAAGACCTTGCGGTAGTGCTCGCGCTTTCTCAGCACGGTGATCCACGACAGGCCCGCCTGCATGCCTTCGAGCAGCAGGAACTCAAACATGGTTCGGGCGTCGCGCACCGGCACGCCCCACTCGTGATCGTGATACGCGCAATAGAGCGGGTCACTGCCCGGCCAGGCGCATCTGTTGGTGCTTTCGCTCACTTCGTCGTCTCCGTGTGAAGCCGCATTGACCTGCATATTGATGCGAAGCGGATTTGCGGTATCGTGCCACATGCCGCAAGCATCCGATCCGCACGGGGAGTTCTGATGTCCAGCACCTTGTCCCGGCTGACCATCCAGGCCGCCGCCCTATTGGTCGCGGCAATTCCACTTTTCGCCACGTTGGACCTCGCCCGCGATCTTGCGCTGGAAGCCACTCAGGAAGAGGCCCTGCGGCTAGCCCGCGAGGTGCTCAACCGCTCGGACAGCGCGGCCTCCCAACTCTACGCCAGCATCGACCAGCTCGCCGCCTTTACGCAAGGCAGCGTTTGCGACAACGCGCATATGACGGCCATGCACACCGTTGTAGCGTCGATGGGACATCTGCGCGCAATCGGCCCGATGCGCGGCAACCGCATGCCCTGCTCGTCATGGGGTGACCATGGCGACGGGCTCGACTTCGGACCGGTCGAATTCACGACATCCACCGGCTCGGCAATCCGAACGGCGGTGCACCTGCCCTTCGCCCACGACGAGCCATTCACGGTCATCGAGCGCAAGGGCTTCGCGGTGGTGATTCACGCGAGTCAACCGGTGGACGTCGTCATTGACCGGCAGGATATCGGCCTCGCCACCTTCACCCCGGGCGCCCATGAATTGCGCAGCGTACGAGGCCCGGTGCGTGCGGCATGGATCGAACGGCTCGAAGACCAACGCGAGAAGCTGTTTCGCGACGACGGGCAGCTCGTTGCAATGCTCCGTTCACCGCGTTATCAGACCGGTGTGATTGCAGCCGTTCCAATGAGCCTTTACCACCAGCAATTGAGCGTTTACATGCTGCGCCTGGTGCCACTCGGACTGATCGGCAGCGTAGGGGCGCTACTCGTTTTCATGTACCTCGGGCGGCTGCAGCAATCCTGGCCAGCAACCCTGCGCGCGGCCCTTCGGCGCAACGAATTCTCGGTCGTCTACCAGCCGGTGGTGGACCTGCAGGACGGGCGCGTCATCGGCGCCGAAACGCTGATCCGATGGCAGCGACGCAACGGCGAGCAAATTCGCCCCGACGTATTCATCGCCGCTGCCGAGGATGCCGGCGTGGTGCACATGCTCACGCAGCGGGTGTGCAATCTCGTCGAACGCGACGTACAGCGATGGCTGGCGCGCTTTCCCGAGTTGTGCATCAGCATCAACCTGTCGGCCAATGACCTTCACCGCTCCGAGACGGTGGACATGCTGCACCGGCTGGCACGCAGCGTACCGGGCCACAGTGGCTGGCTGACTGCGGAAGTCACCGAACGTGGCTTCGTGCGGCCGGAAGAGGCCACCCGCGTGGTCGAGGCGCTGCGCGCCGAAGGCATCGGCGTCGCCATCGACGACTTCGGCACAGGCTATTCCAGCCTCGCTTACCTGCAGCACCTGCGCTTCGATTGCCTGAAGATCGACCGCAGCTTCGTCCAGACCCTCGGCACAGAAGCACCGACCAGCCACGTGGTGTTCCACATCATCGAGATGGCGCGCTCGCTCGGCCTGAAGATGGTCGCGGAAGGCGTCGAAACCGAAGCGCAGGCAGAAAGGCTGCGCGAACTCGGCGTGGAAGCGGCACAGGGCTGGCTGTTCGGCCGGCCGATGAGCGCTGAAGATTTCACCACGCTGCTGGACCGCGGGCCAGTCGGCACCTGCCGCAACTAGCCGGCCCTGCGGCCGCAAGCGCGCCGTTCGGGCTTGGTCAGCAGCTGAAAGCCTTTGGCGCAATGGCAGTGCAGGTACGTCATGTTTGGGTGACAAATGTCGATCGCCGCCCATTTCACGGCGAGTTCGCGCTGAACGCGTTGCCGCCCGCGAGGGAAGGCGACTGGCGCAGTCCCTCGTTGCGGACGGCGTTCCGGTCTTCAGTCGGAACAGCCACTCTCCGCCACAAGCGGCCGCATCGGGCGGCACATCACGGCGCCCCGCGAATGCACTAGAATCGCCCCCTTGGTCCCCACTCCGTGAAAGCCGCCATGCTCGACGAACCCATTGTCGCCGCTTCGACTGTTGCCTGGATTGCCTTCGCGCTCGGGCTGGTGTTCGGTTATGCCGGCAACCGCTCGAATTTCTGCACCATGGGCGCCGTCTCCGACATCGTCAACATGGGCGACTGGACCCGCATGCGCATGTGGGCGCTGGCCGTGGGCGTCGCCATCTTCGGCACCGGCGCACTGCAGCTGGCCGGCCTGTTCGACACTGCCGATTCGATCTACACCAGCCCCCGACTGATCTGGCTGTCGCACATTCTCGGAGGCGCGCTGTTCGGCGTAGGCATGACACTGGCTTCCGGCTGTGGCTCGAAGACATTGATCCGCATCGGCGGCGGCAACCTCAAGTCGCTGATCGTCTTCGTCTTCCTCGGCATCTCGGCCTACATGACCATGCGCGGCCTTTTTGGCGTGTGGCGCTCACAGTTCATCGATCCGGTGGCCATGGAGCTGACCACGCGCCAGGACCTGCCCTCGGTCCTTGCCGGCCTGGGCATGAGCCGTGACGCGGCGCTGATGGCGCTGACCGCTTTGATCGGCGGCGTTTTGATCGTATTCGCGCTGATCAGCCGCGAACCGCGCCAGGTCGACATGCTGCTGGGCGCGGCTGTGATCGGTGCCGTATGCGTCGCCGGCTGGTATCTGACGGCCCACATCGGCTTTGTCGAGGAACACCCGCGCACGCTTGAACGAGCCTTCATCGGCACCAACAGCGGCAGCGCCGAATCCTTCACGTTCGTTGCACCTGTCGCCTACACGCTGGAACTGTTCATGCTGTGGAGCGACACCAGTCGCATCGTCAGCTTCGGTATTGCCGGCGTGCTTGGTGTAATCGCCGGCTCCGCCGTGTACGCGGTCACCTCGCGCAGCTTCCGCATCGAATCCTTCACCAACGCCGATGACCTGGTGCGCCATATCATTGGCGGCATGTTGATGGGTTTCGGTGGCGTCACGGCCCTCGGCTGTACGATCGGCCAGGGCATCACCGGCTTCTCGACCCTGGCCATCGGCTCCTTGCTGACCACCGCCGCCATCGTCGCCGGCGCCGCGGTGACCATGAAAGTTCAGTACTGGTTGATGATGCGCGAGGCCTGACCCACCGACGCATGACGTCAGGGTTATTTCATGCAGCGGCTTGACGCCCCGCCGACCCTTTGGAATAATCGCGGTCTTTCAGCAGTACCGGGTCGTTAGCTCAGCTGGTAGAGCAGCGGACTTTTAATCCGTTTGTCGCAGGTTCGAACCCCGCACGACCCACCATCGAATCAAGCAAAACGCCAGCCCTCCGGGGCTGGCGTTTTGCTTTTCACCTCGCTTCCCTGAACACATTCGCCAACAAATTGGCGCAATTCATGCTTGAAGCCTTCCCGGCAACCCGCAATTCTTCAAGCACACGCCTGCACGCACGCCAGCCCGAAGCGCTTACGCCTCACATGCCGCGTATTGGTGCGCGTGATTGCACAACCGGGATCAAGGCGACAGAATCCGCCCCCTTGCCATACCCGGCCATGATGAACGGCTGAACATCGCCCTCTCCGGAACTCGCCGATGACACGACTTACCGGGCTCGATGCTCTGCGCGGGCTGATGCTCGTGCTGATGACCCTGACTCACATTCCGACGTCGATCGGGGCCGCATTCGGCCAACCCTTCGGTTACGTGTCGGCGGCTGAGGGCTTTGTGTTGCTGTCAGGGTTCATGGCCGGAATGGTCTTCACCCGCAGACTTGAGCGCCACGGCGCTCCCGCGATGCACTCGGCACTGCAGCGGCGCGCCGGGCAGATCTACCTGTGCCATGTCGCACTGCTGATGTTTGTGTTTTCAATTGTTGCAGCGATGGGCGTCCTGCTCGAACAGCCGGCAGTCACCAACATGCTCGGCTTCTTCTTCGAGCAGCCGCTCAAGGCCATGCTAGGCGGCGCGCTGCTGCTGTATCGCCCGCCACTGCTCGACATCCTGCCGATGTACGCACTGTTTCTGATCATCACCCCCTTGCTGCTGGGCTTCGGCGCGCGCGGCGGATGGCCACTGATCCTCGGACTGAGCGGAGCGCTGTGGCTGGGCGCGCAGTACGAGTTGGGCGCGCGCGTCTATGAGGCGCTGGCAGGCCAGCTCAACATGCCGGTTCCGTTGAGCGCAACCGGGTCTTTTGTACTGTCTGGCTGGCAGTTGCTGTGGGTCGCCGGCCTGTGGCTTGGAGCGCGGCATCAGGGCGCCGACAACCCGCTACGGCGCTTGCCGCAGAGCGTCGTCGGCGTGGCGCTTGCGCTGGTGGTACTTGCCGTCGTCTGGCGCTACACGGTCGGGCAGACGCCCTTCCCGGACTGGCCGGCCATCAACCACCTGTTCGACAAGTGGCAACTGGGCCCGCTACGTCTGCTGAACCTGCTGGCGCTGACCATCGTGGTCGCGCGCTTCGGCCCGGCTCTGATGAAGGTGGCACCGCCGCTGCGCCCGCTTGAGACCCTCGGCTCGGCATCACTGCCGGTGTTCTGCGCCCATCTCGTCATCGCGCTGCTTGCCATTGCCCTGATCGGGGAGGGGCGACAGCCCGCCCTGTGGATCGAGTTGCTCGTGATCGCTGCCTCGCTGTGGCTGCTTCACCGTATCGCGCTCGTCAGCACCAACCGCCCTCAGTTGCCGGTCGACCGGAAGCAGATGGCGTAGGCGCGCCTCAATCACTTCCTCCCACAGGGCATAGCCCGCAGCACTAAGATGCAGCTGATCGGCGGCGTAAAGCTCCCGTCGCGGCTTGCCGTCCGGCCCCAGCATGCGACGGTGCAGGTCGATGTAATCAACATCGTCGCGCGAGCGAATCCACTCCGCCACCCGCGCATTCGCCTCATTGAAGGCGGCGTTCACGCTCCAGCGGCTCGGGCTGGGCTTGATCGAAATCCAGGTAATGAACACGCCCGGCACGGCCTCGGTCACACGGGTGACGAACAGGCGAAACGCCTCCAGCACAGAGGCCGACTCAAGACCGGCAGCGATGTCATTCTCTCCGGCATAGACGACGATACGAGCTGGCTGGTATCGCACCACAAGGCGATCCGCGTGAAGTGCCAGATCGGACATTCGTGAGCCGGCAATGCCACGCTGCACGATCACCGGATGCTCGTCGAACTCGGCGCGCAAGTCCGGCCAGAAGGCAATCGACGAACTGCCCACAAAAAGGATCCCGCCCGCCTTCGGCATCGCGGAACGGTCCGCGGCGTCAAACGACGCAAAGGCACGATCCAGATAGGTTGGCAAAACGCCAATTGGCGGCAGCGCAGGCTCTTGCGCATGAGTGATTCCACCTACGGCGCACAACACCAGCGCAAGCATCCTGAGCATGACCGGAAAACCCATTACACCCTCCCCGACAAGCGAATAACGCCGGCCCCGCCGACACTGACACGCTGCTTGCCGACTGGCAAGCGAGAGGCAGGCGTTTGCTATACTCGGCCGCGCACCAAACGGTATTTCACCCGGCCAGCATATCCCCGGCCATCCGCCAGCAAGGCACGATGCCCTCCGAATTCGACCTGATCCGTCAGTACTTCACGCGTAGCGGGCGCCACACCGATCTCGGTGTCGGCGACGACGCTGCTTTGTTTGCGCCGCGCCCCGGCATGCAGCTGGCGGTGTCGACCGACATGCTGGTGTCGGGCACGCACTTCCTGCCCGACACCGACGCCGAAGATCTGGGCTGGAAAACGCTGGCGGTGAATGTCTCCGACATCGTCGCGATGGGCGGTGAGCCGCGTTGGGCGCTGCTGGCGCTGGCCCTGCCGTCGGTCGATGAAGCCTGGATTGCTGCCTTTGCACGCGGCCTGTTTGGCTGCGCCGATCATTTCGGGGTCGACCTGATCGGTGGCGACACAACGCGCGGACCGCTCAATCTGAGCGTGACGATCTTCGGCGAAGTGCCGACCGGCAGCGCGATCACGCGCGGCGGCGCACGCCCGGACGACGACGTATGGGTCACCGGCCAACCCGGCCGCGCCGCGCTGGGGCTGGCGCACCTGCAGCGGCGCCTGACGCTGCCCGGAGCTGGCGCAAGCGAATGCATTGCCGCCCTGCAGCGTCCGCAGCCGCGTGCGACGGCCGGACTGGCGTTGCGCGGGATCGCCAGTGCGATGCTCGATGTGTCGGATGGACTGGCGGGCGACCTGAAGCACATTCTCGCGGCCTCCGGCGTCGGCGCCGACATCCACACTGCACAGCTGCCGCTGACAAACCTGACCGCACTCGGGGCCAGCCCGGACGCGGCGCGGGCAAGCTGCCTGTCCGGCGGTGACGACTACGAACTGCTGTTCACCGCCCCGCCGGCTCGCCGCGCGGATATCGAACGCATCGCCACCGAACTGCAGCTGCCCATGACGCGGATCGGCCACATCACGGCGCAACCCGGCCTGCGCATCGTCGAGGCCGACGGCAGCCTGGGTAACGCAGGCGGATACGACCACTTCGCATGATCAAACCAACCCCCCGCTTTCTCCTCGCCCATCCTTCGCATTTCATCGCGCTCGGTTTCGGCTCAGGCCTCGCCCCGAAAGCCCCCGGAACCTTCGGCACGCTGCTCGGCTGGCTGCTGTTCCCAGCCCTGTCCTGGTCGATGTCCGACGCCATGTTGCTCGGGCTGCTGGGCATCTTCTTCATCGGCGGCGTACTCGCGGCCGGCCGCACCGGCCGTGCCTTGGGCGCGCCCGACCACGGCGCCATCGTGTGGGATGAGATGGTCGCGATCTGGCTGGTCCTGCTGTTCACGCCACCCACGCTGCTGTGGCAGGCTGTCGCCGTGGTGCTTTTCCGTTTCTTCGACATCGTCAAACCGCCACCGGTACGCAACGTCGAGGCGGCCTTCAAGGGCGGCTTCGGCGTGATGATCGACGACATCGTCGCAGCCGGCTATGCGCTGCTGGTGCTGGCAATTCTGGTGAGGCTGTTCGGATGAGCGAGCCGGACGAAACGCTCGACGCACTGGCCCGCGAAGTCGGCGCCTGGCTGCGCGCCCACGGCTGGATGCTGGCCACCGCCGAATCCTGCACCGGCGGTTGGATCTCGACCGCAGTGACCGAAATTGCCGGCAGTTCGGAGTGGTTCGACCGCGGCTTCGTGACCTACTCCTATGCCGCCAAGGAAGACATGCTGGGCGTCTCGCACGACAGCATCGTGCAACACGGCGCGGTCAGCGAGGAAGTGGTGCGCCAGATGGCCGCCGGGGCGCTGGAAGGCAGCGTCGCTCAAGTCGCCCTGGCGGTATCGGGTATTGCCGGGCCCGGCGGCGCCACGCCGGGCAAACCGGTTGGCACGGTGTGCTTTGCGTGGGCCGTGCGTGATCGCGGCATTGCCTGCGAAACCCGGCACTTCAGTGGCGATCGCCACGCAGTGCGCCTGCAGACGGTGCTCCACGCGCTGCGCGCACTCAAAGGGCACACGGAAACACTGATCGGCTGAGCGCGACCCCGCGCACATGCAATCTCTGTGCCATAATTTCCCTCACTTTTCGCAAGGACACGACATGGACGACAACAAGGCCAAGGCACTCGCCGCAGCGCTCCAGCAGATCGAGCGCCAGTTCGGCAAGGGTTCGATCATGCGCATGGGTGACGACAGCCCCGAGCGCGACATCCAGACCGTCTCCACCGGCTCGCTCGGGCTGGACATCGCGCTCGGCCTGGGTGGTCTGCCGCGCGGCCGGGTGGTCGAGATCTATGGCCCGGAATCGTCGGGCAAAACCACACTGACGCTGCAGGTCATCGCCGAGATGCAGAAGCTCGGTGGCACCGCAGCCTTCATCGACGCCGAACACGCGCTGGACGTCGGCTACGCCGAGAAGCTGGGCGTGACCATTTCCGACCTGCTGATCTCGCAGCCCGACACCGGCGAGCAGGCACTCGAGATTGCCGACATGCTGGTGCGCTCGGGCGGCGTCGACATGGTGGTCATCGACTCGGTCGCAGCCCTCACGCCGAAGGCCGAGATCGAAGGCGAGATGGGCGACCAGCTGCCGGGCCTGCAGGCACGCCTGATGAGCCAGGCGCTGCGCAAGCTCACCGCCAACATCAAGCGCACCAATACGCTGGTGATCTTCATCAACCAGATCCGCATGAAGATCGGCGTGATGTTCGGCAGCCCGGAAACCACCACCGGCGGCAACGCGCTGAAGTTCTACTCCTCCGTGCGTCTGGACATCCGTCGCACCGGCGCGATCAAGCGCGGCGACGAGGTGGTCGGTTCGGAAACCCGCGTCAAGGTCGTCAAGAACAAGGTCGCCCCGCCGTTCCGCGAAGCGCACTTCGACATCCTCTACGGCACCGGCATTTCGCGCGAAGGCGAAATCATCGACCTGGGCGTGGAGCACAAGATCGTCGACAAGTCCGGCGCCTGGTACGCCTACAACGGCGACAAGATCGGCCAGGGCAAGGACAACTCGCGCGAGTTCCTGAAAGCCAACCCGGCGCTCTCGCGCGAGATCGAAAACAAGGTGCGCGTGGCCCTCGGCCTGAGTGAAATGGCCGTGACCGAGGCTGCGCCCGCAACGGAAGCCTGATGACCGAGGCGGCGGACCGGCTGCGTCAGAAAGCCCTCCGCCTGCTTGCGATGCGCGACCACTCGCGCGTCGAACTGGCGCGCAAGCTGACTTCGCTCGGCACCCCGGAGGAAGTGGAAGCCGTCATCGATCGCATGGCCGAACTGGGCCTGCAATCGGACCGGCGTTTCGCGGAATCCTGGGTGCGCAGCAAGTCCGGTCGTTTCGGCACCGCGCGGCTGAAGATGGAGCTGGCGCGGCGCGGTGTCGATGGCGACACGGTGGCCGAGGTGCTGGCGCACGGCGATCTGGACAGCGACATCGAACGCGCCAGGCTGCTGTGGCGCGCCAAGTTCGGCACAGTGGCAGCAGATCGCAGGGAATGGGCGCGTCAGGCGCGCTTCCTGCAGGGACGCGGTTTTTCCAGTGAAGTAATCACAAGGTTGCTCAAAGAGGTTCCGGATGAGTCTTCTTGAAGTGTCGGGGCTGCGCAAAAGCTACAAGTCGCGCGAAGTCGTGCGCGATGTCAGCCTGGAGGTCGGAGCCGGCGAAGTCGTCGGCCTGCTTGGCCCCAACGGCGCCGGCAAGACCACCTGTTTCTACATGATCGTCGGTCTGGTGAGCTGCGACGCGGGCAGCATCCAGCTCGACGGCAAGGATCTGACGCATCAACCCATCCACACGCGTGCGCGCATGGGCATGTCCTACCTGCCGCAGGAGATGAGTGTGTTCCGCCGCCTCAGCGTGGCAGACAACGTGCGGGCGGTGCTGGAACTGCAGGGGCTGGACAAGGGCGCCATCGACGCACGGCTGGGCGAACTGCTCGAAGAACTGGGCATCGCCCACCTGGCCGACAACATGGCGGTTTCGCTGTCGGGCGGCGAGCGCCGGCGCTGCGAGATCGCGCGCGCGCTGGCCACCGACCCGCGCGTAATCCTGCTCGACGAACCCTTCGCCGGTGTCGACCCGATTGCCGTGCTCGACATCCAGAAGATCATCCGTTACCTGAAGGAACGCGGCATCGGCGTGCTGATCACCGACCACAACGTGCGCGAGACGCTGGGCATCTGTGACCATGCCTACATCCTCAGCGACGGCACGGTGCTCGCGGGCGGCCAGCCCGAAGAGATCATCGATGATGTGCGCGTCCGTCAGGTCTATCTCGGGGAGCATTTCCGGCTGTAAGTGCTGCCGGCAGCAAGATGAAGCAATCCCTCCAGCTCAAGCTCTCGCAGTCACTCACGCTGACCCCTCAGCTGCAGCAGTCCATCAAGCTGCTGCAACTGTCGACGATCGAGCTGAATCAGGAGATCGAGCGCTTCCTCGCTGACAACCCGCTGCTCGAACGCGAAGACGGCGACGAAGCGCCGCCCCCGCCGCGCGGCGAGGCCGCCGGCGAAACCACCAGCAGTGCCGACACGTCGCAGGAAGCCGCCGAACGCGACGCACCCGAAACCGACAGCTCGCCCGACTTCCTCGAAGCGTCCGGCGACTGGGGCAGCGGCGGCTCACGTAGCCGCGACGACGAAGACGACCGCGACTATCAGGACATCCAGGCCGCGTCGATCAGCCTGCGCGACCACCTCAACAGCCAGATCAGTCTGTCGCCGATGAGCGACCGCGACCGGTTGCTCGCGCGCTTCATCATCGAGGCGCTGGACGACGACGGCTACCTGCACCAGTCGCTCGAAGAACTCATCGAAGTCATCCCCGAAGACTTCGAGATCGAACCCGAAGACCTGCAGATCGCCCTCAACCAGGTCCAAAGCCTGGATCCGGCCGGCATCGCCGCACGCACGCCCTCCGAATGCCTGGCGCTGCAACTGCGTGTGCTGCCGGACAGCGCAACGCGCGACCTGGCCCTGATCATTGTGCGCGAGCACCTTGAATTACTGGCTGAACGCAACTTTGTGCGTCTGCGCCGCGCAACCGGTTGCAGCGAGGACGCGCTGCGCGAGGCGCAGGCTCTGATCTGCAGCCTCAACCCCCACCCGGGTCTGCAATATGGCGCCGACGACACGGGCTACATCGTGCCCGACGTGGTGGTGCGCAAGCTGCGCAACCGCTGGGTGGCCAGTCTCAACGGCGAAGCCATGCCGAAACTGCGCGTGAACCAGCTCTACGCCAGCATCCTGCAACAAAACCGCGGATCGGCCGGCGCACTGGCCGGACAGCTGCAGGAAGCGCGCTGGCTGATCAAGAACGTGCAGCAGCGTTTCGACACCATCTTGCGTGTATCGCAGGCAATCGTTGACCAGCAGCGCCAGTTCTTTGAATATGGGGACGTGGCGATGCGACCGCTGACCCTGCGAGAAATTGCGGACGAGCTCGAACTGCACGAGTCGACCATCTCGCGGGTGACCACACAGAAGTACATGTCCACGCCGCGCGGCGTGTTTGAACTGAAGTACTTCTTCGGCAGTCATGTATCCACAGACACCGGCGGCGCTGCGTCATCGACCGCGATACGCGCCCTGATTCGCCAGCTGGTCGAAGCTGAGGACAAGAAAAAGCCCCTCTCCGATTCCCGCATTACGGATTTGCTTGGACAGCAGGGCATCGTTGTAGCCCGCCGCACAATCGCCAAATACCGCGAGTCACTGAATATCCCACCGGTCAGTCAACGCAAGTCGATCTGACCCCACTCACGACGCGAGGAGCGATCATGAATCTGAACATCACCGGACACCACGTTGAAGTTTCCCCGGCCATCCGTGACTACGTCTCGGGCAAGATCGACCGCGTCATCCGCCACTTCGACAACGTCACCAGCATCAACGTCATTCTCTCCGTCGAAAAGCTGGTGCAGAAGTCGGAGGTCACCCTGCACGTACGCGGCAAGGACATCTTCGTCGAAGCAGAAGACGCCGACCTTTACGCTGCCATCGATGCCATGACCGACAAGCTTGACCGTCAGGTCATCAAGCACAAGCAGAAGGTGCAAGATCACGGGCACGACGCGCTCAAGCACCAGGCCGCAGCAGAAGAGGAATAAGCCCTCGTTGCACTGCACAATAGTTCCTGTACTTACTGCGGGGAGTGTTTATAATCGCGCCCTTCATCCGGTGCCCGGCGCACTCCCCGCAAACCAGCCCGTCCGCGCTTACCGCACACCATGCGGCGACCCGCGGCAAATCCTGAAATGAGTCTGATCGCCGAACTCCTCCCCACCGAAAACGTCGTCATCGACCTCGAAGCGAGCAGCAAGAAGCGCGTATTCGAACAAGCCGGTCTGTTGTTCGAGAACAACCAGGGCATCGGCCGTAGCGACGTATTCGACAGCCTGTTCGCCCGCGAACGCCTCGGATCCACCGGCCTCGGCCAGGGCATCGCGATTCCGCACGGACGTATCAAGGGCCTGAAGAAAGCTGCGGGCGCCTTTATCCGCCTGTCCGAACCGGTTCAGTTCGATGCGCCTGACAACCGCCCGGTTGGCATGCTGTTCGTGCTGCTGGTGCCGGAACAAGCCAACGAACACCACCTTCAGCTTTTATCGGAACTGGCGCAGATGTTCAGTGACGCCGCTTTCCGCGACCAGTTGCAGGACGCGCCCGACAGCGCAACCATTCACGCATTGTTCACCGGCTGGGAACCGCATGCGGCAGATCAGCGTCGCGCAGCTGTTTGAGGCCCAGGGCGAGGCACTGCAACTCACCCACGCCACTGGCGCGCTGGACCGCCCTGTCGCGGTCACCGAACCGGGCAGCTGGGCCGCCGATCTGGTCGGCCATCTCAATCTGATCCATCCCGAACGTCTTCAGGTCATCGGCAGCGCCGAGCAGGCCTGGGCACGCAAGCAACCGCTTGAGCGCGTCAAGCAACATTTCCAGGACATCTTCGCGGCACGCCCACCGGCAGTCGTCGTAGCTGACGGCTGCGAGTTGCCGGCGCTCGTCCGCGACCTGTGCAGCAGCCACGACGTTGCGCTGTTCACAACGCCAGAACCTTCGGTACGCGTCATCGACGTACTGCGCAGCCACATCGCACGCGAGTTGGCCGAAAGGGTTTCGCTGCATGGCGTGTTCATGGATGTGCTGGGCATTGGCGTGCTGATCACCGGCGACTCCGGCACCGGCAAATCGGAACTCGCACTGGAACTGATCTCGCGCGGCCACGGTCTGGTCGCCGACGACATCACCGAGTTCTCGCGCATCGCCCCATCGGTGCTCGAAGGCCGCTGTCCGGAGCTGCTGCAGGACTTTCTCGAAGTGCGCGGCCTGGGCATCCTCAACATTCGCACCATCTTCGGCGAGACTGCCGCCCGCCGCAGAATGCGCCTGCGCCTGATCGTGCACCTGGAACGCCGCATCACCGGACACGACCCCGACCGCCTGCCGCTCAACCTCGAAACGCAGGACGTGCTGGGCGTGCCGATTCCGCGCAGCGTGCTGCCGGTGGCCGCCGGACGCAACCTCGCAGTGCTGCTCGAAGCTGCGGTGCGTTCGACCATCCTCAAATTGCGCGGCATCGATGCCACCGCCGAATTCATCGCGCGCCATCAGCGCATCATGGAAACCGACCCCGACAAGGCCGACCCGGGCTGACACGCGGCTTGCCGCGACGGGCTGCGGACTGCTACGCTCGACCGCTTCGCGCCAACGCGCCACAAACAGCCCGCCTCCATGAAGAACCCGCCGGATTACCTCGAAAAAATCCTCAACGCGCACGTCTACGACGTCGCCGTGGAGACGCCGCTTGAGCTTGCCGGCAGCCTCTCGGCGCGCCTGGGGAATTCGCTGCTGCTCAAGCGCGAGGACATGCAGCCGGTGTTCAGCTTCAAGATCCGCGGCGCCTACAACAAGATGGCCAACCTATCGCCGACCGCACTCAAGCGCGGCGTGATCTGTGCCTCGGCGGGCAACCATGCGCAGGGCGTGGCCATGTCGGCAGCAAAACTCGGTACGCGTGCCGTCATCGTGATGCCGACCTCCACGCCGCAGATCAAGGTCGACGCCGTGCGCGCGCGTGGTGGCGAGGTGGTACTCGAAGGCGACTCCTTCACCGAAGCCTTCGCCCACGCCAAGCAACTCGAGAAAGACGAGCGCCTGACCTTCGTGCACCCCTTCGACGATCCCGACGTGATCGCCGGCCAGGGCACCATCGGCATGGAAATCCTGCGTGCCCACCCCAAACCTATCCACGCCATCTTCTGCTGTGTCGGCGGCGGCGGCTTGATCTCGGGCGTGGCGGCGTACGTCAAGCGCCTGCGCCCGGAAACGCTGATCATTGGCGTCGAGGCCGAGGATTCCGAAGCCATGACCAAGTCACTGGCGGCCGGCAAACGCGTCGAGCTCGATCAGGTCGGCCTGTTCGCTGATGGCGCGGCAGTCAAGCTGGTCGGCGCCGAGACCTTCCGGCTGTGTCAGGAGTACGTGGACGACATGATCGTCGTCGACAACGACGCGATCTGCGCCGCCATCAAAGACGTCTTCGAGGACACCCGCTCGATTCTCGAACCGGCCGGCGCACTGGCGGTGGCTGGCGCCAAGGAATACATCAAGCGCCACAAGCTGCGCGACAAGACGCTGGTGGCGCTCGCCTCAGGCGCCAACATGAACTTCGACCGCCTGCGTTTCGTCGCCGAACGCGCAGAGCTGGGCGAGCAGCGCGAGGCCATCCTCGCCGTCACGATCCCGGAAGAACCGGGGGCGTTCCGCAAGTTCTGCGGCCTGCTCGGCAAGCGCAACATCACCGAGTTCAATTACCGCTACGATGATTCGTCATGCGCTCACATCTTCGTCGGCGTGAACGTGCATAACCGCGCAGAAGCCGGCCGCATCATCGAGATGCTGGCGCGCCACGAGCTGCCCGCCATCGACCTCACCGACGATGAGATGGCCAAGAGCCACATCCGCTACATGGTGGGTGGACGGGCGCCGCGCGCCGACAACGAGCTGCTCTACCGCTTCATTTTCCCGGAGCGCCCCGGCGCGCTGATGAATTTCCTGACCCAGCTGCACTCGGACTGGAACATCAGCCTGTTCCACTACCGCAACCACGGCGCCGACTTCGGTCGCGTGCTGATCGGCATGCAGGTGCCCCCAGGCGACCAGGCCGCGTTCAATGAATTTCTGCACCGTCTCGGCTACGAGTACACCGACGAGACCGCCAACCCGGCCTACAGGCTGTTCCTGGGGCAGGGCTGAAACACCCCCGCCTCGGTCACGAGCCACTCCATCGGACGGTCGTGCGGTTGCGGCAACACGCTGTCGACGCGTCCGAGCTCAAAACCGACGCCAATCGCATGCGTCGGCAACACTTCCAGCGTACGGTCGAAGTAGCCGCCACCGTAGCCCAGGCGGAAGCCCGAGGCATCGAAGGCGTTGAGCGGCACCAGCACCACTTCCGGCACCAGATCTTCGCCGGCCGGAGGATGCGGGATGCCGTGCCGATCAGGCTGCAATGCCATGCCGGACACCCAGCGGCGGAACACCAGCGGCGCTTCGCGGTCGAGCACCACAGGCAAGGCCGCGCGACGCGACGCATCCGCGGCCAACCAAGCGGCAACGAAATGGCGCAGATCCGGTTCAGCGCGAAACGGCCAGCAGAACCCCAGAGTGCGCGGCGCGAGTTGCTCCAGAAGAAGCGCAAGATGGCTCTGCAGACGGTCGGTCAGGGCACCCCGAGCGGTCACTGTAAGCGCTTCGCGAGCACTCAAGGCCGCGCTCCGAAGTGCCCGGCGGCGCGCTACGATGTCATCTTCGGAACCCGCTTCATGCACGTGCGGTCCCTCGACCCTGGCCGCGTTCCGATTGCAATAGTGGAAACATGAAACACATCCTCATCAGCCTTATCCTCCTGACGGCCTGCAGCATGTCGGTCGCTCGCGACCTGCCCGGAGACAGCCGCATTCTAGCGGCGCGAGAAGCCTTGCGAACCGGTGACCGCATCACACTCGAAAGCCTCGCCGCGGTTTCCGACCCACGACATCCGCTGGATCATTATGTCGAATACTGGCTGCTGCTGAACCAGCTGGCGCGCCCCGAACCGGCGCCGGACGGCGAGATCGCCGCCTGGCTTGCGAGCTACCCGGGGACGGTACCTGCCGGGCGCCTCAGGGCGCAATGGCTGCGTCGAATGGCTCAGGACGGCAACTGGTCCGGCTATCTGAGCGTATACGCGCAGCACTCCGACAAGGACGAAGAGCTGAACTGTCTGGCCTGGCAAGCCCGGCTCGCGCTGGGCAACCCCGCGGTGCTCGATGAGGCGGCGCAGGCCTTTGCCACCCTCACACACAACCACCCGAACTGCGACCCGGTGTTCGAGGCCTCCGTGCAGCAAGGCAAGGTTGCAGAGGACGATGCATGGTGGCGCTTCCGCCGCCAGATCGACAGCCGCCAGCCCGAGATGGCACGCCGCACGCTGCAGTGGCTGGGTGTGGATCCGCGCCCGTTCGGCCGCGCGCTGTCACACCCGGCCGAATACTTCGACCGATTGCCCAAGGACTTTGCGAAGACCCGCGCCGGCCGCGAAATGGCGCTGGCCGCGCTGGTACGCCTGGCACGCAATGACGTGCCGCCGGCACACGTGCGCTTTTTGCGGCGCTTCGAGGATTTCAGCGTCGAGCAGCGTGTGTGGATGTATTCCGTACTGGGCTACATGGGCGCGCTGTCGCGCCTGCCGCTGACCAACGAATGGTATGCCGCTGCTGGCGACGCGCCGATGAGCGCGGTGCAACGCCAATGGCGTGTGCGGGCGGCCCTGCGCGCCGAGGACTGGCCGCTGGTTGAGCGCAGCATTGATCGCCTGCACGCCTCCGAGCAGACCGAGACGGAATGGGTGTACTGGCGCGCCCGCGCCCGCGCCGCGCAGGGCGACCGCCCGGCGGCGGAGCGTCTGTTCCGGCAAATTGCTGACAACCACGGCTTCTACCCGATGCTGGCCGCCGAAGAACTGGGGCGGCGCTTTGCGCTGACCGGCCAACGCGACGCCGTGAGCCCAGCCGACAAGTCGCGCGCCGCGGCGGACGCCGGCATTCACGCCGCGCTGACTTTCTACCGGCTGGGCCTGGACACCGAGGCCGTGCGCGAATGGATTCATGCGATGCGTGGCAAGAGCCGCGACTTCATGGTCGCCGCCGCCCACGTTGCGCTGGACCACGGCCTGCTCGACCGCGCCATCAACACCGCCGAACTGGCCGACGCCGGCACCAATTTCGAGATCCGCTTCCTGACGCCCTTCCGCGAGCTGATCGAGCCGCAAGCGCTCCAGCAGCAGGTCGATCTGGCCTGGATCTACGGCTTGATGCGGCAGGAGAGCCGCTTCAACATACCCGCGCGCTCCGGCGCTGGAGCACGCGGCCTGATGCAGGTGATGCCCGAAACCGGCCGCCTCGTAGCGCGCCAGATCGGGCTGCCGGGCTACAACCCGCGCATGCTCAACGATCCGGAAACCAATGTGCTGCTTGGCACCAGCTACATGCGCATGATCCTCAACGACCTGGAGCAGCATCCGGTGCTGGCCTCCACCGGCTACAATGCGGGGCCGAACCGCGCGCAGCGCTGGCGCGGGGAACGACCGATCGAGGGCGCCATCTATGTGGCAACCATCCCGATCGACGAAACCCGGGACTACGTCCAGAAGGTACTCGTGAACAAGGTCGTGTACGCCGCACTGTTCGAAGGCCGCCCGCAATCGCTGCAAGAGCGCCTGGGCATCATCCCGCCGGTCGTCACACCCAAGCCGTGAGGATCCCATGCATCCGCGACGCATCCTGATCACTGGTGGCAGCGGCTTTCTCGGCAGCGCCATCGTGCGGCGGCTGGCAGGCCCGGACACCCATATCATCCTCCCGACACGCGACGCCACCCGCGCCGCGCATCTGGCCGGCCTGCCCGGCCTTGAGGTGGTCACCGCCGACATCCACGATCCGGCCACGCTCCAGCGTCTAGCCGAGGGCACGCAAGCCGCCATTAACCTCGTCGGCGTATTGCACTCGAAGTCCGGCACGCCGTGGGGGCCGGGCTTCGGAAGTGCCCACGTCGCGCTGCCGCACGCCCTGGCCGCTGCCTGCCGTCACGCCGGCACCGCCCGGCTGATTCACGTCAGTGCGCTCGGCGCGGACCGCTACGGCCCTTCCGAATACCAGCGTTCCAAGGCCGCAGGTGAAGACGCCATTGAAGACGTCGGCTCGCCGCCAGCCTGGACGATACTGCGCCCGTCGGTGGTGTTCGGCCCGGGCGACAGCTTCCTCAATCTGTTCGCACGGCTCACGAAGTTCATCCCGGCACTGCCGCTGGCTGGTGCAAACACGCTCTTCCAGCCGGTGTTCGTCGAAGACGTAGCCGAAGTCGTGGCGCGCTGTCTGGACGACGAAACCGGCGCGAACCAGCGCTTCGATCTCGCCGGCCCGAATACCTACACATTGGCCGAACTGGTGCGCTATGTGTGCCGACTCACCGGCCGCCGCCGGCTGGTGTTCGACCTGCCCGAGCCGCTCTCAATGCTGCAGGCAGCCTGCATGGAACTGCTCCCCAATCCGCCGATGAGCCGTGACAACGTGCGTTCACTGCGTCGTGACAACATCACTGCCGGCGCGCCGCTGCCCTTCGGCCTGAATCCGACCGCGCTCGAAGACATCGCCCCCGGCTATCTCGCCGGCGCCGCGAACTGATGCGGACCTACATCGTCGGCGGCGCCGTGCGCGACGCCCTGCTTGACCTGCCGGTGCGCGATCGCGACTGGGTAGTAGTCGGCGCCACGCCGCAAGACATGTTGGCCGCGGGCTTCCGCCCGGTCGGCAAGGATTTCCCGGTATTTCTGCACCCCGACACCCACGAGGAATACGCGCTGGCGCGCACCGAGCGCAAGACCGCGCCGGGCTACAAGGGCTTCACCTTCCACACGTCCCCCGACGTCACGCTGGAAGAAGACCTCGCGCGCCGCGACCTGACCATCAACGCCATGGCGCGTGACGAGGCCGGCGCCGTCACCGACCCCTTCGACGGGCAGGGCGATCTGCGCGCACGCACCCTGCGCCACGTCAGCCCGGCGTTTGCGGAAGACCCGCTGCGCATCCTGCGCGTGGCGCGCTTTGCCGCGCGTTTCCATGAATTCACGGTGGCGCCCGAAACCATGGCGCTGATGCGCGACATCGTCGCCGCCGGCGAGGTCGAGCATCTGGTGGCCGAACGCGTGTGGCAGGAAGTCGCGCGCGGGCTGATGGAGGACCACCCGCAGCGCATGCTCGAAGTGCTGCGCGACAGCGGCGCACTGGCGCGCTTGCTACCCGAACTCGACAATCAGCCCGAAGATGAACGCAGCGCGCTGTTCGCCCGCCTGGCACACGCCGTCGCGCGCAGCGCGCCGCTGGAGCAGCGCTGGGCGCTGGTATTGCAGTCATTTGATGCTGACACCGCCCGCGCAGTTTCGGAACGTATCAAGGTGCCGAACGAGGCGCGCGATCTGGCCGTGATGCTGGCGCGCGAATCAGGCGCTTTGCAGCTCGAAGGACGTGAAGCCGAAACCGCACTGGAACTGCTGGTGCGCTGCGACGCGCTGCGCCGTCCGGAACGCTTTGCTGCGCTGCTCGAGGCGGCGTGTGACGCTGACGGGGGTTTCGATGCCGATAGATGGCGCGCCGCATTGCGGGCTGCCGCCCACGTCGATGCTGGTGCGATTGCCGCGGCCTGTTCCGACAAGCGCGAGATTCCGCAGCGCGTGCGCGCAGCTCGCGTTGCGGCAATTTCAGGCTAGATCGACCACAGCAGGAGCAGCGCTATGCCGGACAGCAGCACGGTGCTGGTAAACGGGAAGTGATAGGGTTTGCCACGGAAGCTCACATTCACGTCGCCGGGCAGACGACCCAGGCGCAGATGGCGCGATAGCGTCGCGCGGAAAAAGCCGGTGACGAGCACGATGACAAGGATGACGATCAGCCATTTCAACATGGAGCTTGGGACGTATTCCCGGTTACGCAGTCACCCATGGTAACTGGGAACACGTCACAGACCCGCACGCCAACCCGGAAGGACGCCATGATCACGCTGTACACCTGGAGCACCCCGAACGGCCGCAAGGTCTCGATCGCGCTCGAAGAGCTGGGCCTGCCCTACGCCGTGAAGGCCATCAACATCACGCGCGACGAGCAGTTCGCACCGGACTTCCTCGCCATCAGCCCGAACAACAAGATTCCGGCCATCGTCGACACCGACGGCCCGGATGGCAAGCCGGTTTCGCTGTTCGAGTCCGGCGCGATCCTGCTCTACCTGGCCGAGAAAACTGGCAAGCTGCTGCCGGCCGACGCGCGTGGCCGCTATCAGACGCTGGAATGGCTGATGATGCAGATGGGTTCGGTCGGCCCGATGTTCGGGCAGGCGCACCACTTCCTGCGTTTCGCCCCCGAAGACGTGGCCTACGCCAAGAAGCGCTATTCCGACGAAACCCGACGCATTTACGGCGTGCTCGATCGCCGCCTGGCCGAGCGCGAATGGCTCGCCGCCGACGAATACACCATCGCCGACATCGCCACTTACCCGTGGATCGCGCGCCACGAATGGCAGCAGGTCGAGTTGGCCGACTTCCCCAACGTGAAGCGCTGGTACGATGCCCTCGGCGCCCGCCCGGCCGTCGTGCGCGGCATGGCGGTGCCGGGCTGAAATGAGCGGACGCCGGCTCGAACACATCCAGCGCGCACCGGATGCGCCGACCGAACGACCGCCGTTGCTGTTCGTGCACGGCGCCTACACTGGCGCGTGGTGCTGGGACGAGCATTTCCTGCCCTTCTTTGCGCAACACGGCTATGCCGCCCACGCCATCTCACTGTCCGGCCACGGCAACAGCGAAGGCCGCGACGAGCTCGACAACCTGCGGCTCGCCGACTACGTCGATGACGTGCTTGGCACCCTGCCCGGCTTCGCCAGCCCGCCAGTGCTGATCGGCCACTCGATGGGCGGACTGGTGGTGCAGAAGGTGCTCGAACTCACCGCCGTTGCCGGCGCCGTCCTGCTGTGCGCCGTGCCGCCGCACGGCGTTGGCCCATCGGCCATGCGCATGCTGCTGCAGCGCCCGGACCTGTTGCTCACGCTCAACACCATTCTGGCGGGGCGCGAGCCGTCGCTCGATCACGTGCGCGACGCGCTGTTCCACCAGACCCTTGATGACGCCGACCTCGCGCGTTACGTACGCCGCTGCCAGCCCGAATCCATGCGCGCGATGTGGGACATGACGGCCTTCGACCTGCCGCGCTCGCATCGCATGCATCCCGTGCCGCTGCTGATTCTGGGCGCCGAACACGATCGGCTGATCCCGCCTTCTGAAGTCGAGACAACCGGCCGGGCGCTCAATGTGCCGGTAGAGATCCTGCCCGGTTTCGGCCACGCACTGATGCTCGAGCCCAGCTGGCAACACGCCGCACAACGCATCCTCGAATGGCTCGATACGCTGCCGCCTGCCGGAGCTCCGACATGAACCACGCCCCCGTCATCCTCGTTACCGGCGCAGCCCGACGTGTCGGCGCAGTGATCGCGCGAACCCTTCACGGAGCCGGCGCACGCATCGTGCTGCACTATCGCAGCGCCGCCACTGCGGCGGAAGCCCTGGCGGCGGAACTCAACGCCATGCGCCCAGCGTCGGCCGTATGCGTGCATGGCGATCTGGCTCGCAGCGGCGAGCCCGAGCGCATCGCCGCCGATGCATTGGCAGCTTTCGGTCGTCTCGACGGATTGGTCAACAACGCGTCCAGCTTCTTCCCGACCACGCTGGGCGACATTGACGACGCGGCGTGGACGGATCTGATTGGCTCCAACCTGAAAGGGCCGCTGTTCCTGAGCCAGGCGCTGGCGCCAGCGTTGCGTGACGCCGGCGGCGCCATCGTCAACATCGTGGACATCCATGCTGAGCGACCGCTGGCCGGCTACGTGCTGTATTGCACGGCCAAAGCCGGCTTGCTCGGTCTGACACGCGCGCTGGCGGTCGAGCTGGCACCTCAGGTGCGCGTCAATGGCGTCTCGCCCGGCCCCATCGAATGGCCGGACGATGGGCAGTTTCCTGCGCCTGAGCGCACTGCCATCGTGGCCGGCACCTTGCTCGCACGCGAGGGCCGGCCCGAAGACATTGCCGGCGCGGTGCGTTACCTGCTGCTCGATGCACCGTATGTGACCGGCCAGATTCTGGCCGTAGATGGCGGCCGCAGCGCGCACCTCAAGACCCCGGGCGTATAATTCGCGGTCTGACGGAGGACATGCAGTGAAGGCACCAGAAGGCGTTGTTGGCGCTCAGGAAAACCGCTTCTCGAACACCTTTTTGAGGCTCAAGAAGAAGCTCGAACGCGGGGTCGGCGAGGCCATCGGCGACTTTGACATGATTCGCGATGGCGACGTCGTGATGGTCTGCATCTCGGGCGGAAAGGATTCGTACACCTTGCTGTCGTGCCTGCTTGCGCTGCGCGAACGCGCTCCGGTCAATTTCCGCGTCATCGCGATGAACCTCGACCAGAAGCAGCCCGGCTTTCCGGCCGATGTGTTGCCTGCCTATTTCGAATCCATCGGCGTCGAATACCGCATCGTCAGCGAAGACACCTATTCGATCGTCAAGGACAAGATCCCCGAGGGCAAGACCACCTGTTCGCTGTGCTCGCGCCTGCGCCGCGGCATCATCTACCGCACGGCGCGCGAGCTGGGCGCCACCAAGATCGCGCTGGGCCACCACCGCGACGACATCCTCGAAACCTTTTTCCTGAACCTCTTCTTCGGCGGACGGCTCAAAGCCATGCCCCCGAAACTGGTCAGCGACGACGGCGACAACGTGGTCATCCGCCCATTGGCGTACTGTACAGAAGCCGACATTGCACGCTTTGCCCGCACCATGGAATTCCCGATCATTCCGTGCAACCTGTGCGGCTCGCAGGAGAACGCCCAGCGCCGCCAAATCAAGGCCATGCTGCAGGGCTGGGCGCGAGAGCACCCGGGGCGCATCGAGTCGATCTTCACCGCCATGCGTCAGGCCGTGCCGTCGCACCTGATGGACGCCCAGCTGTTCGATTTTCGCGGCCTGACGGCTGCCACCGAGGTTCCGGAAGGCGATACCGCCTTCGACCCGCCGGAGTTGCCGAAGACGCCCTTCGGCGGCCTGCAGATCGCATTCGAGGGCCACGATTCGTAACGCGATGAAAAATCACGTTGCGAGTCGCAAAATATTTGAACATCATAGGGCCGGCCGCAGCAGGCGTGGCGACCAGGCCCCGAAGAATCGACGATCATGGAACCCGATATGCCTTCCTGCATTCTGATGGCCCAGTTACTCGGCGGACCGTCGCCTGTCGCCTCGGCCGGCGCCTCCACTACCCGGCACGCCCTCGACCGCGCACGCAACCGCATGAAACTCGCGCTGGAAGCCCACGGCGGCACGCCCCAGGGCACCTCGGGCGACGATCTGCGCGCACTGTTCGTCTCCGCCGACGCAGCCGCTCTGGCCGCTTGCGAGATGATCGAACGGGTGTATCAGCTGCCGCCGTCCGGCGGCGCCCGCTTCGGCGTCCGGGCGGCCATTCACGTCCATGCGGACAGTGATGCAGCCGGCGTCGAGCTCGCCCGACTGGCCAGCCTGGCTCGGCCGGCCGAAGCGCTCGTGAGCGCGGCGGCCGCGCCCTTGGTCAGCTCCTCCACTCGCCAGTTTGCGCGCGCCAAGGCAGTCGATGATCCCGCGCTTGGCAGCGGGCTGCTCGCCCTGTTGCGGCACGCAGCGCTGGCCGGCACCGCCGAAAGCAATGAGCGCCACCCTCCGCGGATGCGCGTGCGCCATCAGGGCCGCACGCTCTACGTCGATGCGCAGCATCCCAGCCTGATGCTTGGCCGGGAGCCTGACAACGATCTGGTGCTGGACGACCCTCGCGCCTCGCGCCGCCACGCACGCATCGATTTTCGCGACAACCGCTTCGCCTTGGTCGACCACAGCAGCAACGGCTCGTGGGTGGCGCCGGCCAGCGGTAGCGCCATTTTCCTGAAGGGCGAAGAGGCCGAATTGCCGGTGCACGGGCGCATCGGCCTGGGCTTTCCAGCCGGTGAGGGTGAAGCCAACCTGGTCGACTTCGAGATTCATTGAATCCTTCGCACTCGCTCAAAGGCGGCGCGCCCATTGGGGCTCGCCGCTTTTTTCATGCAAATCAATACCCTGCGATCGACATGGCATTGTTTTCGGCGCTTGATGCAGCGCGGTAAGTTACAATCAGGCCCTGCTCTGCAGCCTCAAGCCCCACAGCCACCATGACTCAGCGCCTGCGCGAAATCCCGTACAACTACACCTCGTTCTCCGATCGCGAGATCGTCATTCGGCTGCTCGGCGCAGACGCGTGGGAAGCCCTGGACGGTCTGCGCGCGGAGCGCATCACCGGCCGCTCGGCACGCATGCTCTACGAAGTGCTGGGCGACATCTGGGTAGTACAGCGCAACCCCTACCTGCAGGACGACCTGCTGGCCAACCGCGATCGACGCCAGGCGCTGGTCGGCGCCATGCACCATCGCCTGCGCGAGGTCGAAAAGCGCCGCGAAGAGAGCGCCGCCGAAGACCCCGAACGCGCTGCCCGTGTGGCCATGCTGGTCAATGCCGCGGAAGCTGCAGTCGCGGCCTTCGCGCGCTTTTTCGAAGACACCGGCGCACTGCGCAAGCGTGTCGAGAAGGCGTTGTCGCGCCACACGCGCCGCGACAACATCTGCTTTGACGGCCACGCGCGCGTCTCGCACGTCACCGACGCGACCGACTGGCGCGTCGAATACCCCTTCGTCGTGCTCTATCCCGACACCGAAGAGGAAATGGCACCGCTGGTGCGCGACTGCATCGAGCTGGGCCTCACCATCATTCCGCGCGGAGGCGGCACGGGCTATACCGGTGGCGCGATTCCGCTGGACGCACGATCGGTGGTCATCAATACCGAGAAGCTGATCGATCTTGGCGCAGTGGAAGAAGTGCTGCTGCCCGGACATGCCGCGCCGGTTCCGACCATCCGCACCGGCGCAGGCGTGGTCACCGCGCGCGTGGCCGAAGCTGCCGGCGCTGCCGGCCGCGTGTTTGCGGTCGATCCGACTTCAGCCGAGGCGTCCTGTATTGGCGGCAACATCGCGATGAACGCCGGCGGCAAAAAGGCCGTGTTGTGGGGTACGGCGCTCGACAATCTGGCCTGGTGGAAGATGGTCACGCCCGACGGTGACTGGCTGGAGGTCGAGCGCCTCAACCACAACCTCGGCAAGATCCACGAACAGGAAAGCGTGGAGTTCCGCCTGCGCCGCTTCGACGCACACGGCCGCAAACAGCTCTCGGAAGAGATCATCACCATGCCCGGCGCGAGCTGTCGCAAGACCGGCCTGGGCAAGGACGTGACCGACAAGTTCCTCGGTGGCGTGCCGGGCGTGCAGAAGGAAGGCACCGACGGGCTGATCGTCGCGGCGCGCTGGGTGCTGCACAAGATGCCACCGCATGTGCGCACCGTGTGTCTGGAGTTCTTTGGTCAGGTGCGTGAAGCCGTGCCGTCCATCGTCGAGATCACCGACTACTTCAAGCCCGGCGGCGAAGGCCATGCCGCAGGCGTGCAACTGGCCGGTCTGGAGCACCTCGACGAACGTTACGTGAAGGCGGTTGGCTATTCGACCAAGGCCAAGCGTCACGGCCGGCCCAAGATGGTGCTGGTCGGGGACATCGTCGGCCACGACGAGAAGGCCGTCATGGCGGCCGCCTCGGAAGTCGTGCGCATGTGCAATTCGCGCGGCGCCGAAGGCTTCATCGCCGCCTCCGACGAGCAGCGCAAGCGCTTCTGGCTCGACCGCTCGCGCACGGCGGCCATCTCCAAGCACACCAACGCCTTCAAGATCAACGAAGACGTGGTGATTCCGCTCGACCGCATGGGTGACTACTGCGACGCCATCGAGCGCATCAATATCGAGCTGTCGACAGCCAACAAGCTATCGCTGTGCGACGCGCTAAGCGCGTTCGTCGCCGGTGATCTGCCACTCAACCGCGGCGACTCCGATCTCGACAAGGAAGAACTGATCGGCGACAGCCGACAGGCTGCGCTCGACACCATCGCCGAGATCCGCGCTCGCTGGCAGTGGCTGCTCGACAACCTCGACACGCCGTTGGCCGAAGCCGAGCCGGCCTTCTCGGGCCTGGGCATTGCAGCCACCGAGTTCACCAACCGCGCGGCCGACGCAGTGCTGTTCCATCGCCTGCAGGATTACTCCATCCGCATCTCGTGGAAGGCTGAGCTCAAACCCCGTCTGGACAAGATCTTCGACGGCGTGGTGTTCGACCCGGTACGCGAACAGCTCGAAGCCGTGCACCGCGAAGTACTGCGCGGTCGCGTGTTCGTCGCGCTGCACATGCACGCCGGCGACGGCAACGTGCACACCAACATCCCGGTGAACTCCGACCACTACGAGATGCTGGCCACCGCCAACCGCACGGTCGACCGCATCATGGCCATCGCGCGCGAGCTCGACGGTGTGATCTCGGGCGAACACGGCATCGGCATCACCAAGCTCGACTATCTCACCGACGACGAAATGGCCAGCTTCTGGGCCTACAAGAAGAAGGTCGACCCCGAAGGACGCTTCAACCGCGGCAAGCTGATGCGCAACAGCGAATTCAGCGCAAACCTGGATCTGGCCTACACCCCAAGCTTCAGCCTGATGGGGCATGAATCGCTGATCATGGAGCAGACCGAGATCGGCGACATCGCGCGCGACATCAAGGACTGTCTGCGCTGTGGCAAGTGCAAGCCGGTGTGCTCGACGCACGTGCCGCGCGCCAACCTGCTGTACAGCCCGCGCAACAAGATCTTGTCTACATCGCTGCTGATCGAGGCCATGCTCTACGAGGAGCAGACCCGTCGCGGCGTCTCACTCGCCCATTGGGCCGAGTTCGAGGACGTGGCCGACCACTGCACCGTGTGCCACAAGTGCGAGAAGCCCTGTCCGGTCGATATCGACTTCGGCGACGTGTCGATCAAGATGCGCAATCTGCTGCGCAAGCAGGGCAAGAAGTCGTTCAACCCCGGCACCAAGGCAGCAATGGCCTTCCTCACCGCCAAGGATCCAGCGACCATCAAGCTGATCCGCAAGGGCATGATCGAGTGGGGCTACGCCGCACAGCGGTTGGGCCACCGCATCGGCAAGTCGCTGGGGCTGATCCAGGCGCAGGTCAAGGCGCCGCCGGCCACGCTCGGCAAGGGGTCCATCAAGGCGCAGGTGATTCACTTCATCAACAAGCCCATGCCTGGCAACCTGCCCAAGCGCACCAGCCGCGCGCTGCTCGATATCGAGGACGACAAGGTCATCCCGGTGATCCGCAACCCGCAGATCAAGCGCGACGACTCCGAAGCGGTGTTCTATTTCCCGGGCTGTGGCTCCGAGCGCCTGTTCAGCCAGGTCGGCCTGGCCACGCAGGCCATGCTGTATCACGTTGGCACCACCACCGTGCTGCCGCCGGGCTACCTGTGCTGTGGCTATCCGCAGACCTCGGCCGGTTACGAGGACAAAGGCCAGCAGATCACTACCGACAACCGCGTGCTGTTCCACCGCGTGGCGAACACGCTGAACTACCTCGACATCAAGACCGTGATCGTGTCCTGCGGCACCTGCATGGATCAGCTCATGAAGTACCAGTTCGAGCAGATATTCCCGGGCTGCCGGCTGCTCGACATCCACGAATACCTGATGGAAAAGGGTGTGCGGCTCGAAGGCATCGAAGGGACGCGCTACATGTACCACGAGCCCTGCCACACGCCGATGAAGCAGTACTCCGGCATCAAGGTGGCCAATGAGCTGATGGGCACGCGCGTGGACCTGAATGACCGCTGCTGCGGCGAGTCCGGCACGCTGGCGGCTTCCCGCGCCGACATCTCGACGCAGGTGCGCTTCCGCAAGCAGGAAGAAATCGAGAAGGGCGCCGCGGCCTTGCGCGAAGGCGACAACGACATGCCGGTGAAGGTGCTCACGTCCTGCCCGAGCTGCCTGCAGGGCCTGTCGCGCTATGCCGACGATGGCAAGGTGGACGCGGACTACATCGTGATCGAGATCGCCAAACACACACTCGGCGAGCAGTGGATGCCCGAGTACGTGCAACGCGTGAATCAAGGCGGGATAGAGCGGGTGCTGCTGTAGGTTCCGGTCAGCGCTTGCGCTTCTCGGCAAGCAATTCAGCGTAGCGCCGCCGATCGAGCGCGTAGCGTTCCTGCACGGCCTCCCGCTCCTTGAGCTTGCCCAGCAGCAGGCGCTGGTAGATGCCGCGCTCGTTGTCGATGTCGCTTCGCGCGAGGCGGTGACGCTGTGTCACCTGATCTGCCCGCAGCGAGGCAATCAACTGGTCGAGCCTGGCCTCCTCCTCGTCGAGTTCAGTCAGGCGCTTGCGGATGTCGGCGACCATCGCGTCGATGTCGGCCAGGGAGCTGGCTTCACGCGCGTCGATGTCATCCAGCCCGCCGTAGGTGTCGAGCAGCGCCGTGTCCATGCGCCGCTGGAGCTCGCGTTCGGCCTCGTACTCCGCCTCACGCTGCTTTTCGGCTTCAACACGGGCACGCTCTTCGCGCGTCAGCGGCGCCGCGATCACCCGCAACACCGTACCGCGGGGCGAAATTTCCCGGTGCTCCCGTCCGTAACATGCCGGAGGGAGCACGTCCGCGCAGATCGACTGCCCGTTCGCGCCCTGGCAGCAATAGATGTTGCCCTTGTTGGCAGCTGCCAGCGAAGGCAACAGCCCAACAAGCAGGCACAGCACTCTAGGCAGCCACGTCGACGCCATAACGGTCCCGGTAAGCTCGCACTGCCTCAAGGTTCGCGACGAGATCTGCGCTGCCGGCCAGATAGCCGACAAGATCTTCCAGCGTAGCCACGGCCACCACCGGAATGCCATAGGTCGCGCTGACTTCCTGTACCGCCGATTGATGGGTGCTGCCGCGCTCCATGCGATCCAGCGCGATCACCACACCTGCCGGCTCTGCACCTGCAGCGCGAATGATGTTCACCGATTCACGCACCGAGGTGCCGGCGGATATCACGTCATCGAGAATCAGCACTCGACCCGACAGCGGCGCGCCGACCAGCGTGCCGCCCTCGCCATGATCCTTGGCTTCCTTGCGGTTGAAGGCGAATGGCAGACTCACGCCCTCTTCAGCCAGCCGGATGGCCACGCCCGCAACCAACGGGATGCCCTTGTAAGCAGGCCCGAACAGCATGTCGCAGGGCACGCCCGACTCACGGATGGCGCGGGCATAAAAGCCGCACAGTGCACGAAAGGATTCGCCGTCGTTGAACAGACCGGCATTGAAGAAGTACGGGGAGTCACGCCCCGCCTTGGTAATGAAGGAACCGAAACGCAACACGCCCTTGTTGCAGGCGAGTGCGATGAAATCGCGGCTAAAATCCATGTCCGGCCAATCAGCGAGGTAACCCAAAGCATGTTACGCGTCATCACAGCCAACCTCAACGGCATCCGATCAGCCCAACGCAAGGGCTTTTTCGACTGGCTGCCGCAGCAGAAAGCGGACTTCGTGTGCCTGCAGGAACTCAAGGCGCAGGCGTCCGACATGACGACGGAAATGCTCAACCCGGATGGATACTACGGCTACTTTCACTACGCCGAGAAGAAGGGCTACAGCGGCGTCGGCATTTATTCACGGCGGCAGCCCGATCAGATCATCGAAGGCCTCGGCGTGCCCGAAATTGACGCCGAAGGCCGCTACCTGGAACTGGTGTGCGGCAATCTCTCGGTGATCTCCGTTTACGTCCCATCCGGCTCCAGTGGCGATGTGCGCCAGGAGGTCAAGTTTGCCTTCATGGAGAAGTTCTTCCGCCATCTCGCCGACCTGGCCAAATGCGGCCGGGAGGTCGTGCTGTGCGGCGACTGGAACATCGCCCACAAGGAAATCGACCTGAAGAACTGGCGCTCGAACCAGAAGAACTCCGGCTTCCTGCCCGAAGAGCGTGCCTGGCTCTCGCGCGTGCTCGACGAACTGGGCTGGGTCGATGTCTACCGCCGCCTGCATCCGGACACCACTGCCGAGGCCTACACCTGGTGGTCAAATCGCGGTCAGGCCTGGGCCAACAACGTCGGTTGGCGGCTGGACTACCAGCTCACCACGCCCGGTATCGCTGGCAACGTGAAAGCGGCTTCAATCTACAAGGACGAGCGCTTTTCCGACCACGCGCCGCTGACCATCGACTACGCTTTCGGCGAGTGAAACTGGCGCCGTAAACGAAAAAAGCCGCACCCGAGGGTGCGGCTTTTCTTTGCAGGAAAACCGATCAGGCGGCTTTCTTGCGGTTGGCTTCGAGCCAGCCGTCGACGGTAGCGACGATCTCGTCCACCGCGGCGTTCTTCATGCCTTTCTGGGCAGCCAGCAGCTGCACCACGCGGTCGACGCGCTCGATGTTGGTCGCACCGGCGGCGAGCGCACGGGCGGCCGACGACGGGCTACCCAGCGACTGGGCGGCGTCAGCGTACTTCTGGAACGGCACGAGGTCGTCACGGTCAGCGCCGAGGGCCACGCAAACGTCCATCACCCACTCGTAGATTGCGCGCGAGGCTTCGATGTCGCCATGCACGGCTTCCTTGATCGGGCGAACGCCGTCTTTCATGACGCAACGGTAGTTGCCGGCGAGCAGCATGGACCACTTGGCCAGCGGCACGTAGATCGACTCGTGTGCCTTGAGCTTGACCGGCAGTTCGAGCTTCTCGGTGCCGGTATCGAGACGGGCAGCGGTGATGTCGGCGTCGAGATCACGCACGATCTGGGTGTGGGCATCGTTCTCGAACGGAGCGCACTTGAAGTTCGTCGGCAGGCGAACCTGCAGCACGTTGACCTTCTCTTCGGGCGGACGGAAAGCCTGCGGGTCCGGGCTGCACAGGGTCATCAGCTTCGGATCGATGACGTCCCACACGGTTGCGTCGGCGAAGCAGTCACGCAGCAGGTTGGCGTCGATGCCCGGGATACGGGCGATAAACGGCAGCGGCGGCATGTTCATGATGGACATGCACGGCACACCGGCCTTGGCGATTTCACCCAGCAGCTCACGCACGCCCGGCGAACGGTACTGCGGCTCCTGCATGGCCAGACCGACCAGGTCGTACTCGGAGGGGTTGATGGCGCTCGGCACGTCGGCGCTGATCTTGCCCGGCAGCTTCTTCGAATCGATCTCAACGAGGCCTTCGCGACCACGCATCGGCAT
Source organism: Pseudazoarcus sp. NS34 (assembly GCF_059703725.1). Taxonomy (NCBI): domain Bacteria; kingdom Pseudomonadati; phylum Pseudomonadota; class Betaproteobacteria; order Rhodocyclales; family Zoogloeaceae; genus Pseudazoarcus; species Pseudazoarcus sp. NS34. The sequence continues at coordinate 307,614 of NZ_BAAKIZ010000004.1, forward strand.
GCGCACGATGGAGCCTTCGGCGTTGATCAGCTCGGCTTCGGCCGGCAGGCAGACCAGTTTGACCGAGTGACCGGCCATGGCCATTTTGACCCCCAGCAGGGAACCGTAGGAGGCTCCGAGGATCAGGACGTTGTACTTCTTGCTCATGTACTACTCCTTCAAGGTTACAAACGAAAATCAGACAATGCTTTTGCCGACGCATCTTGGGCGTCGGCTGAAATTCGGTGGTCCGGTCCGGGCACGCAACGCAGGTAGTGGTCGGTGCCGCGCGAACAGGGCATGCTGGCAGGAAATACGGCGCTCTTGTTGAGCCTGCGGCGATTCCTGCGCCCCGCAAAGCGGTTGGTATTACGGGCCATGTTACTGATATTTTTCAGCACGGCCAAGGGAAGCAATTATATCCGTAGTTGTACGAATCTCGCGACACCCCTCCGACTCCGGCGAAAGCCGCGCTGGACGTGGCTTCCCACCCGCCTCGGGTAGAATTCGTCGCACTGCCCGAAGGAGCCGGCCCGATGAATCTGGACGAAATCCACCACATCCGCAGCGAGGCCGACTGTCTCGTGCCCCCCGAGGCCATCGACGCGGCCATCGAACGGCTGGCCGGTGAAATCACCCACGCGCTGGCAGAAGCCAACCCGCTGGTGTTTGTCGTCATGAATGGCGGCGTGATCTTCTCCGGCCGCCTGTTGCCGAAGCTGCCCTTCCCGCTCGAGACCAGCTACCTGCACGCCACCCGCTACGGCGACCGCACCCACGGCGAGCGGCTTGAGTGGCGCGCCCAGCCGGCACAGTCGGTGCGCGGGCGCAACGTGCTGGTGCTCGACGACATCCTCGACGAAGGCCACACGCTGCACGCCATTCTCGACCACCTGCATGCCGAAGGCGCCAAGCGCGTACTCTCTGCGGTACTCGTGCACAAAACGCATGAGCGCAAGGCCGTGCCCGGCATGCGCGCCGACTTCACCGGCGTCGACGTTGCCGATCGCTTTCTGTTCGGCTGCGGCATGGACTACAAAGGCTACTGGCGCAACGCGCCGGGCATCTACGCAGTCAAAGGAATGTAGGAATCAAACTATGGTCATCACTTTCCAGTCACGCGCCGCCGCCGACGTCATCATGCTCGGCGACAGCGCCCGCCCGCTGCTGAAAATCCTCGGCAAGGATCCCGGCAGCCCACAGGGCATCATCACCGTCGAACAGCTACCCGAAGCCGTCGAGCGTCTGGGGCGGGCCATCGAAGCCGATCGCGAGCGCGCCCGGGCAGCCGAGCGCACCGACCCCGATCAGGGCGAACACGAAGACGCCCCGAAAGGCATGGCCGCGCCGGTCAACCTGCATCAGCGCGGCTGGCCGCTGCTCGACATGCTCCAGACTTCGCTGGCCGAAAAGACCCCGGTCACCTGGGGCAGTTAGGCCTCAGTTTCCACCCGGATTTCTCGCCACCACGTCGGCGCGCAGCACCGACTGCTCGACCACCAGGTCGGCAATGAGCGGACGGCTGGCGAGATAGTGCGGAGTCTGCTTGTGCGTTTGCAGGGCGTCCGGGCTGGTGTATATCTCGTACAGGTAGAAGGTATTGGCCTCGTCTTTCGCTTCGAGCACATCGAAGGTGAGGCAATCGGGCTCGTTCTCGACCGAGGCGCGCGCGTTGGGCAGCATGGCGGCGAGGTATGCGTCGCGGGCTCCCTCGCGGATCACGTTCTTGACGACGATGCAGTACATCTTTCCTCCTTGCGTTGGCATCCGAGTCGGGGGCTGGCACCATAACATGCACCTATCGACACAACGAAAACCCGAAGGAATGTGACATGAACAAACGCCCCGCCCCATTCAACGGCCTGCGCCATCTGGCGCTGGTGGTTCCGAATCTGGAGGAGTGCGAACGCTTCTACGTGGACATCATCGGCATGCAGGTGCTGCGCCGCGCCAGCCAGCATCTGGTGTACCTCACGCTCGGCAACGACAACCTGTCGCTGGGTCGCAGCCGCAAGGGCGAGGCTACCGGTGTGCAGTATCTGGACCACTTCGGCTTCATCGTCGACACCCGGGAGCAACTGCAGGAGTGGTACGAATTCATGCAGGCTCAAGGCGTAAACGTGCTCGACACCCCGCATGACCACGGCGACGGCGCGCGCAGCTTCCACATCACGGACCCGGCCGGCAACGTGATCCAGCCCATCTACCATCCTGCCATTTCGGGGCAGCGCTTCTCGGCGCCGGGCGGCTGAAGCCTCAGCCGGAAAGAACCGCGGGATCGACCGTGGCGAGCGCCTGAAAGGCCGGGCGGGCGAAGTAATAGCCTTGAAACAGCTCGACGCCCAGATCGCGCAGCGTGGCGTATTCGGCGGCGGTCTCAACGCCCTCGGCGATCACCGCGATGTCGAGATCGCGAGCCATCTGCAGGATGCCGCGCGAGATCGCGACACGGCAACGATCGCGGTCGATGCCGCGGATCAGCGCCATGTCGAGCTTGATCAGGTCGGACTGGAATTCCGCGAGCAGTCCAAGCCCGGCATAGCCCGCCCCGAAGTCGTCGATGGCGGTATGGAAGCCCTGCCCCTGATAGTGCTCGAGGATGTTGCGCAGATGCGGGTGGTCTTCGATGCGCTCGCCTTCGGTTACCTCGAAGATGATGCGGTCGATCGGAAAACCGTATTTCTCAGCCGCATTGAGCGTGGTGCGTATACACAACTCGGGGCGATACACCGCATTGGGCAGGAAGTTGATGCTGAGCATGCAATCCATGCCGAGCTCGGCCGCAAGGCGGATCGCCTTGACCCGGCAGGCCTGGTCGAAGCGATAGCGGTTGCTGTCGTTGACGTGCGCAAACACGCTGCCCGCGCCCTCACCGTTCAGACCGCGCACGAGGGCCTCGTGCGCGAATATCTCGCCGGTCGTGCTGTTCACGATGGGTTGATAGGCCATCGTGAAATCGAAATCGAGTCCGGCGCCGTTAAGGCACTCCGAACAACCAAGCGGGCGGAAGTCGGCAGGTTTTTGCATGGACACTCCCTGATACGCACAAACTCCCCGACGCAACGACGGGCGGAACCATTACAAACAAAAGCACTCTCCGCTGCAAGCGCCCTGTTGTGGGGCGCACCGCAGCACGAACCGATTCCCGCGAGGTGTCACCATGAGCGACCCGAACAAGAAAAAGCCGTTCCGCATATTCATCGACGACGTGAAGATTCGCCACACGTCCCACTGGGACGAAGACTTCATGAGCCGCGAGGAGCTGGAGGCGGCCTACGCCGTTCCCGACGAAAAGAAACCCTCCACGCCGGCTGACACGTCAGACAGCAAAGATGCCGGGAAGGACTGAGCGCGCACTCCTCTGTGCGGCCTTGGCACTGGGCAGCGCAACGGCGGTCAGCGCTTCAGCGCCGCCGCTGGTGGCCGTCGACATCGGCCATACGCTGGACGCACCCGGCGCCATCTCGGCACGTGGGCGCAGCGAGTTGGAGTTCAACCATGATCTGGCACTGAAAGTGGCCGACGCGCTGCAGGCCCTGGGCTTGCGCACCGTGCTGGTCAACGCCGATGGCCGTATCGAATCGCTGCAGGCGCGGCCAGCGAGCGTGGTGGAAGCCGATTTTTTCCTGTCCATCCACCATGACTCCACGAACGCATCGGAGCTGTCGGATTGGGAGTGGATGGGCAGCCCTCAGACCTTCTCCGACCAGTGGGCCGGGCATTCGACGTTCGTGTCCACGCGCAACCCCGACCTGGCGACGAGCCTGTTGTGCGGGCGCACCATCGGCGCCCGGATGCAGCGCGCGGGCTTCGTCCCGACCGACAAGAACGCCCGGCGGCGTGCCTACCTCGACGCCGAACACGCCGTGCATGCCTTCGACAATCTGATCGTGTTGTATCGCGCTGTTCAGCCGGCCCTGCTGTTCGAGGCGGGCGTGATCAAGCATCGCGACGAGGAGCTGCTGCTGCGCGACGCCGCGCGTCAGACGCGCATGGCGCAGGAAATCGCCACGGGTCTCAAGGCCTGCCTGACGGCGGGGCGCTGACGAATTGCGGCTCGGCCTCCAGCTCGACTCCGAACTGGCCCGCCACATCGGCACGGATGGCCTCGGCAATGCGCCGCACGTCGGCACCAGTAGCACCACCCCGATTGACCAGCACCAGCGCCTGCCGCTCGTAACTGCCCACCGGGCCAAGGTCGCGCCCTTTCCATCCGGCACGCTCGATGAGCCAGCCGGCAGCGACTTTGGCGCTGCCATCGGGCTGCGGATAGGCCGGCAATTCGGGGTGCTGTGCGCGCAGCCTCGCCAAGGTAGCGGCATCGACCAGCGGGTTCTTGAAGAAGCTGCCGGCGTTGCCGAGTTCGGCCGGGTCGGGCAGTTTGCGACGACGGATGTCGATCACCGCGTCCGACACGTCGCGCGGCAGCGGATCGGCCAGCCCACGCCGCGCCAGTTCGGCGGCGAGTTCGGCGTAGCCGGTCACCGCCTGCCAACGCTTGGGCAGTCGGAACGTGACCGAGACGATCAACCAGCGCCCGGCTTCCTCACGCTTGAACACGCTGTCGCGGTAGCCGAAGGCGCAATCGGCCGCTTCAAAGCGGCGCGTGCTGCCGTCCGCCAGCGACACCGCTTCGAGGTGATCAAACCGCGCCGCCAGTTCCAGCCCATAGGCGCCGATGTTCTGGATCGGTGCGGCGCCGACCGTACCGGGAATCAACGACAGGTTCTCCAGCCCGCCCCAGCCCTGATCCAGCGTCCAGCGCACGAAGTCGTGCCAGTTCTCGCCGCCACCCGCGCGCACCAGCACGCAGTCATCATCCTCACCGACCTGTTCGCGCCCGGCGACTGCGACCTGCAACACCCAGCCGGGGAAGTCTCCGTCGAGCACCACATTGCTGCCCCCACCGAGCACCAGGCGCGGCGAGTCGGTCCAGTCCGGGCGATCAACCAGCGCGGTGACTTGCTGCGCGTGTTCGATCACCGCCAGGTGTGCCGCACGTGCGCGCAGACCGAGCGTGTTCAGCCCGGTCAGGTCAGCATCGTCAACCATGTGCGGCGAGGCCTCCGGCGGCCGTTGCGGGATCGGGAACATGCGGTCGTAACCGAGGTTGAACACGAAGGCGTAGGCCACGTAGGACAGCGCCAGCCCGATGTCGGCGATCAGCGCGCTGAGCCAGTCCATGCCGGTCAGCCACATGATCACCGGCAGCGACAGCGTCAGCAGCCCACCCTCGAAGCCCAGTGCGTGCAGCACACGCAAGCGCAGGGGGCGCTGGTCGGCCTGGCGGCCGGTGAGGCGGCCTTCGCACCAGTCGAAGGCGGTGTTGTAACAACCATTCCAGACGGCCGCGATGAGTGCGATCAACACCATCAGCCAGATCGATTCGGACAGCGGCACACCGCTCAGCCACACGAAGGGCGGCGTGATCAGCAGCAGGCCGCCCACTTCGAAAAGCGCGATCTGCCGCACGCGGTCGGCAAAGGAACGGAGACGGGGGCGGGTTTTGTTCACTGCGGCTGGAATTTACAATGGCTTCGGTCACGCTTGAGTGCGTGGCACCCTCGCATGCGTTTGCGGCACCGCCGCAGCGCATTCCCCAAGCCGCCCGCGGACACCCCGCACGCGGCTACAACGACCGGCGACCGGCCGATCCAAGGCGACAGACTCTAGCATGCTTCCCCACCTCCTCCCCATCGCCTCCCTGATGCTCGGCACGGCCCTGCTGCTGCTCGGTAATGGCTTGATGTCGACGCTGATCGCGCTGCGCGGCAACCTCGAAGGTTTCAGCGATCAGCTGCTCGGCTTCATGGGCTCGGCCTACTTCGTCGGCTTCCTGCTCGGTACCTGGGTGGTGCCGCCGATGATCCGGCGCATCGGCCACATCCGCGCCTTCGCCTATTTCGCCTCGACCATCGCCGCGGTGATCCTGCTGCACTCGCTCATCGTCAATGCCACCGTGTGGTTGCTGCTGCGCTTGCTCATGGGGCTGGCGCTGGTCGGCTTCTATACCGTCATCGAAAGCTGGCTCAACAGCCGCAGCGCGCCCGAACAACGCGGCCAGATCTTCGCGGTGTACATGGTGGTGACCATGTCGGCGCTGGCCGCCGCGCAGCAATTGCTGCATTTCGCCTCGCCGGACAGCTTCGTGCTGTTCTCGATTGCCGCCGTGCTGGTGTGCCTGTCGGTGCTGCCGCTGTCGTCCACGCGCCAGCCACAACCCGAGATTCATCGCCTACCGCGCCTGACCGTCAGCAAGCTGTGGGCCGCCGCGCCGGCGGCCGTAGTCGGCGCCATAGTGTCGGGTCTGTCGATCGGCACCTTCTGGAGCATGGCGCCGCTGTATGCCGCGCGCCTCGGCCTGGACGCCAGCGGCGTGGCCATGCTGATGACGGTGACGATTATCGGCGGCGCCGTGCTGCAGTTGCCGCTCGGCCGTCTGTCGGATCGCTACGACCGCCGCCATATCCTGGCGCTGGCCGCGGCGGTCGGCTCCATCGGCGCGGTGCTGATGGCGCTCTTCAGCGGTTCGAACACGGCCCTGCTGATCTCGGCATTCCTGTTCGGCGGCATGGCTTTCGCCGTCTATCCGATCACCGTCGCCCACCTGATCGACCACCTGCCGCAAGAGCAGATCCTGTCCGGCAACGCCGGCATGCTGTTGCTGCACGGCGTCGGCGCCGTCTTCGGCCCGACCATTGCAGGCGTAATGATGGCCATTGGCGGCGCCCCTGCGTTGCCGGTGTTTTTCGCACTGACACTGGCGCCGCTGGCGGCCTTCGTAATGCTGCGCGCGCGCGGCCATACGGACGAGATCGTCGATGAAGCCGCTCAGTTCGTGCCGATGATCCGCACCACCGCCGCCGCCGCCGAGATCGTCACTGCCGTCGAGGAGCACCGTCTGGACCATCCCGCATCTGACACCAGCTCTGAAACCGCTCCGAGCCGCGAAACTGGCACCTGACGCCGCGTTCGGGCCAGAATACGGCGACGCCCCTCGGACCCGCGCATGCTCGAACTCGACCACATCGTGAAAACCTTCGGCGGCTTTCGGGCCGTCGATGGCTGTTCACTCACTGTCAGCGAGGGCGAAATCCTCGGCCTGATCGGCCCCAACGGTGCCGGCAAGACCACGCTGTTCAACCTCATCGCTGGCGCCTTCACGCCGGATCAAGGCCGCATCCGCTTTCTCGACGACGACATCACGGCCCTGCCGACCGCAGCACGCTTTCACCGCGGCTTGGTGCGCACCTTCCAGATCCCGCACGAATTCCACCGCCTCACCGCGCTCGAGAACCTGATGATGGTCCCGCCCGACCAGCCCGGCGAAAACCTGTTCGCCAACTGGTTCGACGCGAAGCGGGTCCGCGCCCGCGAGGCCGAAGTGCGCGCACGTGCCATGGCGACACTGGAATTCCTCGAACTCACGCAAGTCGCCGATGAGCTGGCCGGCCATCTCTCTGGCGGCCAGAAAAAGCTGCTCGAACTGGGCCGCACGATGATGACCGACGCAAAGCTCGTGCTGCTCGACGAACCCGCCGCGGGCGTCAACCGCACGCTGCTGCGCAAGCTCGAAGAGAAGATCGAGATCCTCAATCGCGAACGCGGCTACACCTTCATCCTGATCGAGCACGACATGGAAATGATCGCCCGCCTGTGCGGCCGCGTCGCCTGCATGGCCGAAGGCCGCGTGCTGATCGAAGGCGATTTCGCCACGGTGCGGAATGATCCGCACGTGCTGGAGGCTTACCTCGGTGAACATGTCGGCGAGGAAGAGGCATGAGCGCTGTTCTCAAGCCTCGCGAGCGCCGGGCGCGCACGCCCGCATGCACACATTACAGGCCTCGACCGGCCGGGATTTCGCCCCGGCGGGCGACCTTCTTTCTTGTAGTGCAACAAGAAAGAAGGCAAAGAAGTGCACCCCGCCGTCTCGGCCCTTCGGGCTTCCCTCGCTCCGGGCGGTTTCGCCGGCCGGTCCTGAACTCGCTGCGCTCAGACAGCAGGACCGGACTGCTTCGGCGAAACCACCCTGCACTCGGCGAGCCAGAGGGGAATTTGGTGCCCACAGAACCGCTCGAACAGGGCACTGGCGACTACGTACGGATCACGTCTTGTTTACCAACCCCTTCTGAGCCGCTGAGCGAAGAGTGCTCACGGCGGGGCCTTCCGGCCTTGCTGTCTGAGCGAAGCGAGTTCGCAAGGCCGGCCGCCGGGAGTGCGCGTAGCGAAGGAACCCCGAAGGGGCGGCGAGGAGGGCGCGTTTCTTTGCTTCCTTTCTTGCCGCGCAGCAAGAAAGGAAGTCGCCCGCCGGGGCGAACTCCCGGCCAGTCGAGGTCTACCGCAAGCGACTCTCACCACACAGCCGCAAACGTCAAAGGGGCGACCCGATGAGCGCCCCCCTGCTCACCATGGAGGCCGTGCGCGGCGGCTACGGCGAGGCCGACATCCTCGACGGCGTCAGCCTGCACGTGGATGCCGGCGAAATCGTCGTCATCGTCGGCCCCAACGGCGCCGGCAAGTCGAGCGCCATGAAGGCCGTATTCGGGCTGCTCACGGTGCGCGGCGGACGCATCACCTTCGACGGCGACGACATCACCGGCTGGACGCCGGACCGCATCGTGCGGCGCGGCATCTGCTTCGTGCCGCAGGTCGACAACGTGTTCCGCGAGATGAGCGTGCACGAGAACCTGGAGATGGGCGCCTTCCTGCGGCGCGGCGACCTGTCGGCGGCCTACGAGCGCGTCTACTCGCTGTTCCCGGATCTGCGCGACAAACGCCGCACGCTCGCCGGCAACCTCTCCGGCGGCCAACGCCAGATGGTTGCGATGGGACGCGCGTTAATGCTCGAGCCCAAACTGCTGCTGCTCGACGAGCCGACGGCCGGGCTGTCGCCCAAATACATGGAGCAGATCTTCCAGATCACACGCGACGTGCGCGACGCCGACGTGGCGATCCTGCTGGTGGAGCAGCATGCCAAGCAGGCGCTGGCCTTCTGCGACCGCGGCTACGTGCTGACTACGGGTGCCAACCGCTGCGACGGCACGGGTGCCGAGTTGCTCGCCGACCCTGAAGTGGTGCAGCTCTTCCTCGGAGGCCAAGCCACGTAATGGACGCCTACGAGTTCATCAACTTCCACCTGATTCCCGGCCTGTTGCTGGGCTCGATCTATGCGCTCGGCGCGATCGGCGTGACGCTGGTCTTCGGCATCCTGCGCTTTGCGCATCTGGCGCACGGCGACCTGCTGACGCTGGGCGCCTTCCTGGCGCTGGGCGTGGTCACCTTCAGCGGCATGGACCCGTGGTTCGCGCTGCCGGTGGCGATGCTGCTCACCGCCGGCGCGGCGCTGCTGATCGACGCCACCTGCTATGACTACCTGCGCGAGCGGCCCAAGATCCTCACCGTGATGGCCTCGCTCGGCGTCGCGCTGATGGTGCGTGCAGTGGTGCAGATGGGCTGGGGCACCGACCCCACGACCTACGCCACAGGCATCGTGCGGCCGGAGGAATACTTCGGCTTCATCCTGCTGCGCGAACGCGAGATCCTGACCTTTGGCGCGGTGATCGTCATCGTTGCCGCGCTGGAAGCCTTTCTGCGACTCACGCGCTGGGGCCGCGCGATGCGCGCGATGTCCGACAACCCCGATCTGGCGCGCCTGTGCGGCGTGGACAACCGGCGGGTGGTGCGCCTGACCTGGGTCATCGTCGGCATGCTGTGCGCCGCGGCCGGCTTCCTGCTCGGCATCAACACCGAGGTGTGGGCCATGATGGGCTGGTGGGCGCTGCTGCCGATCTTCGCCGCGGCCATTCTCGGCGGCGTCGGGCGCATCGACGGTGCCGTGCTGGGCGGGCTGGTCATCGGGCTGGCCGAGGAACTCTCGGTGTTGGTGCTGCCGACGCAATACAAGAGCGCCACCGCCTTCGTCATCCTGCTGCTGGTGCTGCTGCTGCGCCCGCGCGGCATCCTCAAAGGCAAGGTGCTCTGATGGACGCCCTCGGCCTACTCAACTACGCGCTGTTCATCCTGATCCTGGTCGGCATCTACGGCCTGATGTCGCTCGGACTCAACGTGCAGTGGGGGCTGACCGGCCTGTTCAACGCCGGCATCGCCGGCTTCTTCGCGATTGGCGCCTACGCTTCAGCCATCCTCACCAGCCCGGCCGTTGCTGGAAGAATCGGCGGCTTCGCCTTGCCGGTGCCGCTGGGCTGGCTCGCCGCCATGGCGCTGGCAGCGCTCCTCGCCTGGCCGATCGGCAAAGTGTGCCTGCGCCTGCGCTCGGACTATCTGGCGATTGCCACCATCGGCGTGGCCGAAATCATCCGTCTGGCGATCCGCTCGGAAGACTGGCTCACCGGCGGCGTGCGCGGCATCGCCAACATCCCGCGGCCCTTAGGCGAGCTGCCGTATCTGGCTTCGCAGTTCGCCTACCTGACGCTGGTGGTGGCGGTCGTTGTCGTGGCCTACCTGCTGGTCGAGCGCCAGTTGCGCTCGCCCTGGGGGCGCATGATGCGCGCCATCCGCGACAATGAAGCCGCAGCCGCCGCAATGGGCAAACGGGTGGAGGCACGCCGGCTCGAAGCCTTCATCCTCGGTTCGGCGCTGATGGGGCTGGCCGGTGCGCTGTTCGTGCATTTCAACCGCGCCATAACGCCCGACGCCATCGATCCGATGATCGTCACCTTCCTCGTCTGGATCATGTTGATCCTCGGCGGCTCGGGCAACAACCGCGGCGCGCTGCTTGGCGCGCTGGTGATCTGGCTGATCTGGTCGCTGTCCGAACTGCTCACCGACCGGCTTCCGACCGAAGTCGCGATACAGGCAAAATACGCACGCATGTTCCTGATCGGGCTGGCGCTGCAACTGGTGCTGCGCTTCCGCCCGGACGGCATCCTGCCGGAACAACGCCGCACACGAAAACAGGACCCGCCATGATCCGCAAGCATCTCTTTATCGCGGCCACCGCCACCGCGCTCACCACCCCGGCCGTCGCGCAGGACGCAAAAATCGGCCTGCTGTTCGGCATCTCCGGCGCGATTTCGGCGATGGCGCCAACCATGGTCGAGGCCTCGCGCCTGGCCGTCGAGCAGGTCAACGCCCAGGGCGGCATCCTCAACGGCCGCAAGCTGGTGCCGGTGCTCGGCGACAGCGGCTGCAACCCGCAGAACGCCACCGACGCCGCCAGCAAGGCGGTCAACCTCGACGGCGTGCTCGCCATCGTCGGCCCGAGCTGCTCGGGCGCGGTGCTGGCCGCCGCAAACTCGGTGGCCGTACCGGCCGGCGTGACCATCGTGTCGCCGTCGTCCACCTCGCCGCAGGTCACCAAAATCGTCGACAAGGATCAGGTCTTCCGCACCGTTCCGTCCGACGCCTACCAGGGCGTCGCGCTTGCCCGCAGCCTGCTCGCACGCGGCACCAAGACCGTGGCCGTAACCTATCTGGCCAACGACTACGGCACGGGTCTGGCCCAAGCCTTCAAGGCTGAATATGAAGCCAGGGGCGGCAAACTCGCCGCCTTCCAGCAGCACGACGGCGCCAAGGCCTCTTACCGCTCAGAGCTCTCAAAGCTGTCGCGCAGCGGCGCCGACACGCTGGTGATCTTCGACTACGGCGACGGCACCGGCCTGACCCTGCTTCGCCAATCGCTGGAGAACGGCTTTTTCAAGCACTTCGTCGGCGCCGACGGCATGAAATCCGAAGCCATGATCCGCGCCATCGGCGCCAGGAACCTCAGCACCCTGCTGGTCTCCGCCCCGATCGGCGCGGGCGAACAGGCGCTCGAAATCTTCCGCAAGAGCTTCACCGCCAAGGGAGGCAACCCGGACGGGATCTTTGCCACCACGTCCTACGACGCCGCCTTCCTGCTCGCGCTGGCCATCGAACACGCCGGTGGCGAGCGCAACAAGATCGCCGCCTCACTGCGCGCCGTCGCCAGCGCGCCGGGTGAGCCCGTGCTGCCCGGCGAATGGGCCAAGGCCAAGAAGCTGATCGCTGCGGGCAAGGACATCGACTACCGCGGCGCAGCCGGCGACCACGAGTTCGACGCCAACGGCGACGTGCCCGGCGCCTACGCGCTGTTCCGCGTCCAGGGCGAAGGCTTCGAAGCCATCGGCCGGATGGAGTAAGCCTTTCTGGCGCGTCACTTGCTTGTCTTTGCGGGCATGAAATCGCCCGGAAAGACAACGTGAGCCAGGCACACCCCACCGAAGCCGCCGACGGACCGCTGTCCGCCTTCTGGCGCGAGCAGGAAATGCTCTTGCTGCAGCAGGTGACCGGGCTGATCGGCAAGAGCCTGTCGCCCGACGTGGTGCTGCGCGAGATGCTGCACCTGCTCTCCGAGCTTCTGGGGCTGAACCGTGGCCGCATCGTGCTGCGCGACGACGGCGCCGAGACCTGCAGCATCCGCTACGCCTACGGGCTCACCCGCGACGAAGCCGCGCGCGGGCGCTACCGACTCGGCGAAGGCGTGACAGGCACCGTTCTGGCGCGCGAACACCTCGTCATCGTGCAGGACATCGATCGCGAGGAGCTGTTTCTGGCGCGCGCGGTGCAACGCGACAAGCTGCCGGAGGGCCCGGTGTCGTTCATCGCCCTGCCCATCCGCATCGAGCAGAAGACCATCGGCGTGCTGGCCTGCCACCGCATCCGCACGCGCAACCGCAGCATTGCCGACGATGTGTCGATGCTGCGCATCCTCGCCACGCTGACCGGCCAGTTGCTGTCGCTGCATTCCATGATGGAAGCGCGCACACGCGAACTGCAGCAGCAGAACGCCATGCTCACGCGCGCCCTGCAATCGGGCAGCGCGCGCTACGGCATCCTCGGCACCGCGCCGCCGCTGCTGCGCGCCATCGCCGAGCTGGAGCAGGTTTCCGACACCACCGCCAGCGTGCTGCTGCTGGGTGAATCCGGCACGGGCAAGGAACTGTTCGCGCGGGCCCTGCACCTGGCCAGCCCGCGCCGTGACCGCCCTTTCGTGCGCGTGAACTGCGCGGCGATCCCCGAAACCCTGTTCGAGTCCGAACTGTTCGGCTACGAGCGCGGCGCCTTTACCGGCGCGGCCGGCCAGCGCGAAGGCCTGTTCGAGCAGGCCGACGGCGGCACGCTGTTTCTGGATGAAGTCGGCGAGCTGCCGCTGACGCTGCAGGGCAAGCTGCTGCGCACGCTGCAGGAAGGCACCATCACACGCCTGGGCGGCAAGCGCGAGCTGAAGGTCGACGTGCGCGTGGTCACTGCCACCAACCGCAATCTCGACCACGAGGTGGCACGCGGCCAGTTCCGGCAGGATCTGTTCTACCGGCTCAACGTCATCCCCATCCGCCTGCCCTCGCTGGCCGAGCGCCGTGAGGACGTCCGCGCGCTGGCGCTGCACTTTCTCAACCGCGCCAACCAGGCCAACCAGCGCAACGTGAACCTCACCACCGAGGCCTACGACCGGCTCGAACGCCACCCCTGGCCGGGCAACATCCGCGAGCTGGCCAATCTGGTTGAACGCGTGGTGTTGCTGGCGGATCGCACGACGGTGGACGCCGCCATGCTCGAACGCTTCCTGCCCGCCGAGCCCGCCGCCGCACCGGCTGCACGCGCCAGCAGTCCGGCCCTTGGTGACGAGATCGACGGGCTCGTGCGCCCCTATCTGGCGGCGGCATCGCACCCCGCCAGCACCCTGGTTGATGCCGTTGCGCGCTGCGGCGGCAACAAGTCGCGCGCGGCACAGATGCTCGGCCTGACGGCAAGGCAGTTCGGCTACCGCTGGAAGAAGGCCGGGCTCGATCAGACCGACAGAATGTAGACAGTGTCTACATTCTGTACGCCACCCTGCAGATCTGCCGCGGCGCGCTCAAACGAAAAAACTCCATACACAACAACACTTTCCGCAAACATCCGACAACTGGCACAGCACTTGCGAATTGAGCTTCGAGTCCGTCGTTCCACAAGCGGACCGCGAAACCACATTCAGGAGAGTGCAGTGACCACCGCTACCGAGACCCCGACCACCGTCAAAACCCACCTTAGGCCCATCGACCGCGACGGCCTGATGAAATTTGCCGAGATGGGCCGCAACGACCCGTCGCGCCGCGGCACCAACAAGATCCACACCGTCACCGAAGGCCAGTACCGCACGCTCAGCTACACCGGCCGCAACGACGCCGTCGTCGTCGACGAGCCGCTGCACCTCTTCGGCCAGGACACCGCGCCGGCACCCGGCGAGATCGTGCTGTCCGGTCTGGGCGGCTGCCTGGCCGTCGGCATCATCGCCGTGTCGACCTGGAAGCAGGTCAAGCTCAGCAAGCTCGAACTCTTCCTCGAAGGCGACATCGGCAACCCGGCCGCCTGGGGTGCCGGCGGTGCCGAAATGCAGCCGCCGCAGATGGGCTTCCAGGACATCCGCGTGAAGGTGCTGATCGAGGGCGACGCCCCGCGCGAAGTGCTCGACGAGATCGTGCAACACGCCAACTTCTATTCGCCGGTGGCCAACACCCTGCGCAACCCGATCCCGTTCAGCATCGGTCTGGCCGACTGAAGCGCCCTCGCCCGTACCCGAACGGGTGCGGGCTCTTCGGAGGAACCCGACATGAATCTCGCCGAGGCCCACGCGAATCTGGCGACCCAGCCCACGCTGGTGAGTGCCGTCGAGGCGATTGCCGATGGCCCCCTCGCCAAGGCCGCCAACCGCATCGACCACGAAGGCTATTACCCGCTCGCCGAGATGCGCGCGCTGGCCGGTGCCGGTGCCTTCGGCGCGCATCTGGACCGCAACGGCACGCAGGTCGGCACCGCCATCGACGCCATGCGCGCCATCAGCCGGCGCTGCGGCTCGACCGGCTTCCTGACCTGGTGCCACGACGTGTGCGGCCTGTACATGGAGCAGTCCGGCAACCCGGCGCTGACCGGCCAGGTGCTGGCCGATCACACCGCCGGCCTGACATTCGGCGGCACCGCGCTGTCGAACCCGATGAAGACCTTCGCCGGCATCGAAACCATGCTGCTCAAGGCCGAGAAGGTGGCCGGCGGCTACCGCGTATCGGGCGCCCTGCCGTGGGTCAGCCACATCGCGCCGGGGCAGTATTGCGGCGCGATTGCGCGGGTGAACAAGACTGACGGCAGCCGCTCGCACGAGATCATGTTCCTGCTGCGCTTCACCGACGACGTGGTGCTGCGCCAGTGCCCGGAGTTCTCCGGCATGGAAGGCACCAGCACCTGGGGCGTGCGGCTCGACAACCATTTCGTCAGCGAGGACAACCTCATCGCCGACCCGGCCCAGCCCTTCATCGCGCGCATCCGCGGCGCCTTCATCCTGCTGCAGTGCGGCATGGCGATGGGTGTGGTGCAGGGCGCGATCGACTCGATGCTCGAAGTCGAGCCGCTGCTGGGCCACGTAAACAAGTTCCTGCACGACCGGCCGGACGAACTGCAGGCCGAGTACGACGATCTGGGCGCGCGCATCTTCAGGCTCGCCGAAACCCCTTGCGACGGCAGCAAGGATTACCTCATCGACGTGCTCGACACGCGCGCGGCCGGCGCCGAGTTGTCGCTGCGCGCCACGCAGTCGGCGCTGCTGCATCAGGGCGCGCGCGGCTACCTGATGGACTCGGCCCCGCAGCGGCGCATCCGCGAGGCGCATTTCGTAGCCATCGTCACACCGGCCATCAAGCACCTGCGCTGGGAGATGGATCGACTGTCGCGTGAGGAGATGCCGGCATGAGCGCCTCCGCCAACGCCCCCTGGCGCCAGTTCATCTGCCGCGCCTGCGGCCTGATCTACGACGAGGAAGTTGGCGACGCCGACAGCGGACTCGCGCCGGGAACACGCTTCGAGGACATCCCGGACGACTGGGTATGCCCGCTATGTGGCGTCATCAAGGCCGACTTCGAGCCCTACGAGGCCGTGACGTGCGCGCCGGCCAGTGGCTCCTCCCCGGCGATCTCGCGCAAGGCCGGCGTAGTCGTGGTCGGCGGCGGACACGCCGGCTGGGCGGTGGTCGAAGCCATCCGCGCGCTCGACGCCGAAGTGCCGATCACGCTGGTCAGCGCCTGCCCGGCAGACCGCTATCACAAGCCCGAGTTGTCCATCGCCATGTCGCGCGGCACCACGCCGGAGGCGCTGGTGCGCGAAGCCGGGCAGGAAGCCGCCCGACGGCTCGGCGTGCGTCTGCTGTGCGACACCTTTGCCACCGGCCTGTCGCCTGCCCTGCACCAGCTGCGCACCACGCGCGGCACCCTGCCCTACACCCATCTCGTGCTCGCCCAAGGTGCACGCCCCGCACTGCCCGTGGGCCTGCCGGCAAAGCTGTGCTGGCGCGTGAATGACCTCACCGGCTGGAGCAGACTGCACGCCAAACTGGCCGGCAAGCACCGCCACGTGGTCATCGTCGGCGCCGGCATGGTCGGTTGCGAACTGGCCGAGGACTTCATTCACGCCGGCCACCAGGTCACCCTCATCGACGTGGCCGACGAACCGCTCGCGGCACTCCTGCCCCTGCAGGCCGCACAACGCCTGCGCGAACACCTGCAGAGCCTTGGGGTGCGCTTCATCGGCGGCACGCAAGTGATTCGGGTGACGCCGCGCGACGACGCCGCACGCGTCATCGAGCTGGCCGACGGCCAGACGCTCACCTGTAACGAAGTGGTGGCAGCCACCGGGCTGGCGACCGAATCGCGTCTGGCACGCGGCGCCGGGCTGGCCTTCGAGCGCGGCATCGTTGTCGATCCGGCCACGCTCGCGACCAGCGCGCCGGACGTCTTCGCGCTGGGCGATTGCATCAGCCTCGACGGCCAGCCGTGCCGCTTCATCGAACCCATCGCGCGACAGGCCGCGAGCATCGCGCGCGCCGTCCTCGCCCTGCCGTGCGACGCATGCACCCATGAGCCGCCGGTCATCCGCCTCAAGACGCGCTCCATGCCGCTGGTGCTGCGCGGCCGGCCTTGCAGCGATCTCGACTGGCAGACCGTCGCCGACGACCCCGGCTACCTATTCATGCAGCAACTGCGCGACGGCACCCCCGCCGCCAGCCTCGAACTCGGCACGCCACCCGCGCGCCGGACCACCTGATCGCCCACCCATCCAGCGGAGAACTCCATGGCAGCCTTCGACGATCCCTTCAACAGCAAGCCGCTGACCGGCTGCTCCTGCGGCAACCACACCAGCCAGGCCGAACACGACGCGGCGCTGCCGTCCGGTGAAGACCCGGCCATGCAGCGCGCCGTCGAGTCGGCCGTGGTGCGCGCGCTGTTTCCCGACGACACCATGCGCCGCCGCTTCCTGCGCAGCGTCGGGGCCGGTACGGCGCTCGCGGCGATCTCGCAGTTCATGCCGATGAGTGCGCTGGCTGCCATGGCGTCGGAGGCTGGCCCGCTGGAGAAGAGCACGCTGAACATCGGCTTCCTGCCGATCACCTGCGCCACGCCCATCGTCGCGGCAGACCCGCTGGGCTTCTACGAGAAGCAGGGCCTCAAGGTGAACCTGATGCGCACCGCCGGCTGGGCTGTGGTGCGCGACAAGACCATTGCCAGTGAATTCGACGCCGCCCACATGCTCTCGCCGATGCCGCTAGCCATCAGCATGGGGCTGGGCTCCGACCCGGTGCCGATGGTCATGCCGGCCATCGAGAACGTGAACGGCAACGCCATCACGCTGGCCATGAAGCACAAGGACAAGCGCGACCCGAAGGACTGGAAGGGCTTCCGCTTCGCCATCCCGTTCGACTACTCGATGCACAACTTCCTGCTGCGTCACTACCTCGCCGAGCACGGGCTGGACCCGGACAAGGACGTGCAGCTGCGCGTGATGCCGCCGCCCGACATGATCGCCAACCTGCGCTCGGGCAACATCGACGGCTTCATCGTCGCCGAGCCCTTCAACCAGCGCGCGGTGTTTGACGGCGTGGGCTTCATCCACAAGCTCACCAGCGAGCTGTGGGATCGCCACCCGTGCTGCGCCTTCGTGTCGACGGCGAAGTTCGCGCAGGAAATGCCCAACACCTTCTCGGCATTGTTCCGCGCCATCGTCACCTCGACGCTGCACTGCTCGGGCATGGAAAACCGCAAGGCCGTGGCCGACGCCATCGCCGGGCCGAACTACCTCAACCAGCCCAACACCGTGCTCGAACAGGTGCTGCTCGGCCGCTTCGCCGACGGCCTCGGCAATGTGCGCAACGTCCCCACCCGCATCGATTTCGACCCCTTCCCGTGGCAGTCGATGGCGGTGTGGATGCTCACGCAGATGAAGCGCTGGGGCTATGTGAAGGGCGACATCGACTACAAGCAGATCGCCGAACAGGTCTTTCTCGCCACCGATGCGCGCAAACGCATGGCCGAACTGGGCTTCGAGGCACCGGCCGAGAACTACAAGAGCCACACCATCATGGGCAAGGTCTTCGACCCGGCCAAACCCGAAACCGTCCTGATGTAACGGGCATCCCGACGGGCGCTGCAACCACCCCCGGCAGCGCCCGCCCTTTGTTCCACCCCCTGACAGAGGACGCGCATCATGAGCAAGACACTGATCTCCCCCGCCGAACTGGCCGCCATGAGCGACGTGGTCATCATCGACACGCGCTCACCCGACGCCTACGCCGCAGGCCACCTTCCCGGCGCCGTGAACCTGCATGACATCTTCACCTTCCTGGCCACCTCCGACTCGGCCGGCGTGAAGGAAATGACCGACAAGTTCGCCACCGCTTTCGGCGCCGCCGGGCTCGACGGCAAGAAGACCGCGGTGCTCTACGAGCAGTCGATGAACAGCGGCTTCGGCCAGTCGTGCCGCGGCTATTTCCTGCTCACCTTCCTCGGCTACCCGAAGGCCGCGGTGCTGCATGGCGGCTTTGCCGCGTGGAGCGCCGCCGGCATGCCGACGACCACCGACGTGCCCACACCAACACCCGCAAGCTTCCCGGTCGACCCCGCAGCCGCGTCGATCCTGCTCACCAAGGAAGACGTTCTTGCCGCGCTGAAAGACCCGTCCATCGCGCTGCTCGACGTGCGCGACGTGGACGAATGGATCGCCGACTCGTCCTCGCCCTACGGCAAGGACTTCTGCCTGCGCAAGGGCCGCATCCCTGGTGCCAAGTGGGTCGAGTGGTATCGCCTGATGAAGCCCTCGGCCGAAGGCCCGGTGATCAAGGCCCCGGCCGAGGTGCTGGCCGAACTGGCCACGGTCGGCATCGGCAAGGACATGCCGGTCTACATCTACTGCTTCAAGGGCGCGCGCGCCTCGAACAGCTTCCTGGCGCTCAAGCAGGCCGGCGTGAAGGACGTGCGCATCTACTTCGGCTCGTGGAACGAATGGTCACGCGACCCGGCGCTACCCATTGAGGAAGGCCTACCCTACGCCGCCTAAGTCCTGCCACGGCGGGCGCATCGCCGCATGTGCCCGCCCATCGGAAACCCCCTGATGACCGTCACCATCGACTACTTCTACTCCCCGATGTCCGGCTACGCCTACCTCGGCGAGGCGCGCCTGCGCGAGATCGCTGATGCGGCCGGCGCGCGCCTGCGCTATCGCCCCATGGACATCGTGCGCGTGTTCGCGGCAACCGACACCGTGCCCCCTTTCAAGCAATCCGATGCGCGCCTGAGCTACCGCCGCGAAGACCTTGCCCGCAAGGCGCGCATGCTCGGCCTGCCGATCAATGTCTCGCCCCGTCACTGGCCGACCAACGCCGCGCTGGCCAGCCGCGTCATCGCCGCCATTGCCCTCGAAGGCGGCGACCCCGGCCCAGCCTCGTCCGCGCTGCTCAAAGCCGTGTGGGCCGACGAACTCGACATCGCACAGCCCGAACACGTCGCCGACGCACTGAACCGCGCCGGCCTGGATGCAGCCAGCCTGCTCGATGCGGCCGAAACCCCCGAGGCGGCTGCAGCGCTGGCCGGCAATACCGAGGCCGCCATCGCGGCGCGCGTGTTCGGTTCGCCGACCTACGTGGTCGACGACGAACGCTTCTGGGGACAGGACCGGCTGGAGGATCTGGCGAAACGGCTCGGCATCTCCTGAAGCGCCCGCAAACTCTGGAGCGGCCGGACGCATTGCTCTACAGTCGGGGCCTCCTGCCCGCCGGACTGTTCCATGCGCCCCGAAGCCGCCGCCCGCGCCATCGCCTTCTACCTGCCGCAGTTCCACCCGATCCCCGAGAACGACGCGCAATGGGGCAAGGGCTTCACCGAGTGGACCAACGTGGCGCGCGCTCGCCCGCTGTTCCACGGTCACCGGCAACCGAATCTGCCGGGCGAACTGGGCTTCTACGACCTGCGCGTGCCGGAAGTCCGCCAGGCACAGGCGGACCTGGCGCGGAGTGCCGGCATCGAAGGCTTCTGCTATTGGCACTACTGGTTCGGTAACGGGCGCCGCGTGCTGGAGCGCATCTTCGACGAGGTGCTCGCCAGCGGCGAACCCGATTTCCCGTTCTGCCTGGGCTGGGCCAACCACAGCTGGACCGGGCACTGGTGCGGCCTCGACAACCACGTGATGATCGAACAGCACTATCCGGGTGACGACGACATCCGCGCACACTTCGAGCATCTGCTGCCGGCCTTTCTCGACCGTCGCTACATCGAGGTCGACGGGCGCAAGCTCTTCGTGCTCTTCGATCCCCCCGCACATCCCGATCTCGCCGGCTTCCGGCGCATCTGGACGGAGTTGGCGCAACGCAACGGCTTTGCCGGTTTCCATTTCGTCTCGGCAAAGGGGCCGGAGGGCGACCTCGACGGGTTCATGCGACGCAACACCCTGCCCCTGATCCGCAAGATCAAACGGCGCAGCCTGCTGCGCAGGACACACAAGGTTCTGACGGCCGCGGGGCTCGCACCGCCGCGGGTTACGCGCGCCGACTACGCCGAACTCATCGAACGGACCAGGGCCTTGCCGCTGCGCGACGACGAAATCCCCTGCCTGGTGCCGAACTGGGACAACACGCCGCGCTCGGGGCGCAACGGTTACGTCATCACCAACGCCACACCGGATCTGTTCGCGCAGCACGCGCGCGACAGCCTGGCGGCCATCGCCGACCGACCGGCCGAGCAACGCCTGCTGTTCATCAAATCCTGGAACGAGTGGGCCGAAGGCAACTACCTGGAGCCGGACGCCGAGTTCGGCCGCAGCTGGCTCGACGCCCTGCGCAGCGTGCTGCTGCCACAGGCGCAGACCGACGTGGCCTCAGCCGAGGTGCAAGGCATCCAGCCCGCTCGCGCGTAACACGCGCCGAGTGACCGCGGTGTCGAGCACGCGCCGGTCGCCGGGGTCGATCAAGGCAAGCCGGCGGCGCGCACGGGTAATGCCGGTGTAGAGCAATTCCCGCGTGAGGATGGGGCTGACGGTATCCGGCAGCACCAGCGCGACGGCGCCGAACTCCGAACCCTGAGATTTGTGCACCGTCATCGCAAACACCGTCTCGACCGAGCGCAGCCGGCTGGGCAGCACCCAGCGCACGCGACCGCTGTCGCTGGCGACAAAAGCCACACGCAGGCGCTCGCTGCCGTCGGCCTCAAGGCGCAGCAGGGTCACGCCAATATCGCCGTTCATCAGGCCCAGACCGTAATCGTTGTGGGTGACCAGTACCGGACGGCCGGCGTACCACTCATGGCCGGCGTCAATGCGCCCCGCGCTGACCAGCCAGCGCGCGATGCGGCGGTTCAGCCCCTCTACACCCCACTCACCACGGCGCACTGCGCACAGCACCTGGAAGGCCGCGTGGGCTTCGAGCACGTAGCGCGCTGCGTCGTCGGCAGTGGCGTCATCGGCTGCGACCGGCTCACGGGCAAGCGCGAGCCAGTCGTGCGTGCCATCCAACACCAGCGCGCGCAGCGCGGCGTCTGCGGCGCTGCCGGTGTGAAAAGCGAGGTCGGTATGGCCCGCGGCAAGTTCGGCCCGCACGTCCTGCGGCGCGCCGGCGTTGACCGCGTCAGCGAGCCGGCCGATGCCGCTGCTGGCGTCAAAGCGGCGCGAGACGCGCAACATGGCGATGCTCTGGTCGAGTGGCGTTCCTGCAGCATCAACATGCTCGGACCCGATGCTTTGCCCGGTCGCCTCCTCAATCCACGCCGCGGTATCGGGCGTGAAGTGCGCTTCGCGCGCCCGCGCAGCGAGCACGCCGAGCACGGCGCCGGCCTCGACCGAGGCGAGCTGGTCGCGGTCGCCGAGCAGCACCAGCCGGGCGCCTGCAGGCAGCGCGGCGAGCACGGCGGCCATCATTTCAAGATCGATCATCGAGGCTTCATCCACCACCAGCACGTCGAGCGCCAAAGGGTGGTCAGCGTCGTGGCGGAAGCTGCGCGAATCGGGCCGCGCGCCGAGCAGGCGGTGCAGTGTGGTGACAGTCGCGGGAATGGCGGCGCACACGGCATCGTCAATCTTCAGCGCAGCCAGCGCACCGCCGATGGAGGCGTTCAAGCGTGCCGCCGCCTTGCCGGTAGGCGCGGCCAGACGGATGCGCAGCGGACGCAGCGGATCGGTCTCCAGCGCAAGCGATTGCAGCAGCGCGAGCAGGCGCACGACGGTGGTGGTCTTGCCTGTGCCGGGGCCGCCGGTGATGACCGAGAAGGCGCTACGCGCGGCCAGCGCGCAGGCCACCTTCTGCCAGTCGGGGCCGTCGGACGGTTCGAACAGCGCATCAAGCACCCGGCGCACTTTGGCGGGTGATGGAGCAGACGACGCGGTCACGCGCGACGTAATAGCGGCGATTACCGCCTGCTCGAAACGCCAGTAGCGGCGCAGGTACAGCCGGTTGCCGGTAAGCACCAGCGGCGATTCACCTTCGCCCGAGCCGACCAGTTGCCCATGTTCCAGCGCCGCACGCCAAGCGGCGGCATCGAGCCCCGCCAGCAAGGCACGCGGCGTGTCGTCTCCGTCCGGCGCGCCGTCGGGAGGCAGCGACAGCGCGAAGTCCGGGTCGCGCAAGGTAGCTTCCAGATCAAGGCAGGCGTGGCCGCGCCCGAGCTGGTGGCTGGCCAGCGCGGCGGCAAGCAGTAGCAGGCCCGGTGCATCCGGTGCCTCACGCCACAGGAAACCGGCGAAGGCTGCATCGAGCGGGCGCAGCCAGCCGCGTTCGGCCCAGCGTTCGATGTGGGCGGCGATTTCGGCTGCAGGCATATCGGGCAGCGGGGTGGCGGACAGGCAGGGGATCATGCCGCCTCCCTTGAGGCGAAAAGGGCGTCCAACGCCTCGATCAGCTCACGCGGCGGGCGCTCGACATGCACGCCGCGCGATTCGGCATGGATGCCGCGCAGGAAGACATAGGCCGCGCCGCCGATGTGGCGGTCGTAGTCGTAGCCGGGCAGGCGCGCACGCAACTGGCGGTGCAGCGCGAACAGGTACAGCACGTACTGCAGCTCGTAGCGCGCATCCAGAATCGCGTCGCGCATGGCGTCCGGCGTGTAGGCCGCCTCATCCGCGCCGAGCCAGTTGGATTTGTAGTCGATGACGTAATAGCGGCCGTCGAACTCGAACACGAGGTCGATGAAGCCCTTGAGCATGCCGGAGAGCTGGGCAGGCTCAAGCGCAGGGCGCGGGGCGGAAGCCAGCGTGTGCTCGCACACCAGCCGATCAAGCGCACGCGTGTCGACGCGGCCGGCCGACAGCCAGAACTCCAGCTCGGGGCTCAACACGCTCGGCTCGGCCAGCGCGCAGGCGGTGCCACCGGGCAGCGGCAGCGGCGTGGTGATCAACGCCTGCAGCCAGCCGGTCAGCGGCGCCACCCACTCCGCCCAGCCACGCGGCGTGGCGCGACGCTCGACCTCGGCCTGCAGCCCTGCCGTGTCCGCTGCGATGGCCGCAAAGCCCTCGCGCGCGGCCCATTCGAGCAGATCGTGCAGGAAGGTGCCGGCAGCCGCGCCGCGCGGGAAGGCGTGCACGCTGCCCGGCGCTGGCTTGGCCGGAGTGATTGCGGGCGCGGATTCGGCCAGCGCCTCGCGGAAGACGTCCTCGCCCGGCGTGTCGGGTGTGCCGCCAGCGGTGCGCAGCGCGGAGTAGCTGGCGATCCACCAGGGTTCGCGCGGAAGGGCGGTGGGCGTGCGGGCGTGCAATCCGGCGTCGCTGGCGACTTCGGGCAGGCGCTCAAAATCGGGTTCCGGCGCAAGGCCAGCAGCAATATGCGCGCAGTCGCCGCGCAATTCGGCAAGCCGCGCCGGCAACTCGGCCGCATCGACCTCGCCCAGCACGTGGCCCAGCGCACTGGCCTTGAGCGTGTCGAACGGCGCCACGCCGACCCAGGTAGCGTGGCGCGCGCGGGTCAGCGCGACATAGAGCTTGCGCAGGTCTTCGGCGCGGCGCTCATGCTCGGCGCGCTCGCGGCCGGGCGCGAAATCTACCAGCGAGACCTGCAGCGCGCCGTCGTCTTCATGCCACAGCAGCGGCAGCTTGCCGCCGTCGCGGTCGCGCGCCGAGCAGCCGAAGGGCAGAAACACCAGCGGATATTCGAGGCCCTTGGACTTGTGCACGGTGACGACCTGCACCAGGTCGGCGTCGCT
This sequence comes from Pseudazoarcus sp. NS34, assembly GCF_059703725.1. Lineage (NCBI taxonomy): Bacteria > Pseudomonadati > Pseudomonadota > Betaproteobacteria > Rhodocyclales > Zoogloeaceae > Pseudazoarcus > Pseudazoarcus sp. NS34. The sequence goes on from NZ_BAAKIZ010000004.1 coordinate 332,045, forward strand.
CTCGAGCCGGATCTGGCGGCCTTCGTTGCCGGTGCCGTCGGCGGCGTCGCGGCATTCGTTGGCGAGATGACGGATCAGCGCGTGTTCGCCATCCAGCGTCTGGCTGGCCTGCTGCAGCAGTTCGGCCAGATGCAACAGATCGGTCAGCACGCGCTCGCCGCCGTCGGCGGCCAGCATGCGCGCCGGCACATCATGGTCGTGCAGCAGATGGCGCAGCATCGGCAGCACACCCTGACGGCGCCAGGTGTCGCGATAGCCGCGGAAACGCAGCACGGTTTCTTCCCACGCGCGTTCGTCGCGGTCGAGTGCGTCGAGCGCGGCCCAGTCCAGGCCCAGCGTGGCGGTGGCGAGCGCACTGCGCACGCGGCGCGGCTCGTCCGGTTCGGCGCAGGCTTCGAGCCACAGTTGCAACTCCATGGCCTGCGCGCTGGCGAAGACCGAATCGCGGCCCGACAGATAGACGCTGCGCACGCCGCGAACCGCCAATGCGTCGCGCACGATGGCGGCCTCGTTGCGCGTATTCACCAGCACGGCAATGTCGGCCGGACGCAGCGGCGTGAAAGCCTCGCCGGCGCGGAACCCGGCGCGCGCCTCACGAGCTGCGGCGAGCAGCTGGCGGATGGTCGTGGCGCACGCTGCAGCGATGCCGGCACGCTCGTCGCCGCGCCTGGCCTTGCCTTCGGGCGCGGGCAGATGCCACAGGTTGAGCGCTGCGAAATCCAGGCCATCGCACTCAAAGCGCTCGACACGCCCCTTCGCATCGGCCGGCAGAAACGGCACCGAGCTGCCCGCACCCGCGCCGAACAGGAAAGTACCGCCCGGCCGTGTGTCTGCAGCCGCAAACACACGGTTGGTGGCATCCACCATGGCGTTGGTCGAGCGGTGGTTGCGGTTGAGCGTGTACAGCCGGCCAGCGCAGGCGCGGCGCGCAACGAGATAGGTATGGATGTCGGCGCCACGGAAGGCGTAGATGGCCTGCTTGGGGTCGCCGATCAGCACCAGCGCGCAGTCACCGGCGGGCGCGGCAACGCGGTACACGGCATCGAAAATGCGGTACTGAACCGGGTCGGTGTCCTGGAATTCGTCGATCAGCGCGACCGGGTATTTGGCGCGGATGCGCGCCGCCAGCCGCTCGGCGTTCGGGCCTTCAAGTGCGGCGGCGAGCCGCGCAAGCAGGTCGTCAAAACCAATCTCGGCGCGGCGACGTTTCTCGAGGTCGAAGCGCGCAGCAACCCAGTGCGCGGCGTGACGCAGCACGTCGGCGCGGGCGTCGGGCAAGGCGGCGAGCGCAATCTGCAAGGCTTCGATGGCGGCAAAGGCCGGATGCTCGGGCGGCTCGCCCTTCTTCTTCCAGGCCTCGCGAATGCCGTCCGGCGAGAAGCGCTTGAAGATCGAATCACTACGGGCCGGTTCGATGGCGTCCGGGTCGTCCTGCCACGCGTCGAGTGAAGCCAGCCAGCCGTCGTACCAATCGCGGCGCAAGCTCACGCCCTGCGCGCGGGCCTGCTCGAACAGTTCGCGCAGCTCGGCCACCCACGCGCCCCAGGGCGCCTTCAACTCGGCCAGCAGGCGTTTGCGCTCGGCCAAAGCGCTGGCCAATGTCGCAGCCGGATCATCGGCTGGCGGCAAGCGGTCGGCGTGTGTGAGCACGTCCTTCAAGGCTTCGGCCAGCGCATCCGGCGCGGCCCACCAGCGGCGCACCTCGGCCACCGATTCGGCCGGCAGCGGCAGCATGAAGCTGCGCCACCAGTCGCGCACCGCTTCGTCGCGCAATTCGGTGTGATCGGTTTCGAGCTTCAGCGCGAAGGGGCTGCCGCTGTCGAAGGCATGTTCGGCCAGCACGCGGCGGCACCAGGCGTGGATGGTGGATACGGCCGCTTCGTCCATCCACTCGGCCGCCATGCGCAGGCGACGCGCGCGGCCGGGCAATTCGACTGCGGAATAGCCGGCGCGCAGTTCGGTGAGGAATTCGTCGGCGGCCGACTCGGGCTGTTCGAAGGCGCTGGCGGCTTCGCTCAGGCGACGGCGGATGCGGTCGCGCAGTTCGCGCGTGGCGGCTTCGGTGAAGGTCACGACCAGGATTTCGGGCGGGTCGAGTTCGCGCGAAAACGCCGCCTCGCCGCCGTGGCCGAGTACCAGCCGCACGTACAGCGCGGCGATGGTCCAGGTCTTGCCGGTGCCGGCGGCGGCCTCGATCAGACGGCTGCCGGACAGCGGGAAAGTGGTGGCAACGAGCTTGTGCGGCGCGCTCATTCCGCTTCCCCTTCATCGCCGCGCAAGGCGTCGAGCATGGGCTGCAGCAGGTGCGCGGCCCACTCCGCCAGCCCGGCCGCTTCGAGCGCGGCGTAGTCGGGCCAGGCGCGCGCCAGATGCGGGTCGTCGCCACGCTCGCCGGCAAAGTTGAAGTCGTCGCCCTCGTAGGTGCGACGCGCATTCTTGCCGGCCAGCAGTTCGGCAGCGGTCTTGACCGCGAAGGGCAGCGGCCGGCACAGGCCGGTGTCGCGGGCGCGCAGCATGTCGGCCAGCAGCGCCCGCGCGGTGTCGGCATCAAGTGGCGCAAAACGCGCATCCCCGACAGCGGCGAGCAGACGCGTGACAGTCGGCCCGCCGAGTTGCGCGGCGACGTGCGCGGGCCAATGGCGCCACAGCACTTCGTGGCGATAGCCCGCGCGGCCGCTGCCGGTATTGATCAGGCGGCTGGCGACCAGCAGTACGCGAGCACGAGCGCCTGTCGCATCCGCGCGCAGGCCCGACATGCGGTCGGCCAGCGCCAGACGGCGGCCGTCGACATCCACCTCCACCGCCACGCCTTCGTCTTCCAGCGCCTGCGGCCACAGCGCGAGTTCGGTCTGGTACTGCTCGAACAGCGCCTGCATCGGCAGTGCCAGATCGTGCGCCTCGGCCACGCCGAAACCGCCCGGCGCGAAATCGCCACGGCGGGCGATGCGCGCGAGCCCGGCGTCGCGCGCGGCGCTCAGGTCACCCCCTACGGCGAGTGCACGCAACTGCACGGTGATCAGCTCATCGCCGCGCTGCCAGCGGTGCAGGCCGTCGGCGTCGAAGGGCTCGACATCGTCCGCAAGCGCTTGCTCGCGCGACAGATCCACGCCCAGCCGCGTGCGGAAGAAACTCTTCACCGGATCGCGCAGGAAGCGCGACAGCTCGTCGAGCGTCAGCGGCTCGTCGCTCGCGAGCGGTTCCAGCGCGGCTTCCGCCAAGGGGCGCGCAGCGGCCGACTCCCGCCATTCGCGCGCATAGGTGAACAGCTCGGCATCGCTGCCGAAATACACCGGGCTGAAAGGCTGCAAGCAATGCTCGACAGTGATCTGCGCCAGCAGGCCGCCCGCGGCCCCGCGCCAGCCGGCGGCGAGGTGGTCGCGCAACTGGCCGACCAGCACCGAGGCCGGGCGCTCGGCGTTGTCGGTGATGCTGCGGCCGACCCACGACACGTAGAGCACATCGCGCGCGGAGAGCAGCGCTTCGAGGAACAGGTAGCGGTCGTCCTCGCGACGCGAGCGGTCGCCGGGGCGGTACTGGCCGGGGCGGCCCATCAGGTCGAAGTCGAGCGGCGCGCGGGTACGCGGGTAGTCGCCGTCGTTCATGCCGAGCAGGCAGACGTGGCGGAACGGAATCGCGCGCATCGGCATCAGCGTGGCGAAGGTCACCGCACCAGCGAAAAAGCGCTGCGTGAGGCCGCCGCCATCGAGTGCGCTCATCCAGTGTTCGGCCACCACCGCCAACGGCAATTGTTCGGTGAGCCCGGCCTCGCTGCAGGCCTCGGCCCAGTCAGCCAGCGCGGTGTTGAGGCGCTCGACGGTGAGTGCCGCGTCGGCATCGTCCTGCGTGTCGAAGAAGTCGGCGAGCAGGCTGCTCAGGCGCTCCGCCCACTGCTGCGGTGCCGCCGGCTCGCGCAGTTCGCGCCAGGCCACGTCGAGCCGCGACACAAGCTGTGCGAGCGGCCCGAGCAGCGCGGCGTCCAGCCCGCCGATTTCGCCGTGCGACTCGATGCCGTGCCAGCTCACCTCGCCGCCCGCGGCGTAGCCAAGCAGCATGCGGCGCAGGCCGAACAGCCAGGTGTGATCGGCCTCGCCGGCGGCCGGCAGGCCAAGGCCCGCGCGATGTTCGGCATGCAGGCCCCAGCGCACGTTGGCGCCGCGAATCCAGCGCGTGAGCGTGGGCAGGTCGGATTCATCCAGCCCGAAGCGTCGGCGCAGCACCGGCACGTCGAGCAGGTCCAGCACGTCGCTGGCGGTAACGCGCGCGTTCGGCAGGCCGAGCAGCAGTTCCAGCCCCTGCACCAGCGGGTCGGTGGCGCGGCTGCCCTGGTCGGCCAGGCAGAACGGGATGCGGCGCGCGTCCTTCGCATCGTGCAGGCCGAACACGGCGCGCACGTGCGGCGCGTAGGCGTCGATGTCCGGCACCATCACGATGATGTCGCGCGGCCGCAGCGCCGGGTCGGCGTCGAAGGCGGCGAGCAGGCGGTCGTGCAGGATCTCGACTTCGCGCTGCGGGCTGTGGGCGATGTGAAACTGGATGGAGTGATCGTCGGGCGCCACCGCCGGCCACGTGTCGCGGGTTTCGGCCAGCGGCCGCAAGGCGCGGACGTCGTCCTGCAGTTGCGCCAGCAGCGTGGAGCCGCCGGTTTCGTCGAAACGGTCGATGCGCTGACCCACGCCTTCGAGCAGCGCGGCATGGCGACTGCGCGCGGCGGCATCGTCGTAGGTGTCGAGCAGCGCAATGAAGTCGCGCCCCTGCCGGCCCCAGGCAGCGAGCAGCGGCTGGGCGTGGGCGTGGAGCGCGTCTTCGGGCAGTTCTTCCGGGAAGCCGGCGCGGCGTTGCTGACGGCTGGCACGCTCGCGGCGCAGCAGTTCGCGCCCCTGCACGATGTCGGCCCAGTGGTGCTCGCAGGGGTTGTGCACGCACATCAGCACCTGTGACCAGCGCGCCATCGCCGCCAGCACTTCGAGCGACTGCTGTGGCAGCGACGAGATGCCGAACACCAGCACGCGGCGCGGCAGGCCCGACGGGCGCGCGTCGCCGGCCGATTCCACCACTTCCATGAAGCGCTCGTGCACCGCCGCCCGGCCGCCCGTGGCGGGCAGGCCGGCATCCGCCAGATCGCGACACAGCGCGCGCCATAGCGCCGGCTGCCAACGCTGATCATCGGGCAGTTCGGCCGCCTGGCCACGCAGGCTCGGCAACACGTCCTCACCGGCCGCCCAAGCCGCCAGCCAGTCAGCGCGGTACACCTGATACTGGTCGAACAGATCAGCCAGCCGACCGGCCAGCTGGAATCGCTTGCGCGCGTCCGCGTCATCCGAAAGGAAACGCGCCAGCGGCGCATACACCGGGTCTTGCAGCAGTTCGGGCAACAGGCGCATCAGCCGCCAAACCAGCCGCGATTCATCCAGCGGCGAAGCCTCCGGCACCGCCTCACGCCCCAGCACCGCGCGATACACCCGCCAGAAGAAACGCGACGGCAGATCAAAGCGCATCGCCGCCGCAATGCCGCAACCGCCCTCGCGCTCGTCCGCCAGCGCCAGCCGCAGCCACTGCGCGATGCCGTTGCTCTGCACCAGCACCACCTCGTCCTCCAGCGGCGCCAGCGGATGCGCACGCATCCACGCCACCAGCACGTCGCGCAGCGCCTCGGCACGGTTGCCGTGGACGAGGATCAAACCGGGCGGAAGTTCGGGGGTGGCGGACATGCGCGAAGGATACCGGACATCAACGACGGGCCGTGTTGTGCGCCCTCAGGGGCACCATGGCGCCCACGACAGACCGCTACAGCCCCCTTGCTGCCAAGGGTCTTTGAGTAAAGCTGTCGTTCAACGTTCGAGTTCAGGCCGTGGCCCGTCTGGGCCGTCGCGCCCGCAACGAATGGTTAGACCGCACCCGTATCACTTCTTGGCCTAGCCCAGTTGCAATAACGATGAGTCAATCTTGCGTTTTCAGGGACAGTTCTTCCACCAACCCAGTACTGCTTGATGTGATCAAGCGCGGAATCATCTGCTGACTGGATATGCTGATTGCAAATTGCGCACGTTGGATCAGCCGCCATCATTTCTTCCTTCAACTTGAAGGTAAAACAGCGAGGTTCTTTCTGATTTACTCCAAGGATTGACTGTAACGATGCGCGCCATTTGTCAAAGCGCAAAGTTACCGCCTGCACAGAGCTGGTAGACAACTCGATGGAGTCGACAAACTCCTGATCTTCTGTCATGAGGGAAACCAAGGCTTCTTTCACAGAGTCCAAATTCTGATACACCTTGTTTTTGTCCTCCCTTGCGAAGGAGTACATCAGAATATCGTACAAGGACGTATTGAACTTCTTTGGCTCCCAATAACCATTGGGCTGGCCATCTTTGCCCTTATAGAACCGCTTAAACGAATTCTTTCCGAACGCTGACCGAATTATTTGACATGCATTCTTGAATGCCGACTTTAACTCAGCAATATCCTTGTCTGAGATTTCTCTTCTTTCTCTCGCCTCGGAGTTTAAAAAATTGCGCATTGGCGCTTTGTAGTTGAGATATGTCTTGTGATAAAACGCACAGAACCGCAGAACCAACTCTTTGTCCTTCATGCGCTTGTCGGGCGCCTTTAGCCCGCAGATGAACATAAAGTCTGGATCTTCCGCCATTTCTTTAAGTGCGACATTGAAGCTGCCTCGGTAAAGGCAGTTTCTCAACTCTTGATCGTTCAACTGAACGGAGCCTGTATTCAGACGCTCGAATATCTCAAATTTCAGGTTCTCGCTTGAGTCTTTCTGAAAAGTGATAGCGCGAATTTTGTAGTAACGAACTCTATCCTGTAACTCATCAGACAGATCACTGAACTTCTTGCCATTCAACTCAGAACACACATTCAAGCTACTCAACTTGAACACCTTTCCGTCTGGAAACTGGCCGTCTATGAAAGAAAAGAATGAAGTTAGTCTCTGCTGCCCATCAATGACGTACTCTTTTCCGTCCTTTTCCTCTGACAAATAAATTATTGGCAGTGGAATGTGAAGAATTGCGGACTCAATTAACTTGCTTGCCTTCGCGGCATCCCACACATATTGCCGCTGAAAATCAGGCTGAAGAATAAGCCGGCCACGTTTCTTCTTATTGTGAAGAGATTCAACCTCAAGATCCCCACTTGATGTGTGAATCCGATTGTCTTCTGGTGCAATTTGCACCTCCTCGTCACCACCCTCATCAAAGCTAAGATCGTTCTCTTCTTCAGGCAGCATTTCTCCTCCTTGTTGTTATGCGCAAAACTTAGTTTTCGGTCTAACGTCCAAATTCACCGGCCTGCGCAGCTTTTTGCGCAGGCCCGGTGGAATGAGTGGTTGAGCATCGCGGCAGTTCTCATGCTGGTGCGTCGGTGATCTGCTCTAAGACTTCACAGCACGCCCTAATACTTTCTACTGCACGCTTGGCATCATCCTCCTGAACGTTTCGTTGGCCGTTATGAACAATGTTTTGCCTCCGACTGAGTGCAGATTGGCACTCCGAAATCACAGATGCTGGTAGTAGTGCTTCGGGGAGAATGGTTGGCAACAGATAGTTAACCGTTGCGCTTAAGCCGAGACGTTCAACCTGTGATTTCAATCTACTCAATCCTAATCGCTGGGCCATATGTGGTGCGAATGCTCTATCTGCATTGCAGTCGCCAGCAAACTTGAAAACGGCAACTTCAAGTGCAGTGACCGCCTCTGTCACTGCACTTCGATAGTGACCGATGCTTAGCAAATGCTCAGATCCTGCCAGGAGTTCACCAATCAATTGCGGCTTGCTGGCGCCAGTCACGAAGTCTCGGAACGCTGGCCAATCGGACTCCGTGACGTATCGACTTTCCCCTTCTTCTGTTATCCATATTACATCCGCCTGTTCTGGCTGGAACCTGAATGGCGGGCCGTTATCAACTTGGGCGCGCCCCTCAAAGACACTGAAATAAAAGCGAAGTCGATATAAGTCAATCTTATACTCGGATAACCAATATTGTCCTTTGTGTGATCGAGCAAATGCAATAAGTCGATTAACTCGATGAAGCACCGAGGTCAGAATTCTTTTGGCGATCCTGTCGCATTCCAACTGGAGGAATGCATTGTTTCTCTCTGGAAGCTTGGAGAAATCACGCTGCTGCATGTATTCCAGCAAGTCGGCTCCCAGGCCACTAATTTGAACATCGGCGTAGACATACCGAGCATTGATGTTTACGTACCTCTTCAACTCGTCGGCTGTCGGCCGAGATGCCCACCACATGCATTTCTCATCAAACCACAAAAGAATGGCCAAGTCGCCATCATTTGCGACTATTCCTTGGTCGCGTCCGATTGGAAGCCAGTGAGTGAAAGTTATGGCCGTGTCCGGCTCTGTCGGAGACTCGCTATCGAATGGGATCTTAAGTGTGACTGTCAGATGAGGCATAGGATTGGTCAAGATTCCCAAATTTGTTTTAGGGCGACAGCCCTGCTGCGCAACATCGTGACTGCTCCGTAACAGCAAACACCGTGCCCACCACTCTGCTCCGCCAAGGGTGTTGACCAGTTGCGTGAGCGCATACGCTAATTGCGTTGCAGCTTAAGAACCGAGCAGGCATATGTCCACTGAAGTGATGCCTTTACCCGCTTCCGCGGCGCGCGCCACCCAGCAACATTGAACATGACCGCAGCCAGCAACCCCGCCGCCCGGTGTACACTTCGCGCGCTCCCATTCGCCGGACCCGCGCCATGCCCATCCACGAAATCCGCCACCCGCTCGTCCGCCACAAGATCGGCCTGATGCGCGAGGTCGACATCTCGACCAAGAAGTTCCGCGAACTCACGGCCGAGCTAGGCCGTTTGCTGGCCTATGAGGCCTGCAAGGACTTTGAGCTGGAGACGGTCACGCTGCAGGGCTGGGCCGGGCCGGTGGAGGTGGATCAGATCAAGGGCAAGAAGGTCACCGTGGTGCCGATTCTGCGCGCCGGGCTGGGGATGCTGGATGGCGTGCTGGACATGATTCCGAGCGCCAAGGTGAGTGTGGTGGGCATTGCGCGCAACGAGGAGACGCTGCAGCCGGCGCCTTACTTCGAGCGCTTTGTGGGGCATCTGGGCGAGCGCATGGCGCTGATCATTGACCCGATGCTGGCCACCGGCGGCTCGCTGGCGGCCACCTGCGACATGCTCAAGCGCAAGGGCTGTGGGCAGATCCGGGCGCTGGTGCTGGTGGCGGCGCCGGAGGGCATTGCGCTGATGCAGGCGCAGCACCCGGACGTGGAGATCTTCACCGCCAGCATCGACAGCCACCTGGACGCGCACGGCTACATCATTCCCGGCCTGGGCGACGCCGGGGACAAGATTTTCGGCACCAAGCTGGGCTGAGCTTCACCCCACCCTTCGCCCTGTGCGGGCTCGCGGAGAACAAGCATGAATGAATCCCCCAGGGAGCCGATGTGGCGGCAGGCCGTTTCGGGCGGGCAGATACTGTTCGTGGCGTTTGGCGCGCTGGTGCTGGTGCCGTTACTAACGGGTTTGGACCCGGCCATGGCGCTACTCGGCGCGGGTGTGGGCACGCTGCTGTTCCAGTGGATTACCAAGCGCGAGGTGCCGATCTTTCTCGGATCGAGCTTTGCCTTCATCGCGCCGATCATCTACAGCATGCACACGTGGGGGCTGTCGGCCACCATGGGCGCGCTGGCCTGCGTGAGCCTGGCGTATTTCGCACTGGCCGGCGTGGTGTGGAAGCACGGCGCGGAGATCGTGCACCGCTTCATGCCGCCGGTGGTGATCGGGCCGATCATCATGATCATCGGTCTGTCGCTGGCCTCGGTGGCGGTGAACATGGCGATGGGGCGCAGCGGCGACGGTTCGGTCGAGCTGGTGAACTACGGCACGGCGCTGATCGTCGCGGCCATCTCGTTCGGCACTACGGTGGCGGTTGCGGTGTTCGCACGCGGGCTGTTGCGGCTGCTGCCGATTCTGGCCGGCGTGGCGGCGGGCTACATTGCCGCGGTGCTGTTCGGGCTGGTGGATTTCTCGGCCATCGCGGCAGCGCCGTGGTTTGCCATGCCGAGATTCACGACCCCCACTTTTGAACTGGCGGCCATCCTGTTCATGCTGCCGGTGGCGCTGGCGCCGGCCATCGAGCACGTCGGCGACGTGATTGCGATTGGCGGCGTGACCGGCAAGGACTACACCAAGAGCCCCGGCCTGCACCGCACGCTGGCCGGTGACGGGCTGGGCGTGCTGTTTGCCGGCTCGGTCGGCGGGCCGCCGATCACGACTTATTCGGAAGTCACTGGCGCGGTGACGCTGACGCGCAACTTCAACCCGGCGATCATGACCTGGGCGGCAGTGTTCGCCATCGCCATGGCCTTTGTGGGCAAGTTCAACGCGCTGCTGGCGACCATTCCGGTGCCGGTAATGGGCGGCATCATGATGTTGCTGTTCGGCTCGGTGGCGAGCGTGGGCCTGAAGACGCTGATCAACGCGAAGGTAAGCATGGACGAGCCGCGCAACCTGGTGATCGTGTCGTCGATTCTGGTGTTCGGCGTTGGCGGTCTGGCGCTCAACCTCGACGGGCTGACGCTGCAGGGCGTGGGCTTGTGCGGTGTACTGGCGGTGCTGTTCAACATTGTGCTGCCCGTCACGCGCAAGCCCTGAGGAAAGCCCTGACACATGCGGCCCAGCGTGGGTGCTAACATCGACGCACCCCTACCCGAGAGGAGCCCGTCATGAGCTTCCGCAACATTGCCCTGGCCGGACTCGGCCTTCTGGCGTCTGCCGGTGTCGCACTGGCCGCCGAACCGCAAAGCCTGTCCAAAGAGCCGACCAGCGTTTTCGCGGTTACCGCCGACCATGAACTGATCCACTTCGATCCCGCCGAGCCGGCCAAGATTACGCATCGCGTGGCCCTTTCGGGGCTGTCACGGGGCGAGGACTTGCTTGGCATCGACTTCCGGGTGGCGCGCGGCGTGCTGTACGCGCTGGGCAGCAAGGGCCAGTTGTATACGGTCAACACCAGCAGCGGCGAACTGACTGCCATCGGCGACGGCAAGCTGCCGGTAGACCTGCCCGAGAAATCGTTCGGCTTCGACTTCAACCCGGCGGCCGACCGCATTCGCGTGGTTGCCGGCAGCTTCAACCTGCGACTGCACCCGGACACCGGCGCGGCCGTGGACTTCGCGCCCAACACCACGACGTTTCAGGCCGATGGCGTGCTCGCCTACGGCACGGGCGACCCGCACATGGCAGACATGCCAAAGATCGCCGCGGCCGCCTACACCTACAACAGCGAAAACGAGAAGCTGACCACCAACTACGCCATCGACACGGCGCTCGGCACACTGGTCATGCAGGGCTCGCGCGAAGGGGAAGTTCCGGCGGTGTCGCCCAACCTTGGCGTGCTGACCACGGTGGGCGATCTCGGCACCGGGCCGCTGGCGAACGCCCACCTGGACATCTCCGACGTCTCCAACACCGCGCTTGCCGCACTCACGCCCGAAGATGGCAAGACGCAGCTCTACCGCGTTGACCTCGCAACGGGCAAAGCCACCGCGATCGGGCCGATCGGCGACGGGGGCGAATTGCTGGGCCTGGCCATCGAGCCGTAATGCCGCGCCTGCTGCCCGCCCTGTTCGCCGCGCTGGCCTTGCCGTGCGGGGCGGCCGACCTGACGGTAAATGTCACCGGCGCGGGCGGCACGCCGCTGCCGGGTGCGGTGGTGTTCCTGCAGTCCGACGCGGCAGCGCAGGCCGTCAAACCGTTGAGCGGCGCCGAGATCGCCCAGCAGAACAAGAGTTTCGTCCCCGATCAGCTGGTCATTACGCGCGGCACGGCGGTCGATTTTCCGAACCGCGATACCGTGCGTCACCACGTCTATTCCTTTTCGCCAGCCAAACGCTTTGAACTCAAGCTGTACATCGGCACGCCAACCGCGCCCGTGGTGTTCGACACCGCCGGCGTCGCCGTGCTCGGCTGCAACATCCACGACCAGATGGTGTCGTGGGTGGTGATCGTCGATACGCCGTTTTACGCCCAAGCCGATTCCGCAGGCCGGGCTGTGCTGCGCAACGTGCCGCCCGGTGAATATCAGTTGCGCAGCTGGCACCGCGGCCTGCCGCCCGGCGCGGAGACACCAACACAAACGCTGCGGGTGGCGGCAAGCACTGGCGCCGTGAACGTCAACCTCGCCGGAGTGCGGCCATGAATCTGCCGCGGCGCTGGCGCGACATGGGGCTGGCGACGCGCATTGTCGGCATGTCGCTGGCGCTGCTGCTGGTGGTGCAGATCGCCGGTTTCACCGTGGTGCGCGGCGGCATCGCCGACAACGCCCGCGGGCAGATCGCACATGAACTGGAAGTGGGCGAACGCGTGTGGCGACGCGTGCTCGAGCAGAACGCCGAGCGGCTGCGCCAGGGTGCCTCGGTGCTGGCCGCCGACTTCGGCTTTCGCTCGGCGGTGGCCTCGGACGACGACGAAACCATCCGCTCGGCACTGGACAACCACGGCAGCCGCATCGGCGCACGCATCACGGCGCTGCTCGACCCCGCACTGCAACTGCGCGCCACCAGCGAGGACATGGGCGGCATGGCGCTTGAAGAGCGCCTGCGTGCGGTCACCGAACGGCTGGCCGCCAACGACGCGGCGAGCGAAATCGCGCTGGTCGGCGGCACGCCCTACCAGTTCGTGATGGTGCCGATGCGTGCCCCGCTGCTGATCGGCTGGGTGCTGATGGCCTTCCCCATCGACCAGGCGCTGGCCGACGACATGTACCGCCTGCTGTCACTGCATCTGGTCGTCACCAGCCGCAGCGCGGGCGGCGATACCAGCGTGGTGGTCAGCACGCTGCCCGAGCCCGTTTCGCGCGAAATTGCACGCGACGCCACCGGCGTGCTCGACGTCGGCAACGACGAGCTGCTGGCCCGCCGCATCAGCCTGCACCGCGGCGAAGGCGAGGTCGACACCGTGCTGTTGCGCTCGGTCAGCGAAGTCACCGCGCCCTACCGCGAGCTGCAGCTCACGCTGGCCGCCATCACCGCCTTCGGCGTATTGCTGTTCGCCTTCGGCAGCACCCTCACGGCGCGCCGCGTGACGCAACCGCTGCGCCAGCTCATCGCCTTCACCGAGCGTGTGACGCGCGGCGACTACAGCTCCCCTGTGCGGCTCGCGCGTGACAGCGATGACGAAGTCGGCCGGCTGGGCCGCTCCTTCGAGCACATGCGCGAGAGCATCGCCCGTCAGCAGCACGAGATCCGTCGTCTGGCCTACTGGGACCGCCTGACCGGGCTGCCCAACCGCGAGCAGTTCCGCGAGGCGCTGGCCGAACGCATCTCGACCGGCACGCCGTTTGCCGTGCTGATGCTCAACCTCGACCGCTTCAAGCATGTGAACGACGTGCTCGGCTATGCCTTCGGCGACGCGCTGCTGTGCGCCGTGGCCGAACGCCTGTCGGAGCGCAGCGACGCCGAACACGACCGCGTTGCACGCATCGGCGGCGACCAGTTCGCGCTGCTGCTGGCCAACGCCGATGCCACGGCGGCGGTCGCCAAGGCAGCGGACATCGCGCAGGCCTTTGCCGCGCCGCTGGCGCTGTCGGGGCAGACCGTGGACATCAGCGCCGGCATTGGCATCGCGTGCTGGCCGGAAGACGGCGACGGGCCGGATCTGCTGCTCAACCGCGCCGAAATCGCCATGCATGCGGCCAAGGCACGCGCGGCCGGGGCCATGCACTACGAAGCGCGGCTGGATTCATCAAGCGCGCAGACGCTGTCGCTGCTCACCGACCTGCGTCACGCCATGGAACGCGACGAGTTGCGCCTGTTCCTGCAGCCCAAGATCGACGTCACCAGCGGCACGGTCGTGGCCGCCGAGGCGCTGGTGCGCTGGCAGCATCCGGAGCGCGGGCTGGTGCCACCAATGGACTTCATCCCCTTCGCCGAGCAAACCGGCTTCATCCGCCACATCACGCTGTGGATGGTCGAAGAGGCCGCCCGACAGTGGCGCGCACTGCAGCCAAGTTCCGGCCGCCTGCGCATTGCGGTGAACCTGTCCACACGCGACCTGCTCGACCTGGAGTTTCCCGAGCGCATCGCTGCGCTGTGCGCGCGTCACGAGGCACCGACCGACGGCTTCTGCCTGGAGATCACCGAGAGCGCGATCATGGACGACCCGCAGCGCGCCGAAGCCACGCTCAACCGCTTGTCTGCGCTGGGTTTTAAACTGTCGATCGACGACTTCGGCACGGGCTATTCGTCATTGGCCTATCTCAAGCGCCTGCCGGTGAACGAGCTGAAGATCGACCGCAGTTTCGTGATGGCGATGGAAAGCGACGAATCCGACGCCACCATCGTGCGCTCGACCATCGATCTGGCGCACAACCTGGGGCTGACGGTGGTGGCCGAAGGGGTGGAAAACGCAGACGCGCTAGACGCATTGCGCGCCTTGCACTGCGACGAGGCGCAGGGTTATTTCATCAGCCGGCCGTTGCCCGCCAGCGACTTCAACGCGTGGCGCGCCGGACGCCCCTGATGCGTGCCGTGTCCAGCCCCGACCCGCTCGACCGCATCCCGCTCGCGGCACTGATCCTGGCCAACCTCGCACCAGCGGTCGGCGTGCTGTTCTTCGGCTGGGACGCGCATTACCTGCTGTTGCTGTACTGGCTGGAAAACCTCGTTGTCGGCGCCTGGACACTGGTGCGCATGCTGCACGTCGGCGGCCTGCGCGTGCTGCCGCAGTCAGCCTTCTTCAGCTTCCACTATTCATTTTTCTGCGCCGGCCACGGCATTTTCATCCTCACCCTCACCGACCTGCCCGGCGAAGCCCCGCCGGAAGATTTCGACGACGACGGCTTTGTGCTGCTGATGCCCTTCCGCATGCTCGCCGGCCAGTTCGGCTGGATCGCCAACGAGATGCCGGGCCTGTTCGGCCTGCCGCTGCTGGCCTTCGCGATCAGCCACGGCGTGTCGACGCTATATCACCACTTCATCGACCACGAAGATGCCGAGCGCGACGCGGATGACATCATGTTCGACCCGTACAAGCGCATTGTCGCGCTGCACATCGCGATCATCCTGGGTGCCATGGCCATCATCGAAACCGGCGCCACCACCGCCGCCCCGGCGCTGCTGTTGCTGGTCGCCGGCAAAACCGCCATCGACATACATCAGCACCGCAGCGCCCACCGCAAACGTCGCGCAGGCAAACGCCGCACAATTGAAAACGGCGCCGATGACGGCGCCGCTGGCGATATAGATGGCGGGGACTGAGCCGGCTTACATCTTGAACGAGAAGGTCAGCGAGCCGAACGAATCGCGCTTGTCCTGCCCATTGAACTCCTTGCTGCGCAGCACGTGCGTGTAGCTCACGCGCACGTCAGACCAGTCCATCACGATACCGAACTGCACGTCGCCCACCAGCTTGCGCCGGTCGACACTGCGGCTGTCGCGGAAGGTGTTGCCGTCCAAGAAGATGTTGCGCGCAACCGCACGCCCCTCAAGCCCGGCAAAGGCGTACCAGCGGAAATCACGCGCCGGCGCAAAGTCGGCCGAACCCGGCAGACCCGGCTGGATGCGTGACGGCCCATAGTCATTCGGCAAATTCGGGCCGAAACGGACCATGACGCCGGCGTTGGCATAGGTAAACACGTTGCCCAGCGCGCCGCCCACATGGGCGCCCAGATCGAGCTCATTCCCCAGCATCCGCGTCTTGACGATGCTGCGCCACGAGCGTTGCCAGGTCGCCACAACACCCAGTTCGTTCTTCAACTGCGTGTCCCAGCCCCTCGGCCGGTCCGAGCCAACCACCTTGTGCACCCACTTCTGCGTCTTCTCGGCCCCCGAAGCGGGGCCCACGACGCCAACCGTCAGACCGAACTGATCAACCACCCGCCCCGTCTCAATGCCGAGGCCGATCGAACCGTACAGCCAGCCGGCATACGGCCACTCATTCTCTGGCGGGTCGCTCAGGTTGATGTCGCTCGGGGTGAAGATGCTCTGCCCGATGGCGTAGCCGTAGCGGATCGTTCCGTCACTCGGGAACCACGGCATCAAGCCCGCAAAGCTGCGCGCCCACTGTGGCACCGGCTGCCGCTGATCCGGCACCCACGCCAACCGCATGCCGTGGGTGTAGTGCCCGTCGTCGCCGGAGAAGATGTCGTTTTCAAGGTTGATACTGAACGTGCCATTGGGCCGTTCGTCCTCCTGCGCCATAGCCAACGGGGTAGCGAGCGCGAGCAGGAGGGGGAGAAGATGGCAGGACCGGGTAATCATGCGAACTCCCTTAAGGATGGGTTAGCGAAGTGTAGCCGGGAAAACGGATGGGCGTTGGTAACAGGAAGTTGGGAGCGCGCGTACAGATCCGATATAAGTCACTCAAGGTGCAATCACAGCGACATTGCACAGGATAATGTCGGTCGCCGTCGGCAGGCACGCAGGGGCCACCGGTTGTGCTTTTACTTCACACACCCCTTGGGACGGCAGTTGTGGAGAGTGTTCTTCTATCTTCCGCGGTATCCCCGATAACAGCGCGGCATCTATACCGCCGACTTCACTCAGCGTGAAAACGCATCAAATCAGAACAATGAATCATCCCGTCCCCAAAAAGAACTCAAAAATATCGAGATCCTTGCCTTACCGAGCAGACATTGACGGTCTCCGTGCAGTCGCCGTTCTTGCGGTAATCGTATTTCATGCATTCCCCGCGGCCTTGCAAGGCGGTTTTGTCGGAGTGGACGTCTTTTTTGTCATCTCAGGCTACCTGATCACCACCATCATTCTCCGCGACCTGGAGGACGAGAACTTCCGGCCCGGCCTGTTTTATGCCAATCGGGCCCGCAGGATTTTCCCTGCGTTGATCGTGGTTTTGGCCTCCAGCCTCGTCATCGGGTGGTTGGTTCTTCTCCCAGACGAATACGCGTCACTTGGCAAGCACGTAGCTTCAAGTGCGGGCTTTATTCAGAATTTCGTGCTGCATGGCGAAGTGGGCTACTTCGACATTGCCGCCGATCTAAAACCACTGCTGCATCTGTGGTCACTTGCCGTTGAAGAGCAGTTCTACATCCTGTATCCACTGGTGCTTTGGGCGCTGTGGCGCGCAGGATGGGGGTTTGCCGCGATTCTTGCCGGACTAGCTGCAATGTCATTCGCCAACGCCATCGACTGGCGCAACTCGCAACCCGAGCAAGCCTTTTACTACCCTACCGCACGCTTCTGGGAGCTTTGGGCGGGGGGCATTCTTGCGTGCCTCAACGCGGACAGGCGGCAGCGACTGATCACGTGGCTGGCTAGGCTTTTCCCTCCCACCTCACGTGCTACCGCAGTCCCTAACGTACATCCAGAACAGACCGCTTGCTCCCTGCTATCGACGGCAGGTCTAGCACTGATCGTTGGTAGCGCGTTTTTCATCCGACGCGAATTCGCTTTTCCCGGGTTTTGGGCTGTCATCCCAGTTGTTGGAACGGCCCTCGTGATTTTGGCGGGCCCGAACGGTTGGGCCAATCAGAACTTGCTCTCAGCGAAGCCCGTCGTCCTAATCGGACTCATTAGCTACCCTCTCTACTTGTGGCATTGGCCGTTGCTGTCTTTTGCACGAATACTCGAGCAACACTCCGCTTCAGTGATGATCGGTTGCATTGTGCTCAGCGTCCTCCTAGCCGCCCTCACCTATCGAATAATCGAGCGGCCCGTCCGCTTCGGCAAGCGGAGCGCTCTCGGATGCGCGGCATTGGTAACACTTCTAGGGGTTGTTGCCGCGGCGGGTTTGTTCGTTGCGAAGCAGCCGCTTCCCGAACGCCAGCTACTGCTTAGTCGGGACGATTTCGACAACCAAGTCCTGCGCAGCGGTTCTAATCGATGGTTTCGTGGAAAGGACGATTGGCTTTTCCTAGGCAACGCCTACGGAAATACGCTCCGCAAGCTGGAACTGCGAATCAGCCCTTCGACACAACATATCGAGAACGTGAAGGAGCTTTTTGCACACTTGGCGAAGACAGGAGAGAAGTACGAAGTCCCTGTCGCCCTGCTACTCGGACCGGATAAGAACCGCGTGTACCCTGAATCCCTTCCAGAGCAGCTGAGTCCATCACCCATCCGGTACGTCGATTCCTTTCTTGATGCCTTACGTCCACTGTCCAACTTGGTGGTCCACGACCCATTGAGAGACCTCCTAGAACACAAGCAGAATGGCCACGTTTACTGGCGAACAGACACACACTGGAATCAGAGAGGTGCCCTGCTTGCTTGGGCTGGCTTAGCGCAGCGGCTTTCTTTGCCCGCCCCGGCTGTTCAACTGCAAGCCGCTGACTCTCCACACGCTGGCGATTTGATGAAGATCTCGCGCCAGTCGGACTTTCCACTTCACACCGACGATAATTTCACTGTGAAATGGGAGAAAGAAACAGAGCTAACGTTCATACCTTCAGACGAAGGCCGACCGCAGCTCCGCATCCCCCACGAAATCGTACATAACCGTCACCCTCTCGCCGAAAAATACGTCTGGGTCGTTGGAGACTCGTTTGCCAACGGCGTCCGTCCTTACATCAACCGGTCGTTCCGGGAGACGCGCTATCTTGGCGACTGGATACAACTGCTTCCTGGCCACCAGCTGTCGCGATTGCTGGAAGACGCAGAACGCAAACCAGACCTTATTATCATCGTGCGGGTCGAGCGCAGCTTCTGACAATTTGCAGAAACTCTTCCACGAGCAGACGGCAGAACGCATCACGATGTTCTGGGTCAGCGTCCGGCAAAGGGCACAGATAACGACCGCGCAAATTTTGGGGTGGCTCGGAACAACCTCACACCCCAACGCGGGTTTCATCCCCACACCCAGTTGCACCCCTCGACTGACGGATCACCGACCCTCTCCCAGTGAACGCCCAGCAAATTGCACGCCTACATGCCGTCTTCCGGCATCAGCGTGCGTTTGGCCAGATCGGCAGCGCTCTTGCCCTGCCACACGGGCCAGTACTCGGTGTATTTCAGGTACACGCTTTTTTTGTTTGCGTCGTACCAGGCGAGGGACTGCGGGGTGTTCTCGACCAGGCGGGTGTTCTTGAGCCAACCGGCGAAATCGTTGGACGTAGTGCTGTACTCGGCGTCGCTATCGGCCTTGATGGGCCACAGTGAGAAGCGCGCTTTCCAGGCACCCATGCGCGGGGTGACGAGTGCGTGATAGGTCTTGCCCGGAGCCAACTCTGCCTCCATGAAATCGGCCGCTTCTGAAACGACCATGAAAACGTGCTTGCCGGGCGGGACGTTGCTCACGATCTTGGTTCCGTTGGCCATGATGCCAATGAACTCGATCTGGCCGCGGTCGACGCGATACAGCGAGGCATTGATGGCGCTGCCGAGCAGACTGGAACGCATGAACACAACCTGTGCTTCGGCGGCGGCGGGGGACGGAAGCTCTTGGGTCTGAGCGACCATCATCGGGTTGGAGGCGCAGCCGCTCACTACGACAAGCCCAACAATGGCCAGCAATCGGTAGATCATCTGAAGTTCCTGTTCGACAATTCATGCAATGTGGAAGAATCCGCGGAAGCGATCGATGCCCGAAGCAGTCCTGCTGCGGGTTTCGTGAATCCGGATTGCATAGTACCTACAGATACGGATATCTAGAAGAGATGCGGCTCACCGGCAGGATCTGCGATTGGCGAGATGACAAGGGGTTCGGCTTCATCGAAGCGGAGGGCGGCGGGGCGCGCCTGTTCGCGCACGCCCGGGCCTTTGCCAACCGGCAGCGTCGGCCTGAAATCGGTGCGCAGGTCACGTATCTCGCCGGTACCGATGAGCGGGGGCGGGCCTGCGCAGTAAAGATTGC
This sequence comes from Pseudazoarcus sp. NS34, assembly GCF_059703725.1. Lineage (NCBI taxonomy): Bacteria > Pseudomonadati > Pseudomonadota > Betaproteobacteria > Rhodocyclales > Zoogloeaceae > Pseudazoarcus > Pseudazoarcus sp. NS34. Next base: position 351,834 of record NZ_BAAKIZ010000004.1, read on the forward strand.
TTATGAGGGCGAGCGTTACGCCGCCTCTCCAACCAGCCGCGCAGCGCGGCCTGTGGCGCGCAGCAACGGCCCGGTGCTGTTTGCGGCGGGGTTTGTCGCCATGCTGACTGCGGCGGTGGCAACGGCCCGCGTGCCGCTGGAAGTTGCCGGGTTGTACGCGGCGGCAAGCGCGATCACTTTTGTGGCCTATGCGCTGGACAAGTCTGCCGCCCGGCAGGGCGGCTGGCGCACACAAGAAAGCACATTGCATTTGATGGCCCTGATCGGCGGCTGGCCGGGGGCGCTGGCAGCTCAACGCTGGCTTCGCCACAAGTCGAGCAAACGGTCATTCCAGACCATGTTCTGGATCACCGTGGTGCTGAACTGCGGCGGGCTGGCGTGGTTGCTCACCCCGGCGGGCGGCCACCACCTGAGCCAGGCTCTGGCAGCACTGCGCTCGATCCTCTGATCAAGCGCTGCGGCGGGCCGGCCGCGCGCCTCTGCTCCACGAGCCGGGCCCCACCGGCCCACGGCTACGTTCCTCATTCACGAACGTAAATGGCGCGTCGCACAACCCGCCAGAGACGCGGCAAAAGCCGCCTATCATCGCCGTATGGATTCATCCGCCGCCCACCCCCGTATCACCCACCGCAGCGTGCTGGCGCTGGCGGTGCCGGTAATGCTGTCGAACGTATCGACGCCGCTGATCGGCATCGTCGATACGGCGGTGGTCGGCCAAATTCCAGATCCGGCGCAGATCGGCGCGGTGGCAGTGGCCGCACTGGTGTTCACCTTCGTGTTCTGGGCCTTCGGTTTTCTGCGCATGGGCACGACAGGGCTCACCGCGCAGGCGCTGGGGGCGCGCGACGGAGACGAGGTGCTGGCCTGTCTGGGGCGGTCGCTGTTGATCGCTGCGGCCGTGGGTGTGGCGCTGATTGTGCTGCAGTGGCCGATCCGTGAGGCGGCCTTTGCACTGCTCGATGGGGGCGCTCGCGTCGAGGGGCTCGCCCGCGAGTATTTCGACCTCCGCATCTGGGCAGCCCCGGCCACGCTGGCCAACTACGCGCTGCTGGGCTGGTTCATCGGACGCGGGCGGGCTGGCACGGCGCTGCTGCTGCAACTGACGCTCAATCTCTCCAACGTGGCGCTGGACGTATTGTTCGTGCTCGGCCTTGGCATGGGCGTGGCCGGGGTGGCGCTGGGTACGCTGCTGGCCGAGTGCATCGCGGCCGGCCTCGGGCTGGCGCTGGCATGGGTGCATGTGCGCGGCGTGGACGGCCGCTGGTCGCGCGCACGACTGCTGGATGCGACGCGGCTGGCGCGCACGCTGGCGGTGAACCGCGACATCATGATCCGCTCGATGGCGCTGATCTTCATGTCGCTGTGGTTTGTCGCGCACGGCGCGAAGCAAGGCGAGGTCGTGCTGGCAGCCAATGCAGTGCTGATGCACTTCGTCGCCACGGCTTCGTACTTTCTCGACGGGCTGGCCTTCGCCGCAGAGGCGCTGGTGGGCCGCGCGGTGGGCGCGGCGAAGCGTGCGATGTTCGATGCCGCTGTGTTCGTCACCACGCTGTGGGCGGTGGTTTTGGCCGGCGCGCTATCACTGGCCTTCCTGCTGGGCGGCCCTGCGGTAATCGACCTCCTGACAGTCGACGCCGCCACGCGAGAGGCGGCGCGCGCGCATCTGGCGTGGGCGGCGCTAGCGCCGCTGGTGGGGGTGTGGGCCTTCCAGCTCGACGGGGTATTCATCGGCGCCACACACACCGCCGAGATGCGCCGCTCGATGCTGCTGTCGCTGGCCATCTTTCTCGCCGCCTGGTGGCTGCTGCGCGGCTGGGGCAATCACGGGCTATGGGCGGCGTATCACGTGAGCTATGTGGCGCGGGCACTTACTCTTGGGCGGTCTTTTCCGCGACTGGCGAGGTCGGTCGGAGCGGCACCTTAAAGCGGCCGAGGAATACAGAGCACCTCATCGCCTACGCGGATGCGGCCACCCTGCAGCACGCGGGCGGTGACCCCGCCATGTCCGCGCATGGCATTGAATCCGCCGGGACCGAGCACCTCTTCCATACGCGAACAGGGGTCACACGACCCGGTGATTTCGAGCACCGCTTCACCCAGCTGCAGCACCAGCGGGCGGTCCTTGAACAGGCTGCGGGTGGCGAGCAGGTTGAGGCCGGAGATGACGAGGTTGCGACGCAGCTCGGCGGCCTCCACGCTGGCACGGCCGGCAAAGGCGGCGATCACCGGCAGGTGTTCGGCCTGCAACAGGGTGACCTGACGCTTGCCGCCGCCGGGACGGCTGGGCGGCGCGAAGGACGAGCGGTCGCCATCGAGCCCGCGCTCGGCCAGCGCTTCGATTTCGGTTACAGACTTTACGGGCTGCAGACGTGCCGGACGCAGGAAAATGGCTTCCACGCAGCCTGCGCGCGGATGGCGAGCGGTGATGTTGCGCATCGACGGCTCGTCGAGGTCGATGTCCTCGCCGGTGGTCATTCGGGATCTTTCTCGTCGGCAGGCAGCTGTGCCGCCTCCTTGCGCTGGACCATGTAGCGGCGGATGCCGATGCCGACAAAGGCCACGGTGAACACCAGCCCGAGGAAGCGCACTACGCCGGCCAGCGGTTCCAGATCTGGATCGCCGGTGCCGATGAGGATTGTCGGGATCAGGAACACGCCGATAGCCAGCCCGCCGGCCGCGAGCTTGGCCGAGAAGATCCAGTCCGAGCGCAGGGCGATCTGGTAGAGGCGCTCGTTGCGTTTGAAGCGGTTTCGCATCAGCGGTGGCCATGGGAAGAAGAATCGAAGGCGCATCTTACCGCCCGGGTTTCGGGGTACAAAGGAAACCGGCAGCCACACGGCGGTCGCTGGGCCAGCAACTGAACAACTATCCGCGAAGGAGATTGGCCATGCAGCACATTCATCGCATCGCAATGGCGGCACTGATGGCGCTTTTCGCACATGTGGCCGCCGCAGAATCGGACCTGACCGGCTCTTATGTGGGCATTCTGCCGTGCGCCGACTGCCCGGGTGTTGAATTGCGGCTCGACCTGCTTGAAGACGGCACGTTCCACCAGCGCAGCGTTTATCGCGAACGCAACCGCAGCTTCGACCGTGTTGGCCGCTGGGCGCTGCAGGACGGCAAGCTGGAGTTGCGCTACGGGCACGGCGAGCAACGGCAGCTGAGCTACGGCCGGGGTTCACTGACCCTGCTCGACACCGACGGCCGGCCAATCACGTCGCAACTCAACTACACGCTGAACCGCTCGTCACTGCTCAGCCCCATCGAGCCGCGCGTGACGCTCGACGGCCAGTTCACCTACTTCGCCGACAGCGCACAGCTCGAAGACTGCGCCACCGGGCGACGCATGCCGGTGGCGATGGAAGGCGGCTATCTGCAACTGGAACGGGCCTGGAGCCGCAGCCGCGCGAACCTGCAGCGTGCGCTGCCGGTGCGGGTGGAAGCGCGCATCGTGCAGCGCGTGAACATGGAAGGGCCGCGGCGCCCGACGGTGATCGTCGAGCGCGTGGTGCAAACCGGCACGCCGGTAAGCTGCACGCCGCGCGCACCGGCTCCTGCTGTTGCCCCGATGCCCCCGCCGCGACCACAACCGGCTGCGGCCGCGCCGGACCGCGTGCAGCAAACCTTTCAACCCGCGCCGGCACCGGCTGCAACACCAGCGCCCTCCGTCGCGACTCGCCCGACGCCTGCTCCGGCGCCGCGACCCGCGCAGCCCACTCAGCCATCGCCCACGCTGCACGGCACGCAATGGCGGCTGGTACAGCTGGGAGAAAGCGAAATCGTGGTCACCGACAGTGAGCGCACGCCCTACCTGATGTTTGCGCCGAGCGAATCACCTCGCGTATCGGGCTCGACGGGCTGCAACCGCTTCAAGGGCGGCACAACGATGGCGGGTGGCTCAATTCTGTTCGGCGGCATCATGGCGACGAAGATGGCCTGCGTCGGCGGCCCTGACATCGAGGCGCAGTTCCTCGATGCACTCGACAAGGCGCGCAGCTGGCGCATCAGCGGCAATCACTTCGAACTGTCGGGCAGCGACGGCCGGCTGGTGGCGCGCTTCGTGGCGGTGCGCTGAGGCGCCGGCAGCTCGCACACCGCATCCGGCTTGCGCCACAGCTTGCGCACACGCAACACCAGTCGGTAGCCGACCTCCAGCAGATGCACGATGCCCGGCAGCGCAGCGATGCGCCCGGGCACGCGCAGCCGCGGCAGGTGCTGCCACATCAACGCAAAGCCCAGCGCCCCCGAGGCCAGTCGGCCGTCCGGGCGACGCACATGGAAGCGCGCCATGGCGGCCTCGAGATCGAGATCATCGCCCAGGGCTTCCGGGTCGGCTGCGACCAGGTTCACCCAAGTGATGTTCTCAGCACCGGGCTGGCGCTGATAGAAGCCGATTTCACGTCGACACAGCGGGCAGCCACCGTCGTAGTAAACGGTGAGTCGCGTTTGAGTCATGCATTCTCCGGAGAATCAAAGAGGTCGGCGGGCACATTGCTGCTTGCACCGGACGATGTAGTGCGCTGGAGACTGTAATGGCTCCCCTACGAACTTTGCGCGGCGTTCTTGTCCTAGACACGAGCACTCACACAGACCCCAGCCACACCCGCAAGTTCGCCCGCCGCGGGTCAGCGCCCGCGCACCCAGACCATTTTGTGACGGCCCGAAGGGGCAACCGGAGATTTGAATGAACACCGCAGGCACTTCCTCGCCGATGTTGGCACGCTGGCTCGGCTTCGGCGGGCTGATTCCTTTCGTCGGCCTGGCCGCGCTGGTGCTTGCCGACCCCGCCAATGCCGTGCGTTGGTCTTTTGTATTGCTCAATTACGGTGCGGTGATCGTGAGTTTCGTTGGCGCATTGCACTGGGGGTTCGCGATGCTGTGGCCGCAGCCGGCCGAAGCGCTGCGTACCCGTCTGATGGCTTGGTCGGTGGTGCCGGCGTTGGGCGCATGGATAGCGCTGCTGTTGCCGGCCTCAATCGGTCTGGCCTTCCTGGCAGGCCTGCTGGCGGTGCATTTCGTGTTCGACATCGCGCTGCGGCACCACCGCGTTCTGCCCGCCTGGTACCCCCGGCTGCGTACGGTGCTTACGCTGGGAGCGGTACTCAGCCTGCTCGCGGCTGCTGCAGTATCGTGAGCGCGAAAGTTGCCGTGATCGGCGCCGGCATTGCCGGTCTGTCGTGCGCTCAACGCCTGCAGGCAGCCGGCCTTGCTGTCGAGGTGTTCGAGAAGAGCCGCGGACCGGGCGGGCGCAGCCTCACGCGGCGTGGCGATGGCTGGCAGGCGGACCACGGCGCGCAATACTTCACCGCACGAGACGCCGGCTTTCGGGCAGCCGTGGAAGACTGGCTGGCCGACGGAATCGTCGCCGCCTGGCCAGCTCGCATCGTGAGCTTCGACGCTGATGGGAGTCAGCGCCCGGTTTCCGGCGGTGAACCCCGCTTCGTCGGCACACCGCGCATGTCGGCCATCGGCCGTCATCTGAGCGAGGGGCTCGCGGTACGCTACGACACACATGTGAATGCACTGCGCCGCGATGAAGAAGGCTGGTTGCTGGACACCACACCAGCCGGGGAGCCCCAGCAGCGCTATTCGGGCGTGGTCGTGACACTGCCTTCGCCGCAGGCCGCAACGCTGCTTCGCGACGTCGCTCCGTGCCTGGCCGAGCTCGCTTCAGACTGCGCGATGCGCGGCTGTCACGCCTTGATCGCTCGCTACTCGACCGACCTCGGCCTGCCTTTTGATGCTGCGTTCGTCAACGACGGAGGACTGTCGTGGGTCGCGTGCGACTCGTCAAAACCGGGGCGTCCGGCGGGTCACACCTGGGTGCTCCACGCGCCGCATGACCATGATGCGGGCTTCGATGCGAGCCCGGAAGCAGTCATAGAAACGATGCTCGAAGCCTTTGTACGTTTGGGTGCGCGAAGACCGGATGCGGTCACTCTCCACCGCTGGCGGTTCGCCCAGAACGCTTCGGACTGCGCTACCGGATCACTGTGGGCCGAGGACCTGGGCCTCGGCTTGGCCGGTGACTGGCTTCACGGCGGGCGCATCGAAGGCGCCTGGCTCAGCGGCCAACGCCTGGCAGACCGCGTGATAGCCGCAAAAGCCGGCAGGGGTCAGCGCTCGAACTCCACCCCGTAACGGCTCTTCAGAAACTTGCGCAGGTAATCGAGCACTTCGGGCCGGGTCTTGGTCAGCGGGGTACGGATGCGCCGCAACTCGTCGCCGTAGAGCACGGGGTAACCACCCAGCTGATCGCGCGCATCGGTGTGGAATGCCGCGTCGCGCACCATTGCCGCGATGGCCGTCTTCACCGTCTGGGCTTGTTCTGACGGCGTATCTCCGTGCATCCAAAGGCTGGCTCGTGCCTGCTGCACCAGCGGCACCACCATCCGGAAGGCATCCCACGCCGGCCCGGCAGGCGCCCGACCATATATGCGCTGATAGAGCGCCGGGGCAGTCATCAGATCCGGCACCGCTGGATCGGAGATGGAGTTTCCGGCGTCGTCGAAGAAGCCGATGGCGTACAACGGCACCACCCTGCGCAAGCGTACAAGCGGTTCGAGCCGCGCGAGATAGACCGGGGTTGCCTGAGTGTTGATCGTAAGCTCGCCGCGCTCGAACGCCATCAGCGTCTCGCCGCGGCCGCCGAATCCGGGCACCGGGCGGTAGTCCAGATCAAACAGTTCCAGCGTGATCAGGGATTCGATCTGGCCGATGGGATCATTGATGCCCTTGGTCGGACGCCCCTGCATGTTGCGGATGTCTGTCGGGGCGGAGATGCCAGCATCGGACGAAACCACGGTGACGTGCCCCATTGGCGCTGCCAGCAGTGGATCATGCCTGGAGAAATCAAGCTCCAGCCCGCGCAGACCAAGCATGGCGCGAAGCTTGAGGTGACCTGACGCCGCCAGCAGTGTCAGCGGGCCGCCGGCAGGCGATGCAGCAAAGGCATTGGCCCCGGTAACGCCGCCGACCCCGGTGATGTTGTCCACCACCACCTGTGGATTGCCCGGCAGATGCTTGCCGAGATGTCGTGCAACGAGGCGGGCAAAGGTGTCGGTGCCGCCGCCTTCGGAGAACGGCACGATGATCCGCACGGTGTCGGCCCGCACACTCAGGGCGGCGCACGACAGCAGGGCGAGCAGAACGAAACTCAGGATCCGGGACAACGAGTGCATGGGCAATCTCCAGCTTGCTGCCCCATTTATCCACGCATATGTTTCGCTTGCAAGCGCGTAGCCCAAAGAAAAACGGACCCCGCGGGGTCCGTTTTTCTGATGCTGCGGATAAGGCTGTGTTCCACCTCTCGCCCCGCGGGGCGATTCGCCGCTCAGCGGGGCAACAGGCTCTCGCCCATCAGGAACTCATCCACAGCGCGCGCCGCTTGACGACCCTCGCGCAACGCGGGCCTTGGCCCGCGTTCCAACAACTCCCCGCCCTTGGGCGATTCGCCGTTCAGCGGGGAAGGAGGCTCTCACCCATGAGGTACTCATCGACGGCACGAGCAGCTTGACGACCCTCGCGAATCGCCCACACGACCAGGCTCTGGCCGCGACGCACGTCACCTGCTGCGAAGACCTTGTCGACGTTGGTGGCGTAGCAACCGGCGCCATCGGTCGTAGCACTGGCGTTGCCGCGCTTGTCCTTGTCCACGCCGAAGGCGTCGAGCAGGCCGCCGACCGGATGGACGAAGCCCATAGCGAACAGCACGAGGTCGGCCTTGAGCTCGAACTCGGTGCCCGGCACCTCGACCATGCGGCCGTCCTTGAACTCGATGCGGCAGGCGCGCAGGCCGGTTACCTTGCCGTCCTTGCCGAGGAATTCCTTGGTGGCGACGGCGAAGTCGCGCTCGCAGCCTTCCTCGTGCGAGGACGAGGTGCGCAGCTTGACCGGCCAGTACGGCCACGTCAGGTTCTTGTTCTCCTGCTCGGGCGGCATCGGCATCAGCTCGAACTGGGTCACCGAAGCGGCACCGTGGCGGTTGGAGGTGCCGACGCAGTCGGAGCCGGTGTCACCACCGCCGATCACGACCACGTGCTTGCCCTTGGCGGAAATCGGGTTGGCCGGGCCACCACCGACTTCCTTGTTCTGCGGAACCAGGAATTCCATCGCGAAATGCACGCCGGAAAGCTCACGCCCCGGCACCGGCAGATCGCGCGGCACTTCCGAACCACCGGCAAGGATGACGGCGTCGAAATCTTTCTTGAGCTGATCACCACTGACGACTTCGGTCGCATCGTTATTGATGCCGGCCGGCACGCTCTTGTCGCCGACAATGACGCCGGTACGGAAAGTCACGCCTTCAGCCTGCATCTGCTCGACGCGGCGCTCGACCAGATGCTTTTCCATCTTGAAGTCGGGAATGCCGTAGCGCAGCAGGCCACCGACAGCGTCGCTCTTCTCGAACACGGTGACGTCATGCCCGACACGCGCGAGTTGCTGCGCGGCGGCCATGCCGGCCGGGCCGGAGCCGACCACGGCAACCTTCTTGCCGGTCTTGGCCTTCGGCGGCTGCGGCTTGACCCAGCCCTCTTCCCAGGCTTTGTCGATGATGGCGTGTTCGATCGACTTGATGCCGACCGCGTCATCATTGATGTTCAGCGTGCATGCTGCCTCGCACGGGGCGGGGCAGATACGGCCGGTGAACTCCGGGAAGTTGTTGGTGGAGTGCAGCACTTCGATGGCTTCGTGCCACTGATTGCGGAACACCAGGTCATTCCAGTCGGGAATGATGTTGTTCACAGGACAGCCCGTGTTGCAGAACGGAATGCCACAGTCCATGCAGCGCGCGCCCTGGATGGCGGCCTGCTTGTCGTCCAGACGCAGGACGAACTCGCGATAGCTCTTCAGGCGTTCCGGAACAGGCGCGTAGGCCTCGGATAGACGCTCGTACTCAATGAATCCGGTTGGCTTGCCCATTTGTTACGCGGCCTCCAGTTGCTTCTGACGCAGCGCGGCGATCTCGCCAAGCGCGCGACGGTATTCGTTCGGCATGACCTTGACGAACTTCGTCCGGTAGCCGTCCCAGTTATCGAGGAGCTCTTTCGCTCGCGCACTGCCGGTGAAGCGCAGGTGGCGCTCGATGAGTCCCTTGAGGATCAGTTCGTCGCCCATCTCGAGGTGGTCGATCTCGACGCGGCCGAGAGACTCCAACTCATCACCGGACTCGGAGCCCTTGCGGGCCTCGATCTCTTCCGGCAGCGGCTCAAGGGCGACCTGCGCCATGTTGCAGCGCGTCTCAAAATCGCCCTTCTCGTCGAGCACGTAGGCCACGCCGCCCGACATACCGGCAGCGAAGTTACGGCCCGTCGCGCCGAGTACGACCACGGTGCCGCCGGTCATGTACTCGCAGCCGTGGTCACCCACGCCTTCAACCACCGCCGTCGCGCCGGAGTTGCGCACCGCGAAACGTTCGCCGCCTACGCCGGCGAAGTACACCTCGCCTTCGGTGGCGCCGTACAGCACGGTGTTACCGACGATGATGTTGTCAGCCGTGGTGCCGCGGAACTCACTTACCGGACGCACGATGATGCGACCGCCCGAGAGCCCCTTGCCGACGTAGTCGTTGCCTTCGCCGAGCAGCTCCATCGTCACGCCACGCGTGAGGAAGGCACCGAAGCTCTGACCGGCCGTGCCGGTGAGGCGAATGTGGATGGTGTTGGTCGGCAGACCGGCGTGACCGAACTTCTCGGCCACGCGCCCGGACAGCATGGCGCCGACCGTACGGTTGACGTTCTTCACCGGCAGATTGATCTCGACCGCCTCCTCACGCTCCAGCGCGGGCTTGGCCAGCTCGATGAGCTGGTTGTCGAGCGCCTTCTCGAGGCCGTGATCCTGCGTCTCGGTGTGGAAGACCATCGTGCCGACGGCAACCGCCGGGCGATAGAAGATGCGGCTGTAGTCCAAGCCACGCGCCTTCCAGTGCGAAAGACCCTTCTTCATGTCGAGCAGGTCAGCACGGCCGATCAGGTCGTCGAACTTGCGAATGCCCAGCTGCGCCATGATTTCGCGCACTTCCTCGGCAACGAAGAAGAAGTAGTTCACGACATGTTCGGGCTGGCCAGTGAACTTCTTGCGCAGCACCGGATCCTGCGTGGCGACACCGACCGGGCAGGTGTTCAGATGGCACTTGCGCATCATGATGCAGCCTTCGACCACCAGCGGCGCGGTCGAGAAACCGAACTCGTCGGCGCCCAACAGCGCACCGATAACCACGTCGCGGCCCGTCTTCATCTGACCGTCGACCTGCAGACGGATGCGGTTACGCAGACCGTTGAGCACCAGGGTTTGCTGCGTTTCGGCCAGACCCAGTTCCCACGGCGAACCGGCATGCTTGATGGACGACAGCGGCGAAGCGCCGGTGCCGCCGTCATGGCCGGCGATGACGATGTGGTCGGACTTGGCCTTGGCCACGCCAGCAGCAATCGTGCCGACACCGATCTCGGAGACCAGCTTGGTCGACACGGCTGCGCGCGGGTTGGCGTTCTTGAGGTCGTGGATGAGCTGCGCCAGATCCTCAATGGAGTAGATGTCGTGGTGCGGCGGCGGCGAAATCAGGCCGACACCCGGCACCGAGTGACGCAGCGCGCCGATGTACTCGGATACCTTGTGACCCGGCAGCTGACCGCCCTCGCCGGGCTTGGCGCCCTGGGCCATCTTGATCTGGATCTGGTCGGCGTTGACCAGGTATTCGGTGGTGACACCGAAGCGGCCCGAAGCGACCTGCTTGATCGAGGAGCGCAGGCTGTCGCCGGCCTTGAGCTCGATGTCGCGCTCGACACGGCTCTCGCCGATGATCTGCGACAGGCTCGTAGCCTGGGTGATGGGCTTGAAGCGCATCACGTCTTCACCGCCTTCGCCGGTATTCGACTTGCCACCGATACGGTTCATGGCGATGGCCAGCGTGGTGTGCGCTTCGGTCGAGATCGAGCCGAGCGACATGGCACCGGTGGCAAAGCGCTTGACGATGTCCTTGACCGACTCGACTTCGTCGAGCGGGATGGCCTGGGAAGCAACGCGGAACTCGAACAGACCACGCAGCGTCATGTGACGCTGGCTCTGGTCGTTGATGATCGCGGCGTATTCCTTGTAGGTGTCGTATTTGTCGGTACGCGTGGCGTGCTGCAGCTTGGCGATCGCATCCGGCGTCCACATGTGCTCTTCGCCGCGGACACGGAAAGCGTACTCGCCGCCCGCATCAAGCATGCCGGCGAGCACCGGGTCGGCACTGAACGCCTTGCGATGCAGACGGATGGCCTCTTCCATGACCTCGAACACACCGATGCCCTCGACCTGGCTGGTCGTGCCGGTGAAGTAGCGGTCGATGAAGGCTTGCTGGAGACCGACGGCTTCGAAGATCTGCGCACCGGTGTAGGACATGTAGGTCGAGATGCCCATCTTGGACATGACCTTCATCAGGCCCTTACCGATGGCCTTGACGAAGTGCCCGATGGCCTTGGCGCCTTCCTCGGCGCTGGCCGACATGGCCTGCAGGGTTTCCATCGCGAGGTAGGGGTGCACGGCTTCCGCGCCATAGCCAGCGAGCACGGCGAAGTGATGCACCTCGCGTGCGGTGCCGGTCTCGACGATCAGGCCGGCGCGCGTGCGCAGGCCCTTGGTGACCAGATGCTGGTGGATGGCGGACAGCGCCAGCAGCGCGGGAATCGCAACATTCTCGGCGTCGACGCGGCGGTCGGACACGATGAGGATGTTGTAGCCCTTCTGCACGGCGTCTTCGGCCTCGAAACACAGCGAAGCCAGGCGCGCTTCGACGCCTTCGTTGCCCCAATCGGTCGGGTAGCAGATGTCGAGCTCGAAGGAGCGGAACTTGTTGTGCGTGTAGCGCGAGATGTTGCGGATCTTGGCCATCGCGTCGAAGTCCAGCACCGGCTGGCTGACTTCAAGACGGAACGGCGGGTTGATCTCGTTGATCTCGAGCAGGTTGGGCTTGGGACCGACGAAGGACACCAGCGACATCACGAGCTGCTCGCGGATCGGGTCGATCGGCGGGTTGGTAACCTGCGCGAAGAGCTGGCGGAAGTAGTTGTAGAGCGGCTTCTCTTTGGACGACAGCACCGCCAGCGGCGAGTCATTGCCCATCGAACCACTGGCTTCCTCGCCGGCCTTGCCCATCGGCTCAAGAATGAACTTGATGTCTTCCTGGGTGTAACCGAACACCTGCTGACGGTCGAGCAGTTCGACCTTGCTGGCCGGCGGCTCGACGCCTTCGGGCAGGTTCAGGCCGTCGAGCTTGATGTTGATGCGGTTGAGCCAATCGCCATACGGCTTGGCGTTGGCGAGCGATTCCTTGAGCTCGGCATCGTCAATGATGCGGCCCTGCTCCATGTCGATCAGGAACATCTTGCCCGGCTGCAGACGCCACTTCTTGACGATCTTGCTCTCGGGGATCGGCAGCACGCCGGATTCCGAGGCCATCACGACGAGGTCGTCGTCGGTGACCAGGTAGCGCGCCGGGCGCAGACCGTTACGGTCGAGCGTGGCGCCGATCTGCCGGCCGTCGGTGAAAGCGACGGCGGCCGGACCGTCCCACGGCTCCATCATCGCAGCGTGGTATTCGTAGAAGTTGCGACGCTTCTCTTCCATGTGGGTGTGCGATTCCCAGGCTTCCGGGATCATCATCATCACCGCATGGGCGAGCGAATAGCCGCTCATCACCAGCAGTTCGAGCGCGTTGTCAAAGGCCGCGGAGTCGGACTGGCCGGGGTAGATCAGCGGCCAGATCTTCTCGAGGTCGGCACCGAGCAGCGGCGACGACACGCCTTTCTCGCGCGCACGCATCCAGTTGTAGTTGCCGCGCAGGGTGTTGATCTCGCCGTTGTGCGCAATGTAGCGGAACGGGTGGGCGAGGCTCCACTGCGGGAAGGTGTTGGTCGAGAAACGCTGGTGCACCAGCGCCAACGCCGAGACGGCGCGCGGGTCGACGAGGTCGGAGTAGTACTCGCCGACCTGATCGGCCAGCAGCAGGCCCTTGTAGTTCACCGTCGTGGCCGACATCGACACGAAGTAGAACTCTTTGCCATGCTGCAGGTTCAGGTTGCGGATGGCGTTGGCAGCGCGGCGGCGCGCGATGTAGAGCTTGCGCTCAAGCGCCTCCGGCACCATCACGTCTTCACCGCGGCCGACGAAGATCTGGCGGATCACCGGCTCCTGCGCACGCACGGTCGGCGACATCGGCATTTCGGCATTGGTGGGCACGTCACGCCAGGCCAGCACGACCTGACCTTCAGCACGCACGGCGCGCTCGATCTCGCCCTCACAGGCCAGACGCGAAGCACGTTCCTTGGGCAGGAACACCATGCCCACGCCATACTCGCCTGAGGCCGGCAGGGCCACGCCCTGGGCCGCGAGTTCTTCGCGATAGAGTTGATCAGGAACCTGGATCAGGATGCCCGCGCCGTCACCCTGCAGGGCATCGGCACCGACCGCACCACGATGGTCGAGATTCTTGAGGATTTCGAGGCCCTGCAGCACGATCTCATGGCTTCGTTTGCCCTTGATGTGGGCCACAAAGCCAACGCCGCAGGCGTCGTGTTCATTGGCGGGGTCGTACAGGCCCTGCTTGTGGGGGACATCCATCACGCGAATCCTTTAAACGACTAGGTCACCGGCAAAGCCGGGATCAAACAGGCGGCACGTAGTTCACGCTCGCGCCGCACACGGCACCGCAAAACCTTGGGCGCAAAAAACGGCCGGTGTTCTTACGCGTGCCTGATTCGGGCGCGGACACGGGCCGTGATGGTGCTTTAGCGGGTTGCAGACTATACCCCCAACGCCCCTCGGATTCAAGGGCTGAGGTTTTTGTCGGCGATCAGCCAGATTGGGCTAAGCCCATGACAAGTCAATGAATTTCACCGACCGCAAAGAGCCGACGATGCTCACGAATGGCGTAACGATCGGTCATGCCGGCGATGTAGTCGGCGATGGCGCGCGGCTTGTCGTCGCGCGACCGCTGCTGATACTGCGGCGGCAACAGACGCGGGTCGGCCATGAAAGCCGAAAACAGATCATTGATGATGCGTCGCGCCTTGTCGGTCATGCGCAGCACCTGATAGTGCCAATAAAGGTTCTCGCGCAGAAAGCGCTTGAGCTCCTGCAGCATCGACGCCATTTCGGGCGTGTAGGCCACCAGCCGGTCGGCGCGCCGGACGTCATCGAGGGATTCGACGCCGGAGGCGGCGATGTTGGTTCGCGTCGTCGCGATCAGATCGATCACGGTGTCGTTGATCATGCGCCGGATCGTCTCGTGGATCAGCTTGCGCCCGCTCAGGCCGGGCCACTGCGCTTCGACTTGTCTGCGGCGCTCTGCAAAGAGGGTGATCGCGTCGAGCTGTTCCAGCGTGATCAGGCCGGAACGCAGGCCATCGTCGACATCGTGGTTGTTATAGGCGATCTCGTCGGCAAGGTTGGTCAGCTGCGCTTCGAGCGAGGGCTGCGTGCCGTCGATAAAGCGTCGGCCGACATCGCCGAGCCGTTCCGCATTCGGGCGCGAACAATGCTTGAGGATGCCTTCACGCGTTTCGAAGGTGAGATTCAGCCCAGGGAAAGCGGCGTAATGCTCTTCCAGCTCGTCGACCGTGCGCAGCGACTGGAGATTGTGCTCGAACCCGCCGTAGGACTTCATGCACTCGTTGAGCGCATCCTGTCCGGCATGTCCGAAAGGCGTATGCCCGAGGTCATGTGCCAAGGCGACGGCTTCGGCCAGATCTTCATTCAGCGACAGCGCGCGCGCGATGTTGCGCGTGATCTGCGCAACTTCGAGACTGTGGGTAAGCCGCGTACGAAACAGGTCGCCTTCGTGGTTTACGAAGACTTGAGTTTTGTATTCGAGGCGGCGAAACGCGGTCGAGTGGATGATGCGATCGCGATCGCGCTGGAACTCGCTACGCTCGGAGGGCGCTGGCTCGGCATGACGCCGACCGGCCGAGTTCGCTTCGCTGACAGCCCACTGCGCCAGACCGCTCATGCGCAACACGTCTCGATGGCTGTCGAAATATCCGAAACCGGAACATCGCCGCGAATCACCGCCTTGCCGATGCGCTCAAGCAGTATCAGCCGCAGCTTGCCTTGCTCAACCTTCTTGTCGCCGGCCATCAGGTCCAGGTAGCGTGACACCGGCAGTTGCGGGCCGCGCACCGGCAGCTTCGCGCGCTCGAACAGCGCAGCGATACGTGCCACGTCCGCTGCAGTGATCATGCCAAGACGCTGGGAAAGCGTTGCCGCCATCATCGTGCCGGCGGCCACACCCTCTCCGTGCAGCCATTCGCCATAGCCCATACCGGCTTCAATGGCGTGGCCAAAAGTATGGCCGAGGTTCAGCAACGCACGGGCACCCTGCTCGGTCTCATCGGCCGCCACGACTTCCGCCTTGTTCGCGCATGAGCGCTCAATGGCGAAGGCCAGCGCCTCCGGGTCGCGTGCGAGCAGGCGCTCGATATTGGTTTCCAGCCACTCGAAAAGCGGCAAATCAGAAATGAGGCCGTACTTGATGATTTCCGCCAGACCCGCCGAAAGCTCGCGATCAGCCAATGTATTGAGCGTGTCAATGTCCGCCAGCACCAGCCGCGGCTGATAGAAGGCACCGATCATGTTCTTGCCGAGCGGGTGATTGATGGCGGTCTTGCCGCCCACCGAAGAATCAACTTGCGCCAGCAGCGTCGTCGGAATCTGGATGAAGGGCATTCCACGCTGATAGGTCGCAGCGGCAAAGCCACCCATGTCGCCGATAACACCACCACCCAACGCAACCAGCGTGGTCGAGCGCTCGCAACGTGCCTGCAGCAGCGCATCAAAAACGAGATTCAGCGTGGCCCAGTCTTTGTGCGACTCCCCGTCGGGCAGGACGACTCGATCGACGCCGACGCCTGCAGCCTCAAGGCTCGCGCACAAACGGTCGAGATAGAGCGGCGCCACCACGTCGTTGGTCACGACGACGGCACGGCGGGTTTTCAAATGGGGAAGCAGCAGGCTCGCATCGGACAAGAGACCACGACCGATGTGAATTGGATAGGCCCGGTCACCCAGGGCGACATTCAGAGTTCGCATGTTTCTGCTTGAAAGATTCGATCGCCGCTTCGAGCTGCCTCACCATTCCGGCAGGACTGCCCCGATTCCCGTCTACCACGATGTCCGCCACCTCTCGGTACAGCGGGTCGCGCTCACGGTACAAGGCTTCGATGCGCTCTCGCGGATTAGGAACCTGCAGCAGCGGGCGACTGCGGTCATTCCGAGTCCTTTCCCACAGTACGCGGGGCGGGACATTCAAGTACACCACGATACCACGACGTTTGAGCAGCGCACGGTTGTCGGGGCTCAGGACGACCCCACCCCCGGTACCGAGCACGACACCGGGGACCTCAACGAGCTCCTCGATGAGCTGAATCTCTCTGCGCCGGAAACCCGCCTCGCCCTCAATCTCGAAGATGGTGGCGACCTTCACGCCTGTGCGGGCCTCAAGCTCATGATCACAGTCAATGAACTCAAGGGCATGACGCTTGGCGTAGTCACGACCGACGGTACTCTTTCCTGCCCCCATCATCCCGACCAGGATGATGGGCTCTGCGCTGGCATTCACTCAAACGTTCCGCTTCCGTTCCGCAATCCGCGTTATACCCGATCAACGCAACGTCAGCGACTCGGTAACGATGCGCGGGGTAATGAAGATGAGCAACTCGCTACGGTTGGAGACCCTCTCGGTGTGACGGAACAACGCGCCGATGATCGGCAGCTCCCCAAGCAAGGGTACCCTGCTGATGCCAGTGGTTTCCTCTTCTTCGAAGATACCGCCGATCACGACCGTACCGCCGTTGTCCACCAACACCTCTGTCTGGATATTCTTGGTATCAATTGCCGGGACTGGGTAATCTGGAAAAAAGCGAGGTTGATCCTTGTTGACCTGAACGCGCAATTGCACGCGGCCGTCTGGGGTGATCTGCGGGGTCACTTTAAGGCTCAATACCGCCTTTTTAAATTCGACGTTGGTCGCTCCCGAACTCGTTTCCTCTTGATAGGGAATCTCCGTACCTTGTTCGATCGAAGCCTCCTTCTGATTGGCTGTCAGCACGCGAGGGCTGGATATAATGCGCCCGCGGGAATCCGTTTCAAGAGCCGACAGCTCAAGGTTGAGGAACTTGGTGGCCGAAGCATTGAACAGTGCGAGATTGAGAATCGAGAAGTTCGAAGCCGGCCCCCCCCCTCCAGTCTGCCCCCCACTCCCCGTCAGTGCGCCATTCTGAACCTGACCGAGACCCAGGCGGGTACCACCAATTTTGGCGACCCCATTACTGCCGAAGTTCATGCGAACGCCAAGATCTTTGGTAAATCCTTTGTTAGCTTCGACAATGCGCGCCTCAATCAGCACCTGACGTGGCGGAACATCAATTTCTTGAACCAGACGACGGAGCGAATCCAGGCGAGACGGTACGTCGGTTGCGAAAATCTTGTTGCTACGCGCGTCGACCACCACGCTTCCGCGGGACGACAGTATGGTTTGGTCCTTGCTCTTCAGGAAATCGGAGATTTCCTTGCTGTTGTGATAATTGATCTGGAAGCTCTCAGTCACTAACGGCTCAAGGTCTCCTCGCTCGGCCAAGGAAGCAAGTTGCTGCTTCTCACGCGACGCAAGTTCCTCTGAAGGCGCAATCCAGATCACGTTTCCGCTTTTGCGTTTATCCAAGCCCTTCGCCTGCAAAATGATGTCAAGAGCCTGATCCCAAGGAACGTCATTCAGCCGCAGCGTAAGCTTGCCAGCCACAGAGTCGCTGGTCACGATATTGAAATCAGTAAAGTCTGCAATGACTTGCAAAACCGAACGGATCTCCACATCCTGGAAGTTCAGCGACAGCTTCTCGCCCGCGTACTTGTCGCGGCCGGCACTCTGCACCAGCCGATTCGGATCTTCAACCAAACGACGCACTTCAAGGACGAACTGCCCGTCAGCCTGGTAGGCACTGTGCTCCCACAAACCGTTGGGCACGACGACGAGTTGAGTATCATCACCCTGCATCTGCGCAGTCATCCGACTGATCGGCGTACCGAAATCAGTCACATCTGAGCGCCGTTGGAGATGCTCGGGGAGAGATGTACGCGAAAACTCGACAATCAGGTTAGAGCCCTGCTGAACGACGTTGACACCCGTATCCGGATTCGACAGCTGAACCACAACACGGCCCTCGCCACCATCTCCACGTCGAAACGTGATGTCGTGGACGCTCTTTTCAGTGATTTCGCCGGCTGCGGTGGCGGAAAAGTTCGCTAGGGCGCTCTCTGCAGGAGAGCCCGCAACGGGAGCCGCCCCTCCGTTTCCAGCGGTAGTAACCGCGATGAGCAGATCGCCGCCCTCAATCCGACTTTCGTACTCCGCGGTCCGGGTCAGGTTCAGGACCATGCGCGTCCGCGAACCTGACTCAACAATATTCACACTGCGCACGGCACCGCGGTTGATGGTTTGCTGAACACGCCCCAATGCGTTCTGCGTCTCCGGGAAGTCGATTGCGATTCGGGATGGATTCGTGACCGTAAAGCTCTGCGGCAATTCGGTCAGCGGGCGGGCGAAGCTGAGACGCATCAGCAACCTCCCCCCTTGCTCTGCAATCTGAAAGTCGCGGATCTGGTTCGCGGCTGGCTGGCTCGGCACGCTGCTCTCGGCGGTCTGCGCAAGGACGGCGGAAGAGGAACCCAGCAGCACGACGAACCCCATCGCACCGAGTAGCGCCATCGCATTTTTACGTTTCATCATTTCGCTCCTAGCGCTCCTGCAGCAGCAAGCGGCTGGTCCGTTCGACCCAATCGCCGTTCATGTCTTCAACAACTTCGGTGAGAGTAACTTCCGACTCCGAGATCGCGGTAATCATCCCGTGGTCCTGCCCGAGGTAATTCCCAACTGCGACCTGATGGATTCGCCCAGAAACGGTAACCAACGCATGCTTGCGCTGATCCTGTATAAGCGTTCCGACCATATTCATGGATTCCAGCGGGAAGCCTTCCAGCGGCTCTCGAGGACGGTTCAAATCCGGCCCTCCGACGGAACTGGCCCGCGCTTCAGGCTGAATGCGAGAAACAGAAAACGGCTCGACTTTGTCGCTCTGCTCGTAGCTGACGACCGGAAACGGCTTGATCTCGGGAAGAGGCTGGATCCTTCCTACCATCAGGGAAGCCTCCTGCTCCATCCACGAGCGCAGATCCTCGCCCTCATCCGCACAGCCAGCCACACTCAGGCTCAGCGCAATTACTATAATCCGTGCTGTACTCATCATCAGCGCCTCGGCGTTTGCTGAGCGCGTTGCGCCGCCAGCTCTTCTTCATCGAGATAGCGATACGTCGTCGCCTGTGCCTTAAAACTAAGATTCCCGTCGCTGGCACGCTCAACGTTCATTGCACCGACCGTCACAATGCGAGGCATTTTCGCGACGTCCGCAACAAATTCCCCTAGATCGTGATAAGTGCCGACGATGTTGATCGCGATCGGCAGCTCTGCATGAAACTCTCGGATTGTCTCCACCCCCGGCTTAAACAGCTCAAACAGGAGCCCTCGGCCGAGACCCGCCTGGTTGATATCAGCGAGCAGTTGGTCCATCTCGGCTTTGTTGGGGAGCTGACGCAGCAACGCACTGAACTGTCTGTCGGTTTCTTCAAGCTGTCGGCGGTATGCCTCCAGGTTCACCGCCTGGCGTTTTTTCTGCAGCCAGTCGGCTCGCAACTGGATCTCCTCCGCCTGCTTTTGCTCCAGGGTTTCGGCCTGCACCTTCCAATCAAACCACCAGATTGCAGCTACGGTCGCCACAAGAAAAACGACGAAAACCGTAATCCTAGGGCCAGCAGGCCAAGCGCCTGGATCGTTCGGGTCCAGTCCCTTGAAATCATCGAAGAATCGATTCACATCCAGCTTGCTTCGCAACTCAGCCATGCTCAATTCGCTCCTGCGCCGCTTGCATCTGGGCGGGTCAGACCAACGCTCAATGTGAAGTCGCTCAATCTCCGCCCCTGATCGTTGATAGATTTGACCTCTACCAGGACCGGGTCTGACATTGTCGGAGCCGACTCAAGGCTCCTCATCAAATGAGAAACGCGAGCATTCGATTGGGCCTGCCCGCTCAAGGTGATGCGGCTGCCGGACTGGCGCAGGCTTCGGATGAAAACACCATCCGGAACATGGGTGACAAGCTCATTGAACATGTACACCGGCTGCACCCGGTTTTCTTGAAGAGTTTCAATCACCTGCTTGCGTGAGACCAGCGCATCAATCTGCGCGCGCAATCTCGCAATTTCTGCAATCTGCTCGCTGAGACTGGCGATTTCCGTTTGCAAAAGCCGATTTCGCGCCTCCTGCTGATCCACCTTGCCGACCATGAAAAGGTGTCCAACCAGGCCAATCGCTGCGCCCAGCGCAACCATCAGCCCAGAGACTACATAGAACTGCCTGCGTCGCTCGCGACGGATGAGCTCGCGATACGGCAGCAGATTGATTCTGATCATTATTCAACCCTCCGCAGGGCAAGCCCGCATGCGACCATCATGGCCGGTGCGTCGGCCGCCAGGGTTTTGGCCCTGACACGCGAAGAGAGCGTCATTCCGGCAAAAGGATTGGCCACCGTCGTCGGAACCTGCGTCCGACCGCTGACTACCTCGGCAAGATTACTCATGACTGCGCAACCCCCAGCCAGCACGATGTGATCCACCTCGTTGTACTGAGTGGATGTGAAGAAGAATTGCAGCGCACGCGAAACCTCAAGCGCTACCGAATCCATGAAGGGCCTGCGCAGATCCCTTTCGTATTCCGGCGGAAGGTCCCCTGAACGCTTGGCGGACTCGGCCTCTTCAGGACTCAGACCGAATTGCCGCGAGATGTCCTGCGTCAGCCGCGCACCACCGATCGCCTGCTCCCGCGAGTAGATCTGCACTCCATCTCGCATTACCGACATGTGCATCGAATTCGCGCCGATATCGGCCAGTGCGATGGTGCGACCTTTTGCGCCTCCCGGAATCTGAGCCCCGACGAGCGAGAAGGCCGACTCGACCGCTAGAGACTCGACATCCATGATCACGGCTTTCAGACCGGCGGATTCCGCCACGGCAACTCGATCCTCGACCTTCTCTTTGCGAGAAGCAGCAACAAACACCTCGATGTCGTCCGGACTGCCCGGAGACTGCCCGAGCACCTGAAAGTCGAGGTTCACTTCGTCCAACGGGAACGGAATGTACTGATTGGCCTCGGATTCGACATGGAACTCCATCTCGTGCTCACGCAGGCCCTGCGGAAGATAAATTTTCTTGGTGATCACCGCCGAGGCGGGCAAAGCCATTGCGATGTTGCGGGTGCCGGTCCCCATGCGTCGCAGGGCCCTCCTCACAGCTTCGCTGACGGCATCAAGATCTGAAATGTTGCCGTCCTGCACCACGTCCTTGGGCAGGAGCTCGACGGCGTACGCCTCGATGCGGTACCCGGAAGCAGCGTCACCCGAGATCTCGACCAGCTTCACCGATGACGAAGAAATATCCAGACCGGCAAGCTGCTGCGCCTTCGAACCGAACAGATTGATCTGTTTCACTAAGAAATCCTTAAATTTCCTAACATTAGGCGCAATACCTAATCTAGTGTTTAAAATGCTAACAACAAGTTTCACGCTGTGTAAAGAAAAATACCGTTACGTGTCAACATAGACTGCAGCATTTTCGTCAACTGGTCGCTCAGGCCGCCCCCCCGTATAATCGCGCCTCACCCTCACCGACGGATTTCATGCGCTGGTTTCTTTATCTGGCTGGGGCCGCTTTCGTGGCCATCATACTCGCGGCCGCAACCGTCGGTACGGTAGTCGCTTTCGCATGGCCGCGGCTGCCTGACCTTGAGGCCCTGACGGACTATCGTCCGCGCATCCCGCTGCGGATTTTTTCGTCCGATGGGCACCTGCTCGGCGAATTCGGCGAGGAGCGCCGCGCCGTGGTCGACATCGTCGACGTTCCCACCTCGTTGAAGCAGGCCATCCTGGCCGCCGAGGACGAGCGCTTCTATGAACACTCAGGGGTTGATCCGGTGGGCATCGCCCGCGCTGCGGTAGCCAACCTGCTGTCGGGCGGCCGCGGGCAGGGCGCTTCGACCATCACCATGCAGGTCGCGCGCAACTTCTACCTCTCTCGCGAGAAGACCTATAACCGTAAGCTCTACGAGATCCTGCTGGCGTTCAAGATCGAGCGCAGCCTGTCCAAGGACAAGATCCTCGAGCTCTACATCAACCAGATCTTCCTGGGTCATCGGGCCTACGGCTTTGCGACCGCCGCGCGCACCTACTTCGACAAGCCGCTGGACAAGATCACATTAGCCGAGGCCGCCATGCTGGCCGGCCTGCCCAAGGCCCCCTCGGCCTACAACCCGATCACCAATCTGCACCGCGCAACCATTCGTCAGCACTACGTACTCGGGCGCATGCGTGACTCCGGTTTCATTGATCAGGCCGCGTACGAGTCGGCGCGCAACACGCCGGTCCAGATACGCTCCCCAAAAGCTAGCCGGCGCGACGCAGACGGGGATTACATCTCTGAAATGGCCAGGCAGATCGCCGTCGACCAGTTCGGAGAGGATGCCTATCAGATCGGGCTTCGCATCGTCACAACGATCCGCCTTGACGAACAGCTTGCGGCCCAACAGGCGCTGCGCAATGGAGTCATCGACTTCGACCGCCGTCGCGGCTATCGCGGCCCGGAGGCCTTTGTCGACCTGTCTGGCATCAAGGACAGCGAAGACGACAAACTCGCCGAAAGCCTGGTCGAATACCGCGACTACCCGGACATGCTTGCAGCCGTCGTGCTGGCTGCCTCGCCGTCCGAGGTGCGCGTGTTCCGCAATGGAGAGATCATCTCGATCAAGGGCAACGGCCTGTCTTTCGCGGCGCCGATGCTTGATCAACGCGCACCGCAGACGCGGCGCATCCGCCGCGGCGCCATCGTGCGCATCCGACCGCTGGGCCGCTCCGGCTGGGAGATCCTGCAGGTACCGGAGGCCGAGGCCGCGCTGATCGCGATCGATGCCCACACAGGTGCCGTGCGCGCGCTCGGTGGCGGTTTTGACTTCAACCGCAACAAGTTCAATCACGTCACACAGGCCTATCGCCAACCTGGCTCCAGCTTCAAGCCGTTCATTTTCTCGGCAGCGCTGGAGCGCGGTTTCTCGCCAGCTTCATATGAACTGGATGAACCCCTGTTCTTCCCGCCCGAAGTCACCGGCAGCAAGGCCTGGGAACCCAAGAACTACGACGACAAGTATGAGGGCCCGATGACCCTGCGCACGGCGCTTGCGCGGTCCAAGAACATGGTGTCGATCCGCATTTTGCAGGCCATCACGCCAGAGTACGCACAGGATTACATCGGCCGCTTCGGCTTCGAGCCCCCTCGCCACCCCGCGTATCTGACGATGGCGCTCGGCGCCGGTTCGGTGACGCCCTGGCAAATGGCCTCCGGCTTTGCCGTGTTCGCCAATGGTGGCTTCCGTGTCGAGCCATACATCGTTCAGGAAATCACCGACGCCAACGGCCGCACGCTGGCCCGCTTCGACCCACCAATCGCGGGCCGCAACGCACCGCGCGTGCTCGACCCGCGCAATGCCTACCTCGTCGACTCGATGCTGCAGGACGCGGTCTACAAGGGCACGGGGCAGCGCGCCAAAGAGCTCGGCCGCAGCGATCTGGCCGGCAAGACCGGCACCACCAACGACTATGTCGACGCCTGGTTCGCTGGCTACAATCCCGACATCGTCGCCGTGACCTGGATGGGTTACAGCCAGCCGCGAAATCTCGGTCGAGGCGAAACCGGTGGTCGAGCCGCCTTGCCGATCTGGATTGACTACATGCGTGCGGCTCTCAAGGGCACGCCCGACCGGCCGCGCATTCGTCCGCCCGGGCTGGCGCCCATCCGGCACCCTGGCAGCGATTTCACGGATTTCTACTACGAAGAAAATCCGGCGCCGCAGCCGCCGCCACCACCGCAGCCGGAAGACGGCATCCCGTTCCTGCGCTACTTCCTCGACGACAACGCCTGGAACTCGCCGCCGGACGAAGCGCCAACGGAGCAGCCCGCTCCTATCGAGGAGCGGGTGCCGCTATCCATCCGCGATATTTTCCAGCCGATGACGCCCGAACAACAGCCCGCCCCGGCCACAGGCGAACGCTGAGGCGCCTCAGGCTGCACGCACCGTTACGTCCGAGCCGCTCTGCTCCGACACCAGGCGCGACAAGGTCGAGTACAGCTCGGAGCCGTCCCTGCCTGCCACCCACGCTCCCTCATTCGGAGCAAAGTGGAAGCCGCCTGATTTCGCCGCGACCCAGATCTCGCGCGCAGCAAGGTGTCGGTTGATCACCATCTTGCTGCCGTTTTCGAATTCAAGCTCCAGCACGCCGCCGGGCATGGTTTCAATGTCGATATCCGCCCCGCAGGCTTCCAGCGCAGCTTCGATGCGCACCAGTTCCGCCTCCGCGAGATCGGAGAATGCCGATTCATCCATATTGGCTCCTTCTGCTAGCATTGCCGTTTTTTCAGGCGACCCATTTCATCATGCGCCCCTACACGCTCGCACTGTTTTTTGCGCTGGCCGTTCTGACGAGCGGCTGCGGCATCAAAGGCAATCTCTACATGCCCGATGTTCCCACCGCA
This sequence comes from Pseudazoarcus sp. NS34, assembly GCF_059703725.1. Lineage (NCBI taxonomy): Bacteria > Pseudomonadati > Pseudomonadota > Betaproteobacteria > Rhodocyclales > Zoogloeaceae > Pseudazoarcus > Pseudazoarcus sp. NS34. The sequence goes on from NZ_BAAKIZ010000004.1 coordinate 376,491, forward strand.
CAACCGGCACCAGCGCCGGCTGCAGATGATAACAAGGCACCGGCAGCGAATCCCGCATGAGCGATAGCGTATTCCCGGTGGCCAGCCTCAAGCGTGAGCCGCAGGACCTGAGGCTCGAAGGTGTTTCCCTGCGCGATATCGCCAGCCGTTTCGGCACCCCGACCTACGTCTATTCGCTGGCCGCCATCCGTCAGGCCTACGCGGCCTGGGCCGAGGCGCTGCACGGTCGCAAGGCCATGGTCTGCTACGCCGTCAAAGCCAACTCCAACCTCGGCGTCCTGTCGGCCTTCGCGCGACTTGGCGCGGGCTTCGACATCGTCTCGGGCGGTGAACTGGCGCGCGTACTCGCTGCCGGCGGCGACGCTGGCAAGGTGGTTTTTTCCGGCGTAGGCAAGACTGCCGCCGAGATGCGTCAGGCGCTCGAAGCCGGTATCCACTGCTTCAACATCGAGTCCCCATCGGAAGTCGCGCGGCTCGACGCCATCGCCGGCGAACTCGGCGTCAAGGCGCCGGTGGCCCTGCGCGTGAATCCGGACGTCGACCCCAAGACCCACCCCTACATCTCGACTGGCCTCAAGAACAACAAGTTCGGCATCGCCTTTGACGACGCTCCGGCGCTGTACCGCGACGCGGCCTCGCGGCCCAACCTGCGCGTCACCGGCATCGCCTGCCACATCGGATCGCAGTTGCTCGACCCTCAGCCGATGGCCGACGCCACGGCCAAGGTGCTGGGCATGGTCGATCAGCTGGCCGCCGAAGGTATCGTGCTCGACCACATCGATCTGGGTGGCGGTGTCGGCATCCGCTATCAGGACGAGAAGCCACCCACGGTGGCCGAATACCTCGCCCCGATCCTCGCGCAACTGGAAGGTCGCCGCGAATCCATCCATTTCGAACCCGGCCGTTCGCTGATCGGCAACGCTGGCCTGCTGCTGACGCGCGTCGAGTACCTCAAGCACAGCGATTCGAAGAACTTCGCGGTGGTCGACGCCGCCATGAACGACCTCGCCCGCCCGGCGCTGTACGACGCTTGGCACGAGGTGGTGGAAGTGGCGCCGCAAACTTCGGGCCGCGTGTACGAGGTCGTCGGCCCGATCTGCGAGAGCGGTGACTTCCTCGCTCATGATCGGCAGCTGGCGGTGGCTGAAGGGGATCTACTGGCCATCCTGTCAGCCGGCGCCTACGGCATGACCATGAGTTCGAACTACAACACGCGCCCGCGCGCAGCCGAAGTCATCGTCGATGGCGACTCCGTGCATCAAGTGCGCGCACGCGAAACGGTCGATGCACTGTTCGCGCTGGAGCATCAGCTCCCGGTCTGACTCAAAGGCTCCTCGCAGACCGAGGAGCCCTCAGCGCATCTCGTCCAGGCAGCGCGCCAGCGCATCGTGCCAATGCGGCAGACGCACCCCGAAACGCCGCTCGAAGGCCGTGCAATCCAGCCGCGAATTGTGCGGCCGCACGGCTTCCGTCGGCCATTCGTCGGACGTAATCGCTGCAACCTCTGCAACCTGCAGATCCAGATCCGGCAGGCGCATGCGCGCTTCACTGAAGATCGTGCGGGCAAAGCCGCACCAGGAAGTGTCGCCGCTCGACGTCAGGTGATACAGGCCGGATTCAAAATCGCCTGCCGTGCGCTCGAGCTGTGCCTGCCGGACGGCGTGCGCCGTCGCATCGGCCAGGTTTCGCGCCCAGGTCGGCGCACCGAACTGATCATCGACAATCGTCAGTCGTTCGCGCTCGGCACCCAACCGCAGCATCGAGCGCACGAAGTTGCCCCCACGCGCGGCGAACACCCAGGCCGTGCGCAAGATCAGGTAATCGCAGCCGGCCTCAAGGATCGCCCGTTCGCCAGCCAGCTTGCTGCGTCCATATACGCCCAGCGGAGCCACTTCGGCCTCCTCGCGACGCGGCGCATCTCCACTACCGTCAAATACGTAATCGGTCGAGAAATGCACCAGCAGCGCACCGCATTCGCGGGCGATGGCGGCAATTTCGCCGACCGCCTCGGCGTTGATACGGTGCGTCTTGGCCGGCTCGCTCTCGGCGCGATCCACCGCCGTGTAGGCGGCAGCATTGACGATAACGTCCGGTGCCAGGCCACGGAGCGCGGCTACCGAAGCAGCATCGGACAGGTCGCAGGCGGCGCGGTCGAGCGCAATGACCTCGCCCAGCGGCATCAGGCTGCGCGCCAGCTCGAAACCGAGCTGGCCACGCGCGCCGGTGACGATCAACCTCACGCGTACACCTCACATTCAGCCAGTGGCAGCCCCTTGCCATCCTTGGCCGACAGCAGCGGCTCGCCATCCAGCGGCCACTGCACACCTACCGCCGGGTCATTCCACATCAGGCTGCGCTCGTGTTCAGGCGCGTAGTAATCGGTGGTCTTGTAGAGAAAATCCGCCGATTCGCTGAGCACCAGAAAGCCATGTGCAAAACCGGGCGGCACCCACATCTGAAGATTGTTCTCGGCCGACAACTCGGCGCCAGTCCAGCGTCCGAAGTTGGGCGAACTGCGGCGCAGGTCCACCGCCACATCAAACACCCGCCCCTGCGTGACGCGCACCAGCTTTCCCTGCGCGTGGCGCAGCTGGTAGTGCAGCCCGCGCAGCACGCCATGTGCAGAGCGCGAATGGTTGTCCTGCACGAACTCCACCTGCAGTCCGGTGGCATCGGCAAAGGCGCGCGCGTTGTAGCTTTCCATGAAGAAGCCGCGGGAGTCACCGAACACCTTGGGTTCGAGCACCAGCACTTCCGGCAAATCCGTTTGAATCACGCGCATCAAAACACTCTCTCTTCCAGCAAACGCAGCAAATACGCACCATAACCGCTCTTGGCCAGGGGGGCCGCGAGGGCCCGCAGTTGGTCATCGCTGATCCAACCTTCACGCCACGCCACTTCCTCGGGACAAGCCACTTTCAGGCCCTGGCGCTTCTCGATGGTGTGGATGAACTGGCCGGCTTCGAGCAGGCTCTCGTGTGTGCCGGTATCCAGCCACGCGTGGCCGCGGCCCATGCGCTCGACGGTCAGTTCGTCCCAGTCGAGGTACTGGCGGTTTATATCGGTAATCTCCAGCTCGCCACGCGGGCTCGGCTTGAGATTGCGCGCGACGTCGACCACGCGTGCATCGTAGAAATACAGCCCCGTCACCGCGTAGCGGCTCTTGGGCTTGGCCGGCTTTTCTTCCAGGCTTATGGCGCGCCCGGCAGCATCGAACTCCACCACCCCGTAGCGCTCCGGATCCTGCACCGGGTAGGCAAACACCGTCGCACCCTGCTCACGCAGTGCCGCTGCGCGCAGGTCGTCGGCCAGCTCATGCCCGTAGAACAGGTTGTCGCCCAGCACCAGCGCGCAGGGCTCACCTGCGATGAAGCGCTCACCAATCAGAAAGGCCTGCGCCAAACCTTCGGGGCTGGGCTGCACGGCGTACTGCAGGTTCAGCCCCCAGGCCGCGCCGTCACCCAACAACTGCTCGAAGCGCGGGGTATCCTGCGGCGTCGAGATGATCAGGATGTCGCGGATTCCCGCCAGCATCAGCGTGGTCAGCGGGTGGTAGATCATCGGCTTGTCGTACACCGGCAGCAGTTGCTTGGACACCGCCAGCGTGGCCGGATGCAGGCGCGTGCCGGAACCACCGGCGAGGATGATGCCGCGTCGTGTGCTCATGTTCAGGCCTCCCGCCCGGCGTAATTGCGGTCAATCCATTCGCGGTAAGCGCCGCTCTGCACGTCGCTCACCCAGTCCTGGCGGTCCAGATACCAGGTCAGCGTCTTGCGGATGCCGGATTCGAATGTCTCGGCCGGACGCCAGCCCAGTTCGCGCTCGATCTTGCGCGCGTCGATGGCGTAACGGCGATCGTGACCGGGGCGATCCTTCACGAAGTCGATCAGCCGCGCATGCGGGCCGGCAGGGTCGGGCCGAAGTTCATCGAGCAGCGCGCATACGGTGTCGACGATCTCGCGGTTGGTCTTCTCGTTCCAGCCGCCGACGTTGTACACCTCGCCGACGCGGCCACGCGCCAGCACCGCGCGGATCGCCGCGCAGTGGTCGGTCACGTACAGCCAGTCGCGCACGTTCAGCCCATCGCCGTAGATCGGCAGCGGCTTGCCCGCCAGCGCATTGGCGATCATCAGCGGAATCAGCTTCTCGGGAAACTGGAACGGCCCGTAGTTGTTCGAGCAGTTGGTGGTCAGTACCGGCAGGCCGTAGGTGTGGTGCCAGGCGCGCACCAGATGGTCGGATGCGGCCTTGCTGGCCGAATACGGCGAGTTCGGCGAATACGGTGTGGTTTCAGTGAAGGCCGGGTCGTCCGCGCCGAGCGAGCCATACACCTCGTCCGTCGAAACGTGCAGGAAGCGAAAGTCCTCGCGCTCGGCGCCCTCCAGCGCAGACCAGTGCGCACGCGCCGCCTCAAGCAGCGTGAAGGTGCCGTCGACGTTGGTGCGCATGAACGCGCCAGGCCCGTGGATCGAACGATCGACATGGCTCTCGGCCGCAAAATGCACGATGGCACGCGGGCGGTGTTCCCTCAGCAAACGCTCGACCAACGCGCCGTCGCAGATGTCGCCATGCACGAAAACATGACGCTCATCGCCTTCCAGCGCGGCGAGATTGGCGAGATTGCCGGCATAGGTCAAGGCATCGAGGTTGAGCACCGGCTCATCATTCACCGCCAGCCAGTCCAGCACGAAGTTCGCGCCAATGAAGCCTGCGCCTCCGGTCACCAGAATCATTCTGCATCCTTGTCATTCAGCGCCGGCCGGCTGCGGCCGACGCTCGGGTGCGGCATTGTAACGCGGGGCCGATTCGGCAAAGATGGGCGCACCTCTCAGCCCCGGTAACACCATGCTTCGCTTCGCCCTCGCGCTCGCCCTCTCGATCCTCGCCACCGCCACCGCGGCCATGCCGCCCGAAGTCGCCCGCGCACTCGAACGTGTCGGCATCGCGCCGGACGCCGTCGCCATCTACGTCCAACCAGTCGACGCCGCCGTGCCGGCACTGTCGCTCAACGCCGCCCGCCCGATGAATCCGGCCTCGGTGATGAAACTCGTCACCGCCTTCGCCGTACTCGAACGCCTCGGCCCCGGCTTCACCTGGACTACGCGCATCGCCACCGACGGCCCGGTGCGCGACGGCCGCCTCGCAGGCAGCCTGCACCTGGTCGGCGGCGGTGATCCGCTGCTCGACGTCGGCCGTCTGTGGCGCGTGCTCGCCCGCGTGCGCGCCGCCGGCATCACCCATATCGACGGCGACATCGTGCTCGACGCCTCCGCCCTGCGCCTGCCGCCGCACGACGCGGCCGCCTTCGACAACCGCCCGCTGCGCCCCTACAACAGCGGCCCCAACGGCCTGCTGCTCAACTTCAACACCGTGCAGCTGCTACTCACCCCAAGCGCCGCTGCCGGCGAACCCATTACCGTCGCCGCAGTGCCGGCTCTAGATGGCCTCAGGCTGGACAACCGCCTCACCACCGCCGCCGGCCGCTGCGTCACCTGGTACCGCGACATCGACTCCAGCCTTGGCTGGACGGCCGACGGCCCCGTGCTGACCCTCATTGGCTCCATGCCCGCCGACTGCGGCGCCCGCGAATGGGCTGTCGCCCCCTTCCCGTCAGACGACTTCGCCGCCGCCCTCACTGGCTGGTTGTGGAAAGCCTCCGGCGGCACGCTCACCGGCCGCGTGCGGCACGGCATCACGCCCTATCTCACCACCACGCTGTTCGAGCACACCTCGCCGTCCTCCGCCGAAGCCGTGCGCGAGATGAACAAGTGGTCCAGCAACGTCATCGCCCAGCAGCTGCTCGCCACGCTCGCCATGCACGAGCCCGACACCACCGACATGCTCGCCGCCGGCGGCCGCATCGCTGCCGAAACCCTCGCCGCCGTCGGCATCCCCACGCAGGGCCTGCTCATCGACAACGGCTCCGGCCTCTCCCGCACCGCCGCCATCCGCGCCGACACGCTGGCCGCCTTGCTCCTCACCGCCTGGCAACGCCCCTGGATGCCCGAGTTCGTCTCCGCCCTGTCACTCGCCGGCATCGACGGCACCGCCCGCAAACGCCTCAACGGCAGCCCCGCCCACGGCCACGCCCACATCAAGACCGGCACCATCAACGGCGTGCGCGCAATGGCGGGTTATGTCCTCGACCGCAACGGCCGACGACATGCAGTGGTGATGATGGTGAATGACGAAAAAGCGCCGCTTAGTGAAGCGGCGCAGGATGCGTTGATTGAGTGGGTTTGGGGTGGGGCGAGGAGGTAAAAATCCGAATTACTCAAACGCGCCGGATGATAGAAGCGGGCCAAGCATGCCGGCATGCAAGAAGGTAGTTGTGCGTGATTTGCTCACAAAGGTGGACTCAGCCGAAGGCAGAAGCTTTACATACTACGCGCCCTACGCGCTCTGATTTCAATGCCATCGCAAGTGGCTGGCGATGATGAGGCGGGCGCTCCAGCGCCCGCGTGCGCGATTTACTGAACTTTCAGCTCGTAGTCGTTGTTCGGGCCTCTCCGGTCATAGACCGCGCTCAGGACGTCGGGCGTCTCGTCGTCGACAAAGAGTAGGTAACTCGATCCAAGGTCGAGGAACCCGATACGCTTGTCTTGAGACCCGTACTGCGGCTGCTTGCCCGGAAAGTAAGACACCTCCTCCAGTCGAAGCACGGCGCCGCCCTCTGCAAAAGCCTGGACGTTCCCTTCGACCCGCTTGATGACGCCGGTGCCAACCCACTCGACGGTGCCCGCATATGCATTTTTCGACTCCCGGTCAGGGTTGGCGCCAACCTCCAGGCGCAGTTGCTGCGTGCCCTTTTCGATGGTGAGTTGCTGCCGCCACCCAAACACCATCCTTTCGGTGATCTCAAGCGTTGCCACTACCGGCTGCGCCGTGAGGCCGAGGACCCGGTCTTTGCTGGCATCAAATTTGGCGTCGAGTTCTTGCTTCTCTTTGGCGGCCGCCTGCTCTTGAGCGGCAAGGCGAGCCCGGAACTCAAAAAACTCATCGGAATCCGTTGTTATCAAGGCCATTTCGTAGCGCATCCCATGCCCCGCTGAGCGCAGGCGCTCATAGATTGCGCGCTCAACTACGCCCGGCGCCTCATTTCTCGGGACTCGGCGGATGAGCCACGAATCTTCACGACGTCGCGCGTCCATGGAATAGGTCTGCTTGAATGTGCCCCCGGCCGCGAGCGTCTTTTCAACAAACACGGGGCTGTACTCGTACCCCAGTGATGACAAATCGTAGTATTGATCTTTATCCAGAACGTAAAGGTCATTGAAAGACTTGATCGTGGCGTCAACCAGGAAATCGAAGACTGGAGCCTCCGCCGTGCCAGCGGTCTTGGACTCCGTAATCGTCACATCAACGACCTCGAAATTCGCCCCGACCGCCTTCTGAATCTCATCAGTCACAACATCTTCGCTCGGACCGTCGTGCTTCACGGATTGCTTCGACTGCACCTGCCGGCGCTCTCCTTCCGCGCTCGCGGGTGGCTCGGTTTCGCCCGAGCACGCCACAAACGCAAACGCTGCGACCGACAGCAAGAACGTGTTCGAAAATTGACGGTGGGTCACGGCATTCTCCTTGTGGTTTGCATACAGCCCAACGGCGCAATAACCGAAGGGCATTTCGCCGAATGATAGCGTCAATACAGCTCACCCAAGCGATCCGCCGCCGCACATGGCCATACTTGACCGGTTGAAATGCAGGTAATCCATGTGCGCCCGAAAGTCTGCCTCGTCGCGAACCAGATGCTCCCAATAGCGCCGCTGCCAGATGCCGCACTCACCTCGGCCGCTGCGCACGTCTGAACGACTTGCGGGGGCAAGAATACGTTTTGGAAGGCCAGACTTGATCAGGCGCCAGCGGCTGGCGAAGTCGATGCCGCCGGACGGGAGCTGGAGGATGCAGCCCACGCGACGCAACACGCGTTAGGGACGGAACGGGGTGAAATCCCCTCTGGCTCGCCGAGCGGAGGCCGGTTTCGCCGGGGCAGTCCGGCCCTGCTGTTTGAGCGAAGCGAGTTCAGGGCCGGCCGGCGAAAGCGGCTGGAGCGAGGGAAGCCCGAAGGGCCGAGACGGCGGGGCACGATTCTTTGCCTACTTTCTTGTCGTGCAACAAGAAAGTAGGTCGCCCGCCGGGGCGAGTCCCGGCCGGCCGAGGTGTGCGGAACCAACTTGGGTAATCAAAAGCAGAGCGACGGATACGCTTCGCTTATCTACCCTACGAAAATCCATGACGACTGTGCGGCCTGTACTATGCAAACAGCAAAAACGGGGCCACAGCCCCATGTCCACCCAATGGAGATCGAAATGGCGAGTAATAAGGTTCTGGGTTTGGTGTTGCTCGTTGTGGGAGCGATCCTGCTTTACCTTGCGTACCAGTCATCGCAAAGTCTGGGCGATCAGGTAACGGAAGCCGTTACCGGGCGCTTCACCGATTCGACCACGCTGTACCTGATTCTTGGTGCAGCTTCGGCAGCAGCGGGGGTTGGAATGCTGCTCTTCGGCAAATCCCGCTGAGGCGATCCGTGCGAGGCGTGGAAACCGCGCCTCGCACAAGCTCAGGCTTATAGCTGCGACAGCGGCTTGGGCATCGGCATGGTCTCCCCCTGCCCCAGCACCCACCAGCCGCGGGCGACGCGGTAGAGCACCCACAGGCCGGCGGCGATCAGCGTGACAAAGCCGATCACGATGCCGATCAGGGTGAAGATCAGCACCCATCCCACCACAAACCACACCAGCGCGAACCAGAAAGTGCGGATCTGCCAGCGAAAGTGGCTCTCCAGCCAGGTGCCGCGCGCCGAGGCCTGCTTGTAGTAGTTGAGGATGACGGCGGCGATCGACGGCAGCGTGCCGAGGAAGCTGCCGAGGATACTGGCGGCACCAAACAGCGCGGTGAGCAGCGCGAAGGCGTGCAGGCCGTACACGACGTGCACGATCAGCCGCAGGTTATCGAGATCCATGGCGGGGCCGGGGCCGCGCGGTTGCAGTTCTTCGCTCATCAAGCGGTTTCCTTCACAGTCCGAGTTCTTGCCACATGGCGTCGACGCGGGTTTTCACCGCCTCGTCCATGACGATGGGAGTACCCCACTCGCGATTGGTTTCGCCGGGCCACTTGTTGGTGGCATCGATGCCCATCTTGCTGCCGAGGCCGGCCACCGGGCTGGCGAAATCGAGGTAGTCGATGGGGGTGTTGTCGACCAGCGTGGTGTCGCGCGTGGCGTCCACGCGGGTGGTCATGGCCCAGATCACTTCCTTCCAGTCACGGATATCCACGTCGTCATCCACGACGATGATGAACTTGGTGTACATGAACTGGCGCAGGAAGCTCCAGATGCCGAACATCACGCGCTTGGCGTGGCCGGGGTACTGCTTGCGGATGCTGACCACCGCCAGCCGGTACGAGCAGCCCTCCGGCGGCAGGTAGAAGTCAGTGATTTCGGTGAACTGGCGCTGCAGCAGCGGCACGAAGACTTCGTTGAGCGCCAGCCCGAGCATGGCCGGCTCGTCAGGCGGTTTGCCGGTGTAGGTCGAGTGGTAGATCGGGTCTTTCCGCATGGTGATGCGGTTGATCGTGAACACCGGAAATTCGGAGACTTCGTTGTAGTAGCCGGTGTGGTCGCCATACGGGCCCTCGGGTGCCATGTCGCCGGGGTGGATCACGCCTTCCAGCACGATTTCGGCGCTGGCCGGCACCTGCAGTTCGGAGTCCATGCATTTCACCAGCTCGGTCTTGGAGCCGCGCAGCAGCCCGGCGAACTGGTATTCCGACAGCGAATCCGGCACCGGCGTAACCGCGCCGAGAATGGTCGCCGGGTCGCAGCCCAGCACCACCGCCACCGGGAAGGGTTCGCCTGGATGCGCGAGCTGGTGGTCGCGGAAATCCAGCGCGCCGCCGCGGTGCGCGAGCCAGCGCATGATGACGCGGTTTGTGCCGATGACCTGCTGACGGTAGATGCCCAGATTCTGGCGCTTCTTGCCCGGCCCGCGGGTGACCACCAGCCCCCACGTGATCAGCGGCGCGGCGTCGCCCGGCCAGCAGTGCTGGATCGGCAGTTTGGCCAGATCGACGGCATCCCCCTCCCACACCACTTCCTGACACGGCGCCGAGCGCACCACCTTGGGCGCCATGTTGAGCACCTGCTTGAACACCGGAAGCTTGTCCCACGCGTCCTTCAGGCCCTTGGGCGGCTCGGGCTCCTTGAGGAAGGCCAGCAACTTGCCGACTTCGCGCAGCGAGTGCTGCCAGTCGCCCGATTCGCCCATGCCGTAGGCCACGCGCTGCGGCGTGCCGAACAGGTTGGCGAGCACGGGGATCGCCTGCGGCACGCCCTTGGTCACCGGCTTCTCGAACAGCAAGGCCGGACCGCCGGCGCGCAGCACGCGGTCGGCGATCTCGGTCATTTCGAGGTGGGTGTCCACCGGCACGCTGATGCGCTTGAGTTCGCCCATCTCTTCGAGGCGGGTGATGAAGTCGCGCAGATCGTTGTATTTCATCGGCAGCGGTTGATCGCAGTTTTGGTGGCCTGAGCGGCGAATCTGGCCGCCGCCGCAAAATCTTCGCCGTCACCGGCATACAGAATGGCCCGCGACGAGTTGATCATCAGCCCGGTGCTGTCGCGGCTGCGGCCGGCCGCCACCGTGGCGGCAATGTCGCCGCCCTGCGCGCCGATGCCCGGCACCAGCAGCGGCATGTCGCCGGTGAGATTGCGCACGCGGGCGATCTCTTCGGGGAAGGTCGCACCCACCACCAGACCGAGGTTGCCGCTGGCGTTCCATTCGTTCGCGGCCAGACGCGCGACACGCTCGTAGAGCTTTTCGCCGCCGACGTCGAGGAACTGCAGGTCGCTGCCGCCGGGGTTGGAAGTGCGGCACAGCAGGATCACGCCCTTGTCGGTGTATTCCAGATACGGCTCGACGGAGTCGCGCCCCATGTAGGGATTCACCGTCACGGCGTCGGCGCGGTAGCGCTCGAAGGCTTCGCGCGCGTACTGCGCGGCAGTGCTGCCGATGTCGCCGCGCTTGGAATCGAGCACCACCGGAATGCCGGGGTGTTTGTCATGGATATGGCGAATCAGGTCTTCGAGCTGGTCTTCGGCACGCGCGGCGGCGAAGTAGGCGATCTGCGGCTTGAAACAGCACACCAGATCGGCCGTGGCGTCGACGATCTCGCGGCAGAACCGCAGGATGGCGTCGGGCTGCTCACGCAGGTGAGCGGGAATGCGCGCGGTGTCGGGGTCGAGGCCGACGCACAGCAGGCTGTCGCGGCGCTGCCAGCGCTCGCCGAGGGCAGTCATGAAATGCATGGGGAAATTCCGTGTGGTCCGGCCCGCATGATAAGCGCTCGCCCCCCGCATCGAAAGAAGAGGGGGCCAGCGGCCCCCTCTTGCTGGGACGCGGCAATGCCGCTTACATCTTGCCTTCCATGCCGAGAATCTTCATGGCCTTGCCAAGCGTGGCGACCGATTCGCCGTGCTTGCCGGCCTTGTGGAGCGCTTCGCCTTCGGCACGCAGGCTCTTCACTTCGGTCATCTGGGCTTCGCTGAGTTGCGGGTTGGTGGCCAGCGCCGCATCGATCTTCTTCATGTCGGCCGGGCAGTGTGCCGCCAGGGCGGCGCCGCTCAGTGCCAACATCGCAAGCGTCAGTGCGATCTTCTTCATGCTGTCTCTCCATTGCGTCGCGGAACATACCGCGCACCACGTGGACAGGACGCGCTAGCTTTTGTTCAGCGGAACAGGCTGTCGAAGACGATGCCGGCAAACACCGTGGCGCCAAACCAGTTGTTGTGCAGGAAGGCGCCGAAGCAGGCGGCGCGATCGCGCTCGCGGATCATCCCGTAGTGGGTCCACGCCACACCGGCCGCGCCGAGGATGCCGACGGTGTAGAACAGCGGCCCGAGCCCGAGCATCCAGCCGGCAATCGTCAGCGTCAGCAGGGTCAGGCCGTAGCAGACCATCACCGCGATGACATCGAAACGGCCAAAGGTAATGGCCGCACTCCGGATGCCGATCTTCAGGTCGTCCGGCCGGTCGACCATGGCGTATTCCGTGTCGTAGGCCACGGCCCAGAACACGTTGGCGAGCAACAACACCCAGGCCACGCCGGGCACCTCGCCGTGGATCGCAGCAAACGCCATGGGAATGCCGAAGCCGAAGGCGATGCCCAGATAGGCCTGCGGGATCGCCAGGAAGCGCTTGGTAAAGGGATAGCTCGCGGCCAGCAAGGCAGCCGGCACGGCCAGCGCAATCACCAGCGAGTTGAGGAACAAGACCAGAAACAGCGCTGCGAAAGCGAGTATCGCCGCCACGCACAGGGCCTCGGCCGGGGCGACCCGGCCGGTGACGATGGGCCGATCGACCGTGCGCTCGACGTGGCCGTCGAAATCGCGGTCGGCGTAGTCATTGATGACGCAGCCGGCCGAACGCATCAGCACCGTGCCGGCCAGGAAGGTCAGCAGCACATGCCACGGCGGGAAGCCGCCCGCCGCCAGCCACAGCCCCCACAGCGTGGGCCACAACAGCAGCAGGATGCCGATCGGACGGTGCAGGCGCGCGAGGCGGAAGTAATGCGGCAGACGTTCGGAGAGGCTGAAACGGATGTCGGTCATGCAGGCAGGTCGAGGATCTCGGGCAGGAAGATTTCGGTAACGAGCAACGCGCGGCCACGCAAACGGAAGACCGAACGCCGCCCCCAGAGTTCGTGCGGCAGCGCCTTTGCAGCAAGCGCCGCCGTCGCGGCACGGTGCCGTGCATCACGCCGGTCCAGGCGTGCGCAGGCCAGTGGACCGCGCTGCACGCGCGGATTGGCGAACAGCGCCGCGCCGAGCGGGCGCGAACCGATGGTCGAGAACAGCCTTGAGCCCGCGCGCACCGTGGCCTGCGGCATTACCGATCGTGCATATACCACCGGCACATCATCGGCGAGCAACAGCACTTCGCGCACCCATGCCCAGTCACCATGCCGTAAGCCTAACAGCAAGGCCTCATCGTCGAGCACCTTGCCCAGTCGCTGGCGCAACACGCGCACCGCAAAACCATCGCAGCGCGCCCGGATGCGCGCCGTCAGCGAACCCGTATCACGCAGCCAGCCGTCCATCCCGCGCGGTAGCAGGGCGGGCAGAAGATGGCTGCGCCACCGATCGGACGGATAACGATTTGTCATGTATTCACGCGGATGCAACGGCGAACATCTTACCCGATGGGCTCGCGCTGGCCGAACGCGGCCGCACGCGCCCTAGACCGCCTCACGAACCTCGCGCTCGCCGGCCAGCCAGGCCTTGAAGCTCTCGACAATCGACAGCAGCGCGGGGATGAAGAACAGCACCAGCGCGGCCGAGAAGCCCAGACCGAAGGCGATGGAGGCCGCCATCGGGATCAGGAATTGCGCCTGCAGCGAGGTCTCGAACAGCAGCGGCATCAGCCCGCCGATGGTCGTCAGCGAGGTCAGCAGCACGGCGCGCAGGCGGCCGCAGGAAGCGCCGATCAGCGCGTCGTCGAGCGCCATGCCCTTGCCACGCAGTTCCTTGAACAGACTCACCAGAATGATCGAGTTGTTGACCACGATGCCGGCCAGCGCGAACAGGCCGAACATCGACAGGATGGTGAGGTTCAGCCCCATCAGCCAGTGGCCGAAGATGGCGCCGACCAGGCCCAGCGGAATGGCCGACATCACCACCAGCGGCCAGCTCCACGAGGCGAAGGCCCACACCAGCGTGAGGTAGATCAGGCCGAGACCGAGCAGGAGGCCGGCCTTCATGTCGTCCATGGTCTCGCGCTGGTCGGCGGCGCGGCCCTCGAAGCTGTAATCGACGACGTAGCGCTGCGCGATGCCGGGCAGCACTTCGCGCTGCAACTCGGCGCGGATCACGTCGGCGTTGCCCTGCGCCGGGTCGATTTCGCCCGACACCTCGACCGCCAGCCGGCCATCGGCGTGGCGCAGCGCCTCGAAGCCGCGACGCGATTCCCAGCTGGCCACCGCGCCGAGCGGCACGAAGCGCTCGTCCGGCGCGTGGATGACCAGGCGCTCGAACACGTCCAGCCGCTCGCGCTCGTCGCGCGGCAGCAGCACGCGCACTTCCAGTTCATCGCGGCCGCTCTGCACCAGTTGTGCGAGATGCCCGTCAAAAGCGGCGCGCAGCTGGCGACCCAGGCTTTCGGTGGTCAGGCCCAGCGCCTCGCCGGCCGGCGTCATGCGATACACCAGCTGTTCTCGGCCAAAGGGCATGTCGTCCTCGACCGACGACACGCCTGGAATGCCTCGCACGCTCTCGGCCAGCGCCAGCGCCGCGGCCTTGAGCCGCTCGGGGTCATCGCCGGTGAGGCGCACGCTCAAGTCGCGCCCCGGCGGGCCGGACTGACGCGCCTGCAGCGTCAGGTTTTCCAGACCCGGCGCGGTGCCGGCCTTTTCGCGCCAGGTGCGCAGAAAGGCCTCGTTGCGCACCTCGCGCGCTTCCGGCGGAACGAGTTCGACCATGATCGAGGCGAGCTGGTCGCCGCGCGCCGAAGACGTGCTGCTGATCGAACCCCCCAGGCGCGACACGGCGGTGCGCACCACGCCGCCGCCGTATTCGCGGTCGGTTTCCATCAGCGCCTCTTCGAGTTCGAGCAGGAAGGCTTCGGTGTGGGCGCGCGGCGTGCCGGCCGCAAACGCGATGTTGCCGTACAGCACCTGCCCTTCCGGCGTCGGGAAGAACACAAAGCCGATGCGGCCGCCGGCCACCACGCCGACGGCCAGGATCATGGTCGCCAGCGTGATGGCGATGGTCGTGCCGCGCCAGCGCAGCGCCAGCGTTACCAGCGGCCGGAAGCGGATATCGCGGAAGCGGTCGAACACGCTGTCCAGTCGCTCGCGCAGACGCGAGGCCTTTCCCGCCGCCTCGCCGTGCAGCGCGCTTTTGAGGTGCGCGGGAAGGATCAGGAAGCTCTCGAGCAGCGCGGCGGTGATGACCATAATCATCACGAAGGGGATGTCGAACAGGATGTTGCCGATGATGCCGCCCACCAGCATCAGCGGCAGAAAGGCCGCGATGGTCGTGACGGACGCCGCCACCACCGGCCAGAACATGCGCCGGGCGCCGCCCAGCGCCGCCTGCGCCGGGCCTTCGCCCATGCGGCGGTGAGTGTCGGCGTCTTCCGACACCACGATGGCGTCGTCCACGATGATGCCCAGCGCCATGATCAGCGCGAACAGACTCATCATGTTGATGGTGCCGCCGAACAGCAGCATCAGCCCCAGCGTGGCCAGAAAGGCCGTGGGAATGCCGACCATCACCCAGAACGCGATGCGCGCCGGCAGGAACAGATACAGGATCGCCACCACCAGCAGCAAACCGCCCAGACCGTTCTTCACCAGCAGGTTGATGCGATCGCGAATCAGCTCCCACTGCGCGTCGAAGACCTCGATCTTGACGGTCGGCGGCAGGGTCGGCAGCGTTTGCTCCAGCCAGCCCTGGAGCACCTTGGCGGCGCGCAGCGAGTGGCCGCTCTCGGCGCGCTGCAGCATCAGCTCAACGGCTGCGTCGCCGCCTTCGGACAAGGTCAGACTGTTGGGCCGCGCCTCGCGAGTGATGTCGGCGATCTCGCCCAGCCGTATCAGGCCGCCCTCGTCCGACACCACTGGCAGGCTCTCGAAGTCGCGCGCCGTGCGGCGCTGCTCCAGCCCGCGGATTTCGCGCGCACCGTCCTGCTCGCCGGCCACACCGGCCGGCACGTCGCGTGCAATCGCCGCGACACGATCACCGATCTCCACCAGCGACAGGTTCAGCGTCTCAAGCGCAGCACTGGAAACCTCGATGGCAATGCGCTCTTCGGGCAGACCGGTGATATCGACACGGTCGATGCCGGCCGCCAGCAGTTCGCTCTCGAAGCGCCGCACCCACGGCCGCAGGGTTTCGACGCTCTCGCCGCGTATCAGCAGGCGAGCGATTGGTTCGTAGCGCGATATGCGGCTGACTTCGGGGGTTTCGGCGTCGCGCGGCAGGTTGCGGAATTCGTCCACGCGCTGACGAACCTGATCGAGCGCCAGCAGCGGGTCACTGCCCTCGTTCAATTCCAGCGTGATGCTCGACACGCCCTGCGCCGAGGTCGAGGTCATCTTCTTGAGGCCGTCGACGGTCTTCAGGCGCTCCTCGAGCGGGGTCGTGATGCCGGTTTCGACGTCTTCTGCCGCCGCGCCCGACCACACCACGCGCACCGAGATGAAATCCAGCTCGAAGCTCGGGAAGAACTGCACGTTCATGCGCGCGACGCCGGCCATGCCGGCGATGAAGGCCAGCAGCATCAGCACATTGGCCGCGACGCGGTGCTTGAGCAGCAACGCGATGGTGCCGCCTTGCTTCATTGCGGGAGCGCCTCGACGGCCAGACCATCAATCGCGTTGGGCAGATGCGTGACCATCACCGTGCTGCCAGGCGGCAGCTCGGGCGCGCGCACCAGCACGCGCGGCTCGGCACCGATGCGGTGTTCGCCGACGCGCTCGACGCGCACCGTCGCCAGCCGACCGTCGACCACGCGGTAGACGCGGTCTCCGCCATGCAGCGCCGAAAACGGCAGCGACAGCACACCGTCCATTTCGGGCCGCTCCAGCTCAGCACTCAGAAAGGAGCCAACCGGCACGCCGCCAGCGGAATCGACGCGCAGCAGCACTTCCACGCCGCGCGCGTCGGCCTCGCCGGACACTCGTTCAAGCTGCGCAGTCAGTGGCGCGCCGCCGAAATCGGCCCGCGCCTGCAAGGCTTCGCCGGCGGCCAGCGCGGCCTTCAGCTCGGCCACGTGATGCGCCGGCACGCGCGCGCGCAGGAACAGATCGTCCGACGGATACAGCGTCAGCACGGTCTCGCCCGGTTGCACCTGATCGCCGGCTGCAACCTCGACCGTGCCGATGCGCGCTGCAAACGGTGCGGTGATCGCGCCGCGTGCGGCGTCGCGCTCGGCCACCGCCAGCGTGGCGCGCGCCTCGGCCAGCCGCGCCGGGTGCTCGGCAATGGCCTGCTCGCGCTGCGTCACGGCCAAGTTCGCGCGGGCAACCTCCTCGCGCGCCTGATCGGAGCTGGCGGCGGAGCCGAAGTTCTGGCGGGCGAGTTGTTCGAAGCGCGCGAGTTTGGCCTCGGCGAGCTTTAGCAGCGCTCGCTCTTGCTCCAGCGCCGCACGGTCGGCAGTGGCGCGCAGTCGTTCGCGCTCGACCACCGCGCGCGCCTGTTCGACGCGCGGCTGCAGGTCGCGTGGATCGAGTCGCGCCAGCACGGCGCCGGCCTGCACAAAGTCACCGTCGCGCACCTTCACGTCGAGAATGCGACCGGCCACCGGTGCCGATGCGCGCACCCGGTCGGGCGCCTCAATGCGGCCGTACAGCGTCAGCGTGGGGCGTACCGATTGCGGCGCCACTTCGGCGACCGCCACCGGCCACACGCGTTCGCGCACCTCGACCACCGGCGGCTCGGGCCGCGTCGCACTCAGGACGACGAAGCCGAGCACCGCCAGCAACAACACTCCTACTGCAAGCATGCGGCGCATGCGATCTCCAGATGCTTGTGATCATGCTGCGCATGACCCTTGTTTATCAGCAAGCAATGATACTGGCTCAGGCGCGCAACAAGCCCTCGCGACCGCCCAGCCAGCGCTCAAGCAGGCGATCTGCAGCCTGTGGCGCGTCCTTGAGCAGGCGCTCCGCCAGGGACCGCGCCGGCTCGACCAGATCGGCATCGCGTTCCAGATCGGCATGGCGCAGCAGCGGCACACCGCTCTGGCGCGCGCCGACGAACTCACCGGGGCCGCGGATGCGCAGGTCTTCACGCGCGATTTCGAAACCGTCGGTGTGCTCATAGATCACCTTGAGCCGCGCCCGCGCCGTCTCCGACAGCGGCTGCTCGGTGGCGAACAGCAGCACGCACACCGACTCGGCCGTGCCGCGCCCGACGCGCCCGCGCAACTGGTGCAACTGCGCCAGGCCGAAGCGCTCGGCGTGTTCGATCACCATCAGGCTGGCGTTGGGCACGTCCACACCCACTTCGATCACCGTCGTGGCCACCAGCAGATCCAGCTCACCGGCGGCAAAGGCCGCCATGGTGGCCGATTTCTCCGCCGACTTCAGGCGCCCGTGCACCAGCCCGACCCGCAGTTGAGGCAATTCGACCGTGAGCCGCTCGAACGTTTCCTCGGCGGTCTGCAACTGCAGCGCTTCGGATTCCTCGATCAGCGGACACACCCAGTAGGCCTGCCGGCCTTCGGCACAGGCGTCAGCCACGCGGGCAATGACCTCATCGCGCCGCGCGTCCGACACCAGCTTGGTCAGCACCGGCGTGCGCCCCGGCGGAAGCTCGTCGAGCACCGACACGTCGAGATCGGCGTAATGCGTCATCGCCAGCGTGCGCGGGATCGGCGTGGCCGACATCATCAGCATGTGCGGGTTGAGGCCGCCGGCGGCTTTCTCGCGCAGCGCCAGGCGCTGGCGCACGCCGAAACGGTGTTGCTCGTCGACCACCGCCAGCCCAAGACGCGGCATCGCCACCGGGTCTTCGATCAGGGCGTGGGTGCCGACCGCCAGCATGCTTTCGCCCGCCGCCAGCCGCGCCAGCGCGGCCTCGCGCTCTTTCTTCGGGCGGCTGCCGGCCAGCCATTCAACCGTCAGCCCGAGCGGCGCGAGCCACCCAGCAAGCTTGAGGTAATGCTGCTCGGCGAGGATTTCGGTCGGCGCCATCAGCGCGGCCTGAAAACCGCTCTCGACGGCCTGCAGCATGGCCATCGCCGCAACAATCGTCTTGCCGCTGCCGACGTCACCCTGCAGCAGGCGCTGCATCGGATGCGGTGTGGCCAGATCGCGCGCGATCTCGCTCACCGCGCGACGCTGCGCGCCGGTCAGCGCAAACGGCAGCGCATCCGCGAGCTTTTGGGTCAGGTCGTGGCGGGGCTTCAGTCCCGGCGCGCGCTTAGCGCGGCGGGCGTTGTAGGCGCGGCGCAGCGAGATCTGCTGCACCAGCAGTTCCTCGAACTTGATGCGCCGCCAAGCCGGGTGGTCGTGCGCTTCGAGCGCGGCCAGCGACACTTGCGGCGCAGGGCGGTGCAGCGCATCGAGTGCGGCCGAAAAACTCGGCAGACGCAGCTCGCGCAACACCTCGGGCGGCAGCAGCTCTTGCTCAGCATGCGCTTCAAGCGCGCGGCTGACGAGCTTGCGCAGTGCCGATTGCGCCAAGCCGGCGGTGGTCGGATAAACCGGCGTCAGCGCTTGCGGCAAGGCCTCGCCGGCTTCGACGTTGCGCACGCGCGGGTGCACCATCTCGGCGCCAAAAAAGCCCTGCCGCAACTCGCCGAACAGGCGCACGCGGCGGCCTTCAGCAAGCTGTTTCTGCTGCGATGGGTAGAAGTTGAGCCAGCGCGCGGCAACTTCGCCGGACTCGTCACGCACGCGGGCGACCAACTGGCGGCGCGGGCGCAACATGACCTCGCAGGACACCACCTCCCCTTCGATCTGCAGCGGCTCACCTTCGCGCGCGTTGCGAATCGGGATGACGCGGGTTTCGTCCTCGTAGCGCAGCGGCAGGTGCAGCAGCAGGTCCTGCTGGCGGTGTATGTCGAGCTTGGCCAGCCGTTTGGCCAGCGCATCGCCCGACGTCGCGGCGGCGGCAGTCGGGCGGGGGCTCATGCGCTCGCGCGGGAAGGCTTAGTCGAGAACCAGGATGGCGTCGGCCTCGACCACCGCACCGCGCGGCAATTCCTTGACGCCGACGGCGGCGCGCGCCGGGTAGGGCTGGTCGAAGTAGCGCGCCATGACCTCGTTGACCTTGGCGAAATTGGACAGATCGGTGAGGTAGATGGTCAGGCGCACCGCATCGGCAAGCGAGCCGCCGGAAGCCTCGGCCACGGCCTTAAGGTTGTCGAAGACCTGCACGGTCTGCGCCTCGAAGCCGTCGACAAGCTGCATGCTCTTCGGGTCCAGCCCGATCTGGCCCGACATATAGACGGTGTTACCGGCCCGCACTGCCTGCGAATAGGTGCCGATGGCGGCCGGGGCGTTTGGCGTGGAAATGATGCTGCGGGTCATGTTCGGTATCCTCTGACTTACTTTGAGACGAAGCTGGATTGTACCCACGCCCCATGAAACCAATGATCGCAAACCTCGAAAAGCTCATCGGTGGCCCGCGCGATGGCGCGCTGCTGCGGCTGTCGCTGGGCAATGCCTGGCTGGCGGATGACGCGGCAAAAGCGGCGGCTCACTTCCGCGACGCGCTGAATTTCGACGCCAGCTATTCGGCAGCATGGAAGGGTCTGGCCAAGGCGCTGGAACAGTGCGGTGACGATGCGGCCGCGCTGGCGGCCTACCGCGACGGCATTGTTGCCGCGTCACAGCGTGGCGACCGTCAGGCCGAAAAGGAAATGACGGTGTTTGCGCGGCGCATCGAAAAACGGCTGGGTGAAGCCGGCTGATACGGCTTACAGCGAGCGCAGCGTGACCTCGCAATCGACACGGCTCATGACCTTCTGCAGGCCACGGCGGGTGTCCAGATTGACGATCAGCGGGGCCATGAAGTTGGCGCGCAGGCCAGCGCTTTCCGGGGCGCCCTCGCTGTCGTCGCGGCGGAGGATCACCAGCACGGCGGCCTGCGCCGGGTCGTCCAGCCCGATCTCGGCGGACTCCTCGTCGGTCAGCCGCAGTTCGTAGTGCACCGCGACGTTGGCCGGGTCGGTGACCGAGAACAGTACGTCCGGCGAATCCACCGACAACAGCAGGAACAGCTCGCGCGCGGCGTCGTCCTCGTCATGCACCAGGGCGAAGCGGCGCAGCTGCTCGAAGCCGGACAGGCCGCCGGGAAAATCGATGATCTTTTCGTCGGCGACTTCGATGGCGCCGAGCACCGGGCTTTCGATCTTCATGCTGATTCCTTTGTGCAGGAGTAGGTGTCGCCGCGATTAACGCGCGGCGACGATGGCTGCGTCACGCAGCGGCTTTCCGGATGAATCACGCAGCCCGAGCAGGGCCTTCTCGGCCGCAGCCCGGCTCGGGAACGGCCCGATTTCGGCGCGCCCATGGACAACGACCTGCTTGCCGGCCATCGACAGCGTGGCGCGTTGGCGATCGGCATTTTCGGCGTCCGAGAACACGCCGGCCTGCACCCACCACGAGCCGCCGCTTTCAACCACGATCCCTTTGGTTCCGGCATCGACCGCCTTGCGGGCGGCGTCACGCGAGGCGAACGGGCCGACCAGCACCCGATGCATCAGACGCCCCGGATGTCCGGCCGTGGCAGCGGCGTCCAGCAGGTTCTTCGCAGCCGGCAAGGGGCCGAAATCGGCAAGCTGGACAAGATGCGGCTTGGCGCCGGACGTCGCGGCAGGCTTTGCCGGACTCGGGGCCGGGGCCGGGGCGGGCTTGGCTGGCGGAGCGGGTTCGGGCGCCGCCTCAGGCACGGCCGGCGCCACCTGAGCGGGCTCCTGCACCGGCGCGGCTTCAGACGGGGGCAGCGTGGGCAACTCGATGGGCAATGGCGCAACGAAGTCCGCCTCCGGCGCTGCGGGCTGCGGCAGCAACAGCGACGGCGGCGGATCGAGCACTTCGGGCTCGGGCGCAGGCGCGGCAGCTTCCGGCGCAGGCGGCGGCGCGGGCGCTTCCTGCTCGGGCTCGGGGCTGAGCACGAAGTACAGCAGCACGATCAGCAACAGCGCGGCAATGCCCGCACGCAACAGCGCGCCGCGGGGGCTGCCGCTTGCCAGGTCAGGGCTGGGTCGCATCGTCACTCCCCTGTCGTTCGGCCATCGAGCGCACCAGTTCGGCTTCAGCCACGGAAATGCCACAGCGCTCGGCGATGGCTTCGACGTCCAGTCCGCGGCGCGCGCACACCAGCGCTTCGTTGTATTCGGGGGAGATGCCTTGCGCTGCACTGACGGATTCGATCTGTTCGCGCAGGGTTTCGAGGCTCTGCGACAGCGCCGTCAGCACGTCACGCTGCTGGCTCACTTCCTCACGCAGGGCATCGACTTCCTGGCGCCACGCGCTGTTGTCGAGCGCGGCCTCGAATGGTGGCGGTTCATCCGGCTCGTAGCCGTCGTAGAAGCTCACGCCGGCGCGCAACACGCGGGCGCGGTTGAGCTGATAGAGCATGTAGACGAACAGGACGCCGATCAGAACCCACAGAACTTCACGCACGCCTGTTCTCCTTGCGGGCCACTTCCGGCGACAGGCCGGAACGGCGGTTGGCATGGGGCGACCACTCGTCCGGGCGGCCGCCATAGCCACGGCGGAGCGCCGGACTGTCCGGATGATAATGGGCTACCCGCGGCGCGACAATGCCGCATCTTGCCGATTCCGCGATAATGGCGGCCGATTCCGCGTATTCCGGAGCGCTGCATGCCCGAAACCCTGGTGGTCCTCAGCAACGTCCCCGACGAAGCCACGGCGCGTACGCTCGCCGGCCAGTTGGTGGAATCCGGCCTCGCTGCGTGTGTGAACGTGCTGGCGCCGTGTCGCTCGGTATATCGCTGGCAAGGCGCGGTGGAAGACGCCGTTGAGGTGCCGCTGGTGATCAAGACCACCCGCGCCCGCTACGCCGAGGTCGAACGCGCGATTGTCGACGCGCACCCCTTCGACGTGCCCGAAATCATCGCCCTGCCGGTTACGCAGGGCCTGCCCGCGTATCTTGACTGGGTTGCTGCTGAAACCGGCGGGCCGGAATGACGGTCTCAGCCCTGCTGCCAAACTCAAGGATTTCCATGTCGCGCATCGTTACCCTGCTGGTCCTGCTCGCGGTATTCATCGCGGGCCCCGCGCTGGCCGACCCGGTCGAGCCGGAAAAGGCCTTTCCGCTGTCGGCGCGAGCATTGAATGCGGATACGGTCGAACTGCGCTTTGACATCCGCAAGAACTACTACCTCTATGCCGACAAGCTGGGCTTCACGTCGCTGACCCACGGCGTCACGCTCGGTGAAGCCGAAATCCCGCCAGGCGAAACCTACAAGGATGAGTTCTTCGGCGACACCGAGATCCACCGCGGCCGCCTGAGCATCCTCGTACCGGTGTCGGCTCCGCCCGGCGTCACGGCCATCGACCTCTCGGTCAAGAGTCAGGGCTGTTGGGATGGCGGCATCTGCTATCCGCCCGAAACGCGCACAGTCAGCGTCGACCTGACCGCCCCACCGAACGCCGGCGGCGGACTGCTCGATCGTGCGCTGAACACGCCTGCCGCCACCAGCACGCCTCCCGTCGCAAGCCCGCCCGCCGCCGCGAAGCCGGTCAGCGGCGACGAGAGTGGACGGGTTGCCGGCCTGCTGCGCGATGCCAGCGTACCGCTGGTGATGGCGAGTTTCTTCGGCTTCGGCCTGCTGCTGGCCTTCACGCCGTGCACCTTTCCGATGATTCCGATCCTGTCCGGCATCATCGTCGGGCAGGGCCAGCACGTCAGCCATACCCGTGCCGGCGCGCTGTCGCTGGCTTATGTGTTGGGCATGGCACTGACCTACGCGGCCGCCGGCGTGGCCGCCGGGCTGTCCGGCACCATGCTGTCGGCGGCCCTGCAGAACGTGTGGGTGCTGGGCGGCTTCGCGCTGGTGTTCGTGTTGCTGGCACTGTCCATGTTCGGCTTCTATGAGCTGCAATTGCCGAGCGCGCTGCAGAGCCGTCTGAGCGACACCGCCAGCCACCGCAAGGGCGGGGCGCTGGGCAGCGTGGCGGCCATGGGCGCGCTGTCCGCCATCATCGTCGGGCCGTGCGTGGCCGCGCCGCTGGCCGGCGCGCTGCTGTACATCGCGCAGACTGGCGACGCCACGCTCGGTGGCATGGCGCTGTTCGTGATGGCGTTGGGCATGGGTGCACCGCTGATCGCGGTCGGCGTCGGCACACGCTCGCTGCTGCCGCGGGTCGGCCCGTGGATGGAGGGCGTCAAGAAGGCCTTTGGCGTGATGCTGCTGGCCGTGGCGCTGTGGCTGGTGTCGCCGGTGATTCCGGCGGCCGTCAGCATGCTCGGTTGGGCGCTGCTGCTGGGCTTCTCGGGCATCTTCCTGCATGCGCTCGACCCGCTGCCGCCGCAGGCCGGCAACTGGCGCCGTTTCTGGAAAGGTCTGGGTGTGATGCTGTTGATTGGCGGGGCGGCGATGCTGATCGGGCTGCTGGCCGGCTCACGCGACCCGCTGCAACCGCTGTCGGTGCTGCGTAGCGGCACGGCGCAAGCCGCGGTCGCGGCACCGCAGTTCGAGCGCGTGAGCACGCTGGCCGAGCTGGAGGCGCGCATCGCCGCCGCCGACCGACCGGTGATGCTCGATTTTTATGCGGACTGGTGTGTGTCGTGCAAGGAGATGGAGCGCTTCACCTTCAGCGATGCCGGGGTGGCCGCGCGCATGGGGCAGATGCTGTTGCTCAAGGCTGATGTCACCGCCAACAACGCCGACGACAAGACTTTGCTGGCCCGATTCAATCTGTTCGGCCCGCCCGGCATCGTGTTCTTCGCGCCGGGCGGCCGCGAAATCGACGGCTTGCGCGTGGTCGGCTTCATGCGTGCCGAACCCTTTGGCGGAATTCTCGACCGCGCCTGGCGCGGCGGTTGAGCCGCTTTACGGGCAGCCGATGCAGCCGGCGGTCTGCGCGCCGAAGAAGTTCGCCTGATCCAGCTTTGCACCGGTCAGGTCGGCATCGGTCAGATCGGCGCGAGTCAGGTTCGCGCCGCTCAGATTCGCGCCTTTCAGCGACGCTCCGCGCAAGCCGGCCGCACGCATGTTGGCCCGCGTCAGGTCCGCACCATCAAGCACCGCAGCGCCCAGTCGCGCATTGCTCAGATCCGCATTGGCCAGCCGAGCGTCGTCGAGGCGGGCGCGCTCCATGCGCCCGTTCTGCAGATTGGCGTTTTCCAGGTGGGCACGGCGCAGATCGGCTTCATCAAAGCTCGCTCCGCGCGCATTGACCCGCCGCAACGAGGCGTCGGCCAGCCGCGCACCGGTGAACACCGTACTGCTCAGCGTCGCCTCATCCAGCGTTGCCCCCTCCAGATTCGCGCCGACCAGGCGCGAACGCGAAAACTGCGAATTGGCCAGGTTCGCGCCAGGCAGTTCGGCGCCATTGAGGTTCATGTTCACGCAGAAGGTGCCGCGACGGATGTTGCAGCCATCCACGGTGAGGGTCTGGGCAAATGCAGCGCTCGAAGCGAGCAGGGCAAGCAGGGCGACGGCGGTCTTGAGCGGCATGGGGATGCGATCCGATTCGGTTGCTGGAGCGGGTTGGACGTCGAGGCGTGAAAATAGTTGATTTCGGCGAGTCAGCCAAACACACGGTACGTGAAATTTGACGCCCGCGTCCGAACGGCAGAAAATACTTCAACTTTTCTTGAAGTATTGAAACATGGACAAAAACACCGCCCTGCAGGTCTTCGAAGCGCTGTCTTCCGGCGTCCGGCTGGATGTGTTCCGCCTGCTCGTTCAGGCCGGGCCGGACGGACGCGTGGCCGGTGACATCTCGACGACGCTCGACATTCCGCCCACCAATCTGAGCTTTCACCTCAAGGGCCTGACGCAAGCCGGGCTGATCACGGCCGAGCAGGAAGGCCGCTTCCAGCGCTACCGCGCCAACATCGCGCTGATGGTCGACACCATCGGCTTCCTCACCGAAAACTGCTGCGGCGAAGGCGTGAGCTGCGAGCTCAGCGGCATCGCCGACGGAGTCTGCAAACCATGAACGTGCTCTTTTTGTGCACCGGCAACTCGTGCCGCTCGATCCTCGCCGAGGCCACCTTCAACGCACTCGCGCCCGAGGGCTGGCGCGCCATCAGCGCCGGTAGCCAGCCGGCTGGCTACGTGCATCCGAAGTCGCTGGCACTGCTCGAACGCGAAGGCATCGCGACCGACGGGCTTTTCAGCAAGTCTTGGGACGACCTGCCGGCGACGCACGATCTGGTCATCACCGTGTGCGCCAGCGCCGCCGGCGAAACCTGCCCGGTGTACCTTTCGCCAGCCCCGCGCGCGCACTGGGGCGTGGCTGATCCGGCCAAGGCAACGGGCACCGAAGCCGAAATCGATCAGGCCTTCGAAACCGCTTACCGCACGCTGCGCCACCGCATCGAGGCGCTGCTGGCGCTGCCGCGCGATCTGGCCGAACGCGACCCGGCCGCCTTCAAGGCCGAATGCGCGCGCATCGGCACCCTCGTCCCTGAATCCACACGGACTGCCTGAACATGTCCTCGCCCTGCGAAATCGCCGCCAAACAATCTGCCGGCGCCCCCATCGGATTCTTCGAGCGTTATCTCACCGTGTGGGTGTTCCTGTGCATCGTCGCCGGCACGGCCTTCGGGCAGTTCGCGCCCGAGTTCGCGCAGGCCGTGGGGGCGCTGGAAGTGGCGCACGTGAACATCCCGGTCGGCGTGCTGATCTGGATCATGATCATCCCGATGCTGATGAAGATCGACTTCGGCGCGCTGCACGAGGTGCGCAAACAGAAAAACAGCATCGGCGTGACGCTGTTCGTGAACTGGGCGGTCAAGCCGTTCTCGATGGCGCTGTTCGGCTGGATCTTCATCCGCCACGTGTTCGCGCCGTGGCTGCCGGCCGAGGAGCTGGACAGCTACATCGCCGGCCTCATCCTGCTCGGCGCCGCGCCGTGCACGGCTATGGTCTTCGTGTGGAGCAACCTGTGCCGCGGCGACGCCAACTTCACGCTGACGCAGGTCGCGCTCAACGATCTGGTGATGGTCTTCGCCTTCGCGCCGATCGTGGCGCTGCTGCTGGGCGTGTCGGCCATTCCGGTGCCGTGGGCGACGCTGTTCCTGTCGGTGGTGATGTACATCGTGATCCCGCTGGCGATTGCGCAATTCATCCGCGCGCAACTGCTCAAGCGCGGCGAGGCCTTCTTCCAGCGCACGCTGGAGCGCATCGGCCCGTTCTCGATCCTTGCGCTGCTGGCCACGCTGGTGCTGCTATTCTCGTTCCAGGGCCGCGCCATCATCGACCAGCCGCTGATCATCGGCATGCTGGCCGTGCCCATCCTGCTGCAGGTGCTGTTCATCGCCGCGCTCGGCTACTGGCTCAACCGCACGTTCAAGGCGCCGCATTCGGTGGCAGGTCCATCGACGATGATCGGCGCGTCCAACTTCTTCGAGCTGGCTGTAGCCGCCGCCATCGTGCTGTACGGCTTCGACTCCGGTGCGGCGCTGGCCACCGTCGTAGGCGTACTGATCGAGGTGCCAGTGATGCTGTGGCTGGTGCGCGTGGTCAACCGCAGCCGCGGCTGGTATGAGGCGGGGTTGGCAAGGAACTGAAACCGCAGCGGCGATGCGACCAACGGCACGCCTCACCCGTAGGCCAGCGTGACGACAACCAATGCGGTGCAGAGGGCTCCGATCACCACCCACTCACCCACGCGTCGCGCCTCATCCGGCGCCAGCTGGAACCTGCGGCCGAGGATATACCCCACCGCACAAGCGACAAGCTCTCCAATCGCCGCTGAGGCGGCTTCGAATAGCGCCATGACCAAGCTCCCATTCCGGATTCACTGCACGCCAGCGCAACAGGCCGGGGCGTAGCCTGATGGCATGGCTACGCCATGCGATGCCAAAGGCATTCCGAACAGCTTACGTTCCGAACAGGTCGTCGAGCGGATTCCTCTTGTCGCCAGCTCGCTCCGACACCCGCTTGCCGGCGAATTCCTCTTCGACGTTGTCGCGGTAGTAGCTCCACGCCGACGACGAGTTTTCCAGCCGGCGCCAGATCTCCTCACCGACGTTGGCGTAGTCGATGAGCACGCCGCCTTCGAGCTCGATGCGCAGCGTGCGCGTGCGGACGTCGTAGCCCGCACCACGCAGCTTGCCGGACTGGATGGGCTTGATGTTCACGGTGGTCTCCCCAGCATGGTGATGGCAGTGATGCGCAGCACACTGCACCGCATGTGCCTTGCATCTTGCAGTCGTAAACACGTGAAAACAACGCGCAACGCGTCGGGCTCGCACTCCAGCACAAGATATGCCCTTGGAGCCATATGGCTTTTGAGACATAATCCGGGTCCCACACGACTCCCAAGGTATGCCTCATGGGGAAGAAGCGCGCTGCCGATGTGCTCGAGTTCCCGACGCCGGGCGGCCTGCCGCGCGCCAGTCTGAAGGAGCTGCGCAAGGCCGCCGGGCTGACGCAGGATGATCTGGCGACGACGCTGCACGTCGGCCAGGACACGATTTCGCGGCTCGAGAAACGCAGCGATCTGCTGCTGTCCACGCTGCGCCACTACGTCGAGAGCATCGGCGGCGAGCTGGCGCTGGTGGCGAGCTTTCCCGACCGACCGACGGTGGTCATCGACCACCTTGGCGACTCCACGAGCAGCGCCGGCAAGAACGGCCGCAAGCACGTGACGGCCCACGGCGAACCATGACGAATCCCATGCACGACACCCTTCCCACCCCGTATTACCTCATCGACAAAGCCGCCTTGCTGCGCAATCTGCGCATCATCGACACCGTGCGCGAGCGCTCCGGTGCCAAGGTGCTGCTGGCGCTCAAATGCTTCGCCACCTGGTCGGTGTTCGACCTGATGCGCGAGCACATGGATGGCACCACGTCCTCATCGCTGTATGAAGTGAAGCTGGGCCAGCAGAAATTCGGCGGCGAGACGCATGCCTACAGCGTGGCCTTTGCCGACCACGAAATTGCCGAAGTCGTCGCGCACTGCGACAAGATCATCTTCAACTCCATCAACCAGCTCGAACGCTTCGCCGCGCATGCTGGCGACAAACCCGTCGGCCTGCGCCTGAACCCCGGCATCAGCCACGCAGGCTTCGATCTGGCCGACCCGGCGCGGCCCTTCAGCCGGCTGGGCGAATCCGACCCGGCGCGCCTCCGCGCAGTGCTCGGCCGCATCAGCGGCGTGATGATCCACAACAACTGCGAGAACGGTGATTTCGCGCGCTTCGACGCGCTGCTGGGTGAAGTCGAACAGCGTTACGGCGACATCCTGCAGCAGCTGGAGTGGGTCAGCCTGGGCGGCGGCATCCGCTTCACTGCGCCGGGCTACCCGGTGGACGCTTTCTGCGAACGCCTGCGCAGCTTCGCGCAGCGTTGGGGCGTGCAGGTGTATCTGGAGCCGGGCGAGGCCACCGTGCGCCACACCACCACGCTGGAAGTGAGCGTGCTCGACACCGGCTTCAACGGCAAACAGCTGGCGGTAGTGGACAGCTCCACCGAAGCGCACATGCTCGATCTGCTGATCTACCGCGAAACCGCGCCCATCGGCGCCGACCGCGGCGAGCATCTCTACCAGATCTGCGGCAAGACCTGCCTGGCCGGCGACATCTTTGGCGAGGCGCGCTTCGAGCGCCCGCTGCAGGTCGGCGACCGCATCTCCATCGGCGATGCCGGCGGCTACACCATGGTCAAAAAGAACTGGTTCAACGGCGTGCATATGCCGTCCATCGCCATCCGTGAAACGGACGGCAGCGTGCGCCTGGTGCGCGACTTTTCGTACGACGACTACGTCAGCAGCCTGTCCTGAACGCAGGCGACACAGCGGATGAGGAGAAACAACTCAATGAAGCGCAATGTCCTGATCATCGGAGCGGGTGGCGTGGGCCACGTGGTGGCCCACAAATGTGCGCAGAACAACGCCGCGCTGGGCGACATCCACATTGCCTCGCGCACGCTGGCCAAATGCCACGCCATCATCGAGTCGGTGCTCGACAAGGGCAGCCTGCAGGAGCCCGGCCTGCTGCAGGCCCATGAGCTCGACGCCATGGATGTGGACGCCACCAGCGCGCTGATCCGCGCCACGCGCAGCGACATCGTCATCAACGTCGGCGCGCCCTTCGTGAACATGTCGGTGCTGCAGGCCTGCATCGACACCGGCGCCGCCTACCTCGACACCGCCATCCACGAAGACCCCGCCAAGGTCTGCGAAACCCCGCCGTGGTACGCCAACTACGAGTGGAAACGCCGTCAGGCCTGCCGTGAAGCCGGCGTCACCGCCGTGCTGGGCGTCGGCTTCGATCCCGGCGTGGTGAACGCCTACGCACGCTATGCGGTGGATCAGTGCTTCGACCGCGTGGATTCCATCGACATCGTCGACATCAACGCCGGCAGCCACGGCCGCTACTTCGCCACCAACTTCGACCCGGAAACCAACTTCCGCGAGTTCACCTCCACCGTCTGGTCGTGGGAGAACAACGCCTGGCAAGCCAACGCCATGTTCGAGCGCCGCAAGGAATGGGACATGCCGATCACCGGGAAGGCCACCTGCTACCTCACCGGCCACGACGAACTGCATTCCATGTCGCAGAACCTCGGCGTGCCCGACATCCGCTTCTGGATGAGCTTTGGCGAGCACTACATCAACGTCTTCAGCGTGCTCAAGAACCTCGGACTGCTCTCCGAACAGCCCGTGCGCACTGCTCGTGGCCAGAGCGTGGTGCCGCTCGAAGTGGTCAAGGCCGTGCTGCCCGATCCGGCATCGCTCGCCGCCGACTACACCGGCCAGACCTTCATCGGCGACGTCATCCGCGGTCACAAGGCCGGCAAGCCTGAAGAAGTGTTGATCTACAACGTCTGCGACCACGCCGCCTGCTTCGAGGAAGTCGGCAGCCAGGCCATCTCCTACACCGCCGGCGTCCCCGTAGTCGCCGCCGCCCTGTTGATCGCCGAAGGCCGCTGGGACACCGGCAGCATGGCCAACGTCGAAGAGCTCGATCCGCGCCCGTTCATCGCACGCATGAACCGCATGGGGCTGGTGACGCGTATTCGGGATGCGCAGGGCGATCGCCTGCTGGACCCGGTGACGCCCAGTGCGCGAGAGCCGCAGCGGGAGAAAAGTGCAGCGATGCGAAGTGTCGAGGTGACGCGTCACGTCTGACCCCATTGATCGGGAGAGCCGCCGGACTCAGATCTCCGCCCCCTGTGCACCCCGCTTGCTGCCCTCGTCCTCGCCGCGGGCCGCCTTTGCGAGTGCCTCATACTTCTGGCGCGAGGCCTCGAGCGAATCCTCCCCCAGCTCTTCGAGGTCCAGCAGCGCGTTGTGCGCGCCCTTGGTAGCGCGAATCAGTTCGTCGAGTTTCACCTGCATGGCTTCGGTATCGCGGTTCTGCGTGTTCTGAATCAGGAAGACCATGAGGAAGGTGACAATCGTGGTGCCGGTGTTGATCACCAGCTGCCAGGTGTCGCTGAAACCGAAGAAGGGGCCAGACACCCCCCACAGCAGAATGGCTCCGACGGCCAGCAGGAACACGCGGGGACGGCCGCAGAAATGCGCCGCTGCCTTTGCAAACTTGGAATACCGTTCCGACTTTTTCTGCATCCGAAGTTCTCCTTGATCGGTTGATTGGCGGACCCCTGGCGCCTTTGCCTGCGCGGCCACATGGGAGCGAAGCGAGCGGCCACCGCTTTTCGGCCACACTTTCCTGCCGGCATTCGCTCGAACATGAAGCGGCCACCTGCGACTTCCACAGGCAACGGGCGTGCCCGGCCGGCGCTGCAGGCTCGGCGCAAGCTGCCTGAACGCATGCGCTGCATGGAGCTTGGGTCGGGGGTTTGCGGTCGTTCCAGGCTTCGCTGAGTTGCACGCCCGCGAGCGGCTTCCGAAACAATCCCTTGCGGATCTCCAGGCGCTGCTCACCCGCCGCGCACCTGGCGGGGGAACCCAGTCGGCTCAATGCGACATGGCCATCTCCGCGAAATCACGACAACTCTGTGAAGTATTGACTAACTTCCCGCTCGCCACGCCCATAGCCCCCTCACGCGCTGCGGCATACTCGATCTGCCGCCCGAGCTTGCCGGGGCCGCTTTTCTTCTGACATTCACGAGGTGGATTCGCATGAGCAAGATGCGCAGCGGGGTAATCACGGTGCTGGTTGCGGGGCTGTCGGCTTGCGCGGCGGTGACCAGCACGGATGAGGTCAAGAAGCCGTCGGAGCAGCGCTCTGGCTTCATGGGCCTGGCGGTGGCGGACGAAATCAAGGTGGAGCGCGAGGCGCCGTTCAAGGGAGCCAGCAAGCTGGCGATTGCCTCGTTCAAGGTGTCTTTCGTGCAGAGCAAGGTCGAGTTGAAGAAGGCCGGGCGCGGCTATGGCGGCAACGCGACGGCCGGCATCAAGCTGACCGGCGTGGATGAGGCGCAAATGCAGGCCATCACCGACGCGGCCTACGCGGACTTCGTGGCGCGCATGGCGAAGGCCGGCTACACGGTGACGAGCCGCGAGGAGTTGCAGGCGCAGCCCGACTTTGCCAAGGCCAAGCCGGAAGAGTCGCCACAGCGTAAAACCGCTTCGTTCTTTGGTGACCAGACGGAGATGGCGACCTTTGCGCCGAGCAGCCACGGCGACCTGTACTGGTTCCTGGGCGAGTCAGACAAGATCGGCGGCTTCGG
The DNA here is from genome assembly GCF_059703725.1 of Pseudazoarcus sp. NS34. Lineage (NCBI taxonomy): Bacteria > Pseudomonadati > Pseudomonadota > Betaproteobacteria > Rhodocyclales > Zoogloeaceae > Pseudazoarcus > Pseudazoarcus sp. NS34. The sequence goes on from NZ_BAAKIZ010000004.1 coordinate 408,787, forward strand.
TTTCTCGAACGCTTCGACGGCAGCCTCGACGCAGTACGGCAAGACCGGCATCAAGGTGTTGTCGGTGTACTACGTGATCGACTTCGCCGGCTCGGAAGGCTATGGCGGCAGCTTCCGCTCCAGTGCGAGCGTGCAGGTGGGCCAGGCGCTGACGCTGGCGCCGGAAGGCGGCATTTCGATTTTCGGGGGCGAAGGCATGCTCGCCGCCAATCACTCCAGCAGCATGAAACTGGGGCAGCCCATGTACGCCGAAGAGAAGTTCGGCACGATGGTGCAGACCACCTCCGACGGAGCAAAGGGCGCGGAGATCGGGCTCAACGTGTTCCGCGCGCTGGCCGGCATGGGCACCAGCCAGCGGCGCGATTTCGAGGTGCAGGCCGACGTCGAGCGCTACCGCACGCTGAGCCAGGACTTGCTGAGCAAGGCCAACGACCGGCTGGTGGAACACATGGCCAGCCTGCGCTGACAGCCCCTGCCACAAAAAACAAAGCCCGCCGATTGGCGGGCTTTTTCATGCCAGGCGACCGAATCAGTCGCGCAGCACGTAGGCGAGGATGTCGACCACCTGCTCGGTCGTGGCGGCCCAGGCCTGGGCGGACGCGTCGACCTCTTTCAGCGGGTGGATGATGTCTTCGGCGTGCAGGGTGACGTAGGGCTTGCCCAGCGCGGCGCAGTAGCCGGCGTCGAAGGCGGCGTTCCACTGTTTGTACTTGTCACCGAAGCGCACCACGACCAGATCGGCCTTTTCGATGAGATTGCGGGTGCGGATGGAGTTCACCAGCGAAGACTTGTGGTCGCGCCAGTAGCCAGCGCTCTCCGGGCCGAGGGAATCGCCTGCGGCGTCGCTGGCTTCATGGTCGGTAACGGCCGAGGTGAAGGTGACGTCGAGGCGGCGAGCGGCGGCGCCACGGCGGATCTCGTCGCGCCAATCGGTGTGGATTTCTCCGGAAAGATAGACAACAAAAGACATGCAATGCTCCAGTACTTGGCGGCCGCCGCAGCGGTCGCGAGGGGGGCAAGACTAGCAAAGCACGCGGGAGAGGTACAGCCGCGGCTCAGGCGGGAGCGTGTGTGCGCAGATAGGCGGTGCAGTCTTCGGCCGGCATGGGTCGGGCGTAGAGGTAGCCCTGGCCGGCGTCGCAGAACATGGAGCGCAGCAACGTGGCCTGGCCTTCGGTTTCGATGCCTTCGGCCAGCACGTCGAGCCCGAGGCTGCGCGCCAGGCCGATGATGGCCTGCGTGATGGCGGCGCTCTCGCGGTCGTCGGGCAGGCCGCGGGTAAAGGACTGATCCACCTTGAGGCGATAGATGGGGAACTGCTTGAGGTAGCTGAGGCTGGAGTAACCGGTGCCGAAGTCGTCGATGGCGAGCTTTACGCCCAGCGCGTCGAGCGCATTGAGCTTGGCGCGCACCTCGTCGATGTCGCGCATGACGACGCTTTCGGTGACTTCGATCTCGAGCCGATCGGCCGACAGGCCGCTGCGGGCGAGCACCTGCGAGACGGAATCGACGAAGTCGCCCTGGCGGAACTGCAGTGCGGAAACGTTTACGGCCATGGTGCCGTCGATGAGCCCTTCGGAAATCCAGCGGGCGTGATCGCGGCAGGCGGTTTCCATGGCCCAGGCACCGAAGGCCACGATCAGGCCGCAATCCTCGGCGATGGGGATGAACTGCGCGGGCGACACTAGGCCGCGCACGGGATGGCGCCAGCGCATCAGGGCTTCGAGGCCGACCACGGCGCCGTTGGCCAGATTCACCTGCGGTTGGTAGGCGAGGAACAGTTCCCCGCGCTGCAGCGCGTGGCGCAAATCGGCTTCAAGCAGCAGGCGCTCGTGGGCGCGGGCGTTCATCTCGGCGGAATAGAACTGGTAGCGGCCGCGCCCCTGATCCTTGGCGGCGTACATGGCCACGTCGGCGTTGCGCAGCAGGGATTCGACTTCGCGCCCGTTTTCGGGGAAACACACGACGCCGATGCTGGCCCCGAGCACGACTTCGGTGTTGTTCAGCTCGTAGGGTTCAAACACGGCGGCGATGAGCTTTTCGGCCACGCGAGCGGCGTCCTCGTCGCTGTCAATCTCGGGCAGCACGACGAGGAATTCGTCGCCGCCCTGGCGGCTCACGGTGTCGGACGCGCGCACCGCGCCGCGCAAGCGTCGGGCCACTTCCTGCAGGATCATGTCGCCGCCTTCGTGGCCGAAGACGTCGTTGACGTTCTTGAAGCGATCCAGGTCCATGAACATCAGCGCCAGACGCTTGCCGCTACGCTCAGCTTGCGCCATGGCGACGTTGAGACGGTCGGTCAGCAGCAGGCGGTTGGGCAGGCCGGTGAGGGCGTCGTGCTGCACCATGTAGGTCAGCCGCTCGTTGGAACGCGCGCGCTCGATGGCGGTGTTGAGCGTGTTGGCGATGCTCTGCACGAAACCGATGTCGTCCGGCGAGAAGCGGTGAGTGGCACGCGAATAGGCGCTGATGATGCCGAGCGGCTTGTCGGGGTGCCCGATGGGTACGTCGATGCCGCTCACAACGCCGTGTGCCGCCAGCATGCCGAATTCGGAGAAGCGGCCTTCGGCGCGGAAATCGTAGGTAATGACCGGGCCGCGCGCTTCGACGACGAATCCGACGTGCGTGCTGCCCTCGCCGCAATGCACACGGCGGCCCAACCATTCGGGCGCCCAACCTACGCCGGCGCGTATGTCGAAGGCGTCGTCGTCAGCCGCCACCAGCACCCGACCGAACTCCACGCTCAGGCCTTCGGCCACGGCCGCGGCGGCGGCATCATAGACATCGCCCAACTCGGTGTCGGACAAGGCCAGCCGGCCCAGCGCAGCCACCAACACCTGCTGCTGCGCCCTCGAACGCAGGGCCAACTCGTCGCATTTCTGGGCGGTGATGTCCTGCACGGTGCCGAACAGGCCGACCACTCGGCCGGTTTCGTCCTCGCGCGGTACGGCCACGACGCTGATGTAGCGTTCGCTGCCATCGCCACGCAGCACGCGCAGCTCGTAGGCCTGTGTGCTGCGGGTCGAGATGGCGCGCTCGACGTATTCGTTCACGGTGGAGCGCGTGGAGGCATCGAACAGCAGCGCGTTCTCGTTGAAATCGGCCGGCGGGCCGAGGGCCGGATCGCGGCCGAAGATTTCATAGATTTGCGACGACCAGCGGATGGCCTCGGTGTCGAGGTCGCATTCCCAGTCGCCAAGACGGGCGATGCGCTGCGCCTCGTCGAGGCGTTCAACGGTGCGCTTGAGGTCGTCGATGTCGGTGCAGGTGCCGAACCATTTGACGATGTTGCCGACCTCGTCGCGCAGCGGCAGGGCACGGCCGAGCATCCAGTGGTACACGCCGTCGTGACGACGCAAGCGGTATTCGATTTCGTAGGGCTCGCCGCTGTCGATGGCCTGCTGCCACAAGCTTGCAGCGCGCTCGCGGTCCTCCGGGTGGAAGGCCGGGTTCCAGCCGAAACCCATGCTCTGCTCGAGCGTGAGGCCGGTGAATTCCATCCAGTGCCGGTTGAAATAAATGTGATTGCCGTCCGGCAGCGTGACCCACACGATCTGCGGCGTGGCCTCGGCCAGCGTGCGGAACTCGGCCTCGCGGGCACGCAGTGCCTCTTCGGCCTGCTTGCGCGCACTCAGATCGACGTCGATGCAGAACATCTCGACATCGCGCCCCGGCACATGCACGGCGACGTGAGCCGAAAACACGGTGACTGCGGAGCCATCCTTGCGCATCAACGTCAGCTCGGAGGCCGGAATCAGTTCGCCGGTTGCGGCCATGCGGGACATGGCCTCGCGCACCGGCTCACGCAGCTCGGACGGAATGATCAGGTCGAGCAGGTTTCGGCCGATGGCCTCTTCGGCGGTGTAGCCGTACAGCGCTTCCGACGCGCGGTTCCAGTAGCGCGTGGTGCCGTCCAGCGCATAACCCTGCACGGCCACCGACGGCACGTTGTGCAGCAGCGTGCGGAAACGTTCTTCGCTCTCGCGCAGGGCCTCCTCGGTGCGGCGGGCTTCGGTAACGTCCTCGACGGTGGTGACGATATGGTCGAGCGTGCCATCGCGCTTGCGCACGGCCTTCACGTCGAGACAGGCGATGAACACGCTGCCGTCCTTGCGCAGCAACCGCTTCTCCAAAGTGAAGCTGTCCTCTTCGCCGCGCTCCATGCGCGCCAGGTCGTCGGCGCCGATCTGGGCGTCCTCGGGATGACCCAGGCTCTCCCAGGTCTGATCGGCGAACTCCCGCACGTCGTAGCCGAACATGTGACACAGATGATCGTTGTAGCGCAGCCAGCGGTGCGAGCCGGCCTCGCTCACCGCCATGCCGACAAAGGGCAAATCGTAGAAATGCTTGAGCAGACGGTCGGCCTGCAATTCGAGCTGCATGCGCTGGGTGGCGCGCTGCTGTCGGAACAGCTGCAGGATCACCAGGGCCACAAAGATCACGCCGAGCAGCGCCACGGCCGCCGTCCACCAGGCGGTGACCCAGGCCGGACGCAATGCCTCGTCGCGATCGATCTTGGCCACCAGACGCCAGGCGGTGCCGCCGACCGGACTCCAGGCCGCCAACACCGTTTCGTCGCGGTAGTCGATGCCAACAATGGTGCCCGGCCCATCAGCCGCCAGCGCCGCCGACGCAGCCCGCCGGGTATCGCCCAACGGCAGATGCAGCGACAGGGCTTTGGCATCGCCGTGGCGCAGTTCGTTGAGGAACAGCACGCCATCGCCCTCGGCACGCACCAGCAGGGATTCGCCGCTCATGCCGGGCAACGGCCAGGAACTGACCAACGGGTACAGGAAGTGGCCCGGATCGGATCGCAATACCACCACGGCCACCGTACGGCCGTCCTTCTCGTCGTGCAGCGGCACGGCGAACGACAGATGGACGCGATCGCCATCACGGCGCAGATCGTCCATGCGCGCCTCGCCGGCGGCGATCGCCGCACCCACCAGACCGAGCTGTACGGCATCGGGTACGAAAGGGCTGCCGGCAGTAAGCATCGGTTTGCCGAGCGCGTCGAGCAGCGTCACCGATTCGTAGTTGAACACGCGTTGCAGAGAACTCAGACGCTCCAGCACGACCGTGCGCTCCGACGATTGCGGGTCGGCCTGCAGCTCGATCACCTGACGGATGAAGCCGCGGCTGGCCGCCAGCGTGGCGGCGTCGCCGCGGCGCTCGGACAGCCAGCCTTCGATGTGTTGCGCGGTGGATCCGGCAATGGCCTGCAGACTGCGTGTGGTGTCGAGCTCGACCTGCCGGGCATTGAGCGCAAAGACGGCCAGGCTGATCGACGGCACCGCCAACGAAATCAGCACGCTGGTGATGACCAGCTGGTAGACGTCGGCGCCGGTCGGCTCGTGGACCGCGGCATCGGACGGATCGGGCGGTACTTCGCGCCGTGAGCGGATCAACCAGTACAGCAAGGCGCTGCTGACCAGCACAAAGACAATGCCCTTGGCGATCTCGATACGCCCCTGCAGCACCGGGTCCGCCGTGGCAACGGTGAGCAGCGTGCCGGAAGCGACGATCCACAAGGCCGCAAAGGCGGCGTAAATCATGGCAATGGTGGCGGCGCCGAAGCGATGCACAGGGGGCACGCGTCAGCCCCCCCAGGGCGTATTGCGCGCCCGGCGGGTCGTCATGCAGACGCGTTCGCGACTGGTCGACCGTTCAATCACTGTTACCCTCACCCAGCGCGGAACAGCTCTGTCGCGGCCGCCCCTTACGAACACCCGAAAAGCATACCCCGTGCAGCGAGCAGCGCCGCTCGGCATATGCAATACGGCAGAACGTACACTACTCCAGCACGTCGCCATCGACATACAGCCAGCGACCGCCCTCACACACAAAGCGGCTGATCTCGTGCATGCGCGCGCCGCGTCCCGCCACGCGATATCGGGCAACGAACTCCACCTCGGCCGCAGCCGGCCCGGTGAGCCCATGGCGTTTGACGCTGAGTCCCAGCCAGCGCAGCTGGCCAGCATCGGGTGTCAGATCTGGCGGGCAGGTGTCGGCGTGCCAGGTGGCGCGTAGATAGTCCATGTCGCCCAGCACCCAGGCGCTGTAGCGCGAGCGCATCAGCGCCTCGGCATCTGGCGCTGGCGCCCCGGCATGCAACGGAGCGCAGCACTTGCTCAGCGGGCGGCCGCTGCCGCAGGGACAGGCGGAAGTCTTCATGTGGCAAACATCATCTTGTCGCGCCCGGCTTGCTTGACGCTGCACGTGGCACGGTCGGAGCAGCGCGAGGGGGTTTCGACGTTCTCGTCATTGTGGGTATGCGGCGAGATGCCGATGGACGCAGTGATCGTCGCAGCCGAGGATGCGGCGGCGTCAGGCCGCTGCAGCTTGCGCAGCAAAGCCACCAATTGGTCACTCCTAATGCGCGCCCCGGCGCATTGATCGGGCGCTGCAAGCAACGTCCGCCGCGACATGACCCACTGGAAACCGCGCCGTACTGTCCGCATCCGACTGCTCTCCAGAAGGAGTTTCGTGGCGCCAGTCTAACTTGGCGGCACGCGCGTCCCGCCCCGCGGCAGCGGTTTCACACGATGGTTCGTGGATTTTCTATCATCTGCTGGTAAATCAGGCTGCGCAGGATCATGCGCTCGTGAGGCGGCATTTCGCCGAACTCGACGCCGTACTGATGAGCCCCCTCTTCGCCACTCACCTTGAGAATGGCGGCATCGGCGGCGATATCGCTGACCACGTCGTGCAGCTTCACCTTGAAGGCCAGGCGCAGCTTGTCGCCCACCGCGCCCAGCACCGACGGCGCCACCACCAGCGCGCCCGTGGCGCTGAGGTTGCCGAGCCTGGCCGTGACCGGATCCCCGGCCGAGGGCGCCGCCTGCGCCTCGATGCCGACACGCACGCGCGTGGCATTGCGGATGACGCTGCCCTGGATACGGTCCGGAAAGCTCAGATGCATGTAATCGAAGGGCCGGCGGCACACGTTGAGCACCGTGCACTTGAAGGCGAAGGCGCTGTTGCGCGAGAAGGCCTGCACGACGACAACTTCGCTCTCGATGAACTCGGCGCGCATGCCGCGCGGCGCGGGCACCGTGACGATGAGGCTCAGATCGTCAACGAAACCGACCACGCGGGAGATGTGTCGCGCGCGGTCGGGATGGCTAGGGCAGTGAATCTGCAGGCGGTCGCCCGGCTGCAGATGCATGTCCCTGAAATGGAATTGCGGGGAGGATTCGTCGCTTGCGGTCGGTGGCGTTTGCGTCATGAACGGCGAAGGCCTTTTCGGGGCGGTGACATGTCACCGCCCGATTATCCATGAAACGCCGCCATTCCGCTGCCATGGCCGATTTGCGGGCAGCTAGTTGCCTTTCGGCCCGAGCAGGAACCAGGCGATCAAGCCGATGAAAGGCAGAAACAGCAGGATCAGAATCCACAACAGCTTGGCAAACGATCCAGCCCCGCTCTTGGCGACCTTGACGATGGCCCAGATGATGATGACCAGCCAGATGAGGCCCAGAATGCCTCCGACTTCCATACCCATGGCGTACTCCCGATGCATTGGTGAAAGGTCATGGTACTCGCGGCGGTGCCGTTGATACATGTCAATGGGGCTTCATCTGCGCCATGTATCATTTCGAAGTGTTAGGGAAACGCTGAATGAATTGCTGCATGCAGGCATCGCCGCGCACTTCATCCGGCCCGCTGCCGCCTCCGGCGCCTCCCGATCGAAACTCTCCTGGGCACGTGAAACACCAAATGAGAATCCGCCTGCCGGTCACGGCCATTGCTGCCGAATGCGAAGAGCGTGCCCTGGGCCGGACCCTGGCCGACGCCCTTTGGCGCGCCGCCCCCATGCTCGTCTGCGGCCCGGCCGGTCTCGGGAAGCACTCCTCCGATGCGTGAGTTTCTGGCGCACCTGAAGCACTCCTTCCGCAATCTGCTGCCGATCATTGCGGTCGTCCTGTTCTTCCAGCTCGCGGTCATGCAGGAACTGCCGGACGGATTGGCCAGCATGAGCTTCGGCCTGCTGGTGGTGGTGTTCGGCGTGGCCTTGTTCCTGCAGGGGCTGGAGCTGGGCATCTTTCCGGTCGGCAAGGGGCTGTCGAACGATTTCGCGCGGCGCGGCTCGCTGCCGCTGCTGATGGTGTTCGGCTTCTGCCTGGGCTTTTCGGCGGTGGTCGCGGAGCCGGCGCTGATCGCCGTTGCAGCGCAGGCCGAGACCATCTCCGAGGGGCGCATCGACGGACTCACCTTGCGCCTGCTGGTGGCGCTGTCGGTCGGCTGCGTGGTGGCCATCGGCGTATTGCGCACCATCCTTGGCCAGTCGCTGCACTGGTACATGATCATCGGCTACGTGCTGGTGGTGTCGGTGACCTTCTTCGCGCCGGAGGAAATCGTCGGGCTGGCCTACGATTCGGGCGGGGTCACCACCAACATCGTCACCGTGCCGCTGATCGCCGCGCTGGGCATCGGCCTGGCGGCGTCGCTGCGCGGGCGCAATCCGCTGATGCACGGCTTCGGGCTGGTGGCGCTGGCGGTGATGGTGCCGATGATCTCGGTGCAGCTCTACGGCATCTGGGTGTACAACTTCGCGGAGGTCGCCGACGTCGCGGGCGCAGCGGCCGGCGCAGTCGCTTTCGCCGACGAGCAGATCGTCGAAAAGACCGCTGGCAGCTACGCGCTGGGCATGCTGACCGATCTGGCCAGCATGTTCCGCGATGTAGCGCCGATCATCATGGTGATCCTGTTCTTCCAGTACATGGTTCTACAGAAGTCGATTCCGCACCTGCCGCGGGTGGTGGTGGGCTTCGTGCTGGTCATCGTCGGGCTGTACGCCTTCGTGGTCGGCCTCAAGCTCGGGCTGTTCCCGATCGGTACCAGCATGGCCACGCAACTGGTGGCACTCGACACCCTGCTGTGGGTCTATCTGTTCGCGTTCGCTATCGGCTTTGCCACCACCATGGCCGAGCCGGCCCTGATCGCCATCGGCAGCCAGGCCGAGGAAGCCGCCAAGGGCAAGCTCAACGGCAACCGCATCCGCCTGCTGGTGGCACTGGGTGTGGCCACCGGCATCACCATCGGCGTACACCGCATCATCACCGGCGATTCCATCCACTACTACATCATGGGTGGCTACGCGCTGGTGATCGCGCTGACCGCCTTCGCGCCCAAGTACATCGTGCCGCTGGCATTTGATCTGGGCGGGGTCACCACGTCGGAAGTGACGGTGCCGCTGGTCACCGCACTGGGCATCGGGCTTGCAACGCACATCGAGGGACGCAGCGTGCTGATCGACGGCTTTGGCCTGATCGCATTCGCGTCGATTTTTCCCATCGTGACCGTCATGCTCTACGCGATCATCGCCGAGCGGGCCACGCACAAAGACGAAGGAGCGACATCGTGAAGTTTTCGGTACTCGTTGCGATCCTCGCCGACGATCTGGAGGACAAGGCCATCGACGTGGCCAAGGAATCCGGTGCGGGCGGCGTGACCATTCTCGATGCACGCGGCATCGGGGCGAAAGAGAAAAAGACCTTCTTCGGCCTGACCTATGAGGGCAGCCAGTCGGTGCTGGTGTTCGTGCTGGAGAAGAAGCTCTCGCTGGCGGTGATGAAAAACCTCACGCGCGAGCTGGATCTCAAGACCAACAGCCGCGGCGTGGTGTTCACGATCCCGCTCGAACACATCGCCGGCATCGACATGGGGCAGATCACGCTGTTCGAGGAAAAACTCAAGGACGACATCTGAGGCTGAAACAGCCCGAGGAGGAAAACATGCTGGTCAAGGACATCATGGTGCGCGAGGTCGTAACGATCTCGCCGCTTGCAACCATCCGCCAGGCGATGCGGGTGATGAAGGAAAGAAAAGTCAAGGCTCTGGCCGTCGAGAAGCGTCACCCGCACGACGCCTTCGGCCTGATCACCTACAACAACATCCTCAAGGCCATCGTCGCCGAGGAAGGCGACATCGACCTGCTCAACGTATACGACATCTGCGCCAAGCCGGCGCTGACCGTCTCGCGCGAGCTCGAGGTCAAGCACGCCGCCAAGCTGATGAGCAACTTCGACATCCGCCGCGTACTGGTCACCGCCGACAACGAACTGGTCGGCATCGTGACCATGAGCGACATCGTCGGCGCGCTGGTCGACATCGCGGATCAAATGGGCTGAGGCCGCGGTGCGTATGAGTTTCGGCTCATATAAGTTTTCCCTGATTTCGGGCGGCTATGGTTCAATTGCGCCCCATGCTTGTCGCCACTGACCTCGCCTGCCTCAAGGGTGATCGCCTGCTGTTTCGCGGACTCGGCCTCGCGCTCGACGCGGGCCGCATGCTGCGCGTGGCCGGCCCCAACGGCGTAGGCAAGACCAGTCTGCTGCGCATCCTGTGCGGGCTGGCGACGCCCGAATATGGCTCGGTACACTGGCACGACGAAGACATCCGCCGTTGCCGCGACGACTTCCATTCCGATCTGCTCTACCTGGGCCACGCGCCGGCCCTCAACGATCTGCTGACTCCGCTCGAAAACCTGCGCTTTGCCATCCATGCCGGGGGCGAGGCGGCGGATGACGCGCGCTGCATCGCCGCGCTGGAACGCATCGGACTCGGCGCGCAGATCGACCTGCCAGCCAAGGTGCTGTCGCAGGGCCAGCGCCGCCGCGTCGGGCTGGCGCGGCTGTTCGTGTCCGGCGAGCGCCCGCTGTGGGTGCTCGACGAGCCTTTCACCGCACTCGATGTAGCCGCCGTGGCCGACCTGGCAGACACGCTCGAAGCGCATTGCGAAGCGGGCGGCGCGGTGGTGATGACGACCCATCAGGACGCACCATTCAAGCGCGCACCCGACGTCCTCGATCTGGCCGAGGTCGCATGTTGAGCGGCGCCGGCGGCGCCTTCGCGGCGGTACTTCGTCGCGATCTGATGCTCGCGTGGCGCGGGCGGGCCGATGTGCTTGTTACACTTGCGTTCTTTGTCGTCGTGGTGTGCCTGTTTCCGTTCGGCGTCGGCGCCGAAACCAACCAGTTGCGCGCCATCGGGCCGGGCGTGCTGTGGGTCGCGGCGCTGCTGTCGACGCTGCTGTCGCTGCACCGGCTGTTCGCGCAGGACCACGCCGACGGCACGCTGGAGCAGTTGTTGCTTACCCCTGAACCAGCCGCGCTGTGGGTAACCGCCAAGATCGCCGCGCACTGGATCGTGACCGGCCTGCCGCTGGTGCTGGCCGCACCGCTGCTGGCGCTGTTGTTTGATGTAGAGCAGGAAGCGCTGGGCGTGCTGACCTTATCGTTGGCGCTGGGGACACCCATCCTGGCGCTGATCGGTGCGATCGGCGCAGCGCTGACACTGGGCCTGCGCGGCGGCGGAGTGCTGCTGGCACTGCTGGTGCTGCCGCTGTACGTGCCGGTGCTCATATTTGGTGCAGGCGCGGTCGATGCCCTGCTAGGCGGCGTGGGCGCAACGGCACACCTGCTGCTGCTCGGCGGCGGCCTGCTCGGCGCGCTGGCGCTGGCACCGTTCGCGTGTGCGGCGGCCCTGAGAATTGCTGTGGAATGAGAAGCCCTGCATGAGAGATCTCGACAACAAGGACCTGCGCGGACGGAGCCTGCTGCGCTTTGCCTCGCCACAGGTGTTCTACCCGGTGGCGGGCATGCTCGCGCCGTGGTTCGCGGGCATCGCGCTGGTACTCACCGTGATCGGGCTATATATCGGCTTCTTCGTAGCCCCCACCGACGCCACGCAGGGCGACGTCTACCGCGTGATCTTCATCCACGTGCCGGCGGCCTGGATGTCGATGCTGGTGTATCTGGTGATGGCCTTCTGGTCGGCCGTCGGGCTGGTCATGAACACCCGGCTGTCGTTCATGATGGCGCGCGCACTGGCGCCAACCGGGGCGATCTTCTGTTTCATCGCCCTGTGGACCGGCGCCCTGTGGGGCAAGCCGACCTGGGGCACATACTGGGTGTGGGACGCGCGCCTGACCTCGCAACTGCTGCTGCTGTTCCTCTACCTGGGCTACATGGCTCTGACCGAGGCCATTGAGGATTCGCGCCGCTCGGATCGCGCAGGCGCCATCATTGCGCTGGTCGGCGCGGTGAACGTGCCGATCATCTATTTCTCGGTGCAGTGGTGGAACACCCTGCACCAGGGCGCCTCGGTGAGCCTGAACAAGGCGCCGTCGATGGCCACCACCATGCTGATGGGCATGCTCATCATGGCCATCGCAGCCTGGGCCTACACGATTGCCGTGGCCTTCTGGCGCGTGCGCAGCGTCATTCTCGAGCGCGAGCGCCATACCGACTGGGTTGGCGCCGAGCTTGAACGCGTGGGGAGCAAGTGATGCAGTGGGAATCGTGGAGCGCGTTCTGGGACATGGGCGGATCAGCAATGTTCGTGTGGGGCAGCTACGGCGTGACTGCAGCGTGCGTCGCGGTGGAACTGTTCTTGCTGTTTCGCCGTCGTAACGACACCGCGCGCCGGCTGCTCAGGCTGCGCCGCGCGGCACCCAAGGGCCATCCGGCGCCCGGCGGGAACGAGGAGATTGTTCGATGAAACCGCGTAGCAAGCGCCTGCTGTTGTTGGGCGGCGCCGTATCCCTTCTGGTCGGGGCGGTTGCGCTCGTGCTGACCGCCTTCCAGGAAAACCTGGTGTTCTTCCACACCCCGAGCGAAGTCGTGGCCGGCAAGGCGCCGCAGGGCCGCACTTTCCGCGTCGGCGGCATGGTCGAGGCCGGCTCGATCCAGCGCCAGCCCGACGGCCTGACCGTGGCCTTCGTCATCACCGACATGGCGCAGACCGTGCCGGTGACCTACCGCGGCACGCTGCCCGACCTGTTCCAGGAGGGCAAGGGCGCGGTGGTTCAGGGTCAGCTCGGAACGGACGGCCGCTTCACGGCCACCGAAGTGCTGGCCAAACACGATGAAAACTACATGCCGGTGGAGGCGCAGTACGCGCTCGACGCGGCGCAGATGAAGAAGGCCGCGGAGAGCGTGCAGCAATGATTGCCGAACTGGGACATTTCGCCCTCATCCTCGCACTGGTGCTGTCGCTGGTGCAGGCCATCGTGCCGATGATCGGCGCACACGGCAATCGCATGGCCCTGATGGCGATAGGCCGCCCGGCCGCCCACGGCCAGTTCCTGTTCCTGGTCTTTGCCTACGCCTGTCTGACCTGGGCCTTCATCCAGAGCGACTTTTCGGTGCGTCTGGCGGCAGCCAACTCGCACAGCGACACGCCGCTGATCTACAAGATCACCGGCGTATGGGGCAACCACGAAGGGTCGCTGCTGCTATGGGCGCTGGCGCTGTCGGGCTGGACCGTGGCCGTAACGGTGTTCAGCCGCCACCTGCCCGAAGCCTTCATGGCGCGCGTAGTCGGCGTGCTGGGCTGGATCAGCGCCGGCTTCGTGTCCTTCACGCTGTTCACCTCCAACCCCTTCGAGCGTCTGCTGCCGGCCGCTGCACAGGGCCGCGACTTGAATCCGCTGCTACAGGATCCGGGCATGATCATTCACCCGCCGCTGCTCTACATGGGCTACGTGGGTTTCTCGGTGGCCTTTGCCTTCGCCATCGCGGCGCTGCTCACGGGCCGGCTGGATGCGGCCTGGGCGCGCTGGTCGCGCCCGTGGACGACGGTGGCCTGGGTGTTCCTGACCGCTGGCATCACGCTTGGCTCCGGTTGGGCCTATTACGAGCTGGGCTGGGGCGGCTGGTGGTTCTGGGATCCGGTCGAGAACGCCTCCTTCATGCCGTGGTTGCTGGGCACCGCACTGATCCACTCGCTGGCCGTCACCGAAAAGCGTGGCGCCTTCCGCAGCTGGACCGTACTGCTGGCCATCAGCGCCTTTTCGCTGTCGCTGCTCGGCACCTTCCTGGTGCGCTCGGGCGTGATTACCTCGGTGCACGCCTTCGCCACCGATCCGGCGCGCGGCCTGTACATCCTGGCACTGCTGGTATTGGTGATCGGCATCTCGCTGGCGCTGTTTGCATGGCGTGCGCCGAAACTCTCGGGCGGCGGAAGCTTTGATCTGGTGTCGCGCGAAACAGCCCTGCTCGGCAACAACGTGCTGCTGGTCGTGGCCTGTAGCGCGGTGCTGCTCGGCACGCTCTACCCGCTGTTCCTCGACGCACTCAACATGGGAAAGATCTCGGTCGGCCCGCCGTACTTCGAAGCCACCTTCGTGCCGCTGATGACGCCGGTGCTGATCCTGATGATGATCGGCCCCTTCGTGCGCTGGAAGGGCGACGACTCCGCCCGCATCGGCCGCATGTTGTGGCTCTCGGCGCTGGCCAGCGTAATCATTGGCGGCGGCGTGGCACTGGCCATCGACCACGTGACGTGGCGCACCGTGCTGGGCCTGTCGCTGTCGGCCTGGGTGCTGCTTGCCAGCGTGCAATTGCTGCGGCGCCGCCTCGGCGAACGACCGGGAACGCCGCTGGGCAACCGCCTGCGCGGCATCCCGGGCGCCTGGTGGGGAATGTGGACGGCTCACCTGGGCATCGGCATCTTCGTCATCGGCGTGACCATGGTCGGCAGTCTCGAGGAAGACCTCGACGTCAAGATGCGCGACGGGCAAACGGCGCAGCTGGCCGGCTATACCTTCACCTTTTTGGGCGCCGAAGAGATCGCTGGCCCGAACTACGATGCCGACCGCGCCGTCATTGAAGTCACCCGCGACGGCCGCATGATCGCAACGCTGACGCCAGAGAAACGCCAGTTCCGCGCGCAAGGCATGCCGATGACCGAAGCTTCAATCGATGTAGGCCCGCTGCGAGATGTCTATGTTTCGCTGGGTGACCAGGTCGAAACCGGGGCGTGGATCGTCAGCCTGCACTACCGCCCGTTCATCAGCTGGATCTGGCTGGGCTGCATCCTGATGGCGCTGGGCGGCATCTTCGCGGCAATGGACCGGCGCTACCGCAAACTCGCCGAACGCGACGCGGCCGATCCGGCCTCGGCCGCATCCGTACAGGCAGGATGAAGACCACCATGAAAGCCAAATTCCTCGTTCCGCTGGCCCTGTTCATCGCGCTGGCCGGTTTTCTGGCCTACGGGCTGACGCTCAATCCGCGCGAAGTCCCGTCGCCTCTGGTCGGCAAGCCTGCGCCCGAGTTCAGCGCGCCGCGGCTCGATGCACCCGAGCAGCAGTTCAAACTAGCCGACATGCGCGGGCAGGTTTTCCTGCTCAATGTGTGGGCCTCGTGGTGCGTGTCGTGCCGACAGGAGCACCCGCTGCTGGTGCAGCTCAAGCGTGAGGGCGTGATCCCGGTGATCGGGCTCAACTACAAGGACGAACGCAACGCCGCCATCAACTGGCTGCGCGACGGCGGCAATCCGTATGCGATGAACGTGGTCGACGCCGACGGCCGCATTGGCATCGAGTACGGCGTGTATGGCACGCCCGAGACCTTCCTGATCGACAAGCAGGGCGTGATTCGCTACAAGCACATCGGCCCGCTGCACGCCGGCGTACTACGCGACGTGTTGCTGCCGAAGATCGCGGAGCTGTCCCGTGAAAGCTGATTCGCTGCGTCACCTGCTGGCGGTCGCAGCCATTGCGTTTTCGACTGCCGCTTTTGCCGCGGGCGAAGCCACGCCGGTAGCCGAAGACCCCAAACTCGAAGCGCGCGTGATCGAGCTGTCGCAGAAGCTGCGCTGCCTGGTGTGCCAGAACGAGACCATTGCCGCCTCACGCGCACCGCTCGCCGTCGACCTGCGCAATCAGGTGCGCGAACAGCTCGCCGCCGGCAAGACCGAGCAGGACGTCGTCGACTTCCTCGTCACCCGCTATGGTGACTTCGTGCTGTACACCCCGCCGTTCCGCACCAATACCCTGCTGCTGTGGCTCGGGCCCGCCGCGCTGGGCGTGTTCGGCCTCGGCTGGTTGAGCCTGCGCCTGCGCCGCCGCGCCGCCGAGGCAAGCACGCCCGAACTGAGCGATGCGCAGCGCCGTCAGGCACGCGCCCTGCTCGGCGACACAGACAACGAAACCCCGCCGGAGTCCCGCACGTGATCGAATTCGTCCTCTTTTCCGCCCTGCTGGTCGCATGCGCGCTGTTGCTGCTCGTGCCGCCGCTGCTCGGCCGCGGTGCGCGCCGCCGGGCCCACGCTGCCAAGCGTGCGCAGGCCGAGGTCACGATCGGGGTGTTGCGCGAACAGCTGGTGGATCTCAAAGCCGAGCATTCCGCCGGCAAGATCGACGACGCCGCGTTTGAACGCAGCCGCGCCGAGATCGAGCAGCGCGTGCTCGAAGAAGGCCTGGTGGTCGAGGACGGCGCCGATCAGCGCCCTGCCGCCGGCTGGGCGCTTGCGCTGATTCTGGTCGTGCCGCTGTCGGCGCTGCTGGTGTATGGCTTCATCGGCGAACCGGATGCACTGAACCCCGAAACCCACGTCGCGCAGACCAACCCGGAAGACGTCACGCCGGAGCAGTTTGCCGGCCTGGTTGCACAGCTGGCCCAGCGGCTCGAGGCCGATCCCTCCGACGAAACCGGCTGGATCATGCTGGCCCGCTCCTACATGATGCTCGGCCAGTTCGACACAGCCGCTCAGACCTGGGCCAAATTGCGCGACAACGCGCCGGATTCGCCCGAAGTGCTGACCGAATGGGCCGATCTGCTGGTCGCCGCGCGGCAGGGCGACTTCGAAGGCGAGCCGCGCCGCCTGATCGAGCGCGCGCTGGAAATCGCTCCGACCCACTTCAAGGCGCTCGCCCTGGCCGGCGCGGCGGCTTTTGAACGTCAGGATTACAAGAGCGCTTCAGCCTACTGGGAACGCATCCTGAAGGAAGTGCCGGAAAGCGATCCGGCCTATGCTTCAGTAATCGCCAGCGTGAACGAAGCGCGCTCACGGGGTGGCATGGAGCTCTTCGATGTGCCACCCTCTGCACGTCTGCTTGGCGTCGACGGCAGTATCAGCCTGGCCGAACGACTCGCCGACAGCCGCATGCCGGCAGACGCCGTGGTGTACATCTTCGCCCGTCCGCCGGAAGGTGGCATGCCCTACGCGGCCATCCGCATCCCGGCTTCGGCGCTGCCGACGCGCTTTGATTTCAGCAACGCCCAGCGCATCAGCGATGCCCCGCTGCCCGACCAGATCGTGGTGGCTGCGCGCATCTCGATGAACGGCGACGCCGCGCCACGCTCGGGCGATCTGGAAAGCGCCACGCAACTGGTGTCGCCTGGCGCCACCAACATTGAACTGGTCATTGATCGGGTGCTCGAATGAAAACCATCACTTCACCGCTACGCCCCGCCCTGTTTGCGATGCTGCTCGGGGTGGCTTTTCCGCTTGCCGCGCAAGAACCCCAGATCGTTCTCACGTGCGGGGGCGTCGGCATCGACGAATCGCAGGCGATGCGTCAGGCGCAACAGTCGCATTCACTGACGATCCTGTTCGCGACAAAAGACGGTGGCTATGTCGCCGACGTGCGCACTTCGGTCGACACCGCGCAATCAGGGGCCGTGGCCTCGAACGAGCGCTGCGGCCCGGTTGCCCACGTCGACGTCACGCGCGCCGGCAGCTATCGCATCCGCGCACAGTTGAACGGGGTCATGCTTGAAGAGACTGTCGATCTGGCGCCGCAAAGCGGCGAGCGCATCGTGATGCGCTGGGCGGAGTGAGGTTCAGCCGCGGTAGTCGAAGCGCACGCGCTTGACGTTGCACAGCACCTCATAGGCAATTGTGCCGGCGCCCTCGGCGACGCGGTTAACCGACACCTGCGGCCCCCACAGCTCGACCCGACTACCCGGCCCGGCCTGCGCGACGTCAGTCAGGTCGACCGTCATCATGTCCATCGATACGCGCCCGATCAGGCGCGTCATCACACCGTCAACGGCCACCGGCGTACCGTCCGGCGCACTGCGCGGATAGCCGTCGGCGTAGCCCATGGCTACCAGCCCGACACGCGTCGGGCGATCGGTGCGGAAACGCGCGCCGTAGCCCACCGGCGCCCCAGCCGGCACATTACGTACCGACAGCACCGCGCTTTCCAGCGTCATCACTGGCCGCAAGCCGTTGCCCTCACCCGGCATGGGATCGGCGCCGTAGAGCATGATGCCGGCCCGCCCCCACTCCGCATGGGCCAGCGGCCAGCCCAGGATGCCGGCCGAATTGCACAGACTGCGCGCTCCGGGCAGATCACGGATGGCAGCGTCAAAGCACCTCGTCTGTTCCGGGGTGACGATCACCTGCGGCTCATCCGCGCGCGCCAGATGGGTCATGAAGGTGATCGCGCCGACCTTGCCGCTGTCCTTGAGACGCTGCCACACCCCGCGCACTTCGTCCGGCTCGAAACCCGCGCGGTTCATGCCGCTGTTGATCTTGAGCCAGACGTCGATCGGCCGCGACAGCCCGACCGCTTCGATCATCTCGATCTGGGCGGCGTGATGCATCACCGGCCACAGATCAAGGGCGGAAACACGTATCAGCTCGTCGGCCGAAAACACGCCTTCGAGCAGCAGGATGGGCTGGGTGATACCGGCCTCGCGCAGCGCCAGCGCCTCGTCAATGAATGCCACCGCAAAACCATCGGCGTCGGCCAGCGCCCGTGCGCATCGCACGGCGCCATGCCCGTAGGCGTTGGCCTTGATGACGGCAAGCGAGCGCGCGCCGTGGCGCGCTCTGGCGAGACGATAGTTGTGACGCAGGGCGTCGAGATCAATGAGGGCGCGGGCTGGTCGCATGGCGGGCATTACTGTGCCACAAGCCGCCCCGCTGGAGACGAATCAGGCGATGCGAAAGCGCGACACCACGTTTTCGAGCGAGCCCGAGGCGCTGCCCAATGCAGTGGCCTCGCCATTGACGCTGCGAGCGGCGGCGTTGCAGCGTTCCGCAATATCTGCCACGGAGTTCACGCTCTCGGCCAACCGGCGCGACGCGGCAAGCTGTTGCCGCAAGGTCACCGCGATCTCCTCGATGGCGTGTTCGACCTCGCCCGACTCAGCCGTGATGCGGTTGATGCTGGTCTCGGCTTCGCCCGCATGCACCGCGCCTGCGCTGGCGCGCTCGACCGCCTGGCTGATGGATTCGAGCGCCCGCTTGCGGGCAATGTCGATGTCGTCGATGAGGCGGGTGATGTCACCGGTGGCGGTCGAGGTGCGTTCGGCGAGCTTGCGCACTTCGTCGGCCACCACGGCGAAGCCGCGGCCCTGCTCACCGGCGCGCGCAGCCTCGATTGCCGCGTTGAGCGCGAGCAGATTGGTCTGGGCGGCGATGTCGCCAATGAGCTGCACCATTTCGGCGATGCGCGCGCTGCGCGAGCCGAGCTCCTCCACGCTGACCGAAGAGTCCCGAATGCTGCGTTCGATGTCGATCATGCTGTCGATGGACGCGCGCACCACAGTGCCGCCGTCGCGCGCCAGCGTGCCGGAACGCAAGGCAATGCTGCGGGCGCGTTCAGCCTCCTCGGCATGGCTTTCCATGGCCGACTCCATCTCGGCGATAGCCGCGGCGAGATGGCCGGTCTCATCACGCTGCCGCGAACTCATGCGGTCGACTTCGTCAGCCAGCGTGGTCAGCGACGACACGATGCGGGCCACGGTTTCGGAGTCCTCGCGCACCTCGCCCATGGTGCGTGCGAGTTCGACGCGCATTTGCTCCACCGCGCCCAGCAACGAGTCACCATCGCCTACCTCAATACGCTGCGCAAGGTCGCCGCTGCCAATGGCGCGCGAAGCAGCAGCCACATGCGCAGCTTCCATGCTGTCAGCCTGCAGCCGCACGGCCATGTACATCAGCATGCCCGCCTCGACCACCACATAGGCCGCATGCACCAGCACGCGCCCGAGAGATGAGCCGGAATCGAAAATGTAGATGCCGAGGTTAGCCGCCTGCAGGTAATTGAACGACAGGTGATGCAAGGCGATCAGCACGGCCGCAGCCAGGATCGGCCGCCAGTCACGGTAGTACAAGAGGAAGGCGAGCAGCACGAAGATGCCGAAGTGGGCCTCGATGGCGCCGCCGGTCTGCTGGATGGTCAGCGCCGAGAAGATCATCAGCGCACAGGCGAAAACGCTGCGGCTGATCACGCTGCCCGGCGCCATGTGATAGATCAGGCCCGGCACCACCACCGCCGGCAGCCCGACTGCCAGCGCCACCAGCCAGGAGCCGGTGGCGTAAGCCACCCCGAGGCTGATCAGCAACAGCACACCCAGACTGACGAGCATCACACGGTCAGCCGACAGCCGCTGCGCGCGCAACAACTCCTCAGTAGTCAATTCCCTGCCATGCATGATCTCGCTCTCCGCAGTGCGACGTTTCAGCGGGTGATACAGACGTCAGCAGCAGGCGAAGTCCAGGCGTGCCAGCCCAGCACGGCGGCGCTGTAGCCCAGCCACAGCAATGCCAGAGCACAGATCAGCAGTCTTCTTCCAGGGTGCGAAGTCATGTCCAGCCGTTCATCAGAAAAAAACGATTTACTGAAGGGCTATCGGCGTAATGCGCTGCGATCTTGAGCGCCTACTCGGTCCGCCGACCGAGCGCGCTCAAGCACGTCATCAGAATCGGCGGACAACTGACATGTCAGAATTAGGAAGGTTCCGCGAGCTCAGTCGGCGTTGAGGAATTCGAGCATGGCCGCATAGGCATCCGGGCTGCCACCGAGCAGGGTGTGGTGCGCGCCGGGCACCACTGCCATGCGGGCGCCACCGATCCCGGCAGCCAGATTGCGCGCCAGTTCGACCGGCGCCTGTCCGTCGTGTTCGCCCGCAATCACCAGTGTCGGCGCGACAATGTTCTGCAGCCGGTCAAAGCAGTCGTGTTGCGCACGCGCCATGAGCTGACGCCGTTTGGCGGCCTCCAGTTCGACGTCGTCGGCGCGGCGAGCGGCGAGGATCATGCGTTCGCGGATCAGGCGCGCGGCCTCTTTCGGGTTATCGGCCTGCCACGCTGGCGTGAAGCGCGCGTCCATCACTTCCAGGCCGCGCCGGGCGCGGGTTTCGGCGTCCAGATCGAGAAACTCCTGGATCGGGTACGACGAACCTCCCGCCCCACCCGAGGTAGTGCCGGCCAGCACCAGCCGGCGCACCTTGCCGGGATGGCGAATGGCCAACTCCTGCGCCACCATGCCGCCAAAGGAGAAGCCCACCACATGCGCCGAAGCAATACTCAACGCGTCGAGGATGCCGGCAGCGTCCTCGGCGTAGTCGGCCATGCTGTATTCGCACGCCGGTTTGTCGCTTTGGCCCATGCCACGCTGGTCGAACAGGATCACCTCAAACTGCTTTGCCAGCGGGCCGTCGAGCGGATTCGGCCGGTCGCGCAGGTCCCATCCGGTACCACCGAGAAACAACAGCGGGTCGCCGCTGCCGCGACGTTCGAGGGCGAAATTCAGGCCATTGGACTGGACGATCTGCATGCACTACTCCGTTCGCATTTTGTAAGCCGTGTCATGGTAGCAAGCCCGCGGGTGCCTTCGGAATCCGGAATTCGCCTTCGGAATGTGGCAAACGGGCCGCAAACCCGCGCTGTTACGAAAAAAGGTCTTGTGTGATCCTGCGCCGTTGTGCAGACTGTCCCTGCCTGAATTTCAGTCGCGAGAGACCATTCGCGCTGGGTTCGCAGGGAGGCGCGCGGAGCGCTGAATCGGGTTTTAGGGGAAGACCTCCAAGGACACCCGAAAGCCGCCGAACACTCACCGCGCATTGCCGGAATCCCGGCGGGATAACGGTTTTAAACACTCAAACTCTGATCGAGGAAAAGCATGAATAAAGGTGAATTTGTCGAAGCCCTGGCTGACCGCATGGAAGTTTCGCGCGCTCAGGCCGATCGTGCCCTGTCCGCCGTGCTGGATCTGATCACCGAGCGCATGGCCAAGGGCGAGAAAGTGGCCTTCACGGGCTTCGGTTCCTTCGAGGTTTCCGCTCGCGCTGCGCGCACCGGCCGCAACCCGCAGACCGGCGCCACCATCAAGATCGCTGCTTCCAAGGTGCCCAAGTTCTCCGCCGGCGCCTCGCTGAAGTCTGCCGTCAACGGCAAGTAAGCGCGCTTCACCGATCAGCGAAAAGGCCCTGCCAACCGGCAGGGCCTTTTCGCTTCTGGCTACACCGGCAGGCGCCTGCGCAGCCGCGTTTCTCTCAGCTTTCGCGCGCCTTGCGGGCTGCATCCACTTCGATCTTGCGCAGTTCGGCCGCCAGACGGTCGAGTACGCCGTTGACGAAGCGGTGGCCGTCCGTGCCGCCATATTCCTTCGCCAGTTCAATGGCCTCATTGATGACCACGCGATACGGCGTCTCGATGTCGTTCTTCAGCTCGAAGGTGGCGATCAGCAGAATGCCGTGCTCGACCGGCGACAGCTCCTCGACACCACGGTGAATGAACGGAGCAAACGCCTCACGCAATTCGGCCGCGTGATTGACGGTGCCACGCAACACGCGCGTGAAGAAGGCCAGATCGGCCTTGTCGAAACCACTGACTTCGGACACGTGGTCTTCGATCATGGATACCGAGTTGCCCGACAGCAGCCACTGGTACACCCCTTGCAGCGCGAACTCGCGCGCGCGTCGACGGGCCGCCTTGCCGCTCATTTCAGCCCCTTGAGCAGTCGCGCCATCTCGACCGCTGCACGGGCGCAGTCCTCGCCCTTCTCGCGCATGCGCGCCAGCGCCTGATCGTCGTCCTCGGTGGTCAGCACGCCATTGGCGATCACCATGCCGGTATCGAGCCCGACACGGTTGATGCCGGCGGCCATCTCGTTGGAGACGATCTCGAAGTGATAGGTCTCGCCGCGAATCACCGCACCGAGCGCTACCAGCGCATCAAAACGGCCGCTCTTGGCCATGGTCTGCAGCACCAGCGGAATCTCCAGCGCACCGGGCACGGTGACGATCTGCATCGCGGCGGAATCAACACCAAGCTTGATCAGTTCGTCGCTGCAGGCCGACAGCAGGCCTTCGCACACGTCCTGATTGAAGCGGCTCATGACGATGCCGACGCGCAGGCCGCGGCCGTCCAGGTTGATCTCGGTTTCAGGAATGTTGTGGAAGCGGGACATTGGTTTTCCGGTAATTGCGGCTCAGTCCTGATCGACGAAGCCGGTGATTTCAAGGCCAAAGCCGGCCATGCTCGGGATCTTCTGCGGGTTGGCCATCAGGCGCATGCGGCCGACGCCCAAGTCGCGCAGAATCTGCGCGCCGACGCCGAACAGGCGCGGATCCCAGCGTGCTGCGGGGCGCTCTTCACCCTGCAGACCGGCGAGCAGGTCGCGGCCTGATTGCGGGCGGTACAGCAGCACCACCACACCCGCCGGCTCGGCGGCGATGCGGGTCAGCGCATCGTTGATCGGGAAGCTGTGGGCGCCGCTCGCCGGGTCGAGGAAGTCGACCACCGAGATCGGCTCGTGCACCCGTACCAGCGTGTCGCGGTCGGCGCGAATGTTGCCGTGCGTCAGCGCAAAGTGCACATCACCCGACGTGCGGTCTTCAAACGCCGAGAGGCGGAACTTGCCCTGCGGCGTGACGACTTCCTTCTCGGTCACACGCGTGACCAGCGATTCATTGGCGGCGCGGTATTCGATCAGATCGCGGATGGTCCCGATCTTCAATCCATGTTCCTGCGCGAACGGAATGAGGTCCGGCAAGCGGGCCATGGTGCCGTCGTCCTTCAGGATTTCGCAGATCACCGCGGCCGGCTCCAGCCCGGCCAGCTGGGCCAGGTCACAGCCTGCCTCGGTATGACCGGCACGGATCAGCACCCCACCGGGCTGCGCACGCAGCGGGAAGATGTGGCCCGGCTGCACGATGTCGTCCGGGCGCGCGGCGCGCGCCACGGCAGCCTGCACGGTGCGGGCGCGGTCGTGCGCCGAAATGCCGGTGGTCACCCCGGTGGCGGCTTCGATCGAGGCGGTAAATGCCGTGCCGTGCGGAGTGCGGTTATTGCGCACCATCTGCTCCAGCCCGAGCTGACGGCAGCGCGCGTCGGTCAGCGTCAGGCACACCAGACCACGGCAATGCTTGACCATGAAGTTCATGGTTTCGGGCGTGATGAACTCCGCCGCAATGACCACGTCCCCTTCGTTCTCACGGTCTTCCTCATCCACCAGGATGACCATGCGGCCCAGGCGGATGTCTTCGATGATGTCTTGGATGGGAGCCAGATCGCTCATACCACGGCCTCCGCACGCCAGGCCTGCATACGTTCAACGTAGCGCGCGATCAGGTCGATTTCGAGGTTCACTTTGCTGCCTGCCTTCAGATGCTTGAGATTGGTCACCGCTACCGTGTGCGGGATCAGGTTGATCGAGAAGTCTGCGCCCTCGACGCGGTTCACCGTCAGGCTCACGCCATTGACGGTGATCGAGCCCTTGCGCGCGATGTAGCCGGCCAATGCCTGCGGTGCGCGGATCACCAGCTCGTGGCTCTCGCCCACCGGCTCGAAACGCTGCACATCGCCAACGCCGTCCACATGACCCGTCACCAGATGCCCGCCCAGCCGGTCGGCCAGGCGCAGCGCCTTTTCCAGATTCACCTCGTTACCGACGGCATCGAGCCCGACGGTGCAGTTGAGCGTCTCACGCGACACGTCAAAACTCATGCGACCGCCATCAAGCGCAACCACGGTGAGGCACACGCCGCTGTTGGCAATGCTGTCGCCGAGGATCACGTCGGACAAATCAAGTTCGGGGGCGTCGACCACCAGACGCACGCCATCGGCAAGCGGAGTGAGTTCGACGATACGGCCTTGGGCGGCCACGATTCCGGAAAACATGGGAGGGGTTCGGTCAGGACGAAGGCGCGATTGTAAGCGAAAACAGGGCGTTGGCCGAGCGCCGCCGCACTCATTCACGCCCGAACGCCCGACACAAGGCAATCCCGCGTTCCCCGTTTCGACCCGAGCCGCTGCCACTTAACACGGCTGCTCGGCGCACGTCACGTTGCGCTCCCGTTTGCCCCCGGGCGGTATCACTTTGGGCGTACCGCACTTGTCATAAATATCCTTTACGAATATCCTCCTCGCATTCTCAAAACCCGCCTTGATTCCGCAAACCGCTTCCGGTGGCGCTCACAGGCTCACCATGGAATGTTTGACGGATGCAGGCAGCAGAAAGCATTTTCAGCACACGTAGCGGCACACTCCCCTCACTTTCCATCGTCCTTTCCGTTGCTGCAGCCTTGCTGACCGGGGCCCCCGACGCCCACGCCCAGACCGCAGCCGAGATCGAAGCCCGCCAGTTGCAGCGCCAGCAGGAACGTGACGAGGCCCTGCGCGAACGCCTCGATGCATCCACCGACGTGTGGCTGCAGGCCCCGCCCGCAGCAAGCGACGGCCGCATTCCCGACAACGAAACACCGTGCTTCCGCATCGATCGCGTCGAGCTGTCCGGCGCCAACGGCAATGCCGCGCGCCTGCTGGCCGACGTCACCGGCGGAGCCGACCCGGCCATCGGGCGCTGCCTGGGCACGCAAGGAATCAACGAAGTCATGCGGCGCGTGCAGAACGCGCTGGTGGCCGACGGCCTGATCACCACCCGCGTGCTGGCCCAGCAGCAGGACCTCACCAGCGGCACGCTCGCACTCACCGTGGTGCCCGGCCGCGTGCGCAGCGTGCGCTATGCCGACGGCAGCACCGGCCGCATACACCCCGCTGCCGCCATGCCGGCACGGACCGGCGAGCTGCTCAATCTGCGCGACATCGAACAGGGGCTGGAGAACCTGCGCCGTCTGCCCAGCGGCGATGCCGACATCCGCATCGAGCCGGGCGAGGCGCCGGGCGAGAGCGACATCGTGATCGAACGCAAGCAGAACTTCCCGCTGCGCCTGAGCCTCGCGCTGGATGACTCCGGCTCGCGCAGCACCGGCAAGTACATGGGCGCGCTGAGCCTCGCCTGGCACAACCCGCTGGGGCTGGGCGACCTGTTCCACGCCAGCCTGATCCACGACCTGGGCGGCGGCGAGCGTGGCCGGCGCGGCACCGAAGGGCATTCGCTGCACTACTCGGTGCCGTTCGGTTACTGGCTGTTCGGCGTCAACACCAGCGCCCACGACTACCACCAGACAGTGGCGGGCATCGTGCAGGACTACCGCTACAGCGGCCGCAGCGAGCGCTTCGACCTACGCGCCTCGCGCGTCGTGCAGCGCAGCGCCACCGGCAAGACCACGCTGTCGCTCGGTGCGTACCTGCGCAAATCACGCAACTACATCGACGACGCCGAAATCCTGGTGCAGCGCCGCCGCAGCGCCGGCTGGGAGGCAAGCATTGCGCACCGCGCCTACCTCGGCGCAGCCACGCTCGATGTGGAAGCCACGTGGCGCCACGGCACCGGCGCATTCCGCGCGCAGTACGGCGAGGGGGCCGACCGCCCGCGCATTCTCACCGCCCGCGCCAGCTTCGGCGTGCCGTTCAAGCTCGGCAATACCCGATGGCGCTACCAGGCCGACCTGCGCGGCCAGCGCGAGCGCAGCCGGCTGCTGCCGCAAGACCAGTTCTCGATCGGTGGGCGCCACACCGTGCGCGGCTTCGACGGCGAGCAGGTGCTCTCCGGCGAGCGCGGCTGGCTGCTGCGCAACGAGCTGTCGGTAGCGCTGGGCGACAGCGGGCAGTCGGCCTTTGTCGGCCTTGACCACGGCCGCACCGGCGGCGACGCCGCTGCCAGCCAGCCTGGCCGCCGCCTCACCGGCGCGGTCATCGGCCTGCGCGGCAGCTACCGCGCGCTGCAGTACGAAGTCTTCACCGGCCGGCCGCTGAACAAGCCCGGCGGCTTTAGCACCGGCTCCACCGCTTCCGGTTTCAACCTCGTTTGGACCTTCTGACGGCGCCGCTGCGCCCGGACTTCTCGCACAGGTAACGACATGAACGCCACGCTTCACCGCATCGTCTTCAACCGCAACCGCGGCCAGCTCATGGTCGTTGCCGAAAGCGCCCGCAGCTCCAGCGGCGGCACGCCGCGCAGCCGTGGCGCCGGGCCTGCGCGCACCGCCACCTCGGCCTTGCGCAAACTCACGCTGGCCACCCTGCTGACGCTGGCCTGGCCCGCCCACGCCCAGATCGTGGCCGACCCCACCGCCCCGACCGGCCAGCAGCCGCACGTGCATGCCGCCACCAATGGCGTGCCGCTGGTCAACATCGCCCGCCCCACCTCGGCCGGCGTGTCGCGCAACACCTATTCGCAGTTCGACGTCGAGCAGCAGGGCGTGATTCTCAACAACGCCCGTACCAACGCGCAGACGCAGCTTGGCGGCTGGGTGGAAGGCAACGTCAACCTCAGCTCCGGCTCGGCACGCATCATCCTCAACGAGGTGAACTCCAGCGATCCCAGCCATCTGCGGGGTTACATCGAAATCGCCGGCACGCGCGCCGAAATCGTCGTGGCCAACCCCTCGGGCATCACCTGCAACGGCTGCGGCTTCATCAACGCCGACCGCGCCACGCTCACCACCGGCCAGGCCGTGATGCTCGATGGCCGCCTTGACGGCTACCGCGTGGAAGGCGGCCAGATCATCATCGAAGGCGCCGGCATGGATGCGCTGCGTGCGGACTTTGCGTCGATCATCGCCCGCGCCGTCGAGATCAACGCCGGCATCTGGGCCAATGACCTCACCCTCACCGTCGGCCCCGGCCTGCGCGCGCCCGACGGCACGCCCGGCGTCGATGTGGCCGCAAGCGATGCCGCGCCCGCCTTCGCCATCGACGTGGCCGCGCTGGGCGGCATGTACGCCGGCAAGATCACCCTGATCGGCACCGAAGCCGGTGTCGGCGTGCGCAACGCGGGCGAGATCGGCGCCAGCGCGGGGGAGATCGTCGTCACCGCCAATGGCCTGCTCACCAACACCGGCATCATGAGCGCCACCGGTGACATCCGGCTGACTACGGCCGACGCCACCAACCGCGGGCTGATCTCGTCCGCGCAGACGCTGGACATCACCATCGCAACGCTCGACAACGCCAACACGCATGCCGACGATCTGGGCCTGGAAGGGCGCGATGTGCGCATCACGGCCAGCACCATCGACAACCAGCACGGCGCCGTGCGCGCCGACCGCGACATCGAGATCACCAGCAGCGGCAGCCTCGACAACCGCAATGGCCTGATCAGCGCGCTCGAGGAAGTCGCCATTCGCGACCCGCAGGGCACGCTGGCCATCACCAACACCGGCGGCTTACTGATTGCCGGCGAGCAGCTCGATGTGGCCGCCGCCAGCCTCACGGGCGACGGGTCGCTGCTGTCACACGGCGACCTGAGCCTGCAACTGGGCGGGGATTTCGACAACGAGGGTGATGTCGCGGCCAACGGCAATGTCACGCTCGATGTTGCCAACGCCCTGAGCAACCGCGGCCGCATCGAAGCGGGCAGCGCACTGCAACTTGCCGCCGACAGCGTCGACAACCAGAGCGCCGGCAGCCTCTCCGGTGACAACGTCGACCTCACCGCCGACACGCTGACCAACCGCGGATTGATCGACGGCAACACGGTGCAAATCGCCACCACGCGCAGCGACAACCTCGCGGGCGGGCGCATCTACGGTGGTGATCTGGCCATCGCCACCGACGTCCTGCATCAGGACGAAGAGGGCGATGTCGCCCCGGTCATCGCCGCGCGCAACCGGCTCGACATCGGCGTGGGCACGCTCACCAACCGCAACGACGCGCTGATCTTCTCGGCCGGCGATCTGACCATTGGTGGGCAACTCGACGAGAGTGGCCGCGCCGCCGGCAGCGCCACGCTGGCGAGCAACCACGGCGCCACCATCGAGGCGCTGGGTACACTCGACATCGCCGCCGCCGACATCCACAACAGCAACGCCGGCCTCGTCACCAGCCAAGAGGTGCTGGAGAGCCGGCTCATCCAGGAAGTGCAGCCCGAGGGCTGGTCACAACGGCTGGATGTCTCGTTCTTCCCGAGCATCTTCAACCACCGCGTGGAGAAGCAGCCCTACGTCGTCGACGGCGTGGTCGTGGGCCGCTTCGAGGACTACACCTTCTACGAATACACCGAGACCAAGTCCATCACGCGGGTCGAGTCGTCCCGCCCCGGCGACATGGTGGCCGGGGGCAACCTGTACCTGACCGGCAACGTCGACAACCACGACAGCCGCATCCTGGCTGGCGGGGCGCTGGTGCACACCGGCGGCGACCTGATCAACCATTCGAGCGAAGGCGCCCGTACCACGTCCTACGACGGCTGGCGGCAATTCCGCGACTGGGACGGCAACGACGAGGAACTGGAGTTCGGCGGCAAGCACGCCTTCAGCCCCGCACCCATCCTCGAGAGCTTCAACCTCGACATCGCGCGACTTGAAGACAACCAGAGCGTGACCGGCAGCGGCACCACCCTTGCCCCGCTCTCGGTCGGCGGCGCGGGTGGCGCAGCCTATGGGCGCAACACCCTGTTCCGCCCGGCTACCGACCCGACCGCCACCTACCTGATCGAGACCGATCCGCGCTTTGCCAACTACGGGCAGTGGATCTCCAGCGACTACATGCTGGGTCAGCTTGGCCTCGACCCGTCAGGCATGCAGAAGCGCCTCGGCGACGGCTTCCACGAGCAGCAACTGCTGCGCGAGCAGATCGCCGGCCTCACCGGCCACCGCTTCCTCGACGGCTACGCCAGTGACGAGGCGCAGTACGTGGCGCTGATGAATGCCGGCATCACCTACGCGCAGGAATGGGGCCTGGTCCCCGGCGTCGCCCTCACCGCCGCGCAGATGGCCGCGCTCACCACCGACATGGTCTGGCTGGTCGAACGCGACATCACCCTGCCCGACGGCCAGACCGCCCGGGCGCTGGTGCCGCAGCTCTACGCCCGCCCCGGCGTGGGTGACCTGCGCCCCGACGGCGCATTGCTGGCCGGTGACATACTCAACGTGCAGACCAGCGGCCAGGTCGCCAACCTCGGCACGCTGGCCGGCCGCAAGCTGGTCGTGCTCGAGGCCGACCGCATCACGCACAGTGGAGGCCAGATCCACGGCGACATCGTTCATCTCGAAGCCGCCAACGACTTGCGCGTGATCGGCGGCAACATCACCGCCGGCCAGTCCATGAGCCTGTCGGCCGGCACCGACCTGCAAATCGCCAGCACCACGCGCGACACCGACAACTTCGCGGCTGGCGACTTCACCCGCACACACATTGATCGGGTCGCCACGCTGCACGTGCAGCAGCCCGGAGGCAAGCTGCAGCTCGCCGCGGTCGGCGACATCTCGCTGATCGCCGCGCAACTGCTCAACAACGCGCCCGCCGCCAGTGGCGAAGGCGGCACGGATGCCGGCTCCACCCGCATCCTGGCCGGCGGTGACCTCATGCTGGGCACCGTCACCGAGGCCACCCGCAATCACACCGGCGCCGGCCGCGACATCAACAACAGCGGCTCGCGCACCGACGTGGGCACGCGCATCGACACCACCGGCGACATCGTGCTCTCGGCCAACATGGAAACGGGCCGCATCGACATGACAGCCGCCAACCTCTCCAGCGCCGAGGGCGGCATCGCCGCACAGGCGGCGGACATCACCATCGACGCCGGCAGCGAGCACAACTACAGCGACATCTCCTTCGAGAAGTCCAAGAGCGGCTTCCTGTCGTCGTCCAAAAAGTACCAGCGCGACAGCTTCGAGAGCACCACCGCGGTCGGCAGCACCCTGTCGGCCGAAACCGTCACCCTCGTCGCCGGCCAGGATCTGTCGGTGCGCGGCAGCGACGTGGTGTCCACCTCCGGCACCACGCTGGTGGCCGGGCGTGACCTGACCATCGAAGCCGCCGAGGAAACCCACCTCGAAACCCACATCCTGCAAGAGAAGACCTCCGGCATGTTCAGCGGCGGCGGCGTGGGCGTGACCATCGGCTCGCGCGCTTCGAGCAACGAGGCCGACACCACCACCACGCTCGCCCGAGGCAGCACCGTGGGCAGCGTCGAAGGCGACGTCACCTTGCTCGCCGGCCAGAATTACCGCCAGGTCGGCTCCGACGTGCTCGCCCCGCAAGGCGACATCAACATCGCCGCCGAACGCGTCGACATCGTCGAAGCGCGCGAGAGCAGCCTGCACACGCAGGAGACCAAGACCAAGCAAAGCGGGCTGACCATTGCCATCACCGCCCCGGTGATCACCGCCGTGCAGACCGCGCAGCAGATGCACAGCGCCTCGAAAGACACCGACGACAGCCGCATGCAGGCACTGGCCGGGGCCACCACCGCGCTGACCGCATACAACGCCTATCAGGGCATGCAGAACCCGAACACCTCGGGTGGCGGCGTGGGCATCTCCATTACCGTTGGCGGCAGCAAGAGCAAGGACACGAGCAGCGTCACGACCGACACCGCCGCCGCTTCCACTGTGGCGGCCGGGGGCGATGTGACAATTCGCGCCAGCGGCGCAGGCGAGCAAAGCGACATCACCGTGCAGGGCAGTCAGATCAGCGCCGGGCGCGACCTCACCCTGATCGCCGAGGACGACATCAATCTGCTCGCCGCCGCAAACACCGCCAGCGTGGAGCGCTCCAGCCAGAGCAGCAGCAGCGGAGTGGGCGTGGCCATCACCTACGGCTCGGACGGCTTTGCCTTCGGCATCACCGCCAACGCCAGCGCCGCACGCGGCAACGCCGAGGGCGACGATCTGATCTGGAGCAACACGCATCTGTCCGCGGGCGAGACGCTCACGCTGCGCTCGGGCGACGACACCACGCTCAAGGGGGCCGTTGCTTCGGGTGAGCGGGTGGTGGCGGACGTGGGCGGGGATCTGGTGATCGAGAGCCTGCAGGACATCAGCACCTTTGAGAGCCGCGACAAGAGCGCAGGTGGCTCAGTCACCATCGGCTACGGCTTTGCCGGCAGCGTGCAGGTGGGCCAGGCGAAGATCGACAGCGACTTTGCGAGCGTGGCCGAGCAGTCGGCCCTGCGTGCGGGGGACGGGGGCTTTGACGTGCGGGTCGGTGGCGACACCACACTCACGGGCGGG
>NZ_BAAKIZ010000005.1:0-8961 GCF_059703725.1 Pseudazoarcus sp. NS34
GCGCCGCTACATTAAGTTTGTTGCTCAGGGCGTTGATGCGGAGCCGGTCTGGCGCAACCTGAAGTCACAGGTGTTCTTGGGAAGTGATGATTTCGTCGCCCAAAGCTTGCTACGGGCGGAAGCCAAGGACGATGTGAACATTCCTCACGCGCAGCGTCGCCCGCCCCCGCCCTCTCTCCGTGACATCGCGCGGAATCACACCGATAGAAATGCGGCTATGGTCGCTGCCTACTCGACCGGCGGTTATAGCTACCAACAGATTGGGGATTTCTTCGGTGTGCACTTCACTACCGTGGCCAAGGCAGTTCGTCGTGGAAGGACCGCGAAATGAACGGTATAAAATATAGACCTGACCCCGATTCGCGTGCTTTCAGAATCAATAACGCTATATCGAGTTTCAGGGGGTAATGCAGGGGAAATGGGGCAGTACTGGACGACCATTCGTCCGACCGGCCCACTGCAAGCGCAAATTGATTTGGCGTTGAAACCGGAATGGGGAAATACCGCCACACAGATTACAACTATAGAAGTCCCTGCAGGGCAAACAATCTATCAAGGTGCCGCAGCTTCGCAGGGCGGCGCGCAAATCGGTGGCGGTAGCCAGGTCTTCATACCGCGCGTTGATCCATCATGGATAACTCGATGAGAGCGGCAAACATGAGCACTTCAATATCATCTTGGGCGGATATGCCGATTCGTAGTTCCAAGGAACTGAGAGCACTGATTGTGAAACTAAAAGAATCTGTGGCCTCTGGAGAGATGCAGCAATGTTGGCCGGCAGACGCCCCATTTGCGACGGAAACCAAAATATCCGACGTGAATGAAAATGGTCCTTGGCCAGCTGACTACCTTGAGTGGTATTTTCTATCAACCGCGAACAAGGAACGTTATAGATTGTCGGTTGAAACCTACCACGGTGCAGGAGGACATTGGAAGCTGATGGAATAGAACAATAATAGGAGACGAACAGGAAGATAGGATTCTCGAGGTGTGTTCGCGGATCATCGGTACTCGCCAACAGGTGCAGGTGTGATCTATACCGGAACGACAGCGCAAACTGCCTCTGCGGAGGTGGCGAGTTACGGCGCTCTGCAGGGAAAAGTACTTGTGAGCGGCGACGTAAGAATCGACGGGGTTCTTGACCTAACCGATTCGGCTGCCCTGAAAGCCCTTGGCGTATCAAGAGAACAGATCACACTCTCATCTCATGGCGCAAACGGCGCTTATAACCAAACACAAAGGATCGCAGAATGGGCGCGTGAGCAAGGCTACAGCGCCATCTTGGCACCTTCAGCTCAGCACTCAGGCGGCACAAACCTGATAATCTTCGACACAACTAAACCATCAGTAATGGCACCATGAACCGCAATGCTTTTGTAGAGGCTCTAAGGCAATCGAGGCCACGCCCAAAGACAGACACGTTCACCAAGCTTCTTGGTGAAATTCGAGATCCGGAAATAGCCGACGTTATTTGGATTTATTGGGGCGAGCGATCTATTGAAGTGCTCGATCTTCCAATGAAGGCTCTCAACTCGGACCTCCGATGGTGGCAGCCATTTACGCCGAGAAAGACGATCCGCACTCTATCAATAACAGAGCGCGGCCGCGAACAAGTATGGAAAATGCTTGAGAATGCGGGCATGTGGTTATAAGCAATAATAGGGTGGTTGCACATCAATGGGGTCAGAGCCATTGATTTGTGTTCCGCGCCGCGCAGCTATGACGTGAATCGAAAGGAGTCGCGGTGGCCCGCTTGCCCAGACTCAACCTGCCCGGTTGCGCCCAGCACGTGATCCAGCGCGGCAACAACCGAGAGGCCTGCTTTTACGCGGAGGCGGACTACAACTTTCCTCAAGGACGCGGCCGCCAAGCACCAAGTCGCCATTCACGCCTTCGTGCTGATGACCAATCATGTCCACGTGCTCGTGACGCCGCGCGACGAGCAAGGCGTCTGCCGCATGATGCAGAGTCTGGGACGCAAGTACGTCCAGTACTTCAACTACACCTATGACCGTACTGGCACCTTGTGGGAAGGGCGCTACAAGTCGACGCTGGTGGATGCAGACAATTACCTGCTGACGGTGTATCGCTACATCGAGCTGAATCCGGTGCGCGCCAGCATGGCGGCTCATGCCTCGGACTACCCTTGGTCCAGCTACCAGGGCAATGCAGTGGGCAAGCCTATCGAACTGTTGACCCCACATCCGATGTATCAGCAACTGGGGGGAACGGACGAAGAGCGACAAAGTGCCTATCGTGCGTTGTTTCAAGGCCGAATGGCGGAGCGAGACGTGGCCGCGATCCGAGACGCAACGAACAAGGCATGGGTGCTGGGTGACGACCGGTTCAAGGCGCAAATCGAAGCCAGAACCGGGAGGCGACCAATGCCGCTAGGGAAAGGATCAATGACGCTGACCCAAGTGATCGTTGGAAAGTAATTAAATGATCAAAAAAGTTTTTCTATACTTGTGTCTCGTAACTGGACTAATTTTATTTTTAATCACGCTTTATGTGATGTTTGCTAATGATCTTCCTTGGGTAACCAAAAAGTGGGGGCACGAGAAAGGTGGGCCATGGCTTTTCGGATTAATTGGCCTAGCTCTATCAGGGTGGGCTTTAGGTGAACTCATGCTCAGCAGAAGAATGAGGGACTTATAGACAAAATGCACGGATTCGGGGTCAGGTCTAGATTTTATACTCCCGGCAACCTATCCTGATCTTCATGGCACGCCCAATCCGAATCGAGTTCTCTGGTGCGCTCTATCACATCACCTCTCGCGGGGACCGGCGTGAGGCGATCTATGAAGACGACACTGATCGGGAACGGTTTCTCGAAGTGCTTGGAGAGGTAGCCGAGGATTTCAACTGAACGAACAAGGCATGGGTGCTGGGTAACGACCGGTTCAAGGCGCAAATCGAAGCCAGAACCGGTAGGCGACCAATGCCGCTTGGGCGAGGCGGCGACCGCAAATCGGTCGAGTTCCGCAAAGGAATGGATCAATGACACTGACCCCATTGATCTTGCTGACCCCATTGATCTCGGAAAGGGGTTTCATACAGCGTGTATGAACGTCAGCCTTTAGCTGGAAAAACCCTACGATCTACCAATCGGATATTGCTACGGTAACAACCAACACAGGTACGATATCGGCAGGATCGGGGGTCCAGACTATCCTACCGAACGGTAGTCTATGGTCTCCCCCAGTTAAGATTGCCACTTTTCGCATTGAGAGGTAATTCATGCCGCAGTATGTAATGCAAAAAGAAGAACTCGCACAAGCCGCACTGGAACTGAGGAAAGCGCTGTTTTCGGCTCGAGAGGATTTTGAGAAGAGAGATTTACCTATTAGCGTTTCCGACGCTGACTATGCTCTGGAGCTATTAGCTCCGATCCTGGATCTTTGTGTTTCCAGGCAGCTGGAAGAGCCATTTTACTTCACTGCGTACATGGGAAATATCATGGGAGATCATCTGGGCTTTCCAAATATCCGCCCCTACTGGTATCACCTTTGCGACCTGGGGCGCGGGGGGCTAACTCCTGAGGAGTTTGCAAAGACCGAATTCGTGAAGATTCGCCTGATGCCAAAGCAATTACGCTAAACAAGATCAATGGGGTCAGTGCCATTGATTCCTTCGGGATACAAGATCAATGTCTCTGACCCCATTGATTGCTTTCACCATCCTAGCCAATCGCCCAGATGAAAGCGGCAGCCTTTACACGAACCCTAATCTGGCGGCACGGGGAGTGGGTGGGGCGGCGGATGCGGTGGCATGGCGCAAAAAGGCGGTAGCAGTCCAAGGGCCTCACGGCGATCCAAAGAACATCACCTACAGCTACTTCAGCAACGATCCCGTATCCGTTGCAAATTTAGCTGGCGGCAACCCCGGCATATGGACGCTAAAGGACCTGTGGCAGGTAATCACAACCAATGACAGCATGCACAGTTGTTATGGTACGGGTGCGCCGGGGTGCGCCCAGGTCGAGAGACCGGTGCCCGGCGGGCCGCAGGGCACGCCCGATGGTAATTCCAAGCT
The DNA here is from genome assembly GCF_059703725.1 of Pseudazoarcus sp. NS34. Taxonomy (NCBI): domain Bacteria; kingdom Pseudomonadati; phylum Pseudomonadota; class Betaproteobacteria; order Rhodocyclales; family Zoogloeaceae; genus Pseudazoarcus; species Pseudazoarcus sp. NS34. Next base: position 4,036 of record NZ_BAAKIZ010000005.1, read on the forward strand.
AATTGAATACGTTGGCGGCCAACGCAAAGGCGGCGTTCAGATCAATCAGCAAAGCGGAGGCCAGTGATGAAATCGGTACTTGCTGGCCTGGCGGCCACACTTGTCCTGTCCGGGTGCGGCGTCGTTGAGGAAGCGATTAGGCGCAATGATGACCGGTACGCACGTCCGGGGGCGATGGATTCACCCCTTACAGGTATCTACAACACCTATCAATTCCACTTGCTGGACAGATATCGCGTTACCCATAAATGGTTGGAGTCCGGTTGTGGATACAGAGGAGTCGAGAAGGAGAGTGAAGCTTATGGCATGCGCAGTCGTCTTTTTATTGGACGGGATATCTTCGAAGAGAACGGAAAAACATGGCTCCGTTTTGAAGGTATAACGCCATTCGACTTCGACCGCTTTGTTCGCAGCGTCAAACATCAAAGGCCCATCTACGCACCGCCAACCAAGGAAGAATCGGAAGCCAGCATAGCGGCTACGTTGGAGTGGGCCAGACGTAGCAGCAGAACCGGCGTATACGAAAGCCCACCTCCCGACAAGAGAGTACCAATTCGCCATGAAGAAATCGAAATCGGCTTCCGCGCGCTCTGTTTTGAAAGCTGGTGGGTACCGAGCCACCTTCTGAAGGTCATGCTATACAAGCGCGACCTTGCAAGCTGGCGAGCCATACAGACGGAGAGGAACCCTCGTGGGCTGTGGTCCGAGCGTCGCGTTGGTGCCAATCTGTGGTTGGTGCAGGAAACGGCGGAACAGGATTTTGGCCCTCGGCCATTGAATGGTGTGGGAGGGCCTTTTCAGATCTGGCTGTTGCCCATTGGCGATACTGGCTACTCCCTCGGCATGGAACTGGGCGCCAGCCGCGAATCGCTGCAATACCCCGACGCCCACGCCCGCATCCAGCAAACACTGCGCCACCTGATCAAGTCTGTGAAGATTGAACCGATATGACACACTTTCCCAATCCACACGCAAGAGATGATGAAGCCATTAATTATGAAAATTTAAGTTTTTACCTGCTCCACTCCCTAAGCCAATGATCAATGTCAGGATAAATGAATGAACCGTGCTTTGTGCCCGTCGCCAGCGAGGACTACGAAGCTATCTTCGAGCAAATTGGTCACTCGTGTCGATTGAGCATTACTCGTCTGAGCCAAAGTGACGGCGCTAAACCGCCTTCGCTCGTAACGCATTCTGACGCTCCACTCTGCCAAGCATCGAACAAGTTCTGGCTCTTCGTCCCAGAAGGTAGGCACACGATAGAGAACGGGTTTGGGGTCAATACTTGAGGGCAGGTCACCCAACTAAGGAGGAACACGATGAAGCTTTCCGCTATAAGGAATGCGCTCTCGCGCCATGCTGTATCGCTCATAGTCGCCACGTGCCTCGTAGGCTGCTCGACAACAACCGAGCAGTCTAGAGGGGCAGCAATGCCGGGCGAGGAAGCACTCAAGCGGCAGATCGCTGCCGTCTATCAGGCCAGGGGGGGCGGCGGCGAGATGTATATCGTCGAGATACCGAGTGCCAACAACGCGCTGTCCAACGCGCTCGTTATGGCATCGGCGAAGCTCTCGGGCGATTCGAACGCAGTCAAGGCTATCCACGCCATGCTGGCCTCCCCCAGAGTGGAAGATCTGGCCGTGGTCGGCCGCTCGCCCGGCATCAATGTGGCGGAGGTGAAAGCGGCCGTCACCACCGCCCGGTCAGTGGCCGGACGCAAACGGATTTACGTATTCGCAGATGATCAACGGCCCGACGCCTTCGAGACGCCCTGGCGCGAGATCGAAGTGTACTGGGTGCAGAGCGACGGCACGTCGCGTTGAGTTATCCAGAAACGACAACTGCGACCTGCGCTCCCGCGAGAAAGGAAAGGCAGATATCTTCAGCTACATCGAACTGTTCTATAACCGGCAGCGCATTCATCAGTCGCTGGGATATCTCAGTCCGATGCCGTTCGAGGAGCAAGGGCGTGCCCCTTGATCAGACTGTCCGGGAAACCCGGGTAACTCACTCTGACCCCGACTCCCTCCGCTGGGTTCGTGAACGGACGGAAATCAATGGCTCTGACCCCATTGATTCTTCACCCGGATGAAGTGAAATGGATTCGGGAGATGCCAAGGCGTTTGCCGCGTTCAATGGCGACATGTCAGAGAACGAAGCCATTCAGCGCCTCGCGCAGCAGCCGCTGAAGCAGGTGGATTACTTGTGGCGCGCGCAACTGGCTGACGGCGATGACCTTGCCGCCAAAGAGTTCCTGACGGGAAGTCAGGGCAGCTTCGTTAATGATCTAGGTGAAAACCAGTCCCTCTTCACCGCCACCGGCCAGCAACTGCTGCGCCCGGAGATGTTTGCCGACATCGCCGACCCGGCCTTCTACAAGGCTTTCGTGCACAGCGGCATCAGCCGAGATCTGAACACCGGGCTGCTGAAGGAGCTGCGCGACTCCGGCGTGGAGATGAAGGACGGCACGCTCGATCTGTTGAAGTTCGCGGCGGACAACCCGGCCGTAGCAACCGATGCTGTGCTCAATGCGGTCTGGGAGGTAGTCAGCAACATCGGCGGCATCATCCAGGACAGTCTGGTCGAGACCGGTCACGCCCTCGGCGAAGGGTCGGCCGTTGCGCTCAATGCCGATCTGACCGAGAAGCTCGGCGCCATCTACGGCACCGATGTGGCCAGCATCCAGAAGGCCATCCTCGCCATTCGCGTCACTGCCGCCGTCACCGGAGCGACCTCCACGGCGAAAATCGCGTCAAACCTGACGAAGCTGTGGGCAAGAAGCTCGGCGATGTTGCGAGCGCAAAGAATCAAGCAAAACTTATTGATGAACTGGTGAATGGTGGTTCCAAAATCAATCCAGAACATATAGTCGACATAAGGAAGCTTCCTGACGGCAGAACCGTTTGGCTCGAGACAGGAACCGATGCTGCCGGTTTGCAGCATATCCACAGGCACGCCGATGAATTTGCGAAGAACGGTGTTTCAAAGGATCAAATACCAGAAGCCGTATTCACCGCTCTCGAAAGCGGAAAGATCGTAGGCTATCAGGGTCGCGCCGCTGGCCGACCAATCTATGAGTACTCCTTTAATGAACAAACACACAGGATAGCGATTACCATTGGAGACAACGGATTTATCGTAGGCGCGAACCCAACCTCCTTTAAGTAAAACTAAACTATGAAACAGAATCCAGCGAGAATAAAGTTAATGGCCGACTATGACTGCTGGCCACTCTGGGATATGGATGGAACAGATAATATTGATCCTGCAACACTGCCTATTTCAGATAAAACAAAGGCAGCATTGGAAGAATGGGCTTCTGAGTACGACAGGACATTGAATCGAGACAATCCCATCGAGTCTGGATTTTCATCTCAAGAATGCGCCGCTGAGTTCAATAAGACCGGATGGGATCTTTTGGAACGACTTCAATCCGAGCTACCTCACTCCCTGATCAGCTACTTCGACAACGAAAGTCGAATGTTGCTCGATCGTCGCCCTGAGAACAATCAGGGGCCGTGAGCGCCAACCTCGGCAGCACGCTGGATGGGAAACAGGGCAGTGAGGGTTGGATTACGGGAGGCGGACGACTTGAAAAGGCTGTCGGGCGCGAGGCCGCACCTGATGTGACACGATCAATTGAGGCTGGCCGTTACGAGACGTGGGTCGTCACCACGCGACCAGATGGCTCAACCCTGGTTGAAGTTCTTGATGCCGCAGGTAGGTCAAAGCCGGTAGATACGTCCAGAATACTGAACACTGGAACAAGTTTATCGGGAGCAAAATTGTGATTCGGGCGGCGTGGGGTGATAAGGATTACTGGGGCAAGTGGATTGAATTTGACAAAGAAAATACTCGAAAGAACTTCGACCAGCTCGAAAGACCCTCTCGCAACCCTGCGTATAGACCGCAATTCGTTTGGGACATTGCGAAGGGCGACATTCTTCGGATCATCCTCCGCCGCTACTCCCGCGGCGACCCCATCCGCGAACTCAGCCAACGCTTTCCCGGTCTGCTCGACGCATGGGAGCTGTCGAACAAGCTAACCGGCGAATTGAACGCCCAGCTCAGTCCCGGCGAGGGCTGGGATCACCGGCACCTGCTGAGCAGCCCCTTGGTCAGCGACGATCCTCGGGCCCACAACGACCCGCGCGCCTGGATTTTCCGGCTTTCGAACCTGAACCATTACAACTGGTGCTTCTGGCTGGTCGGGCTGGCGCTTGCCCTCGAAATCCCCGACGAGCAGTGGCAACGCCTGCTCGCGCTCATCGGCGGCGAAGGCGAGGATGTGCTGCTCGACCGGGTCATCGCCAGCCGTCAGCCAAGCCGCAGCATCGGCTCTGCCCTGCTCCATCCGAAGCCTTACGCCCGTTTGCTGAAAGCCGTTGATGCGCCGCACGACCAGCAGGCCGTTTTGCTGCGTGACTTCGTCACACACTGGTATGCAGAGCTCGCTCGCAAAGGGAATGAGGAACTGTGGTGGTACATCTACGGCGACCCGGTCAAGCACCCGCTCGACAAGGGCAGCTACTTCGGTCGGTGGTGTATTGAGGCTGTAGCGGCAGTCAAGGCGTTCGACCTGGACGATAGCCTTTGTCTTGGGCACGAGCACTACCCCGGCGACCTATTGCGCCCGGACGGGCCCAGTACCCATCCACACCGCCCTCACTCTGCAACGGACGGGGGATTGCTGACGCGATTGCTCAGAAAGCTGCGCCGCTGATCGCCGCCGCCAACACCGCCAGCGTGGAGCGCTCCAGCCAGAGCAGCAGCAGCGGCGTGGGCGTGGCCATCACCTACGGATCGGACGGCTTCGCCTTCGGCATCACCGCCAACGCCAGCGCCGCACGCGGCAACGCCGAGGGCGACGATCTGATCTGGAGCAACACGCATCTGTCCGCGGGCGAGACGCTCACGCTGCGCTCG
>NZ_BAAKIZ010000006.1:0-5311 GCF_059703725.1 Pseudazoarcus sp. NS34
GACGCAAAAAAGCCCGCTCGATTTGAGCGGGCTTTTTGCATATGGGGTTAGTCTGACGATGACCTACTTTCACACAGGTATCTGCACTATCATCGGCGCGGGCCTGTTTCACGTTCCTGTTCGGGATGGGAAGGTGTGGTTCCAGGCTGCTATGGTCGTCAGACTATGACGGGGTAACAAAGTGGGAGTGTAAAGGGTGTTGTTGGGTGCGTGACTGCGTTTTGTACGCTCACGTGTGATGCATGGTTATAGGATCAAGCCTCACGGGCAATTAGTATCGGTTAGCTCAACGCATTACTGCGCTTACACACCCGACCTATCAACGTTGTGGTCTTCAACGACCCTTCAGGGGACTCAAGGTCCCAGGGAAGTCTCATCTTGAGGCGAGTTTCCCGCTTAGATGCTTTCAGCGGTTATCTCTTCCGTACTTAGCTACCCGGCGATGCGACTGGCGTCACAACCGGTACACCAGAGGTACGTCCACTCCGGTCCTCTCGTACTAGGAGCAGGCCCTCTCAAACTTCCAGCGCCCACGGCAGATAGGGACCAAACTGTCTCACGACGTTTTAAACCCAGCTCACGTACCACTTTAAATGGCGAACAGCCATACCCTTGGGACCGGCTACAGCCCCAGGATGTGATGAGCCGACATCGAGGTGCCAAACTCCGCCGTCGATGTGAACTCTTGGGCGGAATCAGCCTGTTATCCCCAGAGTACCTTTTATCCGTTGAGCGATGGCCCTTCCATACAGAACCACCGGATCACTATGACCTGCTTTCGCACCTGCTCGACTTGTCGGTCTCGCAGTCAAGCCACCTTTTGCCATTGCACTATCAACACGATGTCCGACCGTGTCTAGGTGACCTTCGTACTCCTCCGTTACTCTTTGGGAGGAGACCGCCCCAGTCAAACTGCCTGCCATGCACGGTCCCCGATCCGGATTCACGGACCAAGGTTAGAACCTCAACGACACCAGGGTGGTATTTCAAGGTTGGCTCCACGAGAACTAGCGTCCCCGCTTCAAAGCCTCCCACCTATCCTACACAAGTGACGTCAAAGTCCAATGCAAAGCTACAGTAAAGGTTCATGGGGTCTTTCCGTCTTGCCGCGGGGAGATTGCATCTTCACAAACACTTCAACTTCGCTGAGTCTCAGGAGGAGACAGTGTGGCCATCGTTACGCCATTCGTGCAGGTCGGAACTTACCCGACAAGGAATTTCGCTACCTTAGGACCGTTATAGTTACGGCCGCCGTTTACCGGGGCTTCGATCAAGAGCTTGCACCCCATCACTTAACCTTCCGGCACCGGGCAGGCGTCACACCCTATACGTCATCTTTCGATTTTGCAGAGTGCTGTGTTTTTAATAAACAGTCGCAGCCACCGATTCTCTGCGGCCCACTTCAGCTCCAGACGCGAGGTCCTTCACCTACCATGGGCATACCTTCTCCCGAAGTTACGGTATCAATTTGCCGAGTTCCTTCTCCTGAGTTCTCTCAAGCGCCTTGGTATTTTCTACCTGCCCACCTGTGTCGGTTTGCGGTACGGTCGATCATAGACTGAAGCTTAGAGGCTTTTCCTGGAAGCTGGGTATCACTCACTTCGAGCCACAAGGGCCCTCGTTATCACGCCTCATCTAAGCCCGGCGGATTTGCCTACCAGGCACGACTACACGCTTGAACCGGGACGTCCAACACCCGGCTGAGCTAACCTTCTCCGTCCCCCCATCGCATCTACAATCGGTACAGGAATATTCACCTGTTTCCCATCGACTACGCTTTTCAGCCTCGCCTTAGGGGCCGACTCACCCTGCGTCGATGAACGTTGCGCAGGAAACCTTGGGCTTTCGGCGAGGGTGCTTTTCACACCCTTTATCGCTACTCATGTCAGCATTCGCACTTCCGATACCTCCAGCATCCTTTACAAGACACCTTCACAGGCTTACGGAACGCTCCCCTACCATGCACATAGTGCATCCGCAGCTTCGGTTCATGGCTTGAGCCCCGTTACATCTTCCGCGCAGGACGACTCGACTAGTGAGCTATTACGCTTTCTTTAAAGGATGGCTGCTTCTAAGCCAACCTCCTAGCTGTCTGGGCCTTCCCACCTCGTTTGCCACTTAGCCATGCATTTGGGACCTTAGCTGGCGGTCTGGGTTGTTTCCCTCTCGACACCGGACGTTAGCACCCGATGTCTGTCTGCCGTATATCACTTTGCGGTATTCGGAGTTTGCTATTGCGGGGTAAATCGCGATGACCCCCCCAACAATTACAGTGCTCTACCCCCGCAAGTGTCCGTACGACGCACTACCTAAATAGTTTTCGGGGAGAACCAGCTATTTCCGGATTTGTTTAGCCTTTCACCCCTATCCACAGCTCATCCCCTAACTTTTCAACGTTAGTGGGTTCGGACCTCCAGTACCTGTTACGGCACCTTCATCCTGGCCATGGATAGATCATCCGGTTTCGGGTCTACGCCGTGCTACTTAACGCCCTTATCAGACTCGCTTTCGCTACGCCTCCCCTACTCGGTTAAGCTCGCAACACAACGTAAGTCGCTGACCCATTATACAAAAGGTACGCAGTCACCCCACTTGGAGGCTCCCACTGTTTGTATGCATGCGGTTTCAGGATCTATTTCACTCCCCTCCCGGGGTTCTTTTCGCCTTTCCCTCACGGTACTGGTTCACTATCGGTCGATCACGAGTATTTAGCCTTGGAGGATGGTCCCCCCATCTTCAGACAGGATTTCTCGTGTCCCGCCCTACTTGTCGCACGCTCAGACCCGCCACCCAGTTTTCGCATACGGGACTATCACCCTGTATCGTCGGACTTTCCAGACCGTTTTGCTAACTCGATGGTTTAGTCGTGCAGGCTCTTGCGCGTTCGCTCGCCACTACTAGCGCAATCTCGGTTGATTTCTTTTCCTGCGGCTACTTAGATGTTTCAGTTCGCCGCGTTCGCCTCCTCAGACCTATGTATTCAGTCTGGGATACTCCTTGCGGAGTGGGTTTCCCCATTCGGATATCGGGGGATCAAAGCTCCATTGCCAGCTCCCCCCCGCTTTTCGCAGGCTTGCACGTCCTTCATCGCCTGTGATCGCCAAGGCATCCACCACATGCACTTAGTCGCTTGATCCTATAACCATGCCCCCTGTCTCCAGGAGAACACCGGTTATCGGCATTACACGCGTCTGTGCGCCACGCTCCAACCCGCTGGTTCAATAGCAGTCAGGGCGTGACTAAAAATGCAATCACACACCCATGTAGCCACCAGCCTGACATAAACGCCGGCGGCCACACACTTTACACTTTCCACTTTGTTAAAGAACGATGCCTCTAAAGGCTAAGCACTACCGCCACTCTCGGGCCGCACTGCTTAACCTTCCTACTTCGAACGAATCACTTCACACGCCATTGCTGGTGGAGCTGGTCGGGATCGAACCGACGACCCTCGGCTTGCAAAGCCGATGCTCTCCCAGCTGAGCTACAGCCCCTCGTGCTGCTCTGTAGCCGCCCAACACGCCTGATAAGTATGGTGGGTCTGGTTGGGTTCGAACCAACGACCCCCGCCTTATCAAGACGGTGCTCTAACCAGCTGAGCTACAGACCCTCTGGTGTTTCTTCGTTCGAGGCTCTTTCTACATCCGGACAACCGATAAGTTGTGGGTACTTGAGAAGTCTGTGAATCCTTCTTCTCTTGAAAGGAGGTGATCCAGCCGCAGGTTCCCCTACGGCTACCTTGTTACGACTTCACCCCAGTCATGAATCTCACCGTGGTGAGCGCCCTCCCGAAGGTTAAGCTACCCACTTCTGGTGAAACCCACTCCCATGGTGTGACGGGCGGTGTGTACAAGACCCGGGAACGTATTCACCGCGGCATGCTGATCCGCGATTACTAGCGATTCCGACTTCACGTAGTCGAGTTGCAGACTACGATCCGGACTACGATCGGCTTTAAGAGATTAGCTCCACCTCGCGGCTTGGCAACCCTCTGTACCGACCATTGTATGACGTGTGAAGCCCTACCCATAAGGGCCATGAGGACTTGACGTCATCCCCACCTTCCTCCGGTTTGTCACCGGCAGTCCCATTAAAGTGCCCAACTAAATGATGGCAATTAATGGCAAGGGTTGCGCTCGTTGCGGGACTTAACCCAACATCTCACGACACGAGCTGACGACAGCCATGCAGCACCTGTGTTCTGGCTCCCGAAGGCACCAAGTGATCTCTCACAAGTTCCAGACATGTCAAGGGTAGGTAAGGTTTTTCGCGTTGCATCGAATTAATCCACATCATCCACCGCTTGTGCGGGTCCCCGTCAATTCCTTTGAGTTTTAATCTTGCGACCGTACTCCCCAGGCGGCCAACTTCACGCGTTAGCTTCGTCACTCAGAAAGTTACCTCTCCGAACGACTAGTTGGCATCGTTTAGGGCGTGGACTACCAGGGTATCTAATCCTGTTTGCTCCCCACGCTTTCGTGCATGAGCGTCAGTATCGGCCCAGGGGGCTGCCTTCGCCATCGGTGTTCCTCCACATATCTACGCATTTCACTGCTACACGTGGAATTCCACCCCCCTCTGCCGTACTCTAGCCGTGCAGTCACAAGCGCAGTTCCCAGGTTAAGCCCGGGGATTTCACACCTGTCTTACACAACCGCCTGCGCACGCTTTACGCCCAGTAATTCCGATTAACGCTCGCACCCTACGTATTACCGCGGCTGCTGGCACGTAGTTAGCCGGTGCTTCTTCTGTCGGTACCGTCAGCAGCGCGCTATGTTAGAGCGCGCCTTTTCTTCCCAACTGAAAGAGCTTTACAACCCGAAGGCCTTCTTCACTCACGCGGCATGGCTGGATCAGGCTTTCGCCCATTGTCCAAAATTCCCCACTGCTGCCTCCCGTAGGAGTCTGGGCCGTGTCTCAGTCCCAGTGTGGCTGATCATCCTCTCAGACCAGCTACGGATCGTCGCCTAGGTGAGCCTTTACCCCACCTACTAGCTAATCCGACATCGGCCGCTCCAATGGCGCGAGGTTCCGAAGAATCCCCCGCTTTCCCCCTCAGGGCGTATGCGGTATTAATCCGGCTTTCGCCGGGCTATCCCCCACCACATGGGCACGTTCCGATGCATTACTCACCCGTTCGCCGCTCGCCGGCAGGTGCAAGCACCCCCGCTGCCGCTCGACTTGCATGTGTAAAGCATGCCGCCAGCGTTCAATCTGAGCCAGGATCAAACTCTTAAGTTCAATCCACAGCACTCAAAGTCAAAACTGACATATGAGCACTCAATCTTTGTGATTCTCGGAGCCCGAAGGC
>NZ_BAAKIZ010000007.1:0-1873 GCF_059703725.1 Pseudazoarcus sp. NS34
GTCTCGACCACCAAATGGTAATGGTTGGTCATCAGGCACCAGGCATGACAGACCCAGTTGAAATCCTCGGCTACCTCTCCGAGCACTTCGAGAAACCGCTCCCGATCAGTGCCGTCTTCATAGATCGCCTCACGCCGATCCCCGCGAGAGGTGATGTGATAGAGCGCACCAGAGAACTCGATTCGGATTGGGCGTGCCATGAAGATCAGGATAGGTTGCCGGGAGTATAAAATCCTGACCTGACCCCGAATCCTGACCGTTGCCCCGCTGAATCACGTGCTGGGCGCAACCGGGCAGATTGACTCTGGGCAAGCGGGCCACGGCGATTCCTCTCAATTCAGATCAAAGTGGCGCGGTTTGAAAAAAGGATCAATGACTCTTACCCTATTGATCATTGATCCTGACCCATATCGCTATATGTGAACACGGCCTAGGTTACTGAACGGTAAGATATCCCTGTGACGCCGGCCGATTCGAACGCAGCTTTAAGTGATTCAGAAATGATCAAGCTCGCATACTCCCACGGCCTGAAGAACTCCATGCCGCTCGCTTTGAGAGGATCGATATACAGGTTGTAGACTTTGTACAGCATGCCATTCTGCCGGGGAACTATGCCGCCGTAAGGCATCTCAACCCGCAGATCATCCTGTTCATAGAACTCGTATTCATCTGCCCGCGACAGATCAATCAGTCCCTTGGGAGCGTCTAAGGTAAAAATCACCTCGTATCCCATTTCTTCCGTCGGAAGCAGCGTGACTGGATACCGCTGGATTTTTCCCCCGTGGGACTCGATGAGGTCGGCTACATGGGTGCTGACGACAATAAAGTCGAAGTAGCCAAAACTAAAGTCCAGCTTCCGGCCCGGATAGCGAGTGTCGATCTGGACTTTGGCGATGCGGGGACCAGCGTAAGGGCCACGATCTGGAAGCATGTTGGCATCCAAGATATCTCCGTTTTCGTCAATGGGGTACCGGAGATGCCACATATCAGGAAACTCAGTTGCTCCGATCTGAATTTTGAAGAATGCAGTCATTGCTTAGTCACCAATCTATTCAAATATGATCCGGGAGTCTGGATTTCTTGCCCGATTCTGGCGAGTTCTTGTTTGAAAGCTTGTGGATAGACGTCCTCCGGAAGAGCACGTAATGCATTCAGGCGCTCGTACACGGCTTCGTGGTACGCCTGCGGATGTGGCCCCTTATGTCCCTCAACCCAGACTTTGTTGAGTTCATCTTGCATGGAGAGATCGGCTCTGCCGAACATTTCTTCGAACCTTGGAGTCCACGGACCGCCACTTGCCGGAGATACGCAGTTCTTGTCCGTGCAGATGTGATGTACCTGCTGAATGATCAGATCGCTGTAATGCAGCTGATCCGCCATCGGCAGCGTATGGATGAAATCCTTTGCCCACTGCTCTGCTTGATCCGCAGGATAACCCTGTAGCGCATTTGCGAGCCACGCTGTCAGCGCCTCTTGATTCTCGAGCGGAGGCGGCCCATACATCCGCTGCAGGGAGTCAGGATCCGGGATGGGGGTAGTTAGCGGACCGAAGGGCGGCGGCTGATGGCCGGCGCCGAATCCGGGGATTTGTGCCAGTTCCTCTTCGGACAGAAGGGACGCGACCCAGGCAACGGCTGAAGTGCCAGCCATCTTCAGCGCGTTCACACATACAGGCGAGCTGAGGCAGGCACGTGCTGACGCAGCGCCCCCGGCTGCGACGGCCTCGGCTATGAGTGGCCAAACCGCTGCTGCTTGTACGGCATTGTTGCTAGCCTCATTCATAGCGGCTGCGCCGCTTTGCGGGCCACCAGCGGCGGTGCCCGCACCAAGGGCGGTGAGTTGCGTGAGGGCTTGCGCTGCTCCTGGTGGCAAG
>NZ_BAAKIZ010000008.1:0-1576 GCF_059703725.1 Pseudazoarcus sp. NS34
GTCTCGACCACCAAATGGTAATGGTTGGTCATCAGGCACCAGGCATGACAGACCCAGTTGAAATCCTCGGCTACCTCTCCGAGCACTTCGAGAAACCGCTCCCGATCAGTGTCGTCTTCATAGATCGCCTCACGCCGATCCCCGCGAGAGGTGATGTGATAGAGCGCACCAGAGAACTCGATTCGGATTGGGCGTGCCATGAAGATCAGGATAGATGGCAGGGGGTATAAAATCTAGACCTGACCCCGAATCTGCACGAATCTGCAAGTCGCGCCCGTTTATTAGGTCCAAGGGCGGATGCTGTGAAGGAAGTCCGTGAAATTTGATGCGAGATCGAATTCTGCTCCGTTTGGGCTTTCCAGGTCGCAATAAACTATTCGCTTTATATGGTGCTCTTTCTCGCTGAAGCAGAATAAGTTTCCGCCGCTGTCGCACGCGATGGGGATCAGTCTTCGCGATGGAAATTTTTCTTCCATAAGCTTGAAGTTCCACAAAATGTTGCAGCTGGGAATGGCCTGATCAACGCCAAAAAAAACTTGAATGTCGGTTGGCGAGCTGTCGAGATTTGGGACGTCCACAATATTCTCATCATCTGGCGGAGTTCCTCCGTTATGTGAGATAAGAAACTCTTTGTAGTCTTTAGGAAAAGTAAAGTCGAGTTCTTTTTCTAGGGCCACAATGTTATTCAGTAAGAGTTTCGGGCCGCTATTCTTTATGGTGATCGCCATTTCCGTTTTCTCAGTCTGATTTGCTGAAACCACCGGTGTGCCCGGTTTTAGCATGAAGTTCTCGCGGAACTAATTGCATAGTCGTCCCGTTTTGGTGGTGGTGCCATGTGTAACCTAAGGGTGTGCTGTCAAAACCGGCAGCCGCATTTGCGGCGCGGTTGTCGCCTGCGCGAGTCCCGGTCAGCGTGATAGTTACTTCCGCAATCGAAACACTTGAAAAATCAGGATATCCAGACAGGTCGAACGGGATTCCAGTCGCGGGGTGGTTACTGCCAGCAAGGTGCTTGTTTCTGTGGCTGGCTGCATCCTTCGCCGCCATGATGATCAGATCGCTGTAATGCAGCTGATCCGCCATAGGCAGCGTATGGATGAAATCCTTGGCCCATTCCTCTGCCTGATCCCCAGGATAACCCTGTAGCGCATTTGCGAGCCACGCTGTCAGCGCCTCTTGATTCTCGAGCGGAGGCGGCCCATACATCCGCTGCATGGAGTCAGGATCCGGGATGGGGGTAGTCAGCGGACCGAAGGGTGGCGGTTGTTCCCCCGCGCCGAATCCGGGGATTTTCGCCAGTTCCTCTGCCGTCAGCATCCCGGCCACTACTGCGACGGCTCTTTTTCCAGCCATTTGCAGCGCGCTTACACACGCAGGGGATGAGAGGCAGGCACGTGCCGCCGCTGGGCCCGCTGCTAGTATGCTTTCGAGTACTAGGGCTGCCAGCGGCGCAAGCTGCACAGCGTTGTTGCTAGCCTCATTCATAGCGGCTGCGCCGCTTTGCGGGCCACCAGCGGCGGTGCCCGCACCAAGGGCGGTGAGTTGCGTGAGGGCTTGCGCTGCTCCTGGTGGCAAG